>NZ_FOEN01000021.1 GCF_900110675.1 Ignavigranum ruoffiae | reverse complement strand
TTCAAGATGAGATTTCCCAATTCGTAAGACCCCTGAGAGACGATCAGGTAGATAGGCTAGGAGTGGACGTACAGTGATGTATGGAGCGGACTAGTACTAATCGGTCGAGGACTTAACCACGGATTCGAGGGAAGTGATGGGAATTATTTGAGGGAGATTTGATATTCAGTTTTGAGTGATCATTCACTCAGCGAAGAGATTACCTGTGTGGTGATGAGGGCAAGAAGGACACACCTGTTCCCATCTCGAACACAGTAGTTAAGCTTCTTAGCGCCGATGGTAGTGGGACCTTTGGTCCTGTGAGAGTAGGTCGTTGCCGCGCAGGGTAATTTTCTCATTCCGCAATAGCTCAGCTGGCAGAGCGCATGACTGTTAATCATGATGTCGCAGGTTCGAGCCCTGCTTGCGGAGTAAGCTTGGAGAGTTGTCCGAGCTGGCTGAAGGAGCACGGTTGGAAACCGTGTAGGCGATTCTTTCGTCTCAAGGGTTCGAATCCCTTACTCTCCGTAAAGATGAACAGTCTTTATGACATATATGGTGCTTTAGGTTAGAGTTATTTGAATTCTTCAGCAGAGGCACTTACTTATTATTTTGGTCCGTTGGTCAAGTGGTTAAGACACCGCCCTTTCACGGCGGTAACACGGGTTCGAGTCCCGTACGGACTATACGAATTTAATATTCCCTGGAGGTTTAGCTCAGCTGGGAGAGCATCTGCCTTACAAGCAGAGGGTCAGCGGTTCGATCCCGTTAACCTCCATTCATTGGTCCGGTGGTGTAGGGGTTAACATGCCTGCCTGTCACGCAGGAGATCGCGGGTTCAAATCCCGTCCGGACCGTATTGGCTTGGTAGCTCAGTTGGTAGAGCACTTGATTGAAGCTCAAGGTGTCGGCGGTTCGATTCCGTCCCAAGCCATCATGGAGGGGTAGCGAAGTGGCTAAACGCGGCGGACTGTAAATCCGCTCCTTCGGGTTCGGCAGTTCGAATCTGCCCCCCTCCATTAATATTAAAGAATCGTAGGGAATTTACATTTCTTTCCCTGTATAATAGGGATATAGTTTAATGGTAAAACAATGGTCTCCAAAACCATTGATGTGGGTTCGATTCCTACTATCCCTGTTGGTGCATTATGGCGATTGTGGCGAAGTGGTTAACGCATCGGTTTGTGGCACCGACACTCGTGGGTTCGATTCCCATCAGTCGCCCTTTTTAATATTATTATTGGGGTATAGCCAAGCGGTAAGGCACCGGACTTTGACTCCGTTATTCGTTGGTTCGAATCCAGCTACCCCAGTTTTTTCATTGATATTTTTATGTGGCGGTATAGCCAAGTGGTAAGGCATGGGTCTGCAAAACCTTGATTCGTCGGTTCAAATCCGACTACCGCCTTCTGCTTTATTGATTTGCCGATGTGGCGGAATTGGCAGACGCGCTGGACTCAAAATCCTGTGCCCTCACGGGCGTGTCGGTTCGACCCCGACCATCGGTATTGGCTTTGTATCAAGCTTTAGAGCACTTCACTTTTTATGAGTGAGGTGCTCTTTTTATTTTTTGTCGGGAATTTTGTCGGAATATCTAAATCTGAAGAAAGGCAGCAAATTTATCGGCTGTTTCCTCTCGTTTATTTTTGGTGACATGGGCATAAATATTCATCGTCGTCAATATGCTCGCATGGCCTAATCTTTCCTGAACTTCTTTATTGGGTACTCCGGCTTCAAATAATAAAGAACAATGAGTATGACGGAAGCCATGAACTGTTATGAAAGGTAGTTTGTGTGTTTTGATAATACGATTTAAGTTGTTGTTAATATAACGAGCTTTTATATTACTATTATCATCCATCGTAAATACCAGCTGATCTTCTTGATTCGCATTAATACCTAGTTTAAATAGGGTTTCTCTTTGGTATTGTCGCCATTTGAATAAAATTTGACAGGTCTTCTTATCAATACTTATATTTCTATAGCTTGTTGCTGTTTTTGGTTCTTGGTAGTAGTATTTTCCGTCAGCAAAAGCTAGAACACGTTGAACTTTTAATTGCATAGTTTTTAAATCGATGTCTTTCCATTGTAGCCCCATTAATTCACCTTTTCTCAACCCAGTAAAGGCTAGGACACGAAAGATGGTGTATAACAATAAAGATTCATTTTCTTCGACGATGGTTAGAAATTCAGTGATTTCTTCTTTACCATAAAACGGAGCATCATATTTTTCTTTGTGCGTATTTTTGGGTCGAATAACATCTTTCATTGGATTATAGGTTAGGTATCTCAGGCTGATGCCATAGTCTAAGATTCGATTTGTTATCGACACTAGATTAGCTGCCTTAGTATACGTGCTATACCATTTGTTGACCACTTCTTGACATTTCTCAATTGGAATTTGATCGATATAATAATCTTTAAATTCGCTTAAAATATATTTATCCGCGACCATTAATTGAGTACTATAGGTGTTCAATTTTACATTCTTTTTGTACTGTTTAAACCATAAGTGATATATTTGTTCGAATTTAGCCATCCTTTCAGATGCCAATTTTTTGTGTTCTTGAAAATGAGCTAAATGTCTAGTTTCAGCTATTTTAGCTTCTTGATAGCTAGTAAAACCACTTTGTCGGTAATATTCTTCTTTGCCAGTATAAGGACTGATTCCTAGATAAACTCGCACTTTATATAATATTTTTCCATTTTTTAATTTGTATTTTTTAATCATGTTTGTCTCCTTCGTGCCCGCCAGCGTGTAGGAGCTTTTATTTTATAGTCGATAGTTGATTTCTGTAACATGGCCTAAAATTTCCATTTCAGTCTCGTCAAAGATAATATGTTCTACAACTTGACGATCAGTGATTGGCAGTAAGCATATTGTATCAGCATCTTTAAAATATTTTCTGATTATAAATGCTTTATTACTTTGTCCATATGCAAGTACGTATGAGCCGTTTTTATACGTCTTACTTTTTTCAATGATACATTTAGTTCCTTTCGGCCACAGCGGTAAATAACTATGATCCGGTATGACAAAAATTAATTGATTCCCTAATAAATCACTACTAGAGAAATGATAACCTTTTATTCCTGGTGTCATATTTTTTGGTTCATTTTTTATTACCGGTAATTGCTTAAATTGATAATCATCAATCTCGGTGAATCCAAGAAAATAGGGAACAGAAACCCCTAAGCTTGAAGCAAGGTCTTCGATATCTTTTTTGTAAATCGTATTTAAATAATCTTGCTCGTACCTTATAATCGTCGCTACCGCTTTATTGGTCTTAACCGCTAATTCTTGCTGGGTGATGCCTTTGGCCTTGCGGATTTCTTTCATCCGCTTTGCTAGATCCATCGATAACCTCCTCTCCACCAATATCATATTGGATAACTATCAAATATGCAATATTATTTTGGATAAATGTCTAAAAGCATTTACTAACTTACAAAAATTGTTTATTTTATTCCTAGAATTATATCAAGGAAATAATTCAATACACATTAGAAAGGAAGTTGGCAATGGTTCGGATTGATAGTAAATCGATTAAGCAACGGATGAAGGAGATGAAAATCAAGGTCTCCGATATGGCTTATCAAGCTAAAATCGATTTATCAACGATCTATAAAATTTTAGCAGGTCGCTGTTATCCCTCTTATTATGTCATGTATCAAATTGGTCGGGTATTGAAATTAGATGAGGTTGAATTCTATCAGATGTTCTTTGCACCGGTTGCTGAACAAGTCAGAGCATAGGGGAGGGAAAGGTCAGATGGATATTGCCCAACATTTTAATTCCTTAGTCGAGCATATTGTCAATCAATATATCCAATCTATTTTGGAGCGATTGTCACAGATCGAGGGGCGGATGACTGAATTAGAACCCAAAGTCAATAAGAGTTATTTAACGCAAAAGGAAGTCTGTAAAATCTTTAAAATTGGCCACCGGACCTTAAAGAAATGGGTAGCCAATGGTTTAAATGAAATTTGGTTAGATAAACGAGTTTATTATGACCGTCGAGATATCGAAGTCTTTTTAGAAAACTATAAATTATAAGGCCCGCCATCCTAATGTCCGTGTGAGTGAATATTTTATAGAAAGGGAAGAGTATGTCTGTTAAGCGTGTGGTAGATACTGAATTCTGGTCGGATTCCTATGTCGTCGATCACTATTCGGTTGAAGATAAATATTTCTATATTTATTTAATGACCAATCCTAAATCAACTCAAGTCGGTATATATGCTTTACCTCGTCGCATCATTTCCTTTGAGACCGGATATACCTTAGAAGTCATCGACGTGCTGCTCGACCGGTTTCAGACGAAATATCAAGAGATTATTTATAACTTTCAAACGCAAGAAATCACCTTATTAAATTCCTTGAAGCATAGTGTGATTAAAGGAGGTAAGCCGGTTATTGATCTTATATGTCGTGAACTATCACAGATTAAAGATTCCACCTTAATTGCTAAGACTTATCATCACTTAGTAAACTGGTGGAATCAATCGCGCCGAAGTTTTGACTTGTCATTGAAGTCGGCTTTTGAGGAAGAGATGAGCCGCCGTCATTCGATTCCTCAAAGCCATAATGAAAAAGAAAAACAAAAACAGAATCAAATTCAAAATAATAATCATGATCAAAATCAAAGTCAAAAGCAAAATCATAATCAAGAATCGGTGTACGATTCGTCCGACGATTCGGCGCATCAATTTGACTTTGCGATCTTAAATTTCTATGCGGCGAATATCGGTACTTTAAATGATGATATTAAGCATGAGTTACAAACATGGTCTAAGGAATTTGATGCCAAGATTATCTTTGAAGCTCTCTCTCGTTCGATGAATGCTAAGCATCCGATGGCTTATGGCCGAAGTATTTTAGCGACTTGGAAAAATCAAGGTGTCAACACATTGGAAGATATTATGTTATTAGATGAAAAATATAAAGAAAATAAACGTATCTAGTCGACCGATCGGTTATCTATCTATGAAGCAAATAAATTAGACCTGCTTCAAAATAATAATCTTGAAAGGAAGATTTAGATGAAAGAATTTCATTTATTGTATCGTGTGAATGATTTGTTTACTGAATTTCAAGGCAATAAAGCCTTTAGAACTTTCCCAGCCACTGTAATGGCCGGCCGTTATACCCTCTATATGTATTATTTAGAAAAACTTGATGTGACTGAGAAAGTCTTTCCATATCCAATCGAAGATCATCCTGACTTGATGGATGAAGAGGATATTATTGATCATTTCTTTATCATGGCCTATGAAAATAATGATGTCCATTCTTTTTATAAAATACCCTTTAATTTAGTAGGTAGCCAAGAGATTGATCGAGTCATTGAGGACGAATATCTTTGGCGCAATAATTTTATGCAGATGATACTTAGATAGGACAATTTTCATATATTAATAAATTTCTCCTTTACTTATAATGATACTAGGGCGATTGAATGGATTATCAAGCCTGGTATCATCAGCAAGTTTTAAAGGCCTTTAATCCGTTAATCCATAAAATATTAAAAAGGCTAGCGATTTATCCAAATCATAATGACTATGAAGACTATCAACAAGAATTAAAGCTACACTTAATTCAGTTGGCTGACAAGTTTTCAGGGGATGTTTTAGGTGAGTGTCGGTATCAGTTTGTTGCTTATGCCCAGAGAGGACTTTTTTGGCATGGTTTAAGACTGATGAAACAATTTGAACATAAAGAGACTTGTTGCTTTGATGCGCAAACAAGTAAGGATATTCCCATCGTTACACCTTCATTGAGCGACGTGCATATTGCTGAATTTATGCAACGAGCGAAAAGAAGGTTGTCAACATGGGAATATCAACTCATAATCTTATTGAACCACTATTCGGTGCAGGAGATCGCAGATCAAGTAGGCTTATCCCGGTATGCTATCTATAAGCAACGGAAAAAGATTCAGCATAAATTAGCTGATTTGAAAAAGTTATTAGCATAAACGGGTCAACAAATATGGACTAAAACCTTTGTTTATAAGTGTAGGGTCTTTCCTACAAATAAATAAAGGAGGTTTGTACTATGATTAAATCGTACAATCAAGGTCGTCTACAAGCAAAGTTTTCCGATGGAACTAAAAAAGGGAAATCGATCAATATCACTGGGGTTATTGAAAACTATGAAGAAGATCAATTAAACCAAGTGACCGAAGCTTTGAAAAAGGTATCTGCGCATCCACTTACCGCTGTTGTAGTGTCTCAGTCTTATAAGTATACCCCTCGTTTACATTAATCATAAAATAAGGAGGAAATAAACCATGCAAAATGTAACGAACACATTAGAATTATTGTTTAAAGATACTTCTGGTCGTAGCAATAAAATTGTCGTAGTAGCTCCGGTTGAAGATTTAGATCAAGAAACCGCTCAAGGTGTTATGCAAACGATTGTTGATGCCAATCTATTCACAAGAACTGGTCAAGATTTACACGCAAGTATCGACGGTGCGCGTTATGTAACGCGCAAGGTTGAAGAGATTTTCTCTCTATAATTTTATAGGTCTTAGAATATAGGTCTCGCTTTTGGCGAGGCCTATTTATTCGGCAGAAAGGAGTTGTATCATGGCCATTCTTGAAATGGGTGGATTTGCGAGTGCAATTATTGCCATTATCACGCTAACAGGAAAATTATTTCAGCTAATCAGTGAGATTCAAAAATTGATCTGTCGGCTAGATGTGATCCAAAGTGAAATTGACAAGCAAGCCCAAGCGCAGTCTGACCACCAAGAGAAATTAGACAAACAGAATCAACGCATTGTGACTTTAGAAATTAATTTGCAATCAATCAGTTCTGATATACAAGAAATTAAGCATAATCTAAAGGAGTTGAGTAATCGTGTGTTTAAGCAATAAATCCTATGATTTACTAAAATGGATTGCACTCATTTTTTTACCCGCTTTTGCTGTCTTTATTAAAGGTATTGGCGAAATTTATGGTTTAGTCCATTTCGATCAACATGTGACCATGCTAAATGTTTTAGCAGTATTTATGGGTTCGCTCTTACAACTATCTAATCATAATTATAAAAATGGGGGTGGCAATCGTGTCGAAGTCAATCCTGCGCTTAATGGAAGAAGCGAATAAATATGTCGGTGTTAAACAATATTCAGCCATTCATCAATATTTAGTGGCTAAATACAACGAAATCCAGCCTTATCCGGTCGGCTATAAGATGACTTGTGATGATGACTGGTGTGATATGTTTGTCACAGTAATGGCCGATACGACTAATTTAAGTCATTTAATTGGTCGTGAATGTGGCGTGCAGCGTCATGTGGATATTTTTCAAAATAAAGGGATTTGGCTCGGTCGTCAATACCCTAAAGTCGGCGATATTATTGTCTTTGATTGGGAAGCCAGTGGTTGGGCCGATCATATCGGTTTTGTCTATGAAGTCGATGGTTTTAGAATCACCACGATTGAAGGAAACTCTAATGGGCAAGTAGCGAAGAATAAATTTGCTTGGAATGACTGGCGAATTATGGGCTATGCTCGGCCAAAATATGAACAAGATGATGTAGTAGAGCGCCAAGGTCAACTCGAAGAAGTATTTCTTGAGTATCAAGGGGCTAAGCTGACAGTACCAGTCCTTTTAAAATTAAAAGAGTTGGCGAGTAAGTACCGCATCAATGTAGAGTTTTTAATTATCATGCTACACTTTGAAAGTATGTGGGGGACCAGTCAAGTGGCCAGGTTAAATAACAATTGGGCCGGTCTAACATATACTGTACCCAATCGACTAAATCCTAAAATTCCTAAGCTGAAAGGATCAAAAAGACCAATCAGGGAAGGGGGATACTACTTTAAATATGATTGTGTGGAAGATTTCTTAGAAGACTGGTTATACTTATTGGATAATCTGTATCAGGTTAAAGGACCAAAAAGCTTTGAAGAATCCGTCAAAGGATTATTCCGTGAAGGTGGGGCACCCTATGATTATGCTGCTATTGGTTACCACCAATATTTAATTCGGATGTTGGCTCGAAGACAAGCCATCGCTGATGCGAATCCAGACAAGATTAATACAGTAGAAGTCTTAAAAAGCACCAAGAAAAGCATCCAGACCATCGCCAAAGAAGTTATTCGAGGTTTATGGTCAGTCGGTGAAGAACGATTCCGTAAGCTGAAGCAAGCAGGCTACAATGCCCAAGAAGTCCAACGTAGAGTCAATGAATTACTAAGTTAGTTAAGCAAAATTTAACACCCCTCCCTCCTCGAAGCGAATGGTTTGCGAGTGTCCAGGTGGAGCCCGTTAGGGCAGAACGGCCACATGAGCAAAACAAAGCGAGAGGAGGGAGGGGTGTTTGTTTATAAATTTGAATAATTGATTTTGGTAATTTTTCTTATTTAATGCTAATGCATTTCTTTTACTTTTACAGTAAATAATTAAAGAAAGATCTCTGGATACTTTTTTAAGAGAAAAGTTTTTGCATCCTCATAATCCTTATTTTCAATCTCCTGTAATAAATTGGAAACTAAAACTCTTCTATTGGCTAATTCACATCCTACTTCGAATAGATTCATAAGATCTTGATTAGTTATAAAAAAATGTATTTGTAAATAATTAGAGGTAATTTTATTAATTAAATTTGTCATTCGTTTTGAAAAAGTTAATATGAGATCATATTCATAATTTATTATTTCTGCTATTTCATTAATATTCAATACAGCTACACACTCATAATTGATAAATAATTTTAATTGTTCAATAAAATAATTTACACGCTCGAAAGAAATATTTGTTACAATAATTATTTTTTTTCTATTATTCAACAATAATTTGTTTTTTGTAATCCATTTTGAAAAAATTAGCACTAATGATGATATCTGTTCTTCATTGAAAATTATGTCTAAAAAATTTTCTAAAATTATAATCGATTTTTTTATTTTATTAGTCAAAAAAGGATATTCTTTATCTGTATTTTTGACTAATTTATCATCATATTTATAGTTAAAAATATTTAAAAAATATTGTCTATACACATAGCTGTACAGTTCTTCAAAAATATACTGATCAGTTATTATATTTAAATTCATATCGTTAGAAATTGCATAATAGAATTTTTTAATATGGTCAAATAAATCGTAATGAAATGGAAGATCGAGATTTGGTATAAATTCTATCATTGTTAGTAAGACAGAAAGAAAATAATTTTCATTTTCGTGATTGAATAAACTAGGACATTCAATCGGATTAAGTAATAGGGTTGTTTTACCTGAATAATCACATTTATAATTGTCGAATTTAGTTAATAATAAATATGTAACTAATAATTTTTTAGTCAAGTCCATAATCTTGTGTAAAATATATTACAATGTTTCACCGGTCTTTTACTGATCGAACTTAATATACTTTCTTGTCGAACTAAGCCATTCTTCATGCATGTCCATAAGAATAGTACCTATTAATCGATTGGCTGAAGCTCGATTGGGGAAGATACGAATGATTTTTTCTCTTCTACGGATTTCTTGGTTCAATCGTTCAAGAAGATTGGTGCTTTTCAGTCGGGTGTAGCCATTCCCGATGACGGTATATTGAAAGGCATCTTCAAAGCCACTATCCAAGCTCTCGCAAGCTTTTTTATATTTGGGTTGTTCGATATAGTCATCAAC
>NZ_FOEN01000027.1 GCF_900110675.1 Ignavigranum ruoffiae | reverse complement strand
CCAGATCCCATAGATCCTGCTCCAACGACTCCGACTGTTTTAATTTGTGACATCTTGTCTCCCCCTTTGTTTTACTATCTATAGTGTACCGAATATGGAAACGTATTCATCAGTAGCTTTGAGGAAGTCGCCACTTTTTTTCAGCGAAAATAACTAAAAAATTTCGAAGCCAATTTTCTATCACTATAAATGCGGAAAATATTCTATACCATACGATAATAGCCAACTATCTTTAACTCATCCTTTTATCATCCTCAGAAACTTCTATGAACGAGCCCTGATCTAATAATTTTGGCTGTCCTTCTGCCTCACTCAAAAGTTGTCAAAAAATAAACCATGATGGTTGGCATGTCACTCATCATGGTTCACTCAATTTAACTGATTGATATTAATTTTGTTCAAATACTTCATAGCCCATTAAATCGACTAATTTATAGGCCAAAATATAATTAAAGCGTTCCTTACTATTATCAATATCTGTATGGACGAGTTCTCGTACCTTATCTAAGCGGTAAGTCAAGGTCGACCGATGAAGAAAGAGTTCGTTAGCTGTTTCTTGAATCTGACCCCCGTTAAAGACATAAGATTTCAAAGTTTCGTAATAATTGATTGTCTGATTTTGAGATTGTAGATAGATATTTCGCAAATAAGTATTGACAAACATCCGGGCAATCGGTAGGTTCTCTAATTCTTTTAATAAAGTATAGGAACCCAGATCGTCAAAGTGCGCCATATTCTTCTGTTCAAAATCACTCGACTGATCTAAGACCATAATCGTCTGTAAGGCTCGTTGGTAATGTCGATAATAAGAATCACTCTGATCGGTCAAACCACCAATGCCGATATACACCGCTTGGTCCATATGCTGATTAATATAGTCTTGGAAATCTTGCCAAAAATCACCCTTGACTAGGTTCTGTGGAACAAAACAAACGAGTTTGTTATCGATTCGGCTAGATACAATAGAACGATAATGATTGGCTAAGGCTTTTTGTAGGGTAATATATTGGCTGCGCAATGTCATTAAATTCTCAAAGTCGTTAACCGCTGAACTGGTCGCAATCACTACCACATAATGCGGTTTCGAAATATCCCATTGATGCATGGCCGCAAATTCAAGGATGGGCGTCATCGATTCAATATTGGTCGAGAGTAATTTCTGGATAAAAGACTCTTTAACCTCTTCCTTGGACGACCATTCGATTTGTTTCTTGATAAACTGAACCGAATAAATATTATTCAACATATTCCAGGCCACTTTATCCAGATCATTCTGATAAAATACAGCTTTTTCAATGGCTAAAAAGCCATAATGATCGATACCATCATCAATCGCATTGACTTGGAAAACATGACGATCATTGACTGTCATGGTAAAGGCCTTGCGATTAAGATTAACCTGATCACGAATTTCCTGACCAGCCTGACGGATTTTGTCCTTACTAAGATGTCGTCCTTTGGGGATATAATCGTCAACCAAATTCATATACTGATCGAACAACAAGACCATCCCGTTAATCAAGCGACCAACCATTTGATTGGTAGAACGTATATCATTCGTGTCTACTGTCCCTTTAATCAGTTTTTGTTGAATCCGTAGCAGCATCTCTAAATCCATTTGCCGTTGTTGCTCATTATGAATCAACTGATGGTTCTCATAAATCGTAGCAAAATAATTACTATACATGGTCAGCAAGTCATAATCGTCATGATTGAAGAAGTCATCATAATCTTTCTGAGCAAAAATGACCCCAATCATTTCCATATCTAAATGAATGGGAATGGTAATCCGGAAATAGCCAACTTCTTCCACCCGCGGCAGAACGTCCTTAATAAAATTCGAGGCAGTAGTGACAATTTTTGCTTTGAGACTGACCCCCTGATAGGTTGGCCGCTGGAGCACCAGATTACTTTTATCCTGATTAAATAAGTAGATCCCTACTTTCTTACAATGGGTTTCTTTACCAATATGATAGACGACTTCTTCAACTAACCGATCTAGATCGGTACCTTGTAAATTATCGGCTTGGAAAGTCAACAATCGCTCAGCTCGTTGCTCGCCCTTACGAATCAGATTAATCGACATGGCCACATAATTTCCTAACTCATCAAAAGCCTCTTTCAATTGGCCATAGAGCTTGGTTGGCTCATAATAACCAACAAAACAGAGCCCATAAAGCGAATCCTCGTCACGAATCGGAATCGAGAACCAATCTTGAATGCCGAATTTTTCGATATATAATTCGAACAAAGTATCTTGATAAACTTCATTGTCGCCCCGCGTACTATGATTAAGAATCTGCGGACTAATTGTCGTCGTATTAATCGGCACAATCTTTAACGGGGGATTCTTCATCCCAATACTTGAATGCAGTTCTAACCGGTTCTCATTTTTATTCATAATAAACACAACATCCGCATTCATGGTGTCCATAATTAATTTGGACAGGTGTTTTAAGATAGCATCGGTTGTATCTAAACGCATTAATTGCCGAGATAGGCCTCGCAAATGCTCTTCCATTTCATGAATAAAGACATTCTCTTCCAAGGCATCACCTCCACTCATAATAATCTCATTATTATTATCTCACTCTAACTGATTATATCAAGATATATGATATGAAGAATCTCTAAAAAAGATTACCCAAACGTCTAAGCAAACGTTTGAGTAATCTTGAGAAAGGATACTCTATAGAATAGTAAATTTATTTAAAAGCCGAAAAGTCTGGACGACGGCCTTCAATTACCGCATTTAAGCCTTCTTCAGCTTCTGGATTACCGAACATGGATGAAAGTTGACCCAGTTCAATCTGAATCCCTTCATCGATTGACGCAGGTGTTTGAGCGTCCACTAATTCTTGAATGACCTTGACTGAATTTGGACTCTTATAGCCAACTTTCTTTGCCACTTTAGCTGCAAATTCCGGACTCACTCCTTCAACCGCTTGGCCAGCGAGTGTGTGCTCGATATTCTCAGCTTTAAAGGCTGTAACCATTTCTTGATATTTATCAGCGAGTGGATGAGCTTGGTATTTGTCAGCTGGAACGCCTTGAGCGACTAATTTTTCAATCGTCTTTTCTACTTCATCGGCTGGAACCAGTGCATCGACGATACCCATTTCAGAAGCATCCGCTGCGGATATATTCTCACCAGTTAAGCCATAATATTTAGTAAGCTCAGGCCCGACAAATTTATTCGTTCTAAGTAAACCACCATATCCAGGATAGATTCCTAGACCACTTTCTGGGAAACCAAAAGATCCCTTATCGGTAGCAATAATATATTGGCAAGCTAAAGCTAATTCAGAACCCCCACCTAGTGATAAACCATCAACGACGGCAATCGTTGGTTTTTTCGATGTTTCTAAATCTCTTAGTAACTCATGACCTTGACGGGTAAAATCAACAATTTTATCAACGGTTTTAGCCTTTACATTCTCAACAAAGAATTTCAAATCTGCTCCGGCAACAAAGGCTTTCTCACCCGATCCTTGGATGACAATCCCTTTTACCGAATCGTCATCGCTGGCTTGTTTAAAGGCTTGCTCAAGTCCAGCAATTACATCGTGGTTAATGGCATTCAAGGCCTTTGGTCGGTTAATCGTAATATAGGCAATCTGATTTTTCTCTTCATATAATACTACTGAATCTGTCATCGATGTTGTCCCCCTTATTTGATTCTTTCCTTATTTCTTATCGTAGTCGTAGTAACCCTTCCCAACCTTGCGACCAATGCGGCCAGCACGAACTAAGTTC
>NZ_FOEN01000018.1 GCF_900110675.1 Ignavigranum ruoffiae | reverse complement strand
CAGAGGTGTATAAATTGATTTAAGCGCTCGGTCGCTTCTGCGATACTACTGGCTTTAGGAATCTCTTTCAGTTCCGTCAGTAGATGTTGGCGATCTTTTACGCGGACTTTCGAAGCAAAACTTCGTAAGAGATGGGTCCAGCAGGTTTGATGCATGGCCTGAGGAAATTCTTCGGTTAAGGCATCCGCTAATCCGGTTAATTCATCCGAGACGAATAAAAGCACTTTTTCAACCCCTCTTTCTTTGAGATCTTGAAGCATTTCGCGATAATGGAGCGCTGATTCGGTAGGAAACACTTGGAAATCTAAAATTTCCTTATAGCCTTGCGGATTAATGCCCACAATCATATGCACCGCTTCCTTGGAAACCGTATTGCGTTTCACTGAGACAAAGGTGGCATCACAAAAGAGGCACACATATTCTTTTTGAATGGGTCGTTGGCGATAGGCCTTTAACTCCGCTTCAAAGGTTTTGGAGAGATTGGAAACCGTGGTGGGCGAATAGTGGTGTCCATACATCTTTTCAATCAGTTCAGAAATATCCCGCGTAGTGACCCCTTTTTGGTACATTAAAATAATCATTTGTTCTAAATGAGATGACGATGTTTGGAGGCACTGAAGGGTTTTTAGATCAAGTTTTCCTAAGCGATCTCGTGGCATTTTTAATTGTAAGGTGCCGTATTCTGTTTTTAATGTGCGTGAATCATAACCGTTTCGAGAATTGCCGGTATTATAACCTTTAACGTCCCATTTCTCGTAATCAAGAAATACCGTTCTCTCGGTCTCTAACAATAGGTTAACTGCATCTTCTAGAGCCTGACAAAAAATTTCATGAATGGGTTTACCTTGGGCTAGTGCTGCCACTAATTTTGTGTTAAAGTCTTCCATAAGGGACCTCCTGTTTTTGATTGTTTTGTCGTTATTACAATCTTACAGAAATGAGGTCTCTTTTTCTATGAAGACTCGGCGGTTACACAAGAAATTTTACACTATGACTTTCGGTGCAAAAAAGCACCGAAAGTTTTTAATTATTGTCAATCAATAATTCTTTTGGATTCCTTCTCAATATATTGAATGAAGAAATAATTAATGATACAAGCAGTACTAAGCTCATAAATATAAGGACATAAATGATGAATTTAGGTAATACATTGATATCCAAACTTGATAGAGTCTTGTTGAATCCTTCAGCTTCTGCCCCACCACCTAATTGGCTAGAAGCAGATTGCCTAGCTATTTGTTTAGCTATATCACCAGTAACCTTATTCAATAAATTGTTCCCAAGCTTATCCGCAGTATATTGAGCTAAGAAATAAGAACCAAGCAGTGCTGGAATCATCATAAATACCATCTCAACTATAAATTGGCCAAAAATCTCTAATTTAGATATCCCTAATGATAGTAAGACTGCTATTTCTTTCTTCCTAGTATTCATCCATAAGAATAGCAATAATGAAACTACAAGTCCGGCAAATATTAATGAACCAAAAAATAATTTGTTTGAAATGGAGTAGATACCTGTTATAGATTGTTGCAACGCAGGATAATTTGATGAACTTTTAATCAGATTATATTCTATCCAATTTATATCTAATTTCCCAAGATCTTTTATGACGTTGTCAAGATTCTTATCAGCTTTTACAAAGAATGTTGCATCTTGGTATGCGGCTGTATCCTCTGTATTCCCATAGACTTTAGCCGCTGTATGAACATCAGTAATTAATGTATTTTCGTATAGTTCCTGTGCTGCAATGACACCAGCGCTATTATGGCCATCAAATAGCCCTTTAATTTCTACTTCTACAATTTCATTTGCACCCTTCTCATTATCAGCATCAAATAAATTAGATTTTATTTTTATTTTATCTCCAACTTTAAGGTTGTTTTTTTTCGCTAAATCTTTATGCATTAAAATTTTATTTTTATCTTCATTTTCTAAATGTTTTCCTTCTACTAATTTATAGGCTTCTGATATAAATTTTGTTTCTTTTGATGAATCGTTAACCCCTGTTAACATGACTGTTCTTTGAAAATTCTTCGCTCTTTCAGGTGATTGATTCGCAAGAGTATCTTGAGTTTCAATAATATCATGGTCAACTAGGTCTGCGACACTGTTTATTCTCTTTACATAGGAGTCTATACTATCTATTTGAGATATCTTTTTTATATCTTCACCTTTTACATTTCCCCCTCCCCTAGGTGTTCCTGGATTTACTTGTCTATTTATCTCCATAGAAAAACTAGTCGTTATATTAGCAAATGTTTCTTTTGAAGCTCTGTCTGTGGCATCTTTAATAGATAAACTAATGAGACTTAACGTTGACATAGATAAAATAACTAAAGTAATAATTGACGATTTTAAGCTTTTTCTAGTTACATAAGCAAATGCATTTTTTATCATTATTCAACCTCCAAATTCATTGTGTTTACCTTTTTCAACTTTTTACCACATAGTTCTAAAATGATATCCGCAGAATCTGCTACTTCCTTACTATGTGTGACAACTATGACACATTTATTTCTATCTTTAGCTAGTGCCTTTAATATATTAATTATTTCTCCAGCAGTCACACTGTCTAGATTACCGGTAGGCTCATCAGCTAGTATGATTGGGGCATCTGATACCAATGCTCTAGCAATAGCTACTCTTTGTTGCTGTCCGCCAGATAATTTCATAACATTTCTTTTTATTTGTTTTTTATCTAAGCCTAGTTCAAACAAGATACTCTCATCGACTGATTTATTCACTAATCTAATATTTTCAATCGGTGATAAATAATCTATTAAATTATAATTTTGAAATACCAAAGATATATTATTTTTTCTATGATGACTATAGCCTTTCTTTTCTATGTCTTCATTCTTACACAAGATTTTTCCTGTTTGAGCTTTATCCAGTCCTGCTAGTAGGGAAAGAAGTGTGGATTTTCCTGTTCCTGACTTCCCTACTATCGCATAAAACTTTCCAAGTTCAAATTTTTGATTTACTCCTGACAAAACTTTTTCTTTAGAATTCGCATAACTGTAAGTTACATTCTTAATTTCTAATATATCCATTATTTTCTCCTAACTTATTTTTGATAATATTTCTTTTGGTTTCTTTATTAATATTAATGAGGAAGCAATGACAACTGATACAACCATAATACTTATTAATAATAAATAACTTTCTACAAGGGTGGTTATACTTAACATATAACTGCTACTATTTATTAAACTTCCACCGAATGGCCTTGACTGCTCTGAGTTAATGAAACCTTCTACAATTACTTTTAATAGTAGATTCCCTAAAAATAAGGAGGATAGTATACTTGGTATAGATATGAATATTAACTCAAATATAAATTGCAAAATAATTTGTATCTTAGTTGTTCCAATAGATAAAAATATACCTATTTCATAAATTCTTTCTCTTAACCATAGAATCAAGATTAATGAGAGAACAACCATCCCACCTAACATAATAGAATACGTCATTATTTTAATGATATGTTTTACTCCACTGACTGACTCCATAGACTCTTCAAACGCATTATTATCTTTCTCAATGGAATACCTTGATTCATCAATTTTAAGTGCTTTAATTTTTTTTAAGGCTCGGTCGCTAGATTCTAAACTACTAGAATACATTAAAATTTTATGTGCAATGTTATTATTTTCTGATTTATTTAATATTCCTTGACTTGTTGAATAATCTACAAAAACCATATTTTCACTAAAATCAGAAGAAAATCCTGTATATGTTTCCTGTTTTTTACCAGAAAAGATTCCTATAATTTTAAATTTATGACTTTTTATTTTTCCGCTTTTTTCAATGTCTATGAATTCAAGATCAACGTCATCTCCTAATTTTAGATTATTTTTTTTAGCAAACGCTTCATGAACAACCACCGAATTCTTATCATTCTCTTCTATGTTTTTACCTTCACTCATTGTAAATGTTCCGCTAGTAAATAAAATGTTTCTTTTAGTATTATTCGTAGCTTCGACTGAAACAACATTCTTAAATTCGTCAGATAAGTCATCTCTATTTATTTTCTGTTCTCCGTCAACGACTTTCGCATCATTTACTTTTGCTAATTCCTCAAATTGAATTATTTTTTCTTCAATCTCTTTTATTTTTTCCATATCTTTAAATTGATTAATGTTAAAATAGTTGCCATCTTTTTTTGTTATTGATATAGAAGAATTCGAACTTTTATATAAAGTCTTTTCGATTTCATTGCTTGATTTCATTATTGTTAAACAAGAAAACAAGCAAGAAAGAACTATTGTTAAAATAACAAAAATAATCAATGTTCTATTTTTTTTTCTAGTTATATATGCTATAGCATTTTTTATCACTAGCTAACGACTCCTCTCTATTTTTCTGAACATCTAATTTCATCCACTTGGCCCGCCTTTCTGCATGGCCCACAAGGGATACAATATAGATAATTATTATTTTTTAACTGAATCTCTATTCATTTGATATTTTATTCAACTACTGCATTAAACAAACATAAGCTCAAGCATAACCTAAGAAGTATTCATACTTCCCTTAACAATGTTTTCCATAATTTTTCCTTCTTTAATTTTGGTAAAATAGAAACTTTTAACTATATTCAATAATATCTTATCCATGTTTTGTGAAACGTTAATGAAATATACGTTCCAAATTTTGTTAGATTATATAAGCAACTAAGCCTTTGTTAAAAATATAGATCCATGTAAATTCGCCATATATTGTAGATTCCACACAAAAATATATAATCCATGAATTTATATGATGAAAATTCACTTTAGCTCATCTGACAGTAAGTCAAATTATGTCATTTATAGAGATGAGGCCCCTTGAATTTTTGGAAAAACACATGCATTCTATCAGAGCCATTGCTGAAATCATTGGACTGTGCCACAGATGATTCATGATGAGCTTCATCAGACGGACAACGATTCCCATTTACTCTTTTCGTGTATTGCTGCTGGTAATAGGTAAGAATTTGTACCGTTACTTAAATATACAAAGTTAGATACACATTTAAAGATAATGAGATTGGTCAAATAAACGATTCGTCTATTCTATAAACAAAAAAAGACCAAGTAGGAAGCACCCGTTTCCTCTTGGTCTAGCATCTAATTAAGACAACATCGTTGTGAGCTGAATCCTTGAAATCATCATAAACTCAACTATTTTAAGATGACTTTGTAAATATAAGGATAAAGCTTGCCCGTAAGATAAAATTCTTGATCTTTGATATGGGCAATCCCATTCAAACTATCGATCTTGGCTAATTCCTCGTCATTCATAGTTTGATCAATGATTGGTCGAATATCGTATTTATCCACTACTTCCGCACTTGAGCAGTCGATCTTGAAAATCTCATCACGATAAAGTCGGTTGGCAAAAATATAGCCATCAACCCATTCCAGTTCATTTAATTTAGAAGCTGCCAGTTTACCATTTTTGATACTTATCTGACCTAATAATTCAAAAGTTTTGGGATGATGCTTGTAGAGGGTACTCGTTCCATCGGATCTCCAAATCACATCATTATGGGCATCATAACAGATCCCCCAGCCTTCTGTTGGGATCGTCTTTTCTTCAAGTACTTCAAAGGTCTTCGGGTCTCGTTTTAGGACTTTCTTTTCTTTCCAAGTTAATTGCCATAAGGCATCCGGAGTATAAGTAATCCCTTCGCCAAAATAGTCATGTGGCAGAGACTGGGTATCCTTTAACTTTCCCGTCGATAAGTCAAACTTACCAATCTTAGATTGCCCTTTCAAACCTGTCCCCATCACAATTTCATGGTCGGGACTCAGTTCCAAGCCTTGTGTAAAGAGTTCCTCATTGATTTTAATTTTCTCTAGAAGTTCTACTTCACCCGCCCAAGCCCGCGGACAGAATGACAGACTTATTAGGACTAGGCTCAAACAAGTTATTTTTTTCTTGTCCATCTAGACCACCTTACTTAAGCTGACTGACGAATTCATCAATCAATCGTGCCATTTCTTTGTATTGTGTCATATAGAGAAGGTGATCACCTTCTAAGATATGTGTTTGTACTTCATCTGAATTTTCAGAGAGGTCTTTATGTTGCTCTTCCCAGTTCATAGTGATTTTATCCATAAACTCACGGCGTAGCTCAATATCTTCATATGAATCCTGTGCCAAGAGGTATAAGGCAGGGATTCCACTCGGAATCTTATCATCCTTGGCATCAATTAAAACCTGATTAGACCGCTTACTCTCATCTGCAACATCAGGATTATTCAAATTAAGTTGAGATATCAACTGGTATTGTTTATTAACCGCTTCATCGACATCAGGAATTTCTGGAAGATCGGTAGCGACACCACTATCATCCACCGGTGCTTCCTCATGCTGTATATCCATGAAACCATTCATCATTGGCGTACTTGTATCCATTCCCACAATACCCTGAACTTCTTCTGGATAAGTTTGTGCATAATTAACGGCATAGATTCCTGACAAGGAGTGGGCAACTAATAAATATTCTGATACTTGCATTTTCTCAAGCGCTGTATGTAGTTGTCTATTTATATTCTCGACCGTTCGCTCTTGTCGACTTACATCTGACAAGCCATAACCAAAAGGTTCAACCACTAGAATATGATACTTCTCAGCCAAAAGGTCCAATAGGTTCTTGTGAGTCAGTGGTTGTGAGGCTTCTCCTAAACCTGGCATAAAGACTAACGTTTTTTGTTTGCCTTTATTCTCTTTTCCTAGTTCAAGGACATTCATCTGATGACCTTCTACTTCGATTTTTTGCCCATAATTCTCGATCATTTGTTTTAACACTTCAGGATCAGTGGGTATTTCATCCTTCTCAGCTTCTTTGTCAGACGTGGAATTATCTTCATCAGAAGAATGGGTAGCCTCTTGGGCTGACTCTTGCGCTTGGTTGGTAGTTTCTTGTGTCTGGGCTAAAACGGACAGGTTAGGTAGAGAGGAGATGCCTCCTGTCAAAACGATTTGACTCACTAAGATCATTTTTAACATACTTTTCTTCATAAACATTTCCTTTCGTTATTTAATATACTTGAATCTTATCAAGTAAATATAAAATGCCTATGAAATAAAACCCACTTATTTAAACATATAAAAATCAATAAAAAACCTAACCATCCAGTCAATTTCAAGGTTCTGAATAAATCCATTCAAAAGCTCATCAGAAAACCAACGCTTCAGTAATGACTAACACGCCCACCTCCTAGTCTTCCAGATTCATTCCCTTCAATCGCTCATTGCTAAGGCACTCTTCTTTGTAATAACGATCATGCTCTGGATAGATTGGACGATTAACGACACATTCTGGTAAATCCCGATAAGGGTTACAATTCATTCCCCGATAGTTCTTATCCTTCCATTCTGCACTAGGTTGATAACCTCGTGACTCCATCTCAGCTATCACTAATAAGTGGTATCGATATAATAAGTATAGCGAATGGTCAAATACATAATTGACCGTCGCATGTCTCTTGCCCCAGCCGTTTCCCCTTAAGGCCGCACATTCTCGGTGTTGACCAAGTAATTGATGCTGAGGTAATCGATTAATTAAGCACTGATGCTAAAGTCTCATACGCCCTCCTAATACTATTTATTTTATTTTCACAAGTCTTCCTCTTATTCTACTCTATCCAATCCTAGACATACCAATAACACACACTAAAATCGCTTTGGCACATCAAGCAAGAAGTCTTAGGTATAGAATTCACACTATCCAGTCCTTTACATCCATTCGTTGATTAAAAAAGAGGCCTTAGAAAATGATAATCAATAATGTTTAGTCTATTATAATGAAGGGTACATGTATTCATAGTATAGGGGGCGATGTTTCGTACGATTTTTAGGTATTTTACTGACACAAGTATTGATCACATATTTATGGCTATTGCTTGGCGCTTTATTCGATTCAAATTTCACTTGGTTATTTTCTTATTACCTAAGGTGGCTCTAATATCAACAATCATTCTATGGTGGTTGGACAGAAATATAAGAAGACGTTGGATATTTAACATAGTCTTAATTATGAACCCACCTCTCGTCTTGAGTGGTGTCCTTATCACCCAAAGTAGTCTTGAGCAGTTTTTTTAATCAATTGATTATCATCTATCGCTTTTGAACGTTTACTAAAATTCCTGAAGTTTGATCTCCGCTAGTAGGAATAAGATCAATGATCTCTTCTTCAACAAAAATTCGAGACGTGAGCTATTCGCCAGCCTGAGATTCCCTTTCGTACTTACGAAAGAAGGGTTAGGACGGAGAACACTCTCCGCCTAAGTCTCCACAATTGCTAAGTTATTTTTAATATCGGAGTATTTTCTTTAGTAAATTCAAGTGTGTTCAAATAACAAAAAGTTCCCGCTATTTTACCAATCAACTATTAAATAAGCCCTGATATTGCCCCTTTACTCTCCAGTAAAACCGCTATATGAAGGCTTTTTAGTCATTAAATTGTATCACGTTACCAGTTATCATTTTTCCACCTTATCACTCCAATCGACCTGTTTCCCCAGACGTACCTCTATTTTTCCTCGGTAAATCACCTTCCAGGTCAAAATTTCTATCTCTCAAGCCAAAAACGAGGTGTCTAGACATCTATCATATGCCTAGGACCCCGTTCTTAAGCGGTTTATCCCTTGAGTTTTTCAATCAATACTACGCACTCGACATGGCTCGAGTGGTCAGTATTGATAAAATTTAAATTTTTAGGAAAGCCTCGTTCTTGGGAATATATCTACTCCTTTTATTCTTTCTTCATTACCTATTAATACTGAATATCTCTTTTTTCCAAGTATATCTGGCAACTCTTAATGGTACTATGATTAAAACTTTAGAAATTGCAAAAGTGATAAATGTAAATCAATGATAACCTTACAAATAGTACTGGGAATAAATTGGAAAACAAACGCAATAATCTTTGCTTAAATTTATTAAAAAGACTTGACATATTTCGTTTACAATAGTACGCTCATTTTGAGTATGCTCGTTTACATTTGTAGACAACAAGGAGGAGAGGAAAATTAGCAATATAGAACTTAATACTTATATCACAGATGCTGAATGGGAAGTCATGCGTGTAGTTTGGGCAAATGATCGAGTAACTAGTAAAAAAGTCATCTCCATATTGCAAGAAAAAATGGACTGGACACAATCCACTATCAAAACGATCTTAGGTCGATTAGTTGGAAAAGGTGTTCTAAAGACAGAGCAAGAAGGTAGAAAGTTTATTTATACTGCCAATATTGAAGAGAAAGAAGCCGTAAGGGATTATGCAGAAGATATTTTTAACCGTATTTGTCGAAAAAAAGTCGGAAATGTAATAGGAAGAATCATTGAAGATCATGTCTTAAGCTTCGATGATATAGATCGACTAGAAAAAATATTAGAGATGAAAAAATCTTTCGCAGTAGAAGAAGTGGCTTGCAATTGTCCAGAAGGACAATGCGAGTGCCATTTACATCATCATTAAGCATAAGGAGGAATTAAAAATGAAGAATAACAACAAACATTCGTCTCACCGTCACCATAATCACGGCGATATGGATCACTTGAAACACAACAATAGCAAAACGGAACAACAAAGAGACCATAAACATCACGATCATCATGCTGGTCATGAGCACGGCGGACACGGAGGGCATGAGCATCATCATCACGGAAACTTTAAAGAACTATTCTTAAAGTCATTGCCATTAGGAATCATTATTATGCTCTTATCCCCTATGTATGGATTTGAACTACCATTACAGTTTACTTTTCCATATTCTGATATTGTAGTAGCTATTTTATCTACTATATTAATTATTTATGGTGGACGTCCATTCTATAAAGGTGCAGTTGATGAATTTAAACAAAAAGAACCTGGAATGATGGCACTCGTTTCTTTAGGTATAAGTGTTTCATATTTATATAGTGTTTATGCTGTTATCACTAGCTACGTAACGAGTGAACAGGTCATGGACTTTTTCTTTGAATTTGCTTCATTACTATTAATCATGTTATTAGGTCACTGGATTGAGATGAAAACTATTGGAGAAGCAGGAGATGCACAAGCAGAATTGGCTAAGTTAGTGCCGAAAGATGCTCATGTTGTATTAGAAGATGATTCCATTGAAACACGTCCAGTTGCTGACTTAAAGGTAGGTGATTTAATTCGTGTTCAAGCCGGAGAAAATGTACCAGCAGACGGAACTATCGAGCGTGGCGAATCACGTTTAAATGAAGCTCTTCTAACTGGGGAGTCAAAAGCAGTAAAAAAAGGCCCTGGCGATGAAGTAATCGGGGGCTCAACAAATGGAGAAGGGGTTCTTTATATTAAAGTGCTTGAGACAGGTGATAAGTCCTTTATCTCTCAAGTACAGACTTTAATTAGCCAAGCTCAAAGTCAACCTTCCAGGGCAGAAAATATTGCGCAAAAGGTTGCAGGGTGGCTCTTCTATATTGCTGTTATTGTCGCGCTAATTGCTTTTGTAACATGGATGGTTATAGAAGATGTGCCAACAGCAGTTATATTTACTATTACTACATTAGTTATTGCTTGTCCGCACGCATTGGGTCTTGCTATTCCATTGGTCACTGCCCGTAGTACGAGCTTAGGAGCAAGTCGTGGGTTACTAGTAAAAGACCGTGAGGCCTTAGAAATAGCTCAAGATGCAGATGTGATGATTTTAGATAAAACAGGTACTTTAACAACTGGTGAGTTTAAAGTATTAGATGTAAAACTTCTTAATAACAAATATAAGAAAGAGGAAATCATTGCCTTATTGGCAGGTATTGAAGGAGGATCTAGCCACCCAATTGCTCAATCAATTATAAGTTTCGCCGAGCAGCAAGATATACGTCCAACATCTTTTGATTCGATTGATGTGATTTCCGGTGCCGGAGTAGAGGGTAAAGCAGGCGGGCACCGTTACCAATTAATCAGTCAAAAAGCCTACGGACGTAATCTGGATATTGATATTCCAAAAGGAGCAACTCTCAGTGTCTTAGTAGAAAACGATGATGCTATTGGTGCTGTAGCTTTAGGGGATGAATTAAAACCAACGAGCAAAGAGTTAATTAAAGCTCTTAAAAAGAACAATATAGAGCCAATTATGGCAACAGGTGATAATGAAAAAGCAGCTCAAGGCGCGGCAGAAGATTTAGAGATTGAATATAGATCAAATCAATCTCCACAAGACAAATATGAGTTAGTTAAAACACTTAAAGATGAGGGAAAGAAAGTTATCATGGTAGGTGACGGTGTCAATGATGCTCCTTCTCTTGCCTTGGCAGACGTTGGTATAGCTGTTGGTGCTGGGACTCAAGTTGCATTGGATTCAGCAGATGTCATATTGACTCAATCCGATCCAGGAGATATTGAATCATTCATTGAATTAGCACAAAAAACAACTCGTAAAATGAAACAAAATCTCTTTTGGGGAGCCGGCTATAACTTTATAGCTATCCCTCTAGCTGCGGGAATTTTGGCCCCTATTGGTATCACATTAAGTCCTGCAGTAGGAGCAATTCTAATGTCTGTGTCAACAGTCATCGTCGCCATTAATGCTATTTTATTAAGTTTAGATCCAAAAAATAACGGTTAACAGATCGAATGATTGAAACTTCTTAAAGTTTCAAGATACAATAGTTTTACAGGAAAAAAAGAGATGTAAGTACTGGCTCTTTGTAAAATTCTAAAAGCCACCTATTTCAACACTTTTATAACTTATTTTTCTATTTTCTTGACAATAATACCACCGTCTCCACGTGTGTTGTTATTAAGAGTTGGATTGATTTTTGAATGTTGGTTTTAAAGTATTGATATTATTATTTAATATAATGATTCACAACTTCACCATCTGGGAAATATAGTGACGTATATTCAAAACCAAAAACATGTGCTAAGTTAGTCATTACAGGAAAAATCGCTTCTGAAAAACTATTATCATGTGATATATAACCTGGTACTATTTTGATTATATCTTGCATTAATGGGCCACCTGGAGTTTGATCTCCCCACTCACCAAATGTTGCTGTTTTTCCCTTAACATTTAATAAAGAAACAAAAATATATATTGGCTTAGCTATACCATAATCCAATATAACTTCAATCAATTCTTTTATTTTTATCGCTAAATATTCTTCAAATCTATCCCACCGATAAATTGTAGGTTGACTATCTCCATTATTTGATACTCGATTCATCATTCTAATTTCCACGCTTTCAATAATCCCATTGTAAAAAACTTGAGTGTATGAATCAACGCCACCTTCGTGATTTATAGCTTCTAACCTAAGACCATCGTGATTATATGATTCGTTACCTCTTCTTTTATTTGAATTAGAACATCTTTTAGGAGAAAAAACATCTAATTTATAATTTTCTTTTAAATCTTTTAAACTAACAAAACTAGGCGGATTTTATAATCAACTTAGCCACCGCTAAAAAAATAATAAAAGCCATGTAAATTCATGTTATATTTAAGTCACGACACAAAAATATAAGAAGGATGAATTTACATGACGCAAACTCACTTTACCACATCTAATCGCAAATCAAAACACTTATCTTTCAAAGAACGGAGCCAAATTGAATTGTTGAAAAAACAAGGCTATTCTAACCGAGCCATTGCGCGAATACTGGGACGGGCGCCCCAAACAATTCATAACGAAATCAAACGGGGT
>NZ_FOEN01000023.1 GCF_900110675.1 Ignavigranum ruoffiae | reverse complement strand
GGTGAAAATTCACCATCACGAGTTCTGGGCACTTTTAAATCCAGTGTTCCTACCCGAGTAGTAAATTCTCCCTCATAATAGCCGTTTCTTTGACTTTGCCGACTTTTTGAACGTTCATACGCATCGGCTTGAATATATTCTGTTCGTTGATTTTCCATCAATTGGTTGAAAACAGTAGTTAAAATCTTTTTAGAAACATCATCATTAACTGATCGTTCAATAATGTTTTGAACCTCTTCGCTGTTCAGTGTAAAATGTACTTGGGTCATGTAAAGTCCTCCTGGGTATGTTTTTGTGGTTAAAAACATTGTACCGTAAAAAGGGTTGCTACATGGCCTTTTGTCTTTTACACAATTATATGGACTTTATCAATTCTTTGGTATTATAATTTTGATAAAGTTGGTTAGCAATAGGAAATTTTTTGTCGAATTGTGATGAAACTTATAGGAAATTTAAGGAGTATTAGGAGGAGTATAATGAAAATTAGTCATAAACTTAGGAAATATTTGTCGGGAATAATTTTGTTATTGGCTTTGGTGTTTATACCTTTAACTATTATTAAAGCTCAAGATAGTGAAAGTAATCTAGGTACAGAAAATACGACCATGGATAATCAAGCAACAAGTGAGGAAACTGAGACAGAATCCGCAACTCAGACAGAAACTTCTAATGAAGAATTATCTTCAGAATCGGATGTTATTCCTACAGAGCCAAAGCTGTTAACTGTTTATAAATACGGCTCATTAACTAAATACCCTTTATCTGGTGCTCAATTTGAACTTTATGGATTGGAGCCTGAAATTTATTCTTCTTTGGAGACAAATCACAAAGACACTTTACCGAAAATAAAAGAAACAATTCCATTTTTAACGAAATTTATGGATTCAATGTATGCAAAAGTATTTGCGCAAGAAACGAATGCAGATATTCCAGCCGGAAATATTCTATTAGATACTTTTTACACTGATGAGAATGGGAAATTTACTACTTATCTTTCCCCCGGGACCTATTATCTTAGAGAAATTATTCCCCAATCGGGTATTTGCTGAATGAAGAAGTGTATGCCATCGAGATTAGTGACCAAGATGTAGAAATCTCGATTCCTAACGATCCTGATCCAAATTATTTTTCAACGGTTACCTTAACAAAAATTGATAGAATGACCGGAGAACCGATTCCGAATGTTGAGTTTGACTTATATTCTTATTTTGATGAAGGTGGTGGAAGTGGTTCATTTATTTATCCGAATCAAGATGAAGAGTTAAAACTTCAAGGAAATACCCCTTGGTATGCAAGTATTCTTAATGGTTTTTATCAAGAAGCAAATGCCCAAGATACTCCAATGGAGGGTGCACAATATATCGGTCGCTATAAAACAAATGAATTAGGTCAAATTATTATTGATTTGTCGCAAAACAGATGGTATTTCTTTAAAGAAGTAAAACCTGCCCCGGGATACGAATTAAATTCTGAACCAGAGTATTTCTATTTATCAGATTTTTCAATTGATTTAATCGTTAATAATATTAAGGAACCTAAAAATTTAACCATTAAGAAATATGATTCGATAACCAAACAACTATTGTCCGGTGCGATTTTCGAAATTTATGGACCAAGAAAAGAAGAGGAAATTTACACTAAAAATTTATATTCCCAAGATTCTGATAGAGATATACCAACTAAAAAAGATAGGATTCCATTTTTAACTAAATTTATTGACTCTGTTTATTCTGAGGTTACTGCACAAGAAGTTCTTTCTGATATTCCTGAAGGATTTGAACTTTATCAAGAGGTATGGATATTTGAAACGGGAGTCACTAATGTTGATCTTTCGCCGGGGACTTACTATATTAAAGAAGTATCTCCTCCGTTCGGTTATCAAATGAATGATCAAATTTATAAGGTTGAGATTAGCGATAAAGATGTAGAAATCTCAATACCTAATGATCCGGATCCGGAGGTGACTCAACGTGTAACTATTAATAAAGTCGATTCGATAAGCAAAAAGCCTATTCCAAATACGGTATTTGAATTGTATATCTGGCATAAAGAAGCTGGGGGATCAGGTTCATTCAATTATCCTGATGATAATGAGAAAATTAAACTCCAAGGAAATAATTCTTGGTATGCTAGTATTCTAAATAATTTCTATCAACATGTATCAGCTGAAGAACTTCCAACAGATGGACTCAGCTATGTAGGACAATATACGACTGATGAACTGGGTCAAATAATACTTAATTTACCGAAAAATTGGGATTATATTCTAAAAGAGGTTAAATCATCCCCGGGATATTTACCAAACGAATCTCTGCAATATTT
Organism: Ignavigranum ruoffiae; assembly: GCF_900110675.1. Taxonomy (GTDB): domain Bacteria; phylum Bacillota; class Bacilli; order Lactobacillales; family Aerococcaceae; genus Ignavigranum; species Ignavigranum ruoffiae. The sequence continues at coordinate 5,374 of NZ_FOEN01000023.1, read as the reverse complement.
CTTTGTAGGAGAAGATCCAGTTACTGTGGATATTGAAAATACACCTGATCCGACGATTACGACGGAAGCACCAACAACGACGACGGAAGAACAAACAACCACCAGTGAGTCGTCGACTACGGAAGAAGTAATAACGACGACCGAAGTTTCAACAACTACCGTGGAAGTAACGACGACGATCGAAGCTCCAACGACTACCACAGAAGAAGTAACGACCACGACGGAGACAACGACAACGACGCTGGAAGAATCAACGATCACGACAGAGGAAGTAACGACTATGACTGACTCTACGACAACTACAACTGAGGCGACGATAACCACGACGGAAGCTTCAACGATTATGACAGAAGACCCAACAAACACGACTTCACTTGGGACAACAACTGAAGAAGAAATAAGCATTCCTGGAGTTGTGATTACCACTATAGATCAATCAGGAACTAGCACTACTCTTCTGTTGCTTCCGAATCAAGTCAAGTAAATAATGACTCAACGACGACCGAACGGGCGGGAATCGTGGTCATGCCAAAGGAAACCTCTACCGAATCAGACAAGAATGAGCTACCAGAATCTGGTGAAAAATCAACCCCTTGGGCTATGATGGTCGGACTTGTCTTAGCTGCATTAGGACTTGTATTCTTCATGAAAGATCGAAAAGCATAATAGTGTTTGTTACCAAATTCAACCACCATGCAAAACTTTGTTTTGATGGTGGCTTTTTTAATGAAGAAACGATAGGGTATTCCACAAATTAAGGTTAGCTTTGCAAGATTTTTCGTCTAATCTATGAGATAATAGCCAAGTATGAAAGCTTATTGTAGATGATAGGAGACGGGTAGAGATGTCTAAGAAGTTACAGGCACAGATTATGAAATTTGTCTTTGTAGGTGGAACGGCCACCCTGTTAGATATGGGGATATTATACGTGCTCAATCAGTATTTTGGCGTCTACCATCTGATTGCTGCCACCATCGCTTTTGTGGTAGCGACTTTCTATAATTATTATTTGTCGATGAAATTTGTCTTTCAAAGTAAATTTGGCAATGAAGATCGACATAAGGAATTTATTGCTTTTTTTGTATTAAGTTTGTGTGGTCTGGGTATTACCATTCTGGGAATGTACTTAATGGTCGATATTATGAATTTACCAGTAATGCTGGCTAAAATTTTAGTCGGTGTAATTGTAATGACCTTTAACTTTGTTTCACGGAAAATCTATTTTGAACAAGCTTAGGAAGAGGGCGACATTGTGTTATTGACGATTTTGATTCCTTTTTATAATGAGGAAGAAGTTATTGATAAGACGCATCAGGTCTTGAGCCAGGAAGTAGACAAACTCGATCCTGTTCAAGTTGAATTATTATACGTGAATGATGGGAGTCGTGATCAAACTCTGGCTAAGATGCGGAAGATTGCTCAGTCTGATTCGCGGGTTCGTTATATTTCTTTCTCACGGAACTTCGGCAAGGAAGCGGCCATGTTAGCTGGTCTCGAGCATGCACGTGGGGATGCTGTCATTATTATGGATGGTGATTTACAGAATCCTCCCCATTTGATTCCCAAGATGTTGGCTAAGTATCAAGAAGGTTATGACTTAGTTAATGGCAAGCGGACGCGTGAAGGGGACGACATGAAGACGTCTTTCTTTGCCCAAATGTTTTACAAAGTGGCCAATAATGTGATGGATGTGACCTTAACCGATGGGATTTCTGACTTTCGTCTTCTGAGTCGGCGCGCAGTGGATGCCTTGGTCTCACTACAAGAATACAACCGTTTCTCCAAGGGCTTGTTTTCTTGGATTGGTTTTAAGTCGACCACGATTGAATATGACAATGTCTTACGAGAAGCTGGCGAAACCAAGTTTAATTTCAAGAAATCTATGAATTACGCTATTGATGGTATTCTTTCTTTTAATGACAAGCCATTGCGTTTGGTCTTTAATCTTGGCTTATGCTGTATCTTGATTGGTGGCCTTTATTTATTCTGGTTGTTAATTTCTTATATTATGAATCCAGAGACAGCCGTCGATGGTTATTTCACGACAATTTTCACGGTGGTCCTTTTTGGTGGGGTTCAGTTGGTTTCTTTAGGGGTCTTAGGCGAATATATTGGTAAGATCTTCTATGAGGTTAAACACCGTCCCCATTACTTGATTAGTGAGAGTAATCTGAAGGAGGAGGTTGAGCATCTTGAGCCGAAAGCATAAAATTCTAATCGGATCGACCCTGCTGCCCATGCTAATTATGCTGATTGGCTGGGTCATCAATGATTATTATCCTTTTGGAAATAAGTCACTGATGGCGATTGACTTTAGCCAACAGTTTATCGACCTCTATGTCTCGCAAAAAAGGGCGCTCTTATCAGGCGACTTTACCGCTTTCTTTTATTCTTTCTCAAAATCCATTGGGGGAAATATGGTCGGCAGTTGGGCTTATTATCTTTTCAGTCCTTTTAATCTGTTTTATATTTTATTGCCGACGTCGATGATTGTGGAAGCTGTATTTTGTACAGTGATTTTCCGTTATGGTTTGATTGGGTTCGCTATGGCCTACTTCTTAATTAAACGCCATCGCGCTGTACAATATTCACCATATTTAACCATCAGTTTGGCAACGATCTACACCTTAAATGGCTACAATGTCTCTTATCAAATGGTGCCAATTTTTTATGATGCCATGTGGATGCTGCCCTTTATCCTAATTGGCTTAGAAGAGTTGCTCGACGGTGGCAAACCTTATAAGTATTGTCTGCTACTAGCCTTTATGATATTTATTCAATTTTATATGGGCTATATGATCTGTATTTTTATTGTTCTTTATAGTATCTTCTATTTAATATGGCAGAAAAAAGAGCAAAAATGGCGGGACTATCTGCCAAAGATTCTACCACCTATTGGTCGCCTAGCATTTTATTCTATTCTGGCTGTCTTGTTAACTTCGGCCGTCTTTGTGCCCAATGTCTTGAACTTGATTGAATCGAAAGCAGCTGGCGCCAACTCGCTAAAGTTCGCTTGGGAATTACAGATTGAGCCTTTAGATATCTTAGCCAAGTTAAATATCGGTGCCTTTGATTCGGAGTCCTGGCCATTTGGCCCAAATTTGCCTAATATTTATGTAGCCTCGCTTGGCTTAGTCGGTGCCCTGTATTATTTCATGACCGACAAGATTCGTTGGTCAGAGAAGTTAGCGGCCTTCTTTGTCATTTTGGTCTTTTTTGTTTCAATCGTTCATGAGTTTACTTCCAAACTCTGGCATATGGGACAAAATCCTGCCGGCTTCTTTTATCGCTTTTCTTGGTTATTGGCTTTCTTTTTAGTATTTCTAGCTTATCGCGGATTAAAGGATGCTTCCTTTAAAGCCTATCAGGTGTTATTTGGCTTAGCGGCGATTCTCTTGATGCAGGCCTATGTTTTCCAACATGACTTTAGTTTCTTAACGTCGGGCCAAAAATATGTATCAACGGCTTTGTTCATTCTCATCTGGTTGCTGCTATATTTCCTTGGCAACCGCTCTTGGCAGTGGCTACTGGTGCTATTAATTAGTGCGGGTGAATTAGGCGCCAACGCGGTGATTTCTCAAGGTCGAATTAATTATTCAGATGCTTATAAATTTCAAAATGCCGTCCAAGTAATTGACGAAGCGATTGATCCCATTCGACCTAACCATCAAGACTTCTACCGAATTTCTAAGTCATTTACCCGGTCGAAGAATGATCCCATGATGTTCGACTATCCAGGCTTAACCCATTTCTCTTCAAGTCTAGAAGTCTCTACGCGCAAACTATTAGAGCATTTAGGTTCAAACGCGGTAGACGCTTCCACAACTTATATTGGTACGCCACTGACGGACGGTTTGTTTGCGGTCAAGTATTTTATTCAGAACCATCCTTACGATACTGGAAGCACGGCCTTAAACGAGAAAACCTATTTCTTTGGCAATGATGTCACTCGTAAAGACCTGACCCAGGCTGATAATTTTGTCAGTGCCACAGAACGCTTTGAGACCTATCAGGTTCCAGCCAGCTTACCTCTCGGTTTTGGCGTTTCGGATCAGTTGATTGGTCTGGAATTGAAAGCTAACCAGCCGGTACAAAATCAGGAATTAATCATGCAAAGCATGACACCGTCGGATAAGGCCTATGCAACGCTGATGGCTCCAAATACTGTGGAAATGGATAATCTTAAGGTTCGCGAGGTCAATGGTCGTAAGTATTATCAACGGATTGATTCAAGTCAGGAAGGACGCCTACGTTGGAAGTTCATTCCACAAAGTAATGGCACATACTTTGCTAGCGTGCCATTAGATTTATCGACCCGAGAAGATGATTTCTCCTTTGCCATTAATGGGGAGAAGTTAGCCATCCGCAAGAAATTTGTGGCTGATCAGCTCTTTAATTTGGCTGACCAAGTACAAGGTCAAGAACAAAGTTTCGAAGTGATCTTCAAGACGGATAAAGAAGTCGACTTGAGTCGCTTGTATTTAGCCCGTTTTGACCGAGATGCGATTTATCAACTGCTCAAGAGCAAAGAAGCTGAAGGTTGGCGCATTGATTCTTGGGGCAATAATCAGGTGAAAGGCCAAGTAACCCTGGAAGGAGATTCTCAATGGCTATTCACTTCAATTCCTTATGATGAAGGTTGGCAAGTCAAAGTTGATGGCAAGGCGGTCAATCCAGTGAAAGTTTGGGACGCTCTATTGGCCGTCCGCATGTCGCCGGGCACACATCAGGTTGAAATGGTTTATTACCCCAAAGGCTTCCTGATCGGCGTGGGGCTTAGCGTTCTCAGTCTCCTGTTATTTATCTATCTCGCAAGATCGGGCCGAGAAAAGGATTGGCCAAGCAGGCAAAGCTATGTTATTGAGGAAGGCTAGGAGAGTGTCATCATCGATTCGATCAGATAAAAAACATCAAAGCTACAAATTTTGATTTTTCCTATCTCTTGTGAAAAAATTAGAGAAAAATAATACGTATAAAGCCAAAAAGACGACCTGTTCAGGACAGCATTCTGTACTGACCCCCTAAAGTTGGACCGAATGATCCAACTTTAGGGGGTATTTGTATGGCTAAATATAGTTTAGAATTTAAAATGAAAATTGTATCCGAATATCTTTCTGGAACCATCGGGATGAAGGCGTTGACGAAGAAATATAAGATTAAATCCTCCCAAGAATTAAGAACCTGGGTGAACGCTTATAAAACTTTAGGAATAAAAGGGTTAATGCGCTCTCGAAAAAATAAGACATACAGTGTAAACTTTAAGTTAAAAGCAATCACTTTGTATGAAGCCAGTGAGAAGTCCTATCAAGATGTGGCGAATGAATTGGGATTGAATAATCCTTCACTGATTCCTAGATGGCGTCAAGAGTATCAT
>NZ_FOEN01000016.1 GCF_900110675.1 Ignavigranum ruoffiae | reverse complement strand
CGATATACTTGGAATATTGATAGGTATAAACCTTCCCATGTTGCTTTTGTTGACGGACTTGTTCCACCGAACCCCGTTTGATTTCGTTATGAATTGTTTGGGGCGCCCGTCCCAGTATTCGCGCAATGGCTCGGTTAGAATAGCCTTGTTTTTTCAACAATTCAATTTGGCCCCGTTCTTTGAACGATAAGTGTTTTGATTTGCGGTCAGATGTGGTAAAGTGAGTTTGCGTCATGTAAATTCATCCTTCTTATATTTTTGTGTCGTGACTTAAATATAACATGAATTTACATGGCTTTTATTATTTTTTAGCGGTGGCTAAGTTGATTATAAAATCCGCCGTTGAAATTATTAGTGTTTTGTCAGGTTTTTATAATATACTTTTGCTCAAAAATCGTAAAAGATGAGTTTAGATATAATTTACGTGAATTATTTTTGGTATTTTTGGCAGCTATCATGTCAACTATGTTGTTCCCTTTTACAGGAGTATATATAATAATATTAATCCTTATATGTCATATTTTATTTCATTATTATCTTAGCAAAGATATGTTGGATTCCATTTTTTCGGTATTTTTAGGTTATAGTGGAGCTGTTATTGCAAACCATTTGTTTACAGTAATCGAATCCTTTTTTATTGAAACATCAGAAGAAAATTTATTAATATTGTTGATTGGGTGGTTCTTTTTATCAATTCTCTTTTCTTTTGTTATTTTGTATATAAGAAGATTTATAATTGCAAAACTGAGTATAGAAATGGTTAGATCAATAAAACCGTTTGCAACTTTTTTAGTTAGTTTTACTGCAATAGTTTTTTTAATATCTATAATATTCGAAGTTGAGCTTGGTAATACTTTTGATCTCGTTAGGACGAATTTTATCTTCTTCATTATTTACTCTTTACTAACCGTTGTAATCCTTTTTGTCTATATGCGCGTCAATCGCCAACATCAAAAAATCAAAGAGAAACAAATTGAGTTTCAAGCTTTGCAGAACTATACTCAGTCGCTGGAGCAGAGTTATAATACTTTGCGTAAATTCCGGCATGATTATAAGAACCTGATGATTTCCCTCGATGCCTTGTTAGATGAGGGCGATTTTGCTGCGATTCAGAAATTTATCAAGCAGGATATGCAAGTGGAAGCTAATAAATTACTTGCCACTCGTAATAATCTTGATGATTTAAGTAAATTGAATATTTCGCCGTTGAAGGGTTTAATTTTGGCCAAGCTTTGGCAAGTTGATCCGCAACAGATAGAAGTAAAGCTTGAGATTAATCAACCTGTCGATCAGTTAAAGATGGAGCCAATTGATTGTGTTAAGGTTGTAGGAATATTACTGGATAATGCAATCGAAGCGGTCCAAGAAGTTGGCTCGGGTCAGATTCGCCTCACTTGTTTTCAATTACAGCATTCTGTGCATTTGATAATTGATAACACTTATGTGGGTGAAATGATCCCCGCCAATCAATTATTCCAGCCTGGATTTTCAACGAAGGGCCAACAGCGGGGACTGGGATTAGCCAATGTACGTGAAATTATTGCCCAATATCCCGATATTTCTATCGAAACCCAAATTAAGGGGCAGATATTCAGTCAACATTTAATTATTCCAGCGTAGGGCAGGAGGATTCGGAAGGTCTATGTTGAATATTTTTGTGATGGAAGACCAGGCGATTGAGAATCAGGGCTTAAGCAATTTCATCAGTCATTATCTTGAGGAGCAGGGGATTGCGGGCCAGATAGTTTTTTCAGGTTATCAGGATTATGATCTGCTTTCTCAACTTCATTCCTTTACTGGTCAGCGTACGTTGTTCTTCTTGGATGTGGATTTAGGGCAAGAACAGTTGAATGGGATTCAATTAGGCGCGGAGATTCGTCGCCAACTGCCTTTAGCACGGATTGTCTTTGTGACCACCCATGAAGAAATGGCGCTACTAACATTTAAGTATTCAGTAGAGGCTTTGGATTATATTATCAAAGACCAGGCAGAGAATTTCTACCAACGGGTTGCTTATTGCATCAACTTGGTGGCTGAGAACGAGCAAGGATTCACTGATAGTCGTCAGGAGGACTCTTTTATCTTGAAATTGGGTGACCAGGTACGTATTTTTGACCGGGCCGACATTCTATGTCTGGAGAAGGTTAAGTTAAGTAGGCAGGTTGTATTAACGACGCTGACTGGCCAATTACAATTTGCCGGGACCTTGAATGAATTGGCTGTGGAATTACCAACTTTTATTCGAATACATCGAGGCTGCTTGATTAATCCCCAACATATTCAATCCATCAGCAAAGAAGGCCACAGTGTGACTTTAACGGGCGGGTATACTTGTCCGATTGCCCGACGTAAAGTGAAAGAACTTGTGAAGCAGATGGATGGTTTAATTGATGAGCCTTCGTCATAATTCATTTTATCATTAGTTGTATTATTTGCGGATTTTAAAGGGAATCCGCAAATTTTTTGTTTATTTTAACCATTGAGGGCCATAAATGAACCATTCATGACTAAAGTCTATCTTTAAAACTGAATTGAGTTAGAATTATTCTTAGATGGGTCGAGAGCTTTTTGCGCAATCCATCCGGATTATTCTGACAGAATTAAGACAAAGTAATTGGGGACTACTATATGAAAGAAGCATATCTGAAAGAATTAGAGAAAGTTGTTCATGATTATCGTAAACATGTATTGTCGGTATTAATCTTGCTTGAAGCGGGAGAATATGATCGGGGTTATTCTTATCTTATGAGTTTACTAGCTGATTGGGACCGAGCCATTGTGACGGCCAAAGAAGAAACTGGCCATATTTTATTCGATGGTTTAATCAGTCAATTTCGTGCCGAGGCTAAATCGAAGCAGATTGAATTTAAGACAGATCTGTCAATTGACGGCTCATTTCCTCTAGAGGATCAGCATCTAACGGCTCTGTTAATGAATTTATGGGCTAATGCGGTGAAGGCGACAACTCAGTTAGCTCAGAATCGCTGTATTGAACTCAAGGTGCAAGCAAATTCTAGCCAATTTCAGCTAATCATGTTGAACTCGTATCAATCGGACCAAGACATTGATAGCCAGTCCGTTAAGCGTCAGGCAGATAGGCGCTGGATTCGACCTGGAAGGGGGTTAGCTATCGTACAGGATATTGTGAAGCGATATCATGGACATTATCAAGTCCAATGGAATAGTCAGTATTTTATCTTTCAAATTGACATCAATCAATAATATTAATGATAGAAAGTGGGAACAATATGCGTAAGAAATTAATCAAATTAACAGCCTGTGTAATGATGGCAGGGCCATTAAGCCTTAGTTATCTACAAAATAATCAATATCCTCATGCCTAGCCCAAGAAGCTTATGATCCACAAGCCTTCTATAATTATATGATGGAGAATTCACCCTTAACCGATGAACAATGGAATGCTATTCCAGCCGAAGCCTGGCAATCTTTCTGGGAAGCTAATCAAAATACGAGTACCATGTATCCTGATAGTATCACGTACTTGGCGATGAGCGCATATCCTCAGGTATTTGCTCCAGAAATCAATCGTATTCGGACCACCTTGGAAGAGAACGGTGTTCACCCAGACATTCTGGCTAACTTCACGGATATGAGTCTTTTGTGGAAAGCTTGGTCTCAACCTGATTTAGCGACATTAACTCAAGAAATGACGGCCAATGATGAGCAGAATCGAGAAAATAAAGGCCTTCCGCCACGTCCTTATACCGATCAAGAAGCTAGCCAACAGGTTGAAGATGGTTTCTACGATGATATGTACAATGCAGTGGTAAATTATGGCGGGATTAGTGAAGAACAACTAGCCAAATTACCGGGCGATCCTATCTATGATGCTGCCTTTGCCTATAAGAAGTCAACCTTCCTCGGTGGCGATCCTAGTATTTTATATCATTTCTTTATTCGCATGTATCCAAGTGTAGCGAAAACTGTTGAACAACCGCCTAAACCTTATACTGAAGAGGAAGCCATTAAATTAGTTAAAGAGGGCTTCTATAATGATATGTATAATGCGGTGGTTAACTATGGCAAGATTAGTGAAGATCAATTAGCGGATTTACCAGGGGATTCTATTTATGACGCAGCAGTCGCCTATAAGAAATCGACTTTCTTAGGCGGTGACCCTGGTGTCCTCTATCATTTCTTTATTAACATGTACCCAGAAGTCTTGAACAAAAAGCTGAAAGTCTCAGACGAGACCCGCCAAGCTCGTGTAGCATTTGTCTCTAAGAATCAAGATTTGTTAGCGCGTGAGTTAGTCACTAAAGAATTGGTCGAACAGAGTGATTCTTTCTTTAAAGAACCAATCACCGTCGAAAATGAAGGACATAATTTTAAAATTCGCGGAGCCTATTTAATTCAACCTGCTGGTGTGGGCAATCCAAATCAAGATCAATATCTTTTAGCGATTCAATATGACTATACCAATCAAACCGACCAAGTGGTGGCTTCGAGTCAAGCGGTCTGGTCTGGTTTAAGTCAAATGGATAACTTAACCGCAGAGGGAAGTCAGCAGTTATCACTGGGCAATTATCAATTAGCCAGCGAACAAACCGCCGATGATATTGAAACAGCCATCGAACCAGGCCAAACAAAGACCCAAACTATTTTCTATAATTTAGAAAGTTTGGATCAAGGGCTTATGCTTCGCTTAGTTAATCAAGATAAGGTACAAAATTATAAATTTGAGCAAGAAGATCTCGCTAAGTTGCCGCCATTTACGGGTCTCTTCCTCGGTGAAGCGAATAATTTCTTATTTGACGGACAACGCGCTTACCTCTTATATGCTGATGAAGCAAGTGCCAAAGCTTGGGCAGATCAAGAAGGCGTGGAAGTGAAAGCTTGGACAGACTTGAGTCTAACCCCAGAAGCGACCCTCTATAAAGAGAAATTAGATGGCGAATTTACCGCAGTCATCTTCGATAATATTTACTACACACTTCAAGAGGGTAAAATCGAGATGAAGCCTTTTGCTAAGGCAGATGCAGCAGCATATTTGAGCTTTGAACCGAATGAAGACTGGACGAGCTTCACCGATCAAGATGGAAACCAATATCAAATTCAAGAATAGATTGTTATAAAACATTAGATAATAGTGAACGATAAAACAGAGCCCCCCTAACTAGTCACGGCTAGCCTAGGGAGGCTCTTTTTATTTGGGTAGAATATGGCGATCTGAAATATTGTCCTTATGATTGGCCAAAGAACAACGGTCTGGATACGGGAGATAATAGATTGAAAAATTAACCCAATCGAACCTAAATAAGTTAACTAGAGGCGGAGTCATCGCGGTCTCTTTGCAAAGCTTTATTTCAATAATGCTTGCATGTTTTGAAGGAAAAAATGACAATGATAACAGCCCACATCAGCACTTATTCAAGGTTCTTTTTTCATTGGGATCTCCTTTTATCTTTGTGTTTTGGCGTTGTTTGAGCGGTCAGAAGAAGCAAATTTGTTTGCCGATTAATCAAGGGGATAATTTGCGTTATCTGCACCGCAGCTAAAACAAAGATAACATTGCAATAAATAGAAAAAGAGATTCAATTTATATTTGAATATAAACAAAAAAACTCTCCTGCCTTGCCAGGAGAGTTGTGGATATTATTGACTGTCTGCAGCAGTTTCTTCTGTGCTTTCTTCGTCCATATTCGCTTCCATATCAGTGCCATCATCTTCTTGAATTAATGACATTGGAATTTCATCAGCAGTACCATAGTACCAAGCAATTTCATCGCCTGCTTCTAAGGTTTGGGAGACTACGCCTAATTCGGCATAGCTGCCATTATATAGATAAGCCCAAGTTTCCCAAGTTTCGTAGTTATTCTCAACATCGTTGATGCTATCGATAACGCCTTCTTCTTCATTGAAGTTGAATGGGACTTGATCTTGGGACTCCATAGCTTCCTTAACGCTCTTGCCTTCAGCATCATCAATTGTGAAGCTTAATTCAGGGTCTTCTTCGCCATGGATGTAGAATTTGAACGTAACTGCATTTTCATTCTTCTCATCTTGATTGCTTTCGTCTCCCTGATTGTCAGCTTCTGCAGAACTTTCTTCACTCTTAGATTCTGGGGCTTGGGTGGTCTCTACGACGGTAGTTTGAGGTGCTTCTGTTGTCTCAGCTTGTTCTGGTTTGTTCTCGTTTCCACAAGCTGCAAGGAATAGAAAAACAACAGTTAAAGCTAAAAATTTGCTAAACTTTTTCACGATAAGTCCTCCTATCTCATGATACACTAAAACTAGCAATAAACGGGCGAAAAGTCAAATTATTCGCAGTTTACTAACAGTTTCATTATAATATATTATACAAAAGAAATATATATTTTTAGTGAATTTATTACTATTAATTGATGAATAGGGAGCGATGTATGTGCTAATCCATACTGATTCGGCTCAGGCCACCCAAGAACTCGCCGCAATAATGGCGCGATATAGTAAGTTAGGCATGGTCTTTCGTCTTGATGGCACTTTGGGAGCCGGCAAGACAACATTTACTCAGGGCTTTGGACGAGCGATGGGTATTCAACGTGCGGTCAAGTCGCCGACTTATACGATTGTCAAAGAATACGATCTGCCTGAAGAAGGTCAACTCATTCATATTGATGCCTACCGACTGGAAGGCGTAGGTGGGGACAGCTTAGATTTTAATGAGTTATTCCGTCCCGATGCGATTACTTTAGTTGAGTGGGCTGAGTTTATTGAGGACGATTTGCCCGAATCTTATTTACATATTCAGATTAACCGGCCAGAAGAACTCGCTGAAGCAGAGACCCGGCGGATTCTGGACATTTCTGTTCAAGGATCCTCGGCTGAATATCTTACCATGATTGAGAAGTTACAAGGGGATTATGTGAGGAAGGATGCTGACTTAAATGAAGAATAAGATGTTTCCGGTCGATACTGTGGAGTCAGAAGATATTGAAATTACTGTCCGTCAGGCTGAAGAAACCGACGCTCGTGCAATTATTGGCTTGAGTCGCCACTTAGGTAAAGAAACCGATTATCTATCTTTTGGTAAAGAAGGTCTCTCGTTAACAGTGGCTGAAGAACGAGCCATTATTAATTCTTATCAAGCGGCCCCGACCTCCATTCTATTATTAACTGAGACCGATGGACAGATTATTGGTCTGTCCTCTGTCAAGGTGCTAGATCAGGGCAAACAAGCCCACGTCGCTGAAATTGGCGTTTCTTTGATTGAGGAATATTGGGGTTATAGCATCGGCCACATGATGTTAACGGCCTTGATTGAATTTGCCCAAGCAGTCGATATTAAGGTGCTAACCCTCGAAGTGATCACCGAAAATCAACGGGCGATTAAACTTTATCAGAAGAATCACTTTGATATTGTAGGTCGCCTGACCAAACGGGTGAAATCAGCTTATGGTTATTATGATACTTACATCATGGAACGTATTCTGGATTAAAGTCTTTACTTTGAGACTGACTTTGTCTAAAATATGTAAGAATGCTCAGCGGAGCGATATGCTGAAAGGTGATAACCATGGTGAATTTTCAAAATTTGAGTCAGCTCTTTCCTGAAATGACGATTAAATATAATGAAGCATTAGCAAATTATTCTTATACAAAAACAGGGGGACCGGCTGACGTTATCGTCTTCCCCAAATCTAAAACAGAAGTCCAACAAATTATTGATTGGGTCAACCAACACCAAGTGCCCTTGACCGTCTTTGGTAACCTATCAAATTTAATTGTTCGTGATGGTGGAATGGCAGGGATTGTGATGATTCTGACCCAGATGAACCACATAGAAGTCTCAGTTGACGGTATTTATGCTGAAAGTGGGGCAGCGATGATTGAAACCAGTCAACAAGCCCTCGCCGCAGAATACACCGGCTTAGAATTTGCTTGTGGAATCCCCGGAAGTGTGGGGGGAGCGGTCTTTATGAATGCGGGTGCCTATGAGGGGGAAGTGAAAGATTGCATCCAATATGTGGACGTGTTAACGGCGGAAGGCGAATTGAAACGCTTCTCTAATGAAGAAAGTCAATTTACCTATCGCAACAGCATCTTCCAAGACAATCAAGCCGTGATTTTAGGGGCTTTCTTTGCTTTAGGCAAAGGAGACAGCCAAGCGATTAAAGAACGGATGGATCATTTAACCTATCTCCGTCAATCGAAGCAACCCTTAGAATATCCTTCTTGTGGCTCAGTATTCAAACGACCAGAAGGCTATTTTACCGGCAAACTAATCCAAGATGCGGGCTTACAAGGCTATCGAATTGGTGGAGCTGAGATTTCACGCAAGCATGCTGGCTTTATTGTCAATGTTGCTGAAGCGACAGCGACCGACTATACCGAAATGATTGCCTTTATTCAAGAAACCATCTTTAATAAATATGGTGTACACTTAGAAACCGAGGTTCGAATCCTGGGTCGGGAGAAAGAATAAGAAATTTCAACTTTCTGTGAGATTTTTAACAATTAGTCTTGTCATCTAACAGAAAATCTGTTATTATATATGAACAGTGTTGATGCACCCTTAGCTCAATTGGATAGAGTGTTTGACTACGAATCAAAAGGTTACAGGTTCGACTCCTGTAGGGTGTATTGTGAGCAGGCCTAAGGGCCTGTTTTTTTGTGCCTATTTTTATTCATTTCCTTTTGAGAAAGTAAGATATCCAGGAGTACAAACACCAAACTATGAGAGCTTGAAAAATATTCTCATTATATTATAATTTAAATATAAAATAAAAATATATCGTTAAACAGATGATTGTTTGATTTAGAAAGTAGGGGGTTGTTCAAAGTGATAGATCATCAGACCTATGTTAAGTACTTTTTTAAGAAGAACAGGCTGAATACAATTTTAACCATCCTTGCCTATATCGGTATTTCTTTGTTAAATGTTCTTGTTTCATGGTATTTACAAGTCATTTTCGATGTGATGTCTCAAGATAGTTCATTCACCTTTGTACAACTTTTGTATTTTTGTATGGCTATCTTAATTGCTATCTCACTCATTTATTTTCTTCAATATTGGTTTTTTCCCCATTTTCTGGAGAAAGCGATGACTCAATTTAAAGACAAACTAATGAAAGACATTCTAAGCAAAGATTTGTCGAGTTTTGCCCAAGGCAACAGCTCACTCTATCTTTCAGCCTTAACCAATGATTGTGAGCGTATCGAACAGAATTATTTGCGAACAATCTTTACTCTGATTCAGTTATCGATCATGTTCATAGGCTCGCTCTCTTTGATGCTATATTTCAGTCCGATTTTAACCCTTATATCTTTGCTGGTCTCTATCTTGCCAATGATTTTCGCCATGAAGACAGCGACGATATTAGCCACAACGGAAAAGAAAGTTTCTGAAGAAAATGCTAATTATCTCGCTCAGACAAAGGATATATTGAACGGTATTTCGATTATCAAAAGTTTCAAGGCGGAGATGGAAGCTGACCAACTCTATCAACAAGGTAATCATCGATTGGAGCGCCAGAAGAGAGATCGTGAACATAAATCCCTTCAAATCACTGGCTTAGGCGAATTTACTAAATTATTGGCTCAATTCGTCCTCATGTTATCGGGGGTTTGGTTAGTTTTGTATCGACCTGATACCCTTACACCAGGGATGGCTATTGCCTTCACCAATTTAATGAATTTTGTTCTACAACCTATCGCTACGATTCCCCAACTCTTGGGCCAACGCAAGGCGGCAATAGTTTTGCTAGATAAACTAGCCAACCAGATAAAACAAGTTGATAAAGATCAAGGAGTGACTTTGTCGGCACCCCTTAATCGAGGCTTCACTCTCCAAGATATCAGTTTTTCCTATAAAGATTCCGGTGATGTTTGGGCTTTAGCAGATATCAATCTTGAATTAGAGCTTGGCAAGTCCTATGCAATTGTCGGTGGATCTGGCTCGGGGAAAACCAGCCTAATTAATCTGCTCATGGGCTTATATGATACTTACCAAGGGTCTCTTTCTTTAAATAATATTGAAGTGAAATAACGACTTCTTCCTTATATGATGTTATGAGTTTAATCCAACAATCTGTTTTTATTTTTGATGCGAGTATTGTTGAGAATATTACTATGTTTCGTAACTTTCCCCAGTCAGATATTGATCGAGTCATACAGTTAGCAGGTTTGGTAGAACTCATTGAGTCCCATGGTCAGGATTATAACTGTGGCGAAAATGGTTGCAATCTCTCAGGTGGGGAGAAGCAACGGATTGCGATTGCTCGTAGTTTACTGCAGGAATCTGAGATTTTATTGGTAGATGAAGCGACTTCGGCTCTCGATAATCAAACCGCAGCTAATATTACTCAGGCGATTCTTGATTTATCAGGATTGATGCGTATTGTGGTGACGCATCGCTTAGAAGAAAAATTCTTGCAGCAATATGATCAAATTGTAGTTCTTAAAGAAGGGAAGTTAATCGAACAAGGCACATTTAATCAACTGATGGCAGAGAAGAAATATTTCTATTCCTTGTTTACCGTGGCTAATTAGAAATATACTTGTCATACTTAACAATCTACGAGTTTTTCTTGCGTTATTAACCAGTGGACATCGCCTTTCACTTATAAATATAAGTCCATAAATACTTTAGACCTCACTGCCATAATTTAGTGTCCTAATTGAAGTGCTATGCTCAACTAATCATTTGTATACATCGTGTGTGCCCTTAAGTCTTTAAGAGTCTTGTTGTTATCGATTCATGGAAAAGGGGAAAATTAAATAGAGAATACAATATGAAGTAAGGGTTTGATCTTCATCAGTTATATCAAACCCTGGTACTGACAAGAGGCCGTCCTGTAGAGTCAAGACTTTGGAGGACGAGATTCACTAGAATAGCTCTAGAGACGAGTCAATTAGAGCTGTTAAATGGAGTGAATCTTCTGTTTCTTGTGAGTACCAGGGTTCTTTTTTGTTTTACCATCATGTGTTTCTTGTCACCAAGATGATGTCGCTGACATTCATACAGTTCTGAAATTGAAAAGTGAAAAGTTTAGCGCTAGAAAATCTTAAATATATTTTAATTGATTACGGAAATCGGCCAAGGATTGGTAGCCATAGCGGTGCATCTCTTCAATCAATTCCGTTTGTAGGCGAGGGAAGATTTCTGGCCCTTCCTTAAGTAATTGACTGCCAATTTGAACCATATCTGCGCCGCAAAGAATATGTTCGAAGACATCCCGACCGGTGATAACCCCACCTGCGCCAATAACATGGATTTCATCTTTCAATCGTTGACGGAAGGCATGGACATTGGCTAAGGCCGTTGGTTTGACAATCGATCCGCCCAGTCCACCGAACCCTTGCTTAGGCTTAATCGCCACGCTTAGTTCATTGATAACTAGGCCATTCCCCAGACTGTTAATACAAGTCACAAAGGTTAGCGGATAGCGGTTCAATAAGTCAGCCATTTGATCAAAGTGAACCAGGTCAAAAAATGGAGGCAACTTAACTCCAATCGCATGCTCACTTAGGCTAAAGATTTGATCTAACAAAGAGGCGGTCTGTTCAAAATCATAGGCCGTTTGTGGTTTGCCTGGAATATTAGGGCAAGATAGATTTAGTTCAATCATACCTTGGTAATGGCTTTGGTTAATTTTTTCAATCAGTTGAGGGAGATCATCGGGTTGGATGGGGGCGATTGAGAGAAAGCGTTGAGCTTGTCTGGCGTCATGCTTCAGATAATCGAGATAGAAATCAATGCCAAGATTTGGCAGACCCATGGAATTAATCGAAGAATCCCCGAAGGCATAGTATCGAGGTTCCGGATTCCCTGGTCGAGCTTGTAAAGTAGCAGTCTTAGTCACAAAAGTGGCTGCCTGGCTGTCTTTCAGGCTATCAAGTTCTGCTTGACTCATACAGAGAATGCCGGCAGCATTCATTAAACAGTTATCGAAGTTTACCTTGCCAATGGTGGTTGAAATATTCGTCATCATTCGACTCCTTTATAGATATTTCTATCACTGTGCAAAAAAAGACCCGCCTAAAGATAGACTGGTCCTAAAGTAAGAATCGCGTCTACTTTCATGTTTCTCGAACATGTTTAAAATACACTGATGGATAGCTTAACTAGATTGTAGGAAACCCCCATGCAATAGTCAATAGCAAATAAAAATAAAAAACTAAAGTAAAAATAAGGGCGTTATGCTATAATTCACAATCGAAAGGACAATCTATCAGCTAATTGCCTCGAGCCATTAGCCTACCTTTCTAATCGGGTTCGAAGGAGTCAATAATGTACAAAATTTATGTAGAGGAGCATGCTTATGACGACAAATAATTATAGTGTGGAGTTGCATCATGTTAGCAAATCCTATAATGATACGACCGTATTAAAGTCAATTGATATGGAGTTAGAACAAGGAAAGTTCTATACCCTGCTAGGACCTTCTGGCTGTGGTAAGACGACGATTCTTAGGATTATTGCTGGATTTACCGACGCCAGTTCAGGAGAAGTCCTCTTGAATGGCGAGAAAGTCACGGAGATACCAGCTAATAAACGTAAGGTCAACACTGTCTTTCAGGATTATGCCTTATTTCCTCACATGAATGTGTACGAGAATATTGCTTTTGGATTGTCGGTAAAAGGCACTGACAAAGAAATTATCAAACAAAAAGTCTCAGAAGCTTTAAAATTGGTTCAGCTCGAAGGCTATGAGCACCGTGAGATTGATGAAATGTCTGGTGGACAGAAACAACGGGTGGCGATTGCCCGGGCCTTAGTTAATGAACCTGAGGTCCTGCTTTTGGATGAACCTTTATCCGCTCTTGATTTAAAATTACGGACAGACATGCAATATGAACTCCGGGAATTACAAGAACGTTTGGGCATTACCTTCGTCTTTGTCACTCATGACCAAGAAGAAGCCTTGGCGATGTCAGATTGGATTTTTGTGATGGATAAGGGTGAGATTGTTCAATCAGGTACGCCAGTGGATATTTATGATGAACCGATTAATCGTTATGTCGCAGATTTCATTGGCGAAAGTAATATTATTGATGCCAAGATGATTGAAGATTATCGGGTTGAATTTGTTGGTCGCGTTTTTGATTGTGAGGATGCGGGAATTCCAGCCAATGAGCAGGTTGAAGTGGTAGTCCGTCCCGAAGATGTGGAAATCACCAGTTCCGAACAAGGTCATATCACGGCTAAAATTGATACTATCCTCTTCCGCGGTGTCTTCAATGAAGTCATTGCCTACGATGAAGCTGGGAATGAATGGATGATTCATACCACTAAGAAACCTGAATTAGATTCAACGATTGGCATTTATCTAGAACCTGAAAGTATTCACGTAATGCGCTTTAATGAATCTGAGGAAGAGTTTGACGCCCGTCTTGAACAATATGAAGATTAGGAGGGAGTCCATGAACCTTACTAAGAAAACACAAATCTATGCGATCCCCTATTATCTTTGGATTGGGATCTTCGTTATTGCCCCCTTGCTTTTGCTTTTATATCGGTCATTGTTTAATGTCTCTGGTGAATTGACCTTAGCGAATTACGTCAATTATTTCACCTCGAAGAACTATTTGTTAATGACTTTATCTTCAGTCTTTTACGCAGGGTTAGTGACTTTAATTACTTTTATCTTCGCCTACCCAATGGCCTATGGACTGACTAAATTGAAGAACAAACAGTTCTGGATTCTGTTGGTAATCTTACCGACCTGGATCAATCTCTTGTTAAAGATATATGCCTTCATTGGCATTCTGAGTAAAAGTGGCCCGGTAAATCAATTCCTGATGTGGATTGGCCTTCAACCTCAACAATTACTCTTTACCAATCTGGCTTTTCTAATCGTAGCAGCCTATATCGAAATTCCCTTTATGCTGATTCCTATTTATAATTCGATTAATGAGATTCCTCAATCGCTCTATCAAGCCAGTCTGGATTTAGGTGCCAATCAGTGGACGACCCTACGACGAATTGTGCTGCCTTTATCCATGCGTGGAGTCCGCTCTGGCGTTCAAGCGGTCTTTATTCCTTCCTTATCGCTCTTTATGTTAACCCGCTTGATTGGTGGTAACCGCGTCATCACCTTGGGAACGGCTGTAGAACAACACTTCTTGGTCACCCAGAATCTAGGGATGGGAGCGACCATTGGTGTGGTCTTAATGCTGGCCATGTTCTTGATTATGTTCCTGACCCGTCAACGGCAAAAAGGAGGGGCCAGTCATGCGACAAAATAAATTTTCTTGGAGTCAAGTCTATTTAGCAGTTATGTTCTTCTTGTTATATTTACCGATATTCTATTTGATCTATTATTCTTTCAATGCCGGTGGAACGATGACAGAATTTACCGGCTTCACCTGGGAACACTATCAAACTATGTTTGAGGATACTCGGTTAATGACTTTCTTGATGAACACCTTTATTGTGGCTTTATTGTCAGCCTTGATTGCGACTTTTATCGGAACCTTTGGCGCGATTGCGATTTATTTCACCCAGAAGAACCGTAACAAACAAGCCTTATTGAATTTGAATAACGTTTTGATGGTAACACCTGATGTAATGATGGGGGCCAGCTTCTTAATCTTATTCTCTCTCTTAATTCCGATAAAATTTGGTTTTTGGACAGTATTAATTGCGCATGTGGCTTTATCGGTACCGATTGTAGTCTTAATGGTTCTACCCAGATTGTATGAAATGAACCAAAATATGATTACCGCAGCCCAAGACTTAGGGGCCAATAGCTCGCAAATCCTAAGCCAAATTATCGTTCCTAGTATTTGGACGGGGATTATTTCCGGCTTCTTTATGGCTTTTACTTATTCTTTAGATGATTTCGCTGTGACCTTCTTCGTGACCGGGAACGGATTCTCGACGGTAGCAGTTGAAGTATATTCACGAGCTCGGGTGGGGATTTCTTTAGAAATCAATGCCTTGTCTACCTTGATGTTTATTGTCGCCTTTATCTTAGTCCTGGGTTATTATTACTTGCAGGTGGGCGAAACCCGGCGCAAGGCACGTCGCTTTAGAGCAGAGAAGGCGGTGTTGTAGATGAAGAAATTATTGAATTTTTCCTTGATTATCTTGACCATGGTTGCCATAGTCTGGGGCTATAAGTACCATTTAGAAACTTCTTCAAGCTTGGCCAATCAGAATACGGTCGTCTTCTATAATTGGGGCGACTATATTGATCCCGAAGTGATGAAGCAGTTTGAAGGAGAAAGTGGCTACCGGGTCATCTATGAGACCTTCGATTCGAATGAAGCCATGCTTTCCAAAATCGAACAAGGTGGAACGAAGTATGATTTGATTGTGCCGAGTGAATATATGATTGAGAATATGATCAGCAAAGACATGCTCTTGCCACTGGATAAGCGTAAGTTGCCGAACTTGAAACATATTGATCCAGAATATATGGATTGGTCCTTCGACCCGGGCAACAAGTATTCGATCCCTTATTTCTGGGGAACCTTGGGGATTGTCTATAATGAACGAGTCTTAGGTGAGAATGCCATTCAATCTTGGAAAGATCTCTGGAAGCCTGAGTTTCGTAATGGCATCCTGATGATTGATGGGGCTCGCGAAGTCATTGGAATTGGTCTACAAGCTCAAGGTTATGATCTGAATGAGACCGATAGTAAGATTTTGCGCAAATCAGCTGATTTGATGAAGACTTTGATGCCAAATATTTCAGCCTTGATTGCTGACGAGATTAAGATGCACTTAGTCAATGAAGAGAATTATATTGGGGTAACTTATTCGGGTGAAGCGGCCATGGCCATGTGGGAGAATGAAGATTTGACCTATTATGTACCAGAGGAAGGGTCGAATTTCTGGGAAGATACCCTAGCCATCCCTAAGAATGCCAATAACATCGAAGGGGCCTATGCCTTGATGGACTTTCTATGTCGGCCAGAGATTGCGGCAGCCAATGCGGAATACGTCGGTTATTCAACACCGAATAAATCTGCTATGGCTTTGATGCCAGAAGAAATGATTGCTGACAAAGCCTTCTACCCTGACCAAAGCTTGATTGATAAGTTAAGTGTCTATCGAAACCTGGGTAAAGAAAAGTTGATCGAATATAATGACCTATATTTGGAAGTAAAAATCGAACCTAGGGATTAAATCAGTTCGTTTATTAAGCTGTTAAAAAAACTAGGTAGCAAATTTAACCGTAAGATCAGATTTTCGAAAAGCGGTGTATGATTATAATCTTAAATCCACCAACTCAACCCTGCCAAACTATGGGCAGTGGAAAGGTTGGTGGATTTATTTACAGGATAGAAGAGATTAAATTCAATCATTGTCCCTAGGCCACAACACTAGTCGAACCCATCCATTTAACCTTACCCAGGGAAATAAAGATGCACTTGAAAAAAAGATGAGTTAGATTAGAATATAATTAAAGAATTGTGTGTTTTAGTAATATGCAGAAGGGGGACTTGTCGTGAAGAAGTTATTAACTGTTTTGACACTCTTTGTGCTTTGTATCGTTAGCCTCGGCAATTTGGTCGCTGCTCAGTCCAGTGAAATTTATCAAATGCAAACTGAAGACGCTCCGATTCAAGAACTTTCAAGAATCGATGAAGTGATTTATCTTACTATTAATTCGCAATCGCCTCAGGCCCACGAACTCATTCTAAAACTCAATAATTTTACTGCTGATACAATCGGTCTACCCAACCCGTCGACAGAGGCTAAAGATATACGGCAGAATCAAATCGATTTAGGCATCGATTATCAGACAGTCAAACAGCAGTTAGATTTAAATGATAATCCTAATGTTTATCAACTGATTGATCAATTAGAACAACACACGTCAGGCATTTATCCTAAGTTAAACGCTGAGGGTCAAATTGTTTTCTTACTGAGCAAAGCCGAGTGGGTTGAACAAGACCAAGTCATCACAATTAAACTTTTCGAAAAAGACCTATTGTCCCTAAAACGAGTGGACAACCAGACCCTATCTTATCAAGATTATCCCCTCATCCGTCAACAATAGAACCTATTCAATATAAATTTCCTCTACTCGAAACAACTTGTTTGACGAGTCTAGAGGGAATTTTTTGTACTTATAATTGCCCTTATAAGAGGCGGATTTTATAATCAACTTAGCCACCGCTAAAAAATAATAAAAGCCATGTAAATTCATGTTATATTTAAGTCACGACACAAAAATATAAGAAGGATGAATTTACATGACGCAAACTCACTTTACCACATCTGACCGCAAATCAAAACACTTATCGTTCAAAGAACGGGGCCAAATTGAATTGTTGAAAAAACAAGGCTATTCTAACCGAGCCATTGCGCGAATACTGGGACGGGCGCCCCAAACAATTCATAACGAAATCAAACGGGGT
>NZ_FOEN01000014.1 GCF_900110675.1 Ignavigranum ruoffiae | reverse complement strand
GCATCTGCAGCTTCAATTGATGCAACTAAGCCTTTTGTTTCAATCATTCCGAGTGCATTATTCATTTATTGTTCCCCCCCAATTATAGCTTTTCTAATATTTTATTTACTAAAAGGTCAATCAATTGTTCTTGAGATAATTCTTCATTATCCGATAATTTTCTCTCATCTTTAGCTGGTCTAATTTCTTCCATGCTTTTAACACCCCAAGCAATTCGACGAACATTAAATAAATTCATTGGACTGATATTATCAGATGTGGAACTTCCACCGACTGCGCCGCATCCAAGAGTCAAAGCTGGAAATAGATTAGTAGATGCACCAATCCCACCAAGAGTAGCCGGAGTATTTACTAGAAGTCGTGATACTGGTTTTTCTAGGGCAAATTGACGAATGACTTCTTCATCTTGGGAATGAATAGTCATAGTATGGCCTGCGCCTTCGTTTGTCAAAATTTCAAAAGCTAAATGACAAGCTTCTTTCCAGTCATTTACAGAATAAAAAGCTAGAATAGGGCCAAGCTTTTCTCGAGAAAATGGAATTTCTTTACCTACACGATTTTCAGGAGCTACAAGTACTTTAGTTCCTTTCGGTATAGATAGATTTGCTAATTCCGCAATAGTTTCAACACTTTTACCTACAATTTGAGGGTTCATTGTTCCATTCGCGCGCAAAACAAATTTGCTTAATTTCTTTGACTCATCTTCATTTAAGAAATAAGCTCCCTGATGTTTCAATTCCTCAATAATTTCTTCTTTATTGACTGTTTCAGCAATAATGGATTGTTCTGAGGCACACACCGTTCCATTATCAAATGTTTTTGAATCAATAATATCTTTAATAGCCTGTTTGATATCTGCTGTTCTTTCAATATAAGCTGGGCCATTTCCTGGACCTACACCAATAGCAGGTGTTCCTGAAGAATAAGCAGCTTTGACCATTGCAGATCCACCGGTAGCAAGAATTAATTTGGTTAAAGAGTTCTTCATGAGCTCATCAGTTGCTGCCATCGTCGGATTTGTAATAACACCAATAACTTCTTTGGGACAACCTGCCTCTTCAACTGCTTGTTGAAGGAGCTCCACTGTTTTTAAAATAGAGTCCTTCGCCGATGGATGCGGAGAAAAAACAATAGAGTTTCCTGCTTTAATTGAGATTAAGGTTTTATAAATAACCGTTGAAGTAGGGTTAGTTGATGGTATTAATCCTGCCACAACGCCTACTGGTACCGCTACCTCCATATATTTTTTTTCGGTATCTTCCTCAATTATACCTACTGTTCTCATATCTTTAATTGCATCTAAAACATATTTTGAAGCAAACTCATTTTTTATTATTTTATCTTCAACAATTCCAAAACCAGTTTCATCCACTGCCATCCGAGCTAATAATTCTCGATTATCATAACCTGCTTTGGCAATAGCTTTACACAGGCTATCGATTTTTTCTTGACTCATTTTGGCTAAAACTTTTTGAGCCTCTGTTGCTTTTCGAAGCAAATCTCGGACTTCTTGAATTGAACTCAAATCTTTATCTAACAAACCTACTCAACCCCTTCATTCAAGATCGCTTTAATTAATTCATCTTTTTTAGCAAATTTTATGTCTGCTTTGGACATTTTTTTTAATTCCATTTTATAAGCTAATGATCTAAGTTCGGTAACTTTTAATTCAGATAGTTTATTTTTCTCTATTTTTTCCAAATACTGTTCCACAATGATATTATTATTTTCTTTTAAATCTGTGGTATCTTTCTCAAAAGTTTCAATATCTCCCTCATTAGAGGAATCATGATTTGAATAAACAGTTGTTGAAGTAAGTCTAGAATTTTCTATCTTCAACTGGTTTTTAGAATCGGCTTCAATATCAGATTTCTTCTCTTTTTCATTCGCAGAGCTTCCGGTTTGCTTAGATTCATCTTGTAAATTTTTTTGATTATATTTTTTATTCTTTTTTTCGATTGATTTTATTAACATTTCTTCTACTTGAGGATCTAAATTAGCAATTACATTTGAGCTGACATAACAATCCATTTCGCTGACCGCCTTTTTTGCTGATTCAATAGCTTCTCTTATTGCACCTACATCACCAAACAATTCAACACTTGTCAGACCGCCTCTAATGGTTTGATTGTCTATTAAATGGACATTGGCAGATTTTACCGCCGTATCCGCTGCAATAATAGATGCTAATAACCCTCTAACTTCAACCATACCTAGTGCATTCGAAGACAAAAATATCACCTACTTAATATTTGATAGGATTATTAGCTACTGAAATCACTGTTGAGGCAAACGCATCACAAGCCGCTTTACATGCAGATTGTGTACCTGTTAATAAAGCGCCAGCAAAGTTAGTTTCTGAAGGGGGTCCATAAAAAGCTCCCATTGTAACATCAGCTGCCTTTAACGCCGCATCGATGCCGACAATTGCTTCAGATGGTGGAGCAATTAAATAAGCCAAAGCCTCTCCCTCAGCAATGTTTGCTCCTTCTGATAAATATGAACCGGTTCTTGAAATACAATGGGCAAAATAAGGAATAGAATTATCATCATTTGCACTATAGAAGCTTGCTTCATTTTCGATTACACGACAAGCTGCTTCCAAACCGGATTTTACTTCAGAAGGACTTGGACCCGCAAGTATTCCAATTACCTCTCCAGCTAATTTAGTTTGAGCATTTCCAGCTCCAGCATACATACTTCTACCATAAACTACTTGAACTTCGGCTGCTTTGGTAGCTTCATCTAGAGCTACATAGGTTACATCGTCGCAATCCGAGGTAATAATTCCAATACTTCGCTGGTTTTCATTTAAGTTTAATGCTTCAATTAATCCTTGATCAACATTGGGAATCAATTGGACACTTAGAACATTTGCACCTAGTCGTTCACCTAGCATTTACTTTCCTCCTTAATACAAATCTGTACCAGATTTTTTTAGATCTAACATTTTTTTAATTGTATCTGCTATATAGGCACCTGCTTCAACTGCCGGTGTCCCACCATCATGAATATTAGATATGACAGTTCGGCGTGCTTCCGGCATTCCGACCGTTGGTTTATATGCCATATAAGCACTCATAGATTCTGCTGTTACAAGACCTGGGCGTTCTCCAATTAGAAAACATACCACTTCAGCGCCAGTTACTTCAGCAACTTTATCCATAGCTGGGACACGAGCATATTTCACAAACAAAATATCGCCCATTTCTAATCCATGATTTTTTAAACCTTGTTCTAAAGAAGGAAGCACTCTTTCCACATTTGCTTCTATCGCAATCGAACTTAAACCATCGCCAACTAGAACCGCAACCTTTGCGTTTTTCTTAATTGTTTTTTCTATAATATCAATATTTTCTTCATCAAATTTGCGACCATAGTCTGGTCGAGTTAAATATTCATCTTTATCTTGGCAAATAGTTTTAACAGGAACAAATCCCATTTGTTTTACAAACTCTTCAGAAACATCATTGAACACTGCATCTTGTGCTGCTGCATGATCAAATCGAAAACGTAACATAGGTTCTGTCAAATAACGAGTTCCAGCACGCCACAAACCTAAACGAGCAGGGGTCTTAAGTTTTAATTTTTTAAATGCTTCACCATTAACCGGATTCGGAACTAGATATTGTTCACGAATATTTACTTCAGCAATATCGTTTAAGGTAGAATCAGTATCAATCTCTGTTCCATTGGTAGGTGATTTTACTTTAGCATCATTGGATAATTTTGAGTCAGTAACTACCTCTGATAAAATATCTTGAATCATCTTTTTTAAATCTTGTTCATTCACACTAATCTCCCCCTATCTTATTTTTTTAAGAAATATGAACCATCGCCCGCAAGTTCAGTCAGTTTCCCGTCTTTCATAAATCCATTCTTTTCCAACCATTCCTCATATTCTTTAATTGGGCGACGATTCAAGATTTGACGAATGGCAGCCGTTTCATGATAACCTGTAGTTTGATAATTAAGCATGATATCATCTGCATTAGGAATTGCCATGATATAATTAACACCCGCTGCAGCTAATAAAACAGTTAAATTTTCCGCATCATTTTGATCCGCTTTCATGTGATTGGTATAACAAATATCACAACCCATAGATATCCCCGTCAATTTACCCATAAAATGATCTTCTAGACCGGCTCGGATTACTTGTTTTGAGTCATACAAATATTCTGGGCCAATAAAACCGACTACAGTATTGACTAAAAATGGATCATATCTTTTGGCTAATCCATAGCATCGAGCTTCCATCGTTACTTGGTCAGCACCAGAGTTTGCTTCAGAAGAAAGTTCTGATCCTTGTCCAGTTTCAAAATACATTAAGTTTGGTCCTGGTGCAGTACTGTGTTTTTTAGCTAATGCATATGCCTCATCAAGCATCTTGACGGAAATACCAAAGGCTTCATTTCCTTTTTGAGAACCTGCTATAGACTGGAACACTAAACTTAATGGAGTTCCGTCTTCCATAGCTTTCATTTGAGTAGAAACATGAGCCAACACACAGTGTTGAGTTGGAATGTCCCATTCTTCGATGAATTCATTAAAAGTGTTCAAAATTCGTTTAACAGATTCTAAAGAATCATCAACTGGGTTTAATCCAATTAAAGCATCACCGGACCCCATGGAAACTCCTTCCATAACTGATGCCATAATTCCATCAATATCGTCAGTTGTATGGTTTGGTTGTAATCGAGAAGAAAAAGTTCCCGGAATACCAATAGTAGTCTTACAAGTTTTAGTAATGACCATTTTTTTAGCCGCTAAAATTAAGTCAAGGTTACTCATTATTTTACAAACCCCTGCTATCATTTCAGAAGTTAGTCCATTACGAATCATATGAATATCATAATCAGTAGTATCATCTGATAATAACCATTCACGTAATTCTGCTACGGTCCAATGTTTGATTTTTTCATAAATGGTCATATTAACTTGATCTATAATGACCCTTGTAACCTCATCCTCCTCATAGGGAACAACAGGATTATTGTACAAATCTTCAAGAGTTAAATTACTCAATACATATTTGGCAGCTACTCTTTCTTGTGCATTTTCTGCTGCAACCCCAGCTAATTTATCACCAGACTTTTCTTCATTTGCTTTTCCTAGAACTTCTTTTACTGATTTAAATTCAAAGATTTCTCCAGCAAGTTTTGTTTTTAAAATCATTCTATTTCCTCCCTAACTAAATACTAAAGTCTTCACAACTACAGGTAACACTTCTCCTTGTGCTATTGGATTTCCAATATCAACATAATCTCCATCACCAGTGATTACTCGATCGATACAAATCATTTGTTTTGATGACCCAATCTTAGCTTTTATATAATGACCTAAGGATTTAGCCATATCATTCTCAATAATAATGATTAACGGAAAATCCAAATTAAGAATTTTTTCAGCCCCCTTTATTATTGCATCTCCTAAATTAATAATATATTGATAATCTGGACTATGAAGTCCCTTAAAACATAAAGCACAATTATGAATTGCATCATCAGCGTGCCAAAGGATTCTTTCATTGATAATTTCTGGAAGTTGTGGAAAGTTATCAACTTCCTCATTTGAAAATGAAATCGCAGGAATATTTTTTACTGGTAATGCTTTTATATCGAAGCTAACTGTGCTCCCACTAATATCTAATGTATGCGATCCAGCTCCAACAACGGTTGCACGTATAGTTTCTACTGTATCTACAATATTATTATCTTTAATAATTGCAGATTGATTGAGAGAGTTTCCTAAAACATATCCGATATCTCCATATGGGAATTCTTTTAATTCATCATCATTAAAATCGTCGATACAATCAGCCACGCCCCCAGAAAAAGAGATATTTTTAATTTTAGGATATCTTTCCAAATTTAATGGTTTATGAGTTATCAATAGATCAAAATATGGGCTTTTCTCTCCGATACCTATCGAATTACTGATAACATCTACAAAAATATTAGCCAGTTTTTTTACTTCTGATAGTTTAAGAACCTCACCCAATTTTATTTTGATATTCTCATTTTCAATAATTTCTTTAACTTTCGGAGCTATATAGCTCACTTTTGCCATCTGATCAACCTTAATTTGCCGACCACCAATATCAAAACAAGCTGTATCAATAACATCTCCGTCATTAAAAACAACTAAATTTGTTGTCCCACCACCAATATCTAGATTCACAACTAAATCATGCTGATTTTTACTAAAATCAAAAGCCCCACATCCTTTACCCGCTATAATACTTTCCAAATCTGGTCCAGCTGTTGCCACTACGAAATCACCAACAAAACCACTTAATGCATTAGCGACATTTTCTGCATTTACTTTTCTAGCTGATTCTCCGGTAATAATTACTGCGCCAGTTTTAATATCTTGCTTCTGGATTCCTGCTTTTTTATATTCATCAATGATAAACTTTTTGATTTGATCTGCATCAATTAAGTTATCTTCAATTGGAGTAATTATTATATCGCTCTTATATATTATTTTTTTATCAGTGATAACTATCCTAGGAACCGTAAAACTAGATGCCATGTTTTCAAAAGAAATTAAAGAAAGAATCATTTGTGTAGTTGAAGTGCCTATATCAATCCCAACACTTAATAATTTATCGCTCACTTACTCACCTCCAAAAAAAGAGCGCAACGAATAACAGTATTCGTAGCGCCTTTGCTTACATAATTAATTAACCCCATTGTTAATTATCAACTCTATTAAATTTTATTGTGAATTTAGTTCCTTTTCCGGGTTCAGAATTAATAGTTAACTCACCATTCAATTTTTCAATAACGTAAGATTGAACAATTTGTAACCCCAATCTAGAATCACTTATTTCATCAGTTTTAAAGCCTATACCATTATCACATAATTCAACAATTATCCACGTCTCTCTTTGTTGCACATCTACTCTAATTTCAGGATGACAATTTTTTTATCAAAAGCATGTTCAAAACTATTTTGAATTACCTCGTTAATTATCAAAGATAGAGCTACGGCTCTGTTATTGTCTAAAACTATATCTGGATCAACCTTAACTTTAAAATTTATCCTTGAGCCCTCCATATAGACTCGCTTTAAGTTATCTAAAACGCGGTCCAAGACTAAATTAATTTTAACATCAGTGCGTTTTTGTCTTGATAATAACTCGTGAGTAGCAGCTATTGCGAGCACTCTATTGACCGATTCCATGAGAACCTTTCTTGACTCTTCACTTTTTACTCTTCTAGATTGTAATCTAAGAATAGATATGATTGATTGTAAATTATTTTTCACTCTATGATGGATTTCTTGAATTTCTATATTATCTAACAAATGCATAGATTCCTCTGTAAAAGAAATTTTATTTTCCTTTATTATCAATAGAATCATTTTTTTCTCTACTAAATAAATAGTTTTAGAAGTAAAGCTACGATTATTAAATGTAAATTTTTTTTCAATTTTTGTTCGCTTCATTTGCAAGAAATCATACATTACTTGATCAAAAGTAACTTTATCAAGAGTTAAATTATCATAATCTAAATTATCGAGCTTATTTTTATATCCAAAAGTTTGATAACAACTTTTTGCAGCTTTATTATGATACTTAAGCTTGCCATCTAAATCAAACATAAAAATAATATCATCAAGATTGTCAGAAATAGTATCGTCGATGGAATTCAATTCAGAAATTGCCTCTTGAACATCCACAACATTCTTTGTTGAACCAACTAAATCGAATGTATCTTTAATTTGCTCACTCAAATCTTCCTCAACAATGATAACTCCAATTACTTTTCCCTCAGAAATTATTGGTGAAACATTTTGTTTTATAATCAAGCCTTCTTGAGTTTGCGCAAACAATCCCTGAGACTGTTGACCAGTTTCTAATGTTCGCAAAGGCCCTGGCTCATCTTTTCTGAAAGCCACTTTCCCAATAACCATATTTTTATACAAAGATTTACTAGTTAGAGGACATCTATGAAAAACAACTATAGCTTCATTACTCAATTCGTCTTTCACATCAATAAAAATATCTTTCTCCGAATTCATCTCATCTACTAACAACTCTTTTGCAATCATTTCTAGTTGATATATATCGTTATCATTTAAATTAGAGTGTTTTTTACACAAATTTTGGATATCATTATAAGATTTATAATTCATTATTCACCAACTAACATTTCAGCGATGGTAGCCATTGGTAATCTTTTATCCATACTAATTTTCCTAAGTTCTTTATATGCTTGATCTTCTGTTAAATTATCTCTAGTCATCAGATAACCTTTAGCTCGATCTATGATTATTCTATTCTTTAATTTAGTAGAAATGGTATCAATTTCTTCCACAAGTTTCTTTTTATTCTTCCCATTTTCAATTGCCAATTCAATGGTCGGAATTAAAAAACGTTCGTCAATTGGTTTAACCACATAACCTAACGCACCAATTTCTTTAGCAACTTTTATGAATTCCATATCACTATATGCCGTTAACAATACAACTGTCGATGCTGTTCCGTTTTTCAAAATGCGTTGTGAAGCAGTTAAGCCGTCAAGACCTGGCATCTTTATATCCATAATAACAAGATCTGGTTTTAATTTTTTGCTTAAAGTAATAGCCTCAAAACCATCTTTAGCCTCACCCACCACACAATATCCAGAATGATTCAAAATTTCTTTTAAATCCATTCGGGTGATCTTCTCATCATCAACAATTAGAATCCTTGCCTTCATAAAAGCTACCCCCGTTACGTTACACTGACTTCTACCACATCAAAATCCATTTCCTCTTTCAAAGTTTTTATCATTACTTCTAATGCTGATTTAACCGAACTAAAGGTCCCCACAATAATCATGGAGCCTGAGAATCTATCTAAAAAACCAATTTCAACCTCAGCATTTTTTGTAGCAATATCCACGGCAATAATAATTGTCTCACTCGGTGTAATGGTTGCAATTCCAATAGCAGATTTTTCAAACCCTACAATTCCCATCTTCCCAAAAAGTTCATCATCTGGATTGGCAATCAAGTGAGCAATGGTTAATTGTTTCCCTGGCACATACTCTTGTATCATGCGTTGTGTATTCAATTAACTCACTCCCTCATTTATTTTGCTAAATTGATAATATCCATAATATCCTTATCTGTTGGAGTTCTAGGATTCGTAGGTGTACAACGATCATTTAAAGCAACTTGTGCAATATCAAAAGAATCATTAACTAATGTTTCTGAATCCAGTCCCATTGTTTTAAAAGTCGTTGGCATATCCAATTCTTGTAATAACTCTGATATTTTTTTATTCAATTGAAGAACTGCATATTTTGGTTCTTTAATTTTAATACCTATAAAGTGAGCAATATCAGCATATCTATTTAAATTATTTTGGTTAGAAATTAGTTCATCATCGATTAATCCAGAATTGAATTGAATTACTGGATTCAATAGTACCCCATTTATCCTACCATGAACCATGTGGTACTTTCCACCTATAGCATGTGCGATACTATGATTAATACCTAATGAAACCATATTAAATGCCAAACCAGCCATCGTAGAAGCTAGGTGCATTTGTTCCCGGGCTTTAGCGTTATACGGTCCTTCAGCATATGCTTTTGGAAGGAACTCAAACACTATTTTTATTGCTTTTTCTGCAAATGCATCAGAAATCGAATTTGCTTGTTTTGAGACATAAGCTTCAATTGCATGGGTTAAAACATCTATTCCAGTATCCGCTGTTTGCTGTTTAGGTAAATTCATTACAAAACCAGTATATAAGATTGCCACATCTGGCAATATATCTCTTGTCACCAAAGGGTACTTAATACCTTTATCAGAATCTGTGATTACAGAAAAATCTGTCACTTCAGATCCTGTTCCGCTAGTTGTTGGTATCGCAATAAATGTCATCTCTTCACGAGAAACTCCTAAACCAGATTGTGCAGCAAAGTACAATATACCTTTAGCAGCATCTAAAGCAGATCCTCCTCCAATAGCAATTATTGTTTTCGAATTTAATTCTTCTAATACTTTAATTCCTTGAGTAATATTATCTATCGGCGGATCTGGAACAATGTCAGAAAACACAGTAACTTTTTTATTAGATAATTTTTCCTTCACAGCATCAATCATTGAAGATTCTGCAATAAATTTATCCGTCACAATAAAAATCTCATCGCCTTCAATGGTCATAAGATAATCCAAAGCGTTATCTCCAACAACAATTTGAGGGACGAAATTTAAAATCGTCATACTTTCCCTCCTTAAAAACAAAAAAATAGCCGAACTAAAAATAGCTCCGCTTCGTTGCGTATCTCATTTACCATACACCATTGTATGTTTATTAACAATTTAGATTATATATTACAATTATATATTACAATAAAACCGCTGTCAATACCTATCTAACTTAATATATCTTTTTTACTTATTTCATTGTGAAATACTTTTCCTCCACGATCATATAAGTTATCAATTTGATTTTCCCATTTATTCACGGCCCTAGCCAAAGCATAAAAATAATCTGATAAGCGGTTCACAAACTTTAAATTTTGAGGATTCATATCATTTGACCATTGAAAAGAAACCACTGATCGTTCTGCGCGACGGGCAACAGTTCTGCAAATATGTAATACACTTGCTAATTGAGAACCACCAGGTAAAATAAATGATTCTACAGTGTCTGGTATAGTTGAATAAAAATCAATTCTATTTTCTAACCAGATAACTTTTTCTTGGTTAATTCGCTTTGTATTGCCAGAAGGATCTGCTAAATCACTTCCACAATCAAAAATCAATTTTTGTACTTCGTGTAACTCTTCAATAATTTCTGGTTTATCTAAAATAGAAATTGCATACCCTACAAAACTATTTAATTCATCTAATTCACCATAAGAATTAACTCTTGGACTATCTTTAGCTAACTTTTCTCCTCCAATTACATTAGTGAAACCTTTGTCACCTACCCTAGTGTATATCTGCATATAATTACACCTCCGTTAAATATTTTTTTAATTCATCAATTCCATCTCCTGACACAGTAGATATATTAAATATTAAATTTGTTCCTGCTTTCAATAATTCCTTACTTGCATTAATAATTTCTTCATCTGTTGCTACATCGATGTGAGTTACTATACCAATAACAGGTTTATTAAAACTCTGAGCATAATTAGGAGAAAAAATTTGCTCCTTACTTCTGGCATCCAATACAAAGCACAATAAAGAGGCGTCCTGAGAGGTAACTTGTAATGCATTATTGAAATGGCGATGCTGAACAAATTCTCCTGGTGTGTCAATGAATTTACCAGAATATATAATATCTTGTGTTTTATTATATTCTTGTGTTTTTGTCTCTAAGGCTTGTATCAAGCTAGTTTTCCCATGACCTACAGGCCCAATCATCATAATTCGTTGATTCATACTAATCAAGTCCTTGTTATTTTACAAACAGAGAATCCCAACTTACTTTGTAAATCCTTAATTATTCTGTTAATTCCCATTTCAACAGCTGAAACATCACCTAATATACACACAGCCCCACAAAAACGATCAACAAATCCTATTTTGATATCGGTTTCTTTTTTTGCTAAATCCACAGCAATGATAGCTACGTCACTAGGTGTTATAGTTAATATACCAATCGCATTCGAGATAGAATCAGACAAGCCTAATTTATTGAATATTCTAGGATCAGGATTAGATATTAAATGGGCAAGTGTGACTTGTTTACCTGGAACCGATTCAAATATCATTCTGTCCGGAGTATTTTCCATTCGATTTCCCCTTTCGTTAGATATTTAGAGAAAAATTACACCATTTTACTCTATCTTATAAAATCACCGTTGATTTATCCTGATTATATCACTCCTTCTTGTAAATGTTAAGATGTTCACATTGTAATCTTTCCAATTCACATTCACATTTTAACCTTTCCGATTTATTTTTCTGTATACATCTATAGATTGACCATGTTTATTTTTCCACTCAACCCAACCATTATTTGATCTACCTGAAACTATCCAACCAGCACTGGAGGGAGATGTGCAAATAACATCCTCTTTCAAAATATTATCTACGATAACAGCATTTCTTCTTACCTCTGGAACAACCCCTGGCAAAGTAGGCGCACAGACACTACCTGCTAACACTGTGATTATCCCATCTTTAACTAAGGCTTTACCATAAGCTTCTCCAAATCCTTTAATCTTTCTATTATAGTAATATTCACCATCTGGAAGAAATCTCTGATTATTTCGTATCACTCTTTCCCTTGTAGCTTCATCAAAAACTTCTTCTTTAGATTTTTCTTTAGGATAAATCTGCTCTCCTTCTAAAGATGAAAGTAATTGAATTACTAAGTCAATATCCAAAGCATACAATTCTGTATTAAATACTTTGCTTTTACTAAAAATTTCATCAAGCAATGTTTCTTTATCCTCATAATCATCAACGATGATTGCAAATTTTCTTTTTAATGCAGTAACATTCGAATAACCATTCTTTTCAAGAAAATACATTCGCTGCTCAAAATTTTCTACTCTTGTTTTGCCAATTTTTATTAGACCTGATACTGCAGTAGTCATAGCATATATAATCCCTTTTGACATAATTCACCTCAATGATTTTGATTTAAAACTTTTAGCAAATTTAATAACTCTTCTCATTTGTACAGATTTTGATTTGTATCATACTCTACTTGATTTACAAAGTCTTCAAGGCTTTGTTCATTAAAGCTAACTTGTTTAACATATGTTTTCATTTCATCACCGTATTATATTTTTAATCCCTTCACCCACACCAAGCATGGGTTATGTTCGTCCCAGAGGTCGGGGAAGACTTCGAGCTTTTTGAACCCGCAATGTTGATAAAATAAATTAGTTGCATCGTACTCTTTATAATATCCTTGATCGACGGTCTTAACTTGGAGCAGAGAATAATCTTTGGCAGACCATTCTTCAGCTTTCTCAAATAGCTGGCTGCCGATACCTTGATGGTGATAAGCTCTCCTGACGCCCATGCAGACAATTTCGGCACAATCCGGGCTAGTTGGCGTCAATGTGATGAAGCCAACCGGCAGATGATCATCATAAGCGACAAAACAGGTACTAATCTTAGCATTGTCTATATACCACTGTGTCGCTTCTTCGATTCCGAACCATTCTGGCAAATCTCTCAAAATATCAGCCACGATTTCGGCTTTCTTTTCTCTCTGAATTTCTTCCTCAATCGTATACATAATATGCTCCTTTATTGCAACCACACCATCATAAATCTCTCTTGATTATAGCATAATTTAATATATTTAAACCGTTGACTCTGTTTTACAAACAGAAATGATGCTACCTTCTACTCGTTGACTATAACTTTCCGGTCAGACCAGACGTTCACTTTCATCAACATCACTGCTAATATTTCCTCAGTAATCTATTTTTTATAAAAGAAATGGCCCCTTCAGCGATTGCCGAGGAGCCTTCATCAATTACTTCAGTTTGTTAATCATTTATTTTAAATTCTATTCTATGCTTTGATCCATCAAGTTGGTCAATACAAGCAGTGTTAAACATTAGATAACACTTAATTTCATGAATCATTCTTTTCTTTCTCGGATCATACTCTCTATTTGTTTATCTAAGCATTGAACACTTATTATTCTCTGGATTTTTGCAATCCTGTTAATCACGAGCTACGAGTTGTTCTAATTTAATGGATCCCGCTGTAAAAAGAACCAGACCCATCAAGATGATAATCCAACCATAAGGCCAGAATGTTGAGTATTCCAATCCTTTAAGTACCCAATAGAAAGGTGAGATGACCCCTAAATATTCCATGCCAAATTGATCGGCAAACATGGGTAAGAAGACAAAAGCGATACCTATGACAACACAAATACTTTGTAAGACTTCAACCGATTTAAAGACTCTAAAGAGGGCCATGATATAACCTAAGACAAAGATAATATTAGCAGCCAGTAAAGCAATCATCAGTCCCAAATTATTCATCTCTACTTGGAAAATTTGAGTCAATGCGAAAATTGAAACGAGATTTGCCACTAATAATAGAAAACCATACGTTAGGAGCAGACTAGCCATAATCATCCAATTTGAGGCTTCTGAAACAATTGACCGTTTCAGAACTTGACTTAATTTCATCTTCAATAAATCACCTGATAGGATCGAAGCATTCAGATACATGAAGTAAAAGATCATGAATAAAATCATCAACATCATGACTGAAAAAGCAGCCCGTTCTTCTTGGTCTTTAATTTGGGGAGCTTGTTGCCGATTCTGACTCAAGCCAAAGGTCTGGTATAGATCATCTTGGCGTTGCTGATACCATTGCTTGTGAACATCTTCTTGAAAATACTGGTCTTCAACGTCTCCTTCTAATGACTGAGCAATAATTCGTCCCGTCGATTCAAAGTCTTGTGGAATCTGATAGATAATAGAAATTTCTTTTTGTTCTAAGGCGGCTAGTTGATTTTCACTATTGACCAAGGCTTGTTGATGTTCTTTCAATAACTTTGGATAAACCTTCTGATTGAAATATTCCGACTGACTGTCAATGACGAAGTCGCCCGTACTCTGATTACTCCGACTGGCCATCAAAAAGGCCATAAAGGATACCGTCACTACTGGAAAAATGATTAATAATAGCAGTTTCGGATTCTTTAGAATGCGTTTGAGATGAAAAATACATAATTGCCGAAAAATTCGCATCTACGCCACCGCCTTTCGTCGAGAAATTAGGTAATTCAGTAATACTAAAATGAACACAAGCCCAAGTAATATAAGGTAAATTGAACCATGTTCGAAGACATGATGCCCTAAGAGAATATCCTGCATGGGTTGGAAGAATAATTTCTGACCCCAATTTTGTTTGAATATTTGGCCGAATTCCCCGCCAATTATATCGCCCATGGGCACAATGCCAACGAAAGCAAATAGCAGAGAAATCACTTGAACACTGACCATCACCGCCATCTTCGAACCGATTTGACTTAATACTTGGCCCAATCCAATAAAAAGTCCGGCATAGACTAACATCCAAGGAATTAATTTCCACAACGTATTAATAGTAAAAGCAGGATAAAAGCTGACCAGGATCATCAGTAATATGGAAAAGAAGGTTATCTGCAAAGTATTGGACGACCAATTAAAGAACGTTTTCTGCCATTGATTAAGAGGCACAATCGCCAATCGTTTATTTAATCCTTTGAAGTCATCTTTAATGACAAAGGTCGTGGAGGCATTCATACCAATCATACAAATATAGAGAATCGCTACCACAAAGTAATATTCAACCGCCTTCAGTGATGGAGTCGTTTGCATTGCTTGAAAACTTACGAAATCTTGTTGGTAACTCTGATTCAATGCTGCTAATTTCTTGTTAAAGGCTTCAGCCTGCTGACCTTCTAACTGCTGAGTTTCTTTGGCTAGGTTTTGCTGGTCAATGATGGTCTGGTGCCAAGATTGCATGAAATTCTTGACCAGGCTTAAATCGATTTGTGAGTACTTGCCTGAAGTGATGATTTCAATGTTTTCTTGAGCTGGATTGGCCGAGAAATTCTTAGGAATCACGATTTTAATGGCTGCATCTTCCTCAAGTTGAAAGTATTCTTTCAACGGCTCTTGGGCTAAATAACTTTGTAATGACTTGCCTAAGTGCCCCTGATCAAGATTTTCAATAGCCAGAGGCAGCTCAATGTCTGTAGATTCCGCTTGAAATACTGAAGACATCGAAAGCGTCATTATGGCCATCAAACAGATGGGTAAGAATAAGTATAAAATTATGACTTTCTGCCAACTCTTAAATGCTAGGACAAAATCATTCTTCAGATAGGCAAAATATTTTTGCATCTTGCTCCCTCCTATTTATCTCGAAGACGCTTGCCAGTTAACTGCAAGAAGGCTTCTTCTAAACTTAATTCTACTTTAGCTAGCGCGATTAATTCCAAGTGACGATCGTGAATAAAATCAATTAATGCACTCACTTTAAACTGACTGGGATCGACCACTAAATCAAAGCGATTGAATTCTGCCTGCAATTGTTCAATGCCGGCAATCTTTGCTTGCAAGTTTTCTGCTAAGTCACTGGGTGCTTTTGCCAATTCTAATCGCCATTTTACGGTGTCTTGAACCATGGCTTTAATCTCGTCCTGTGTTCCATAAGCCACTTGTTTACCTTGGTCGAGAATAAATAGCCGCTCAGTGAGTGCTTCAATCTCTTCCATGTAGTGTGAAGTATACAGGACGGTTGTTTGATAATTCTCATTCATAAATTTAACAAATTCAAAGATTTTATTACGTGATTGTGGATCAACACCTACGGTCGGCTCATCTAATATTAGCAGTTTAGGATGATGTAAGATGGCTGCGGCAATATTTAGGCGCCGTTTCATCCCGCCGGAGAAAGTTTTGGTGGCTTTTTTAAGGTGGTCTGTTAAACCGGTAACCTCTAGTGCTTCATCAATTCGTGTTCTGAGTACTTTGCCCGATAGGCCATACAATACACCAAAATATTCTAAATTCGATCGGGCATCTACGTCTTCTAAGAGTGCAATCTCTTGCGGCACTAAACCAATATTCTGGCGAATTTGAACCAAGTTCTTCTTTAATTCTAGACCATCTACATAAATATCTCCTGAATCAGCAGCGACTAAGCCGGTTAGAATATCAATTAAGGTTGATTTACCAGCCCCATTCGGCCCGATTAAACCGAAACGTTCGCCAGATTCAATCATTAGCGACACATTTGAAAGGACTTCCTGTTTACCATACCGTTTAAAGATATTATTAATCTGTACTTGACTCATCGAGAACCCCTCCTCTTATTTACAACTCCATTATAGAAAAAACGACTAGGCGAACCTAGTCGTAAAAGTCACGATATGGCATGACTAAAGTCACGATTATTTAAATCCTACTTTATGTAAAAAGTCATTCATTCGATTTCAAAGCTATAAACTCCTGGAATAGCCGTATTTTTTGTCTAGATTTAACTGATTCAGTCTTGGGCCAGACCGTGTTTAAAGGCAAAGATGGCTAATTGGGTACGATCTCGTAAATTCAGCTTAGTCAGAAGATACGAGACATTATTTTTAATGGTCCCTTCAGAAAGAAACATCGCCTCGGCAATTTCTTTATTATTTAAGCCCTGGGCCAAATACTCCAATATTTGAATTTCTTTGGGGGTCAACTGATATTGGTCAAGCCGTTCTGATCGAGGTTGTACTGGGTCTAGCTTGATAATTTTATCGCTAACACCCTGATCCAATACTAATTTATTTGACAATGATAATTTAATGCCATCATAGATATCCTGATGACTTGAATCCTTTAACAAGTAGCCAGAAGCTCCTAACTGCATAGCTTGGGAGATATATTCCATATCTTGAAAAGTTGTTAAAATAATAATTTTAATCTCAGGATACAAGTTTTTTATTTGTCGGGTAGCTTCAATGCCATCCATCACTGGCATCTGGACATCCATGAGGATCACATCTACTGCTTGTTTCTGCAAACAGTCGAGTGCTTCTTGACCGTTCGCGGCCTCTGCCGCCACTTCAATATCTGAAAAACCAGATAATAAAATCGCTAAACCGGAACGAATCAACATCTCATCATCAACGATCATTAATTTAATCAAGTGTATCCCCTCGTTTCAATACAATGCGTGTCTGAAAACCACGACCTGGACTGGTGGTAAAGCTTACTTTCCCGCCTAAGGCATGAATTCGTTCTTCCAAGCCCATTAATCCCATATGGGGCACAATTTCTTGGGCACCCTGGCCATTATCCTTCAGGGTCAGAATATATTCTAAATCTGTATAATGTTCGTTAATCCGAATTTGATCCGCTTGAGCATGCTTGTTGCTATTGGCTAAAAACTCCTGAACAGCACGGATAACTACCTCTTCCATTGCTGTAGTTAGTTGCCAACGACTTGGATTACGATTAATTAATACTGCAATCTTGGTTAATTCTTGAAATTCCTTGGTCAGTCCTTCGATGCGCGCAGTAAAAGCATAGTCCTGATAATCGTCGGGTTTCATTTGATGAACAATCTGTCTGACTTCTTGCATTCCTGATTGGGCAAAAGCTCGCAGATGTTCAGCCATCGCAGAAGCCTGTGGAGAACTGTCTTCGCTAAGCTTGGCGATAGCTCCTAATTGCACAATAATCGTGGTTAAGACATGACCGACCGAATCATGGATATCGCGCGAAATTCGATTGCGTTCTTTGCTGACATAAAGTTCACGCATTAAGTTGATATGATTCTGCATGGTTTGGGAATCCGCTTGCCATTGGTCAGCTTGCTTGATGTTCTCAAAATGTTCTTCTTTCAATTCGCGATATTGTCGCAGATAAGGCCGGAAAAATAACAAAGCTAAAACCAGTGCCATTAAAAAAAGAAATGAAGGTAAAACCTGTCCCAACGGAAAATAAAAAGCAATGATGGCTAAGGCCAGTATATTCAACAAACTGTAAGATAGAAAATAAGGTTGGCTCAACGCTAGGAAAGCTTCAAAGAGACTCAATCCAATCAATATCTGGGGGAAAGCCTTGAATTGAAGGAAGATCGCATATATCAAAGCTTGAATAATAAAGAGCATTCCGACTTTTAATCGATTTGAGTGAATTAAATACCAATGTAATTGGAAGGCTAAAAGCAAGAACAAGATAAGAATCGTGGTCTGCCAGTTGAGTTTGACTGAACTGGACACAATTATTTGAACTAAACCCAACAATAAAATGATATAGCGAAACACACTCGTCTTCATTTCCCACCTCCTATCCTCCCTATTGTAGCAAATTCAATCTATAAAACGTAATTTAAATTTATTGAATGATATGCTGAGAAATAATCTTCGATACTCGACGATGTGTTTCAAAAATATTCCTCTTAAGCAAATAAAAAGCAACCCCGCAGGATTGCTTTGCTCTATTCAAATAAAGAATTGAGATTCAGATGATTGAGCCTACATCTCAATATCTTGACCAATATTTTTGACGAGGGCTTGTTCATAAATCGCCTTGGCGACTACGATATCTAAAACTGCAGAACCAGTCGTTTTAAAAATGGTTATCTCGTCGCCTGTTTGTCTACCCACAGTCTTATCAGCTACCAATTCACCCAATTCACCGGTAATATCACTTTCTTGGATAATTCCAGCTTTTAAAGGATTTATCAAATCACCTGATTCATTTAATACGCCATCACGAGTATCAAGATATATCTTGCCCGCCTGACCAAATATTTCTTCTGGAAGTTCTTGCATTTCAGGGGTATATGATCCAACCCCATTAATATGGACCCCAGCTTTAATATCGGCCAGATCAAAGACCGGCGTCTTAGTGGTGGTAACTGTGGTAATAATATCTGCATCTTGGACGGCTTCAGTTGGTGAGCTAGCCGCCTCAATGCTTACCTCAAAAAGCTCGCCAAAGAGTTCATTCATTCTATGCGCAAAATCTTTAGCTCGATCCAAATCAATATCGTAGACCCAGACTTTCTCAATCTTTCTAACGGTCAATATAGCTTCAAGTTGATATTGCGCTTGACCCCCAGTACCGAATAAGGCGAATACCTTAGCATCTTGACGGGCCAATAGGTCCGTTGCCGCTCCTGAAATAGCGCCCGTCCGTAGACGTGTTAAGTATGTTCCGTCCATTAGGGCGGAGACTTCTCCGGTCTTTTCATTTAACATAATCATGGTTGCCGGTACAGAATTGATTCCTTGTTTAATATTATTAGGGTAGACGGAAACAATCTTAATACCGGCCGCATCTCCAGCTAAGCCAGGCATGTATAAATTTTGCCCTTGATAAGCAGTGACGTCAATATTGGTGCGCAATGGGATATTAGACTTGCCTTCTGAATATAAGCGAAGTGCTTCTTTATCTGCCTCAATGGCTTCCCCCATAGTCATGACTTGCTTCATATCACTTTCATTAAGTACACGAATTTTCATTAATTATCCTCCTTGAATAAATCTGAATATCATTCATCTGTTCCAAGCTGGCTATCTTCATCATAAGCCTTTAGATTATAAACTTAAAGTAAAGTCCTTGGATTATTAATTATTCTTCTTCACTCTGACGCAAACTTGACAAAAGGCTCAAAGCTGAATACAAAATCACTGCAACCACTACCCATTGTAAAATGGATACATCAAGACTCTTTACAATAAATACGGCTATCAAGACCCCAATCACTCCAGCCGTTGCAGAGAAGAGGGTAATCTTCCGTGAATAAGCATCTAATTTAATAAATTGCATGGAGCCAACAGGGACCGAGAAAGTACAAGCACCCATCATGATTGGGAAAGCAATTCTAGGATCAAGTCCCAAAGCAAAGACAGTAGCCATGGTCAATGCATAAGAACCGATACCCATATTATTAAAGGCACCGAAAATAAAACTACCGATTCCTAGCACCACTAACTTCCAACCAGTCAATCCTGTCGCTGTTCCTCCTGCGGGCATCCAACCAAATTTCCCAGCCAAAATTACAGCAGCAGCGACAAATAAACCGATCGATACGAGATATTTAATCGTTCTTGCGGGTAATTTAACAACAAACTTCGGACTGATATAAGCCCCTATGACTTGAGCTACAATAGCCACGATCAAAGTTGGCAATGCAACTTCAATCGAGGTAATATAAGCCAGCGCCATAGTAGCTACTGGAATAACACAGGCCGTGTTTAAAGTTCCGGGAAGCCGCTTAGCATTGACCCATTTCATTTTTGGATATAAGGCTGCACCAATAGCAAAGTCTGAAATACCAAAGGTGGACAAGAAATAAATAATAAATTGACTAATGAACATCGTGATCGGATTTCCTGGTTCATCCTTCA
Source organism: Ignavigranum ruoffiae (assembly GCF_900110675.1). GTDB lineage: Bacteria > Bacillota > Bacilli > Lactobacillales > Aerococcaceae > Ignavigranum > Ignavigranum ruoffiae. The sequence continues at coordinate 1,391 of NZ_FOEN01000014.1, read as the reverse complement.
ATTCTGACCAATGTAACTTAAGATCTTTGATAAAACTATAAACAAATAAGCCATTCACAATCACAATTAAAGTTAAAATGATGTTTACAAGCACGTTAATGCTCCTTTCTTATTCAAAACTTTTAAAAATATCCCGAATGCCAATTAAATTCTCACCAAAAATAGCTTTTAACTCAGGCATGGCCTTCTCTTCAATACGCAAGCAATACGCATCATGTTGTACATACTCTCTCGAGAAAAAAACAAAGCTTTTATTAGACGTATAAGTCGCCTCAGCAGTCAAACAATCTTTGATACTGGCGTAAATCATTTCTTGATTATCGACGGCTAAGTTAATCCATCGTGTTTGATGGCGTTCTTCAAGTTTTTCTTCTTCAAAACCATGGATATAACAATTTTTCATTTTCTTGGAGAAGGTATATTTTTTGTCCAGATCAAACAGAATAATGACAATTTTTAACCCTGATTTTTCTTTTCTTAATAGAATTTCTTGGATTTGGTCGGTTAAATCTTCTACCCAGATATGTAGTAATATCTCTTCTTCAGCCTGTTCAATCATTTGCTGAGTTTTTAATAGAATAGCTTGATAATCTGACATATGCCACAATTGATCATTAAATTCATTCGGTTGGAAAAAATTGGTAGCCAAGGATAAATCATGTAATGCTTTTTCCGTGTTTAATCTTAATTTCTCAATTAAGAATTCACTGGATTCCGCCTGATAATAAGATACTTTATCCTGATTATTGACTCTGACGACCCCTTTACTGACTAAGTTAGCCAAGACTTCATACACTTTCGAGCGAGCGACACCCGATAGTCTTGCTGTTTCATAGCCTGATAAAATGCCATTCTGAAGTAAGGTTAAATAAACTTTCGTCTCACTCTCTGAAAAATCGAACTGCTTCATCAAGTTGATAATGTCCAAAAAATTCCCCCTTTTATATTAGCTACCTTCAGTAACTATTATAATTTCTTGTGAAATTTTTATCAATATATTTTTTGTTTCTTTGCCTTTTCCAAGTCATATTTATTGTTATTAAAGTTCTATTGTGATATTTGTAACTAACAAGAAGAGTTTTAAACAAATAAAAAAGACCAGCCACTAGAGTGACCCCAAATAGTTGGACCAGAGAGATGAACACTATTTTGTGTTTGTCTCTCTTTTGGTTTAATGATAAATTGTTAAGCCGCTTGCGCTTTTCTATATGCCACAGGACTTAGCCAATTCAATTTTTCTTTAATTCGTTCTTCGTTATAATACTGAATGTAATCTGTGATTGCAGTTTCTAATTCCTTGTAACTTCGATATATTTTCCCATAATACATCTCCTGTTTCATCACACTAAAGAAATTTTCGATCGGGGCATTATCATAACAATTCCCTTTAC
>NZ_FOEN01000017.1 GCF_900110675.1 Ignavigranum ruoffiae | reverse complement strand
CTTCATCCCGATGGTTCCAGAAAGATATTCGGATACAATTTTCATTTTAAATTCTAAACTATATTTAGCCATACAAACACCCCCTAAAGTTGGATCATTCGGTCCAACTTTAGGGGGTCAGTACAAAGCACATTCGTCGTTTTAATTTAGTTAATTATTTTCCTTAAGTTCAAAATCTGGTAACATTTGATAATCATCATCCGTCATGGCTTCAACCTGACCCATCAGATAGCCTGAACCAACTTGGGAGAAGAAATCGTGGTTTGAGGTTTCCACAGAGATGCCATTCATTACTACCGGATTGACAGCTTCAGCTGTTCCCTCAGGAAAGAGCGGTTCAAAGCCTAGATTTTGTAATGCTTTGTTCGCATTATATTTAACAAATATTTTAACATCATCGGTCCAGCCAACTTGATCGTAAAGTGTTTCGGTATAAGCCAATTCATTCTCCATCAAATCAAAGAGCAAACTAAACATCCAATCCCTAATTTCAGCTTGTTCATCTTCTTTCAGCTGATTATAAGCAATTTGGAATTTATAACCTAGATAAGTTCCGTGTACCGATTCGTCACGAATAATTAACTTAATAATCTCTGCAACATTGGGAAGCAAGTTATTACCCAAATACCATAAAGGGGTGTAAAAGCCACTATAAAAGAGGAAAGACTCTAAGAATACAGAGGCTATCTTCTTCTGCAAGGCATTGCCTTCTTGATAAATCTGATGAATGACTTGGGCTTTATATTGTAATTGGGGATCATTATTTACCCAATCGAAAATCTCGTCAATATCGCGACTATCATTTAAAGAGATGAAAATCGTTGAATAAGATTTGGCATGAACGGATTCCATAAATAATATATTATTCAGTACGGCTTCTTCATGTTGCGTCCGCACATCATCTCGCATCACGTTGGCGCCTTCTTCAGACTGCAGTGTATCTAGGAGGGTCAAGCCGCCAAAAGCTTTGTTGACCACATCGCGTTCAGCCCAAGACAAGGAACGCCAATCGTCCAAATCATTAGATACAGGAATACGGGTATCTAACCAAAATTGGGAAGTTAACTTCTCCCAAGTAAATTTATCCAAAGCATCTTCAAGCCGATTCCAATCAATGGCCTTATAGTGTAAATATGTCATCGCTATCCTCCTAAACTAAGCACGATTCACATTGGTTAGCACCAATGATATCGCCATCTTCGGTATAAGTCCGTACATAATACAAGGATTTAATCCCTTTACTAAAGGCATAGTTACGGAGCATATTCAAATCACGGGTCGTCATCTTACTTTGTAAAGGCGACTTCCATTCATAAAGACCTTCTGGAAGCTCAGAACGCATAAACAAGGTCAAACTCATTCCTTGGTCAATATGTTTCTGGGCAGTAGCATACACATCAATAATCTTGCGCTGATCCATATCATAAGCCGAACGGTAGTATGGCAAGGTTTCATTGGATAAATAAGGCGCCGGGTAGAAAATGGCACCCACGGTCTTCTCTTGTCGGTGTTCAATCCGTTGGGTAATCGGATGTAGCGAGGCAGAAGTCTCGTTAATATAAGAAATGGATCCATTAGGGGCTACGGCCATCCGATTTCGATGGTATAAGCCGGTCGCTTGAACTTGATCCTTCAAAGCTTGCCAATCTTCAACCGTCGGCACCGGAATATCTTTCAAGATTTCTTGAACTTTAGCAGATTGAATCTCAACCTCATCTTTCAAGTAAGTGTCAAAATATGACCCATCTGCATAAGCCGATTTCTCAAAATCATGGAAGCTCTCGTCCCGTTCTTGAGCAATCCGATTAGAGGCTTGCAAGGTATAGAAGTTGATTGAGCGGAAGATTGCATCAGTCAACTCTAAAGATTCGGCAGAACCATATTCAATTTGATGAATGGCAAAGAGGGTATGCAGTCCCATCGCTCCTAAACCAATCGTATGGTATAAGCGATTCCCTTTCTGAATCGTGGGTACTTCTTCTAAGTCGGTATGATCGGTCACAGTAGTTAAAGCACGCACTGCTGTCTCAATGGATTTAGCAAAATCTGGTCCGGCTAATAAGTTCACTAAGTTAGCTGACCCTAGATTACAAGAGATATCGGTCCCAACTTGCTTATAAGATAAATCATCATTTAAACGGGAAGGTTCTTGAGGTTGGAAGATTTCTGAACAGAGATTACTCATAATAATCCGCCCGGCAACCGGATTAGCTCGGTTGACCGTATCGATATTAATAATATAAGGATAGCCTGATTCTTGTTGTAGGCGGGAGATTTCTTGTTCTAATTCGCGGGCCATGATTTTGGTTTTCTTAATTTCAGGATTATGCACCATATTCTCATATTCTGCTGTAATATCTACGTATGAGAATGGCTTACCGTAGACCCGTTCCACATCATAAGGACTGAATAAGTACATAGCCTGATTCGTCTTGATTAATTCATAATATTTATCGGGAACAACTAAACCTAAGGACAGAGTCTTTACTCGAATCTTCTCATCAGCATTCTCTTTCTTCGTAGATAAGAAACCATAAATATCAGGATGGAAGACATTCAGGTAGACCACACCTGCTCCATTACGTTGACCTAACTGATTTGAATAAGAGAAGGAGTCTTCTAATAATTTCATCACTGGAATCACACCTGAGGATGCATTCTCAATCTTCTTGATCGGGTCGCCCGCTGCTCGCAAGTTAGACAAATTCGTCCCCACGCCACCACCCATTCGTGATAATTGAAGGGCTGAATTAATGGCCCGACCAATCGATAGCATTGAGTCATCAACATCCATTAAGAAGCATGAGACCATTTCTCCTCTTCTTTTCTTACCAGCATTGAGGAAAGTTGGTGTCGCTGGCTGGTAACGTTGTTCAATCAATTCTTCTGCTAGATCCTGGGCCAACTGACGATCGCCATCGGCTAAGTACAAGGCATTAAAGGCCACCCGGTCTTCGTAGCGCTCCAGATATTTCCGTCCATCATTGGTCTTTAAGGCATACTGAGTATAGAATTTGTAAGCCCCCATGAAACTCTTGAAACGAAACTTATGGCTATAAATTTGTTTAAACAACTGTTTTACAAAATCAAAGTCAAAATCTTTGCCTTGGTTATCAGCTAATCCTGCGCTTTCTTCAGTTTGCGGATATTTTAAGAAGATATTTTTATCAATATACTCATGCTCAATCAGATAGCCAAGCTTCTCATCTAAAGAATGGAAGAATACGGTATTCATATTAATATGTTCGAGGAAATAGGCCCGTACAGCTTCCTTGTCTTTAGCAATCGGAATCTGACCATCGATGGGAATATTCAATTGGTTATTTAGTTTAAAATAGGTTTTCTCCTCAGTTTTTTTAATGGTTTGTTGTTTCACGGAATGCCTCCAATGCGTTTTTTAGTTGATCGACATCATAGTCAGAACCCTGAAATTCGAAAAGATGTAAGAGGGGGAGCTGATAGTCGCGTGCCATATCTTTGGCAGTAAAACAAAATAACTGGGCAAAGTTACGATTACCGCCGCCAAAAATTCCCTGACAATAAGATTGATTGTCGGCCGTTTGTAAGAAATCATCCACCACTTCCACAACCGGCCGCTCATAAGTTGGCACGACTAAAATGAAATCTTCAGAATTCTCGATAAATGGATTGACTGGATCAATTTCTAAGGCCGTATATTGGGGTAATTTCTCAACAAAGCGTCGGGTCTGGCCAGTTAAGGAAAAGTAGACAATTTGAGCCATTTTTATCCGACTAATGCTTGCAAGCGATCAGATTGGTAACCACTGAAAGATTCTTGCCCATCAATCACTACTACTGGTAAACTAGCATAACCCAGGTTCTTAACCTCTTTTAAAGCTTGAGCTGATTTTTGAATATCTTTCTCAATAAAAGTGATTTGGTTTTTTTCTAAGAATTTTTTGGTAAACATGCATTGGCCACAACCAGGTTTAGTATATAAAGTAATTGTTTTATTCATCATATTTCCTCCTATAACACAATATGTAGTGTTCCCAACCGGGACATACACACTATATATTGATTTCTTTCCAATTGCAAGCCATATTTTTTGTTCGTTTTTTCACTTGGCTTTAAGATAGGCCTGATTCTTAATAAAATCTTTTTATATGCCTATTAATGAAACTTATATGAGAAGTTGATGAAAAGCCTAATTTATAAGCATTCTAAGTAAAATAAAATCAAATATATGCTTGTTTAATGTGATTACCGTCTCTTTTCACTTGTGAAAGTGAGCAAGCTGCGTTGGTTTGAAAGCGTATTTGTGGTATAGTGAAGCTAATCTAACTAATAGGAGGAATTAATCAATGAAAGTTATCGTAGTTGGAACATCACACGCTGGTTACGAAGCTGTTCAAACCATTTTGAAAGACGCTCCCGATACCGAAATTCATTTATATGAACGCGGAACTACTGCTTCATTCTTATCATGTGGGATTCAAAGTTTCTTAGAGGATATCTCACCTTCATTAGATAGCTTGCACTATGCGAATGAAGAATCTTATAAAAAACAAGGCGTAAACATCCATATGAATAGTGATGTCGTTGCTGTTGATCCTGCTAAGAAAACAATCACTGTGAAAACAGAACAAGGTGAAAAAACTGAAAGCTACGACAAATTATTCTTAAGTCCTGGTGCTGTTCCAGTAGAAATTCCAGTTCCTGGTTTAGACGCTGAAGGAGTTTACTACATGCGTGGACGTGACTGGGCTGGTAAGATTAAAGAACGTATGAACACGGCTAAGAAAGCTGTCGTTGTTGGTGGCGGATATATTGGTATTGAAGTGGCTGAAGCCTTCACTAAACATGGCATCGACACAACTATTATCGACTTCCAACCTACTATTCTACCTACTTACTTAGATAAAGAATTCACTGACATCTTAATTAAGAACTGTGAAGAACATGGTATGAAATTCCACGGTGGCGAAGGTGTTAAAGAAATCGTTGCCGATAACGGTAAAGTTAGCAAAGTAGTTACCGATAAAGGTGAATACGAATGTGATACCGTTGTTATGGCTGTTGGAGTTAAACCAAATACCGCTTGGTTGAAAGATACCTTAGCAATGAACGAAAAAGGCTTCGTGGAAGTGAACGAATACTTAGAATCTTCAGAAAAAGATATTTATGTTGCTGGAGATGCTACCTTTATTCCATTTGCACCAGACCATGGCAAACGTCCAATCGCTTTAGCTTCTAACGCTCGTCGTCAAGCAGTTATTGCAGCCAAGAACTTATTACATGGCAACAAGATGGAGATGGTAGAAGTATCTGGTACTTCTGGACTAGCTCTCTTCGACTATCACTTCGCTTGTACCGGTGTTAAGGATGTGGATGCTAAGACAATCGGTAAGGAAGTTGATAGCAAGTACTATGAAGAACAAATTCTTCCAGACTTCATCCAAAATCCTGAAACCGTTCATATGAAGATCCACTTCGAAAAAGATTCTCACCGTATCGTGGGTGCTCAATTAATGTCTAAAGAACCTAGCGTGATTATGTCAATCAATGCAATTTCTGTAGCCATTTCTGCTGGCTGGACACTAGAACAATTAGCTTTAGCTGACTTCTTCTTCCAACCAGAATATGACCGCCCTTGGAACTTCTTAAACGTTCTTGCTCAACAAGCAATTGGTGAAGAATTCACCTTCGGATCAGATAAAGAAATTTTCTAATCCCTTCATCAGCTGAATCATTAAACAAAGACCTAAGCCTATGTTGTGCTTAGGTCTTTTTGCTTGCAAATCAGTAGCAGTCGACAAAGCCGGAGAATGGTGGCTCCAAACTTCTTAGAAGGAAAACGTAAAGTTTATTCTGCCAGCCAATTTTCTACACAAAAAGACGACTGAAATCCATTCAATCGTCTAATAAATACAATGAGTCGTTTAATTTGAAAGATTGACTAGACCCAGAAATTCACTCCGGTCTATTCCAACTCGCATCAAGCTGAAACAATGGTTCAATCTAGATCGTAATGTTTTTAATTAGATAATGAAATTAATATAACTTCTCAATTACCTGGAATTGGTCTTTGGCTTGTTCAATGGCTGTCTGATTGCCAATCACAACTACCGCCCGGTCAGCCAGGACTTCAGCAAACTCAGGGGCCAAGGCGCGAAGATCAGCCAAATTGGTCTGAATAATCTCCTCTTTCAAGCGCACAATATCTTCAGTCGTTCGACCGACTTGATGCATCACGAAAGCCTTAAGACCTTTGTCTGATGCTGATAAAGGTCGTTCAATTTCACTCATGGTCCCAATAATATTCTTTTCAAGTTCTTCATCACTTAAGTCTAATTGAGCGAGATAATCACTGGTGCCCTGGAAAGTCGCCAAGGTTTTGGCGATATTCGGATCCCGATAGGAAGAGAAGAACATCTCCCCTAAGACACGGAAACTATAAGAAGCTCCATAAGCCCCACCCTTAACGCGAATATTATTCCACAGATAATCGAAACGTAGTAAGGTCGATAAGACTTCAATTTGACCTGAATGTTGTAATTCAGGCTGAGCAAGGCTGGCTTGAGCGACATAATTCACATCTTGACTGGTCACAAAGGCTTCATCTTGTCGCTTTCCAGTCGGGTAATTCTGACGCGTTCCCATCGGTTGATCAGCGAAAACTAAGAAAAGGTCAGCAACTTGTTCTTTGACGGCTTGAGCCCGGTCGGCATCGCCAATATACAAGGCATTTGCTCGACTTCGCTTGAGGAGTTTGGCGAGCATGGTTTGTAACTGCTTGATCACTTGTTGACCTTGTCCGTTTTGTAATTGAGTTCGGGTGGCCTTCAAATAGTTGAAATAATCAATCCCAGTCACTTGTTCAGCCAGTTTCGTCTTAGCCGATAATTGGCCAATCGCTCGTTGGCTAGCTAGCGCATTGGCTGAGAAATTAATCCGTTGTTCGAAGTTAGAAATCAATTTCTGAACGCGTTGAAGAATCTCTTTCTCTCGATCAACTTGACTCTCTAGCATAATTTCTTTCATCAGCGCCACTAATTTAGCAAACGAAGCCCTTAAGGCCTTGCCTGACAGTACAAAATAAGGTTTGATTGTCCGGTCTAAGTCTTCAAAAATTTGAATCGCCGCTGAAATTCCGCCAGTATTTAGGTCTATTTGGGTCAATAATTCAGCAGCTGTAAGCTGACGAGTCGGCAATTTACCTAGGAGACTGGCTAATAACTTCAAGCTACTATAGTCTTCCATTGGTATATCAGAAATATCAAGATACAAATCTAAATAGTCAATACCCGAAGTGAACTGCTCAGAAAAATAAAAGAGATTAGCTGATGTTGAATCTTCATCCGCCCATAAGTCTTCAATCACTAAAGGCAAGTCTTCGGTTTCCGTCTCTAAGTCAGCCTTACTTAAGCGAGGAATCTTCGCTAAATCTTCTTTCGAATCGGCTTGTTCTTGACGAGCTAATAAACTTTGGGTCTGATCCACCAATGAGGTAATTTCCTCGGTGGATAGGCTGGCTTTATACTCTTGCAATTGCTTTAATTTTTGCGCTTCAAGGCGATCGTTTTTCCCAGCTTCTCCACTTAAGACCAATTCAATCTTTTGTGGATTGGCTAAGAGTTTATATTGAATCAATTTCTCGAAATATTTTTGCTCGGCCAAATGCTCTAATTTGGTCAGATATTTAGAGAATTCCAACAAGCCATAAGGCTTTTCATTATAGAGCCAGGACAGATAGGCAGCCATCGCATAGATGACTCCGCGCGGATTTGATTCTGAAATGGCCATTTCCTTCAATTGGAAATTAATCTTGTTCAAGGAAGCCTTAATCAGTTGTGGATCAATTCCGTCTTCAACCAATTGACTTAGCTTGGTCTCAACCAGCTCTCTGAAGCGATCCATTTGCTCAGCTTGGCTATATTTGACAATAATATTAAATAAGCGTGGAAAGCCCATTTCGTCATATTCAGCCAGGACATCGCCACCAATATTGGCTTCGAGCAGGGCTTTCTTTAATGGCGCTTCATTATTGCCAAAGAGAATATCAGCCAGCACGGTCAAACCATATCCATCTAAAACTTCATCTGGACTGGCTACATACCAAGACATGGCTAGGTAATCTTTATCTCGTGGATTGTCACCTTCAGCCAACGAATAGGTCGACCGAATCGGCTCTTTAATCTTCTCGCCCTGCGGAACAACCGTTAAACCAACGACGGTCTCCTCTTTAGAATATTGGTCAAAATATTCAGCCAGACTAGCTAAAGCCCAGTCAATATCTAGATCACCATATAAAACCGTATAAGAATTACTTGGCTGGTAATATTGCTTATGGAAAGCAACAAAATCTGCTTGATTCAGACTGGTAATCGCGCTAGGATCGCCGCCGGAATCCCATTGGTAGAGACTATCTTTTAATAAGTGCGCAGAAATTTGCTTATAAAGTTGGCGTTCTGGAGAAGCATTCGCCCCTTTCATCTCGTTGTAGACGACCCCCTTATAGGTTAAGTCATCTTCGGCATGTTCCAAATGATAATGCCAACCTTCTTGGGCTAGAATCTGAGGATTCTCACGCAATTTGGGTTTAAAGACAGCATCCAGATAAACCGACATCAAATTCTTAAAATCTTGGTCATTGGTTGAAGCCACCGGGTATATGGTCTTATCTGCAAAAGTCATCGCATTGACAAACGTATTTAAAGAACCCTTAATCAGTTCCACAAAAGGTTCTTTGGAAGGGAACTTCTCTGAACCATTTAAGACTGAATGTTCAATAATATGGGTAATCCCATTATCACTGCTCGGTGGGGTCTTAAAACCGATGGTAAAAGCTTTATTTTGATCATCGTTCTTCAGATAAAGGACTTTTGCCCCCGTTACTTCATGTTCATATAGGATAGCCAGCGATTGAATATCTGGCAATGCATGTTCTTCAATCTTTCGAAAAGACATCTAAATTCCTCCAATTATCTTTTACAATCTTTGCTTAGGAATCAGATCCAAACTTGGTATTAAGCTTGAATCACTTCATGAATCAAGGTCGGTGTTGGGCAAATTTGATCTTGAATGGTTACCGCGGCTAAGACTTTATCGCGCAATTGATCAACATCAGCAGTCTGGCTATGTAAGACTAATAAGGGCTCGCCGGCTTGAACAGCATCGCCGATCTTCTTCTCAATAACTAGGCCTACGCTTGGATCAATCTGATCCTCCGTGCGTTGACGGCCTGCTCCAAATAAAGCAGCCACTTCGCCGATTGCTTGAGCCTGCCAATGGGCCACATAACCCGACTTCGGTGCTAAGACTGGAATCTGATAGGCTGCTTGGCTTAATCGTTCAGGATGGTCAACGACCTCACTATCGCCGTCTTGGGCTTCAATGAACTCTTTGAATTTCGCTAAAGCTTGACCATTTTGAATTTGTTGGCGTAATGCTGCTTGGGCTTGGTCTAAATCAGTATAGGCATCGGCCGCTACTAGCATCTGGCCGCCCAGAAGCAGACATAATTCTTCCAAATCTTTAGGTCCTTGGCCTCTTAAAGTAGCAATGGCTTCTTTTATTTCCAAAGCATTGCCGACCGCACAACCCAAGGGTTGATTCATGTCAGATATTACGGCTAAGGTCTTGCGCCCCACTTGTTGACCAATCTGAACCATCTGGTGGGCTAAGGCTTCTGCCTGCTCCACTGTCTTCATAAAGGCACCTTCGCCGACCTTGACATCCAGTACAATGGCATCGGCACCGGCCGCAATTTTCTTACTCATAATCGAAGCCGCAATCAAAGGAATCGACTGAACCGTGGCCGTCACATCACGTAAGGCATACATCTTCTTATCGGCTGGGGTCAGGTTCCCCGTCTGACCGACCACAGCAATTTGATGGCGGTTGACTTGATCGATAAAGTCATCAATCGGAACCTCCACATTAAAGCCAGGAATCGACTCCAGCTTGTCTAGGGTACCGCCGGTGTGACCCAAGCCTCGACCACTCATCTTAGCCACGGGAATTCCTAAACTAGCCACTAAGGGCGCCAGGATAATCGTCGTCGTATCACCCACGCCACCGGTCGAATGTTTATCTACTTTCTTGCCATGGATGGCCGATAAATCAATCATATCGCCTGAATGAGCCATGGCCATGGTCAGATAACTGGCTTCTTCTTCTGTCATCCCCTGAAAATATACCGCCATCATCCAGGCTGACATTTGATAATCAGGAATCTTATCCTGCGTATAATCTTCAATCAATTGATCGATTTCTTCTTGACTTAAGGCCTTACCAGCCTGTTTCTTCTGTATTAATTCAACCATGTTCATCAGCGGTTCCTCTTTTCTTATTATTGGATGATGGTAGGTCGTTCGATAGTTTCATAGCCACCTTGCTGGTCACCCACCAAGATAATATTCGGATAGTTAATAAAGAGACCGTGTTCAACCACACCTACCATGTTCTTTAACTCAAAGGCGACTTGTTCCGGATGTTCAATTTTTCCCAGATGAAGGTCAATAATATAATTGCCTGAATCCGTAATAAATAAAGAATCGACGCCCTTCTTGCGAAAACTCGGCTGCATGCCTGCCTTATCAAAAGTATGGAACAACTTCCAAGCACCGAATTGTACCACTTCAACGGGTAGCGGGAAGGCCCCTAAATAGTCCACCCGCTTAGCTTGATCGACAATCCAAATAATCTTCCGGCTATATTGAGCAACAATCTTCTCCAATAATAGCGCTCCCCCTCCGCCTTTGATCCCTGAGAAGGAATCCAATGTTTCATCAGCTCCATCGACCAAGACGTCAATATGATTAACTTCATCCAGAGTGACTGTAGGCAAGCCTAAAGACTGGGCTTGTTGTTCCGTCTGAGTCGATGTGGAAACACAACGAATCTGATTGATCTGACCTGAAGCATAACGCTTACCTAGTTCATCCACGAAATAATAGGCAGTGGAACCTGTTCCCAAGCCTACCACCATTCCACTTTCTATATAAGCGACTGCTTTGCGGCCAACGGTTTCTTTTGCGACTGACATGCCCTACCTCCTATAAATATTATTCACTATCGCTCGCGCCAAGCTCATTTAGCTTTAATAAAGATATGCTTAGTATATCATATTTTAGGCGGACAGATTATAATATGATATACTAAAACAAAGATAATGATGAAGGAGAATCCCATGAAACAACGTGTTACCATCCAATGTCCAGTCTGCCAACATGAACAAGAAAAAGAAATATGGACAAAAATCGATGCCCAAGTTGATCCAGAAGCTAAAGCCTCACTCTTGGCCGGGGAAATCTTTAACTTTGAATGTGAACAATGTGGCGCTCGACGTCAAATTGATTCTGATTTCTTATATCTGGACCATGAAAAACACTTTATTGTCAGCTTGATTCCTAATTTAGAAGAACGTAAAGAAGCGATGGAAGAAATCCTGGGCCAATTTATGCGTCAATCTAGTCAAGATCTGACCAACTATACTTTGCGGGTCGTCCGTGATGCTCCTTCCTTAGTCGAGAAAGTTTCAATTTTAGACCAAGGTCTGAACGATATTGTGATTGAAATCGTGAAATTATTGACCGATGGCATCTTTGCCAAAGAACGACCAGAAGACTCGGTGAAAGCCCGTTACTTCTATCTTCATCATGGTGAACGCAAACTTCTTTATATTACCGATACTGATAGTCTGATTGTCGATTTCCATCAGTCCTTGTTGGACTTTGCTGAAGATAAATACAAGAAAGCCATCAATGAAGACACTCAAGGTCATTTTATCGTGGTCGATCATCACTGGGCAGCCAATCTATTAGAAAAGAAACCAGGGCAAGCTGTTAAAGAATACGCTGATCAACAACAAGAGAAACCTTTGACTAAGCACCAACAACAGCGGATCGCCAAGAAACTTAAACGCCGAAAATAATCTGGCTCAACCAAGCTTAGATTCGCCACCATTACAAGAAGAACCCCCGTCCTACTGAGTTAGTCAGTATAACGGGGGTTATTAAATATCAGCTATGGAATTTTCCTTGAGTGGCTAGCAAAAGGATTTTCATGAGACATGGTGTGGGTGATCAACCTGCTTGTCAGAGTTAGAAAGTGACTGTTCTTTAATTAAATAATGGGGACGGTGCTTACTTTCCAAATACATCTTAGCGATATACTTACCAATAATCCCTAAGGATAAGAGTTGCAGACCGCCCATGCCAATCACTAGGACCGCAAGCGAAGGCCAACCCGGTGTAGGGTCACCAAATAATAAGGTTCGGATAACAATCACCAAGCCAATAATTAGTGCAATGATAAAACTGACAAAACCAATAAAAGAAGCCAGGGTTAAGGGACGATCCGAAAAAGAAATAATGCCATCAATCGCATAATCAACCAGATTGATAAAAGACCAAGAACTCTCTCCAGCTAGCCGGGGGGCATGAGGATATGGCACATAGGCTGTATCAAAACCAACCCAGGAGAACAAGCCCTTAGAGAAGCGATTCCGCTCCGGCAAACAGCGGACAGCTTCCACCACTTGACGATTCATCAAGCGATAGTCACGTGCTCCCTCAACTAACTTAACCTGAGCAATTCGATTATATAACTTATAAAACTGGGTAGCGAAGAAAGAACGAATCCGCGGCTCTCCTTCCCGGTTCGAACGGATAGCGGCCACGACATCATGTCCTTCCTCCTTGACAAGTCGGAACATCTCCACTAATAAATGAGGAGGATCCTGTAAATCAACGTCCATAATAGCCACCCACTCCCCTTCTGCATGGTCAAGACCGGCTAAAATGGCCGCCTCTTTACCAAAATTCCGCGAGAAAGAAAGATAATTCACCCGTTCAGGATATTGCTTGACTAAATCTTTCAACTTAACGAGGGTATCATCCGCTGATCCATCATTCACAAAGAGAATTTCGAGGAAAACATCGGGCAGAGATGCTTGCGTATGAAAAATTTCTTGAATAAAAGCATCCAAAGATGACGCTTCGTTATAACAAGGTACTATAATGCTAATTACATTTGCTTTCATAAATTATGGCCTCCTAGAACCCTAAACTTTCATCAGACCAAGGGTTAGCAACCTTGATAATAACCTAAACAATAGCAAGATGGCTGATGAAATTCAAGTATTTTTTTGTGAATATATTAGGATTCTAGGCCTTCAATCCGATAACGAATTTCGCCAGCTTGGCCCTGATCTTGGTTAGTTACCTGCATGGCAATGATCCATTCCCCCGGTAGAATCTTGCCGGGCTGACTGGCCGGACTCGATTGGTCCACTTGTTCATGAATACAATAGCCTTGCCGGGAACCGAGATTCTCTAATTCCAAACGCAGATTATATTGACTATCATAGATAAATGCACACTGAACCTGATGATGTTCACATTGAAAGTTTACCCGCAAACCTAACAAATCTGCTGGCACATTAAATCGTTCGATAATAAAGTCCTTAGTCCGGTGGTGATTGGCTTTAATATTGAATTGATTCTGCTGAATTAACATGGGCCTCTCCTTATCCGTTCTCTTTACCAACTTAAGTGTATCAAACCATTATTAATTGATTACTTAATTTATGTAAATTTAATGTAAATCTTTGATAAAGATTATAGGCTGCCATTACTTTACAATTGGTTATTTAATTAAAGATAGTTTTCCACCAGTTTCCATAGTTTTAGATGAAATAACTAATGATTTGCCCTTATCAAACAGAAAAAACTCATTCCACTTCGGAACGAGAGTTATTAAGATATATTTGACTACTATTCATTTGGACTTATTTTTCTGAAAATTATAAACCCTTGACATTAAACCGTTTAAATTAAACAATATATTTGTAAGATTGAGAAAGAGCTCAACTATAAAAGAAAGGGGGTTGGGAATGTGAGCGATCAAAAATCGCTTTTAATTCTATTCTTATCATAAGGAGGAAATCAGATGGCAGATATAGCTAATTTAGATACTATAAAATGGTTATTTAACAATAAATCCGGATATAAAATTGCTAAGGATACAGGGATCGCTCAATCTACGATTTCACGTTTCCAAACTGGAGAAACCAAGTTAGAAAATATGCGTTTTTCTCACGCGATAAAATTAACAAACTATGCCGAAAACATAAAAAAAGAGCACAACCTATAAAAAAGGCTGTGCTTCCATTTTTATGCAACAATCATTTTGCCAAAAGTCTTAGGAGTGATTGGCAAATTCATCAAATCAATTAATTTATTAATCATGGGTTCACGACCAGTCTCTTCGGCAGTCACTTGTTCTAAAATGGGAGAAGAGCCGGTGGCTTCTAATAAAGCAATATTTTCTAATATTAACTCAGTGATAAAAATTAGTGCCAGCCGATAATTCACAAAGAAGGACCCTAAAATTTTTAGAGATGATCTTTTATCCTTTTCCAAATGGATAACTTTTATGTGGAGCTCTAGCAATAAAAATGGTAGGAGAAGGTAACTGATAATGTTATTGAATTTAATTCCATTTTTCTTAAAAAAGGAATACGTTTCAATGGATAGAGACAAAAACCACAGAATGACTAGCAATAAAATAAATCCTATAATCATCTTCTTTTATCTCCCCTCTTTCTAGATTTCTTTACGATGAAATCAATCTGTTTTTGTTTGTAATAATCTTTTCTCTGTTGATATTCTTGAATATATGCTTGGTTATTTTCTCTTACTTTTCTTTTTGCAATTTCAGCAATTAAATCATCATTTTTCTCTTTAGAGTACCCAAATACAATAAAAACTAATACAAAAGATATTGCCGATATAATAACACAAATCCACTTAAAACCACTAACAATAATTGTTTCGTAATTAAATAAAAACTTACTTTCGAAATAAAAGAAATATATACTAATAATATGAGAAACTTTGAAAATAATTTCATTGTAAATTTCAAGTATAAGTTAGCCACCTCGGGTAACTAGCTATGTAACATTAATCCTCTTTGCCAGTGACGGCTTGACAATGAGCTGAGGCATGGTAGTTTGGTTCACTAATGGGTCATTGACCGCCTTACCAAGAAAACCATGCCGAAGGAGGCTCGTTGTCAAGCGGGCACGTGTGCGCGAGCTTGTCTTTCTTTATAGAAACAGCGTATGAAAACCTCATAAGGG
>NZ_FOEN01000013.1 GCF_900110675.1 Ignavigranum ruoffiae | reverse complement strand
GAATATTGATAGGTATAAACCTTCCCATGTTGCTTTTGTTGACGGACTTGTTCCACCGAACCCCGTTTGATTTCGTTATGAATTGTTTGGGGCGCCCGTCCCAGTATTCGCGCAATGGCTCGGTTAGAATAGCCTTGTTTTTTCAACAATTCAATTTGGCCCCGTTCTTTGAACGATAAGTGTTTTGATTTGCGGTCAGATGTGGTAAAGTGAGTTTGCGTCATGTAAATTCATCCTTCTTATATTTTTGTGTCGTGACTTAAATATAACATGAATTTACATGGCTTTTATTATTTTTTAGCGGTGGCTAAGTTGATTATAAAATCCGCCTTGTAGATAAAAATATGAAAAAATTAAAGTTTGTGATGCTTTTAACGATAAGTTTATGATATTATTGTATAATGATAATACACTAATTTTATTATGAAATAACGCGATTATGATTGTGCTTGGGAGGTTGCTATGTTTTATTTCAGACACGATGGAGGAGAGATTTATCTTTGTAAAAAGAATAAGGATATTGAACAATGTATCCAGATCCAGCCACAAGAATTAAAAGAACTACAGAACTTAATTTAAGAAGAAATCCAAAAAACTTCAGCTGAAGATCTAACTTTTGAACAGCTGGATGCCCTTTATTGACGCGATATGGGTTTTGGCATGGATTATCCCGAAGAGTGATTTAGTCAAATTTTTTCTGGCGGCGACGCTTTTTTATTTTGCCTATTGATATTCTTTTCGACTTATTTCTGTTATCATGGGGTTATTATATAAGAGGGATGAAGAAGATGAAAAATTTATTATATTTAATCCTTGCTGCAGTCTTAGTCTATGTAATCTACAATTTATGGCAAGTTGATACGCCGGAATCCTTTGCCCTTAACGGTGGTATTCTTGCAATCTGTGTTATTGTCTATTATTTATTGTCACGTCGCCAAGAAGCTTCACGATGAACCTTCGGGAAGTGGCACATCCAAATCAGACTCAGGGTCCATGTGGTACGCTAAACCCATGATATACTGCCTATTGAGGTGAAGTTATGAATCTATGGCAAGCCATATTTAATAATTTTTTAAAGTTTGATTTTCTGATTTTTATACTTGCGATTTTAACGGTTTTCTTATATGTCCGTTGTCTAAAGCTTAGCCAGTCTTTGCAAAAGATTTTATTGCCGAAGGGAAATTTAGCCCAAGGCAAAAAAGGTGTTAAAAATCTCTTTGACCATTTTGATTATTATTTGAAGCAAGAGGGCGAGCAACGGATTATTGATCAACGTCAACGAATGAATCATCTTTATATTTTATTCTTGAATGTGACCGCGATTTTTCCTTTAATGGGTCTTTTAGGAACCGTAATTTCTTTAATTCCTATGGTAGGAACGAATGACACGGCTTTGTTTATGTTAGCTTTGACCTCTACATTCTGGGGAATTGTGTTTGCCATTATCTTTAAATTAGCCAATGGTCAACTTCAAGCCCTAGTCGAAGGAAATAATGAAGCCATTCAGACCTATTTATTAAGGAATGATCAATTGCTGAATGCTGGTCGACGAGAGCAGGTGGCGAGTGAATAGACATCAGATGTTGATTGATTTAACGCCATTACTCGATGTAATCCTGATTATTCTATTTATGGTCCTAGTTTCCAATCAATCCATGAACGCCCAAGAAGTCGAGAATTTGCAAGCACAGGTTTCGAGGTTGGAACAGAGTCAGTTGCCCCAAACTCCTTCGCAGAAAACTTGGCAAATTTCTTTCGCAGAAGACATTGATAAATTGAATTTGGTTTACCATCAGGTTCAGGGTCAGGAGGAGATTTATTTGATTACCGCGGCGGAGGAGCGACATGTCAAGCCTGCTTCAGAGGACTTAACTCAGTGGTTACAGCAAGAGCTGGACTTATTAGCCAACGATGTGGTGATGATTTCTTTTACTTATGATAATCATCAGATTTACTACCGTGATTATCGAAATTTAGTCGAAGCCATCAACAAATTAAATCAAATCCAAGACAAAAAAATTATTTATAGTGAATATCCTGAGGACGAATTTAGAAAGGATGAAGGTCATGGCCAATCAAGACAAGAAGTCGAGTAAGAAAGGTAAATTAGGAATTACTGCCTTAGCACTATTAGCCTTAGCAGGTTTAGGTATTTATCAAGGGACCGGTGGAGGGCTTTTACCAGGTTCTGGCTCATCAATTTCCCAATCAGATAATCAAGGTCAAGAAGGTGAACAAGAAACCAAAGTGGCTGAAGTTAAAGTAAAGGAAGATGAAATTTATTGGTCTGAACCCGGACAAACTGAAGAAAAGATAAGTCAGGATCAACTTCAAGAAAAACTTCAAGCAATGAAAGAGGGCTGGCAGATCCGTTTAATTGATAATAAAGCCATCAAGGCTAGCTTTGATCAGGTCAAGAAGGCTATCCAAGATAATAATATTGAAATCGTGGAGACAATCGAACAATAAAACAAATAATAACCGAACGAAGAGCTCGTTCGGTTATTAATCTTTACTCTGCTTTAGGTTGAATAATGATGGGTTCTTTGGTGACATGATTTAGGACTTGGCAGCCATCTTCTGTGACTAAAATCAGGTCTTCGATTCTAACCCCAATGTCATCGGGAAGATAGATACCTGGTTCGACAGAGAATATTTGGCCAGCTTTGATTAGATCGTGATTATATTGGCTGACATCGCCAGCTTCATGAGTTTCTTGGCCGATGAAATGACCTAGACGATGGGTAAAGTAGGCGCCATAGCCTGCTTGTTCAATCAGATTGCGGGCCGTTAAATCAATGTCAGCAAAGGAAACTCCTGGGCGAATCTGAGCAATAGCAGCTTCATTAGCTCTGCGGACAATGTCGTAGATTTCTAGATGTTCCTGGCTAGGTTGACCATAAAAGACCGTTCGCGTCATATCAGAAGCGTAACCTTGATAGAAGGCCCCAATATCAATGACGACTGCATCGCCTATTTCTGGTTGATCTTGGTTCGTCTCATGATGCGGATCAGCCCCATTTCCTCCATAAGCAATAATCGGTTCGAAGGAAAAGCCATCCATATTTAAATCTTGATAGATCTCTCTTAATTTATTGACCATGGTTAATTCACTAAAGCCATATTGAACTTGGTGAATAATGGCTTCCATGGCTTGGTCATTAAGTTCTGAGGCTTTGGCCATTAATTCTTGTTCATCGAGCGATTTAATCGCCCGTTGTTGATCTACTAAGACAGATCCATTTAGTGGATGTAATTCGGGATTAAGGGCTAGTAGTTCAAGAAGGAAATGGCTCGGCCAGTACTTGTCAATTCCAATCTTTAAGCCTGTCAGTTGTTCAACCAGTTTGGCTAGAATTGGCTCACCATCGCTATACCAAATGACTTCAATTTCAGATTGAAGGTCTTGTGGTTGAGGAAAGAGCCGATTCAGGTAAAGTTGGACTTGGCCTGCTGAACTTATATTTAATAAATAAAGTCGTTCACCAGGTTGATTGCGGTAACCTGTATAATAGTAGATACTTGCTGGATCACTAATCAAAAGGTTATCTAGCTGATTATCAGTCATTGACTGAATTAAGGACTGGATGCGATAGTCTTTCATAGATTCATCCCCTTTATTTTTCTTTATTGATTGAATTTCTGTACCCTAATTGAGTATTATAGGATTAGACTACACCAAATAATAAGGGATAACAAGGAGTATATTCATGAGATTGAGCTTAGAAAAAAAGCGGCAAATTATTCGAATTACGACCATTATCGGGATTATACTGACCATTATTGGTTTCTTTGTGGTTTCTCAGTCCACTTATTTCGACCCTGGTCAGGGCTTCGAGCAATTATTAAGACGATTAGGTTTTTTTGCTCCTTTTATCTTTGTCTTGGTCCAAATTAGCCAGATCATTTATCCGATTATTCCCATGGGGCTGACCAACGTCATTGGTTTTTTAATTTTTGGTACGTTTCTAGGTACGGTTCTGAATGTTATTGGCCTAATTACAGGTTCAGCGATTAATTTCTTTTTGGGCCGTCGTTTTGGTGGAACCATTGTACGAGCCTTTATTGATGATGAACAATATGATAAATATGTCGGTATGTTGAACCGAGGCAAGGCTTTTGATCGTTTAATTATGGTCGGTTTTATTGCTCCGATATTTCCTGATGATATATTCTGCATGATTGCTGGCATGTCTTCAATGCGCTTTGAACGTTTCATGAAATATGTCATTCTTTTTAGGCCTTTATCCATGTTTGTCTATACCTTTATGACCACGACGATGATCGAGTGGATTGATAAAATCTTTTTTGCTTAAGGAGGCAGGTCTTTGGCTAAAATTTTTATAGCTTTGGTGGGCTTTTATCAAAGATACATCTCGCCCTTATTTCCCCCAACGTGTCGTTATCAGCCGACCTGTTCGACTTATATGATTCAAGCCATCGAACGACATGGTGCGATTAAAGGCCTTCTCATGGGCTTGGGGCGGATTTCCCGGTGTCATCCTTTCCTCAAAGGCGGACAAGATCCTGTTCCTGATTACTTTACCTTAAGACGGAATAAGGCCTATCGAGACAAATAATTACTGATAGAATAAGTCAAGAGTGATATAATACAAGCGTTGAAGGAGGCGGTGGTTAATTTGCAATTGTGGTTTGAACAATTTATTAATAATAAGCCGATTGTTCAAATATTGGACATTCTAATCGTTTGGTATTTGATTTATAAATTATTGATGTATGCCCGCGGAACCCAAGTCATGAACTTACTCAAGGGTGTCGGGATTTTTATTGCGGCTAAGTTTATTAGTTCGGTGGCCGGTCTGCAGACCATTGATTGGATTTTGGGTCAGATCTTGGCTTGGGGAGTCGTGGCTGCGATTATTCTCTTCCAACCGGAATTACGGCGAGCCTTGCAAATGATTGGCCAAAGTTTATTTAGAAATCGCAAAACCAGCAAGAACCCAAACGAGACTCTGATTGAGAATCTTGAACAATCTTTAAAATATATGTCTAAGCGAAAGATTGGTGCTTTAATTTCAATTGAAGGGAAAGAACCTTTATCAGAATTTATTGAAACGGGAATCCGCCTCGATTCGGAAATAAGTTTTCAATTATTAATTAATATATTTGTGCCAAATACGCCCTTACATGATGGTGCAGTGATTATTCGAAATTATAAAATAGCCTCCGCCTCATGTTATTTACCTCTGTCTGAGAGTAGTTTAATTCCTAAAGAATTAGGGACCCGGCATCGGGCAGCGATTGGTTTGTCTGAAGTAACGGATGCTTTAACGCTGATTGTTTCGGAAGAAACCGGAGATATCAGTTTGGTCAAGCATGAAGTTCTCCACCGGGGAGTGAAGGCGGACGAACTCCATAACCTTCTCGTGAAATACCTAATGGTTGAAGCAGAGCAGAAAGAGGATACGAAAGATTCTCTCGTCGGCTTCAAAGAGTATTTTTTAGAGAATCTTAAACAGTGGGGTGATCGCAATGAATAAGAAGACCTTTAATAATGTTTGGTTTATTCGTTTAATATCTCTACTCTTTTCGATTTTTCTTTATATTTTTGTTTCTTCAGAGAATGCCGTCCCACTAAGAAGTATTAAGAATCAGGAATTTGCCAGTGTAAATATCACTGAGACCATCTCAAATGTCCCGGTATATCTAGGTAAGACAGATGGGGAAACCTTTGTCTCAGGGGTCCCTGAAACGGTTGATGTGAGATTGACTGGGCCTAAAAGTATTATTAACCAGGTAAGTAGCGAGACTTTACGGGTGGAGACCGAAGACTTGACGGATATGCCGACTGGTTCGAAATCCATTCGATATTTGGTTATGGACCTCCCTGACGAGATAGATTATCAAGTAACCCCATCTCGAACCATTGTACAAATTTCACGGCGGGAATCTGTTAAGAAGACGATTGAATATGAGGTAGATCCTCAAGCCATTGAAGAGGGTTATCAAGTAAGTCAAGTCAACTTGAAGCCTTATGAAGTGACTTTAACCGGGACTGACAAGATTATTAAGGAGATTGACCGGGTCTTTATCAACATTACTTCGCAAGATAAACAAAGTAAAAACTTTACCGGAACTTATGCGATCAAGATTGTCGATAAGAATGGAAACCTTCTCGATGTGAATGCGAATATTATGGATATTAAGGCAGAAGTTGTTGTTGAACCGGTTGTTGGCGATGTGAGTTTAAATATTGTTCCTCAGGGGGAACATCATGAAAATTTTACTTATACCTATGAGTTTGTTGACCAGAATACGGTAAGCATTCAAGGGGCTTCTGATATCCAATCGCTCGATGTCATCGTCGATTTTTTTTCTTTGACCTCGAGTCAAACAGTGATTGGCAGGGTCAATTTACCAGAGGGTGTTGAACTTGTAGGTAATTCAGAGATTAAAGTTCATGTAAGCTTACACGCCTTAGAAGCAGACACTCAGACGGATTCAGAAGATCAAACTGCTAGTCAGGAAAGTGATAGTAGTGAAGAATCCGACCAAGACCATCAAGCTACTGATTCACAAACAACTGAACAGACGAACGAATAAAATAAGCAAGGAGTAATAATATGGGTAAATATTTTGGAACCGATGGAGTACGGGGCGTTGCTAATCAAGAGCTAACCCCAGAATTAGCTTTTAAATTAGGACGGTATGGGGGCTATGTATTAATGCAACATCATGCAGAACATGCCCACCCTCGTGTATTGGTTGCCCGTGATACTAGAATTTCAGGGCAGGTGCTTGAATCAGCCTTAATTTCTGGCTTGCTTTCAGTGGGTATCGAAGTCATGCAATTGGGTGTCATTTCAACACCAGCAGTAGCCTATCTCACTAAAACTCAAGGAGTAGCTGCTGGGGTCATGATTTCAGCCTCTCATAATCCAGTTCAAGATAATGGTATTAAATTCTTTGGCAGTGATGGCTTTAAACTTTCTGATGAGCAAGAATTAGAAATTGAAGCTTTGATTGACCAGGAAGAGGATACATTACCGCGGCCATCGGATGAAGGTTTAGGAACGGTGGATGAATTCCCTGAAGGCCTTATCAAGTATGTTCAATACCTGCAGACAACAATCTCTTCAGATCTCTCAGGAATATCTGTCTGTGTTGACGCTGCTAACGGAGCAACTTCTCCCTTGGTAAATCAACTTTTTGCTGATTTAGAGACCGATTTCTATACGATGGGCGATCGTCCGAATGGCTTGAATATTAATGATCAAGTAGGCTCTACCCATCCTGAACAATTACAGGCCATGGTAGTGGAGAAACAAGCCATGGTAGGGGTAGCCTTCGATGGGGATGGTGACCGGGTGATTGCCGTTGATGAGAAGGGAAATATCGTCGATGGTGATAAGATTATGTATATTTGTGGGAAACATCTCTATAACAAAGGACTTTTATCCAATAACACCATTGTATCAACCGTCATGTCTAATTTAGGCTTCAAAAAAGCTGTCGAAGCTGAAGGCATGCAGACGGTTCAAACCAAGGTGGGAGATCGGTATGTGGTGGAGGAGATGCGGGCTCATAATTACAACTTGGGCGGGGAACAGTCCGGACATATTGTCTTCCTGAACCATAATACTACCGGTGATGGCTTACTTACCGCCATCCAATTGTTGGCAGTTATGAAAGAAACCGGTAAAGCTTTGTCAGAATTAGCTAAAGAAGTCACGATTTATCCACAAAAATTAGTCAATGTGAAAGTTTCCGACAAGCATACGGTGATGGATGAACCTGAAGTTAAAGCAGCCATTGAAAAGCTAGAAAAAGAGATGGCGGGCGATGGTCGAATTTTGGTTCGTCCAAGTGGAACTGAACCTCTATTAAGGGTCATGGCTGAAGCCTCTACTGATGAGAAAGTTGACTATTATGTCAATACAATTGCTGACGTTATTCGTCGAATTAGAGGTATTGATTAAGCTAAATAAAGACCGGGCTGAATTGGCTCGGTCTTTCGTTTATAAGGAGAATGGAATGAAAGAGAGTAAAAGACAACAGGCTTTGACCTGGTTGGCAGGCCACCCAGTGTCTTGGCAATGTTTGCATTGTGACCAACCACTTCAGTTACTAGGCCAAAGATTAACTTGTAACAATGGTCATAGCTTTGACCTTAGCCGGCAAGGATATGTCAACCTTGCCAAAAATAATCACCCTAGTCAATATGATCAAACCTTGTTTAATTTAAGGCGGCGGATTATTCTGGAGAGTCCTTTTTATCAAGCGCTTCATCAAGCCTTGCTAACTATTATTAAAGAAAGACCTGTTACGCATCTATTAGATGCGGGCTGTGGAGAGGGCAGCCATTTATATCGTTTGAGCCAGTTTTTGGAACCGACCCTAAGTTTGATTGGAGTCGATTTAGCCAAGGAAGGCATCCAGTTAGCTACTGACTTTAACCAAAGTCAGTTCTCGGTCGTAGCAGATTTAGCCCAATTACCTTTTCAAGAAAACTCGTTTGACCTGGTTCTGTCAATCTTGTCTCCTGCTAATTATGAAGAATTTAATCGGGTCCTTAAAACTACAGGGCGGCTGATTAAAGTAATTCCCAATACGCGCTATTTAATTGAATTAAGATCAGCCATTGCTAATCTATTAGAGCAAGCAGAAGTAGAATATTCAAATGAAGACGTTGAGCAAGTATTTCGTCATCATTACATTAAGGTAGAAGATCACGATGTGTATCAAAAGCTAGCGCTTTCCGAAGATCAGCGGCGCCAATTGATTCATATGACGCCTTTAACTTGGCGACTCACAACAAAGCAGAAGGAAGAACTTTTTAATCAATTACCCACTACTATTAGCTTAGACCTGAGGGTATTGGTTGCAGAAAAAGTCAATTTCCTCGGGTAACATTAAATGCCCAGCTTGGCTCTGGGCTAATTTTTTTACTTTTAGTGGAGTCATACCAAATTTCTTTCTAAAGATACTGGTAAAATGACAGGCATTATGGAAACCGTATGCTTGTCTTAAACTTTCAAGATTACTATCAGGGTAGTTGCAGAGCTGATAATATATCTGATTTAAACGCAGATGTTGGATGTAAGCCATTGGCGATATATCTAATTCAGCCTTAAAGCGGGCAGAGAAGCGTGAGCTTGAGAGTTTGACCTGTTGAGCCAGGTCTGTCAGTTTAAGTGGCTGAGTCAAATGACAATGGATATAGTTCAGGGCTTCTTGAATAGCTGGAGTATAATTCTGTACTGGAGTTAAATTATGAGTTAGATTGAAAAGATAATTAATGAGTAAAGTTTGGATAGCTTGAAAACTCTCTGGATAGTGCGGATTATTTTTGGAAATTTGTTGGAGGAGTAGATAACAGTGACTGACAAAGTCATTTGGACATTCTGTTAAGAATAGGCCACTCTTTTGATTGGCGAATGGTTGATGCTTTATTGGAGCAGCGAGTGAGAAGAGAATACAAGTGAGTTTGGGACTTTGACTGGTAATCATAAATTCTAAATTAGCCGGGACAAAAGCTAACATAGAATGCTTTAATCGATTGGTGTCATAAACCGTGCTAATATGGCCGGTTCCTTCCTCGATATAAATTAGATGAGGAAAGTGTTGATAAATCTTGCCAGTCTTATGGCAAGCACTTAGTTGATAACGATGAAAGAGTTGGGGACTTTGTGCGATCATAATTTCCTCCGCAGTTGATTATTCTGTCTTCATTATAGCAAGAATCTCTTGATATATTTAAAATACGGCAAAAGATTCAATTATCTTTTTGAAATAATTTATCCTATGTTACAATAAGGCAGATGAAGTCAGAGAAGGAGCGAGTAAGGTGATTAAAGCGGTTTTGTTTGATAAAGATGGTACTTTAATAGAGTTAGGCAACACATGGGATAAGCCAACGATTGGGATGATGCGTGACTTATTTAGTGAATCTGATTTAAGTCAGGATGAGCAAGATCAGCTAGCCTTTGCGATGGGCATTAAAGAAGATTGGTCTGGAATTAAGGCCAATTCTATCTTTGCCGCCGGATCCATCTATGACCAAGCCGCCTATTTGGAGCCTTATCTCTCCTGGAGTATTCCTGAAATCGAAGATCGGATGGAAGCATCCTATCTAAAATATTTACAGGAAGAAGAAGTCATGGCTCGTTTAACGCCAGGGTCAGCGGAAGCTTTAGAATCCTTAAAAGACGATTATGTTATCGGCTTAATTACGAATGATAATTATGTTTTCGCTCGGCAAATGTTAGAAAATTTAGGTGTCTTAAGCTATTTTGATTTTATTGGTTGTGCTGATCAATATGGTCCTAAACCCAATCCACGTGCTCTCCATGAGATTGCAAAGCAATATAATATTGAATTGAGTGAAATGGTTTATGTTGGTGATTCAGCTTTAGATATGACCTACGCTAAACCCTTAGCTGCGGCCATCGGCTATTTAGAGAATGAAGAGAGCCACCTGCATTTGACAGAGGCTGATTATTTATTAGATCATATGTCAGACTTACCTCAAATCCTTGAGCAGATTAATCAGAAGGGAGTAGAAGGATAGATGTATACACTGATTGGCTATAAACCTTGTTCAACCTGCCGAGCTATTGAGAAAAACTTAAAAAATCTAGACCTACCCTATCAATATCGAGAAATTACTGAGGATGTTCCTAGTGGCAAAGAGTTATGGCAATGGTATCAAGCTTCGGGCGAAAGCTCGATTAAGAGAATAATGAATACTTCGGGAACTTTATATCGCGAATTAAATATGAAGTCACAATTGGCTGGGCGATCGGAGCAAGAACAATTAGAATTAATCGCTCAAGATGGCATGTTAATCAAGCGACCGATATTGTTAACACCATCTGGTCAAGTTTATATAGGTAAGAAAGTAGCCGAATTCCTTGAGGAAATGAGACAGGGAGAGGAGTCATCATCATGAATAAAGCATTAGCGATATTAGCCATCGTATTAATGAGCACCAATCTAGGGCCATGGGTCCAGGCTGAGGGCCAAGGACCTGAGAATCTTTCCCCCATTGAAACGATCGAGTGGGAGACTGATGCTACAGAATCTTCTTCAACCAGTTCGGAATCCGTAGAGACGACTGCTGAACCAGTAAGCTCCGAGGAAGCAGCTACTGAATATAGTAGTGAGAGCTCATTGCCAGCTGATTTACCACAGGTAAGCCAAGCTCAAGATTTACTTAAAGTACTACAAGACCAGACGGTCAATAAGACGGCCCAATATTATTTGGTCAATTTCAATCAAGGGCAAGTGGAATTGAATTTAGCGGCCATTATGCCTATGGGAGATTTTGCTTATTTGACGCTACAGAAGCCACCCTATATTCCATCGACATTACTGGTTAAATTAGCTGAACAAGAAGTCGATCAAGCCTATATCCCGCTTGATTCGTTGATTACTTATGTTACCGATGCGATTAATAACTATCCTGAAATATATCAAGATTCACCAGTGATGGATTTCTATGTTTATGCCCAAGAGCATTATGCTGACTTAGAAAGCAAACTCTTAGAGATTCAGGCGGAAGACTATGGCCTGAACGCCAACTATCAAGAAATCCAAGAGATTCAAGAGTTTCTGATGACGGTGCTGGCCGAATTTATGGATCAACATGGCGAGCAATTAAGCTATGAAAAAGATCAGGGCGCCGATATTCTAACTTTAGAGGGAGATTTATCAACTTACTTTACAGAGATTGCAGTCAAGCATTTAATGGATTATCCAGATTTAATGGAGAAATTCAGCTTCTTAGGTGAAGGAACTGTTGGAACATTGAGTTTTAATTATGATAAATATCAAATTGGCATGGGCTTATTAGTCAACCTAGCTGAAGACCGGACTCAGGCGCTCGAATTCTACCTACAACCGGGACAGGCCGACTTTGCTTTGCCAACTGAAGACAATGTATATACTGAGCAAGAATTGAACGACTTAGTTGGTTTCGAAGTCCTGAAAGGTATTCGTCAATTCGAAGACCAAGTTAGCTTAGATCAATTTAATATAGAAGGAGAGAGTCATGAAAATTAGAGAATCTCTGCAACCCCTGAAACAAGTTTGGTCTGATCGGGTCAAAGGATCATGGTGGAAATCGATTGTTATCATTATCTCGTATCTGCTTTTGCGGATTAAATTCGAGACAATGGCTTTAAATAAAGGGATTGAATTATCAGGCGATCAGGTGGTCTTGACTGATTTACAAGATCCAATGAAAGTCATGTATTATATGGGGCAATCAGGTTGGTATTATCATCTGAGTACTTTTGCCTTGCTGGCCTTTTTGTTTTTGATGCTTTATCTGTTTAAATTTAAAATTTTTGATTTGAAGCAGATTAAAGTGCCCTTACTTGGCTGGACAGTGTTGACCTTTATTGCCTTCTTTGCATTGGGTATGGTCTTCTCAGTGGCCGTGTCTTACTTCGCTCCAGATTATCAAGCGCCGATGAATCAACAAGCCGTAGAAGCTTTGGTTAAAGAAATGAGTGGTTTGGGTGTCTTTCTGAATATTGTAATCATGACGCCGATTACTGAGGAAATCTTGTTAAGAGGTTTGGTAATGAAGTACCTCTTTCCACTCATGCCTATCGTGGGGGCGCTAGTTTCTGCCGTGGTCTTTGCCATGTTGCATATGCCAGCCAATATTATTGATTTCTTCCTTTACTTTATTCTATCAGCGGGTCTAACCTATGTTTATTGGCGGACACGGAAGATTGAATACCCAATTCTTTATCATATGATTCAAAACTTCTTAGGCTTTTTACAATTTTAAGATTTAAGGAAAGGGAATTATTACAGCATGTTTTTTGATCTGGAAGTCGTCAGTCCACGTATTAAGCGTATTAAGATGCCTTATGTTTGTGCGTATTATCTAGAGGGAGATCAAGCTGGTCTGTTAATTGATACAGGCTGGGGGTATGGTAATCTTAAAACTTTCGTTGATCAGTTAGCTAACAAACCTTATCAAGTCGTTCTGTCTCATGGACATTGCGATCACGGTGGTGGAGCCAATCAATTCGATCAGGTTTATTTAGCTGAAGCAGATCTTGAGCTTGAGGAATATTCATGTTCTCTACCTGTCCGGCAAAAGATATTCAGTCAGGTTGTCTCTGATGAAAGGAATGTGTTCGATGCTTCAATTTGGCAAGCCCAACGCCAAGCACCTTTTCGTACACTTTACCCTGGCCAAGTCTTTGACTTAGGAGGCTTAACGGTGACGGTAGAAGCTTTACCAGGCCACACCTTAGGTAGTATGGCTTTTTGGCTGGAACAAGAACAAACCTTAATTACTTGTGACGCCTGCGCGCAAACGACTTATCTAAATTTACCTTCATCAGCATCTGTCTATGAATTGTGGGCATCTGGACGGGAGTTACAAGTGAAGTATCCAAATATGGGACAAATCTTAACCTCCCATCCTCCCTATAGCGGACCAGGACAAATGCTTGGAGCTATGGTTGAGCTGGCGGACAAAATCCTCCATGATCAAGATGATCGTTTATTATTAAAAATGCGGATGGAAGGTCAAGCATATGCGGCTATCAACAAAAAGTTAAGCCCAGAGCCGCCCATGGCCAATATTGTGTATAGTATGAATAAAGTGAAAGAAAGTATCGAACAAGTCAGCTAAGGGGGCTGGCTTTTTTTCTTGGAAATAGAGTCTGACAAGATCTGGAATTTAATTTAGGGTTTGATGGTCGACAATTTGTTGTAAGTTTCAGATATATATTGCATTTGCTAAAGGTGTAACTGTTTTAGTAGGAAGATTCTAGCTAAATCCTTTGAAATTGGATACAATAAATAGTATTAGGAGAATAAAGGAGGCCATATCGTGACCGATAAAGAGAAATATATTTATGATAATCAAAAACCGGCTTATGATGCCATCCGCATTGACGACAATCAAGATATTCAGATTACTCCGGTTGGCAATGCTATCTTAGAGAAACCCAAAAAGGTAATTCCAGAATATCATGCCCGTTTAAAAAGTCGGATTGTCGAGGTGCCAAAGGAGATTTATCAAGCCAGTGGCATTAAAATTCTCGGTCATCGGATAAAATCTCTTCTATTTACCACCGATGTTGCCTTGATTAAGAATACTGATGCTCAATCGATAATTGCTGTCTATCCTTTTACCCCACAAATTACGATTATGCAGTCCATAATCAATGTAGCTTCGGTCCCTGTCTTCTTAGGTGTAGGTGGGGGAACCACCACCGGTGATCGTAGCGTTCACTTGGCTTTCCATGCCGAACAATTAGGGGCTTATGGGGTAGTGGTTAATGCGCCAATGAAGAATGAAGTGATTGCCAAAATTAGCCAAACGATAGATATTCCGGTCGTAGCCACCATCTCGAGTCGTAAGGATGACTTTATGGGCAAATGCCGAGCGGGGGCAGATATTTTCAATGTTTCAGCAGCTAAGGATACAGCCAATGTCGTGTGTGAAATTCGGAAACAATTGGGGCCAAATTTCCCGATTATTGCCACCGGCGGTCCAACGCCAGAATTGATTAGTCAAACCATCGAAGCTGGGGCCAATGCGATTACTTACACCCCACCTTCAAGTGCGGATATCTTTGCTAAAATAATGGAAGATTACCGTCATCAATAGCAAAGAATAGTATCAGTGGAAAGGAGATTATGATGAAATCCCCAGAGAGACGGCAAATAATAGAACGGGCGATCCTAATTGGTCTCCTTTTTCTGATTCAGATTATTTGGTTTTTTGTGATCTTCGCCAATATTATTAATTATTCGGTATGGATTAATGTTATTTTTACCATTATTTCCTTCATCTTGATTCTTTATCTGATTCGTAAGAATGAAAGTCCAGCTTATCGCATGGGTTGGATTAGTTTGATGGCGATGTTTCCTCTATTAGGTGGTTTACTCTATCTTTTAATTGGTAACAAACGGCCAACTCGACGAATGAAGCGACGATTAAATGAGCATCGGCCTCTTTTTCAACAAGAGTTACAAACTTTGCCCCATCAACCCGCCCAAGCGGCTTTAGCAGAACGCGACTTACGAGTTGCTAGCTTAAGTCATTATATCTATCAATTTGAATCTTATCCTTTATATCGTGATACCCAGGTTGAATACTTTGCCAACGGGGAATCGATGATGAATCAGTTGATTCAAGATTTAAAAGCAGCGAAGTCATATATTTTCTTAGAATTCTTTATTGTTGAATTTGGTCAGATGTTTGATCAAATCTTTGAAGTTTTAAAGGAGAAAGTGGGTCAGGGTGTTGAAGTTCGTCTAATTTATGATGACTTTGGTTGTATTGCTCGTTTGCCCGAAGATTTTGATCGTCAGTGCGAAGCGGTAGGGATTAAAGCGATTAAGTTTAATCCGGTGCATCCAGTGATTTCGATGGTCTATAATACTCGAGACCATCGTAAGTATATCATTATTGATGGACTGTTGGCTTATACAGGTGGACTAAATA
The DNA here is from genome assembly GCF_900110675.1 of Ignavigranum ruoffiae. Classification (GTDB taxonomy): domain Bacteria; phylum Bacillota; class Bacilli; order Lactobacillales; family Aerococcaceae; genus Ignavigranum; species Ignavigranum ruoffiae. The sequence goes on along the minus strand of NZ_FOEN01000013.1, from coordinate 7,105 downwards.
TTGCAGATGAATACATTAATGTTAAGCAGCGTTTCGGTTATTGGAAAGATAATATGATTCGATTGAATGGTCCGGCTTCCTGGTCATTGAGCCATCTCTTTCTAGAAATGTGGAATGGATTCTATCCAGAAAAGGATATGGATTTGGCGCTTTATCGTCCTCAGTTGCTTGAACAAACGAATCCAGAAGAACAGAATTTGCCTGATTCAACAAGTTTTGTCCAACCTTTTGGTGATTCTCCATTAGATAACGAAGCGGTGGGAGAGAATGTTTATCGGCAATTACTGGATATGGCTATTGAATCAGTCTACATTTATACACCTTATTTGATTATCTCTTATGAAATGCAGACCGCCTTAGAATTGGCAGCCAAACGTGGTGTCGATGTTCGAATTGTTACTCCAGGTATTCCGGATAAACCCGTAGTCTATCGAATGACACGGTCCTTCTATCGTCCACTTCTAGAAGCGGGTGTGCGGATTTATGAATTTACTCCTGGATTCCTCCATGCAAAGACCTTTATTGTCGATGGTAAGGTAGCATGTGTTGGAACGATTAATTTGGACTATCGGTCCCTATATCTACACTTTGAGACCGGCACCTTGTTATATTATCACCCAGTGATTGAGCAGATTAGTGAAGATTTCTTCCAAGTGCTCGATGTTTCTCGAGAACGGGTACTTAATGACTTAAATCAAAGCTTTTTTGGTGAGATTGTCGACTCGCTCCTCCGGCTCTTTGCGCCGTTTGTCTAGCTAAAGCTGACCTCGTATAATATAATTAATTTGACAACCAGTTTATAAAGGAGGAAGCCAGTATGAAATGGGAAGATATGCGCAAAAGTAAAAATATCAATGATAAAAGGGGCCAATCGAGTAATTTCCCAGGTGGATTCGGCGGTTCTCAAGGATCAGGAGGGATGGGTTTAGGCCGTCTCTTACAACTGCTTTTATTCTTGCCAGGGAAAAGTAAGTGGATTGTTTTACTTTTACTTGCTTTTATGTTCTTTGGTGGGGGCGGATTATTGGGAAATATCTTCAACCCAACTAGTGACAATTCAATTACCTATGATCAAGAGCAAACTCAGACCCAACCATCGAATTCATCAAATCAGTCCGATCAGGCTGTCACCGATGAAGGTTATGCATTTATGTCGGCTATCTTAGGCAGTACCGAAGATTTCTGGAGTCAGGAATTCGAACGTCACAACTCAACTTATAATATGCCGCAGATGGTTCTGTATAGCCAATCGATTCAGACTGGGGGCTGCGGATTTGGCTCGGCTCAGGCAGGTCCTTTCTATTGTCCAGGTGATGAGAAGATTTATATTGACTTAAGCTTTATGAACGAATTACAAAATCGTTATCATGCTCCCGGTGATTTCGCCATGGCCTATGTGATTGCCCACGAGGTTGGCCATCATATTCAAAAGGAATTGGGGATCATGGATCAATACACTCAGGCCCATGCCAAGATGAATAAAACACAAGCAAATAAACTCAATGTGCGATTGGAATTGCAAGCGGATTATTTTGCCGGGGTCTGGGCGAAGTATGCTCAAGACCAAGGCGTCTTAGAAGTTGGCGATATTGATGAAGCGTTGCAAGCTGCTTTTGCCGTCGGTGATGATACCTTACAAAAAGAGAGTTATGGAACGGTGATTCCAGATTCATTCACTCACGGTTCAGCTCAGCAACGTCAAGCGTGGTTTAAGCACGGTTTGCAATACGGAGATATCGAGCATGGGGATACATTCAATCAAACACTTCCCAACGAATAGCCCCAAGATGAATGAGGGATCTTAGGATTCATCTAGTAAAATTTTTTTATAAAGATAAGTAGGGATAAATATGGAAAAAGCGCATGCAAATCAATGGGACGTTTTAAAGTTAAGCAGAGAAGAACCACTAACTTTATCGGCGCCCTTACCCAAAAGTAAATCTTTCAGTCAGCTTTTGCGCTTAAACATCGAACAAATGCATCACTATCTTGAAGAGGCTATCCTAGAGAATCCTTTTGTCGAGATGGAATATCATCTAGATCAATTTGCACAATCCTTGTCTAAGCCTAATAAGACAGAACAGGATATGTCTGAACTTACCGATGATGAGCGTGAAGAGTTACCACCGACGCCACTTGATGAACTACAAAAAACGGATCCAAATTATCATATCGATACACAGAGTCTGGAGACTTATTTATTTGAACAAATTATGATGTATCGGCAGACTTCAATTCGTGATTTGATGGTTCAGTTCGTCGAATTATTAGATGAACGGGGTTACTTACCCTATTCAGCAGAAGAACTGGCTGATAAACTGCAGACCGATCCGATTGTTGCTTTAGATGCGCTCACTCTGTTTAAACTATTAGAACCTGCTGGCATTGGCGCCTTTAATTTACAAGAAGCCCTGATGCTTCAGACAGAACGCGATGATGCGGCCCCGGCCGTGGCCTATTATTTATTGGAGAATTATTTTGAAGCTCTAATTAACCATCATTATGATTTTATTCAAGAGGATAGTAATTTTACTGAGTCTGAAATTCAGGAAGCGATAGAATATTACCAAACTTTGACCTATTATCCGGCAGATATCTTCGAGAAGGTTGAACAGGTTCATATTATTCCTGACGTCAAGGTTGATGATGAAAAACCAAAAGACTTAACCATTCGCTATCAACGACAATTTGCGCCGCGTATATATTTTAATCGCGAATATTTTGAAGAGATGAGTCAGCGACAAGATGCGGAACTTACTCAATATTTAAAAGAACAAGTCAAAGATTTCAATGATTTAGCTCGTCAAATTCGTCTGCGTGAGGAACTCTTTATGAAGATGGTCTATCACCTGGTTAGAAACCAAGAAGAATTTTTTTCTGGAGCAAGTTCACAAATTAAACCTTTAACTCTGCGGGAATTGAGTCAAGTTAGCGAGATTCCTGAATCTTATTTGAGTCATTTAATCGTTCATAAACATTTGAGTTTTAAGCAAGAGATTTTTGTTTTGACTGATTTTATTAATTTAAATCGTCGGCGTAGTCGGACCGGCTTTACCGCCTATGAAATCAAACAAAAAATTCTACAAATTATTGCTGAGCAAGATCCCGAGGTAAGTAATACCGAACTCGTTGATTTATTGGCTGATCGGGGCTTTATTATCAGTCCTAAAATAGTGGCAAACTACCGTAAATTAATGCATTAATTAAAGACTGATTTTGAAATGTTCAAAGACCTTGTACTATGACAAAAGATTTTATTTTGACTAATCATCCTCAAATAAAATATTATAGAACACAAAAACAGCTACAAAACTGGTTCAATAAGTTTTGTAGCTGTTATTGGATTCAATAGGTGAAAAACACCGAAGCAACAAATTTCTTGCATAACTTATGAAAAGATGAAATCTTCAAGCTAATTCTTCATGGTTTCGTTGTAGAATAGTGGATTAAGACTGTTGGTCAGATGCATGGGTGTAAGTGTCTTGTTAGACTGGTCGTAATAAGCAATCATAATCAGATGGTTGCCGAGTTGGGCTAAGGCTTCGTTAAGTACGAGTATGTCGTTATTGGCTTTTATTTTTTCGGCTTCTTGATAGGTAAAAGGCAAGACAATTCGTGCAACATAGACAGTCTCTCCCGCCACTTGCATTTCAACCGATTCAACGTTAGCCTTTAAGGCTTTCAAACTATCGTTATTTTTAAATGAGTCTTGAAGTCGTTTAATATCTTGTCGATCTATTTTAGTTTGACTCATCTTCTTTTCTTCTTCGGTATAAACCTCTTGATAATACTGGTCCATGGCCTTTCTGAGTTCAGAGATGGAGATGCCAGCATCTAAACTGGCGACCGGGTAGGGGCTGTTTGCATCAATTTTCTCTTGGAAGGGTTGACCTTTGGTATCGGTAGCTTGGTTACTGGTTTCTTGCATCTGTTCATCGGTAACGGTCGGCGAATCTGGCACTTCATTTTTGGGTTTGAGGAAATAGCCACTTACGAGATAGATGATTGCAATTAGGGCCAAGATCACTAGAATTAGACCTAGACTTTGTTTTTTTGTCTTCATGTGTTCCTCCTTGTGTTCAACAAATTTTGCTCATCGTGTGTTAGTCATTATATACTATGTAGGAATAATATGCCAAATTCATCAGCTAGGCAAACAAAGCTAGTTGTTTCTCTTAATGAGGCTTGCTATAATGGCTTTATTATTTTTTAAAGGGGTGAGAGGGTGCAAGATTTATTTCATTGGTTGAAACTCATGATTAAGTTAGGTCTGATGGTCATACTTTGTGTGATTGCTGTGATTATTTTAATCAATCTGTTTGTCATCCTGGTCACCAAGGCCAATATGTCTAGCGAATTTAGTCAAATGGATACAAAGTATCAATCAGCTGAGGTTCCTGTTCTAGTTCTAGGCGCGGGTGTGATTGATAATGAACGGCCGAGTGATATTTTAAAAGCGCGTTTAGATCAGGCGCTAGAAGTTTATCAACAAGCCCCTGATAAAATATTTATTATGACTGGAGATCATCGAGAAGATAATTATAATGAAGTTGCGGTTATGAAGAAATATTTGGTCAGCCAGGGTATTCCTAGCCAACAGATATACTTAGATCATGCGGGATATTCAACCTATGATAGCATTTACCGCTTAAAGAAGATTATTCATGTCGACCGAGTGATTATTATTAGTCAGGGCTATCATTTGCCTCGAGCGCTGATGTTAGCTGAGCATTTGAAGATAGATAGCGTCGGTTTGCCGGCAGCTGAAATTGATTCGACACGAGCCCATAGAGAATTTCGCGAAATCTTTGCTCGGCTCAAAGATTTTGCGGTTTGTTATCTGGCTTATCAACCTGAAACCCCTGAAATTCACTACGCCTTTAGCTTAAATTATTCTGGTGATGATACAGATTCAAAGTCTCAACTAAATCAGCCAGATTAATCTGTTATTTGTTTTTGGTTATTACTCTAAATTTTGTTAGACGATAAATATAAATTTCAGCTTGATATTATTTGTTAGGATGTTAAACTATAACAAGCGATAAGGACTTTTAATGAAATCCGGGAGATTTCAAAAGACAGAATATTTTAAGCCCTTGTTCGTTATTCTTTCGGGAGTATAAAATAAGGGCTTTTTGTGTGCTTTTAAATCCATCTAGCCCTAGAAAAGAGGATATGATGATACAAAAAACACGGATGATTTATGAAACCTATGAGAAGCCACCTTTTTCTAAGGGAATTTTATTAAGTTTTCAACATGTTTTTGCCATGTTTGGAGCGACGATTCTAGTACCTTTAATCCTGGGGCTTTCTGTTTCGACTGCCTTATTAGCCAGCGGGATTGGAACCCTGGTATTTTTAACCGTAACCCAATTTAAGATGCCAGTGTATTTGGGATCGTCTTTTGCTTATATCTCAGCGATGGCGATTGCTAAGGAACAACTGGGTGGCGATATCTCGGCCGCACAAACTGGAATCATGTTAGTGGGTCTAGTTTATATGGCTGTGGCGGGGATTATTGCTATTTCAGGCAGTGAATGGTTGACCAAATTATTGCCACCTATTGTCATTGGTCCCATGATTATTGTGATTGGTTTGGGCTTAGCCGGGTCAGCAGTCACTAATGCTGGTTTTGTCGAAAATACGAATTGGCGCGAAGTCGTTGCCGCTTTAGTGACTTTTATGACTGCTGCGCTGATTAATGTTCGAGGTCGAGGATTTATTAAAGTAATTCCGTTCTTAATTGCCATTATTGTTGGGTACATTGTTGCTGTCTTTTTAGGGATTGTTGATTTCGAACCGGTGCTTCAAGCAGACTGGGTCAGTCTACCGGATTTCTCTCTCCCATTCGCCACGTCTTTTGCCAAAGGACCACAATATCATCTTTACTTTGGGCCCGAAGCTCTAGCGATTATTCCGATTGCATTTGTGACGATTGCTGAACACATGGGTGATGTCATGGTTTTAAGTGAGATTACCGACCATAAATTTATGGAAGAACCAGGGATTCATCGGTCAATTTTTGGTGATGGTTTAGCCAGTTTGATTTCTGCTTTTATTGGCGGTCCAGCAAATACAACCTACGGAGAGAATACCGGGGTGGTCGGATTAACTCGAACAGCTAGTGTTTCTGTAATTCGCAATGCGGCGATAATTGCCATTGCGCTAAGTTTCTTAGGTAAATTTACTGCCATGATTTCTACGATTCCTGCTTCAGTCTTAGGGGGCATGTCCATTTTACTTTATGGGGTCATTGCGTCCAATGGGCTAAAAGTCTTGATTAAGGATCAAACCGACTTTAATAATCCGCGCAATTTAATTATTGCCTCTGCCATGCTGGTGATAGGTTTAGGGGGAGCAGTGCTAGAATTAGGTACAGCCTTGGTTCTATCTGGAACCGCCTTGAGTGCTTTAGTCGGTGTGATTTTAAATTTGATATTACCTGAAGGGACTCCGACTCAAGATTGAGGTTAATGAATTGAATATCTACTATAATAAGGTCAATGATTCATTTCATTGATCTTTTTTCGGCAGTGTCAAATTTCTTGTGTAACCTTCTCATGAAGATTGTAAACACTTATTCAATTTATGAATGTTCCTTCAACCTCGCATTGTCGATATGTTTTATAACCCCCTACTATGAATTCAGTCGCTATCCATATAAAACATATCGACAATGCGAGGGAATCAACCATAGGGCGCTAGGGGCTACTATTAAGAAGCTTGCGTGTCCATGGCTGTTTGGGTTAAACACGCTTGATAGACGGGTAAATTTTGCTCAAGCAAGGACATGAGCTCATAGTGAACTTTGCCGAATCCTTTATGAATGCGTTGACCAAATTTTGTATTATATTCTGCGACATAACAATAGATCGTCTTTTCTAAAGAAGCATCGTGAGGAAATTGTTCTTTTACTTTCGTAATGCGTTTGATTTGCTTGTTAATCGCTTCCGATAGATTGTTAGTATACAAGGAGGCCCAAATCGCCTTCGGGAAATGCATAAACGAAAATAAGTTATGTTTTAGTTTTAATTGTTGAATCAGCTTAGGATATGTTTTTTCCCAGAGGTGTATAAATTGATTTAAGCGCTCGGTCGCTTCTGCG
>NZ_FOEN01000022.1 GCF_900110675.1 Ignavigranum ruoffiae | reverse complement strand
TGATGAAGAGTGATAGTTTCATTTAAAGAAAAAGATACTTCTCCAATTTTCTTTTGTTCTTTAATATTTTTTGGGTATGAAATTACTAAATCTTTCACAATGCTTGCGGAAAGGTTTCCTTGCCCACCTTGTAAATAAGTAGATAAAATCTTATCTTTGTTATTAATTAACCAATATAGTAGGAATTTTTTATCTATTTTTATTGGTATAATAGCTAGAATTGCTTGATTAATAGCTCCTTTTATTTTGGATAAACTTGCTTCACCACTTGTAGCACCATACAAAGCCAGGAGAATATCTCCAACATTTACAAGTTTAGCTGAAGAATTTATTAAACCCGATTCCGAAATAAATAATTCTGTGGTTTCATTATATATTTCACCAGATCTGATAAAAGGGATATGTCCGTTATAATATTCTTTATTTTTTACCGATGGAGTACCTCCTGAAAAACACGTGATTAACTCCCCCAACTTACGCTGTTCCCAAGCTTCCGTATTTTTTAGTGTTTTTGATCGGTTTTTAGTTTGAGTACATGCTATAATTACTATGAAATATTAAGAGGTGACATCATGGCTAAATCAACTTTAGAGCAAGAATTAGAAAATAATTTAATCCAACAGTTAATTACCGGCGAATCTCAGTGGACTTATCGCCCTGACTTAAAATCTGAAGAAGATTTGTGGCAGAATTTTTTTGATATCCTTGAGCGAAATAATACCGATAAGCTTGAGGAGACTGCATTAACTTATCAGGAGAAGCTTCAAGTACGTAGTCAACTTACCTTTGCCAATCCTTATGATGCGGCAGTTTGGTTGGCTGGCGAGAATGGAGTTGCTCAAGTCAGTATCCAACGCGAAGATGCCAATTTAGGGTCGATTCGTTTAAGAGTCATTAATCGACAAGATATTGCAGGAGGAACTTCCCACTATGAGGTCATTAATCAATTTCGAGCGAGTAAAGCTGATTCGATAGACCGCGATCGGCGATTTGACGTTACTTTATTGATTAATGGATTGCCCATGATTCATATTGAGTTGAAAAGTCGACTCAACCCCTACTTGGATGCTTTCCGTCAGATTAAGAAATATTCAAAACAAGGGAAATTCAACGGTATCTATTCTAGTCTTCAAATGTTCGTAGTGACTAATGGCGAAGAGACACGCTATATAGCTGCTGCTCAAGATACGAAATTAAAGGAACAATTTCTGACAAAATGGGTTGATCAACAAAATCAACCTGTTCTTAAATATCTGGATTTTGCCGAAGAAGTATTATCAATTCCTATGGCCCATAAGATGGTGGCTCAATATTCAGTCCTAGATAAAGATCGTAAAGCACTTATATTATTACGTCCTTATCAAATTCATGCTATCGAAGCGATAAAGCAAGCTTCAAAAGAACAAAAATCCGGTTATGTTTGGCATACAACTGGCTCGGGTAAAACTTTGACCTCTTATAAAGTTGCCCGAAATTTATTGCAAATCCCAAGTATTTCCAAAACTATTTTTGTAGTAGACCGTGTTGATTTAGATCAACAAACGACTTCATCATTCTCTTCGTATGCAGAGAATGATGTAATTTCAATTGCTGAGACTGACTCTGTAACTGATTTAATTTATAAATTACTCTCTCAAGATGAGCGTAATGTGATTGTCACTACCATTCAGAAATTGAATTATGTGATGGATCGTTTCAAAGGGAAGGAAGATACTACCAATTATCGAAAATTAACCCAACAAAAGCTTGCTTTTATCGTTGATGAATGTCACCGTGCGGTAAGTCCACTTAAAAAACAAGAGATTGAAGAATTTTTTGTTAAGTCAGTATGGTATGGCTTTACTGGGACGCCCATTTTTAAAGAAAATGCGAAAGCCGCTATTGGTAATTTGCCAAGAACAACTGAGCAGCAATATGGAGAGCTTCTTCATCAGTATACGGTGAAAGAAGCGATTCATGACCATGCTGTTCTTGGTTTTCAAGTCGAATATATAACAACTATTGGTCAGTGGGATTTAGATCAGGCTGTTCAACAAGCTACGGGCAAATCGCCGAGTGAAGTCGCTAATATGGAAATGATTGATAAAGAAAAGATCTTGCCGAATCATATTTATCAGCATCGAAATCATAAATTGGAAGTCATCGATTTTATAATTAATCGTTCACGTCATAAACTAGGGTTTGCTTATGGAATTGGTAAGACGAACGATGCTATTTTGACAACCAGCTCAATAGCAGAGGCTCAGGAATATTTTCAATTATTCCAATCAGTGAAAGCCGGAAAAGAAGCCGTCAAGATTTCTGAAGAAACCAAACGAACCCTGCCGGATTTTCCCAAAATAGCTATTACTTATTCTGTTTCTGAGAATGAAGAAAGTTCCACTAGCAATCAAGAGCAAATGTCTAAAGCTATTCAAATATATAATGAAGAATTTGGCACCCATTTTAGCTTAGAAACATTAAGGGCCTATAATCGAAATATTAATGATCGCTTAGCTCGGAAAAAGGAACAGTATCAGTCTAGATCTGAACAGTTAGATATTGTGATTGTGGTCGATCGTCTATTAACAGGATTTGATGCGCCTTGTTTATCTACACTTTTTGTAGATCGACCTCCGATGCGTCCGCATGATTTAATTCAAGCGTTTTCCCGGACCAACCGTCTTTATGAAAATAAAAAATATGGTCAAATTGTCACTTTTCAAACACCAAAACTTTTTGAACAGGCTGTTACAGAAGCATTAATTTTATATTCTAATGGTGGAGAGAACGATGTATTGGCACCTGATTGGCAAACAACTTCGACGCAATTCATTCAATCGATTCAAGACCTCAAAGCAATGCTTCCAGACCCACAGCGAATCGACTTGGATGATTATTCCATCGCTGAGTTGAAGAAATTTGCTAAAGCTTTCCAACAAGTTGATAAGCTAAACGTAGCGATTCGGGTATATTCTAACTTTAACCCTGGCATGTTAGGTCAAGAATTTAATATTACCGACGAAGAAATCGAGTACTATTCTGCTCATTATAATAATGCTTTAGAGAAGATTAAAGCTGCGAATAAAGGTGACGTTGAAGTTCAAGAAACTTTAGACTTAGAATATGAACTCGCTTCGATTAAGACAGAAGAGATAAATTACGAATATATTCTTATCTTGATTCAAAATTACGTTCGTGAACAAGGTCAACTTCAACAGAATCAACTGGTTAAAGCTGATAAGAAGTTAACTAGCGAAATCGATAATTATTTAAAATTATTGCAGAAGAATAATGCCAAGTTAGCAAGCTTAATGGAGACTATGTGGTTAGATATCGAAAGGGATCCAGCGCATTACCAAAATCGTGAAGTTTCTCAAATTCTAGAGGAGCTGATTGCTAATTCGCAAGAAGAAGTCATCCGGCAAATTTCTCAGAAGTGGTTTATTGAGGAAGATAAGCTTTCCTTTGTCGTAGAAAATTACAATCCAAAACGAGATAAACAAAACGGGGAAAATGAGTTAAAAGAAACTTCTGATTATCAGGCTTATAAAGAAAATACTGAGAACCCGGTCTCCAAACTTAAATATTGGGGCCGAGTTCTCAAGGATATTCGTCTGAATATGGATCAAGAAATCCTACCACTTAGAAAGAGATAATCAGAGATTTTTCTTAGTCATCAGTTCTTGAGCAAGCGGGATATCGACTGGGGCCCAATCTAGGCTCATCAGTTGAGACCGGTCGACCCATTTGGCTTGCAAATGCTCGGTCAGCTGATATTGATTATCAGTAATCGTTGCTGAATATAGTTTCATTTCAACTCGGCCGAAATCATAGTCATAGGCGGCTTCTCCTATGTATTGACTAATTATCAATTCAGCCTTTAATTCTTCTTTTATTTCCCGGATCAGGGCTTCTTCCTGGCTTTCTCCGGGTTCAATTTTTCCACCGGGAAATTCCCAAAGCTCTGCCAGACTTCTGCCTGGACCGCGTTGAAAACAAAGAATTTGGTCGCGATCATTATAGATGGCTGCTGCTACAACATTGATTGTTTTAATAAAAATCCACTCCTTATGTTTCTTTTTATGATCAAATGGTTATAATAATATTATCATATTTACACAAGGACGATGTCGATGAAGCAAAAATATTCAAGCCAATATCAAGAATACCTGGGCGAATCTTTGAAATTTGGTTTTATTAATAATATTGATTATAAGAACGCCACCTATTCGCCGAAAATATTAATGAATAATCCGGAAACGGGTCAACATGTCTTAACAGATATTCAAAATGAACTTAATAAATGTTTCTCTTTCTCCATCAATGTTGCCTTTGTTACTGAGGCGGGAATTGGAATGTTAAAGACCCAATTTTCTGATTTTGCAGATCGAGGGGGTCATGGCCGATTAATGATCTCACCTTATCTAGGTTTTAACCAACCAAAAGCCTTGCAAGAGTTATTAAAGTTGCGGAATGTCGAAGTACGAATGGCTAAAGAGGACCTGAATAGCCATGCTAAAGTCTATATGTTCAATCATGGATTAGAACAAGTTGTGATTGTAGGTTCTTCCAACCTGACTCATAACGCTCTGAAGTTAAACTATGAATGGAATATCAAATTATCTTCTACAGATAATGGTGATTTTATTCAGAAAACAAAAGACAACTTTGACCAAGTTTGGCAACAAGCAGTTCCTTTAACAATACAAATTATTGAAGATTATCAAAAGGCTATTTATCGCCCGTTAACTTTGACACCAAAGCCTATGGAAGAAACGTTGGCTGACTATCAAAAAGTAATCAAACCTAACCGAATGCAAGCTGAAGCATTAATCGGGCTAGCCAAGATGCGTCAGCAAGGAGCCCAAAAGGCTTTAATCATTTCAGCTACTGGAACCGGAAAAACCTATCTGTCTGCTTTTGATGTAAAAAAATATCAACCAGATCGATTTTTATTTATTGTCCACCGCGAACAAATCCTTCGCAAAGCTTTGAAAGATTACCAGCGCGTTATTGGTTTCATGGATGAAGAAGCCTGTATTTTCCAATCGGGCAAGCCTCTTGGACAGGAAAAATACACCTTTGCTACCATTCAGTCTTTAAGTAAAATTGACAATCTATATCAAATTGATCCGCAATGGTTTGATTATATTTTAATTGACGAGGTACATAAAGCCGGAGCCCAAACTTATCAACGGGTCATCGATTATTTTCAGCCGAAGTTTTTGCTGGGGATGACGGCAACACCAGAACGAACCGATGACAAAAACATTTATGAATTATTTGATTATAATATTGCTTATGAAATCCGCCTACAAGAAGCTTTAGACGAAGACATGTTATGTCCTTTCTTATATTATGGTGTTTCTGAATTAGTCTATCAAGGTGAGCTACTGGATGATAAAACTCAATTTACTAATTTAGTTACAGACCAACGAGTTAAGCACATTATTGATAAAATTCAGTATTATGGCCATTCAGGTGAACATGTTAAAGGCTTACTCTTTTGTTCTAAAAAAGAAGAAGCTCGGGAACTTTCAGCCCTGTTCAATCAAAGAAATTATCGAACAGTCGCTTTAACCGGCGAAGACCCACAGGCGACTCGTGAGCATTTCGTTCAAGAATTAGAAGAGGGCAAATTAGATTATATATTCACGGTAGATATCTTTAATGAAGGAATTGATATTCCGGCTGTAAATCAAGTGGTCATGTTGCGTAACACTCAATCAAGTATTGTATTTATTCAGCAATTAGGCCGGGGTCTGCGAAAACATGATAGTAAGAAATTTGTCACCATTATTGATTTCATTGGGAATTATCAGAATAATTATTTAATCCCGATTGCCTTATTTGGTGACCAATCGATGAATAAAGATAATTACCGCCGTGATTTAGTAAATCGCAATCAACTCACTGGGATAACGACCATCAACTTTGAAGAGATTGCCCAACAACAAATTTTTGATTCTATTCGTAATACTAATCTTTCCAGTATGAAAGTCTTACGCGAAGCCTATCAGGATTTAGCAAACAAACTCGGTCGACCGCCTATGTTAAAAGATTTTATTCTATCTCAATCGATTGATCCGATTGTCTTTTTCGAACGTAATTTAAGACATTATGGAGATTTTCTAGTAAAAATGAAAATAGATCGCTATCGCAATCTTTCTGAACGAGGACACGCGAACTTAAACTTTCTCTCCCATGAGCTCTTGGACGGCAAGCGCCCTCATGAGTTGTTGTTATTGAAGCAGTTGATGGAATCACAAGGGACGGTCAAAGTTGCTGATTATTTAGCCATGCTTCGCCAACAAAACATCTACAGTGATCAAAATATTTTGAATTCGGTTTTAGGGATTCTTGATTTATCTTTTTATACTGTACAAAGTTTGAAGAAATATGGTCAACCAATCATTGAATGGAATCAAAGTCAGATTGTTCTTTCTGAAACTTTCCAACAATTACTAAATAATCCACAATTTCGGGAACTGGTACAAGATATTATCGATACTGGACTCATTCGAAATCAAAAATACCCAGCTTCAAGAACAAAAGAACGTCTGGAGCTTGGCGAAAAATATTCACGAAAAGATTTCTGTCGTTTGATGGGTTGGGAACGGGACGAATCTTCTACAATTTATGGTTATAAAAATAAATATGGAACCTGTCCAATTTTTGTAACTTATCATAAGAGCGATGAAATCAGTGAATCCACTCAGTATGGTGATCGTTTTATTAATGAACAAGTCTTTCACTGGTATACTCGAAGCAATCGAAGTTTTGCTTCAAAAGAAGTAGCCGATATTATTCATCTAGGTCATGATCCTTTAGCTATTTCACTTTTTGTTAAGAAAGAAGATGGGGAAGGCAAAGATTTCTACTATTTAGGTCGGGTGCGACCGATTGAGGGAACACCAAAAGAAACCTTTATGGATCCGGAAACTCAGAAGACACCCGTGGTAACCATGGACTTAAAATTAGATCAACCCGTTCCTTATAATTTAATGCAATATTTATTAAGTGGTGATCAGTAAAGCGAATGAATCGTTGTAAATGGTTGAAGTTTTTGTTGACTTTTAACAGTCTACTTCAGTAAAGTGCCTAAGTTGGCACTTTTTTTATTGGTAAAAACATTGTCTAAATATGTGAGTAATTATGTAAGAGAAAAATATAGCCGGGACAAAAGGAATAGCTCTATTCGAAAAACGAAAATTTTTAAATAAAAAAGACATAATTAAACCGATTAGAGAAGCCAAGGCAAGAAAGTAAGGATAAAGTTGAACTGGAAAATACAAACAAAGGATTGTAAGTAATTTGATGTCAGCAAAACCAATTCGACCGGGACGAAGATAAGCAATGGTAGATAAAATAACAAAAATCAATCCAGCGTAGCAAACTCTCTCTTGCTCAGGATAAAAGATCAGTCCAAGAAGGAGCAGACACAGCTGTAAAAAATCTGGCACCCAGCCCTGGTGATAATCAATTAAAGCCATCAGAGTTAATATATATAAGCTGATTAGGGAAACAACGATTTGAGATGGGAAGAGATCCGTCCATAGTAATGAAAGAAAAGCGATGGACAATTCAAGAAAAATATATTTATTAGAAAATTGTTGCCGACAAAATAAACATTGCGAATTTGAGAATAGTTGAGACAAAATAGGAACAAGCTGAAAATATTTTAAGGGTCTTTGACAATGATCGCAACGCGAGCGTCGCAACCAAGAAATGCTTTGGACAGCCCATTCTTCAGCTAAGACAGGGAGAAAGGATCCCATACAAGCTCCAAAAATAAAATAAATCATGAGAAACTTCACCTTCTAATGGTTAGTCTTTTTATAAATACCAGGATGAAATACAAAATACGAAAATAAATCAAAAAAAGTTGCAAATAATCATTGACCCATTCTGAAAAGCATGCTAGTATAGTAATCACCGTTAAGGCGAAGCCAAAAGTTAATCAGCTTTTGAAATAAAAAATAAAATAATTTCAAAAACTTATTGACAAAGCAATCGCTCGATGGTATGATGTAATAGTTGCGTCACAGCCCTTCAATGAGGTGGGCAGCGCACGAAAGCTCATTGAAAACTGAACAAAGACACACCAAACTTGTAATAGGGGTTCATTATGAACACCCCCGAATATAAATTCGAGACACTGGCGATACCCCAGTCTAAACTTGGTATCACACAGTCAGTATTGAATTGAGCAAAGACTCAAACAATCTTTCATGAGAGTTTGATCCTGGCTCAGGACGAACGCTGGCGGCGTGCCTAATACATGCAAGTCGAACGCACAACGAAGGAGCTTGCTTCTTCCGCGTGAGTGGCGAACGGGTGAGT
>NZ_FOEN01000009.1 GCF_900110675.1 Ignavigranum ruoffiae | reverse complement strand
ATGATACTCTTGACGCCATCTAGGAATCAGTGAAGGATTATTCAATCCCAATTCATTCGCCACATCTTGATAGGATTTCTCACTGGCTTCATACAAAGTGATTGCTTTTAACTTAAAGTTTACACTGTATGTCTTATTTTTTCGAGAGCGCATTAACCCTTTTATTCCTAAAGTTTTATAAGCGTTCACCCAGGTTCTTAATTCTTGGGAGGATTTAATCTTATATTTCTTCGTCAACGTCTTCATCCCGATGGTTCCAGAAAGATATTCGGATACAATTTTCATTTTAAATTCTAAACTATATTTAGCCATACAAATACCCCCTAAAGTTGGATCATTCGGTCCAACTTTAGGGGGTCAGTACACTATGGGGGCTTTTTATTTAATCAATTTTCATTCATAAACATAAGTCTAGATTGCTTAATGAATCTATTGGCCTTTAAGGGTGGGGTAGAGTATAATTAAACCATACTAGATGAATTCAATATAGGAGGACAAAGAATGACTCGTTTAATTAATAGCGTCGAAATGTTACGTAAAGCTAAAGAAGGCCAATATGCGGTCGGTCAATTTAATATTAATAACTTAGAATGGACCCAAGCCGTACTTCAAGCAGCTCAAGAAAATAATTCTCCAATCATCTTAGGTGTGTCTGAAGGAGCCGGAAAATATATGGGTGGCCCTAAAGTGGTTGCAGCCATGGTAAATGCTTTAATGGAAACAATGGATATTACCGTTCCCGTCGCTTTGCATCTAGACCATGGATCCTCATTTGAAAGTTGTAAAGCAGCGATTGATGCGGGCTATACTTCAGTGATGATTGATGGCTCACATCATCCCATTGATGAAAATATTGAAATGACCAAACAAGTGGTCGATTATGCTCACCAACGCAATGTCTCTGTAGAAGGAGAAGTAGGTACGGTCGGTGGCCAAGAAGACGGAGTCATCGGTGGCATTAAATATGCTGACTTAGATGAATGTGTGCGGATGGTCAAAGAGGCCGGTATCGATTCATTAGCAGCGGCTCTTGGATCTGTTCATGGAACTTATGATGGCGAACCTGTCTTAGGTTTCAAAGAAATGGAAGAAATTTCTCAAGCAACCGATACGCCATTGGTTCTTCATGGGGGTTCTGGTATTCCTGAACATCAAGTCAAGAAAGCCATTGAATTAGGTCATGCCAAGATTAATGTCAATACAGAATTACAACAGCAATGGACCAAAGCGGTTCGTGAGAAATTAAACTCAGATGCAAAAGTTTATGATCCACGTAAAATAATTGCACCAGGGAAAGAAGCCATTGTTAAAACAACCAAAGAAACCATGGATATGTTTGGTTCAAGTCAAAAAGCTTAATCCAGCTTTACACCCTATAGCAACTACACTTCCATAAAATATTATCATCCAAAGGGGCAAGAAAAGGGCAACTTAAACAAGTTGTTCCTTTCTTACCCCTGTTTTAATGGATACAAAAAACTCGTGATCTCTTCTATGATGTAAGTACCACCAAACACATAGAAAGAGTAATCACGAGCTATATTACTATTATAAGGGTAAGAGGCTTAAATTAAAAGGGTTATCCTAATATAAAACGGGTCTTGACGATTTCTCATGTCTTGAGTCCTGACAATCATCGATTATTGACAAGTCAAAGTGGCTTAGTTAAGCTTAAGTAATCAAAAACAAAGAGGTGGAAGTATGGATTCAAGTTTAATTCAACAGGTCGAAGCAATGATTGCCGGTGAGGGAAACTATATTGCCAACCTGGCCAACGTCTCGGCCTTAATCAATCAACTCGCTAGTAATATTAACTGGGTTGGTTTTTATTTCTATGAAGCGGAATCGGATCAATTGGTGCTCGGCCCCTTTCAAGGGAAACCGGCTTGTATTCGAATCAATGCGAATCAAGGAGTCTGTGGCATCGCCTTTGCTCACAATGAAAGCCAGCGGGTTGCCGATGTCCATCAATTTCCCGGACATATTGCCTGTGATGCCGCTTCGCAATCTGAGTTGGTGATCCCTTTCCGCTTAAACAATGGGGTTCGTGGGGTCTTTGACTTAGATGCACCGATTCCGAATCGCTTTAGCCAACAAGATCAAGCGGTTCTCCAAGAATGTGTTCGTGTTCTTGAACACCATAACCATTATTAATTAGAGCTTCTTTTTTGGATGACGATCGACCACGTCTTGATTGTTAGCTAGCGCACTGGCCCCTTTGTCAGTCAATTCATAGGATCGAAGAGGGATTGCTTGATCGAGTTCTTCTTCGCTATAGTGTTCGAGTATGGCCTCTTTTAAAGAGGCTTTATTCATTTTACTTAAACCTTTGACTCCTTTTGATTTAAGTAAGGCCTTGAGGATGGGGGCGGCGATATGATCTAGGGATTGGGCGGCGGATAGTTCACGAGCGTAAGCTTCAGCTAAGAGCATCTTTAAACTGGCTGAGCAATCAATCCCATAATCATATTCGAAATATTTGGGTGTCCAGGAATCGCTGGTATAAGTTCCTAAACTAATCCGCCAGAGTAGGATAATGTCGCCCGGTAAGAGGCCTTCGGCAGTTCGAGTCATATTGCGTTTGCTTACCAGAGAGGCTGTGCCAATCTTCACTTGGCTTAGCCAATCTTCTAGGGGTCTATCTGGGGAAATATAAGGAATTTCTGGATAATCTTGGTACAATATTTGTATTTCTTGAGGATATTTAGACATGATTTAAGGCTCCTTTCTTTTATTGTATTATAAACTTCTCTGCTTTTAACTACTAGGGGAGTATGTTAGAATTAGAGATATTAAATTAGTTTATTAATGGGTAAAAAGTATGAGGTGAATTCATTGACACAAGCTATTGACCCTAAATACCAGCTCCTAGTGGATCATCTCTTGGAGCAGAAAGACTATCCCTCGCTCCAACGAATATTACCTTCTTTGACAGAAAATCCTGAAAAACTTACTCCCTTCATTGAATTAGCTTGGGCTATATTGACCATTGACTTGGATCAAGTAGAACTTCTAGCTGCCAAGCTCAATTATCCTTTCCTCAACAAACCAAAACGTATCCAACGTAAGGTCTATTTTTATAGTCATTACTTGGAACTTCAATATCAACGCCAAGAATTTGCTGATTATTTTCGCGCCTTAACGCCAGTAATGGTTGATATTCTGCGTTTAATCATCGAACAAGATTTCATGCCTGATTTAAATCATTATTTAATTCCAGTCATCAAGAATACAAGTCAAGGTGTTCCGCTTTATCGCGGTTTACAATGGTTTGAACAGAAGGTTGAAGCGGATAATAATTACATCCATCAAACCTTTAAGAAACATTATGGCGATCACTTTAATTATGATTATTATGTCTCATCCAGTCATTTACTTAAATTAATTGAAGATCATTCTTCCAATGCACTGATTAAAGAGAAGGTCGGTCAGATGCGTCTTATTGAGAAATACTTGCGTAACATTATTGCTCATGAGGTCGTCTGTGTGGATCAGGCCTGGGTCAAGCAACGGATGAATTTAGAGATTAGCCAAGTGCATGAATTATATCAAGAACTCATTGCTTTAGCTGGTTTAGCCAATCAACAAATCTGGCAAGTCTTTGATCAAATTAACCAAGACATTCAACAAACATTTATTGTAAATCAAGGAGTTAAGAAATGAAAAAATTAATTATTCATGGTGGTAGAAAATTAAGTGGTGAGATTGCGATTAATGGGGCTAAGAATTCAACCGTAGCCTTAATTCCTGCAGCAATTTTAGCCGATGCGCCCGTCATTCTTGAAGGGGTTCCTGAAATTCAAGATGTTTATTCTTTAATTGAAATTCTTGAAGATTTTAATGTCAAAACCTCTTTTGAGAACAATACATTGATGATTGATCCGTCAAATATGCAGTCAGTGCCGATGCCTCACGGTAAGATCCAAAGTCTAAGAGCCTCTTATTATTTCATGGGTGCCCTTCTGTCCAAGTTCGGCGAAGGCGTCATCGGACTACCAGGTGGTTGTTTCTTAGGTCCTCGGCCCATTGACCTGCATATTAAAGCTTTTCGCTCTTTAGGGGCCGAAGTGACCGATGACTTCGGTGTCATTACCTTAAAAACACCCAAAGGATTAACCGGCAATCGAATTTATATGGACGTGGTGTCAGTCGGCGCCACTATTAATGCGATTCTAGCTTCTGTCCGCGCTAGTGGGAAGACGGTAATTGAGAACGCAGCCCGAGAACCAGAAATCATTGATGTCGTGACCCTTTTAAATAAGATGGGAGCGAATATTCGTGGAGCGGGAACTTCGGTCATTCGAATTGTTGGCGTAGATCAATTACATGGGGTTAATCATACCATCATTCCTGACCGGATTGAGGCCGGGACTTACATCTCAGCGGCAGTGGCACTCGCGGGTCCACAAGGTGTAAGAATCAACAATGTAATCTATGAACATATCGAATCTTACGTCGCCAAACTGGATGAGATGGGTGCCAAGATGGAGATTGGTGAAGATTACGTTCATGTGTATCCAGCCGAGGATCTAAAGATGGTCTCGATTAAGACTCAACCCTATCCAGGCTTTGCAACTGACTTACAACAACCGATGACTCCACTTCTCTTGACCGCCCAAGGCGAAGGAACCATTATGGATACCATCTACCCGCAACGGGTCAACCATATTCCCGAACTCAATCGGATGGGTGCCAATATTAAAGTCGATGGCAGTATCATTCGGATTGAAGGACCTTGCAAACTATCAGGTGCCCCGGTCCGGGCGAGTGACCTGCGGGCTGGCGCTTGTTTAGTAATTGCCGGCTTGATTGCCCAAGGCAAGACTGTGGTAACCGGAGTAGAGAATATTCTACGTGGCTATACCAATATTGTCGGTAAGTTTAGCCAATTAAGTGCGGTTATCGAATTGGTTGAGGATGATACAGCCGATGAATGATTTTTCATTAGAGGTCTTAATCAATAAAGAAGTCAAAGAACTCTACGCTTATGCGCGTGAATTGGAGATACCCAACTTTTCGTCGTTAAGTAAGAAAGAATTAGCCTTAGCTGTGATGCGCACCCAAGAAGAAAAGCAAGGCTTCTTTAAAGTTGAAGGTGTGTTGGATATTCCCGAGGCCGGGGGTTATGGCTTTCTACGACCCATTAATTATTCACCCAGTCAAGAAGATATCTATATCTCTCAATCTCAGATCAGCCGTTTCGACCTTAGAGATGGAGATAAGATTGCTGGACCAGCTCGGCCACCAAAGGCTTCAGAACGCTACTATAGTTTGATGCAGATTACTACCGTCAATGGGATGAAGCCCGAGTTAGCCAAAGAACGTGACCATTTCCCGTCTCTAACTCCCTTATATCCTAATCAACAGATTAGCTTAGAAACAGATCGACATCATATCGCCTCACGAATGATTGATATCGTTGCCCCGATCGGCTTTGGCCAAAGAGGTTTGATTGTCTCTCCTCCGAAAGCGGGAAAGACGACCATCTTAAAAGAGTTAGCCAAGGGCATCGCTCAGAATCATCCACAAACCGAATTGATTATTCTATTGATTGATGAACGGCCAGAAGAAGTGACTGATATCGAACGGAGTGTCAAAGGCGATGTGGTTTACTCAACCTTCGATCAACGACCAGAAAATCATGTCCGTATTGCCGAATTAGTGATGCAAAGAGCCATGCGTCTGGTTGAAGCTAAGAAAGATGTGGTCGTACTACTTGATTCGATTACCCGGTTAGCGCGTGCCTATAATTTAGTGGTCAAACCTTCGGGGCGTACCTTAAGTGGTGGACTTGATCCGGCTTCCTTTTATTTTCCTAAACGTTTCTTTGGCGCCGCGCGAAATATTGAAGAAGGGGGCTCACTGACCATTCTAGCCACAGCCTTGGTGGATACTGGTAGTCGGATGGATGAATTAATTTATGAAGAGTTCAAGGGCACTGGCAATATGGAACTGCATCTTTCTCGTCAATTAGCTGAACGGCGAATCTTCCCAGCCATTGATATTAAGCGCTCAGGAACCCGGAAAGAAGAGCTACTAATTCCAGCCGATCAATTAGATCAAATTTGGCGCTTGCGTAAGATGATGGGGTCTGCCAGTCTTCAATATACCGATCAATTTATTCAGCTCATGGAGCACAGCGAAGATAACTCAGCTTTCTTTGATCAGTTAGCCAAGATGAATATTAAAGAAGTCTAACCGATTCTTTGGGATCGGTTTTTGCGATTGGAGGGATAAGGTGGCTAAACATAAGAAGACCAACGTACTGCGAATATTAGATCAACAAAAGATTCCCTATAAAGCTCGGCCCTGGGATGAGTTACCCGACCAACATGCCCCCATGTATAAAACCCTAGTAACGGTGGGCAAGAGTCAAGAACACTATGTGTTTATTGTACCCACCGAGGCGGAACTGGACCTGAAGAAAGCAGCCGAAGCCGTAGATGAGAAAAATATACACATGATTAAAGAAAAAGAATTATTACCACTGACCGGCTATGTTCATGGGGGTTGTTCACCCTTAGCCATGAAGAAGACTTTCCGGACGATTATCGATCAATCGGCGAGGGGTTTTGCCCATATTTTAGTCAGTGCAGGTCAAGTGGGGCTTTCTGTCGAAGTTAATCCAGAGCAGATTATGGCGGTCATTGACGGCGAATTCGCAGATATTAAAACAGAAGCCTAAATGTATAACAAAAAAATCGTTTAATTAGAATAGAACTTAGCATGCTGTGTGAATGAACGAAGGAGAATTGCCTATGAATCCAACCCTTGAACATCAACTCAACCATCGGACCATTCGATTCTTTGAAGATAGGCCTGTGCCAGCAAATATTCGCCAAGAAATATTTCAAGTCATTAATCGAACGGCAACAAGTGTGGGCTTGCAAGCTTTCTCAGTAATCCGCATA
This sequence comes from Ignavigranum ruoffiae, assembly GCF_900110675.1. Taxonomy (GTDB): domain Bacteria; phylum Bacillota; class Bacilli; order Lactobacillales; family Aerococcaceae; genus Ignavigranum; species Ignavigranum ruoffiae. The sequence goes on along the minus strand of NZ_FOEN01000009.1, from coordinate 77,346 downwards.
ACTGATTCAGACATTAAAGCTCAGATTGCTCAACTGGCTGGCCAAGATTATATCCGTAAAATGCCAGAATTAATGATATTTATTGTCGATTGCTATCGCAATGATTAAGTAGCTCGTGCTCTAGGCCACCCAGATCCTAAGGCCGTCAATATGGACCGCTTCTTTCAAGGCGTGGCCGATAGTTATTTAGCAGCGCAAAATGCGATGAATGCGATTGAATCAATGGGTCTAGGGGGAGCCTTCCTCGGGTCCATCCTTGACAATCCACAAGCGTTAGTCGATCTGCTACAACTACCTCCACTGACTTTCCCATTACTGGGGCTAGGTTTTGGTTATCCTGATGATCAACCTGACTTGAAACCTCGGATGCCTTTCTCGCTAAAACTTGGTGAGAATACTTACCCTTATCAGAAAAATTACCTCTTAGCCCTAGCAGATTATGATCAAGAGATGACCCATTATTATGATACGCGCTTTAAGAATCGACGCTCTGATAGTTTCACGAATCAGGTGGTCAAGCAAATTGAGCGTAACAAACCCTTGCGGGCACGCTTATTGCAAGTAGTGGAAAGCCAAGGATTTGATTTAGGGCTAGACAAAGCAAATAATCCAGAGAATTAATTCAGAAAGTCTTTGCATTTGCTAGGTAAACATGCTATTATTTTCTTGTTGCACTCGCTGCATTGAATTAACTGTAGATTAGTAAATAATTTACGGCAGAAAGGAAGTTATAATATGAAACAAGGAATTCATCCAGAATACCGGACTGTTGTATTCCGTGATACGACAACAGGTTACCAATTCTTGTCTGGCTCAACTAAAACTTCTAGCGAAACAGTAGAATGGGAAGATGGTAATACTTATCCATTGATTCGTGTTGAAATCTCAGCCGACTCTCATCCATTCTATACTGGACGTCAAAAGTTTACCCAAGCCGACGGTCGTGTGGATCGTTTCAACAAGAAATACGGTTTTACCGACAAGAACGCCAAATAATCGAATCCATAAGATTTTTTACACTTTCTACCAATCAAGGTGGGAAGTGTTTTTTTGTAAACTTTATCTTGTAAATATAGAATCATTCCGATAAAATATTTTTAGGGAAGTTATGAAAGCGCATTTATAGAAAAGAAAGGGGATTATTCTATGTTTAATTTTGACAAAAAGAGGGTCTATTCTCTGAGGAAGACAAGCTTAGGTTTGATCAGTTTGGCGGTAGGTTTACTTTTGTTCTCACCTAAGCAAGTGGCGGCCTTTAGTGATATTGTTGATGTCAGTAATGAGGCTGAGTTCATTGAAGCCTTTCAAATGAAAGAAGATACGACGTTAAACCGTGAAGTCGTCGCTGAACCAGACACTCACGTTGAAATAGGCGTAACCGATGAAATGGCCGAAGAAGCTGATGAATCGGTAGAAACGGTGAGCGAGGACGCTCAAGTCAGTGAAAGTTCGATGGTTGGAGATGAGGCCCAGAACAATAGTGAAAAGTCAAACCCACAGGGTATTGACTTTACAACAAAAGAATACAGTGAACAAAAGTCCGAAGAGATTCAAGCACCAGAGCAAAAGAAACAGTTTGAGAATTATCGAACGATATGATTACTCAAAGATATTGTATTAAATTCGCCGATTGCTTTAGAAGCTCATAATTTTGTGAAGTTAATTCCTTACCTGAATGACAATCAGACCTCTGTCCGGGTTACTTCAAACCTATTTAATGATGACGCTTATAGCTTAGGAGAATCTTTAATCACGGTGAATAAGGACAGTAAGCTTGTGATTGAAGGGAAAGACAATCAAAATTTAGTCTTTGATGGGGGCTATCAAACAGATAAGGAAACAACTGAGACTAATGTGACTCGTAAAGGACAGTTGTTAACAATTTATGGTGATGCGGAAATTAACGGGGCCACTTTTACTAATACTTACAACAAAGGGATGTCAACTGCACCGATTTATGTTGAAGGTGGCAATTTAATCGTTCATAATGTCTTAATTCAGAATAATATTAATTCTCATCAGCCAACCATAGCCAATAATCAAGAAACTTACCGGAAAAATTGGGATAAATCTGGTGCAAAAAGTGCTGGGATTGCCGTTACCGGACAAGGTTATGTTACTATGAATGACGGAATGATTACTAATAACCAACATCAAACGGGGGCTTATGGCTCAGGGGCCGTTGCTATAAATCAAGGAACATTTATTTTGAATGGTGGAAGCATCAGCCAGAATGAAGCAGAACAAGCTGGCGGTGTGGCAGTAAACTACCGAGGACAATTTGTGATGAACGGCGGTTCGATTGAAGGGAACCGATCCCGGAGTGCTGGGGGCGGAATTTTCGCTTATATGGGTTCCAAGATGCAGATGAACGGTGGGAAAATTCATAACAATCGCGCCGGTAATTTGGGTGGTGGTATTGCAATCTATGATGAATTTTCTGAAGGAACGAGTGGTACCCGTCAACTTTCAGAGCTTGCTAGAAAGAATGGCTTCAGTTGGGAGGATCACGCTCGTTGGCGCCAATTATTTGATGCAAAGTTTGAAATGAACAATGGTGAAATTACCGAAAATTTTGCTCAAAATGGTGGTGGTGGTGGTATTTATGTAGCTTCCTCTGGCGTGCAAATAAATGCTGGAAACATTAGTCATAATAGCAGTAAGACATACGGTGGTGGCATTTATGTTTCTTCAGTTCCTTATGTACTTCACTTGAAGAATGTGTATTTTGAGAATAATCGAGCGATTCCTCAAGGTGGAACATTTATTCTTACGAATGAAATGCTAGAAGGTCATGGTGGGGCAATTTGGTTCTGCCCAACCGGTAAATCTCAGATTTTTGAATCCAACGGCGCTTCATTTAATGAAAATATGGGCGAATTTAGTGGTGACGACTTTACCTTGACTCGCGGAGGAGAATATCGATTAGTTTCCTATTTTGGTCAGCGTTTATTAGGTGGTGGTAAAGTCACTTGGTACGTAGATGGCCATCCAACTGACAAATCGATTGCCCGCTACTTAGCTGATAATGGTCAGGTCTATGATGATAAAGTGCCTGAGAAGATCAGTGATCCGATTAGTTTGAAAGCAGTAGCTAATCAAGCAGCGGCCTTAGATTTAGCTAAGAAATTATCTAAAGTTACCATGATTGGCAACCTGTCTTCCCGTGGTGGTGCTATAGGTTCCAATGGTAGTGTCATTATTGGTGATAAAGATAAAACCTTTAACCTAAAAGAACCTAAAAGTCGATAAAAAATGGGCGGAAGCTTTACAAGATAAAGTCAAGGATGTGGAATTAATCATCGATCTATATAATATGACGGATCCTGACCATCCAGTTCTGATAGATACCATAATATTAAATCAGGCAAATGATTTTTCAGCTTATTTTGAAGACTTACTGCTAGAAGCAGGGAATCAAAAGATAAATTACCAATTGCGCGAACGCAATCATCAAGACTATCAGACTAGTTATGACTTTAGGAATATTGAGACCAATACTTCAGGAGTTTATGAAATTGATCAACAGCAGGATGCCCATTTAGAAATTTATAATGAGCCAAAACCTGATGAGCCAATTCCCGAGGATCCGACACCAGAAGATCCAACGCCAGAGAATCCGATGCCAGAAGATCCAACACCGGAAAATCCAACGCCGGAAGATCCAATGCCTGAGAAACCATTTGAACCCAATCTACCAGAAATTCCTGAAACCGAAGAGCCGATTAAAGTGGAACAAATGCAGGTGATTGGTCAACTTCCTGAAACGGGTGAGCAAGACTCAACAATTTGGCTAGGAGTAGCGGGCTTATCTATCCTTGCCGGGACTGCCATCTTAATTATAAATAAAGAGGATGAATCCATTTAATCAAATAGATTGTTCTATTATCTCAGTAGTCTAATGTTGTCACCCATGTTTTAATAAATTATAGAACGATTTTTAGCCAGTTTGGGTTATTCGGCCCTGAACTGGCTTCTTTGATTTTATCTTCATTAATAAATGCTTTATCAAACCGATTGTCAAAGATTGTTTTTTAAACTTTGGGTGTCTCCAAAGAGAGGTCTACAAAGTAAATTAGCAGAAATTTAGATCTTTTAGATTGAAAGGGTTTACATTTCGGCGAATTTTTAGTAAAGTATAGTTTATTATATTAAGTTAAAGGAAGGTGAAGAAGATGAGAACATACTATGATGATATCTTAAGTCAGTATACAGCCAAGTTAAGTCGGATGGGGGTGCTAGTGAGTCAATCTCTAGGTAAGGCAATGAATGCTTTTCAAGATAAGCAAGTTGAGCTTGCCCATGAGATTATTGCCATGGACAGTCAAATTAATCAACAACATCAGGCGATTGAACAAGAAGCATTTAGTATCATTGCTCTTCAACAACCTGTGGCCGATGACCTACGTTTGATTATTGCGGTTATGCAAGCGAGCAATGATTTAGAACGGATCGCTGATCATGCGACCAATATTGCTCAAGGAGTCATTCGTTTGGAAGGTAATTTCCAAACCATTCCTGAACTAGATGGAATGATTTCTCAGTTATTTACTATTGTTGAAGCCATGATTACCGGAGCGATTGATGCCTTCATTATTGATGATGAAGATTTAGCTCGGCAAATTGCCCAGCGCGATGATGAAGTCGATGCCTGCCTCGCTGAAATTCATGAGCATACCATCCAATATATGAAATCAGACCGTCAATTGGTGCGTAGTGGGGCAGACTATCTCTACATTGCCAACAGTTTAGAAAGAATTGGCGATTATATGACCAATATCTGTGAACGTGTTTTATTTAAAGCTTCAAGTTCTCAAGAGAGTCTAAATTAATCGCTAGGTAAAAAGTCTAACGACATTGAGCTCGAATGGATTGGAGGTGGATGGCATCGCATCAGATCAAGAAATTATACGAATCCTAAACCGACTAGTTAGCTTCTATGGCCAACAAGATTGGTGGGAAGATCCTAACCGAATTGCAGATTGGGTTGCCATGATTCTGATTCAACAGACCAATCAGACCAATGCCGAATTAGCCTTGGCCAACCTTAAGGGCCAATTAAGTCTTGAAGCTCTGTTAGCGATTGATTTGACTGAACTGGAACAGCTGGTTTATCCGGCAGGATTTTACCGGCAGAAGGCGAGATATATTAAAGCCTTGATGCAATGGTTTGCTGACCAAGGTGGCGAGATTGCTAAATTTACCCAAGTGCCGACAGCAGACTTGCGCCAGGAATTATTAAAGATTAAAGGGGTCGGCCAAGAGACAGCAGATGTGATGCTCTTATATATTTTTGAGCGGAATGTCTTTATTTGTGACCAATATGCGATGCGTTTGTTCCGCCGGCTCGGCTTGGGCGATTATCGAACTTATAGTCAGATGCGCTTGGCAGTAAATCATTTAGTTGAAGGCATTCCTCATAAATTGTGTAAGGAATGGCATGCTTGTATCGATGTCCATGGCAAGCATTTCCGTCGCCACAAAGATATGGACGAATCTTGGCTCTTTCCAGAAAATTAAATACAGACCAAATAAACTCCCTATGAACAGTAGGCACGAACGCCGACTTGTCCATAGGGAGTTTTTCGATTTAGTCTTCTGGGAAGAAAAGGTCCAAATAGTATTTAAGCTGTTTTAAAATAAATTGACAAGCGGGAATGATACAAATATTTAATAATAAAATTGCAGCTATCATATCATCAATTAAATAATTTAGTCCGATAGTAATTAGACAGGAAATAATAATAGATAAAATGATTATTTTCTTTTTCGAAAAATAATATATTAAATGACAAAGTGAGAAATAATTATCTGGGGGCATTATTAAATAGTGTTAAAGCCTCACTAAGATAATATATTAATGATATATTATTTAGTAAAATCTTTATGTTTGAGGTATAAAGCGAAGAGAAAGGTTAATAGGGCACCGAATATAATTACGAGATAGAAGCCTGTCTGGCTTCCTTCACCGGGTACTTGTGAGTTCATTCCCCAAATACCAGAGACTAAGGTAGGAACAGATAAGATTAAGGCGGCGGAGTTCAAGAATTTCATTAATAAATTCAAGCGATGGCTCATCATATCGGAGAAGAGGCCGCCAATTGTGGTCAACAAATCACGGTAGATATTTATCAGTTTCTCAGCATGACGCTGAGCCAATTTAACATCATAAATTAAGGCCGGATTATTGACCTGTTGAATGATATCTGTGTCTTGCCATAAAGTTTGAACGGCGGTGGCCTGGTCTTTCAGCGTATGATCGAGGAAAACGAGCTCACGTTCAGTATCGGCTAATAAGAAGAGTTCATCAGCAGACATGGTTTGGCGGGCATCACGATCCAATTTATCGATGGTTTCCTTCATCACATCGAGTTCACGAATATACTGGCGATAAATGCACAAGATGGCATAGACAATAAAAGTAGGAATAGAATTAATCTTTTGCGCATAGTTGGATAAGAGATTCTGGGAAATGGTCGTTTGATGATAAGAACAAGTAATGACCAGGTCCTCGGAGAAGATAAAGGATAGGGGCTGCAATTGTTGTTCCATCGGAAGAGCACTGTGTGGATCTAGACTAAACACGACAAATTCATATAAACTTTCGGCTCGATCGTCAGGAATCTTCTCTAGGCGGGCGACAATATCCGGCCGATCAGTAGCGATAAAGATATCTTGGGGTAAATGAAAGCATTCGATCACGACTTGAACTTCCTCAGAAGTCGGCTGTTCAAGATGAATCCAATTACTTTGAGAAAGTTCACTCTCTTGGATTTTATTCTTATCGATGGAATAATATGAAATCATCGTTCTACTCCTTTATTCTTCAAGTGATTACTTTGATTATTCAGCTTTAATCACGGCTTGTCAACGAAATACATTCAAAAGAAAAAGAAGCCTAACATTTGGCTTCTGATTAACTCTTATAAAAGGTAAATTGTCCACTGAGCAGAACCTTGTCTTCTTGGTTACGGATGACAATGTCAACTACGGAAATTGTTCGTCCATCTTTAATAATTTCTGAATCGGCAATAATCTCATCTGTAATTAATCCTGGGGCCGTATAATTAACACTAGCAGTCACGGTTGAGATTTGTTTGTCAACATACATCAGCGTAGCCCCGGCAACTGTATCGGCCAAACTAAACATAGCGCCTCCGTGAATAATTCCGTAAGGATTAAGATGGAAATCTTCCGCGCGCATAATTCCACGGGCTTTGCCTGCTCCAACTTGAGTAACTTCAATATTGTTGTGTATTTGGAAATTACTTAGACTATTTAATTTGCTCAAGCGCTCTTCGATATTATGAATCAAGCTAAAATCCTCCATTTTATCATAATTTTATAATTTAACGTAAAAATCATAGCATATCCAATTGAGTTTTTCAAAGTTTATACTCACTGGCTATAATCTGATGCAAATTTGAAACAAATTTCTATAAAGCAAGTATTAAATGGAAAGAATAGAATATGAACCCTATATTAATAGTGGAAGCCCCTAAAATTATTGACCTGAACAATTCACTTTTGCCTGAGTATGAACGACGATGTGTCTGTCATGGTGTTGGTTGACTAGAGACCTCCCTCTTGCGCATAATAAAAGATATGTTGCTTGTATGACCCAGCATTCTATTCGCCTGAAAAAGAAGATTAATTATTTATGAGGATTTCCTTGACAAATTCTCATTGACCCGATACAATGGCATTAATTTAATCGAGAAACACTTTGAGATGGAAAGTAGTCAGGGCGACTTTAGCAGAGAGTCTACATTTGGTGAAAGTAGATAAAGTTTAAGTGATGAAAATGGCCATTGAGTGGTCCTTATGAATGCTAGTCAATAATAAGGAACGGAGGCTCCCGTTAGCAAAGCTGAAGTATAATAGATTGAAGTCTACGTACTTGCAGAGGTTAAGTCAGTGATGGCTTAGCGAATTAAGGTGGTACCACGAAAGTTATTGAAACTCTCGTCCTTTGCGGATGAGAGTTTTTTTGTGTTTTGATAAGGGGGAAAGTCACCAGAGTTTACTTAGTTTGAGCTAACTTTGTTGGGATGAAGATTTAAAAAATATAGAAAGAAGGAAAAAATAATGAAGAAAATTGTTAAAGTGTTTGCGGCTGTATTGGTATTGTTGGCGACTGTGTTTCAGCTAGATCAAGTTGCCTTGGCTGAGGGCGAATTTGAAGGAGAACAAGCTAAAGTTGGGGTCGTTTCTGATAATGAATTGGCTGTCTGGGAATTTGTAGCCGACAAGGCCAAAGAAGAAGGCATCGATTTAGAAATTGTTCAATTTACGGATTATGTCCAACCTAACGAGGCCTTAGCCAATGGTTCACTTGATTTGAATGCTTTCCAACATACAGCTTTCCTAAATGATTGGAATAAAGCTAACGATGGTGAGTTGGAACCGATTGGCTTTACCTATGTGTCACCGATGGGAGCCTATTCACAAAAGATTAAGAAATTAGAAGAACTCCCTGAAGGGGCCAAGATTGCGATTCCTAACGATCCAACCAATGGGGGTCGGGCACTCCTGTTATTGCAATCAGCGGGTCTAATTAAAGTCGACGAAGCTGCCGGAGTCTTAGCGACGGTCGATGATGTGACTGAAAATCCGAAGAATTTAGAGTTTGAAGAATTGGATGCAGCTCAAGTTGCCATTTCGCTGGCTGATGTGGATTTAGCGGTAATTAATACCAATTTTGCCATTGACAATGATTTATCGTTGAAAGATGCTTTATTTGTCGACTCCGATAATCCGGCCGAATTAAATGAAGAATATAAGAATACCATTACAGTCCGTGGTGAAGACAAAGATAATAAGTTGTATCAACATATTGTTGAGCTCTATCAAAGTAAAGATGTCGCTGATAAAATTGTAGAAACTTCGAACGAAGCCGATGTAGCTGCTTGGTAAGTAACTAGAAAAATGTTTTGCCATTTAGCAATCGCTTGAGCTACGGCAAAAGATTCAACTTACAAACATTGTACAAGTTCGTCTAGCCTAGAACTCACCATTTTTAAATCACCCCCCTATCGTTGGACCAAAGAATCCAACGATAGGGGGTCAATATACGCTTGGCATCGGTGATTTTTTGTATGTTTGGCCGAGTTGGCTTTCGCTGATTTGGCGAATCGTTGGCAATCAAGAGTCACGGGCTAAGCATTTTTCCTTTGGATTCGTTATAATGAGCTAAAGGAGTGATCGAATGACCTTAGCAAGATTAACTTTCTACAGTGATGTTCTTCGAAGAGATACCCATGTCAATGTAATTTATCCCCAAGTCAATGAGCGAACACCGGACGAATTAAAAGATCAGATTAAACCGCCTTATCCCGTCCTCTATCTACTTCATGGTTTATCAGGCAATGAGGATTCTTTTATTCGTTTCACTTCCCTCGAACGCTATGCCCGCGATTTGCCTTTGGTGATTGTGATGCCAACTACGGACCGCTTATTTTATGTCAATAATGAAGCCGGGTATAACTATGGCGATTATATTACCCAAGAATTGCCAGCTTTAATGGCCGATACCTTTAATATTAAACAAGATCGCGAATCGACCTTTATTGCTGGAGCTTCAATGGGAGGCTATGGTGCTTTAAATGCCGCCTTTAAATATCCAGAGAAATATGGTTATGTCGCTGGACTCTCCAGTCTGATTGATATTCAAGCCCGCTATCAAATGGGACCAGACCCCCAATCGCCGGCCGATTTTCATTTATTGTTTGGCCAGGAATCACCTGCGGGAACCGATAAGGATATAACTCATTTGATTGACCAAGCCATTCAAAAAGGCCAAAAACTTCCCCAAGTTTGGCTAGCATGTGGTCTTCAAGATGGGCTGATTAGCCAGAACCGTGCATTCAAACACCAATATCAAGACCAACTTACTCTTCAACTTATTGAAGCCGAAGGGGGCCATGACTGGCTCTTCTGGGACCAATATGTGCAAGAATTATTGACTTGGCTTCCCCTTTAGTAAATCTTGTTGTTCTAATAAAATTTGAGCAAAGCGATGGGTCAAATTGGCTGTGACTCCCCATAGCTGTTCTTCAGGCTCCAGGCCTAGATTATAGAAAGGTACTTGGGAAGCGTTACGGTGAAATTTATAATCCTTACCACGGTGGATTCGTTCGAAAGGAAAATCCTTGCTCATCCGTTCTTCAATATTAATATTGTAATAAATTGGTTCGTTGGCTAAGATAAAGTCTAAGGGAACGGTAAAGAGATGATCGACTTCATCATTGGCTTCAAATTCTTCCGGATTAAAGTGCAGAATTTCACCGACAAAACAATAGATAATAGCCCAATCTCGCACAATGTAATCAATGGCGCCAAAGATATTAATTTGGTCGGCATTGACATGGAGTTCTTCCATGGTTTCCCGACGGGCAGCATCAATGGGGCGCTCACCGGCTTCAATCCGTCCACCGGGGAAAGAAGTATCTCCCGGTTGAGAAATAGATTGGCCCCGCACTTCGTATAGGATATGAGTTGCATCTCGAAGCTTAATTAGAGGCAGTAGAACCGCATATTCATGTTGCTGGCCCAAGGGCCGGGCTGGATATGCTTTAATAATTTGTTCAATTTTTGAAATCATAGCCGTCCTTCTTTCTACTAGACTTGACTCTATTATAACGATGATGTCGTCATTTCGATAAGGATAAGGAGAATTTATGCAAGCAAAATCATTGATGGAGGCTGGTTTATACAATCAAGTGAGTCAGCTTCCCGATAACTTCAAAGATAATCAAGGTCTTGAATCGCTACAGGCAGCTTTTATCGAGTTTGCCAATCGATTAAATCAGCAAAATCGTGGCATCATCTATGCCCAACAAGTCCATCAAGACCAGGTGACGAATGTTAGTGATTTAAAACTAAGACCCAATCAAGTCATGAGAGTCGCTGAAAGTGATGGCTTAATGAGTCAACAAGCTTATCAAGCCTTAATGATTAAATTCGCTGATTGTACGCCAATAGTTTTGTTTGATCCTGTTCGTCGGGTACAAGCGACGATTCATTCAGGATGGCGTTCCACTCAGAAGAAAATCAGTCTGAAAGCAATTCAACAACTTCAGGCTCAATTTCAGTGCCAGTTAGCTGATCTACTAGCTTATATTGGGCCGACCATCGATCAAGCTCATTATGAAGTGGGGCAAGAAGTTTATCAAGCCTTTGAAGCTTTTCCCTATCGTGATGACTTCTTTATCGAAGGGGAAAAAGAGGGTAAATATCTCTTATCCATGCAGGATGCCAATCGTCTGATTCTAGAAGAAGCTGGTATAAATCCAAGCCAAATTGAAATTGCGAATATCTCTACCTATACGCATCCTGAGTTACATTCGGCTCGGCGCCAAGGCAGTCAATATGGCTTAAATGCGATGGTTACAATGTTGGTGGATTAATATTTGATTGGAGCTCAATAACCAGTTTTTGCAATCGTTTTTCTCTAGTGGCTTGGGTCTGGGCTGAATAAATTTCCCGGGCCCATTGACGCTGTGTTCCTGGGGTTAAGTTTTTGAAGGCTTTTTGGAGCTCTGGCTGAATCTGCAAAAGTTCTTTTTCTAATTGAGGCAAATAAGAAATATAATCAGCAACCCGACTTGAAACAGCCGGCTGACTACTGGTTTGTCTGATTTTGTTTAATTCTTGGGTATTTAAATATTTAAGGCCAATGATGGTGAATATATCATTTAATTTGACCATGCGATTGAATTTAAGCTGAGTCGCTGGTAGGATACCCAGTGCATCATCAACTCCCAGGGCGGGAAAGATGCTGTCACGGTGAATTCCGGGATAGTGAGGATTATTTAATTTCGGATAAACTAAATAAAGCAAGCCATTCTCGGCGAGTTTATTCGTTTGCCAGATTCGATAAATTTCTTGTTTCATTTGCTCCAAACTATAGATATGTACAAAGAGGACTTGATAGGCAGGAACGTCAACTTGATTACTTATGGGTCGAGCAATTTCAAGCAGTTCAGGGCTGTAAGGATCTTGATTTACCAGACCAATATGGTCTAATTGATCGATTTTGAGTTTTCTGCTTAAATCAGCAATTTGCTCCATGCGGAGGACCTCCTTTTTTTATCATGACTGATTTGCTTGAATTATATCACGGCCACTCCAGACTGATAAGCAAAGACAATTGTCAAAAAAACGTTTTGTAGTTGCAGAATGCCTATGTTATAATGCTTGAGTATGAATAGACAGACAAAGGAGACATGATTTATGATATCTGCAGTGGATTTAAGAGCCGGGATGACATTTTTACAAGATGACAAGCTCATTCGTGTATTAGAAGCTAGTCACCACAAGCCAGGTAAAGGGAATACGGTTATGCGGATGAAATTACGTGACGTCCGCACCGGGGCAACTTATGATACCACTTTCCGTCCTGATGAGAAGTTTGAGAAAGCCTATTTAGAAACCAAAGAAGTCCAATATTTATATAATAATGGCGGTTCAGAAGTCTTCATGGATATGGAAACTTATGAACAATATGAAATTCCTACTGAAAATATCGAAGAAGAAATGCTTTTCTTAAAAGAAAATATGAACGCTAAAATTCAATTCTTTGGTTCAGAAGTCATTGGGGTTGAAGTACCTTCAACGGTTGAATTGGTCGTTAGTGAAACTCAACCATCGATTAAAGGGGCGACCGTCACTGGTTCAGGTAAACCTGCCACGATGGAGACGGGTTTAGTTGTCAATGTCCCTGACTTTATCGAAGCTGGTGAAACACTGATTATTACCACCGCTGATGGTGGCGCCTATAAATCACGGGCAAAATAATAGAACAGATAAATATTTATTTAAGCTCTCGACATGGGTCGAGAGCTTTTTTATATACTAAATGAGTCAGGTTGATCAGCCCAAGCAATAAATTTAGCGATACACTTGTTATGACTTACTTCATAAAGACTCAGTAAAAAATATTAAAGAAATCTATTAGAAAATGATTGAAAATAGATTAAAAGGCGAGTAAAATCATTGGTGTAAGCGCTACCTTTTGTGCTTATTAGGATTGATTAGAAAGGAGTTTGACATTGAGTTATATGGGGGAAAGGGAGTCACTATAAAGAAGAGGAAGTGAATCTGATGGATTTGGTACAAGTTGATGGAATGAATGTATTGCAAATCGATTTAATTATGACGGCTGCTATTGCTGGTTTGCTATTGGTCTTAGGTTACTGGGTTCGTAAAAAAGTACCAATTTTCGAACGCTTGTGTATTCCGCCGGCTGTGATTGGTGGGTTTTTATGTGCTTTCATGATTACTCTCTTAAAATTAACCAAGGTCTTAGAGGTAGAGATGGACACTACCTTACAATTACCCTTCATGCTAGCTTTCTTTACCTGTGTTGGTTTTGGCGGCAGCTTCCGTTTGTTGAAAGCAGGTGGCTGGTTACTAATTATCTATTTGGTCGCTACCTGGATTTTATCGGTAGTCCAGGCAGGAGTTGGAATTAGTTTGGCCAAATTTTTAGGAATTAATCCGGTCTTAGGTTTAATGGCTGGAACAGTTTCTTTAGTCGGTGGGCATGGAAATGCAGCTGCCTTTGGTCCAGTTGCTGAAAAAGCCGGCGTAGTTGGCGCGACCACAGTCGCAGTGGCCTCGGCAACCTATGGCTTAGTCGTAGGCTCATTTCTAGGTGGGCCGGTCGGTGACTGGTTAATTAAACGCAATCATGTTCAAATCGAGACCGACGAAGTGGGGATCAATCCTACGGAGACCGAGAAAAATCAATCCCATCCGATAACATCAGCTTCATTTCTTCATCACTTAGCTTTGATTTTCTTATTTATGGCTTGCGGCACTCTGTTTTCTAAATTTATTGGTCTATTAAATCTACCCAATTTCGCTGTGCCCGCTTATGTTGGAGCCATGTTCTTAGCGATTATCTTCCGCAATGTCAACGACCACTATTTATTCTTTACTTTTGATAGTCGAATTATTGATTTAGTCACTGATATTGGTCTAGGTTTCTTCTTGACCATGGCAATTATGACCTTAAAAGTTTGGGAACTGATTGATTTAGCTGGACCGCTAATTATTATTCTATTGGTCCAAACCGTCGTTCTATTCTTCTTTGTCATTCTATTACTCTTCCCAATGCTTAAGAAAAACTATGATGCCGGCGTCTTATCCGGTGGCTTCATGGGTTGGGGACTGGGTATTGCCGCTACTGCAGTGGTCTGTATGAGTGCGATTTGTGAGAAATACCAAGTGCGATCAACCAAGGCCTTCTTAATTGCTCCTTTATGTGGAGCAGTGTTTGTCGATGTCTTTGCCATTCCGACCATTATTTTCTGTATTGCCACCTTCTCTTAAGCCAAGCTTCTGATTGACAAAGTGAAGATTTTCCCGTTACGGTCATCAATAATTATGAATCTGTTCAAAATCATGGTACAATATTAAAAATTAATGAAAAGAATTATAAAACCATGATATTAAAAGGGGGCGGGTTTATGGTACGGCGTCTTAAACATTTGATTGACTTGCACAAAGATGGTGGTTTGTTAGGTAAGAAGATCCGTGATATGCGAATGCATTCAAAGAATCCGATTGGTGGCATTGGTGTGGCAAGAGACGACCTTTATCGGAATGAAGAAATCAATAAAGCTGGCATGAATGAACCTGATACGACAATTGTAGCTAAGGCGGAGAAATCTTCTTGGTGGGAGAATTTGTTGTCGTTTTTCAAATAGATCGTTTAAGTATTTTTAATCCTATTCATCTTTATAAACAATAAAAACAACCGAATAGTTACCCTTCAACAAGCTTTGTCATTAAGCTTGTTTACTGGAGCAGATCCCAGAAGTGAAATGAATTATTAGATCTGCTTGGTTAATGAGTGGGTAATTATTCGGTTTGTTTAATGTGATGTGAGGAAATAAAGTATCCTCTCACTGGGTGGTCGATTTATCAAAGAGCAGCCAAAGGGGTCCCTGATCCAACTTAAATATATTCATCTAAATCAGCAATCGTGTTGACAAGATGCACTAATTGTAAATTACTGGCTAGGATAAATTCTTGTTCAACCATACTGGTCAATAACTTTTGTAAAGCATCATAATAATGATCAATGTTCAGAATCAAGCAGGGTTTGTGATGGAGTTGGACCCGGGCCCAAGAAATCATCTCGACAATTTCTTCCAAGGTTCCTGGCCCACCGGGTAGAGCGATATAAGCATCAGCTTGCTCAGACATCACTCCCTTACGTTGGCTTAAAGTATCCACAGTAATTAATTGATTGAGTCCTTGGTGCCAATGTTCCATATTATGAATTTCATAGGTGGCGACGCCAATTACATTGCCACCGGCTTGTAAACAGGCATCCGCTACTAAGCCCATTAAGCCATGGCTGGCCCCTCCATAGATTAAGGTGTGTTTATTTTGGGCTAGCCAAGAACCTAAATCTTTGGCTGCTTGACTAAATTTGGGGTTCAATCCTATTTTTGATCCACAGTAAACCGCAATGTTCATTGATATCCTCTTTTCTAAAGATTATTCTAAGTGAATTAGGGTCAGCGTTTGATCTTGGTAAGTAATCTTGCTTTGAAAGTCTGGATACACTTGTTTAAGTGTACCCTTAATCTGACTGAGTGGGAAGGCCTGATCTAGGATGTAAATGTCTAAACTTTGCTGATGGTCGGCTAATTGAGGAAATGAGTCAATCGACCATTCTTTGGCCGACCAGGGATAGACATGTTGATAATCTTGTAAATAAGTTGTCAAACGAATCAATTTCCATTTTTGGTCGGTCAGGACGATGGCATTGACTGGCGACCGACTGTTGATGGTTTGATTCAACTGGTATTGCTGTGGATAGGTATAGGTCAAGGTCGGCTGGTATAAATTAAAGATTAGCATCAAAGCAAAGACAGCCCCGGTAAGGTACTTGCGCCAATCTTTGAAGCTTGACCAAGCGGCTAGGGGATAATAGGCAAAATATAGAATCAGTTGCGGATAGATGAGATAAATATATCTTGGGGTCAAATAATGAGAAATCACTTGAACTAAGGCAAAGAAAGCCAAAGCGGGTCCAATAATAAGAAGCTTCTGCGTCAGGTTTGAACGAGTATGTTTTAAGTAGGGTCGCTTTTGATAATAAACGATTACAGAAATTATGAAAATCGCTAGAAAGAGTCCCCAGGGCATCTTGCCTAAGAGTTCCCAATTGATAAAACGTAAATAGGTCAATAGATTTTGGCCAAGTCCAACTTGTCTTAAGTTAGTAAGTGTCTCACTGCCCCGATTACTTTGGGTCAGATGGCTGATCATAGCCGGAAAGAAGAGATAGGCTAAGCCAAGACCGATCAGTCCCGCAGATCCTACTTTTATGAGGAATTTCCACTGGCTACGACGGAGTTGAATAACTAGCCAAAAGATAAATAGCAAGCCAGCGTAGATAATAAAGTAATAATGGGTCAAACTCCCAAGCATCACTGTTAAGCTAAGGCCGATCCAGCTTCTAAGATGATAATGACCTTGATCCAACAAACAGATTATTTGATATAAAAGAATCAGCCCCATACAGGTCAACAGACTGTACATGCGAATAAATAAAAAAGTATTCAATCCACCGACACTGAGTCCCCATAATAGGGCTAGGGCATAGGGGATATAGGATTGAGTGCTCATTTTACGGCCGATCAGAATGATCATCGTTAAACTGAGCAGATGAGACACTAAATTCAGACCGAGGCCCAGCCATTTGGAGAAGATACCTGGTACACAAGAAGAAATGGTATGTAATAGGAAATAATAGAGTGGTGGATGGACATCTTGGACTTGATTTTGATAGACGGCAAGGTAATTAAACCGATGAGCCCAGTCGGCACTCAGGTAGTCATGGTAATAACTTCCGCTAAGCCATTGATTAATCGCATTGGGGAAAGGATGACTATATGAATTTGCCAAGCCATAACTATAAAGTTCATCAATATGATAACCGACTTTCTGATTAGCAAAATAAAGGCAGATGATTAAAGATAGGCTCAGGGTCATCCAATATAATACCCGGTCTTTAGTATAAATACGTTTCATAGTTTTCCTCTTTTCCGCTACATATTATAAGATAAAAGTTGTCAAGAAGATAGCTAACTCTGATGGGTGACGAATTGAAGTTAGCCAATCAATTCTCTTCGACAAGGTTGCAGGGATTGAGTATAATGGATTTAATTAAAGGAGGAATGATCATGTTAGCATTATTTATTGTTCTCGGTATTGTCGCCCTAATTGCTTTATTTTGGGTAGGAATTTATAATAATTTGATCAAAAAACGAAACTGGGTTAAAGAAGCTTTTGGTCAAGTCGATGTGCAATTACAAAAGCGGAATGATTTAATTCCAAATCTGGTAAATACGGTAAAAGGATATGCTCAACACGAGTCTTCAACGCTTGAGGCGGTAGTTAAAGCACGGCAACAATTAATTAATTTGCCGAATGATGCTGATCCCGCAGAAATCAATGTTAAATCGAATGCGCTAACAGGTGCCTTATCGCGATTATTGGTTGTGGCTGAGCAGTACCCTGAATTAAAAGCCAATACGAACTTCTTACAATTACAAAACAGCTTGGAGACAATTGAAAAAGAAATTGCCATTGCTCGTCAACTTTATAATTCAAGTGTGACGGAGTATAATAACTTGGTTGAGACGGTTCCCAATAATATTGTAGCAGGAGTTCACGGATTCCAAACTCAGAAAGTGTTGGAAACACCGGCAGAAGATCGTGCGGTTCCAGAAGTTCAGTTCTAACAACTTAATTGAATATCTTAGTCATTCAAAAACAAAAAATAAAACGAATCAGTCGACTGGCAAGCGACCGTGCTTCAAAGCATTGCTTTTGCGGACTAGATCCACTAGACAAGCTCTAAGCGACAAGTCGCTAAGCACTTGTAAGCTACGTGGATCTTCGAGTGCTGGCGAGTCGAACTGATTCGTCTTTTTGTTTTTTAAAGTTGATTGAGATGTTCAATCTGTTTAAACAAATAAGTGAAGTTAGAAAATCTATTGGGAATCCTGTTTCGATTTAATCTATATTTTATTAGCAGCTTGTATTTCAATTTCCTGATCGTTTGAAGATAAAAACTCCGAAAGAGATCTGGGTATTTAATCGAATGTAAGAATTTCAAGGCGTAATTTTTGAATGATGGCTTTCTTTTAGCTTAAGCAGTGCTATAATATAGTTTCTAGAGTCTTTTCAAGTTGGGTTAAACACGGTAAAATATAGACAGTCTAAGTTTAAGGAAAGGGGGCCAGAGATGAAACGCAAGAATTTATATATACATTATGACTCGGTAACGAATCATGTGATGACTCGGGGTATAAATTTTGTGGCCAATGATTTTCTGGATCGCTACTTTCCGGATAATATGATTTTAGCTGAGGCCCCGCAAGATTATGGGCGTTATGATAGCTTAACGAATTTTAAAATATTGCGAGGGAAAATAGAAATTCAAGATTATCTTTCTTCTGTCGTTAAGGCTGGCTTGCGAATTTCGAATTGGATTGATTTCGAAAGTGTCGAAGCTATACACCAACTCGCACCGAGTGAGATTGCCGAAATTCTGTATTTATTCCATGCTAATAAATCTCTGCGATCGGCGTTTTTTTATAAGCTACAGAATAATTATGTGTATTTGACACTGCCCAATGGACTCAACAAGGTCTATTATCGGTACGTCAGCCACTTTTATCCTCGTTTCCAACGAGCCATGAAAGAACAGATGGTTGAGTTAATTAACGAGGGAAACCCACTGGCTTTTCTACGCAAAACCCATGTTCAATCTATGGTCGAAGATAGGGTCGAGGAAATTGCCCCCATCTTTGCCACCGGCCTGAAAGTTAATTTTAACCAGGCTTATCAGAAAGGAACGCGTTGGTATGTTCCTTTAAATATTATCGAAGATCAATTAACCTTACTGAGTCGTGACCAAAGGCCGAGTGATCACATAGGTTTTATCATCTATGATACCAATGGCGAGCAGTGGGATGTTGAACTAAAATTATCTGACACCGATTAGTTATGGAGGAGTATTCTAATGAAAATAGTGTTGCTTTATGGAGGACAGAGTGCAGAGCACGATATTTCGATCATTTCTGCCTTTAATATTAGTCAAGAAATTATGCTGGATGTTTATTCAGTCCTACCTGTATATATTACGCGCAAAGGTGTATGGCTAAAGGGGCCTTTGATGGAAAAGCCTTTAGAAGATGCCTCACAGTTGAAATTCGAACAGGCTTTTGTAGAATCATGGGCTGAGCAGCCCGGTGACATCTCAACCGGTGTGGTGATCAATCCAGGTGATATTAAGGACAAGGATACGGTTGTCTTTCCAGTTCTTCATGGACCTAATGGTGAGGATGGAACGGTTCAAGGTTTGCTTGAAGTATTAAACTTGCCTTATGTAGGAGCGGGGGTGACTGCTTCAGCGACTGGGATGGATAAGATTATCAGTAAGCAACTCTTTGATAAAGCGGGGCTTCCTCAAGTGCCTTATATCGCTTTTGTTAAACGAGAATGGCTGGAAGATCAAGAAGCCTTAATTCAAAAAATAGAAGGCAGTCTCTTATATCCGCTTTTTGTTAAACCAGCCAATATGGGTTCTTCAGTCGGCATCAGTCGGGTCGAAAGCAGTGAAGATTTAAAAGAAGCGATTCAAACCGCTCTGAAATTTGACCGCCGAATTGTGATTGAACAAGGAATTACTGCCTATGAATGTGAAGTGGCCATCTTGGGCAATGAAGATCCTCATGCCTCTGTGGTCGGGATGTTAGTTAAGGATAGTGATTTCTATGACTATGACGAGAAATATATCAACAATACAGTGAAAATGCAGATTCCTGCCGAGCTTGATCCAAGTGTTTCCTTGACCATTCAGGACTACGCCCTCAAAGCCTATCAAGCCATCGACGGAAGCGGTCTATCTCGCGCCGATTTCTTTGTGACTGCCAATAACGATGTCTATATTAATGAATTAAACACCATGCCTGGGTTCACCCCTTATAGTATGTATCCATGTCTTTGGAATGAAACGGGCCTCAGCACCCGCGACCTCATCGAGGAGCTGATTCAACTGGCACTGAAACGTTATGAAATGCGTCAAGCATTAAAAAATCAGTAAAGGAGCATTGTTTCTTGAAAAATATCAAACTTGAGCAGGCCTTGGCTAATATTCAAACCTTGGACTGCCAGCTTCGCCAACCAGATATTTATATTAGTAATGTAGAGTTTGATTCTCGTAAAGTCAGTCAAGGGACCCTCTTCGTTCCTTTAACCGGGGGTAAGACGGATGGCCATCAATACATAGAACAGGCGATTGAACAAGGAGCGGTAGCAACTTTCTGGTCGCGTAAAGATTTACCTGCGCCTACGGATAAGATATCCGTCATTTATGTTGAGGATACTTTATTAGCAATGCAAGAACTCGCTCAGTATTATCGTCGATTGATTAATCCGATCGTGATTGCCATTACCGGAAGCAATGGTAAAACAACCACCAAAGATATGACCGCTCAGGTATTGATTGTTAAATATCGCGTCCATAAGACCCAGGGAAACTACAACAATGAAATCGGGGTTCCTTATACCATTCTACAGATGCCAGAGGATACCGAAGTGGTGGTCACTGAATTAGGGATGAGTAACTTTGGCGAAATTGAAACACTGAGCAAGATTGTTCAACCCGATATCGCTGCGATTACCTTGATTGGTGAAAGTCATCTTGAATTTCTTAAGACGCGGGCAGGGATTGCTCGAGCTAAATTAGAGATTCTATATGGTTTGAAAGATGGCGGCACCTTCTTCTATCCAGGCGAAGAAGTCTTGATTGAACAGGAAATGCCTGAGCTGAATAAGACCATTAACACGGTGCGTTTCGGTTTAGCCCAAACGAACGATGTTTATGCCTATGATATAGAAGAAACACAAGATAAAACGTTCTTCAGAACCAATCTCGATGAGAATGTAAGATGCATGATTCCAGTGATTGGCTCTTATAATGTGTCCAATGCCCTGATCGCGTTAAGTATCGCCCGCTCCTTGCACGTTCCAATCGAACAAGCCATCTTCCAATTGGCTCAATTCAAACTAACGGCTAATCGTTTGGAATGGTTGCAGATGCCGAATGGCGCACAAGTCCTTAATGATGCTTATAATGCTAGTCCGACCTCAATGAAGGCCATTCTTAATACCTTATCTACAGCTCAACTTGCTGTTAAAGGAAGAAAGATTGCGGTTTTAGGCGATATTCGCGAATTGGGTGAGAATTCCGAAGCCTACCACCGTGATTTAGCCCAAGCACTCGATCCGGAAAAGATTGACACCGTTTATTTATTTGGGGAACAGATGGCCTACCTTTACCAAGAACTGTTGCACAAATACGACCCTCAAAAACTTTTCTACGAAGCTCGTGACCATCAAACTTTAATTCGAGCTTTACAGGCAGATGTTCAAGCGGATGACTTAGTCTTAGTGAAGTCAAGCTGGGGTGTGGATTTATTACAAGTCGTGACAGCTTTAACGGGTCACGCTACCCATTAAGGGATTTGGTAAAGATTTTCTTGTGACTCGTCTTCATCCATGTTAGACTGTTACTGTAAGTGTGGACCTTTAAGCAGTCGGTAGATATACCGCACGACCTGCTCGCAAGGCGTTTCTGCTTTGTCGAACAGGATGTGCGGTTTTTATTTGTTTATGAAATATTCATTGAAAGAAAAAGAGGAGATTTATTGAAATTTAACGAACTACATTTAAGAAAAGAATTAATTGAAACCCTAGAAGAGATGGGTTTTGAAGAACCCACTCCCATCCAGCAAGAAGCGATTCCGATTGCCTTACAAGGACAAGATTTGATTGGTCAAGCTCAGACCGGAACTGGAAAGACGGCCGCTTTTGGCTTGCCAATGCTAAACAAATTAGTAGATTCCCTATCCTCGATTCAAGGCTTGGTTGTAGCGCCGACCCGCGAATTAGCTATCCAAGTTCAAGAGGAAATTTTCCGTTTAGGGAAAGGGCAACGTGCCCGGGTTTATGTGGTCTATGGCGGATCACCGATTGGCAAACAGATTGATCGGATTCAGCGCTTGAAACCTGATATTGTTGTGGGAACGCCTGGACGGATTTTAGATTTAATCCGGCGCAAGGTGCTGAAACTCGACCAACTCCAAACTCTGGTACTGGACGAAGCCGATGAAATGTTGAATATGGGGTTTATTGATGATATTAAAGCCATTATTGCTGAAACGCCTACCAGTCGGCAGACACTCTTATTCTCGGCGACCATGCCCCCTGCGATTCAAGCATTGGGAAGCCAATTTCTAATCGACGCCCAAATCGTTAAGATTAAAGCCGCCCAAATGACTGCCGATTTAATCGAACAGTTCTTTGTGAAATGTCGTGACGATGAGAAGTTTGACATCTTAACCCGTTTCTTGGAAGTGCAGAATCCTAGCCAGGCTATTGTCTTTTGTCGGACGAAGAAACGGGTCGATGAAGTGGGCCGTGGCTTAAGTTTAAGAGGTTTTAATGCAGAATTAATTCATGGCGATATCACCCAGCAAAAACGAACCAGTGTGATCCATGAATTTCGTAAGGGAAGTGTTGAGTTACTAGTGGCTACCGATGTGGCTGCTCGTGGCTTAGATATTTCGGGGGTAACCCATGTCTATAATTATGATATTCCACAAGATCCTGAATCCTATGTCCATCGTATTGGGCGAACTGGGCGAGCCGGTCAAGACGGGATGTCGATTACTTTTGTCCAAAATAGCGAAATGGCCTACTTAAGAACGATTGAGAAGTTAACTCGCAAGGATATGAAACCATTAAGTCCTCCAACTGATAAAGAAGCCCTCCATGGACAGGTTCTTCAATTAATCGAACGGATGGATGATGAGATTGCTCATGATAACTTAGATCGATACCGTAATGTGGCTAAGCAACTTTTAGAACACTATGTAGCTAATGACGTGATTGCTGCTTTACTAAGTGAGATTATATCCTCATCGACTGATATTGAAGTGGAGATTTCTCCGCAGAAACCTTTACCACACAGCCAGCACGACAAGAAATCAGCTAAATCCAGACGGTCACATCGTTCAAGACATAAAGGGGACAAAGCGAAACACGGAGATCATCATCAGGAACGTTCATCTCGTCAACGGGATCGTAAAGGACATCCGCGAAAGAAAACCAAGAAAAAAGGTCAATTTAAAATTCGTCAACATCGTGATTAGGTTTAATTTGAGGTGGGATCATGCGGTTAGGAACAGATATTATTGAGATAGAAAGAATCAAACAGGCATATGCTCGTAATCCACAAATCATTCGAAAAATTCTCTCACCGAAAGAACTAGAGTTTTTCGAATTGCTGCAAAATGAGCAGCGTCAGATTGAATTCTTAGCTGGGCGCTTTTGTGTCAAAGAGGCTTATAGCAAAGCTTTGGGGACCGGATTGATTCATCCTCTTAAGATGGCTGGGATTAGTGTCTTAAATGATAAGACAGGCCGTCCAGTCCTCAGTCAAGGCCCGATTCTAGATTCAGTCTTATTATCAATCAGCCATTCCCATAGTGTGGCTATGGCAACTTGCCTAATTGATTTAAGTGAGAACGAGATTAAACAGAGTTTGCTAGAGAAAGGATTTAAATTATGAAGAACGCTTATGAACATCGGCCAACCGAAGCAATTGTTGATCTAGATGCTTTGAATCATAATATCGAAGTCATTCAACAACGAATGAAAGAAGACCAAAAGTTGTATGCAGTCGTTAAAGCGGATGCCTATGGTCACGGAGCAGTTCCGATTGCCAAGGCTGCTATTCGTGCGGGTGCCCAAGGTTTAGCTGTGGCTACCGTTGATGAAGCCATTCATTTAAGAAAGAACGGAATTGATCAGCTGCCGATTTTGGTCTTGGGATTAACGGATCCGCGGGGAGTGGCAGAGATTTTACTTTATCAAATTTCTATCACCGTTTCTCATTTAGACTTCTTTGAGCAAGCTTATCAACAATTGCAGGCCACCGATCATTTAGATTTATTGGATCAGTCGAAACTAAACTTCCACTTAGCCCTAGATACGGGAATGACCCGAATCGGTTTAAGATCGAAAGCTGAGATTCAAGAATTTGCTGAAGGAATTTCAGCCTATCCTTGGGCTGAATGGGAAGGGGTCTTTACCCATTTCTCTACGATTGGTGGTGGACCTGCTGAATATGTTGAGCATCAGTGGGAGCACTGGCAAGATTTACTGACCGCGGTCCCTGAAAGTGTCAGCCTACGTCATTATGCTAATTCAGCCATGGGGCTTTGGCAGAAGCGACAACCTCAGTCAGACATTATCCGCTATGGGATTAGTATGTATGGCTTGGATCCCAAAGACCAATATCCGGCGCCAGATCCACTTCAACCTATTTTGTCTTTAGTCTCAGAAATCGTTTATGTCAAAGAAGTTGAAGCAGGAACAAGGATTTCTTACGGGGCGACCTATACCAGTTCAGACACTGAATGGATTGCTACTATTCCAATTGGCTATGCTGATGGTTGGCTCCGCCATTATCATAAACTTCCTATCTTAGTCGATGGTCAAGCTTGCCCGGTTGTGGGTGTGATTAATATGGATCAATTAATGATTCGCCTGCCTAAATATTATCCTGTTGGCACCACCGTGACTTTAATTGGTCGTGATGGCCAACTTGAGAATCATGCTTCCCAAATGGCTAAAGAAATTAACACGATCGGTTATGAGATATTGACTAGTATTTCCAAACGGGTACCGCGAGTTTATATTCAGGAAGGTGATCAATCATGATTCAGGTCCATAGTATCGAATTACCCCGGGTTGGAGAAAATACCTATGCCTTAGTTAATGAGCACAAGGAAGCCCTCTTAGTCGATCCCGGCGACCAAGCTGAACAGATTATTGCCTGGATTAGTGACCAAGGTTGGCTACCACAAGCTGTTTTATTAACCCACGGTCATCTCGATCATATTGGGGCCTTAGATGCGATTCGCGATCATTATCAGATTGAGGCTTATATTCATCATACGGAGGCTGAATTCCTGACCGATCCCCAATTGAATCTATCAGCCTATATGGGACCTAAGGTAATTCAGCGACCTGCAGAGCATCTTTGGCAAACCACAGGAGCCAAGCAAGTTGCTGGCTTTGAATTTGAAATTCGCCATGTTCCAGGGCATAGTCCAGGGTCAGTCATCTATATTTTTGCCGAAGATCGCTTTGTGATTTCGGGAGATACCGTCTTTCGGTCCAGCATTGGGCGGACAGATTTCCCAGGGGGAAGTTTAGACCAATTATTGAGTCATATTCGTCAAGAAATTCTGACATTACCTGGCGATTTCCGTTTGTACCCAGGTCATGGACCAGCAACAGATGTTCAAAGCGAGCAAGTGGGCAATCCATTTTTGCATAATAATTAAAATAAGATGAGAGAATATTGTTTATTCTTAGATAATTTGTTAGAATATGAATGCTAAGAAAAAATGTAGGAGCGGTATGCTATGCTAAAAAACCTCATGATTCCTAAAGAAAAGATGATTTGCATATCAGAAACTATGAATTGCTTGGACGCTATCGAAATTCTTGAAGATAATAGCCTAAGGAATGCTCCTGTGGTTGATGCGACAGGCAATATGTATCGGGGCAATATTTATCGCTATCATATTTATAAATATAAATTTCATCATCCAGAAGCAGACTTGAGTCAGCTGGCAGTAACTTTCTTCTTAAAGAATACGACCAAGACAATTATTGAGAATGATTCGATCCTCCACCTCGTCTTTTTATTAAAGGATTTGCCTTTTATCGCTGTTTTAAGTGAACAGAATAGTTTTATGGGTGTGATTTACCATGAAACTTTCTTAGATTATTTACAACAGGCTTGGGTGATGGGGCGACTATCTTGTGTCTTAGCCATCAAGTCTAAAGGGTTCAAGGGAGATTTGCGTAAGGTAAGTCAGATGATTAATCGCTTTTGTGATATCGGCTCAGCAATGACGCTTGAGGCTTCAGATTATAATACGAGTGCCTATATCTTATATGGCCTACCCTATTCTTTGGATCAGTTACGCTTGAAGTCTCTACTCCAGTATCTACGAGCCAAAAATTATGAATTTGAAGTGTATCCCTTATAGGAAATTTCGGGGTAAAGCAAACCTAAATCAAGCAAAAGTGTCTGCTAAAAAGGTTGCTTTTCCCCTTTGTTTTTTTTATATTATAAGTAATATAAATTTTTAACCAATAAAAGGAGTACAAAAAATGGATGAACCAGGTTCCTTGTGGCCTCAAATATTCGTCATTATCTTATTAACCGTTATTAATGCCATCTTTGCTGCCAGTGAAATGGCCTTTGTTTCTTTGAATCAGACAAAGATGACCAATCTTGCCGAAGAGGGTAATAAGAAGGCGAAAAGGGTCTTGGACCTTTTACAGGATTCAGATGATTTTCTAGCGACCATCCAAGTCGCCATTACCTTAGCCGGTTTCCTATCTTCTGCTTCTGCGGCAACTAGTTTTGCCAATCGTTTGTCGGGGGTTTTGAAAGATATTCCAGCAGCTTCAACGGTTGCTATTGTGTTAGTGACAATGATTCTATCTTATCTTTCTTTAGTTTTAGGTGAACTTTATCCTAAACAAATCGCTTTACAGATGCCGGAAGAGGTAGCGATGTTTACCTCTGGTTTTGTGGCGGTGGTTAAGACGATTTTTAAACCATTTGTTTGGTTATTATCAACTTCAACTGATCTTTTGCAAAAAATTACCCCGATCGAATTTTCTGAAATTCGTGAGAAATTTACCCGAGATGAGATGAAGGCAATTCTGCAAGAAAGTCGAAAAGAAGGATCAATCGACTTAGCAGAGTTTACCATGCTACAAGGCGTGCTCTCGTTAGATACCAAATTAGCTCGAGAAGTTATGGTACCGCGGACAGATACGGAAATGTTGGATATTGAAGATGACTATCAAGATATACTGAATGAGATTTTAGATAGTCCTTTTTCACGTTTGCCTATTTATGAAGAAGATAAAGATAATGTGATTGGCGTCATCCATGTTAAGAATGTCTTGAAACAATTAAGCCGTCAAGATTTCAGCGACGTCGATTTTCGTCAGATCATGTCAGATCCCTTATTTGTTCCTTCAACAATTTTTATCGATGACTTACTGGTCGAATTTAAACGAGAACAGACTCACTTGGCCATCCTACGAGATGAATATGGTGGGGTCGAAGGGATAGTAACCCTTGAAGATATCTTGGAAGAAATTGTTGGTGAAATTGAAGACGAATCGGATATTCACGATAGCTCGGATATCCGCAAGATTGATAAAGATAATTATTATTTAAATGGCGTTCTGCCTCTCGATAAATTTAACCAATACTTCGATGAGAAGTTAGAATCGGATGAAGTCGATACGATTGCCGGTTTAATTATTTATCATTTAGGCTATGTCCCAGACGATGATGAACGGATTATGTTACGTTGTAATCAGTGGGTTCTGACCACGAGCCATATTGAGAATGGTCGAATTCGGGGAATCCATGTTCAACGAGATCCAGATTATCATCTTGATTCGGCCTATGACCTGACTCAAAATATCGATGAAATCTATTATGAACGAGACAATGTGGTTGAACATAAGGCAGAGATTGAAGAAGAAAATGAAGCAGACGAAGGATAAGAGAAAGCAAACGAGCGAAAAAGATGTCTTAATGGATATCTTTCGTTCGTTTTTCAATTGGAGGAAAATATATGCAGAATGAAATGATGTATCGGCCGATTGTCAATCAGCAGGTGCTAGACTTTATGCGGACCCGTCAAGGAGAATTCCCTGGCTCCCTGGGTGTCTTAGAAGCGGAAGCTCATCAGGCCGGAGTCCCAATTATTCCCCATGAAACCGCCAAGTTTATTGATTTATTGTGTATGATCTACCAACCCCAACAAATTCTTGAGATTGGTACGGCAGTTGGCTTCTCAGCCAGTTTGTTGGCCCAGCATATCGGATCTGAGGGTCTCGTTACCACGATTGATCGCTATGACTTAATGGCAAAAAAAGCAAAAGAAAACTTTGACAAATTGGGACTGACTGATAAAATAAAGCTCATTGAGGGCGATGCTGTCGATATCTTACCGACACTATCGGGACCTTATGACTTAATCTTTATGGATTCAGCGAAGGCCAAGTATGTTGAGTTCTTACCTGAATGCCTACGATTATTAAAACGTGGCGGTCTATTGTTGATTGACGATGTCTTTCAAGCGGGAACCGTCTTCGATGCTGAAGAGCAGATTCCCAAGCGGGTTCGCAAGATTCATCGTAAACTCAATGAACTCTTAGATGTGGTTGAGGCGAATCCAGCTTTAAGGGAATCCTACTTGCCGCTAGGGGATGGCCTTTTAATAGTTCGAAAAGAAAATAATTAGTAGCAAAAAAGTAGCAAAATATTCACAATTGCATGATAGGATACAGTAGAAAAATCTAAGATGGGAGTATCATATATGAAGAAAGTTATTATTAGTGCCCTTTCAATTGTACTAATTCTTTTGCTGGGCTATGGCTTTGGCATTTATCATTATGCTGAAAAATTCCAACCCAATACCAAAATTGGTCAAGTCGATGTTAGCAACATGACTTTGGCCGAAGCTAAGGAAGCCGTAGAGCAAAATCTGGTCAATCAAGAAGTAGAAATTACCGAAAATGGGAAAAGTTTAGGCAAATTTGCTATGAAAGATTTAAACCCAAAATTAGATACTATCGATCAACTCCAAAAAATATATAATGCCCAAAATCCAAATTTATGGTTGTTCTCTTATTTCAAGGGCCAACACTTTGATGGAGATACGCTAAAAAACATCGATATTGATGATAAGGTCCTTAATCAAGCCCTATTGAAAGCAGGCCTAGATAATAGTGAAAGAACTCCTGCCAGTGATGCGACCATTGATTATAATGAAAGCAAGGGTTACTACGTGGTCGATGCCAAAGAAGGCAATCAAGTGGATTTAACCCAATTGAAGGAAGCCATTGCGAGTCAACTTCAAGATGGGCAACAAAAGATTGAAGTCAATCAGTATTATATGCAACCAACCCTGACAGCTGATGATGAAAGCATTCAAAATACAATGAAACAAATTGATGAGGCTACTTCTACCAAGATTACCTTAACCATCGATGGACATGATGAAGTGATCCCTCAGAAAGAAATTGAGAAATGGATTTACTTTGATGGATCCAATCAGATTGTCTATGACGAAGCTCTGATCCAAGAATTCTTAAAGACCTATAATGATCAGTATGCTACTTTCTTAAAAGAAAGAACCTTTAAATCAACGCTTAGAGGCGAAGTCACTGTCCAACCAGGGACCCTAGGCTGGTCGATTGACCGTGAAGCAGAAGCCGCTCAGATTGCTCAAGACCTATACAAAGGTGAAGATGTCAAACGAGATCCAGCGATTGCTGGCACCGGTTATGGCAATAACGGTAATGATATTGGTGACACTTACGTAGAAATTGATGTTCTCAACCAAACTATGTTTATTTATAAAGATGGCCAAGAAGTTCTGCAAACACCGATTGTTACAGGACAAATTGGTACAGACACCGTTCCGGGTGCATATTCTGTCTGGGACAAAGAAGAGAACGCTGAATTAAAGGGTTATAATCCACGGACCCAACGAGATTATGTTCAACCTGTGGCTTATTGGATGCCTTTTGACGATACCGGCCAGGGAATTCATGATGCGAACTGGCAGTCCAATTTCGGTGGTAACACTTACCAAGTTTCTGGATCTCTAGGTTGTATCAATACGCCACCAGATATTATGCCAGAAGTTTTTGCTGCTGTTGAATTAGGTACGCCAGTGATTGTCTTTGAATAAAGTCTGAGGGATTACCTCTCTCCCGATTCCTATCTACATAACTACCGCCCCCCATTTTAATTGAATTGGGGGGTCTCCTTCTATCTGCCGGGAAATTTTAGAAAAATGAATGGACTTGTGAAAAGCTAGCAAGGTTTGTTATTATAGGTAAAAAGAGTATAATGAGTTTATATTGTGAAAGATTCAGTCCAAGTAGAATTTTCTAAAAATACATAAAGACAACAAGTATAACAATTAGAGTCAAAGGAGTGATTGGCATGAAGAAAATATTAGTCGTAGATGATGAAAAGCCAATTTCGGATATTATTTCATTTAATTTAGTGAATGAAGGATATCAAGTTGAGAAAGCTTATGATGGCGAAGAAGCTTTAAGTGTCTTCGAAGCCAGTAAGCCTGATCTTGTTGTCTTGGATTTGATGTTGCCGAAGAAAGATGGGTTGGAAGTCTGCCGAGAAATCCGCAAGACCAGTGCCGTCCCAATTATTATGTTAACGGCTAAAGATTCAGAGATAGATAAGGTTCTTGGTTTAGAATTAGGAGCCGATGACTATGTGACCAAACCTTTCTCAAATCGTGAGCTGATAGCTCGGGTGAAAGCAAACTTGAGGCGGAACGCTTTGCAAGGTGCCGATCAAGAAACCGAACAAAACCGCGATATTCAGATTGGTGACCTTGTGGTCCATCAGGATGCCTATATTGCTTCCAAGAATGGTCAAGAAATTGAATTAACTCACCGTGAATTCGAACTCTTACATTATCTGGCCAAACATATCGGTCAAGTCATGACCCGGGAACATTTATTGGAAACCGTATGGGGTTATGATTATTTTGGTGATGTTCGGACCGTGGATGTGACCATTCGCCGTTTACGTGAGAAGATTGAAACTCAACCTAGCCGACCTGAATTTCTAATGACCCGTCGGGGTGTAGGCTACTTCTTGAAGAATCCAGAACAGGAGTAATTTTTAATGAACCGACGGCCCTTTAATTTTTTTCAATCGATATATTTTAAAATCCCCCTTTTATTTGTTTTCATTCTTTTGATCGTCTTTCAATTTATTGGGGTGTATTTTATCAATGAGCTTGAGATGCAATCCTTGGGTCAATTCAAGACCCAGATTAATTCGCAAGCTGATTTTTTGACGAATAATTTATCGCCAATCCTTTCAGAAGACTTGAATGCGATCGAACAGAATGACCGGTTGAATCAAGTGTTAAGTACCTTTACCACCGCGAATCCAACCAAGCTGTTGGTCGTCAATCCCCAGGAAACCATCATTGCGACGAATCAAGATTTGGGGGAAACGGGTGTCGGAGCGCAAACCTCAATGCCTAAGTTAAGGGAAGTGCTCTTATCGCAGACGACTATCGCCAGTGAAATGACCGATGGCAATACGCAAGACCGTCTGTACCAACTGATTAAACCCATCATGAATAACGACTTAAGCCAGGTTTTAGGTGCTGTTGTTATTGAAACGAATATGGAATCCGTCTATACGCAGACGGATAATATTATTGATCTCTTTATTCAATCGGCTTTGTTTGCGGCCGTCTTAGCCCTTATTTTATCGGTGATTGTCTCGCAAGGGATTACTCGACCGATTGAGAACATGCGTCAGCAGGCTATCCGAATTTCAGAAGGGGTCTATAATTATCCAGCAGAACTCATGGGCTATGATGAGCTAGGAGAGCTGGCCTTAACCATTAATGAATTAGCCGAGAAAGTTAAAGATGCCCAAGAATCAACGGAGTCCGAACGGCAAAGATTGGACGGGATTTTGCGTCATATGACTGACGGGGTTATCGGAACCGATCAACGGGGGAATGTCTTGCTAGTCAACGACCGAGCCCTATACTTACTCGATATGCCTCACGAACGGGCCATTGGCAAGTCGATTCTCCGTCTTCTAGATGTTCATCAGAATTATTCGATGCGTGATTTACTTAAGGGCGACCAAGATATCTTAATTGAACGGCCGGATCGTCATGGTAATAATTCGATTCTCAAAGGTGAATTCTCGGTCATCCGACGGGAGACAGGTTTTGCTACCGGCTTAGTTTGTGTCTTAACGGACATTACCGAACAAGAAAAGACCGAACGAGAACGACGAGATTTCGTTTCTAATGTTTCTCATGAATTGCGAACCCCACTAACGAGCTTGAAATCTTACAGTGAAGCTTTGAGTGATGGAGCTTGGAAGGATCCTGATTTGGCTCCTCAATTCTTGGAAGTCATCCAATCTGAAAGTAATCGAATGATTCGAATGATTGCCAACCTGTTAAACCTGTCCAAAATGGACGGGGGTCAAATTGTCTTAGAGAAGGAATATGTAGATTTTAAACGGATTGTAGACCATATCTTAGACCGGATACAATTTACGTTAGAATCTGAGGGTCAATCTGATTGTTACCAGATTGTTCGTGAATATACTTCGCGCGATATATATGTTGATATCGATCAAGATCGGATGACCCAAGTGATTGATAATTTATTAAATAATGCCCTGAAATATTCCCCAGATGGTGGGCAAATAACGGTTCGAATTGAGGATAATCTGGACAGTGTTATCTTCACGGTCATAGACCAAGGTCTAGGGATTTCTAAGGCAGATCAGGAACACCTCTTTAAACGTTTCTACCGGGTCGATAAAGCGAGATCGCGGGCTCAAGGAGGTAGTGGTCTGGGCTTGGCCATCTCTAAAGAAGTTATTGAGCTTCATGGGGGAACGATTTGGGTCAATAGTGTTGAAGGCCAAGGCTCTCAATTCTCTTTTGAGTTGCCCTATTCCAACTATGATGATATTGATGAGGAGTGGGAATAATGCGTAGAAATCGAATCCTATCCTTTGTATTAACTTTCTGTGTCTTGTTGAATGTGCTGCTAACCTATTATCTTTTGTATGATATGACTTCGCTCAAACAACTTCTTCAACCAGGTAAGACTGAGGGGAACCAGGAAGTGGTGATGCAAGGTGAACGCGATATTCCCAATTTTTATCAAACCAGTGCGTTAGAATTTAAAGACACATACAAACCTTTTAAATATATTTATCGCTCAGAAGAAGCTACTGAATGGATCATTGATCCTACTTTAATTGAAAGTTTGGCAAGCACTCTGGCAGAGAATCAGATTAATTTAAGTCGTGATGACTTTCAAGAGGATCAAAAATTTATTGAGAATCTTTATGCCTTAAATCATCTTCAAGTTCAATTTGCCGATGAAATCCCCTTAAGTTTTCTGACAGATTATGTCCAAATTCATCAAGAAGATCAGGCAGAATCTTACATCAACCAAATTATTTATCCCTTAGATGGCGAACGGACTGTATATTTATTAAATACCCGAACGAACCAATATTATTTAGGTCATTTGAATAAAGCGGTGGATCGAAAGAGTCTACATCAAGAAGTCAGCCAAAGCAAGGTACAAGCCATCGAAGTCCAAGGCTACATTGGGAAAGCAGGGATGATTTATTTGCCAAATGATCCTGTTCATCTCGATGATCAGGTATATACTTTAGAGAGTATTCCTGAGCACCTTTTTTTAAGTGCCTTTTCAGAAAATGCGGCGCTTAAAAATACTGAGACCTCGAACACAAAAGTTACGTATTTTAATTATCAATATACGCTAGATTTCACTGAGGATAAACAAATGTTATCGGTACGGGTCAACCGGCCTGGAGATACGAATCAACGGAGTTTCGCAGAGAAGATTGAGAATACCTTTAAATATATTAAGCGTTATGACTATTGGCCAGGCGATTTACGCTTGATGGGGGCTAAGCATAACCTGGCCCAATATCGACGATATCTAAATAACTTGCCTATATTTAGTCTGGGTCGGACCAATGATTATGGTTCTAGTAAAATGTATATACGAAACAATAATAGTGGCGATATCTATCGTTATCAGTTTCCTTTATTAATATTCCATGCTCACATCCCTGATCAAAGTCAGTCGATTCAATTGGCTTCAGCGGCCGAGATTTTCGAAAAGGTTAAAGATCATGGTTATAGCTTGAGCCAGTTTGATGATGTCTTTATCGGTTATCAATGGCAGGACGATATGGAAGCAGGGAAGAAAGCCCACCTAATTCCAAAATGGTATATTAAAATCGATGATAATTTTTATAGTTTGGATCAGATGGACTCAGCCGCTTTTGAGGCTGAATTTCAAGATGATACTGAAATTTTACCAGGAGGTGAGTAAGCAATGGACTTTAAACGCATACAGGTCTTGCTTTTAGCTTTCTTCCTGATCTTTGACCTCTATTTACTGTTTATCCTGTATAATCGCGTCAGTGGGGCAGAACCCGATAAAGCGGTGATGCAGTATACCATTGAAGAAGAATTGAAGAACCGTGGGGTGGTTTTCGATGATATTGCTGAGGAAGCCACTTCTCTACCCTTGGTTAAGGCAGACAATTCAACTTATTTAGCAGATCATATTGAACAGTTAGCTAATCAAGAGGTTGAGATTGATGAGAATAATCGGGTCAAGGCGACCTTTATCGAACCAATTGATTTGGGCTTGAATTTAAATAATCAAACCGCTCGCTTATCGGATGATCAGGTAAAAAAGTTAGAACAAAATTTCTTTGCCGATGAGACGTATTTCGTAGCGGGCAATCAATATAAATTTTCTCGCTATTCGCTTTTGGAACGGGCAATTTATATGCAAATGACCGCTTATGAAGACCATAAGATTGTAGATGGGACCGCTGAAATTAAATTGATGCTCAATGAAGACTATCAAGCTGTTTCCTACACCCAGACCTACCAAGATCAACTCAAACTTCTGGATACCAATACCCAAACTATTTCAGAGCGTGATGCTTTTCAGATTATTGATGGCCGGGTCGAAACTTTTATTCCTGATAACTCACGGATCGATTATTCACGTTTAAGTTATTATCGAATCGATAAGTTAAAAGATTTTTCCGTGTTTTCGCCAGTCTGGGAAATTATGTATACTCAACCGGATGGCACAGTTCGTACCGTGTATATTGAAGCCAAACGCGGCACTATTTTGGGTCCACGCTAAGATAGAATGCTGCTGAGGTGTCGGATTCTCCAAAGTCGATTACAAGTTGACAATGGCTAACAGCATCAATCTTTATATGTAGAATTATAAAGTTTGGAACAGCTACAAAACTGTTTAATTCAGTCTTTGTAGTTGTTTTTTTGTGCCATGAAATTTAGCCACTATAAACTGGGCAATCGGCTTACTCGCTAATTCTCTGGTAGGATAAAAGAAACACTTTAACTGAATTAACAAAAAAGCTTGCTATCCAAATCAACTGCCGACAAGCTAAGATCACTGACCACATTTAAATATTTTTGCGATCAGTCTTTCCTTCGTCCTCTCTAGCTTAAATAACTTGAGTAAATTCTTGAAAGCTTTTTAACTTACTGTAGAAAAGGAAACAAACATGTTAGAATAAAACTATGAAAAATAAGGGAGCGAATGCCATGAAGAAATTATCAAGAGGGCTCTTTATTATAATATTATCCATAATGGCTTTAGGGATGGGATACTTGCCCGTATCTGCTCAAGATAATCAAG
The DNA here is from genome assembly GCF_900110675.1 of Ignavigranum ruoffiae. Taxonomy (GTDB): domain Bacteria; phylum Bacillota; class Bacilli; order Lactobacillales; family Aerococcaceae; genus Ignavigranum; species Ignavigranum ruoffiae. The sequence continues at coordinate 41,871 of NZ_FOEN01000009.1, read as the reverse complement.
TAAATTATGATATTACCCATGTTGAATTAATTGGCGATATTACCGCTGAGGGAGATGTCTTATTTACGGAAACTCAGACTTATGATATTAAACAATTGAATGGGGTTATCTACCAGGTTGATTTACAAGAGGTTAACCTTGGTCCTTATCGAGTAGGGGTCAAAGATCCAGAAACAGGAAAGACTCGCTACTTGGAAGAATCGACCAGCCGTCAAGCTGGCACCTTCCAAACCCAGGTTGAAGATGACCTACTGAAGTTTACTGTCTTTTATCCGAGTCAAAATGAAAAAGTCGACTTCGTCTTTGAGTATCGTCTGGAAAATTTAATCACGAATTATCAGGACACCGCCGAATTAAATCGCAAACTACTCGGAACAGGGACTGATGAAAATTTCGATGTGGATGCGGAGATTATTTTACCCGGAAAAGTTGAACAAAAGAATGATTTCCGTGCATGGTTATATGGGGATCCTCAAGGGCAAATCCAGTTGGATCAAAGCCAGAATCAAAGTCGAATTCTAGTCAGCGTTTTGAACCAATCGGCGAATCAATTTCTCGAAGTTCAGGCAATCTTTCCCACCGCTTTGACGCCTAACAATCAGAATCGGGTGGATCAAGCCAAGAAAGAAGCGATTATTAATCAGGCCAATGCTCAAGTTGAACAAGACCGGGCTGATTACCAAAAACGTCAAGGATTAGAACTCTTGAAACTGGTTGCCTTGTTAGCTTTTGCTCCTTTATTGACGCTTTATAGTTTCTATTTATATTTCCACCATAAAAAACGGCTCAATCCGAATCCTAAACATGTTCCTGACCATGTATTTAACTTGCCGGCAGAAATCAGTCCTGCCATTATGGCTGCTTCCTATCTAAATCGGCCACTCAATGCGGATGATTTCTCGGCAACCATCGTTGATTTAGCCCGTAAAGGCTATTTAGACTTGGGCGAAGAAGCCAAACATCAACGGACGGGATTCTTCAATCGTGGCGATAGTAAAACAATCCGCATACGATTGTTAAAGGAACCGAGCCAACAAGATCAACTCCAGAAACATGAACTCTATGTCTTAGAATATTTATTTACTGAGGACCAAGATGAGGTCAAATTATCCGAGATTGAAACGGCGATTCATCAACACAGTCAATTTGCTAAACGACAAAACCGTCTCTGGACTCGCTTTAAGAATTTCTGCCAAGTAATGGGGCAACAAGCTGTCGGTGAATCTCTTCCATACCGTCGCAAAGTGAATTCCTGGATTGCCCTGAGTCTCTTAGCGAGTATACTGGTTTGGCCGCTATTGTTCTTCTTCCTAGGCTTTGACCAAATTGAGAAACATATCGTCTTAATCGTCCTCTTGTTATCGTTAAATTTTATCTTCATTCTGATTCTGTTCTTTATGAATCGGAAAGCCCCCTTATATTCTCAAGAAGAAGATTATCAACGACGGATGTGGCGTGCTTTTGCTAAGATGTTGGAGGATATTGGTCAATTTAATATGCGCGAGATCGCCAGTCTACCTCTCTGGGATGAATATTTAGTCTATGCTATCTCGCTTGGTGTGGCCGATAAGGTTATTGAAGCGATGAATAAACAGTATGGTATGGATGAGTTAAATGAATTAGCTCTGCCGACACCGTTCTATAATAACCCTTATTTATTACATCGAGCCTTACGTACGACCATGTCTTCATCCATAGCTGCAGCTCACCCTAAAACCGCTGCGAATTGGGGCAAGTATCAAGGAAGCAATATCGGTGGTTTTGGTGGCGGTGCATCGAGTGGATCTTCGGGTGGATCCGGAGGTCGCGGCGGCATGGGTGGTTTTTAACAGTTTTGAAGGGAGTAAGTATTCAATGAAGAAATTCCTATGTTTACTTTTCTTGCTGATGAATCTTATGTTGCCCCTAGACCAAGTTCAAGCGGCAAGTTTTGATATCCAATCTACCAAGATAGAAGCTCAGATTTTAGACAATGGCGATGTCCATTTCAAGCAGGAATATCTATATAGAATTGATGAAGTCAATGGTGTTTGGATTGATGTTGATGGCTCAGGTCATGAATTATTGGATTTACATATTGGTGTTGTGGACGATAATGGACAAGTTCAGTATTTTGAAGAAAATAATAGTGAAGCCCCGGGAACCTATCAACGCAGTGAAGAAGGAACGGTCTCTCGTTTTAAAATTTTCTATCCAAGTGAGAATGATACTAAGACTTTTGTCTTGGATTATCGGCTAGCTTCCATTGTTGACAATTATCAAGATACAGCAGAATTTAATTGGCGAATTGTGGGGAGTGGTATTAGTGAGAATTTAGCTGTTGAAGCTCGTATTTATTTACCTGACCGCCTAGATGAAGATGAACACTTCAATGTATGGGGACATGGTTCTCCTTTCGGTAAGGTTTATCCAGTCAGAGAGACTGATTCAGCTTATATTGATGTTCAAGTAGCGGATAATCCGTCTCACACTTTTGTTGAGGTTCACGCTTTATTCCCACCGCGCCTAACGGCTAAGAATCCAAAGCAAAGTCCTGACAAAGTATACCAACAGAAAGTTAAAGAAGAAGAAGCTCGAGTTGAACAGGATCGTATTAACTTTGAACGCCAACAATCTCTAGGTCAATTGGCAATGACCATTTTAACAAGTATCGGCATTTTAGGCTTAATCATGGGTATTTTTCGGCATCGGTCCTTAGTCAAGAAAGCTAATCCGCAGCCAGCTCATGTACCTGAACATCTCTTCCAACCGCCTTCAGCTCTGCAACCAGCGTTAGCGTCCCAAGCCTTTGTACGGTCCCAAAATGTGGCCGATCCGAATGATTTCTCCAGCACTTTGTTGGACTTGGCCCGGCGTGGTTACCTACAGATTGAAGAGATTAGCCAGGTTGATGGCGAAGATACGGTAGATATTCTACCGCTGAAAGCGGCAGATGACGCCCTCACAGAATATGAGAAGGACGCCTTGGCCTTGGTTACCCTTGAGGATGGTCAAGCTCTACGTTTAAGTGACTTAGGCGATTTAATGGAAGCGGATGAGGATTATAAAGAACGTCAGCAAGATTTGATGGATGATTTTAGTGACCATTTGGCTGACCAAGTTGACGAGATTCGCCCCGATAAATCTCCTTATGAAAGGAAGGGAGGCCTTAACTTTACTTTAGTTTTCCTTGTCGCTATCTTTAGCATCGTTGGATCTGGATTGATTGGCGGCTTTACCCATATCGTTAGTGCAAAAGTTTGGACTTATTTTATAATGGGTGTCGCCTGTGCGATTATCTTATTAGTAATCTTCCTGGTCCTCTTTATACGTCAGCCATTCAGGACCTATGAAGCTGACAAGCAATATCGGTCTTGGCGGGCTTTTGGCCAGATGCTGAAAGATATTGGCCAGATGGATTTACGCAAAATTGGTTCCTTAGCGCTGTGGGAAGAATATCTGGTCTATGCAGTGGCTTTTGGTTACGGAAAGAAAGTTATTAAGGCGATGACCCATAGCTTTAGTCAAGAAGAATTGATGAATGCCAGCTTACCATTCAGTTTCTATGCCAATGAAGGAGTATTCTTGAGTCACTTCAATGATTCAGTTTCTGAGAGTGTGAATCATTCAAGCTTTGGCTCAAGTAGCTACAGCGGCTCCAATAGTGGCGGTCTAGGAGGTGGCTTCTCCAGTGGTAGTTCTGGTGGCGGTGGCGGGGGAAGCGGTGCAGGTGGTTTCTAAGCTGATTATTTGGCTTTCAAGAAGCTAACTTGCATTGGCCGTGTCATCGTGATAAGCTAGCACAATAGCAAGCATTAGAAAGTGATGTCCATGTTAAATATTAGTCAAGAAAAGATAAAATATAAGGAAACAGATTGTGATAGTCTGCAATTCTCGATTCTAGCCTCTGGTTCAAGTGGGAATTGCACCTATATAGAATCAGACCATCAACGACTACTGGTTGATGCGGGTCTTTCTGGTAAGAAGGTTGAAGCTTTACTCAAACAAATCGGTCGCAATCTAGCAGATATTGATGCCATCTTGGTTACCCACGAACATAAGGATCATATTCATGGGGTCGGCGTCCTATCGCGTAAGTATAACCTACCGATTTATGCCAATGCCAGAACTTGGTCCCTGATGGATCAAATGATTGGTAAGATTGATCCAGACAATCGACGTCTATTCGAAGCTGAGCAAATGTTAACCTTCGGTGATTTAGATGTCTTAAGTTATGAAGTGAGCCATGATGCGATTCAACCACAATTTTATGCCTTTCAAAAAGCCGATAAACAATTTGTGATGTTGACCGATACTGGCTACGTCTCTGAGAAATTACGTTCGGATTTGAAGAACGCTTCAGCTTATCTGATCGAAAGCAATCATGAAATTGAAATGCTGCGGTCGGGGCGTTATCCTTGGTCTTTGAAGCAACGGATTCTTAGCGACAAAGGCCACCTTTCCAATGTAGATGGGGCTTTAGCGATGGTTGATTTAATTGGCGATAAGACCAAGAGTATTTATCTAGGCCATCTAAGCCGAGACAATAATACCAAAGAACTCGCGATGGAAGCCATGCGACAAACCTTGAGTCAAGAAGATTTTGCCGTCGATGAGGCCTTCCATGTCTATATGACGGATCCTATTAAGGCAACGGCTTTAAATCGTTTATAAGAAGATGAAGCCATTCGTGGGACCGCTACGCATTTGTTTTAGAAATTAGATGATGAAAGTTGGGGGAGCAAGTTTTAGACTGCTCTCCTTTTTTCAAACTTGGTTATTTCTGTATATTTTGACAATTAATTCATAATTACTATTTTGCTTTTCATAATCTATTCATAATTTGATGCTAAGATAAAATCATAAATTAAAGATGTTCATGAAAGGACTGAAATAAAATGTCAAAAAACGCCCCTCAACATACTAACACTAGCAAAGAACCTTCTATTTTTTGGAAAGGCATTTTTGGCGGGGTGTTAGGAAGTGCAATTTTATTACTTACCATGCTATTACTCGGAGTAAACCTAAATATGGATGATAGTCAAAAAACAGCCGGAGCACGCCAGAATTTATCCGACTTTGAATCGGTCATCGTGGATACCGTTTCTAAGACCAGTGATGCGGTCGTTTCTGTTGAAAATTATCAATTGGCTGGCACCAGTGGAACCATGTATGGTGATTTCTTTGGCAGCGATGGTGGCATTAATTTGGATAAATTTGATGCTGAACCCCAATTGGCCGGTTCTGGTTCAGGTGTAGTTTACAAGATTGATGGCGACAAAGCCTATATCGTAACCAATAACCATGTGATTGAAAATAATGATTCCTTAGAAGTTCAAATGGCCGATGGCCAAAAGACGGAAGCAAGCTTGGTCGGAACCGATAAACTCAGCGATATTGCTGTCTTAACCATTCCAGCTAAATATGCTAAAACAACTTTGGAATTTGCTAACTCAGATGACCTTCAAGTAGGTTCCCTAGCCATTGCCATTGGTTCTCCTGTTGGCGAAGATTTTGCGACTTCAGTGACCCAAGGGATTATTTCAGGACTTAATCGGAAAGTATCAGTCGATACTGATGGTGATCAAAATCCAGATTGGGATATGACCTTAATTCAAACAGATGCCGCCATTAATCCAGGCAACTCTGGTGGGGCCCTAGTCAATACTCAAGGCCAATTAATCGGTATTAATTCAAGTAAGTTCGCCTCCACTGCCATTGAAGGAATGGGCTTTGCCATTCCAATCAATGACGTGAAGAATATAGTGTCTCAACTTGAAGAGAAGGGTGAAGTGGAACGACCAGCCCTAGGTATTCAAATGTGGGATTTGGCTCAAGTTTCGATTGAATCTCGAACCAATATCCTCAAATTAGCTGAAGATCAAGTTGATGGCGTCATCGTGATGCGTATTCAATCTCAATCTGCCGCTGAGACTGCTGGACTTCAACAATATGACGTCATTACTGGTATTAACGATGAAACCGTCACTGATGCGATGAACTTGAAAGAAGTGCTCTACCAATACAAAGTGGGGGACACAATTAAACTTAAGATTATTCGTGAAGGCAAAGAGCAAACCATAGATGTGAAGTTAACCGACACTGTTCAAAACAATAATTAATATGTTTCTCAGAATGAGGAGGGAGCCTTTTTTAACCGAAGGGACCTCCTCTTTTTAGCCTAAAAATGGAAAAACTTGTGGATAAGTCCTGATAAAATCAGCTCAAATTCATAGATTACTCTGAATTAATGCAGTAAAACACAGAGATATCAACCTTTTTAGCGGTTGTTCACAATGGACTGTGGATAAGTTTGGGTAAAGAGGGTAAAAAATAGACTTATACACAAAACTTGTGCATAAGTCCATTTCTTAGTCTAATTCATTTAAATAATCGAAGCGTTCGAATTTGCGTGAGCTAGCAATGGCCACAATAATAATTTCGTCAGGAAGTTTAAGATCTGTTGGAATGGTCTTCAACGGTTCGCCTCGTTCTTCACGCATACCAATCAAGTTAAGGTCATATTTTACCCGTAAGTCTAGGTCAACCACACTCTTTCCTACCCAACGTTGGGGAACTTCGAATTCAATTAATGAGACATTCTCGTCAAGGCGTAAGACCTCGTCAATACTATTGCGGAGAATCTTTGAAGCTAAGCGATAACCAGAATCACGTTCTGGTGAGACCACGGAGGTCACGCCAACTTCATATAAGACTTCTTCGAAAGTCGTTGAGCGCGCTTTGGCAATAATTTGGGGAACGCGCATTTTTTTGCAATGCATGACCGCGAGGACAGCAGACTCCAGGTTAGAGCCTGTGGCCACGACGACAAGATCACAATTTTCTAATCCAGTACTCTTTAACAAGTCTATGTCAGTGAAGTCACCGACTACCGGATTAGTGACCGTATCAGCAACCATTTGAACCCGATCAGGATTACTGTCAATGGCAATAACCTCGGTGCCAAAGTTCCCCAATTCTTTGGCTACCGTTCGACCAAATACACCCAGACCTAGGACACCAACAATTTTTGATTTCATAGGGCATTCCTCATTCTTTATCTAATTTGGGCCAACAAGTTAATTGATGGCTCGACTCTGTTTTACTATAACGGTCGTTGGCCCTTTATGCAAGACTATTCTCTCTTCCATGATTGAAATATTATGATAAGATAGGTTGGAGGTGGTGCAAGTGAATATTGAAATTATTGTAGTCGGTAAATTAAAAGAGAAATATTTAAAAATGGGCATCGCAGAATACCTTAAACGTCTGCAATCCTATGCTAAATGTAAAATTATCGAAGTCGCAGATGAAGCTACCGAAGGGAATTTGACTGAGACCCAAGAAGCGCTCATCTTACAAAAAGAGGCCGATCGCATTCAAGCCCACCTGAAAGCTGATCGGAAATTATGGATTCTGGCGATTGAAGGGAAGCTCATGTCCTCAGAGGAGATTGCCCAAACCATGGAAGACTATGCGACTTATGGTCAGAGCAAATTAACCATTGTGATTGGTGGCTCTTTAGGCATCGCCCAATCGATCAAAGATCAGGCCGATTTGCTCTTAAGTTTTGGTCGCATTACTTATCCCCATCAACTCATGCGGCTGGTACTTGTTGAACAAATTTATCGGGCATTTCGGATTATCCACCACCAACCATATCACAAATAATCGCTTATTTATTGAAAGTGGGTCAGAGGACTTTTAGCTGTTGGCCGTCTTGTGATAAAATAGGCGAAGAATATATCATAGATAGGACGATATTATGTCAAAAATTACTGCCTTTCTTAAAGAAATAGTCTCTTTATTACTGACCTTAGCAGTCATGTTATTGGCGATTAAATTAGTATTTTTTTATGTTGCTGAACCTTTTATCGTGAATGGCCGTTCAATGGACAATACCTTACAAAGTGGTGAACGTCTATTGATGTTAAAACAAAATAAGATTGAACGCTTTGATGTCGTGGTGTTTCCCTCACCCATTGAGGCAGATAAATTATATATCAAACGCGTGATTGGTCTACCTGGGGATACAATCGAATATAAGAATGACCAGTTAATACTGAATGGCCATGCTTTGACCGAACCTTACTTACAGGATTTATCCCAACAAACTTCTGGACCGTTTACTTATGATTTCCGTTTACAAGATGTGACCGGTGAACAAAAGGTTCCCCAAGGTAAGTTATTTGTAATGGGCGATAACCGGCGGAATTCTTTAGATGGTCGGTCTTTTGGTTTTATTAATCTTGAGGATATTGTCGGAGAAGCAGATCTAGTTCACTGGCCTCTGGATAAAATCCATCTCTTAGACCAATATAATTTGTCGGCCGATGGTCAGGAGATTGTCAAAGAATAGTTTCACTTCATTGAGATGACTAAGGATTGAAAGATAAAGTCAAAGGCTATATAATGATTAGGACTAGAATAGATTAGTAAATACGTGCAGGCCTTTAGAGAGTTATTCCTCGGCTGAAAGAATAATGGTACTGGCGGATTGAACCTACTATTCCTTAAGGATGGTCTGGACTCCCTTATCGGTCCCTAAGTCGGTTATGATCACATAACAAATAAGGTGGTACCGCGGAGCAGGCTGTCTTCGTCCTTAATTAGGATGGACAGCCTATTTATTTTTTAGGAGGAAAGTAAATGGTAACAAGACGAGAAGATTTTTCGAAGTGGTACTTACAAACGATACAACAAGCAGATTTAATGGATTATGCCCCTGTGCGTGGCTGTATGATTTTTAAGCCCAACGGTTATGAAATCTGGGAACATATCCAAGACGAAGCGAATCGTCGATTCAAAGCGGAAGGTATCCGAAATGCGTATTTCCCAATGTTGATTCCTGAATCCTTCTTCTCACGGGAGAAAGATCATATTGAAGGTTTTAGTCCTGAGTTACCTTTTGTGACCGAAGCAGCAGGTGAGGTGCTTGAAGAGAAATTGGCGCTTCGCCCAACTTCTGAAACGATTATTGGCGATTCTTTTGCCAAGTGGATTCAATCTTATCGTGATTTGCCTTTGGAAATTAACCAGTGGGCCAATGTCTTCCGTTGGGAGAAACGAACCCTGCCATTTCTAAGAACCTCAGAATTTCTTTGGCAAGAAGGACACACAGCCCACGCTACGGCTGAAGAAGCGCAAGAGCGGACTATGCGGATGTTAGATGTCTATGTAGAACTTATCGAAGATGTCTTAGCGATCCCGGTCTTTAAAGGTGAGAAAACGCCAAGTGAACGCTTTGCCGGTGCTGAACGTACCTTCTCGGTTGAAGCCATGATGCAAGATGGTAAGGCAGTCCAAGCAGGAACCTCCCATTATATGGGGACTAAATTTGCCGAAGCTTTCAATATCCGCTATTTGAATCAAGATAACGAGCACGTCCTTACTTATACTACCTCCTGGGGAATTTCTACCCGGTTAATTGGGGCGATGATTATGACCCATGGTGATGATCAAGGGCTGGTCCTACCACCAAAGATTGCTCCCCAACAAGTGGTATTTATTCCAGTTGGCCCATGGCAAAAGAACCCTGCCATTATGGAAACCATTGAACAATTGCAAAATGACTTGAAGAAAGAGGGCATTCGCACTATCGTTGATGATAGTGATAATCGTCCAGGTTATAAGTTTAATGAGTGGGAACTTAGAGGAGTGCCATTACGCGTGGAAATTGGTCCTCGTGACTTGGCTAATCAACAAGCGATTCTTAAGGCCCGTGATTTAGCCGATAAGGAGAGCATCGATTTGGCAAATTTCGTTAAAGAAATCCAAACTGCTTTAAGCGAAATGCAAGTTCGATTATTAGAATCAGCCCGTCAACGGGTTAAAGAATTATCTTACACTCATATTAATACGATTGAAGAATTGGAAGCACATATCGAAGCTAAACAAGCCGCTGGCGAGCCGCTCGGTTTCGTCTTAGCTGGTTGGAATGGTAAAGCTGAGACGGAAGCTGAGATTAAAGAGCGGACTGGCTTTACTACCCGTAATATTCCTTTCGCGGGTACCGTCGAAGCCAAACATAAAGACATTATTACCGGCGAACCTGCCACAACCACAGTTTGGTTGGCACGGGCATATTAAGTTATATTTAGGAGGAAATTTTATGAAATGGTTAGCCCTGGATACCTCATCAGCAGCCTTGTCGCTAGCCCTTGGCCAGGGGAGTCTGGGCAATATAGTTCCGGTGGCTTCTTTTCATCAACATTTGAGCCAACAACATGGGGCCAGCTTGTTGCCCGAAATTCAACGCTTGTTGCAAAGTGTGGATTGGCAAGTGGAAGATGTGGCTGGATTGATTGTGGGCGTCGGTCCAGGATCTTATACTGGACTGCGAATTGGGGTGAGCCTAGCTAAGATGTGGGGCTTGTCCAGGCAAGTTCCTGTCTATCAGGTTTCTAGTCTAGCCTTATTAGCTCAACAAGCACAGGCCCAGCCAGACGATTTAATTTTACCAATTGTAGACGCTCGTCGCCTATCCGCTTATTGCAATCTTTTCGCTCAAGCAGAGGGTGAGTTGACGGCCTTAGGTCAAGATGGACACGTAGATTGGCAAAGCTTTATCCCTGAATTGACGACGCGTTTACGAGATATGTCTTATGGAGACCTGATTCTGATCGGTTATCAAATTGAAGCCTTTGCTGACTTTCTGCATCAAGAATACCCGCAACTTTCTTTTAAACTTCAATCCAGTGCCGAATATTATCCTCGGGCCGATCTTGCTTTTACTGGCATAAAGATAGACCCAGTCACAGATATTCATACTTTAAATCCTAATTATGTTCATGCCACCTTAGCTGAACGACAGTGGGCCGATCAACATCAGCGACCCGTAGCAAATGAGGAAGAAAATGAAAGATATATTGAACATTTTTCGTAGTGGTTCACCTAAACGTAAGGTGGTCAAACACACGATCATGAATCAGCTACAAAACGAGTTGAGTTTGGTCACTAAAGACCAGGATTTAAGATTTCGTTTGGGTGGCGAAGCCGATTTAGCAGAGTTTGTTCATTTAGAAGATCAAGCTTATCAGGGATATTTAGCTTGGCGTTTGAAAGATTTTCAGGGGGACTGGGAGCGAAATCCATTTGCCGTTTATTTAATCTTAGAGCAAATCCAGGTCGATGGTCAGAGTCAAATTTTAGGGGCGGTGACCGGTCGCTTTAAACCTCAAGGAGCCCATATTAGCCATCTGATGGTCCATCCTGATTATCAAGGTCTAGGCTATGGTCAACTGCTCTTAGATAAATGGATTGAAGCTGTTAAGTTAATCGGCCTACCAAAGATTACCTTAGAGGTTCGTCAGTCCAATTATCGGGCTCAGAATCTTTATATCGGTGCCGGTTTTGTTAAAGGGCATGTTAAGCATTTTTATTATTCAGATAATCATGAAGATGCCTTCGAGATGGTGTTGTCCTTATGTCAGAAATAAAATTATTACATCTTTCAAGTCAAGATCTTAGTCGTCGTCAAAGACGGCAATTGGCAAAATTAATTGAAGAAGGATTTGCTTGGTCTCCTGCCTTAATTATCACCGAATTAGCTTCAGAACAGACCCAATTCATCGTCATTGAAAAAGAAAGAAAGATGATAGCCTATCTAAGCTATCGTCAAATCTTCGACCAAGCCGATTTAATTCAGATTTATGTTCGTCCTGAATGGCGGAAGCAAGGGTATGGTCAGCGACTGATTGCAGCCTTGCAAAGGATTGACAGTATTCAAGTGATCTATCTGGAAGTTCGGGTATCAAATCGCTCGGCCATTAATTTATATCAACAATCGGCATTTGAATTAAGGGGAAGTCGGCTAGATTATTATCAGCAGCCTCGAGAAGATGCTTTTATAATGATTTGGGAAAGGAGGTAAGTGAGTGACTTTAATCTTAGCTTTTGAATCATCTTGTGATGAAACCAGTGTCGCCGTCGTGGAAGACGGTCGATTCATTCGGTCCAATGTTATCGCTTCGCAAGTGAAGAGTCATATGCGCTTTGGCGGTGTGGTGCCGGAAGTTGCCAGTCGTCATCATGTGGAACAGATCAGTCAAGTCTATCAAATGGCCCTCGACCAAGCTGGGGTTGAAATGGATCAGATTGATGCGATTGCTGTGACCTACGGACCTGGTTTAGTCGGCGCCCTCTTGGTAGGAGTCACAGCTGCCAAAACTTTGGCATTTGTTTACCATAAACCTTTAATTGCAGTGAATCATTTGGCGGGCCATATCTATGCCAATCAACTCTCTCAAGCGCTTGAATTTCCTTTGTTGGCCTTAATAGTTTCTGGTGGACACACCGAATTAGTTTATATGGCTGATGATGGCGATTTTCAAGTTGTCGGCGAGACCCAAGACGATGCCGTAGGTGAAGCCTATGACAAGGTGGGGCGGATTTTGGATTTGCCCTATCCAGCAGGAAAGTATTTAGATCAATTGGCCCACCAAGGTCAGGACACCTATGCGATTCCACGAGCCATGCTTCAAGAGGATAATCTTGATTTCTCATTTTCGGGCATGAAATCGGCAGTGATGAACCTAGTGCATAATGCACAGCAACGTGGCGAAAAGATTGACACAGCCAACTTGGCCTGCTCTTTTCAACAAGCCGCGGTTGAAATCTTAGTGGACAAATCAATGCGGGCTCTGGATCGTTACCCACAAGTTCGTCAATTCATATTGGCGGGCGGAGTCGCTGCTAATTCAGCCTTGCGTCAACAACTTGCTCAGACTTTAGCCCAGAAGCATCCTGACTTAGCCCTACTCATTCCTGATTTTAGTCTCTGCGGTGATAATGCCGCGATGATCGGAGCAGCGGCCTATAGCTTGTATCAACAAGGCAGATTTGTTGAATTAGATTTGAACGCTCAACCTGGCTTAGATCTGTAGCTAGTTAAACTTAAGTAAAATATGGCTCAGTCATAATCCTAGCGGTTTATTTTACTCGCTGAATCAGACTGAAATCATTCGTTAATCGTTATTCTTGATGGCAAAGAAATTTAAAAAACCGAATATTACCCAATTGAAGTCAAGCATGAATAGCTGACTTTCAGAATAGGACCCTCTAGAGATTACTTGGCGAACAATTACCAAGTTGTAATGCTCGTGGGTCCTTTTTGCTGGGTAAATATTCGGTTTATTGTGATTAGCCAGGGATCTGGATAGTAAATCAATCAAGAAGATCTCTACACTTTATTGATTAAGGATTAAAGCTCATGCTCTTCTTTAAAAGCTTCTAGGTTCAGGGCAGCTTCTTCCCAGGCTTGCACAGCTTGGTCAATGGCAGCTTGGACCCGCAGTTGTTCTTTATGTTGTTGAGCTAAGGCTTGACTATCGTTAGTCTGTGCCAACTCAGCCATCTTGGCTTCAATTTGTTCTAATTCAAGCTCGAGTGCTTCATTGCTTTGCCAGCTATCTTCGACTTGTTTTTCTAATTTGCGTAATTGTTGGCGGAGTAACTTGGAATCTTCATAACTACGCTGGTTTTGACTCATCGGTGCAGCTTTCGTCTGCATTAAATCTTCTTGATTAGCCTCTTGGGCGGCAGCAATTTGTAAGAGTTCAGCTTTCTTGGCTTGGTAATAATCGTAATCACCCAAGTAGAGGTCCGCGCCTTCTGGGTGAATTTCTAGGACCTTGTTAGCAATCCGATTGATAAAATAGCGGTCATGGGAGACAAAGAGCAAGCTACCATCATAGTTGATTAAAGCATCTTCCAAGACTTCTTTGCTATCGATATCTAAGTGGTTGGTCGGTTCGTCCAATAAGAGGGTATTATCATGGTTGGTGGCTAATAGGGCTAAACTTAGACGCGCCTTCTCCCCTCCGGAAAGTAAACCGACTTTCTTTTCTACCGTTTCCCCTGAGAATAAGAAGGAACCTAATATCGAGCGAATTTGCCATTCATCGGTTAAGTCATGAGCCTGCCACAAGGTTTCCAATACGGTGAGATTAGGGTCGAGCTGGTTGACATTTTGGTCATAATAGCCTATTTGCACGTTGCTGCCTAAGCGAATATCACCCGCTAGGGCAGGCAATTGTCCCAAGATCGTCTTTAACAAGGTGGTTTTACCGACGCCGTTAGGACCGACAATGGCAATGGCTTCTTGACGTCCTAATTCTAGGTTAAGGTAGCGGGCTAAGGGGGCCTCGCTCGCCGAATAACCGATGGCTAGATTATTGACACCAATTACTCGCTGGCCACTTTCTTTGGCAGCTGAGAATTGAATTCTTGGCGCTTGTTGATCTTGTAAGGGTTTTTCAATTCGTTCCATCTTTTCGAGGCGTTTGCGCCGACTTTGAGCACGCTTGGTGGTCGATGCCCGGGTGATATTTTTTTGGATAAAATCTTCTAATTTGGCGATTTCCTCTTGTTGCTTATCATAGGCTTGTTGTTCTTGTTGTTGGCGTAAGGCTTTTTCTTTTAAATAATAATCATAATTTCCCGCATAGGTATGGAGGGTTTGATGCCGCAGTTCAACGACTTGCTGAGCCACTTTATTCAGGAAATAGCGGTCATGGGAGACAAGTAACAAGGCTCCCCGATAAGACATCAAATAATTCTCTAGCCAAGCTAAGGTCTCCATATCCAAATGGTTGGTAGGTTCATCTAAGATGAGCAAGTCATAATCCGTCAATAAAGTCCGGGCCAAAGCTAGACGAGTTTTCTGGCCACCGGACAACGAATTAACCGGTCTTTTATAGTCTTCTTCATAGAATTTAAAACCATGTAAGACCGTACGGATATCAGATTCAATCGCGTAGACATTATTTTGAATCATCTGTTCTTGGATCTGATCATAGTGGGCTAAAGTTTGCTGATATTCTGGACTGTGGGTTCGGTCTGCTAAATCAGCCAGTTGATTCGCCAGTGTTTCGGCCTCGTCTCTTAAAGCTAACCGGTCTTTGAAGACCGACATCATCTCATCCCAAATGGTCCGATCAGAATTGATCGCCACATGTTGTTCCAAATAGCCAATCCGTAAATTCTTAGCGGTGGTAATCTCACCTTCTGAGAGGGGTTCTTGTCCCATAATCTGTTCAATTAATGTAGACTTACCTGTTCCATTACGACCGACCAAGGCCACCCGGTCGCCACTTTGAATATTAAAATTTACCTGCTCATATAAGGTCACATCAGCGAAACGACGTGCCACATTATTCGCTTGCAATAGAATCATGATTTTCTCCTACTTCCCAATGGTTGTCGCTTCATTATAGCATGAGCGATTTAAGCTCGCAAAAAAGCTTAGAGCCTTTATATTTCTCGGTTAAAAAGCTACAATAGCTAATATGTTAAAAGCGAACGACTTTGAGAAGAATTCACAAACTTAGGGAGCAACTGTCGCAATCCAAGAAATTATCTGCTATACTATGGAAGTTAAAAGGATAATAGAGATTGGAGTGTCGCAAATGCAACAGAACATACCGAGAGCTACCGCATTGCGTCTACCTATTTATCGTCGTTATTTACAGTATTTGCATGATGCAGATATTGATCGAGTATCATCCACAGAATTAAGTGCGGCGGTTAAAGTAGATAGTGCGACCATTCGGCGTGATTTTTCATACTTTGGTGCTTTAGGTAAACGAGGCTATGGCTATGATGTGGAATACTTGTTACAGTTTTTCACGAAGATTCTGAGTCAAGACCGCTTGACCAATGTCGGCCTGATTGGCGTGGGGAATCTAGGTCATGCTTTATTGAATTATAATTTTAGGAAGAGTTCTAATATTCGGATTGGTGCGGCCTTTGATGTTCGTGAGGAGATTGTCGGAACGATTCAATCTGGGGTACCAGTGTATTCGATGGATGATATTGAATATCAAATGGAACAACAACAACTTGATGTGATGATTATAACCGTTCCGGAGGAGTCCGCTCATGATGTGGTTGATCGCTTAATTAAAAGTGGCATCAAAGGAATTCTGAATTTTACTCCTTTGCGCTTTGAAGTTCCAGCCGGTGTTCATGTGCAGAATGTGGACTTAACCAATGAGTTGCAAACCTTGATTTATTTTATCGAAAGTGATTTATCTCAATAATGTTAACCGACGGGCTTAGGCCCGTTTTTTTATTTATTTAGAGGTTATGGCTTGCAATCTTGACCTAATTAGACTATTATAGAAGCATAGATTTAGCACTCAATGTCAAAGAGTGCTAAAGAAAAATTATCAATCATTGGAGGTTATTGTAAATGTTAAAACCCTTAGGAAAACGTGTAATCATTAAAGTGGCTGAAACAGAAGAAACCACAGCTAGCGGCTTCGTCCTACCTGCTTCATCTAAAGAAAAAGAACAATATGGCGAAGTAATCGCCGTTGGTCCAGAAGTAGAAGCTGAAGACGGGGTTAAAGTAGGGGACCAAGTTTACTTTAAATCTTATGCTGGATCAGAAATTGAATACCAAGAAGAAAAATACTTAATCGCAGAATTAAAAGATTTACTTGCTGTGATTGACTAATCAAACAGATTATCAACAGAATACTGAATTAAAGGAGAGATTTATACATGGCAAAAGAATTAAAATTCTCAGAAGATGCACGCGCAGCCTTACTACGTGGGGTTGATATCTTAGCTGATACCGTCAAAACAACCATTGGACCTAAGGGTAGAAACGTGGTCCTTGATCAACAATTTGGTTCACCCATGATTACTAATGATGGGGTGACTATTGCTCGTGAAATCGAATTAGAAGATCGTTTTGAAAATATGGGAGCTCAATTGGTTCAAGAAGTAGCTTCTAAAACCAACGATGTTGCTGGGGACGGAACTACTACTGCGACCTTGCTGACACAAGCCATTGTCCGTGAAGGGATGAAGAATGTTACCTCTGGCGCAAATCCAGTGGGAATCCGTCGTGGTATTGAAAAAGCGACCCAAGTAGCTGTCGAAGCTTTAAGCAAGGCCTCTAAGAAAGTAGAATCTAAAGAAGCGATTGCTCAAGTCGCTGCCATCTCTTCTGGAGACCAAAAGATTGGTGAATTGATTGCCGATGCGATGGAAAAAGTAGGTCAAGATGGGGTTATTACCATCGAAGAATCTCAAACCATTGAAACAGAATTATCAGTGGTTGAAGGAATGCAATTTGACCGTGGCTACCTATCTCAATATATGGTTACTGATAATGAAAAAATGGTGGCTGATTTAGAAAATCCACTGATCTTCATTACCGACCGTAAAATTAACAATATCCAAGACATCTTGCCATTATTAGAGAACGTGATGCAACAATCTCGTCCACTCTTAATTATTGCTGAAGATGTTGAAGGGGAAGCTCTACCAACCTTAGTGTTGAACAAATTACGTGGTACACTTAATGTAGTTGCCGTGAAAGCTCCTGGTTTTGGTGACCGTCGTAAAGCGATGTTAGAAGATATTGCCATCTTAACGGGTGCTACGGTGATTTCTGAAGAACTTGGTTTCGAATTGAAAGATGCAACCGTAGAACATCTAGGTTCTGCTTCTAAAGTCAATGTAACCAAAGATAATACCACGATTGTTGAAGGTGGCGGTCAATCCGAACAAATTCAACAACGTATTGATCTCATTCGCGCTCAAACTGCAGAAACCAGTTCAGAGTATGACCGTGAGAAATTGCAAGAACGTCTAGCGAAATTAGCAGGCGGGGTGGCTGTGGTTAAAGTCGGGGCAGCTACCGAAACTGAACAAAAAGAACGTAAGCTTCGAATTGAAGATGCTTTAAATGCAACTCGCGCCGCCGTTGAAGAAGGTATTGTTGCCGGTGGAGGTACCGCGCTAGTCAATGCCCAAAAAGAAGTAGAAGCGCTAGAAGCTGAAGGTGATGAAGCAACGGGTATTAAGATTGTTGCTCGTGCTTTAGAAGAACCTGTCCGTCAAATTGCAACCAATGCTGGTCAAGATGGTTCTGTAGTAGTCAATGAAGTTAAGAAAGCCGAAGCTGGTGTAGGTTATAATGCTGCCGACGATCGTTATGAAGATATGATTGCCGCTGGTATTGTTGACCCAACTAAAGTAGCCCGGACTGCTTTACAAAATGCAGCCTCTGTGGCCGCATTACTTCTAACTACCGAAGCAGTAGTAGCGGATATCCCTTCCGACAAACCTGAAATGCCAATGAACCCTGGTATGGGTATGATGTAATAAAATAAATAAGTTTTATCTTGATGATTTAAGCAAGATAGACACTTAGTGCCAAAGACTAAGCAGATTGATTCTGTTTAGTCTTTTTTTTGCGAGCAAAAGTAAGAACGGATAGCAAGTTTCCAACCGAGAAAATTTGCAGAAGACTGAATTATAGAACCATTAAAAGGCACGTTTTACCACGATGGGTCGTGCTAGGTTATTTTGAAGTAAGACGCCTTTACATAAAATTTACAAAGTTAATAAAACTTTTTGAAAATTTACAATAGATTTACGTTTATTTAATATTTGTTTTGTATACTCTTTGTGTAAACAAAAAAGAAATAAAGGTCAAACAAAGAAAAAATACAGAATTTGGCCGACGGAGGGTTAGCTTGGCAAAGATAAGTATTGAACATTTGTATAAAGATTATAGTGAAGCGGTACGAGCGGTAACAGATTTTAATTTAGAAATTGAAGATCAAGAATTTATCGTCTTGGTCGGGCCTTCAGGTTGTGGAAAGTCAACCACTTTACGGATGATTGCCGGCCTAGAAGATATTACGGCGGGGACCATTACCATGGATGGCCAAGTTCAAAATGATCTCCATCCAAAAGATCGCGATATTGCGATGGTGTTCCAGAATTATGCCCTCTATCCTCATATGACTGTCCGTGAGAATATGGCTTTTGGTTTAAAAATGAAAAAGATTAAAAACGAGACCATTCATCAACGGGTTAAAGAAGTCGCTGAAATTATCGGGTTGACTGATTTACTTGATCGTCTACCGAAAGAACTCTCAGGGGGTCAACGTCAGCGGGTCGCCTTAGGTCGAGCGATTGTACGCCAGCCCAAAGTCTTCTTAATGGATGAACCGCTCTCTAACTTAGACGCTAAATTACGGGGGCAAACCCGAGCTGAAATTATTCAGTTAACCCGTAAATTAGGAATTACCACCGTCTATGTAACCCACGATCAAGTTGAAGCGATGACCATGGCGGATCGGATTGTGATTATGAATCAAGGTTTCATTCAACAAGTGGGCACGCCTCGTCAGGTGTATTTACATCCCAATAATTTATTTGTAGCTGGATTTATGGGATCGCCGGCGATGAATTTCATTCCGTTGACAGTCTGCGCCGAAGGATTAGTCAAAGATGACCAAGTCCTAGCCATTGATCATGACCTATTGGATGCATTGATTGAGGTGGGATATCTTAATAAGGAGGTTATTTTGGGAGTGCGACCAGAGAATATTCTCTTAGCAGACCAGGCAGCTCCGAGCGATCAAGCCAATAAATTTAAGATCGAGGTCGATTTAGCTGAGATGTTAGGCAGTGAGACTTTAATTCACTTCCATTTATTAGATCAGCCGCTGATTTGTAAATTATTTACCATGGATCCTTTCCAAGCGGGTCAACAGCTAGAATTATGTTTTGATCGCCAGTATATCCATTTCTTTGATCCGCAGAGCCAAGAGCGAATTGAACTTCATCGAAATACAGATTCGCAATTAACAGAGGAAGGGAGCATGAGTGATGCAACGTGAGAAGAATCAATGGCTGTCACTAGGCAATTTGCTCCCTAAGCAAAAAGTGGAAAGTAGCCAGACCCCAGATCCAAATTTCAAGCCACATCGTCGCAGCTTTAAACAAGTATGGCGTAAGTATCGCGTTTTTTATTTGATGCTCTTGCCTGCTTTGATTTTCTTCTTGGTGTTCTCATATTGGCCAATGACCGGGATTCTAATCGCTTTTCGAAAGTTTACCTTTACCTCAGGGATGTATGGTAAAGATTGGGTCGGTCTAAAATATTTCCAAGCCTTCTTCAAGAATCGGGAAGCTTGGATGTATGTCCGTAACACTTTAGTGATTTCAGCCATCAAACTGTTTATCTATTTACCTTTCCCGATTGCTTTAGCTTTAATTTTCAATGAAACGCGTCGACCTAAATTAAGAAGCTTCTACCAAAGCATTTCTTATCTGCCTTATTTTATTTCATGGGTCGTGGTCATTGGGATTTTGAATCGCTTATTCGCGCCCAATACAGGTTTGATTAATCTAGCACTGAAGGCCCTCAAGATTAATGATGGTTCTACTTTCTGGATGATGGAGAATGCCTTCTTCTATCCCGCAGTCTTCTTCTCCTATCTATGGAAGAATATCGGTTGGGATTCCATTATATATTTCGCCGCAAT
This sequence comes from Ignavigranum ruoffiae, assembly GCF_900110675.1. Classification (GTDB taxonomy): domain Bacteria; phylum Bacillota; class Bacilli; order Lactobacillales; family Aerococcaceae; genus Ignavigranum; species Ignavigranum ruoffiae. The sequence goes on along the minus strand of NZ_FOEN01000009.1, from coordinate 21,595 downwards.
CATGGGCATTTCCCCTTCGCTTTATGAAGCGGCGGCTATCGATGGGGCGAGTCGGTGGAAACAAACATTGAATATTACTCTACCAAGTATCCGCGGTACGATTATGATTCTCTTTATTCTGTCTTTAGGGGGAATCTTAACCGCCGGCTTCGATCAAATTTATCTGATGCAGAATCCGGGGAACTTTACCGTTTCGGAAACAATTGATACCTATATCGTTAAGACAGGTTTAGAGCAGGCCAAATATGGACCTGCTGCAGCAGTAGGTTTAATGCAGGGTGTGGTTGGATTGGTCTTGACCCTGATAGTTAATAAACTTGCTGATAAATATGGAGACAATGCCGTATGGTAAATCTCAATCAATTAATAAGGAGTGGAAACATGTCAATCAAACAAATATTGAAGAAAAGTTTTATGGTTTTAACAGCTATGACGAGTATGGCAAGTGGCAGTAGTGTAGTAGGTCAAGCGGAAGAACAATCAGATGCTTTTATTGCCGATCGTGAAATTACTGGCCTAATCTTCCAATCAGCGGGAGATGCTGGAGTTGACACGATGTCACCAGAAATCGCCGAATATATTAAACAAAGAACTGGAATTACCTTGAAATTAGAGACAGTCACTTCTGAGGATTCAACCCAAGCTTTAGCAGCGGGTCTTGCTGCCGGTGATATGCCTGATTTTATCGCTTTCTATTTGAATCATTCTGGTCGTCCTGAGTTTCCTTTACTCTTACAAGCAGCTAATGAAGGCATGTTCCATGATATCGCTCCGTATTTAAAAGAAAGTAAGACTTACAGCAAATATTTTGAAGAAGGTTATTTACCTCGTGACACTAAAGAGAACATTATGATGCGGGAAGATCAAGATGGGGCGACCTATCTGGTCCATATGGCCATTGATCAAAATCCTGCTGACCCTGGTACCAAACAAATTGGTGGACCTTATATTCGCCGTGATATCGCTGAGCAATTAGGTATTAATCCTCAAGAAATTAATACTACCGAACAATTGAAAGATTTATTAATCAAAATCAAAGAAGGCGACTTCAAAGATGATAATGGGAGTCCAGTGGTACCTTTAGGACCTACTGTATGGGGCGGTTCTGAACGTCCGTTCATCTACAATGACTTAGTTTGGGAAGGTGCTGGCGGTGAGAAGTTCTGGAAAGATGGCGACCAAGTTAAGCATGAATCAATGACTGACTATGCTGAAAAGCGAGTAGCCTATGTCCGAAATTTATTAGCTGAAGGCTTGATGCATCCAGAATTCTACACGATGGAAGAAACACGGGCAGCAGAAGGGGTCATGAATGGATCCTTTGCGATTACTTCGGATATCCATTCATATCGTCCTGAAATTGGCGATTTGAAATACGTTCCCTTAGGCCCAATTAACCGAGTGGATGGTAGCAATCATATGGTGATGTCCTATAAATCTGGCTATGCTGGCTGGGCAGTCCCTGCCACGACTGAAAATCCTGAAGAGGTCGTTAAATTCGCTGATTGGTTGGCTGGACCTGAAGGTAAGTTGCTTTATTTCTATGGACTTGAAGGTAAACATTATGAATTAGGAGAAGATGGGAAACCAATTCCAAATGCAGATTTAGTCAAATTACAAGATGAGAATCCTGAAGAAGCAAGTAAAGAAGGCTTCCGTGGTGTCCGTGCTTTCTGGGGTGAACACTTAGCCTTCACCGATATGAATAATCTAGAACAATTTGGTGAAGCTGCTTGGGGTGATAAGGTTCGCGAAGCAGAATCTGGTAACAATGCCGCCCAAGAAATTATTAAACTTTACGATTATGACAAACGTTATGAGGAGAAAGAAGTCATCGATGGCCTGTATGCCCGTGCCTACCTCAACGAGTTTGAAGGTAAAGAAGGGGACTTGAATGCAGCCTTGGATGCTTGGGAAGAAAGTGTCGTCAAAGCCTACTATGCCAACTCAGACGAAGAAGCTCAAGCAATTCTGGATGCTGCGCGTCAAGATTTATTAGATGCTGGCATTGAAGACTATTGTCAATTCTTACAAGAGAAAGAAAAGAATGGAGACGTTATATTCTATTAAGCAAAGTAAATTTTTGCGACGGCGAGGCTAGCGCAAGCTAGTCTCGACTTATTTAGGAGGAAATCCATGTCAGAAACAATGAAAACCAGCAAATGGACCCGATTCTTATTCCATTTGATTTTATTGGTTCTATGTTTATTAATTATTTTACCTTTTTTACATATTTTAGCTTTGGCCTTTAATTCGGGTAAAGATGCGGCCGTGGGCGGAATTTGGTTCTGGCCTCGAGCTTGGTCCTTTGAGAACTTCGCCGAAGTATTTAAGCAGGATAATTTGTTAACCGGTCTAGGAATTTCAATTTTCAGGACGGTGGTCGGCACGGTCATTGGTGTGTTTCTGATGGCTATGTGTGCTTGGGCTTTGACGATTCCTGGTCTACCCTTTTCCAGTCAGATTACCTTCTTTATCTTCTTTACCATGCTCTTTTCGGGTGGAACAGTGCCTTACTATCTGGTCTTAAGCGAACTAGGTCTAACAAATTCGATCTGGGTCTATATTCTACCAAGTCTATATTCAGTGACTAATATTCTCTTATTGAGATCATCGTTCAAGCAACTGCCCATGTCGATCATGGAGGCAGCACGGATCGATGGGATGGGAGAATTTAAGATCTTTACCAACATTGTCTTGCCGATGTCCAAACCCACAGTGGCGACGGTCGCCTTATTTACCGCGGTAGGCCATTGGAACGATTGGTTCTCTGGTTCTTTCTATGTGCGAAAAGCAGAATTGAAACCACTTGCTACCATCTTACAAGAGATGCTGACCCGCCAAGCGAGCTTAGCCGATGTCTTATTGAAAGCTGGCTCCAGTTCAGCCGCCTATCAACAATTAGATGCGATTGAAATTACCGGCCAATCCTTGCAAATGGCAACAATTATTGTCGTCATTCTACCGATTATTGTTATGTATCCCTTTATTCAAAAATATTTCGTCCAAGGGATTACGATTGGTTCGGTGAAAGAATAGCATCTAATATGAAACGATTCTAAGGAAGGGATGATATAATGGAATTACGTTATCGGCCGGATGGAAGCTTTCGGATTATACAATTTACCGATACGCATATTGGCAATATGCCATTTCATGAAGACGATCATAAAACATTTCAATTGATTGAAGCGGCTCAGAAAGCCTTTGATGTGGACTTAATTATGCATACGGGCGATGTGATTTGGTCCGAGGGCGTTAAGGATGCTGACCAAGTCTTTGTCCAAACGCTAGAATATTTTGACCGCTTCAAGAAACCAATGGCTTTGACCTTTGGCAATCATGATAGTGAGGAAATCATTACTCGGTCAGACTTGCGCCAGCTATTCAGTGATACGGTCGAATGTGTTGCCGATAAACATCATAGTTATCTTAAAGACGACCGCGAATCCTATGTATTAGAGATTAAAGCGGCTGATAGTGAAGAAGTGGTAAATGCGCTATTTGTCTTAGATTCAGGAGCTCAGGCGCCCTTGGATATTGGTATCTATGATTGGATTCTGCCAGAACAAGTTGATTGGTTCCGCCAAACCAGCCAGGATTACCGGCATGGGGATGGGGTTCGTCGCCATTTAGTCTTCCAACATATTCCACTTCCAGAATACTGGCAAGCAGCCGAACATATTATTTCTGGTTTACATTTGGAGACGAATGAGGCGATTTCGGCTCCTCATATCAATACTGGATTATTCGCCAATATGGTCTTGCATGGCGAAATTTGGGGGATGTTTGTCGGGCATGATCACGATAATAATTTCGACGGCCTCTATCAAGATCTTCACTTGGTGTATGGGAATGTATCAGGCTATCAGACTTACGGTGAATTGGAACGGGGAGTCCGTTTGATAGAGTTGAACCAACACGATCATTCCATTAAAACATATACGGTAACGGTCAATGATTTCCAAAGCTAAAGCCTTGAATGCCGATTACCGCCATTTAGTCTGGCCGCTCATGGTTGAGCAACTTTTTATGATTCTGATTGGCAATGTGAATGTCCTTATTTTTTCTTATTATTCGGATCAAGTTGTTGCCGCCATTGGTCTCGCTGAACAAGTGATTGTCATTGGGACGATGTTTATGGGAATTGTGGGCCTCGGCTCTACGATTCTCTTTCTGCAAAATGCTGCCGATGACCGACTGGCTTATTTCCAAGGAGTAGCCCGTCAGACACTGATGTTAAATTTGGCGCTCGGCTTAATCATTATTATCATTACCAGTCTATGGGGTCCAGTCATTATGGGCTGGATGCAGACCCCTTGGGAAATTCGTCCGCTCTCGGTCAGCTACTTACGAGTGATTGCTTGTAGTTTAATCTTCCAAGCCTTGTCAGGGGCGGTTAGCGCCATTCTCCGTTCTTATGGTCTAGCTAAGATGGCCATGCGCTTGTCGGTCGCCTATACTTTATTAACTATTTCTGGCAATGTCTTGGTAATCTTCCTGCCGCTAGCTAATTTACAGCAGCGCATATTGGCTATCGGCCTGATGACCATTGTTAGCCGCGCTATCGGGGCCGGGATTTCTTTGAAATTTCTGCAGCAACACTTGCCCCAAGTCTGGCAAGGACTTTGGGATCATTTTCGCTTTAATCGGCAAATTAGTCAGCAGATCTTGGTCTTAGGCATTCCCTCAGGAATGGAAAATGTCTCTTATAATTTCTCCCAAACAATTATTACCGCCCTAATTTCATCATTGGGAACGATTCAAGTCAGTGCCAGAATTTACTGTCAGACCATTACCGCCGTTGTCTTTGCCTTAGCAGTTGCCGTAGGCCAAGCCAGTCAAGTGGTAATTGGTCGCTTGCATCGACAAGATAAAATTCCTGAACTCATTCAATTTGGTTGGCAGAATACCTTGTTAGCCATGGTTGGGGGCATGGGAATCAATCTATTGATTGCCTTGATGGGGAGTCAATTGTTGATGATCTTCACTGACGATCCTCAGATTATCCAAATTGGCCAGATTCTACTATGGCTGAATGTACTCTATGATCCAGGCCGGGTAGGGAATGAAGTGATGATAGCTAATTTAAATGTGATGGGTCAGGTGCGCTATCCGGTAATTTTAGCCATTTTGGTAACCTATCTGTTCACGGTACCGGCGGTCTTTCTCATTACGCGAATGTCAACGTTTGGTTTACCAGCCATCTGGGGTATTTTTATCATTGATGAAGTATTTCGTTTAAGTCTGTTTGTTCGTCGTTGGCGCCAGGCAGATTGGCTCAATTAAGGATGAAGAAGGGGAAAGCAATGTCAGAGCATCGTCGCTTATTTAGTAAATTCTTACAAATCATCTACCAAGTCCTAGTAGGGCAATGGATCTATATTTTGGTCTTCATCTCAGCGGGAGGAGTCCTATCCAGTCTATCAGCGTTCATCACCGTCTTTGAATTTTATCATTTGACTCAGGACTCGGTTGGGATTTCACGTTTTAAAGTAGGAGATTTTGTTCGGGAATCCGCTCTTAAAAATTTGAGAAGCTATCTTATCCCTAGTCTGATTTGGTCACTGGTGTTGGGTATTTTAACCTGCAATCTTTTATTTTTATCGCGCGGTCATTGGCTGGGTTTGGCGATTTTTTTGATCAATTTATTCCTTTGGGCTCTTGTGATAGCCATGGGGATCGCTTTTGCATATTTAAGCGCCCATTATCCAAAGACTTCAACCAAGGAACGCATACAGAATGCTTGGGCTTATGTCTTGGCTTATTTGGCCGAATGGTTACTGACCACCGTCTTATTGCTGGCTTCACTGTTGGCCTGTTGGCAAGGGATTCCTGCTTTATTCTACTTGTTGGGTCTAGGTTGGCTGATTAAAGGCTATCAATATTTATTGAAACAATTATCTTCTGGCCACCATTTTGGTCGTTGGCGTGAATATTGGCGTCGTGAAGATATCTAAGAAATGAATGATTGGAGGGATTAGCAATGAATAAAGACCAGCGACATGCAGAAATTAATCAATTAGTCGGCCAAGCTGGGAAAATGTCAGTAAACGATCTAGCTGATATTTTGGCAGTAACCCCAGAAACTATCCGCCGCGATTTAGATGAATTAGAAAGTAATCAATTGATTACACGTATTCATGGGGCAGCCATTCCTTATGCACCTGAAGAAGTGGAAATGATGTTTACCAAGAAGATGGCAGTGAATAAGAAGGCCAAGCAACGGGTTGCCCAAGCTTGTTGTAATCTGATTCGATCTGGGGATACGATTGCCGTAGATATTGGCACGTCTACCCTGTTCATCGGCGAATTGATTAGCGGTTTAGAAGATATTACGGTGATTACCAATTCTTTAGCCGCTGCTCAAAGCTTCAATAATGCTATTGAAGATGGGCGAATGACGGGGCAGGTCATTGTCTTACCGGGATTTACTAATCCGGCTCAGGCCTCGATAAAAGGTAGTTATACGGTCGATTTTCTAAAGAAATTTCATGTCGATAAAGCGTTTATTTCTTGTGGCGGCTTATTACAAGATGCGGTCTATGATTTTGATATGGAAGAATCTCTAGTTTCTAAGACGATGATTGATTGTTGTGATCAAGCAATTTTGTTAGTTGATAAAAGTAAGTTAGGAGTCCGTACGCTCTTTGAAGTCACCCCTTTAGCAGCTATTGATTTAGTAGTTTGTGATGGTCCTGCCCCTGAAACTTGGCAGGCCCCCCTACCAGAATGGCTAGAAGTATAAGGAGAGAAGCATGAATAAAGAAGCATTCACTGAATATAGTCCGCAGATTCTCTTTCAGCAAGCATTTAAAGTAAGTTACCAGGCTCATCAGAGTCATTTAAGTTATCGTTTTAATGTGCCGGCTAATTGTGCAATCTTAAAGATTTATTTTGAGTATGACCCTTTATGGGAGAAGAATCCAAAGACAATGCGTCGCGCCTTAGATTTAGCGGGCTTATATCAGGATAAGGTTGAGGAAAATGCAGGCTTCCGAAATTTAATCACCGTTTCTCTCAATGATCCGGAAAATTTCCGGGGGGCGCACCATTACTTTAATACCCAACAAGAAATGATCCTGAGTGCGAGTGAAGCATCTTTGGGTTTCATTGCCGGTGAGATCCAGGCTGGACAATGGGAGCTTATTTTATCTTGTCACGGCATCTTTTCAGATGAAATTCAGGCCACCTTGAAGATTGAAGCTTGGCTGAGCAAGCCAGCAGAGCCATTTCTCTGTCCTTTTGCTCAGGCTCGGCCTGATCTCAAAGTTAAAGACCGGCCCTTTATCGGTAGTCAAGATCTCGTGGATTATCGACTTGAGCTCCATGCCCATACCACTCATAGTGATGCCCAGCAATCGACGCAGGAATTATTGCAGGCAGCGGACCAACTATCACTTGATTGGTTAGCCATCACCGACCATAATACAATCAGTGCTTTGCAGGAAGCTAAGCATTTACCGCAAGATAGCTATCGAGTTAAATTACTGGTTGGTATGGAGCTGACGACTTTCTATGGCCATTTCTTAATCTATGGTCCGCAAGCCAAGGTATGTCGGGACTGGACCCGGGTGACATGGGATAACTTTAATCATTATTTGCAAACCTTGGTTGAGGAAGGGCTGATGGTCACGATTGCTCATCCATTTGACGTGGGCAATCCTTATTGTACCGGCTGCCGTTTCGACTATCCGCTCGCAGATTATCGCTATGTGGATAATATTGAAGTTTGGAATGAAGCCAATCCAGTTGGCCGGGCAAAGAACGAGCAAGCCTATCAACATTGGCTACAACTGCTTAAAGCAGGCCTTGAAATTAATGCAACCGCTGGTCGTGATTGGCATCGAAGCGATCCAACTGACCAAGTGGCCATAACGCATGTGATGGCTCCTAAAGAAGCTCAAGCCGCACAGATTTTGCAGGCATTATCATTGGGTCGTTCTTACATCAGTCTGCAGCCAGAGCTAAGCTTTACGGTCAACCAACACTATCAGCTTGGCGATCGGGTGCCGCAGATTTTTGATCAATGGCAGGTAGATATAGTCTTGTCCGATTTGCCTGAGCAAGTTCAGCGGATAGAACTCTGGAGCGAAGATCAATGTTTGCTTACCGAATCGATAGCGGGTTCAAACGGGTATCACGGCCAGTTCACTTTACCAATGGCAGACCACCGACTCTTACGCTTAGAAGTCTTAGATTCAGCTAACCAACTGTTACTCTTTACCAATCCGATTTACCGTTAATTGTATTTATCAATAGTAAGTATAGCCCTTCCTCGCCAGTGTTTAACTTGGGGGAAGGGTTTTTTCTAGGTCTGGCTGAGGCTTCATGCTATCATACAAGAGTATTTATAAAGGAGCGATGTCCATGAAATATAATTATAAGCTAGACCAAGTACGAATTTGGGCTTCCATTGCTGTGGTTCTAATTCATGTGACCTCATATCTACCTAATTTGGGGCGCGAAACTTTGGAGAATTATTACTGGTATCGGCCCATATTGAATCTGGGCGTTCCTTTCTTTTTTGGCGTGTCAGGCTATTTGCTCAATGCCAAAGAAGATGCCTTTGTTCGCCGCTATTGTCGGAATATTAGTTTTCGTTTTATAATTTATTCGTTATTCTATGTTCTGGTCGATGGCCTCATCTTGCTGTCCTTACATCAGAATTTGCTTCAAGCAGCCTCAGCTTGGCTCAATGAGCGGAATCTGTATTCATTCTTCAATGGGACTTGGGGACAATATCATTTATGGTTCTTGTTCGCTCTAATCTTTGCCAGCTATGGTGTGGGTAAGCTCTTGCAATGGCGCTGGGATATTCGTTATATATTCTTCCTATGTTTATCGCTAAACGCGGTGATTTGGTTGACCCCGCGATCTGAATTTCTAGATATGCTATTTCGTTATGGTGGCATTCCCAAAGCCATGCTATATATTTCTTTAGGGGCGATGGCGGTCCAGCATCCGCCAAAGATACGGATTCAGCGTTGGCATATCCTGCTGAGTGGCGTGGTTTATGGCTTGCTCTTCAACTTTAGTCAGTTTAATCTGTTTAATGAAGTCGCCTTAGTGGCGTTAACTTATTTGTTATTAGCCTATGTGATTCAACGTCCAGGAGAATATTCTTGGTTAAATCGCTGGTCCAGCATGTCCTTGGATATTTATGTCCTTCATGTCCTCTTTCTAAAAATTGTTAAGCTCTATGGAGAAGCTAAATTATGGAATTGGTTTAACTCGGATTTATTATATATTTTGGTGTTGATGCTAGTCTGTGTCTTAGGCTCTATTCTGATCTATCCTTTAGTCAATCGATTCTTCTTCGATCCACTGGAACAATTATTGAAATTAAACTTAGAAGAGTAGAGACTCCACATCAATTAGGTTATAATGATAAACATAAGTATAAAAGGAGGCATGCATGGTGAAGGTGCGTAAAGCAGTTATTCCAGCAGCAGGATATGGGACTGGATTTCTTCCAGCAACCAAAGCCCAACCCAAAGAATTACTACCGATCGTTGATAAACCTATCATTCAATTTATTATTGAAGAAGCCATTCAGTCCGGGATTGAAGAAATTTTAATCATTACAGGTAAACATAAGCGAGCGATTGAAGATCATTTCGACTCGAATATTGAATTAGAAGACAATTTAGAGAAGAAAGGCAAGACTGAACTTCTAGAGATTGTTCGCTCGACTACGCGGACCAACTTATATTTTGTCCGTCAATCTTATCCAAAGGGTTTGGGTGATGCCATTTATCATGCTAAGGCCTTTGTCAATGATGAGCCTTTTGTGGTCATGTTAGGGGACAATATTATGGTTGGTGACCAACCCGCAACCAAGCAACTAATCGATTTATATGAAGAGATTGAAGCCCCATTGATTGCCGTCTTACCGACCGATAAGGCGGAAATTTCGAATTATGGCGTAATTCAATTGAATCAAGAACTAGCAGATCATCCAGGTGTCTATGAAGTTTCGCATTTTATTGAGAAACCAGCTGCTGAGCAAGCGCCGTCTAACTTGGCAATTGCGGGCCGTTATATCTTGCCAGCAACCATCTTTGATGTCCTTGAGGACCTTGATCCAGGTGTTGACGATGAAATTCAGTTGACCGATGCGATTGAACGATTGAATCAACAGACACGCGTCTTTGCCAAAGAAATCGATAGTCAGCGCTATGATGTCGGCAATAAATTTGGTTATATGCAGATGAGTTTAGCTTATGGTTTGCAGCATCCCGAAACGGCGAGTGGTCTAAAGACCTATCTGCAAGATTTGGCTCAGAAATTGCGCTAAACCATAGATTAGGCAAAACTGGGATTTTAGAACAAACCTATTAATCATAAGAACTACCGAATACTTAGCTAGAGAGATTATCCTAAAATATTCTGCAAGAGTTGGACTGAGATTGCATAAACAAGATCTAAACTCCACTCGTTAAAGCAAGCTGGATTTTCGCTCTGATCTAGGAAAGTATTCGGTGTTTTTTAGTTTGAAAGTTGAATTAGAGGATTCATAATATTTGAAAAAGTACTCTACGTGTGTTGCTTGAAAGACTGTGTCAAATGATTTTCAATCTTTTTAAGCCCAAAGTAAATGGATTCGAAGATTCACCATCTGGACAGACATTGTAGGCATTTATCGCTGAGCATCTAAGAGTATTCGAGTCGCTTTCTCATACGGTATAAAAGAGGGGAAGGGCCAATCATGAAATTCTGGCCCACTTGTACTATAATAGAATCACTGACAAGAGAATAATAAGGGAGGGATTCAGTTGGCAAGTAAACATCGTTTAATCAAATGGTATAAAGATAAGCAAGGCTTAGTTTCTTATTCCAAAGAAAATCGTGGAGGACCGCATAGTTATGATAGTGCAGGAGCTATGTTCTCTGCCTTAATCTATGCCGATTACCTTCCTCAACATTCTTGGATTGGTGACCTGTCGCTCTTATTACATCTAGAAGGTTCCTTACTCCATTGTATTGATTACCGGGAAGTCCGGCGAGGTGATATTTTTATTTCGACTGATCCAGATCAGCCACAAATTGGTTATACCGGCGTGGTCATCGACCGCCACCGGATGATTTATTGTAGCGAAGAATATGATGGGATTGTCATTTCAAAGTTTAGGAGCTGGCCGGAACAAGAATTATATTGGTATCGTTTAGCCGAACCCGTCCGTAAGCAAGAGTCTTTCTTGGAGAAATTGGAACAATGGCTTAATCGCTACAATCGACGTCGAGCACTTCAGGCAGTAAATACTTTGGACTTGAGTCGACGGCTTAATCAGCTTTATCGTGACATAAATCACAGAAAAGTTACGGATTGATAACAGATTTGAAATAACTTTCATCTAGCTATCCATGATGATACAATAATTGTGAAGAACTAATATAAGGAGGACCTACCTTGAAGAAGAATTTAAAACACTTAATGGTTGGCTTACTAGCTTCAACCATGGCTTTGGGAACCGTTCAATCGATTCATGCCCAAGCCACTTATACTGTAAAATCAGGCGAATGGTTATTGAAGATTGCTAATGATCACGGCGTTTCTTTAGCTGATTTACAAGCATGGAATGGATTAACCAGTGATTGGCTAGACGAAGGCCAAGTATTATATATCGAAAATCCAGGCAGCGCTTCTGAATCAAGCTCAGCCACTCCAGTAATCAGTGGATCCACCTATGTGGTTCAACCCGGTGATACCTTATACACCATCGCGATTGCAACCGGGACAACTGTGGATGCTTTAATGGCCAATAATGGCCTTAGCTCATCTTGGCTCAATGTTGGAGATGTCCTCTATCTAACAGCCGGAGGCGGTCAAGCTAGTCAACCTGCTCCAATTACTTCCACACCTTCAGCCAGTGGCTATCATGTGGTTCAACCAGGCGATACCTTATCCTATATTGCAATCGCCAATGGTACAACCGTTGAGAATATCATGGCCATTAATGGTTTGACTAGTACTTGGCTCAATGTCGGTGATAAATTAGCCTTGACCGGATCCGGCGCAAGTTCAGTAGATTCAGGAATTACTTATACCGATGATTGGTCAGGTTATCATACAGTCCAAGCGGGGGAAACTCTCTGGGATATCGCCAACGCCTATGGCACAACTTATGAAGCGTTAATGGCAGCAAATGGTTTGAGTTCTTCTTACCTCAATGTCGGTGATCAAATCGCTGTTCCTGGTTATATTGAAACAGTAGTCGCGAATGATTCAGCTGCTGAGTCAAGTCAGCCATCAACGAGCCCAGCAAGTTCGACCAGCAATAGCAACAAGAAAGATAAAGAGAAAGAAAATGACAAAGAGAAAGATACCGAACAAGATTTGCGAGAGCTTTCTAAAGAAGAGTTAGAGAAACTTTATAAAGAACTACCAGAAGCAGCCCGTCCACGAAAACATAAGGTTGCCGAAGGTGAAAGTTTAGAATCGATTGCTCAGACTTACAATTTCTCCGTTAATTCCATTAAAGAATGGAACGAATTGAGCGACGATCAAGTTCCAGTTGGCGAAGAAATTTATGTCTCTAATCCGCGCTATATCCCTGAAGTGTATGAAGTAGCTGCTGGCGACTCCTTAGACTCCATTGCCAGTCAATTTGAAATCTCGACCCAAGATATCGATGAATGGAACAAGTTGAATGGGGCTGCCGCTAAGGAAGGCGACAAATTAGTCGTTTCAGATCCGACGCCACGTCAACATAAGGTTCAACCGAAAGAAAGTTTAGAAGCGATTGCCAAGAAATATGGCATCAGCAAGGAACAGTTAATTCAATGGAACAATTTACCTGAAACTGTACAATTCTTTAACGGTACCTTGGCCGTGGTCGATCCTGAAGGGGTAGAATTTGACCAAGAAGCAGCTAATACTGATGAACAAAGTTCTGCAGACAATGGCCAAACAGAAGCCAGTCAAGAATCAAGTGAAGAAGAAACAACGGTTAGTGAATCATAATTTCTCAATGAATCGTAAAGAATCCCTCACTGGCGAGCTCATGATAGGGCTCTGTCAGGAGGGATTTTCTATTATTGACTGAGAGCAGCCCAAGTTGCATATTGACCGGCAATAGAACCGGTGACGAATGCGGCAGTGATATTATAGCCACCTGTGTAGCCATTAATATCTAAGAGTTCACCGCAGAAATAGAGTCCATCCACCAATTTTGAGGCCATCGATTTAGGCTCAACTTCTTTAACGGAGATGCCACCGCCCGTTACAAAACCTTTTTCAATCGGTTGTGATCCAGTAGCACTGATCGAATAATGTTTGACAGTTTGCCAAAGATCGTTTACCGCTTGATGTTCAAGTTGTTTATAGGCCTGGTCGGGAAGTATTTGACAGCGATGTAGAATAGCTTGGGCCATTCGTTCTGGCATCCAATTTTTTAATAGGGTTAAGACGTGTTTGTCACGCTGATCTTCTGCATGCTGGCAGAGATCCTCAATACTCTGTTCTGGAACTAAGTCGATGGAAAGTCGGGCAACTTGAGCCTCAGGATGGTCTGCTAACCAAAGGTTGACATGGCCTGAACATCGTAAGATGGCGGGGCCCGAATAACCAAAGTGAGTGAAGATCATATCCATCTGATGGTGGATGATTTCTTTGCTTTCAGCAGCATCATCCCACAGACTGACACGCACATTGCGTATGGAAATGCCCTTTAATTCATTCGATGTAACTTCTCGATCGGTTGATATCAGACTAGCTTCCGTAGGATAAAGGGGGCGAATGCTATGACCAACTGACCGCGCTAATGCATAGCCATCTCCGGTCGAACCGGTTTTGGGGTAGGCTCGCCCGCCCATCGCCAGAACTAGACTAGTACAGGCGAAAAATTGCCCATCTTGGGTTTCGACACCGACAATCTTTGGTCGATCAGCGGATAATTTCAAGGACTGAACCGTATTTTGGTAATAGATTGTAACACCGAGTTGATCTAATTCGGCGAGCAAGGTATCGAGAATGGTTCGTGACCGATCGCTAACCGGGAACATACGTCCATGATCTTCCTCTTTCAATGGAACACCTCGCGTTTCAAAAAAGGCTATGATATCTTCTTGGTCAAATTGATTCAAGGCAGAATACAGAAACTTACCATTGCCCGGAATGTGACGAATAAGTTCTTCTCGCTGAGTACGATTGGTGACATTACAGCGACCTCCGCCAGAGAGTAAGAGTTTGCGACCGGGAACTTTGTTCTTCTCTAAGATGAGAACCTTGGCTCCTTGCTGAGCTGCCTGGATGGCAGCCATCAGCCCACTCGTCCCAGCCCCAACTACAATTACATCATAATGATTTGTCATAAGGACTCCTTTAATGTTAATTAGGCGCAAGTCGACGAAGCGTCGACCCATATTGCCTCAGGATTGATTGTCTTTCATTCAGTTTAACATATACTTAAATTAAAGAACAAAGAAAGAAGGAGATAATATGGAGCAAATAGATCCGAAGAAAGTAGGCACCTTAATTCGCCAGTGTCGTCTTGATAAACAACTTACCCAGAAACAATTGGCTGATAAATTTTTCCTTTCGGATAGTACGGTCAGTAAATGGGAACGAGGCTTAGGTTTACCAGATGTGGAGCTATTATTACCGCTAGCTGATGAACTCGAACTCACGGTTAGTCAACTCTTATTAGGCAGTAAAGACCATGTCGACCAATATGAAGTACAAACGGTCGACCAATTATTAGGCCAAACCATCGAACTGAAAGTCAATCAACAAGCCAGAGCGCAAGAACGACTCGCCCGACGTCGTCAATATCAAGGCTATTTGGTATTGGCTTTAGGAATCTGGCTGTTGGAGAACCTATATCTCTATCTGAAACAAGTTCCCTTGTGGCAAGAAGATTATTGGATACCATCGGTACTCTTATTAATCTTTGCGATTGGCTTCTTCTTTATTATTCATGAAAGCTTACCTACTTATTACGATGAACATGCAATTTCCTTCTATACGGATGGGATCTTGCGAATGAATTTGCGCGGGATCTCCTTTAATAATCAGAATTGGCCCTATATCTTACTTCGTAGTCGGCAAACAATCTTAGGCTTACTGATAGTGAGTCCGCTCTTTTATTACTTTTTTGGACAATCTGCTGGTAAATGGAACTGGTTGCTCACAGCTATAGTCGTTATTGCCTTATCAGTCAGCCTGTATTTAGGGGCCTATCAAGCTAAGAAAGCCCATCAAGAATAGAGCAACATTTTATGTTGGTTTTGATAAAAAAGTGACCCCCTAAAGTTAGATCAAAAGCATCTAACTTTAGGGGGTCATTGTAGTAAGGGGGGCGATTTACTGAAATCATCCTTAAGCAAAATTTACAAAAGTCCGTCCGGTGCGTTTTTGTAATAGGCCGGTAAATTGATAACTTAATTCGAAATCGACCATGCCATGAATGAGTGTACCCAGACCCACCAGAACAACTAGGACATAAAAGAAATTATCGCTCATAGGACTCAATCCAAAACTGGTGAAGAGATAGACGACTAGAACCTCACCTAGGGCGTGGACTAAGTTCAGTCCTAAATTTAGTAGAAAACGTGAACTCACCCGAGTGAGAATCTGTTTCTGTTCTTGAATTATCCGAGCGCCGATACTGGCATAAATCAGATGGGTAAAAGCTCGGGCGACAATCACGACAGGAAAGCCGGCGACTTGAAAGCCCAAGGTGGTCCCTAAGGCGACGACTGCAGTGACGAGGGGAGAGACGAACATGGCCATGTTGATAGGTACATGACTGGCTAAGGTATAAGACGCAGGACCGATAATTACTTTGATTGGCATAATCATCGGGATAATAATGCCCACTGCCGTTAAGACAGCCGCAATCGTCATCGATCTGGTTTTACTTAATGGTGCTTGCATAATTTCCTCCTAAAGTTTATGGAGTTAGTGTAGCAATTAACTTTACACCTGTCAAGACACCTAACGAGTATATAGAATGCCAGCGGCTTTCAAATCGGCTTTAATCTGCTTAAATTCTTCGACGGTTGGCGTCGTTAAACTATGAATATGGATGCCATCGGTCAAAGAACTTAACATTTCGCCTTGATAATCAGACATTTGCTGAATAAAGTATTCAATATCCGCTAAACTGCTAATTTTTAAGGAGGCTTTCAAGATACCATAGACCGGATGATCCACCTGGACATCTTCAATTTGGCCGCCATCTTGAATAATAATACGTAACTCCTCTTCCGTTTGTTCAGGACCATGTTGACAGACAATCTTACCTTGGTAAGCGGTCGAACTTTTGGGTCCGGCTAATTCGGCCAAGACATATCCCTGGTTGGTCGCTAAGATATCGGCATAACCTGCTCGTAAGAGGGCAATGTCCCCGACAATCACTTGGCGACTGACTTGATATTTATCAGCAAATTGATTCGCGGTAATCGGGCTTTGACTCAGTCGCAAATCAGTCAAAATCTGCTGCCGACGTTCTTTGGCTTTCATATAAACACACTCCTTATCGAACTTATTATAGCATGGGCAGCATAGCTCTGCGATAAGTTATAAATTAATAGAGGTTAACTGTATAGTGAAAGTAAATTTTTAGAAGTAGAGCACTTAGTGAAAGCCTGCTATCGAATATTTAAGCCCAAGGTTTCGGACGATATTTCGAACATAAAGACCAACAATGAGGAAAAAATATAAATACTTTAGCCCAACTCCTTGACAGGCAGAGACTTGCCCAAGTATAATACTAGACGGTATTGTTTACCCCACTATAGAGCCCCGGAAACTCAATAGTTACCGTAAACAAGAAGAAGAAATTGGAGGAAAACATCGTGCGTCAAACATATATGGCTAAAAAGAACGAAGTTGAACGCAAATGGGTTATGCTAGATGCGACTGATATTCCATTAGGTCGTTTATCTACTGTAGCTGCATCAATCCTACGTGGTAAGAACAAACCAAGCTTTACTCCCCATGTAGATACCGGAGATTTCGTAATTATTATTAATGCAGACAAAGTAGCTCTAACAGGAGACAAAGCTACTGATAAAATGTACCACCGTCACTCAGGACATCCAGGCGGATTAACTTCCATTCCAGCAGGTGAAATGCGTGCTAAGAACTCACCACGCCTTGTTGAATTATCTGTTAAAGGAATGCTTCCAGACACCCGCTTAGGACGCAAACAATTCCATAAGCTATTTGTCTATGCTGGTGCTGATCACAAACATGCAGCTCAAAAACCAGAATTACTAGACATCAACACATTAATTTAAGGAGGGAAATAAATAAATGGCTAAAGTTCAATATTTAGGTACAGGTCGTCGTAAAAACGCCACAGCCCGTGTTCGTTTAGTTCCAGGAACTGGAAAATATACGATCAACGGTAAATCATTAGAAGAATATGTTCCCTTCGCTCACTTACACGTGGTTATGAACCAACCATTCGCAGTTACCGAAACTATGGGAACTTATGACATCTTGGTTAACGTCCAAGGTGGCGGTGTCTCAGGACAAGCCGGCGCAATCCGTCACGGAATCGCTCGTGCCCTACTTAATGTAGATCCAGACTTCCGTTCAGCCCTTAAGACAGCTGGTTTACTTACCCGTGACCCACGTATGGTTGAACGTAAGAAACCAGGCCGTAAGAAAGCCCGTAAGAGCTCACAATTCTCAAAACGTTAATTGCAGGAGCCGTTGCGAACTTGTTCGCTTACGGATACAGTATGGGACGGAGATTCTCTCGGAATCGAGTACCAATCATATTATTTACAGGACCAGTCCAAGCGGCTGGTCTTTTTTTTATGAAAATTAATTTGTTAAATAATTGAAGATTAGTTATTTTATTCGAGGAGAAAGATTTAGGGTTGTAAATCGAAGTGGAAAATATATCAGCTTTGATTACCAATCTTTTCAAAAAAACAATTTGTTTTTAAGATTTGACTGGTTACACCAGAAATTTTACACTATAGATATTTTTGATATAATATGAAGGTTAAGGTATTAGGATAAATTTTTTGTTATTATCATATATAGTGAGGAGGCAAATTATGAACTATATTGATTTGTTTGCTGGAGCTGGAGGATTTACTCTTGGGTTAGAAAGATTAGGCTTTAATAATTTATTTTCAGTTGAGTATGATGAGCAAGCTGCTTTAACGTATAAACAAAATTTTCCTTCCCATAATTTAATACAAAAAGATATAAGAGATTTAACAGATGAGGAGATAAAATCATTAATTTCAAATAATAATGTAGATATAGTTATTGGTGGTCCACCTTGTCAAGGTTTTAGTATTGCTGGAAATATAGGTAGAAAATTTATTGATGATGATAGAAACAAGCTTTTTAAAGAATTTGTAAGAGTGGTTAAAGTTACACAACCTGAACTTTTCATTATGGAAAATGTTGCTCATTTGGCTACTCATAATAAAGGAAGAACAATTAACGAAATAACGTCCGAATTTGAAAAACTTGGTTATAAAACACAGTATAAAGTTTTGAATTCTGTAAATTTCGAGGTTCCACAAAATAGAAGAAGAATATTTGTTGTAGGGACAAAAAATGTGACGTTTGAATTTCCTAAAGAGTCAACAAAAAATATCCCTATTGAAGAAGTAATTTCAGACTTACCTTCTTTACAAAGTGGAGAAACATCAGCTATCCCTAATCATAATGCAATGAATCATACTAAACAAATGCTATTAAAAATGTCATATGTTGAAGAGGGAGGAGACAGAATGACCATTCCAGAGGAAATTAGACCAAAAAGTGGTGATGTACGAAAATATATACGATACTCTAGAAATAAACCTTCAATTACCATAACAGGAGATATGAGAAAGGTATTTCATTATGAACAAAATAGGGCACTTACACCGAGAGAGTTAGCTAGGATACAGACTTTTCCAGATAGTTTTATATTTTATGGAAATAGTATTTCAATTCAACAACAGATAGGAAATGCCGTTCCGCCTAAATTAGCAATTGCTATTGCAAGAAGTATAATAAATTCAATTAAAGGAACAGATTGATGGGTAAATATCCAAAAGTAAATTATATAGGAAACAAACAAAAGTTAGCTGATTGGGTTATTGATAAATTACCTTTAGATAATGGTACTGTTTTAGATATATTTTCAGGTGGAAATTCGATATCTTATTTTTTAAAAGAAAGAGGATTTAAAGTTATTTCAAATGACGCATTATATGCTTCCTTTGTTTTAAGTAAAGCATTTATAGAAAACAACAGCATAACACTATCTTTAAATGAATTGAATGAAGCCAGAGAAATATCAATTCCATTTAATATAAGAAAAAGATATGACTGGCTTGAAAACGATTTATTTTTTCCTGAAGAGGTAGATGAATTAGTAAAATTTGTTGTTTATTCTGAAAAAATGGAAGAATATAAAAAGTATTTATTTCAGGCATTAATTAGAAGAGCAATGATAAGAAAATTACCCTATTCTAGAATGAATATAAATTGGGATAATATTATTAAGCTAAGAGATGAAGATTATTCTTATAAGAAGTATGGGAGGAAAAGGGCCTACCATAATAAAAGTTTTTATCATCTTATGATCGATGATTTTAATAGTTATAATTCTGCAGTATTTGATAATGGGAAGAAGAACCAATCTTTTCAAGAAGATGGGATTAAAATTGTACGTAAAATTAAGGAAGTAGATATTATTTATGTAGATCCACCATACCCAGGTACTATGAATAATTACGAGGGTTTTTACGGAAAATTTGATAGAATATTTAATAAAAATATTGATTATTTGGATTGGACAAAAAAAAATTCATTCATGAAAATGCTGAATCTACTTTTGTCTGAAGCCAAAAATAAGACAAGATATTTAATATTAAGTATTAATAGTAATACCGTTCCATCCTATTTAGAAGTTATTAAAATTTTTGAGAGTTATGGAAATGTGTTAGTTTATGAAAAAAAACATAATTATCAAGTTAGTGGGAAAATTAATAAAAACGATAATTATGAAATTTTAATAGTGCTGGAATATAATTAATTATTAGAGGTAAAAAATGAATAGAATCAACGCAAGGAAAAAAATTATAAAAAATCAAAAATATGAGGAATATTGGAAAATTACACTGGCCTTTACAGATTTTTATAGTGATCAATTCGTAAACACGTTAAGATTAATTATTGATCATATCGATAAATATAACTTAAGTAACCAAACTATTTCCCAATTAAAGGATAAACAGAGTTCTCGTGTAAATGAATCAGTAGTCCACTATAAGGAATTGGTCAAAACTATTTCAAAAGTATACCAGGTGGATGATAAATCAGGAGCTACAACAAGAAAGCAAATAAATACATATATTAAACTTGGTTTTATAAAACCATATCTACGGGGATACGTTGATGCTGCAAAAGAATATATAAAACCTAATCAAACGCGTGATAATAGACAGAGACTATTTTCTGATACAGTTTATGAATATTCCTCTTTTAATTGTTCAGTTACTAATGATGATTCTGATGTAAGGAATGTAAAATTTTTGGTTAATACTTTATTGAACAGTGATAGTAAAGTATTAGAGATGAACGATTTAATCGGGATGATGTTTATTAATATACGATCTTTAAAAAGAAATTATGCTAAAAAAAAAGAAATAGTGGCTGGCTTTAGAATGACAAAACAAATTGATTTTAAAGAGAGAAAATATAATCAAATGAGTCATTTTAGATCAGTCTTACGAAATTTAACTTTTATTAAATGTATAGGAAAAAAGGAAGATTTTAAGATTGCGTTATTAGAAGATGCAAAAACTTATCTGCCAAATGAAGGATCTACCTCTAGAGATGCCTATAGATTTATGTTAATGAAGAAAGCAGTTTACGAAGAAAGCATAAAAATTTATGGGCATCCTATCTCATGGCTTTCAAAAAGCAAGCAAGAGGGGTTAGTAGTTTCTCACATATATCCTTCTGCAATTGCATTGAAAAACTGGGAGATTGATAAAGCGTATGATCCAAATAATGCATTGTTATTACTTCCTGGGGATGAGGACCAATACTTTGATAAAAATAAAATGACATTTGATCAAAGTGGAAGACCAATTTTTTCTGATTTTGTTCGAGAGGATTTCAGGGAATATGTAATTGAAAATAATATACGATTGGACCAAGAGATTTATAATTCCAAAAGAAAAGAATATATGCTAAAACATAATGCGATTTTTAATAATAAAACTTAGTACTATGTTAAAGTAAATATATAAAAGGCGGATTTTATAATCAACTTAGCCATCGCTAAAAAATAATAAAAGCCATGTAAATTCATGTTATATTTAAGTCACGACACAAAAATATAAGAAGGATGAATTTACATGACGCAAACTCACTTTACCACATCTGATCGTAAATCAAAACACTTATCTTTCAAAGAACGGAGCCAAATTGAATTGTTGAAAAAACAAGGCTATTCTAACCGAGCCATTGCGCGAATACTGGGACGGGCGCCCCAAACAATTCATAACGAAATCAAACGGGGTTCGGTGGAACAAGTCCGTCAACAAAAGCAACATGGGAAGGTTTATACCTATCAATATTCCAAGTATATCGCGGAAGTCGGCCAAGAAGATTATG
>NZ_FOEN01000020.1 GCF_900110675.1 Ignavigranum ruoffiae | reverse complement strand
ACGACGACCCTCTATCATTGGATTGATTGCCAGATTATGCAGACCCGAAATATTGATTTAGTTGAAAAGTTGAAACGACATTCCAAAGTCAGCGCGCCGAAGACTCGACCCCATAAGAAAGTCCTAGGGATGTCCATCGACGAACGCCCTGAAGAAATTAACACCCGTCAAACTTTTGGTCATTGGGAAATTGATACGGTCATTGGCAAGAAAGGCAGAGATGAACCGGTCTTGTTGACCTTGGTCGAACGGTTGAGTCGTTTTGAAGTCATTCTAAAGATTGAGAACAAGACGGCTCAAGCGGTGGATGTCGCTTTCAGGGGGTTACGAGCTCGTGCTGGCGACCATTTTTCGTTACTCTTTAAGAGTATTACGGCGGATAACGGCTTAGAATTTGCGGGGTTGAGTCAAACACTGGCTGACGACGTGGCCGTTTATTTTGCCCATCCTTATGCTTCTTGGGAAAGAGGAACTAGTGAAAATCAACATGGGTTCATTCGACGCTTTTTACCCAAAGAAACCTCAATGAAAGACGTGACTGAAGCCGATTGTCGCCGCATCCAACAATGGATGAACCATTATTCGCGCAAGGTTTTGGACTATGAGACCCCTTATGAGGTTTTCATACGCTGTTTCTATAAAGAAAGACAAGCTCGCGCACACGTGCCCGCTTGACAACGAGCCTCCTTCGGCATGGTTTTCTTGGTAAGGCGGTCAATGACCCATTAGTGAACCAAACTACCATGCCTCAGCTCATTGTCAAGCCGTCACTGGCAGAGAGGATTAATGTTACATAGCTAGTTACCCGAGGTGGCTAACTTATACTTGAAATTTACAGTTGGTTCTATTTATCTAAAATTTAATCTAAATATATGACCTCGACCTGCATAGCAGGTGGTTTATTGTTTCGTTCACTCAACTTACTAAATAAACAAAGAAAAGCTCTGGGGGTTTCCCTCCAAAGCGTTTCTTATATTTATTGCTAATTATATATTACCACAGGTTATAGCTACACATACTAGGAAATTAGGGTATATGTCTAAATTAAC
The DNA here is from genome assembly GCF_900110675.1 of Ignavigranum ruoffiae. GTDB lineage: Bacteria > Bacillota > Bacilli > Lactobacillales > Aerococcaceae > Ignavigranum > Ignavigranum ruoffiae. The sequence goes on along the minus strand of NZ_FOEN01000020.1, from coordinate 10,484 downwards.
CCTAAATCTTTGTTGTTATCAGTTCTAACTCATATTAATGATTAAATTTATTTTCCATAGAATTTGCAAATCTTACCAAGGATAACATAACAGGAACCTCAACCAGAACACCTACTACAGTTGTTAACGTAGCTCCTGATGATAACCCAAATAGAGATATAGCAACTGCAACGGCCAGCTCAAAAAAGTTAGATGCACCAATCATGGCACAAGGAGCTGCAATTGAATATGGTAGCTTTGCTAAATATGACATAAAAAATGTTATTGCAAATATAAATAAAGTTTGAATTATCAAAGGAATTGCAATAAGGATAATATTTAGTGGTTGATCCAATATCTTCTGTCCTTGGAATGAAAATATTATAATCAACGTCAATAATAATCCCATCATAGTATATTTATCAAATGTAGGGATGAAAGTTTTATTTAGGTAGCCCTCCCCTTTATTTTTAATAATTATATTTCTAGTTATCATGCTTAAAATAAGAGGAACAACAATAAATAATACAATGGATAATAAAAGTGTTCCCCATGGAATATTTATACTTCCAACCTTTAATAAGAAACTTACAATTGGTATATATGCAATCAAAATAATTAGGTCGTTACTAGCTACCTGTACTAAGGTATAAGCACTGTCACCTCTTGTTAACTTGCTCCATACAAATACCATTGCGGTACATGGTGCAGCTCCAAGTAAAACCGCCCCAGCTAAATACTCTGATGCCAATTCCTTATTTATAAATCCTTTATAAATAATAAAGAAAAATAGGGAGGCGATTAAATACATGGTAAGCGGCTTAATTACCCAATTTACAAACCATGTAATAAATAGGCCTTTAGGATTTTTCCCTATGTCTTTTATACTCTTAAAATCAATTTTCAACATCATTGGAAAAATCATTATCCAAAGTAAAATTGTTGTTGGTATAGATACATTATAGAACTCAAAATTTCCTAGCCAATCTGGAATAGCAGGAAAATAGTTCCCAATAACTATGCCTATTACCATACAAATTAACACCCAAAAAGTCAGGTTTTTCTCAAAAAAACCAATCCCATCTGTTTTCTTCATCCCTAAATTTCCTCAACTTCCTCAATTAATTTATTAACCTTACTTTCGATTTCCTTAATAGTTTTTATAAACTCTTCATCATTTTTTCCAGTAGGATCATCAAGTCCCCAATCATCTTTTTTAACAGTGTAAGGAAGAATTGGACAATTGACATTACATCCCATTTTAATTAGGTAATCAACTTCAGGAATATCATCTAAAAGTTTTGGCTTTTGAGTCTCTTCCATATCAATTCCATACATTTCTTTGACAAGTCTTACTGCATCCTGATTAATTTGTTCCTTTAATTCTGTTCCTGCAGAATACGCCTCTATAGAATCTCCAGCAAATTTTTTTGTTAGTGCTTCAGCGATTTGACTTCTGCACGAATTATGAACACACACGAATGCTACTTTAGTTTTCATCATTTTCCCTCCTATATATTATAAAGTTTATCACCACGAAGGTTTTCTTTTGTCCATTCAACGACTGCTAATTTTCCTGAAGTATGATCTAATATCTTGTTAATCCACTTAACTTCTTCATTTGCTTTAGCAGATAACATCTTGTTACTAGGATTTGCTTTGTAAAGGGATGAATTAACAATCCACCAATTGGTATGAATTGATGCCCTTTTTAGATCTTCTTCCAAGCGATATGCCTCATAATATGGAGTAGCCTCTGCCAAGCTAACGATTAAAACTTCTGTTTCCTCTCCTCTTAATCTAGGTAACAATTTTTTTACAGATTCAGGTATCTGTCCTTGTGTTCTTTCAACTTCTTTATGATAGCTTAAAGTTGAGTCTAAGAGTAACAAGGTATGACCCGTAGGAGCAGTATCGATAACTACTATTTCATCGTCTGCTTTTTCCACTAGCTCTGCAAAAGCTCTAAATACAGCTATTTCCTGTGTGCATGGTGATCTTAAATCTTCTTCAATGTAAGCTATATCATCATCACTCATTGTTTTTCTTGCATTTTCAAGTACTTCATCTTGATATTTTTTTAATTCTTCTTTTTCATCAATATGACTCATAGACATTCCACTTGAACTATCTATAATAAATTTTAAATGGTCAGCGGGATCTGTTGTAGCTAGGTGTACCTTTTTACCAAGTTTGCTTAGCTTAAGAGCAACAGAAGCTGCCATAGTAGTCTTACCTACACCGCCCTTGCCCATAGTAAAGATTACTTTTCTATTATTCTTTACAAGATCACTAACAACATCATCTAAATTAAAGAGTTTACCTTTTACTTCCACTTTTTGTTCGTTTATTTGATCTTTCTTAAGAAGATTTCTTATAGATTCAATTCCAGTAATGTTATATGATCTTAAGGCAATCGTATAGGTATCAAACTCAGTTAACATATCTGGCATATTTTCAAGTGCTAACTTTTGTTTGTTAAATATACTTTCAGATAAGTCATCATCATATTTTTCTAAAAGACCATTAATCACTAATATTTGATTTTTTATTCCAATCTCAGATAGCTCTTTTGATGCTCTGGCTACTTCTTTAAGTGGTGTATTATCAGGTCTTGTAACTAATAATAGGGTTGTTAAGCTCTCATCTGATAAATTTTCAACTGCCTTTTTATATATTTCTTTTTTAGCCTCTAATCCTGATAACTGTCCTAAACAGGATGCTCCATGCGTACTTTCACTGATAAAACCAGTCCAAGCAGAAGGAAGCTGTAACATTCTAAGGGTATGACCTGTAGGTGCTGTATCAAATATAATATGTTCATATTCTGTATTGAGCTTAGGATTTGTAATGAAATTAGAAAACTCATTAAAGGCAGCAATCTCTACTGTGCAAGATCCAGATAGCTGTTCTTCCATATTCTCAATAACAGAATCAGGCAATTTACCCCTAAAAGGTGCTACTACACTTTCTTTGTAGTTATGTGCAGCTTCTAGTGGATCTAGGTTGATTACTTCTAAATTATTTACTCCTTTAACCGGCTTTGCTTCACCGTCTAATTCTGTTGCAAAAACATCTTGAAGATTTGAAGCAGGGTCTGTACTAATAAGTAGTACTTTCTTTCCTTCGTCTGCTAAAGTCACTGCTGTTGCACAAGCTGCAGATGTTTTGCCAACACCTCCCTTGCCTGTGAAAAATAGATATTTAGTTAATTTAAGATTTTCAAGATTAAATTCCTTCATAATAAACCTCCCTTAGCAACAAGAGCTGTTATTCCCACAGCACCCTTGATTAGGTTTTTCATCTTTACTACTTTCAAGATAATCCTTAGGGATTTCTAAAAGTTCCATTATTTCTTCATTCTTTGGATATCTTCCTTCTATGACTATATCATCATCTACAAGGATTAACGGAAGCTTGTCGGTTCCATTTTTATCCAAAGCATCTTTTACCTTGTTATTATTGACAAATGCCATTGGCTCACTTGATAAATTGTATCTTTCGATAGTGATACCATTTTTCTTCAATTTGTTAATTAATGTTGAAATACGTACGAGTTCTGGGTCTACATCAACTCCACAAACACCTGTATCACAACACATAGCTGGTTCATAAATTGATATTCTTTTCATTTTTTACATCCTTTCTTTAATTTTTAATTAAATTTTATTAATACATCAAATTTATTTGATATGAAGAGTGTTTTTTTAGTTACCCTTAAGGGTAACTAATTTCTTTCAGTAGATTCTAAAAACATCTGCATTATTTTTTGTCTTCCTTGTTCAGAAATAGAGTAGTAAATCCACTTACCTTCTTCTCTAGCTATAACAATTCCTGACTCTATTAAAATTTTCATATGATATGACAAGCCTGATTGTGTTAAATCTAATTTTTCTTGTAAAAAACAGGCACATTCTTCCCCATTTTTTAATAAGTCTAATATTTCTAGGCGAATTGCCGCTGAAAAGGCTTTAAATATCTTTGCAGTTTTTTCTAAATCTCTTTTCATAAAATCCCTCACATCAATTTTTTTTGATGTGTTTATTGTATCACTAATTATTTTTTTTACAAGTCTTATTTCGTGATATATCGAAAATTCTTATGGATAATCTTGTCATCTTATATATTAGTGCAGTCTATAATTTGGTGGTATTTCCACCAATTTCAACTGTTATCCCTTTTATTCTATTTGCCAATATCTCACCTCCTTAATTTTAGGCATCAAAAAAACACCTACAAATTAGTAAGTGCTGTAAACATTATTCAATATTAGTTTAAAATCAATTTTCATTTAGTCGTTTCTTTTTTAAATAGATACAGAGTTAACAGCTATAGACAATATAACTAGAACCCATAATGCTTTGCTCATTGTAGGCATAATGTCCACAAGACCTCCCCAGTCTTCTTTAATTACACGGCTATCTCCATCAAAATAGAATGCGCATACTGTCAAAGCTTAAAAAAAACTCAAAAATCTATATATTTCTGCATATTTATTTTTTATTGCCGTTATCATATTTAATAGTGCAAATACAATGGCACCTATCCCAAAAATTAACCATATAAATCCATCCTTACGTTTTTTAATGTATTGTTATTACTTAAATAAATCAGAGTGTGAGGTAGTTCTTACTAGAGATAATACTAAAACCTCTTCTATATTTTCATATATCAACAAAAAAATCGAGCTCTATATGATATTCACTAGACCCTTTGTAATTTCCGGCTAATGAATGGTCTCTATATTTTTTATCAAAAGTTTCATCTTTTGCTAATTTCTCAATAATATCAAACAAATTTTCAATATCTTTCCCTCTCCAACTTCTATATCAATATCCTGATATCTATCGCTAAACTTCATAATGGTATGCCTCTCACCAATTCTAACTTATATTATCTTATACCCCATCCATACCGTTAAGCAATTTTCAGACTCTTGTTATTGAATCTAAAAACAATAAACATATTGATTTCAAGCCTTTCAGAATGTCTAACAGACTATTACCTTGTCATCAATACTAGAGCCTCAGCCGTAGCTTTCACCAATCGAAACTCGTTATTCACTCGCTTCTCTTTGGGAAAACCTGGCATGAGACCTACCTCTGCTTCGCATAGATTAGCTTTGCTAATTGCGTGATAGCAGGGTTAGGGCTTCAACGTGGCTTGAGTGGTCAGTATGCATAAATTTTAATATTTTAAGCAAGCGTCGTATGTGAGAATATATCCATAAGTATATTTCTTATGTTTTAAATTATCTCTAAATCTAAATTTCCTTATAATATATAATTATTATTTGTATAAATAAAATACCATAAATATAGTAGACAAGATTTATCGAAATTTATTTATTATTTTTGGTTTTGCTATTACATAGTCTTTTGAGTGTTATTCAAATAAAACTTCTTTTTTCTTATCCAGTTTTCTATTCGCATAATTTACCTGCCATATCACAGGTAAGAAAATAACACTTATTTTCAACATCATACACAATTCTTTCTTCTCATGTTCCTTTGGACAGATAAGATAATTTTAAGTAAACAAAAAAGACCTACTAAAGATTTCCTTTAATAGGTCTGAAATATAAAAATAGACTATTAACTTGTAATTAGGGATATGAAATAATTAATCGTTCCATTTTCAATCAATATATAAAATCCGAGTCCAATAAACACGACTGGAACAATTATTTTTTCGTACTTTTCCACCACATCTTCGATTGTAGGAATTGAGGCTAAACTTTTAGATAATTTGCATAGCATAAAAATTCCTACCGCAAATATTACTAAACTTATACAAACCTCGATCAAACTCTTTCCTATAAAAAAGGGGATATAAATTCCTAAATTATCTCCACCCATTGCCACTGTTAAACTTGTAAATGCTAAGATTTTTGATCCTTTTCCGGTAATTTTCCCCTCGATGTCTTCTTCATCAATATCTTCATCCACAAAAATTGCTCTTATACCAAGACCTAGTGGGATTAGACCAAGGAGCCCGATAATCCAATCTTGTGGAATAAAATTTAAAAAGTAAGCGACAATAAGACTAACCAGCACAAGCAGTCCTGTACCTAAATACTGTCCTGTATAAATTGATTTCAAGCCTTCCTTGCCTTGACTAGCGAATAAAATAGTCAAAACAACTAAGAAATCAATTGATGTAGACACAAAAACTAATAAAGCGGATACTATTGTTTCCATTATTTCTCCTTTCAAAATATTTAATTTTTATAGCCAATCAAAAATTGACTGCACACACATTCTGTTTCGAGTAGCCTTGATAGCTATCAAACTGCGTTCTCAACCCCAATGGTTAAGGGAAACATATCCAACATTGGCTCTCGTTTGTGGGAAGATATCAACGGTTTTGTCTGTTCGTGAGAACATATCAACTCAAATCATTTCATGGTTAATCCCTTATCAATGGCTTCCTGAAAAATCTTATGACCACATACCCCCAAAGGATTGTTTTCCTTACAAAGCGAATTTTTCATCGCTCCAGTTATGGCATTTACTTCTTTAACGGTTTTCGCACCATGCTTTACAACTGCTTTAATTACCTGATCTTCTGTGACTTTGCTGCAATAACAAGCACACTTAGGATCTGCATCTTTCTTAAACCAGATAGGAACCCTAACTTGGTCTTTTAAGAATTTTATTTCTTTATCTAAGTTATAGTAAATAACGTCGCAGTCCTCATTCATGCATATCTTATATTGATCTCCATCAACGGCATTACGATAATCATTTGTCACCAAGTGTTCAACGGTTATCCTACTAACTGTTACTCCTTCATTATTACAGACAGGGCAACTCTCCTTTGTTCTATTTAAATTTTGTGTGATACATTCACAGCAACATTCATCAATAACTTTCAATTACATAAACTCCATATCTTTAAAACCATTTAATTCAAGGTAAATCCCAACCAATTTTCATTTATAGTTTTTAAATTAAAAAACACCCCTTGATTGTATCGTCAATTATCGGTATCTTTCAAGGGGTGAATAGGAAAAATAGTTTATAGATTCTTTACATTCAAAGCTCTAAAAGCATTTAATACTGCAATGATAGTTACACCTACATCTGCAAATATAGCTGTCCACATAGTTGCTATTCCAAAAGCACTCAAAATAAGAACAATTATTTTTATTCCAATTGCAAATACTATGTTTTGATGTGCAATTTTTAGTGTCTTTTTAGAAATCTTCATCGCAGTAGCAATTTTCGATGGCTCATCAGTCATAATTACAACATCAGCAGCTTCAATGGCCGCATCAGAACCTAAACCACCCATTGCTATTCCAATGTCTGCACGAGCTAATACAGGGGCATCATTGATTCCGTCTCCAACAAAGGCAAGTTTACCTTTTTTAGATTTTTGCGAAAATAATTCTTCTAGTTTTTCAACTTTGTCTGCTGGCAGCAGTTCTGCATAAACCTTATCAAGACCAAGCTCTTTAGCAATTTTTGAACCAATACTTTTATTATCACCTGTCAACATAACTGTTTGTTTAATATTAGCTGCCTTAAGTTCCTTGATTGCTTGTGCTGAATCTTCCTTTACCTCATCGGAAATTACAATGTAACCTATATACTTGTTATTAACAGCAACATGTACAACAGTACCGATCAGCTCTCCCTTGAAATAAGGGATATCCATCTTTTTCATAAGTTTGATATTTCCTGCCATAACCTTTTTGCCATCTACTGTTGCAATAACACCATGACCTGATATCTCTTCTACATCTGAAATACGTCCATTGTCTATTTCTTTGCTATATGCACGTTTCAGTGAAAGTGAAATCGGATGATTGGAATAGCTTTCCGCATGTGCAGTTAATTCTAGTAGCTCTTCTTTGGAAACTCCTTCTGGATGAATTTCCTGTACATTAAATACACCTTTCGTTAGTGTTCCAGTTTTATCAAAAACAACAATTTCAGTTTCTGCTAATGCCTCTAAATAATTACTACCCTTGACTAAAACACCTTTTTTTGAGGCTCCACCTATTCCACCGAAGAAACTCAAAGGAATTGAAATAACTAAAGCACACGGACAGGATACCACAAGGAATGCTAGTGCTCTATATATCCAATCACTAAAAGTCGCCCCGTCTATAACAAGAGGCGGTATAATAGCTAGAAAAACTGCAATTATAACCACAACCGGTGTATAATATCTCGCAAACTTCGTAATAAATTGTTCTGAATTGGATTTTTTACTACTTGCATTTTCAACTAAATCAAGAATTTTACTTACAGTAGATTCTCCAAATTCCTTGGTAACCTCTGCTGTAATAACCCCATTAATGTTGATGCACCCACTTAGGATATCACTTCCAACTTCTACTTCACGAGGAACAGATTCGCCTGTTAGTGCCGATGTATCAATCATTGAACTTCCCTCAATTACCTTGCCATCAAGAGGAATTTTTTCTCCTGCTTTAATTACAATAATATCTCCAATTCGTACTTCATCTGGGTCAACCTTGACAAGTTCATCACCTTTTTTAACATTTGCATAATCTGGTCGAATATCCATAAGGCTTGCAATTGACTTTCTCGACTTGCCAACTGCATAGCTTTGAAACAGTTCTCCAACTTGATAAAACAGCATAACTGCAACACCTTCAGGATACTCACCAATAAAAAATGCACCAATTGTTGCAATACTCATTAAAAAGTTTTCATCGAAAACTTGACCTTTAAAAATATTTTTTACAGCTCTTTTTACAACATCTCCACCTACAATAATATAACTTATTATAAAGAGAGCAATCTGTAACCATTCGTTATTTAAATTAAGCAATACTGCTGTAGCTAACACGGCTGCACCAATAATTATTCGCCATAGTCGTTTTTTCATACTAAATCGCCTCCTTTAAGCCTTTTTCATAGTTGTATCGGGTTCGTTTTTTTTAACAATTTTTTCGGCCTCTGCTATTATTGTTGGCATTTTTTCATCCTCACCATCAATAGCGAGTTTTGTGGTCATAAAGTTAACAGTAGCTTCTTTCACTCCATCAAGCTCATTAATAGCCTTTTCCATTTTTGCCGCGCAATTTGCACAATCTAAACCTTCAAGTATAAATTTCTTTTTCATTATTAAATCCTCCTAAATATTATTTGTAACTTTATTTTGAATACTACAAGTCTTTTTCAAATTTTCTTGAAGCATTGCTCATTTGAAATGAAGACTTAAATATATGCCCAAATATCTTCAAAAAATATTCTATTCTAACGCATTACTACTTCTCGTTGATATGAATTAGACCTTGGTCAAATATTTCTCTTACATGATCATCAACTAATGAATAATATACTACTTTGCCTTCTTTTCTGTTTTTCACTAAATTAGCTTGTTTTAAGACTCTCAACTGATGGGAAATTGATGATTGTGTCATGTTAAGTAATACAGCGATATCACAAACACACATTTCAGATTCATGTAAAGCCCATAATATCCTGATTCGTGTTGAATCTCCAAATACTTTAAATAATTCCGCTAGATCATAAAGGCTTTCTTCTTGAGGCATTTTATCTCTAACTTTATTTACAATATCCTCATGAATTACATTGCAGTCACATCTTTCAATTGAATTAAATTTTTTAGTCATATTATCGCCTCTTTTTAAATCATTTCGTCTGAATACTTGAACATTCATTCATACGTTGTATATTTATTATATTTTTATTTTTCTCTTGTGTCAATAGTTATATGAGCATTTATTCAAGTGTTTTTTATATTATTTAAAATATCTCAAAAACATCTGCTAAGACATTAGTAACATCCTTTCTCGGTATCCTGTTCCATACATATTCTTAAAACAAATCCTTAAAAATAAAGACTTCACCTTCGTACAAGTTTTCGATTTCTTTAATAGCTTCATCTAACAGATTATCACATCACTCATGTGGTCAACTCCTTATCAATAACCTTATAAACAACATTTTTGATAATATCCCATGTATAAATCATGTAAAAGTCAATGCAAAAACCGCCAGTCAAGAGAACCTAACTCTTAATTGACGGTTTATATTAGTATTAAATCATACTTCCATTTCAATTCCAGATTTAAAGCATATTACAAACTGGTCATCATAAACACTAACACTCTGGATAATCTTCCTTATATATGACCTCGACCTGCATAGCAGGTGGTTTATTGTTTCGTTCACTCAACTCACTAAATAAACAAAGAAAAGCCCTGGGGATTTCCCTCCAAGGCGTTTCTTATATTTATTGCTAATTATATAGTACCACAGGTTATAGCTACACATACTAGGAAATTAGGGTATATGTCTAAATTAGAATCTTCTAAATTAACCCTACATCCTTGTTGCTATCAGTTTTAACTCTTATTCAATAATTAAATTTATTTTCCATAGAATTGGCAATCTTTACTAAGGCTAACATAACAGGAACCTCAACCAGAACACCTACTACAGTTGTTAACGTAGCTCCTGATGATAACCCAAATAGAGATATAGCAACTGCAACGGCCA
>NZ_FOEN01000002.1 GCF_900110675.1 Ignavigranum ruoffiae | reverse complement strand
CCAGTGTTCCTACCCGAGTAGTAAATTCTCGCTCATAATAGCCGTTTCTTTGACTTTGCCGACTTTTTGAACGTTCATACGCATCGGCTTGAATATATTCTGTTCGTTGATTTTCCATCAATTGGTTGAAAACAGTAGTTAAAATCTTTTTAGAAACATCATCATTAACTGATCGTTCAATAATGTTTTGAACCTCTTCGCTGTTCAGTGTAAAATGTACTTGGGTCATGTAAAGTCCTCCTGGGTATGTTTTTGTGGTTAAAAACATTGTACCGTAAAAAGGGCTGCTACATGGCCTTTTGTCTTTTACACAATTATATGGACTTTATCAATTTTTTTGAGTAATAACTAATGTCTTTATCAAATTCGTTTAGTATTGTTTCTACTAAATAATCAATTTCATTTTGATATGCATTTATGTGTTGATGAAATGATTGATAAATATAGTTTTCTAATGGAGAATTAGCTTTTCTTCTTTCAAGTTTAGAATTCACTAAATCACAAGTGCCAGATATAATCATTGAGACTAAAATTCTGAATTTAAATCTAGATCCTACTATTCGAATTCCCAATCTTTCTTTTCTAAATAATTGCAATTGATATTTGAGTAAAAAAAATTCAAGTTTTTGACTATCATTTTTTTGGTTGTTAAAGATATACCTAGATTTTTATAAAGTTTAGTTAAACTTAAATAATTGTGAAAGTAACTGAGTACTATAATTAGATCAATTCTTTCTTGTATGGAACTAACATATTCGTTTATATTAATAGTTTTTGTAAAATCAGTAAAAGTCTTGTAATCAATCTTACTTTTTATATAAGAATTTTTGATCTCAATTCGATTGTCTTTTGAAATTACAGAATTTATTTTATTTATATCTTTTCTAATTTGTTGGGGAGTATTTTCAAAATGTGAAGCAACGTCAAAAAGAGTAGAGTATGGATTATTAGTTATAAATTTAATTATTTTTATCATCTTTAATGAAATCATAAAAAATCCTTTCGAATGGGTAACATATAGTTATAAAATAAAATCTAAAAAAGACCTTTATTATGCCTATTTTAATAAGTATTATATTAGTAAATGATAGCGCTGTCAAAAATAGAGAGGGGTATTTGTATGAGTCAGAACAGAAAATCAAGGTTGAAAGACAATATTCAGACTTTTGGAAGATCATTATTATTACCAATAGCTTTGCTAGCACCTATTGGTATGATTATGGGAATTGCTAACGCTTTAACTCAAAGTTACATGATTGAGAAAATGGCCTTTTTAGATAATAATATTGTCCAAACAATTTTATCTTCACTAAAGTCTATCTCACAAATTCTTTTTAACAATATACCTTTGTTGTTTGCAATGGGAGTAGCAAATGGTGTAGCAAAAAAAGAAAAAGGTTTAGCAGTATTTGCTGCAGTAGCTAGTTATCTCATCTTAAACGTTACTATGAATGTATATTTACAAATAACAGACACTTTGGCGGATCCCGAGATAGCTTCTCAAGTTGGACAAGGTCAAGTTTTAGGAATTGATACATTAAAAATTGAATCTTTAGGTGGTATAATTAGTGGTTTATTAGCTGCAAAAGTTTGTGATAGATTTTATAAAGTAGAGTTTCCACTTGCCTTTGCCTTTTTTGGCGGTAAGAAGTCAGTTCCTATTATTACTTCACTTTTAACTATTCCCATTGCATTAATTATTCCAGTTTTTTGGAATATACTTAATCATTTCCTAATGAGTATTTCCTTTATTTTTTTAAATAAAACTTTTGGTCATGCTACCTATTACACATTAAATAGGGCACTAATACCCTTCGGCCTTCACCACGTGTTATCCTCAACCGTAAGATTTACAGAAGTAGGCGGTATATATAACATTAACGGGCAGAATTATATTGGGGTGCTAAATGCCCTAAATGAAGTGCTTTTTAATCTTGGACCGAATAGTCCATACTGGGATCAATTAATGCCTAAATTAACTGGATATATTGCAGTTCCTCAAATGTTAACAACTCTTTTCAGATTTCCAGCTATTGGACTAGCAATGTATCATACAGCAAATGCTAAAAACAAAAAAATTGCTAAAGCAGTTATTATCACATGTGTAATGACAGCCTTTTTAGGAAATATTACTGAACCACTTGAATTTACATTCTTATTTATTGCTCCTCAACTATTTGGAATATATCTATTGTTAAGTTTTATAATGACAATACCGATCTCATTTCTGAACATATCTATTGGATACATTCGAGGGACAATTTTTGATTTTGGTATATTTGGACTTATGTACGAAAATACCCACTGGATTCAGTTAATAATATTAGGAATTGTTAATTTTATAGTATTTTATTATGCTTTTAAATACTTTATTAAAAAATGGGATTTAGAGACACCAGGAAGAGAGAAATTTGATTTATCAGAATCTTCGAGTGAATTATTAAAGAGCAGAAATTATAAAGAAATGGCGAGAATTACCATAGAAGGACTAGGTGGAAGAACAAATATTCAAAGTGTTGAAAATTGTATTTCAAGATTGAGAATAGATTTAAATGATCCTAAAAAAGTTGATAAAGAACACTTAAGAAAATCTGGATGCACAGGGATTTTCTTTCCAAGTGAAAAACATATTCATGTTGTTTTTGGCCCCCATGTAGAATTTGTAAGAAACGCGGTTGATGATTTACTTGATGAAAAATAATTATGAATGAAAGGAAAGAATATGAGAGCCTATTATGATTCTAGTTCGATAACTTATAAAGATAAAAATTTAGAAAAATATTTTGATGAGAATATAAAGATAAAAACTTGGTTGAAGGTTGAAGCCGCATTAGCTAATGCGCAAGCAGAGGTTGGAATGATCCCTAAGGAAGCAGCAAGTATTATTAATCAAAAAGCAAATATAAAGTATCTTGATTTAAATGAAATGGAAGACATAAAAAAGGAAATTGGACATGGATTTCTGCCCTTTGTAAAAGTCTTTTCAAAAGCATGTGGTAATTTTGCTGGAAAATTTGTACACTATGGGGCTACTACTCAAAATATTCAACAAACTAGCCAATTATATATATTAAAAAATATAACAATAGAATTTAAGAAAAAATTGGGATTAATCTTATCTAATTTGTCTAATTTAGCTGAAAATAATAAAGATACAGTAATGCCAGGACGTACTCACGCAAAACATGCTATCCCAATAACCTTCGGTTTTAAGGTGGGTGTTTGGATATATGAATTAATGGAAGCTATAGAAATATTAGAAGATGCTGAAGATAGAATTTATCAAGTTATGATGGGAGGAGCTATTGGAGCATTTAATTCCATGCCAGTTAATGGGAAAAAAATTCAACATTTAGTTGCTAAGCAACTGGGAATGAAAGAAATGTTGATTCCTTCTCGAAATATTAATGTACATAAATTAGAATATATTTATGCTATAAGTCAAATTGCAAATGTCCTTCATAAAATTGCTGAAGAAATATATTATGGTGGTCTTGAAGAAATGGGAGAATTGTTCGAACCTTTTAAAAAAGGAACCATGGGTTCTTCTACTATGCCACATAAAATAAATCCTAAATTAGCTAAAGGTATTATTTCAAATGCTTCGAAATTATATTCTCTTTTAGAGCCTGGATTTTATTCAAATGTTAGAGTTTTTGAGGGAGATTCATCACAATATCTATTATTTGATGGATTGCTAGATGAAGTATTAGATTTAATGAACGAGGTGTTGATTAGATCTGTTCCTTTAACGGAGGGGCTTGTAGTAGATAAGCAAAAAATGTATAGTAATGCATTAATTGATAGTGGACTTATGAATTTAGAATACATAATGATGGATCTAGCAAAAAAAGTTGGAAAAGATAAAGCGCATTCCATGATGTATCAAATTGCAATGAAGGTAAAATTTGAAGATAAAAATTTATTTGATTTGTTAAGACAAGAGCCACAATTAAAAGATGAAAGTGATAACTACATCTTAGAATTAATTAAAGTTGAAAATTATACTGGAATAAGTGAGGAAATAGCGTTAGAAAGTGCAGAACGTGCTAAGAAAAAATCCAAAGAGCTTTTACTTCTGCAATCAGATTTATAAAATGCGCCGATAAATAGGAGGTATGAAGAAAAAATGAAAGTAATTTATTCGGATAATATTTTACATAATGAAGGTATGATTTCCGGATATATAATTATAGAAAAAGGAAAAATAATAAATATCTTAAATGAATTCAATGGTTCATATGTAAATTATAAAGATGAATATATTTTGCCTGGTTTTATAGACCAACATGTCCACGGATGGGGGAGAGGGTCGTTATTTTTTAATAAATCTCCGGAAAGCCTGATAATGATGGTAAGAGACCTACCTAAAGAAGGAGTTACAAGTTTTCTACCAACGACAACAACAGGAAGTGTTGATGATATATATCAGACGATTGATATAATAAATAAAGTTATTGAAAAAAATGAAGTAGGGGCAGAAATATTAGGAATACATTTAGAAGGACCATTTATTAATCCTGAAAAATCAGGAGCTCAGAGTAAAGAATTTTGTATAAAACCGAATTTAAAACTTTTTAAAAAATTTGAAAATAAATGTGTGGAACCAAATCAAATTAGGTTAATCACAATTGCACCAGAATTAGAAAATGCTCAAGAATTAATAGAGTATTGCCGTGAAAAGAATATACAAGTATCTGCAGGACATACTGATGCTACATTTGAACAAATAATTGAATCAAAAAAATGGGGGGTTAACGGAGTAACTCACATGTATGGGGCAATGTCAGGCTTACATCATAGAAATTTAGGTACAGTTGGTGCAGCTTTATATGATGCAGATTTATATTGTGAATTTGCTAAACAAACAGGAATTACTGTTAACCATGAGGCATTTGATATAGCATATAGGATAAAAACTGCGGATAAAATAATCCATAGTACTGATTGTTTAGGTCATGCAAGACAAAATAAAGCTTATTTTCATGCTAAGAGAGGAATTTGGTTTATTCCACAAGACAATCTTATCATAGAACAGAATGTTAATACTGGTCTTGAGAAGAAGTATAATATAGATAACTATGATGATGTAAGAAAATTAGAAATGTCTTATATTGATTCTGTAAGAAATATGGTGAAATACACGAAAATGACTTGGGAGGAGATTGGGAAAGTCACTTCTTTAAATCCTGCTAGGTACTTGAATTTAGAAAATAAAGGAAAAATAGATATTGGTAAAGATGCTGATTTTACAATTTTAACAAAAGATATAAATCTTAAAGCGACATATATTAATGGTCAATTAATATATACAAATACCATATGATCAAATGAAATAAAAATTTAGATAATAATTTGATATGTAGAATGTATATAAAATGAAAATTTCCTTTCTCTTTGAAGAAAATGATTTATCGACTTGCTTAATCCTCTTATTAGATAAGGTGTGCAAGATCGTAATTCAAAATCGAGAAAGGATTTTTTTGTCATTATGGCTAACTAGGAAAAGGTCTAAACATCATAGATTTGTTTTAGAAACTATTATGTCCATTGCTATAGACATAAATAGAAATGTAAGCGATTTATTTTGTTGTAAAATAAATCTGTAAGGAGGATTAAAGGAATGGAATTAAGTTTTAAAGAATTTAGTGTTATAAATCAGTTAGATTATTCCAATTTCATTCCAGTAAGCAATATATCCAAGAAACTGGGGGTATCTAATAAAACTATTTATAGACTTATAAAAAAAATAAATGAATTGTCATTACGACTGTATAATAATCAATTGATATTAAGTGAGCCTGGAAAAGGTTATGTTTTGAACTCTTTTTTCATAGATAAAAAGATTCTACCAGTTTATACTCAAAATAATGAGGACACTAATATTTTGCAAAACAAAATAAAATTACTGACTTTTTATCCTAACAACATGAAGATTGATGAAATATTTCCCAGTGAATTTCTGAGTGAATCAACTCTGAATCGGATGGTCCAAGAGTTTGAGAGCGAGCTATCAAAATTTGATATTAGGTTAAAAATAAAGAACAAAAATATATATTTAAATGGACAAGAAAATGATATCAGGAAACTTTTAAGAAAATATATTCTAATGCTGAACAGAAATTCAATTATGAACGGATATAACCCTAATGACAATGTATTTGATGAAAAATTTATTTTTAATCAAATTAATATTATAGAAGATAAAATGAAATTAACAATAACTTATCCCTACGATGTAAATATTATAACTCATTTGTTTATGATAATTGAAAGGTATAGATCGGGCTATGTTGATTTATTAACGTTTCAAGAACCATTAGATAATGAAGAAAAGAAGCTAATAAAGAACAATCAAGCTGTTTATAATTTATCCAAGTTCATAGTAAAAAATATAGAATCTTATCTAAATTTAAAAATAAGTTCTTTAGAAAGTTATTTTTTATTTCAAAATATTATTTCAGTTGGCGCAAATAATTCTATAGTAAAAAAAATAACGCTACATACAGATATAGAAAGAAAAGCTGATTATATTTGTAAAAGTCTCATATTTTCTATGTATCGCTTAAAGAATAGCAATGAATTAGCTTACTATAATAATTTATATGTAGACCTATATAATCATATTATCCCTATGCTAACAAGATTAGAAATGGGAATTGATATTGATAACAGTTTACTGTTAGAAATTAAAAAAAATTATAAAAGCTCGTTTAAAGCTTTAAAAGATATTTTCGAAGTTTTAAAAGAAAAAATACCTTTACTTTTACATATTACTGATAATGAGATTGGATATATAACCATATATTTTGAAAAATATAAAATAAAATATAATGAACAAACAAGAGTTATCTTGGTATGTTCGACTGGAATAGGAACATCTGAATTACTAAAAATAAATATAGAAAAGAATATTCCAGAAATTGAGATAGTGGACACGGTTAGTGCCCGTGTTTTAAGAAAAAATTTGAACAAATATAAAGATAATTTTGATTTAATACTAACAACTATCAATGTTGAACTAAAAAATATTGATAAACCTATTTTAATGATTAGTCCAATTTTAAATAATAAAGATATAGAAACTTTGAAATATTACTTGAAGGAGGATTTTAATGAAAACACTTGAATTAGATAAAGTTATAAATAAAAATTTAATTATTATAAATTCTATGAGTAAAAACAAAGATGAGGTTATTAAAGAATTAACAAATAAGTTGTTCGAAAAAAATATTATTTCTAATAAAGATGTTTTTATAAATGATATATATAAACGAGAAAAGGAGGGGGTGACTGGCATTGGAAAAGGTATTGCTATTCCTCATGGAAAATCGAAGGCTGTCTTAAAAACATCAGTTGCGGTACTTCAATTGAAAAATGCAATTGAATGGGAATCACTGGATGATGAATTGATTAAAGTAATTATTATGTTTGCTGTAAAAGATAATGATAAAAATACTGTACACGTCAAATTACTTCAACAAGTTGCTATTAAATTGGCAGATGACGATTTTATTGATAAGTTAAAATTTGTTGATGACAAAAACAAAATTCACAATTTATTTATAGGTAAGGAGTTATAGAATGTTAATTACTGGAAAAGAAATTTTGAATGTAGCAAAAGAAAATAATTTTGCTGTTCCAGCTTTTAATGCAGGATCTGGCCAGTTATTGGATGCTGTTATGCAAGCATGTGAAGAATTACAATCACCTGTGATGATTGCCATTCATCCTGATGAATTAAGTTTTTTAAAAGATAGTTTTGTGTCACAAGTTAAATATTTTGCAAACCATACAAAAATTCCCGTTTGTATTCATTTAGATCATGGTGCATCTTTTGCTCAAATAATACATGCAATAAATCTTGGGTTTACTTCAGTAATGATTGATGCTTCTCATTTGGATTTTGAAGATAATATAAAAATTACTTCAAAAGTTGTGGAAGCAGCACACTCTACTGGTGTTTCAGTTGAAGCAGAATTAGGAACAATTGGAGATACGGGAGATAGTATTGAAGGTGGCGTGAGCGAAATTATTTATACAGATCCGATCGTAGCAAAAGAGTTTGTGGATAGAACAAATGTAGATAGTTTGGCAGTCGCAATTGGAACTGCACACGGAATTTATCCAAAAAATGTTAAACCTAAGTTAAGATTAGATATTTTACAAGAGATAAGAAATGAAGTTAATTTGCCTTTAGTTTTACATGGAGGTTCTAGTAACCCGGATAAAGAAATTGCCCAAGCGGTAACAATGGGAATTAATAAAATTAATATCTCAAGCGATATTAAAATTGCATTTTTAGAAACTTTAAAAGAGGTATTAAATAGCAATGGTAAAGAGTACCGAGAACCAAACTTAATGTTTCCACCTTGTATGGAATCAACCAAAAAAGTTGCTATGGAAAAAATAAAACTGTTTAAATCTAATAATAAAGCAAAACTATATTATGAGGGTGATTAAATGAAAATTGTAGGGGTAGCTGCTTGTACAGCGGGAATAGCTCATACATATATTGCTAAAGAAAAATTAGTAAAAGCAGCTGAAGCGCTTGGGCATTACATAAGTATTGAAACACAAGGCCTTTCTGGTAGTCAGGATAAACTATCAGAAGATGCAATAAAAAATGCAGATGTAGTATTAATCGCTGCTGATATAAAAATTAATGGTAAAGAAAGATTCAAAGGGAAAAAAATAATTGAAGTACCAACTAGTCTAGCAGTTAAATCTCCAAAAAATTTAATCGAAAAAATGGAGAATTTAATTAATAAGTAAAAAGAAAGGCGTTTAAATATGAAAAAGATTGAAATAAAGAAACATATAATGACAGGAATTTCGTTTTTCTTGCCTATAGTAGTTGGATCAGGAATGTTACTTGCTTTCGGAAATATTTTAGGTGGAAGTAGTATTGAAAACTTTTCTGAGGGTTTCAGTCTTGCTGATATAATGACAACAATGGGCGGATATGGTTTGGGGGCATTACCGATGATTGTTGCTACGGCTATCTCATATTCAATAGCAGACAAGCCTGGTATAGCTCCTGGATTAATTGTTGGTTTTGTGGCTCAAGGAATAAATACAGGTTTTTTAGGAGGCGTTATCTCCGGTTTTCTTGCCGGATACATTACTGCACTATTTATTGAAAAAGTAAAAGTACCTTCTTGGATGCAAGGTCTGATGCCCACAATGATAATTCCTACCTTTTGTTCTTTAATAGCTGGATTAATTATGTTTTATATAATTGGATCTCCTATAAATTGGTTTACAGACATGATAATGAATTTTTTAGGTAATTTAGACCGTAATTCATTATTTGTTTATGGAGCTATTATTGGTATTTTAGCATCAATTGATTATGGTAGTGCTATTAATAAGACAGTATTTGCCTTTGTTTTCGCATTATTCTCCGAAGGGGTTTACGAACCAATAACCGTTTTAATTCTAGTATCGATGATTACACCATTTGGATTAACTGCTGCATATTTTCTTGGAAAATTAGTTAACAAGAATGTTTTTGATAAGCAAGATATTGAGACATTAAAAACCGCTTTTCCTATGGGAATTGTGCAAATAACAGAAGGTGTGTTCCCAATAGTTCTTAAGAATTTACCTGTTCATATGCTAGCTACCGGTATAGCTGGAGCAGTAGCGGGTGGTCTGAGTATGTTATGGGGAGCGGATAGTCACGTTCCAGCATCAGGAATGATTGCAATGATTACGATGACTAAACCTTTAGCGTTTTTAGGAGCGCTTCTAATAGGTACATTAGTGCATGCAATAGCAGTAATACTTTTGTTACCGAAAAAGAATCCAAATGAATTGGAAATTATAAATGAAGAAGAAGAGGTCGATGTTTCCTGGGATGAAATAAAAATTACGGAGGTATAAAATGGAAACATATAAAGAAAAAGTTATCGAACAATTTAAATCTTCTGGTATGACATTTACTAATAAAGAACTTGGAAATATTGAGTTCGCTGATTTTGGATTAAATAACATTGAAGTTGAAGGATTGAATCTTATTGTTTATGAGAATAATAAGAGATATTGTGCAAAAGAAATGGTTCTATTGAGTAATCAAACATGTCCAGAACATCTTCACCCAGACCGAGTCGATATGGAAGGAAAACAAGAAACATTCAGATGTCGAAAAGGTAAAGTTTTTTTATTTGTCGATGATAACGATATTCAAGGCAATGAAAGTTGTAAAAATATTAATCCCCCAGCAGAAAGTAGAGAATATTATACAGTCAAGAATTGCATAGAGCTGAACCCAGGTGAACAATACACTATTATGCCTAATACAAAGCATTGGTTTAAAGCTGGAAAGGATGGAGCTGTTATCTCTGAATTTTCATCAAATTCTGATGATGCGAGCGATATCTTCACGGATCCAAACATTAAAAGGATATAATAGTTTATGGATTTTTAGGAGGTTTTAAATTGTCATATGTTTTAGGAATTGATATTGGCACAGGGTCTATCAAAGGGTTGCTCTTAAATAGTAAAGATGGATCGATAGATAATTATAGTTCACCCTATAAGACTTTTCATCCAAAGAAAGGTTTTAGCGAACAAAATCCAAATGATTGGATTAATGGATTAAAAAACATTTTTGAATATTATTCTAATAAATTAAACGATTTTAATTCTGAGTTAGAAGCTATTAGTTTTTCAGGACAAATGCATACTTTAGTTTTATTAGATAAATTTGATAATATTTTAAGACCTGCAATCCTTTGGAACGATGTTAGAACGACTGAAGAAACTATTTTGTTAAATTCTATTAATAACGTAAAAAAGATTACTTTAAATAAAGCTGTCGAAGGATTTACATTGCCAAAAATATTATGGATACAAAATAATGAGCCAGAAATCTGGGAAAAAGTTGATAAAATTTTATTACCTAAAGACTTTATGATATATTATCTAACAAAAAAATTTGTCACAGAACCCTCTGACGCAGCGGGGACATTGATGATGGATATAGATTCTAAACAATGGTCATCAGAATTACTAAATGAATTTAATATAGGAAAAGATAAGTTACCCAATATAATTTCATCGCTTTCATTTGCTGGTTTTTTAAATAAAGAGTTTAAAGTTCTCTTCCATTTTTCAAAGAATATAAAAATATACATGGGCGGCGCTGATAATGCGTGTTCTGCATTAGGTATTGGCATAAAAAATGAAAGTCAAAGTATGCTAAGCATAGGTACTTCTGGAGTTCTGTTATCAGTTGCCAATATAGATAATTCCAACAATGAAGATGTTCATATTTTTAACCATGTAATACCAGATACTTATTATAAAATGGGTGTGACACTATCAGCAGGGGCTTCTCTAAATTGGTTCAAAAATATTGCTTTTCATAATGAAAAATATGATGAAATATTTCAAAAACTTGAAAAATATAAATATAATAATTCAATAGTTTTTGCTCCTTATCTAAATGGAGAAAGAATGCCTCATGCCGACAGTGATGTAAGAGGTGCCTTTCTAGAATTAGATATTAATTCTACTCGATATGATTTATTAATCGCAGTCTTAGAAGGAATTATATTTTCAATAAAAGATGCTTTTAATATTAATAATATTAGAAAAATTGAAAATGTTATATCAGTTGGTGGAGGAGCCAAAAATGAATTTTGGCTTCAAATGCAAGCCGATATTTTTGAAAAACCAATTATTAAATTACAGAATGAAGAAGGTGCGGCACTAGGAGCTTTAATCATTGCTGCTATAGGTGCAGGAATATATGATAGTTTTGAAGAATCTTTTGAAAAATTAATAAAAGTTGAAAAAATATTCTATCCAAATGAAAATAGGAGAAAATATTATCGAGAAAAATTCATAGCTTATAAAAAAGTCTATTCAAAGATAAGAATAAAATAATTTTTAACGTAAAATTTAACACCCCTCCCTCCTCGAAGCGAATGGTTTGCGAGTGTCCAGGTGGAGCCCGAAAGGACAGAACGGCCACATGAGCAAAACAAAGCGAGAGGAGGGAGGGGTGTTTGATTATTATCTCAATACAAGACTATAACTAAATTATTCTACAGTAATAATAATTCTTTGATATTTTTTAATGATTTTTTAGCTTGATCTTTTACTTCAGCAATAATATGAATTGTATCACCGGATTTAGCATCTTTTGGAATAGTAAAAAAAGTTGATGCGGTATTAATACTTTCTAGAGTTATTGAATCTTGAATTTTATTTTTTCTAGAGGTCGTGTGATATCAAGTTGGAAGTCACCGTCTTTTAAAGTAGTTGGTTCTGTTCTGACTTCAGACTCATTATATGTATCTGCTTCGAAATATCTCCACCAAGTGTAATTTAATTCATCATTATCTGGGTCGTTAGCATCCATAGTTAAAGTAATCTTTTCTCCAGGTTTAGCAGATAATTCTGTACCTTCTTTTATATATAACTCAGGATAGTGATTAGCATCAGAAAAATTTTCTGCTAATCCCCATGCTATTCTTGCAGCAAAATCTTCTTGTATATCGTCAAACCACCGAGAAAGTGTATAAGAAGCTTCATATTGATTAGAATAAGGATTATAATCTACGACTTGATTTTGTAATAAGTTATGATTCAGTTTAGTAAATCTTCCTCCCCATCCACCAAATTCAGGATTATTTACATCGTTTAGTCCATTTTGAATTAGGAAGAAGAAGGATGGAGAATCTCCTTCAGATATAAAATCATATTTTTTAAAATCAGGATTGTTTTGCAGATACTCATCAGAACCTCTCTGTTCTTCAGGCAACTCTCCTTCTATCCATTTGCCATCACCCATAGAAGCATATAAATCCATTAAAGGACCATTATCATTAAGAATGTATTCTTTTTGCCAATTTGCCTTTAAAGTTTTATTTAGTTCTGGAGAATTAGTTTGCCAAGCGTAGGCAAAATGCCAAAAATTTGATGTATCCTTGATGACTTTCAATTCCGGCCAATTAACAGCAATATAGTCAGCATAACTTTTATCTTGATCAAGAATAATATATAAAACTAATTTATCATAAATCATTTGTTGAATTTGTGGCCATTCGTCACTATCTTTATATTTTTCCTCAATAGATTTTAATGCCCTAGCTGTTGTATTTGTTCCACCCCAGGTTTGAACATATAGAGGACTAGTATCTTTAGAATTTAAGAAAAGCTCTTCTAAAAATTTTGATCCTTCCGTTTCTTCTGACATGTCTCCTTCATTCTTGATGTTCCCTATCTTTATTATATTTCTTAATTCCTGTGGGCTAGGATAGCCGTTGGCATGTTTAATTAGATTGGGTTGAATTTCTTCATAGGCATCTATCATTTTTTCAATCCAATCTGTACCGGTCCATCTAAACGGTTCAATCCCTTTTTCGCTATCTCCGGCATAATGAAAAACAGAGCTAGTTAAAATAATGCCTTCTAGTTTTACTTCATTTGCATAGTATAAAAATCTAATCATAGAGTTCATATCATCAACTTCACCGTCAGTGGTGATTACAGTACGGTATTTATCGTTTGATGAATCTGACATAGCATATATATTAGAGGTCATATTCATAGTAAGTAATAATAATATTGAAAACAAAAAAGTAAATTTTTTAAACATGTGTTTACCTCCCAAGAATTTGTAGTTCGAAAGTAACCAATATATTAATTTCCTCCTTTCAAACAAAAAAAACCTAAACAGACACATTCATCAGTGTGTCTGTTTAGGTTTTGCCCGTGAGGTTACAATCCTAACTCCTAATAATATTATCATGTAAGCGTTTGTTTATCAATAATTTTTATCGTGTAAAACTAAGTTGATAGGATCTGTGTAAATCAAAATAATTGTTATTAATACTACTATTTAAGACAATTCTCGGATATGATAGAGTGTATAAAGTTGTTCTGATAGAGTAAACTTCCATTTTTCCTAGTTGAGAGAATAGTGATGAGGAGAGTTAGTTTTGGCTATAGTTGGCTTTGATTTAGACGATACAATATATAATCGTGATTTAGTGTATAGTAACGTGTATCAGGTAATGCAAGAAAAATATTTAAATATACCGGTTTGTTTTTCGGACTTTAATAAAGTGTATCAAAGAGAATCAATCCTAGAATATGAAAAATTTTGCAAAGGCGAAAAAGAGAAGATTGATTATAAATTAGATCGAGTAGTAAATACCTATAACTTTTTTAATTACGAGGTATCTAAAGCGATAGCAGAAAAATTCAATAAACTATATGAAGAAAAACGAAACAATATAGTGATAAGGCCTGGTATGTTAAAGCTATTGAATTATTTAAAAGCGAATCATGTTCAAATGTTTGTCCTGACAAATGGTCCAATAGAGGACCAAAAAAAGAAATTTTATAATTTGGGTCTGCAGCAGTATATTGCTGATGAAAATTTATTTATATCTGATGCGTTAGGGTGCTCCAAACCAGAACCAGAAATATTTAAAATAGTTGAGAAGAGCCTGAATGAAGATGCTAGCAATTTAATATATATTGGCGATAACTATCATAAAGATTTCTTACCCGCTAAAAAACTTGGTTGGAAAGCAATATATTATAACTATATGGAACAAGAAAATGAAGCTGAGACTGATTGTTTTATATCAGATAATGAAATATATGAGTATGTAAAGGAATTATTTAAATTAAGAATATTCCCTTTTCCTTTTTTATGAAAAGGGAAAAGGGGCTGTTTGAAAGGTTACAATTCAAAATTTACCATCAGGTGTATCAATATACTGACCACTAAATACCGTAAATATGAATTAAATAGTATTAACCATTATATGTATAGTGAGTTCTGTAATAATTCAATTAGCGTTTTCTTTCTAATTTCATTTAATCGGGTTCTATCCAATCAGGGTCTTCCCAGTTTTGGATTCCTTCTTTATAAAGAATAGAATTTTTTGTTGATCGTATAATTTATTTTTTGATGATTTATTCAGTCGAATCCATAAACTAATAATCGGAATTACAGTATAAAAAGTATAAAAACTTCAAATTCAAAATGTTTATTTAATATAGCGGTTGGACTTTCATAAGTTTAGTCAATCGCTATTTTATTGTTTATTATAAAGCATTTCGTAATTCTGCCTGAATTACTTTTAAATTTTGAGGAATGGTATATTGTCCAATATCTAACCCGGTGTCTGTAATGAGAATATTGATAGTTTCGATAGGAGCGATTTGAAACATAGAATGGTTATTAAATTTCGAGTAGTCAGCAATAACGATGACTTTTTTAGCTGCGTTTATCATTGCTCGTTTGGTTTCGGCAACCTGGCCAACAGGGTGAAAAAGACCTTGTTTAAAGTCTACGGTCCGCATAGACATAAAAGCTTTATCTACTACGAGATGTTGAAAAAATTGATTAGTTAGATAACCTAGGGTAATTGGATCCCTATCTAATTCAACATTCCCTCCGGCAAATAGGAGGCTAATATTTGAATTAGTACGAAGAAGTTGGTAAATATTAAAATCGTTGATGACAACGGTTAGCGGAAAATCAACTTG
The DNA here is from genome assembly GCF_900110675.1 of Ignavigranum ruoffiae. Taxonomy (GTDB): domain Bacteria; phylum Bacillota; class Bacilli; order Lactobacillales; family Aerococcaceae; genus Ignavigranum; species Ignavigranum ruoffiae. The sequence goes on along the minus strand of NZ_FOEN01000002.1, from coordinate 187,688 downwards.
TTTAGCCATTAGTTTAGCTAACTCTTGTGGAGTTGATCCATAATCTAAAATAATTCGATCATGAGGAGATATTAATTTATATGCTTCAATTGCAATAGCTTGTTTTTCTTTTAATCTTTGTACTCGTCTTTCTAAAAAACTTTTTTCTGCATAGACTAACTGGTTGGCAATTGCCCAACCTCTGGCTCGCTTTATATAGTCATTCTTCTCTAAAACTTCTAAATCACGACGGATAGTCATGGTAGAAACATGGAAGTGGTTTGCTAATTCTACAATGCGAATCTTATAATTTTCCTCCAGTAAATATAAGATTGCCTTTTGTCTTTCTTGTTTAAACATAAATCTCCTTTCTGACAATAAATCCATTTGTCAAAGTAGTTAAAAACTATTTCTAATAAATATATCATTGCACATCTCCAATTAATTATGCGATAAAATGTTCGAAATACATATTTTACGAACACAATATGTTCTGAACTATCTTATTTTTAACATAAAGTAACAAAATTTTCACAACCTTAGACATTGGAATAGCTAATATATTCATTAAATTATTATAAGATGTCACATAGAAAATTATAAAAGTAGTTTTTAAAAGAATTATTAACAAGATTTTTACAATAAATTTACCTAGCCAGATGAGAAATTTACAAAGATCCCTTGCTTAATAGTATATGATTAATATATAAACAATCAATGAAAAGGGGTTTTTGTTTTGAAAAGGCTAAAAAAAGTACTATTTATTGTTTTTATTATGTCTGCGTTGGTTTCTCAGATAACGCTATCTACATTTGCTCAAGCGAAAGAAATTGATGTATTACGTGTTGGCTTATCTAATTTAGTTAAGGACTTAGATCCAAATAAAGGAATTGGTATTGCGAGTATTAAAGTCTTTTACAATATTTATGATACTTTATTATGGACAGATAAAGATGGTGAAATCGTTAATAGAATTGGAGAGTCATGGGAATGGCTAGATGATGAAACCTTGGAAGTCAAAATCCGCGAAGGTGTAACTTTCCATAATGGTGAGGAATTAAATGCAGATGATGTAGTATTTACTTTTGATCGGATTGTTAATGGTTATGGAGATGGAACTATTAGGGTATTATATGAAACACTTGATTCTGTAGAGAAAGTTGATGATCAAACCGTTAGGTTTCATTTGAATCGTCCTGATTCCGCTTTTGAACAACGTTTAGGATCTATTTGGGGAGCGAGTATTGTACCTAAAGACTATGTGGAAGAAGTTGGTGATGAAGCATTTCAGACAGCACCTATAGGTTCAGGTCCTTACAAAATGGTCGAGTATTCTCCGGAGAAATATGTACTAGAAAGATTTGAAGATTTCTGGGGCGAAAAGCCAGTAGCTAAAAAAATTGAATTTATTAGTGTACCTGAAGCTTCTGCTAGAATGACAGGTCTTATCACAGGAGAATTAGATATTATCAATGATATTCCTACAGACCAAGTAGAATCAATGAAATCTCAAGAAGGTATCCAAGTATTGGGTACGCCAATCCAAAACATTCACATTTATGCTTTCAATACCAAAAAGGAAGATAGCATTATGTCTAATCAGAAATTCCGTCAAGCACTAACAATGGCGATTGATCGCCAATCTCTAGTTGATAGTTTATGGTCAGAAAATGCTAAAAATATCAATGGCCATCAATTTGAAAGTTATGGAGATCTATATATTCAAGATTACCCGGGTGTAAAATATGACCCTGAAGCTGCTAAAAAATTGGTGGAAGAATCAGGATATGATGGTAAAGAAGTTATTAAAATAACTATGAAAGATGGATATTATAGCCATGGTAACGAAGCAGGTCAAGCTATTGTAAGTATGTGGAATGCTATTGGAGTGCAAGCCGAAGTGGAATATGCGGATGAATTCTCCTTCTCAGATACAGATATTAGAGCATGGTCATCAGCTTCTCGTTTTGATAGTCCGTTAGGAGCACTATGGTTGCTCTTTGGTCCAGGATCAGGTCCTGCAAATGAAGAAACTGGAAGTTGGGTTCCAACTGAAGAATTTATTAAAGCAGGGAATACTTTAATTGACAGTAAGGATATTGAAGAACAGAAGAAAGCGGCTAAAATTTTAATGGAAGTTTTTGATACATATGTTCCAGGAACTTATCTATATCAAGCTGAAGATATTTATGGAATTCGAGATGGATTAGAATGGGATTTACATTACACGCAAAATCAAATTACACCTTTTAGAGCGGAAGACTTGAAAGTAGCGGAATAGCGACGTAATAGTATGAAAATCAAATATCTGTGTCTGAGTACTCAGACACAGTTATTTGTGTTTAGGAGGAATGTCATGGTTGAAAATTGTATCCTTGATATAAAGCATTTAACGGTGAGCTATCGAAGAGGATCTCAAACTTTAATTGCTGTCGACGATGTTTCTTTTCAGGTTTTTCCCGGAGATATTCTTGGGATTGTAGGTGAATCTGGATCGGGAAAGAGTACGATAGCAAAAACAATTATGCTATTAAACAAGAATAAGTATACGAACTATCAATCTGGAAAAATTTTATTTCATCAAGAGAATATCTTAGATATGAATGATAAAACCATTGAAAAAATTCGGGGTAAACGGATTGCTATGATTTTTCAGAATGCTTCAACTGCTCTCAATCCAGTTTACACGATTGGTCAGCAAATAAGTGAAATGATTCGGATACATCAGAACTGCTCAAAAAAAGATTTAGAAAGACGAGTGATTCACTTGTTAAATGAAGTAAAACTAACTCATCCAGAAAGTCGCCTAAAACAATATCCTCATGAATTATCTGGTGGCATGCAACAAAGGGTGATGATTGCTATGGCCTTAGCTTGTCAACCAGAGGTAGTGATTGCTGATGAACCTACGACGGCTCTTGACGTTACAACTCAAGCAGAAATTCTTAAACTCTTATTGTCTTTGCAGAAGAAATTTGGCTTAACCATATTATTTATATCGCATGATATGGGTGTGATAGCACAAATTTGTAATCGGGTTCTCGTTATGTATAAGGGTAAATTAGTTGAAAAGGGGAAAACGGAAGATCTGTTCTGCAATCCATATCACCCTTATACTAAAGCCTTACTCGCATCTATTCCTAATGTAAATGAGAGAGTAAAGCGGTTGAAGACGTTATCAGACTTTGGCATAGAAGCTAATGAAAGGTAGGGATTCGATGGAAGAAATTATTGTGGAGATGAAAGGAATCACTAAAGAATTTCCCCTTATTGATAAAACTTTTTCACGAGATAAAAGGTATTTTAAGGTTTTAGACAATGTCTCGCTTAAACTTGAGCGAGGTCAAGTACTGGGTATCATTGGAGAATCAGGCAGTGGAAAATCTACCTTAATGCGAATATTAATTGGATTAGAGCAAACAAGTGCTGGAGACGTTTATTTTCATGGTAATAAAATGAGCGATAGGCGGTCAAAGTCTTTTAAAAGAGATGTTCAAATGATATTTCAAGATTCCTATGCATCTCTAAATCCTAAAATGTCTATTAAAAATATTCTTTTTGAACCCTATCAAGTACATTATCACTTAAAGTCTAAAGAAATTCTTAAGTTTACGACGGAATTGTTGGAGAAAGTTGGACTTGAAAGTGCTATACTGAGTAAATTTCCCCATGAATTATCTGGTGGACAAAGACAGCGCGTTAGTATTGCCCGAGCTCTGACAACTAAGCCAAAAGTTATTATTTGTGATGAACCTACATCTTCACTCGATGTATCGACACAGGCTCAAGTTCTAAATTTATTAAAAGATTTACAAGAATATGACGGAATTAGTTTCGTCTTTGTGTCCCATAATATGAGTGTCGTAAAATTTATGTCACAACATATCATGGTAATGAAGCATGGTCGAGTTGTGGAAGAAGGCCCAGTAGAACAAGTGTTTGATGATCCTCACAGCTCGTATACACGTACTTTAATCGCTTCAGTTCCTGTGCCTGATCCAAGAATTAAACAGTTTGAGTTATCGTGACATGGGAGGAAGATAATGAATAAATATTATTTTAATAAAATAATCAAAGCCGTTTTGACAATTTTTTTTGTATATACTCTTGTATTTTTTTTGACTAGAGTAACTGGAGATCCTGTAGAATTTATGTTGGTAGACAGTGCTTCAGAAGCTGCAAAAGAACAACTAAAAGAAAATCTTGGTTTGAATTTACCCTTGTATCAACAATATTGGCAATCTTTCTTCGGTCTGTTCAATGGAAATGCGGGCACAAGTTATTATTACTCACGGGATGTAGCAGAATTGTTCTATGAACGGTTAGGCTCTACATTGAGTTTGGGTTTTCTCACTTTCTTATTTACAACTGTTCTAGGTGTCCTCTTTGGTATTATCGCAGCAATAAAGAATAATACGATGCTAGATAAATTCATAATTATCTGTTCTGTCATTGGAAATACAATTCCTAATTTTATTTTAGGAATCCTACTTATTTTTACTTTTTCACTGTCATTAAGATTATTACCTAGTAATGGATCGGGGGGGTTACAGCATTTGGTAATGCCCTTACTAGCTATGTCAGTTGGTCCAGCATCGATTGTAGCTAGATTGACCAGAGGATCTATGTTGGATGTCATGCAAAGCGATTATATGGAAAGTGCCTTGGCAAAAGGTTTGTCTAAGTCACAAATGATATGGAGACATGGATTGCGCAATGCATTAATTCCAATAATAACCATTTTAGGTTCTCAACTTGGATATATTATTGGTGGGTCTGTGGTTGTTGAGACTGTGTTTGGATGGCCAGGAATAGGAACGCTAATTGTTAATAGTGCTATTCAAAGAGATTTTCCAGTTGTTATTTTTGGAGTGCTCTTAATAGCAATTTCAGTAACCGTAATAAATTTACTGGTCGATTTGTCTTATGGATATTTGGATCCAAGAATAAGAGTAGGTGATTATTCATGAGGAATTTTAAAATAATTAAAACTAAGAATCATTTTAAAGTCAAAGATATATACTACCACCTACTTATTCTGATTTTGCTACTAATAGTAGTAACGGCGTTTTTGGCACCAGTATTGTTCCCAATAAATTTAGCAGACACTAATTTATTAAATCGATTAGCTTTGCCTCATTTTATTAATAGAGAATCTAAACATCTAATAGGAACAGATCAATTAGGTCGAGATGTATTTATTCGTCTTATTTATGCTGTAAAATCAACCATTCAAATTTCTTTTGTAGGTATGTCAATAGCTCTTTGTATTGGGACAATATTAGGATTAATTTCAGGATATTATGGTGGTCTACTCGACACGATTATTACATTTATTAATAATGCTATGTTATCTATTCCAACAACTTTTATTGGGATAATTGCTTCCGTTATTTTAGGAGCAAATGCTTCAACTATTATTTGGGTAATTGCTTTTAGTGGATGGTCAGGTTTTTGTCGATTAGTTCGAGGTTTAGTAATGCAACTAAAAAATGCCCCGTTTATAGAAGCGGGTGAAATGATCGGAATCGGAAAGATCAGATTAGTCTTTCGACACATTCTTCCTAATATTGCCTCGCCTTTGATAGTTTTGGCAACTTCATCATTAAGTAGTTTTATTTTATTAGAAAGTACCTTATCATTTCTTGGGTTAGGTATTCAACCACCAAATACATCTTTAGGAGTGATGATTTCAGAAGGTAGAGATTTCCTAATGACTCATTGGTGGTTAGCAATAATTCCAAGTTTATTCATGATTATTATTATTTTATGTATTTCACTGTTAGGAGACTGGTTGAGAGATAAATTGGATCCTAAAATTAACAGATAAATGGAGGGTAAATAAAGGTGTCTTTAGAAAATTTTTGTTCACACCGAGGATTTAATACGATAGCCCCAGAAAATTCAATACCTGCCTTTGCTGCAGGCATTGCACTTGGAGCTAACGAGATAGAATTTGATTTGTGGCCTACTAAAGATGGACGTTTATTGGTTTGTCATGATTCTACAGTAAACCGAACATCAAATGGTTATGGAAAAATTCAATCACTTTCGAGTGAAGAAATTAATTCTCTTGATGCAGGCAGCTATTTCTCATCGTATTACCGTGGATTATCTTTTCCATATTTCGAAGACGTACTGAATTTATTTGCTAATAAGGTAATAATGAATATTCATATTAAATCAATAAATGATCCGATAGGGTCATTTAAAATTATGAAAAAAAGAGGAAAATTTCTATGGAATTGTTATCACAATAATATATTGGCTAACCTACACGAGCATGAACCACAGGAGAGGATTGATGTCCAAGTTGAAAATCGTATAGTAACGGCCTATGATGAAAGGGTGTTTGCAAAAGTTATTGAATGGATTGACTACTATAATTGTCATGAAACAGTTTATATTACTGGTGAAAAGGATGTTTTAATCACTGCAAAAAAAATGGCACCGAATCTGAAGCGTTGTTGTTTAGAGGGTCATATGAATTTCTCCATAGTTGAGAACGCTATAAAGTATGATTGTCAAAGAGTTCAATTTTGTAAACACTTAACTACTCAAGCAATGATTGATTTAGCCAGGGAACATCACTTAATTACTAACCTCTTTTGGTCTAATGATTATGATGAGGCAAAGCATTTCTTTGATTTAGGTATTGATGTAATATTAACTGATAATTATTGGAATACCTATAGAGGCTAGTGTAATAATTAAGCTTCTTATTATTTAATTATTTTCTGAGTTTTGCTATAAAGTATATGTTTTTTATAATTTTTACTTGACTGGTAATAATACTTACTTAAACGACACAAAAAGTGAGTATTTTATTCTGAAATATGAAAATGTAATCGATTATAATTACTTTTTGTAATCAAAATCACCTTCCCCAAATCTTGAAGTGAATGGTTCGTGAATGTCCAGGTGGAGCTCGTCAGGGCAGAACGGTCACATGAACGAAACAGAACAAAAGATTCGGGGAAGGTGATTTTGCACTTGAAAACAGGAACAGGTGTTCGTATAATATGGGCGAGGTGTTACTTTTATGTACGTAGACAGATCCTACCTACCTTATAAATCCGGTAGAGAATATCAAGATAGAGGAATGAAGAAATGGATGGGTTTCTTTTTAAGCGAGCATACATCCGCTTTAAAAGATTTTCATGAATATAAAACTAATGTAGACGGACAAGATATAAAAGAGATTTATCTAAGAATAAATCAAGCATACAGCCAACAGATTCGAGTTAAATATACTTTTTATGATTCGAATGGAAAAATTAAATCTATAGAGGGTGTCCTAAATCAAATAGAAGATGATAGTATAGGAATTAAAGATGGACCTGAATTTACTTGGGTTCCAATTAACAAATTATTGCGATTGGATTTATCTGAGGAAGAATTTTATGAATAGAATCCTTTTTTCCTGTATAATGATTAAGATAATGAAGATTTAAAATTAACTTAATTAGAATAGGAGAAGACTTTGAAAGATATTTTAGGAGATAACATAACATTATATTATCAGGATGCTATGAAAATCCTACCATTGTTAAGCAATGAAAGTATTAATGTTATTGCAACAGATCCTCCTTACTTTTTATCAAACGGAGGTATAACCTGTAAGAATGGAACGATGTCTTCGGTTGATAAAGGAGAATGGGATAAAACTGATATTTCAATGGAAGAATTTTACAATAGTTATTTAAGAGAGTTTGATAGAATATTAAAACCTGATGGTACTATTTGGCTTTTTGGAACAATGCATAATATATATACACTTGGGTATCTGTTAAAGAAAAATAACTACAAAATTTTAAATAATATTATTTGGCAGAAAACAAATCCGGCTCCAAATTTATCGTGCAGAATGTTTACCCATTCTACTGAAACTATTTTATGGGCTAAAAAAGATAATAATACTAAACATTATTTTAATTATAAATTGATGAAAGAATTGAACAATGGTAAGCAAATGAAAGATGTGTGGAAAACGTCAACTGTTAAAAAATCAGAAAAACAATTTGGGTATCATCCTACTCAAAAGCCACTTGAGATTATGGAAAGAATAATACTTTCAAGTTCCAAAGAACAAGATATTATTCTAGATTGTTTTATGGGATCTGGTACGACGGTCGAATCAGCTATCATTCATAATAGAAAAGCTATTGGTATCGAATCAGATGCAGAATATTACAATATTGCAAAACAACGTATTATTAATAGAATGAATAATACACAGTTAACGTTATACTAAATCATTAAAGAAAAGAGAAAAAAATGAATTACTTAGCATATAAAAATTTAGACCCAAAAAACAAGCTCGAATATTTTATTGATACTTTGAGTTTAACGAATAGGACACCTGAATATTTTGTAAATTGGAATAAAGTTAAAACTAATACAAAAAAATATGAACTTGAACTAAATACTTTAAATTATTTAATAGGTAAAGAAAATATAGTTGAAGAGGCAAAAAAATTATTTCTCCAACAACCACATCTGTTAAAAGCGATTCCTTCTTTAATAGCATCTAGAGATAATAATTTAGATATCTTACTGATTCGTGGAGAAAATATGAGCACACTTAATATAGACTTTAATAATATCGATATAAAAAATATCGATATATATTTAAGGTTTATTGAAGAAAGTGGTCTGTTTACCTTTTTGAAAAATGATGCGAATCGAAGTTTAGTTGATTACGTCTATGGAGTGGAAACAGGATTGGATAGTAATGCAAGAAAAAATCGTTCTGGAACTACTATGGAAGGTATTTTGACTAAAACTCTAGTTGGTATTTCAGAAAGATTAAAGTGGGAACACTATGAACAGGCAACATCTTCATATATGTTAGACAAATGGAATATAAATGTACCCGTTGATAAATCAGCAAGAAGATTTGATGGGGCATTAATGGATCATATTAATAATAAGGCATTTGTTTTTGAAACTAATTATTATGGCGGTGGCGGTTCAAAGCTAAAAGCAGTCTGTGGTGAATTTCAAACATTGAATGAATTAATTAATAATTCCAAAGATAATGTAAGATTTATTTGGATTACCGATGGTCAAGGTTGGAAAACTGCTAAATTTCCTATGGAAGAGGCAATGGGTCAAATAGAAAATATTTTTAATTTAAAGATGGTAAAAGATGGTTTCTTATACGAGTTACTAATTCAGGAGGAAAAATGAAAAGTAATTTAAATGAACCGCTCAAACCTTTTACAAAATGGACGGGTGGGAAAAGACAATTATTACATGTTTTACGAAAGAATATTCCAGAACATTTTAATACATATTATGAACCCTTTATAGGAGGAGGTTCGTTTTTTTTTGATTTAGCGCCTAAGAATGCAGTAATTAACGATTTGAATAGTGATTTAATGTTATGTTATTCGGTAATTAAAGATGAGGTAGTTAAACTAATTGAAGTTCTGAAACAGCATGAGATTAATAATTCGAAAGAATATTACTTGAATATTAGAGAAGCCGACAGAGACGGAAGATATGAACAAATGACAAATGTTGAAAAAGCAGCTCGGTTAATCTATATGTTGAGAGTAGATTTTAATGGTTTGTATAGAGTAAATTCTAAAGGTCAATTTAATGTACCCTACGGGAAATATAAAAATCCTAAAATCTTAAATAAAGAACTGTTATTCAAAATTAACGAGTATTTAAATTCTGCTCATGTAATAATTAAAAATGAAGAATTTTTTAAAGCAGTTGAATCTGTAAAAAAAGATGATTTTGTTTATTTTGATCCTCCATATGTTCCTATCTCAGATAGTAGTTATTTTACTTCTTATACAAAGGACGGATTTGGAGTGGAGGAACAGAAGAAGTTAAGAGATGTATTTGTAGAATTGGATAGTAGAGGCGCATTTGTCATGCTGTCGAATTCGTCTCATCCATTTGTCCATGAATTATATTCAAAATATAAAGATACTACATTAATAGTTGGAGCAAATCGAATGATAAATTCAGTAGCTAGTAGGAGAGGGAAAGTCGAAGAAGTAATAATAAAAAACTACTAAAATATGAACATGTTAAAAGTTTGTGAAAATGTTATAAGCTAGTAATTAGCATGTATTTTTATTTAAGGCGGGGTTAAAATATGGCTAATGAGTTCAAGGCTCATTAGCCATAAATTTTTTATATAACATGCAAGCGATTTTGAAGTTTGTAATAGTTGAAGTATCCTTTATATTTAAATTCAATAATTTTTCTATAGTACTAATGCGGGATCTTAGTGTATTTGTATGAATGAATAAAATATTACTACAGAGTTTGTACGATAAGTTACAGGTATAAAAGGATTGAAGAGTTTCAAATAGATTTGAACTATGCTTTTTGTCATAAGATGTCAGAGGTAAAATGTAGGCATTAATCATTTTCATAATAAAATATTCGTTAACATGCTTAGTTTCATTGATAAATAATTCTAAATTTCCAAGCTCGCTATAACTCATTATTTTATCCTCACCAATAGTTTGTTTTAAAAAAGATATAACAGAAATAGCTTCATCATAAGATTTTTGTGTCTCAAAATAAAAATGACAATTAGATATAGCTAAATAGAAACTGGTATTAAAGTATTTTTCTAGAGGGTTTAAGATGTCTTCTTGTAAATCGGTTTTTTTAAATATAAAGTTAGGAATTAATATTACCCAATTGTTTTGATACGAAAAAAAGAGATTTTTATCAAAAAACCAATTATTGTTATTCAAGAAAGAATATAATTGATGGACATTTTGAATAATTGTATTTTTATCGTCGATTGGCTCAACCATAACCAAAAAATATTTATCATGTATGTTTGTGTTTAATGCGAGACTGAGGTTTATTTTTTCAGCCTCACTATGTTCATTTAATGCCAATATTGACGAAAAAATATTATTTCTAAAATGTAAATTTGAAATATTAATCTCAGTATGTAATTTCATTTGTAAAAGAATTAGTTCTTTTAAAATATCGATTTTAGAAAGTATATCAGATGGAATAATCTTTGATGAAGTATTTGTCTTGATACCTATATAAAATTTTGATTCTTCAATAATACTTGTAGGAATAATATAAAGTTGTTTATTATTAATACTTAATATATATCCGGACAAAGGTTCGTTATTTAATTTATAACCTAATAATTCTATTTTTGATAATTCATTTATTGAAATTGAAATGAATTTATTCCAATTAGTGTCGTAGGAATAGTCTATAATATTAAAAAAATTATCAAGAATAATCATTGAATAGCCAGTAGCATTATAAAATTCATGACATATTTTACTGATTGTAAGGTTATTATTAAACCAAGAAATAATTTGATCATAAAATTTATCAGTTTCAATCAATTTTTGAGTTTGTTTGTATATTATAACTTCTTGAATAGAAACAATTACATCGCTCCAAGAATATTTATCATCAACAAATATAATTGGTATATCAAAATTAATTAACATATCTTTATATTTTGGAAGTAGAAAAATTTCAAATTTTTTCTTAGAAATTATGCAAGCTGTATTTTTATTTTTTAGTTTTATGATAAATTCTTTATTCATTAGCTTCTCGAAGAACACACCAATAATTAGTGCTTCTCCTTCATGTAACCAATCTTCTATATTTTCAATATCAACAATATTTGTACTATAAATAAAATTATTTATGCCTTTCGAACTGCTAATAATCTTTGAGGTCTTACAAATATTAGTTTTAATGAAATCCTCCACTGCTATTTTTGAATAATTAAATGATTTATTGTTGGATTCCACAATGAAAACGCCTCCTTTTTGTATTATCATACAATACTTAAATTTTATATACAATGTTATCATTTGATTATAAACAAAAAGGAGGTTTAGTATGAGAAATAATTTTAAAGGTAAAGATTTTCTGGCTTTAAAAGATTTAAGCAGAGAAGAGATACTATATTTGGTGGAGTCATCACTAGGATTTAAGAAAAAATGGACAAATAATGAACCGCATGAGTATTTAAAAGGACAAGTTTGGGCTGGTTTATTTGAAAAAAATAGTACCCGAACAAGAAATGCATTAGAAAGAGCTGCGGCAGATTTAGGAATTAAATTAGTTTATTTACGGCCTGATGAAATGCAAATGACTCGTGGAGAGCCTTTAAAGGATACTTGTAGAATTTTAGATAGATATTTTGATGGGTTATTTATTCGTACATTTGGACATACAATTGTAGAAGAATGTGCGAAATGGATGAATAATCCAGTTATTAATGGACTTACTAATGAAGCTCATCCGACTCAAGGAATTGCTGATTTAATGACAATATATGAAAATTTTGGTCAATTTAGAGGAATTAAAATTTGTCATTCAGGAAATATTTATAATGTTGCCTATACCACAATGATTATGAGTGCTACGTTAGGTATGGATTGTTTTTTAGCTTGCCCTCCATCGTTGAAACCAAACAAAGATATCATGGAAATTATTATGAATAAAGCGAAAAAAACCGGATCAAAAATTGTTGTTACTGATGACTATTCTAAAGCTCTGGAAAATGCTGATGTTGTCTATGGAAATGCTCAATATAGTATGGGCCAAACAGACGAAGAAATTATGAAATTAAAAGAAGCTTTTGCTCCATATCAAATTACAATGGATGCTTTGAATAAAGCAAATCCTAATTGTATTTTTATGCATTGTTTACCTGCTCACCGTGGTGAAGAAGTAACGGATGAGGTAATGGAGTCAGAAAAATCTGTTATTTTTGATGAAGGTGAAAACAGAATGCACTCAATAAAAGCAATTATAGCGGCATATGCTAATAAATAGTTATAATAAGTAGGTGAAAATATGGAAAGCAAGGAAGAAAAAACTAAAAAGAAAAAATTTAAATCACCGAATTCATATGTTGTAATTTTTTCTGCTATTGTACTAGTAGCCATATTGACTTGGTTCATTCCGGGAGGGGCTTATAAACTAAATGAAGCAGGCCAAGCTATTTCAGGAACGTATGAGCCAACTCAAGCTAATCAGCAAGGTTTATGGAATATTCTGATGGCACCTATCATTGGTATGGTTGGAAACGAATCCGTTTCGGCAGCTATTACTATTTCATTAAATGTAATGCTATTTGGCAGTTTTTTAGAAATGATGGATGAAACAGAGGCTGTGAAAAAATCTTTGAAGAAAATAGCTTTTAAATTCAAAGACAATATTTATATTTTGATAACGGTTCTTACTTTTATGATGGGAATTTTTGGTACTGTACAAGGAGCTTACGAGGAGGGATTTGTATATGTTTTGATGTTTCTCCCAATAATGTTGAATCTGGGTTTAGATACAATTACAACACTTATGATTGTCATCTTTGGAACTCAAATGGGATGTGCGGCTTCCATTGTTAATCCTTTTTCAACAGGAATTGCTTCAGGAATATTAGGGATTAGTCCAGGCGATGGAATTTTGATTAGAGCAGTAATTTTTATAATTTTACTTTCTCTAACCTCTTTATTAATTTGCATGTATGCTAAGAAGGTAAAGAGCGATCCGAAAAATTCAGTACAGTATTATCGATTAGAAAAGGATAAAGAAGAGTTTACTGGAGAAAATGTGTCAGAAAATAATGAGTTAACAAAGGAACAAAATTGGGTGTTTCGTATATTTATTCTAACTTTCATTATTATGATTATCTCTTTGGTACCTTGGGTATCTTTAAATGAAAACTTTACAATTTTTCAGGATATAGCTAATTGGATTAATACTAACCCAATTTCAAAAATTATTATTGGCAATAATGTTGTTCCTCTGGGAGATTGGTATTTTAATGAAATTAATGTATTGCTTATTGTGATGACGTTAATTTCTGGTACAGTGATGGGATACAGTATCGATAAATCAATTAATATTTTAGTTCGTGGTGCAGGTGCATTAGTTTCTACAGCGTTTATTGTGCCGCTAGCACGGGGGATTCAAGTAATCATGACTGATGGAAATATTACTGCAACAATCTTACATTATGCTGAAACAACTTTAGGATCATTCTCTCCTATAGTATTTATTCTATTAGCATTTTTAGTTTATTTAATTATGGCCAGTTTTATTCCAAGTTCTACTGGTTTAGCTGCTGCTACTATTTCAATAATGGGACCTTTGGGCCTCTTTGCCGGTGTTTCACAAGTAACCATGATTATTCTATATAATTTTGCATTAGGAATTGTTAAAGCTATTATGCCAACATCAATTATTGTTATGACATGCACTCAGGCAGTGCATGTAGATTATGCCACTTGGGTTAAAGTAGCTTTAAAATATATCTTAATATTAGCTGCGGTAAGTGCCATAATATTATTAATTTTAGTAAATATTTAAAGAAAGAAGGATTAGAGATGTCTGAAAAAATTTGGGTTTCTAATGGTACAAATGTATTGAAAAAAGTAATGGTTTGTTCCCCTAGGTACTATGTTTTTAACGCTATTAATGAAATAACTAAAGGCTGGATGGAAAAAGGCGAAAAAGAGAAAAATGATCAAATGGTAGAAGAGTGGGATACTCTAATTCAAGGTTATAAAGAAAATAACGTAGAGGTTATAGAAGTAGAAGCGCATAAAGAGTTAGAAGTGCAAACTTTTGCTCGTGATTTTGGAGCCATGGTAAAAGAAGGAGCTATTATAGGGAAATTCCGTCATCCAGCTCGTCAGAAAGAAACTGAAGTATATGAAGCTAAATTAAAAGAATTGGGAGTTCCAGTTATTGCACGTTGTAATGCAGGGTGTTTTGAAGGTGGAGATTTCTGGATGATTGATGAGCATACTATTGCATTTGGTGTAGTTGATCGAACAGATTATTTAGGGGTAAGTAATCTGCGTGAACAACTAGAAAAATATGGCTACACGGTCGTTGCGGTGCCAGCGCCTCCTGCAAATCTCCATTTAGACATGATTTTTAATATTGTAGCAGAAAAAATTTGTATCGCTGCCACCCGTGAATTACCGTATAACTTCATAAAGATGTTAGAACGTCGTAATTTCAAAATCATAGATGTTCCTAGTGAACTAGTTTTTAAACATGGTTGCAACGTCCAAGCATTAGGGAATGGAAAAGTTTTAGGAATTGAGAATAATAAGAGTGTAAATGAGGCTATGGAAGCAGAAGGTATTGAAGTAGTTAAGTTACCGCTAATGCAAATTTTAAAGGCCGGTGGCGGTCCACATTGTATGACATATCCAATTGAAAGAGAGTAATTTTATGAAAATATTAATTTCAGATTATCCAGATTCAATGATGCCAACTCATGATTATGAGATGGAAATTCTGAAAAATGGTTTCCCAGATTGTGAGATTGTAATTTACGAATATCATGATGAAAAAAGAGAAGAATTTTTAGAAATTATTGAAGATGTTGATGCTATTCTCACTGGATTTATAAAAATTGATGAGGAAGCAATGGATAAAGCAAAAAAACTTAAAATAATTTCTATGAATGCTACTGGTTATGATAATATTGATTTGAAAGCTGCTAATAAAAGAGGTATTGGAGTTTGTCCGGTAGGAGAATATTGTACGATTGATGTGGCTGAATTTACTATTGGAATGATTTTCTCATTAGTTAAGCAAGTAAAAATTTTAACAAAAGACGTTGAACAAAATTTTAAATGGAGATACGATGTTGCAGGAGCAAACCCACGTATAGAGAATCTTACCTTAGGAATTTTTGGTTTAGGGAAAATAGGAAGAACTGTTGCTAAAAAAGCTAGTTTATTAGGAATGAAAGTATTGGCCTATGATCCATATGTGAATAAAGATTTAGTAAATAATAATGAAGTTGAATTAGTAGAAGATATGAATTATTTACTATCACATTCTGATGTTATTTCTAACCATATGAATTATAATAAGACAAATGATAAATTTTTTAATCTAAATATTTTTAAACAAATGAGTAAAATTCCATTTTTTATAAATATGGGAAGAGGAAACAGTGTTGAAGAAGATGATCTTGTTCGTGCTTTGGATGTAGGTTATTTAAAAGGAGCAGCATTAGATGTTCTAAAAGATGAAACCCCTCATCTTGAAAATCATCCTCTGATTGGAAGAGATAACGTAATTGTAACTCCTCACGCTGCTTTCTATACAATTAATTCCATTAAAGATCTCCAAAAAATTTCTACAGAAAATATTGTTTTTTATCTAAAAGGTGATAAAGACAAAGTTTTTAAATTAGTGAGTGATTATTAGAGTAATTAGAAGGGAGACTTCCATTATGGAAACTAACCCACTTTACCACATTGATAAAAAATATATATTTAAATTTCTTGTTTCTTCTATATTTGGATTGGGAGCATTTATGCTCCCTCTCCCAATTTTAGAAAATAAAACATTAGTTTCAGCTGCTTCAGATTGGTTATTGATCAAATTTTCAGATTTATTATTTATTTTTATAGTTATAATTACTTTCTTTTCGACAATTTTGGGGATTGTTGCTTTTTATCGTCGAAAAAAAGGTTTAGATAAAAATGGTTCCATTAATTTTATTATAGATAAATATTTTTATACACAACCAATTTATTTAATTACTAGAATTTTATCCAGTATCTTTTTATTAGTAATAATATTCAATATTAATTTTTCTGTAATTAACTCAGAAAAAACTGGGCTCAATATGATAGAACTATCTAAATCCTTAATCACAATCTCTATGGCTTTGAGTTATATACTGCCATTTTTAACAAATTGCGGAGTTATGGAATTTTTTGGTGTACTTACAAGGAATATGATAACTCCTTTATTTAAAGTGCCTGGAGTTGCGGCTTTAGACTTAGTTACTTCATGGTTTGGTGCTTCAAATGCTGAAGTAATTCTTTGTAGAGAAAAATATCATTTAGGCTATTATTCAAAAAGAGACGCAGCAAATATTATGTGTAACTTTTCTTTAGTGTCTGTGTCATTTGTATATGTTGTTTCGCAGGTAACACGATTAGAAAATGACTTTACACTAATATTTTTAGTTGCTTGTTTAATAAGTGTAATTTTAGCTATAATTATGCCAAGAATATATCCATTAAAAAATATACCTAATGAGTATTATGATAATCAAATCGTTATAGATAACAATCCTCCAAGAGGTGTTAGTACTTTAAAATGGGCACTAATAAAGGGAATCGAACGTTCCAAAGAATTTGGTTTTAAAGAAATTTTCTATGATGGAACTCAAATTATGATTTCAATTTGGATAGGATTGATCCCCGTAGTCGTCGGATGGGGGACATTGGGGCTAATTATAGTGTATAATACCTCTTTTTTTACATATCTATCTTATCCAATTGGAATAATATTCGAATTATTAAATATTCCTTATGCATTTGAGGTTGCTCCAGCAACTTTAGTTGGTTTTATTGATATGTTTATACCACCATTACTTGTTACGGATATAGATTCTGAGTTTACTCGATTTATTATCACAGAGTTATCTCTGGTACAAATGATCTATTTGACGGAGGTTGGAACTATAATTCTTCAAAGTGAAATTGGAATTGATTTCAAAAAACTATTTTTAATATTTATCGAGAGAACGATTTTGGCTTTCCCAATAATTTTATTTTTTGCTCATATTCTGTATTGAAAATAAACCTCACGCTGGCGGGCGGTTTTTTTGTCGGGATTTCGGCATTGGAGTCGAGGTCCAGTGATGATGGGTAATACCGCACAATGCGAAATCCCTTGATATATATGGCTTTAGAAGCGATTGACAATAGCCGATAATTGCTTACCCTAACCTCAAAATCCTGTGCCCTCACGGGCGTGTCGGTTCGACCCCGACCATCGGTATTGGCTTTGTATCAAGCTTTAGAGCACTTCGCTTTTTATGAGTGAGGTGCTCTTTTTTAGGATCTTTGTCAAAGACTGTTGGTGAGTCTATGAAAGGCGATTGAAACACTTCAATCGTTTTTTTTATGTAATTACATTTTATTGATTCATTTTGTGATTGAATGATGACTTTTTCTGCTTCGGGGGGTATGGTGTTACACGTTATCTACTACTTGGACTTATTGATTGAAAAATTATCGCGAAAGATTGTTACAGGTAGATCTGTCGTTGAAGATGTACTTGTTCTGTTAAATAGGCGCTGAAAAAAAGACCAAGCTAAACGTTTGGTCTTATTTAATACTTTTGAGTCTAGGAAAAATATTGTCTTGGGTGATGTTTGTCTTAAATTTTTTGCACTTTATTTTGCACCTTCGATATATGTTAATGCGTCGATTACTTTATTGTTTTGAAGTTGTTCAAATTCATCAAAGATATGTGAATAAGTTTTTAGTGTTTCGATGACGGTTGTATGGCCAAGTCTTTTAGAAATATAGTGGATATTCACTCCTTGGAAGATTAAATATGAGCAATGTGAGTGTCTAAAGGAATGAATGGGTAAGAAGTCGATGACCAGCATGTTACATATTTTCTTCAGGTGTTTACGAAGTCCGTTGTAACTTATGCAAGGTTTACCCTTATCTATAAATAGATGCTCATTATAAGATTTATGTTTGGTATTTTTGTATCTTATTATTTCGTTGTATAAACTTTCAGTAATTGAAATCGTTCGGATTGAAGATTTTGTTTTTCCCGGAGTAAATTCGTTGTTTTTGTAATCGAAATTTTTATTTACGGATAGTTTATTCAACTGAATATCATCCCATGATAGGCCATATATCTCGCCAATTCTTAGACCGGTGAGGGCGGCAATATAAAGGATTAAATTTGCTGGAGTCATATTGTTTTTGAGATAATATATTATTTTATGAAATTCTTTCTCATTCCAATATTTCAATTTGTTATTTCCAGCTATTTCATAGCGTAAAACGGACTTATAGGTGGGATCTCGATTGATAAGTCCTTCGTATAATGCATCTTGCATACAGGCTTTTATTCTTCCATGGGTTTTCTCTACGATATCTTTCCCATTTCCTTTGCCTCTTTGATTAATAAAATCTTGATACATATCTCTGGTAACCTCTGCTATTTTCTTTCTACCAAAATACTTATGAACCAATTTAATATCATATTCATATTTTTCATCGGTAGAGGCAGAATAGAGGCCGATTTTATATTTCCTTGCCCAATTTTCAAAATAATCTGCAAAGGTTATATTTTTATTGGGTTGCTGTTTCACTAAAATTCTATTTTCGAGATTTAATTTTAGTTGGGCTTCGTTGATTTGAGCTTCTTTCTTTGTACTAAAACCTTTTCTAGTGATTTGTTTATATTTTTCATTCTCTTTATATGATACACGACACATCCATTTACCTGTTCTTTTGTCTTTAGCTACTGACATAATATTCGCTCCTGTTCTATCCATAAAATATTATCTATCATAGGACATCGCTAAGAGCGCTATCAAGATTAGCTTATTAGGTCATCAGTTTTATAGGCATGAAAGGTAATGAGTGGGACAAAATTTATTGATTCTATTATGGGCAAAAGTTTTGTCGTGAGTATTGTCCATTTTCTTTCTATCTGAAATAGGTATGTTGTGCCTTCCATTGGCGCATGCGTATGCCAACCCAGAAGCTATAGATTCCGAAAGTAATAATCGTGAGCAACCACCATTTCAACCAGTGGCCGAATAGCTGTGTGGCTGTGCCATCAAAGTATAAGCGTTGCCCATTCACCACCGTATGTTCAATCTCCCATTTTGTCATTATGATGACCGCCCATGGGGTAGCTAGACCCAAAGTAAAGCAAATGATAATAATGACCAATAGGCGATTGCCGATAAAAGAAAGTAAGGATCCGTCAAAATAACTTTGTTTCATTGTCGTCCTCCAGTGTTTAGTAATGTATGTTTATTGTAATCGATGGATGAAGCTCTCGTAAAGCAGATAATTTATTTTATTTAAACAAATCCTTTGTCTACCTATTATATAAAGCTTATAATTACTTTTAATTGGGGGGATTGAATGGATTGCTTTAAATTTCATGATATGACCCTGCATTTTTTGGAGGGGAATTCTTTTTGGTGTGATGCGGGACGCTTATTTGGTCCAGTGCCACAAGTTGTTTGGCGAAATTTGGTCGAGGTCAATGAGCATAATCAAGTGTCACAAACCTGTGACCCGATACTTATTCAGTATCAAGGTCAGAATATCTTAATCGATGCAGGCTATGGGCTGGATAAATTAGATGCCAAGACGATTCGTAATGAGGGAGTTGTTGGTGAGAATCGAACCTTAGCTTCACTCGCTCGACTGGGTCTGAAAGCAGAAGATATTGATTTAATTATTATGACGCACATGCATAACGACCATTGTGGTGGCTTGTCGCGCTGTTCGAGCCACTCTGAATCCGGGTATGAGTTGGTCTATCCCAAGGCTCGAATTCTGGTGAATGAAATCGAATGGGATGAACTGCTACAACCACCCCTACGGACACGAGCAACATACCGTCAGGAGAATTGGCAACCGATTGTTGATCAGGTTGACTTTTGGCGGGGATATTATCGCGTCAACGATGCGATTGAATTGTTTCAAGCTAAGGGCCATAGTATTGGTCATGCGATCATTAAGTTGAGTCAAGGTGATGAAATAGTGCTTCATTTGGCCGATCATTTGATGACTCATTTGCATCTGAATCCTTTGTGGGTGCCGGGTGTCGATGATTATCCGCAAGATACGATTCAATCGAAGGAACTCTGGGTGAATTGTGGCTTGCAGAATGGCGCTTATTTTAGCTTTTATCATGACCCTAGTTACTGCTTGGCCAAATTTGATCCTGAAAGTCGAGAAGTGACCTTTGCTTTAGAACGTAGTAAGCCCGCTTTACAGCCTTTTAGAAAGAAGGACTAGCCTTGCAGCATTTCGATGTAAATATTCGACCGATTGAAGGAAAGGATAATGAAATTGTAGCCCAGCTGATTCGTCAATCGCTAGAACATTATCATTTGGATTTGCCGGGAACTTCTTACACGGATCCACAATTAGACCATCTGTTTGAGCATTATCAGCAGCAAGAGCGGTCTGCCTTTTTCGTGTTAGCAGAGGGTCAGCAAATTTTGGGTTGTGGCGGTTACGGTCAGATTCAAGAGGGCTTTCCCGTTGCCGAGTTACAGAAACTCTATCTCAAACAAGAGGCTTTGCATCAAGGATTAGGTCGCAAGCTCTTCGACCATATTTGTCAGGCAGCCCGTTTAGCGGGATACCAGCAGCTCTACTTAGAATCCTCTTCAAAATTGACCGATGCGTTATGCTTTTATCAGAAAATGGGCTTTACATCCTTGACCCAACCTTTGTCTCAGATGGTTGGCAGTCATTATACGATGGACCAATGGATGATCATGAGACTATAATGGCTGAAGAAACTTCTAAGCTAGCTTAAATTTATCGGTTATTTTTTCTAAAAAGGAGTTAGCTTAGAAAGAACAAAATTATTTTTGCATAGAAAGAACAAAATTATTTTGAACTTGAGATTCCTGACAGGCTTAGCTAAAATTAAGAGATGACGAGGAGGGTTCTGATGCAGAGTAGTGTGACCAATTATATTGATTATCAAAAAATTCCAATACCTGAAGATTTACTGACGATTGAGATTCCATCCTGGGACGCCGTGGCGCAGCCTTTGGTGGATTATGCCGAAGAACAATATGCGAAGATGACGGGTCAGGAATGGTCCGCCTTAACTGATGAGAAAGTGGCGGCTTTAAATTTACCTGGCATCGACAATTTGGCTCAGCTAAAACAATACGGTATGGAGACTTACCAGAAGAATCAAGAAAACTATCAATATTTCGAACAAGTTTTACCTTTTATCTTGAAATTCTACCGACAAACGGCCAATACGGTGATGGACCGCTCAGAAAAAGAGGCCTATGTTAAAGAATATATTGAACAAGTCGAGGCTTATGCTCAAGCAGAAGGTCGAACGTTAAAGGCGTATGCTCGGGATCGACTGAAACTTGAATTTGAGGGGGATGTGCGAGATATCCTTGCGGAACGCGCTTTAGAAGATTTTACCTTTAAATTGATTGCCCAAGATATCTTCAACCAATCTGGTCGGCAATTGAATGAAGAAACTTATGAGAGCTTCATCATGCAGAATGTCTTACATAACCAGGCCGATGAAATTGAGTTAAGGGAACAAATTCCTTATCAAAGATATTTAAAGATGATTCCTGAGATGGAACTCTCGCAAGAAATGTTTCAATATTACGTCAAACAAATGAAAATTAAGATTAATCCCGGTGCAGAAGTTCGCTTGTTTAAAAATCGCTAATGACTTAGATGAGGAGATTAGGCCGTGAAGAAGATATGGGGTTCAATTCAAGATCAAGCCCTTAAGAATAGAAAGAATCGAATTTGGTGGCTGATGGCCGCCATCTTAATGCTGATGGTCGTGGTATGGTTGATTGTAAGTGTAGTCGCTGGAATCTTTAATATAACTTCTTCCGAGAAATTCTCGCTAGACCAGCCCTTAGCTTCCAAGCAAGGGCCCAAACTTTCGCAATTTACTCCTCTACGACAATTCAATTTGGATCCCGAGGATCGGATTTTGGTTCAAAGTCTAAAGGATAGCGACTTGAACGTAGGGGTTTCGCATCGAACTGATGAGCCCTTGCTCGCAGAAGTGGTGAATCAAGAAGCAACGAGCGAGCTTGTTGAAGAACCTGAGGTTGTACCTTGGTTCTACTACAGTCCCAATGTTGCCAAGCTGTCACTGAAGTCAAGGGCCAATCGCTATCAATTAATCAAAGAAGAGAGCATCAATCAGTTCGCTTGGTATCAGGCAGCGGGGAAGGTCTATCTATTTCAATTTGGTCAACCTTATACCGGCTGGCATGACTTGCCCTTCGAGGGCTGGCGTTATTATCAACAGGGGCTAGCGACCGACCAAGTGATCGATATTCCCCAAGCGAAGCAAATGAATAGTCAACGTGAACGTCTGGCAAAGTTAATGCCACGACCTCAATGGCGAACCATCTATCTAACGCCTAAAGGACAATATTCAGCCAATGCAGCTATTAAACCAGTTCAATATAGTATTCTCTATAAAAATACTGATGCTTTGATTATGACGGCACCGCCGGGAAGCAAAGGTTCTGGCTTATTAACCACCACGGAGAACTTTTTTGAGATGCCGATGGAAGTAGTGGAAGAGGCTCAAACCCTAAACGGGGAATGGCTCCATGTCAATATCGGTTATGAAGATTTAGGCTGGATTAAGAAAGACACGACTTATCAAGATTATGTCCTGACCTATTATAGTGAGCGTGAATTATTAGATACGATTGATCAGATCTTGCAAGAAGAGGTTGATGGGATTAATGCCCGCGTAGGTGCTTCCTTTATAAATAATGAAACGATGGCTCAGACTTCCTATAATAATCAGATTTTCTTCCCAGCTTCGACCCAGAAGATTTATGTCTTGGGTGAGCTTTATCATCAGTATAAAACAGGACAGCTATCCCCAGAAACCGTGGTGACGCTCTATGATGAAGATAAAGTGCCCGGAGCTGGAATTATCCAGGGCTATGCCAATGGCTCACAATTCACCATTGATGAACTCGTTGACTTAGTTTCAATCTATTCGGACAATACGGCAGCGAATCTGATTATTGATACGGTCGGTGGCGGTCCAGTCATTAATCCGCATATTCATCAGATGGGACTTTATGATACCTATATCCAAGGGAAATATTATGGGGGGGATAGTACCTGGTTTACTACTTCACCCGCCGATGCGGCTCGCTTCTTCGCCTATCTGGCTAACAATCAAGTTAATGGAGAACCCTGGGATGAGATGTTGATTAACAAGTTTACCATGAATACCCATACCTTCTTGCGGACTTACATTTGGGGTGACACGCGGTCATGGAACAAGTCAGGGCTAGGTGGTACTGAACAGAATGATGTGGCTACTTTCGTCACGCCTTATGGCGAGTACTCCTTGGCTGTTTATACTGCTGAACCGGGTAATTATGACATTATTGGTGAACAAGTTGCTCAACTTTCTGTTCGTGTTCATGAGGCATTTAACGATATTCGTTCTAAATTATGGATTAGTGTTGATGAAACGACTCGAGCTGATCAGTAAGGCTGATTAAGAATTTTGGGCTAAACAGACAAAATCCCCGAACCAATTATTTTGGCTCGGGGATTTTATTTGGGTTACGGTCAAGGATAGATCAATTGAATCGATGTCTCCTGCGACCGTCTTTTATTGGGCAAAATTATAGGCATTAGAGATTAGTGATGAGGGAGCGATGGGGTTAGATAATTCATAGAAGATCTTTGTGCCTTCGCGTGACGCAGTCACTACTCTTGCTTCTCTCAATTTACTGATGTGCTGAGAGACAGTGGACTGTGGAAGAGACAAGACATCTTGAATCGCCCCGACATTCAGGGTTCCATTATGATACAAAGCGAGGGCAATAGAATATCTGATTGGATGAGCTAAGACTTTGATGACACTCACTTTTTCAAGAACTTCGGCAGCCTCGACATCGATACTTTTCATTTTATGCCTCCTTCTCTTTTATTGGACTTATTTCATATTTTACCACGATATATTAAAATTACAAATAATATAATAAGTATAGCTGGCTAGTTGAATAGATGGTTTTATTGAAGCATGATGGAGACTTGATGGGCTTTAGCTAGTTTTAATTGAGAGAAAATTTAGCAAAAAGCTCAAAATTACAAAAATTACGATTGGATTACAGAGATGTAGCTTAGATAACAGAATGCCTTGTTAATTTAAGAGTGGATAACGAATCATCGGATTTGATTGTCTCGGGCCGATTTTTCAGGTACGATATCCCTTGTAGTTAGAAATAACCCTCTTTTTCGACCTCTTTTTGGGTCGTGAGGGATCTTATTATAAGGAGTTTTACATAATATGAAGAAGAAACTAACTTTGACTGCCTTGACCTTGTCAATGGCCTTGTCCGGACACGCTGTCGCCCAAGCCAATGATTCATTGTCTCAATTCTCTTGGGTAGCTCGTTCCTTAGAAGAAGTGATGGCTTCAGTCCGTCAATCAAAAGAAAATCAAGTGGATTATGTCGTTCAATGGGGCGACACCCTAACTTCAATTGCTAGCAGTTTAGACATGGGTGTGCTTGAATTAGCGGCATTGAATCAGATCGAAAATCCCGACTTAATTATCGCTGGATCAACCATCTCATTTGACCGTCAAAACCATACTCTGACCGTCAATGATGAAATGTATTCGTCCATTAATGGAGCACCCGTTGAAAATGTGACAGAGGCTCAAGAAATTGCCTCTGAAGAGATGCCAGTCGTCGCTGATTTTGAAACAGCAGGCGAAAATCTTTGGACAGAAACGTCTGAAGAAACTGAACAATGGTTAGAACCCTCTGCGGTTGAAGAATGGGTCGCTGAAGAAACAACAACGACCGAAGTTGCTGAAGTCGAAACGAGTGCAATTGAGTCTGATTGGACAGAAGAAACTAGTCTGAGTGAGGCCACTACGGAAGCTAGCAGCGAAACTACTAGCGAGATCGTGGAGACCACTACCGAGACATCAGTTGAAACTGAATTAAGCACAGAAGAAACAACAGTAGAGACAGAACCTGTGACCGAAGCACCAGTGGAAACTGAAGTCGTTACCGAAGCGCCAGTGGAAGAAACTGAAGCAAGCTCAGAACAAGTAGCCCCAACTGCAGGCATGGATGCCTATTCAGCTTTCGAGTTGATCTGCCAAAATTATGGTATCTCTGCCAGCGAGAAAGATCAATGGGCCTTTATTATTAACCATGAATCAGGCTTTAATCCAACCATTTCTAATCCATCATCAGGAGCTTATGGTCTACCACAAGCCCTACCAGGAAATAAAATGGCTAGTCACGGAAGCGACTGGGCAACCAACCCATATACTCAATTAGCATGGATGTATGACTACATGGTAGGCTCATACGGATCCATCTCAGGAGCCTATAATTACTGGCAAGCCAATGGCTGGTATTAATCATTGAATTTGAATTTAGGAAGCAACGCAGCGAAAGCTGCGTTGTTTTTGTGTTTCATGGTATTTATTAAATTTGTGATTGTGTAAGATTATCTCATTTCTCCTATTAAATTTCTTTCTCCTATCGTACAATGGGTAGAGGAAAGGGAGTGGCTGAATGACTGCGACACGAATTCAATTTTTGGCTGGCTTAGATACGATTGGCGGGAATATTATTCTGATTGAACATGGGGATTATCGTGTGATTACTGATTTTGGGGCTCAGGTGGGTGCCCAGGCTAAAGATTTACTTGATTTATCCAAGACCGTAGAATTAATCGAGGCTGGCTTGTTGCCCAAGGTTGATGGAATCTATCCGCAAGAACAAGTGCAAAGGAGTCAGATTCAATCTTATCAATCCCGGCAAAAAGAGACCATTATCTGCTTAAGCCATCTGCACATTGATCATCTGGGGTCTTTGAAGCATGTCAGTCCTGAGCTATCGGTCTATGCTTCGGCGGAGGCGCTGCCGCTGTATCAACAGTTAGTCAATCATGGCTTTTTACCAGATTATCAGCTAGAGTTAAGACCAGTAGAAGCAGAGGTTCCCTTAGAATTTGGCCCTTTTAAAATCCGTTATCGGCAGAGTGACCATGATACTTTGGGGGCTTCAGCAATCTTTATTGAGTGTTCGGATGGGCAATTGATTCATTCAGGAGATTTGCGTCTAACCGGTTTTCACCCCGAGCGGGTTTGGACTTGGGCTTTAGAGGCCCGGCAGAAGCAGGTTGATTTGCTTCTTCTGGAAGGGACCTCTTTCTCTGAATTTGCCGATCGGCAAACACCCGTCGCTTTGGCTTTGGCTGAATTAATGACTCCGCTTCAAGCGCCTAGTGAGTTAGGGCTCTTACAAAAGATAAAAAACTTGTTAACCCAACATCCTGATCAGCTTTTTACCTTTAA
Organism: Ignavigranum ruoffiae; assembly: GCF_900110675.1. Classification (GTDB taxonomy): domain Bacteria; phylum Bacillota; class Bacilli; order Lactobacillales; family Aerococcaceae; genus Ignavigranum; species Ignavigranum ruoffiae. The sequence continues at coordinate 160,823 of NZ_FOEN01000002.1, read as the reverse complement.
TGGTTATCCGCAAAATGTAGAGCGTTTCATCCAGCTTGTCGAACTTTGTCAGCAATGTGAGCGGCAAGTCCTGGTTCAAGAAGCTTTCTATCATTTTATTCAACCTTTCCTACCAGCTCACTTAATAGTAAAATCTTTCAACCAGGCAGGTTTAGTCGATATTCATTCTGATCCCGGATCCTATCTTATCCAAGTGGATCAAGATTTCCTGGAAATTATTGATCAATTGCCTCGAGGTAGCTATTTACATTCGAATGGCGAGCCTTTAGGTTTTTTTATGCCCGGTTATGAGGCGTTTGTCCGCGGAATCGTGGAACGCGGTTGGAAATTCTATCAAGCGGATGTGTCTGGTCATGCTGAACAGCGTGATTTACTCAACCTGGCTTATCTGATTCAAGCCAAGGGAGTCTTGCCTTGGCATAGCTTCAATCCGCTGGAATTTGGTCAGGCTTTAAACCAACAAGGTCTAGCCACTTGCTTGCCGGTTAAGCATCAGTGGTATACTATAGAAGAAATCAAGTCGATGATTGACCTACAGAAGGAAGGAATGGCATGACTTTGGAATTAACCCTCTTTGTTACTAGTGATACCCATGGACAATGGATTGAACGGCCGGATGCCGATAATTTATCGCTCAAAGATACAGCCGTATGCTTAAAAAAATTACAAGCTAAATGTGATCATCCTTATTTAACCATTGATTTAGGTGATTTTATTCAGGGTTCTGGCTTAGCCACCTATTATGCTCAAATTGAAGAAAATGGGGATATGTTTGCTCGGGCCATGAACTATTTGAATTACGATTATCAATTGATTGGCAATCATGAGTTTAACTTTGGTAATCAATATCGTGATCACATTTTACAACAATTAAAGGCGAAGATTCTAGCGGCCAATACCGTGGACGCTATTTCGGGTCAACCTATTTATGGTCAACCTTACGATATCATTGAAATTCAAGGTCAAATGATTGGGATTATTGGTTTAACAACTTCCTATATCAAACATTGGGAATTAGCTCAGAATTATCAAGGACTCGATTTCCCAGATGCCTTTGACACCGCCAAAAAATATGTAGCCGAACTTAGACCCCGAGTCGATGTCTTGATTCTGGCTTATCACGGGGGCTTTGAGAAGGACTTGGTTGATTTCCAACCGATTGAACCGCAAACCGGTGAAAACCAAGGAGCCAGGATGTTAGAAGAAATTCCGGGAATTGATGTGCTCTTGACGGGTCACCAACACCGTGAGATTGCCGAGATCGTCAGACAAGTTGCCGTAGTACAGCCAGGATTTGGTGGCGAATGGATCGGTCGAATTGATTTGACCATTGATCACCATCGAATAATTGATAAGTCGGCTCAACTCATTCCGATTAGTAAAGCCAAGGAAGATGATAGCAATCTGATGGCTGTCTTAAATCCAGATTATCAGCAAGGACGTCAATGGCTACACCATGTGATTGGTAGCGCCGATATTCAATCGCCAACTCAAGATGCCTTTGCTGCTCGTCTGTACGGCCATCCCTATGCTGAACTCTTAAATCAATTGCAGTTAAAAGAGACGGGAGCGCAATTCTCTGGTATTGCGATCGTTAATGATAGTTTCGCTGATTTTGTTGGTCCAATTACCAATGAGAAGTTGCTCCTCTCCTATCCTTTCTATAACTTGATTGCTAAGGTGGCTTTGACTGGTCAAGATTTAAAAGAAATTATGGAATTTAATTTGAAATATTTCTCTTTCAATTCACGAGGAGAGTTGCGGGTTAACCCTCGTAAATTAGAACCAAAACCTCAACATTATAATTACGACCTTTATTCAGGTTTCCATTGTTTAGTCGATTTAAAACAGCCAATCGGCCAACGCGTGCTAGAAATGACCGATGAAGCTACTGGCCAAGCCATAAAGATGGATCAAGTTTATACGGTCGCTGTGACCCAATACCGGTCAGTGGGTGGCGGCAACTATCATTGGTTTAGTAAAGACAAAGTCTTATCCCTGTCCGAGATAGATATTGCCAAATTAATCCACCAAGCCTTGGAAAATTACTCTGCCAGTGATTGGCAAGCCATTAATCAAAATTATCGCCATATGGACTTCGTTGAACCCTATTCCTTAGCCAAAGACCCTCTAAGTTTGGACGAGTAGCTTTCGCTGGTAAGGGGAGACGGTTTCGTGGAGACAATATGTTTAGGTTCATTTGAATATTTAAGCTATTTGTCTCTGTTTTATGCGATCCTAGTATTTTTAAAATCCGGGTTCAGCCAATTTTATTTCTTCTTGAAAACTATTCGACTATGAATCCTGAGCACTTGATTATTGGGCAAATTTTGTTCTCTTAATATTTTTCAGTTCTACTTGCTAAGCGGTCAATCATAATTTGATGAGCCTTTTAGCTAGATAGGACTTTTTTTACTTTCTGTTAATTATTTTCCCATAGCTTATATGATGATTAATAAATTTAATAATTGTCGGTAAGAGCTCATATTAGCAAGCTTTAAGTCTAAGCCATGGCCAACCTTTACATAAACTTTACATTACAATGGCTGATTATTTGCTATATTTAAGATGTAACTATCTTATGATGAGGTGAGAACGTGCAAGTCCGCTTTGACGATGTCTCTTTACGTTTTGGAGATAAAACGGTATTAAATCATATTTCTTTTAATCTTCCTGACCGGGCACTGACCTCATTCTTGGGTCCGAGTGGGAGTGGCAAGTCGACGACGCTCTATTTGATTTCGGGTTTATTAGAAGTCAGTTCTGGACGGATTTTCTTTGATGATCGGGATGTGACGGATTTAGACCCGGTTAAACGGAATATTGGCCTAGTCTTCCAGAATTATGCCCTTTATCCTCATATGACTGTTTTAGATAATATTATGTATCCCCTAAAGATTGCCAAAGTCCCTAAGGCTGACCGGGTCCAACGCGCGAAGAAAATGGCAGAACTCACACAAATTGCTGACCAATTAGATAAATTCCCTAGTCAATTATCAGGAGGGCAGCAGCAACGGGTGGCCATTAGTCGTGCCTTAGTCAAAGAACCATCTGTCTTATTGATGGACGAACCCTTGTCCAACTTAGATGCACGGTTAAGAATTGAGATGCGCCGCGAGATTCGGCGGATTCAACAAGAAACTGGAATTACGACCATCTTTGTAACCCATGACCAAGAAGAAGCCTTGTCGATTGCAGATAATGTCATGATTCTTAATGAGGGTGAAATCCAACAAATGTCTGACCCAGTCAGCTTGTATGCCCAACCGGAAAATCTTTTTGTGGCTAAATTTATTGGTTCGCCGGTGATTAATATCTTCCAACCTCAGAGTCCTAACTTATTAAAACATAAGATCTTAGATAAGGATGCTTGGCAATATCTAGGGGTACGGCCTGAGCATTTAATCATGACTTCTGCAGATGAAGCTTTACTGAAAGGCCAGGTAAGTCGGATTGAGCAGGTCGGTAAAGATGTGACAATCTATTTACAAGGTCCTGGTGAGGATTTCGTATGGTCTCAAACATCTTCGACGCCCGTCGAAGTGGGTCAAGAACTATTCTTCAAGGTAGCAGATCAGAATCTCTTGCGTTTTGATAAACAAGGCCGACGGATTGAGGAGGCTAACCATGAACCAGAAAGCTAGTTGGAAGTCGACATGGCGAGCTGGCCTCTACACTCTACCGATGTTAATTTTAGTCGGCATCTTTACCATTTATCCAATTTTTAAATCGGCTGAGATGAGTTTGCAAGAGAATTTTAAAATCTTCACTGGTGAATTCAGCGCTTATGGCTTTAAGAATTATCAGATTCTATTGAAAGATCGGAAATTCTACCAGGCTTTGAAGAATTCGGCGCTCTATGTTCTCGGCGTTGTTCCTGCTTCGTTAGTGATTTCTCTTTTAATTGCCAATTTGCTCTATAGTATCAAAAGATTACAGAGTTTTTTTCGTTCACTTTATTTCATTCCCTTTGTTACTTCGACCGTGGCTATTTCTGTGGTTTGGTCTTGGTTGTATCACTCACGCTTTGGTTTAATAAATTATGCCTTGACCAGTCTGGGGCTACCAGCAATCAATTGGCTCAATTCTCCTGACTATGCCATGATTGCCGTTATTTTGATGGCAATTTGGAAAGGCTTGGGCTTTAATATCCTCTTATTATTGGTCGGCCTGTCTAATATTGATGACAGCTATTACAAAGCGGCCAAAGTTGACGGAGCTGGGCCTTGGCAACGTTTCTGGACCATTACGCTGCCCTTGTTACGGCCCATGTTATTCCTACTATCCGTCATGGGCGTGATTAATGGATTCAAGGTTTTTGATGAAGTCTTCGCTTTATTCTCGGGTCGGCCGGGGCCAGCGGGTTCTGCGACTACTTTAGTTTATTATCTTTTCCAAAAATTCTATGTCCAGAATAAATACGGGGTAGCCGCCGCTTCGGGGATTGTATTATTTGCCATCGTCCTTGCGATTACCTTGATTCAGTATTATGGTAATCGTTATTTTGCTAAGCGGGGAGGGGAGTAGCATGCATCGCAGACAACAACCGAGTACGATTTTACGCTATGTCTTGCTGACCTTGGGTGGAATTTTGATGGTGATTCCTTTTTATTGGATGTTAGCAACTTCCTTGAAATCTCCCGGTGAAGTGGCTCAAATCCCACCAACTTGGTTGCCCAAGTCTTGGCTATTCTCTAATTATGTCAAAGCATTAAAGACGGCTCCTTTTGCCCGTTATTTCTTGAATTCGCTCTTTGTGACTACAATTACCACTGTGGGCGAATTATTTACCAGTATTTTAGCGGCTTTTGCCTTTGCCAAGATGAAATTTTGGGGCAAGAATGTCTTATTTATTCTCTTATTATCAACGATGATGGTCCCTGGTGAGCTAATGACTATCCCTAATTTCGTCACTTTATCGAAATTGAACTTGATTAATACTTATGGGGCGCTAATTATTCCTTGGCTTGCCTCAGTATTCTCGGTCTTCACCCTGAAACAATCCTTCGAATCGATCCCAGATGCTCTTTATTATGCAGCCAAAGTTGATGGGTCATCGGACTGGCGCTTCCTCTGGGAAGTCATGGTGCCCTTGTCTAAGTCAACCTTGATGGCGGTAATGATTCTAAAGGTGATTGGTTCTTGGAATTCATTCATGTGGCCATTGATTGTCACGAATGATAAATCTTTACGGACTTTACCCGTGGGACTGCAAGCCTTTACCACGGAAGCAGGTACTAACTTCGAATTGTTAATGGCTGCTTCAACCCTGGTCATTGTGCCCATGGTAGTCATCTATTTGTTGTTGCAGAAGTATATTGTCCAAGGAATTTCGCGCGCTGGTATTAAAGGTTAAAGTTTCAGAAAAATCTCAGGAGGGAAAATTTTCCATGAAAAAAATTATCAATCTACTGGCTGTTTTTGTCTTAGCGGTGGCGAGCTTATTTAGCTTAACGTCTGTATCCGCTCAAGAAAAAGTGAAAGTGACTTTCTGGCATGCGATGAATGGTCCGCATCAAGAAGCCATCACTGAATTAGTTAAACAATTTAACGAGTCTCAAGATCAATATGAAGTTGTCGAACAAAACCAAGGTGAATATGATACTTTAAATCAAAAAGTCCTTGGCGCTGTTGTTTCGAATGAATTACCGACCATGTCTCAATTAACCCCTTCAAATATTACCGATTACGCTGGAGAAGGGATTCTAACTCCACTCGATGATTTACTTACCGATGAGAATGGTTTTAGCCAAGCCTTAATGGATGATATTTACCCAGGGTTCATGGCCGGGGTCAAGATGGATGATCAAATTTATGCGATTCCATTCTCTAAATCAGTTCGTTTGATGTTCGTCAATAAGGACTTATTGGATAAAGCGGGCGTTGAAGTTCCTAAGACTTGGGATGAAGTCAAAGCCTTAGGCGATGCCTTGAAAGAAGCTGGCGTAGATAAACCAGCTATGGGCTTAGAGAATGGCTTCTCCATGGAACTTGAAACCATGGCGCGTCAAAATGGGGCCACTTGGATCGCTGAAGACTTATCTTCAACCGATATCGCTTCAGACAAAGCCGTGGAACCTATGCAATTCTTAAAAGATTTAATTGATCAAGGCTATGCTCGGACTGCTGGCGAAGATGGTTATATGTCTGGTCCATTCTCTCAAGGTGAGTCTGCTCTTTATATCGGTTCTTCTGCCGGAATCCCTTATGTATTACCAGGGGTTGAAGAATCTGGAATGACCTTAGAAACGGCTGAAATCCCAGTTTACGGTGAGGGTGAAGCTTTAACTTTATTTGCCGGGAATGATTTAGGGATCTTCGAATCAGCCACTGATGAAGAGAAAGCTGGTGCTGTGGCTTTTATGGCTTATCTTTTAGAGGCCGATAATACAGCTACTTGGGCCACCAAATCAGGCTATTTACCAATTACCAAATCGGGTACAGATTCTGAAATTTGGAAGAAATATTTAGAAGAAAACCCTTATGTAGAAGCAGCGACCAAAGAATTAGAATACGGTCAATCACAAGTTCCATATGTAGGTTCTGGTGAAGTCTTTAATGAATTAAATACAGTCATCGAAGATATTGTCTTAAATGATGCCGATGTGAAAGAAAGCTTGCAAAGCATTGAAGATTTAGTCAAAGGCCACTTAGGACTTTAATGAAAGATTCTGCCAGCAACAAATAATTTACCTTGCTTTAACCGGCAAGGTATTTTTAATGCAGACTTTCTGTTATGATAATTAAAAAATGAAAGGAATTAACTATGGAAAGTAAAAAAACACTAACCAGTCTATTGTTAATCTGTCTAGCGGGTTTGGTCTGGTTCTTTACCAATACGAATTCACCGGTTCAAGAGGCTTCGCAAGGGGTGACCGAGCAAGCCAGTCAAATTCAAGAGGATGGCTATTATTATAGTAAAGAAGAAGTGGCCGCTTATATTCATCAGTATCAACGTTTACCTGATAATTATATTAGTAAACAGGAGGCAGAGAACCGCGGCTGGACTCCTCAAGACAAAGAATTTGTGGTAGGTGGCAATCGTTTCGGTAATCGTGAAGGCAAACTACCCAAAGCACAAGGCCGACAGTATTACGAGGCTGACCTTCAATCAGGTTATACCGACCATCGTGGGCCTGAACGCTTGATTTATTCCAATGATGGGTTGATTTATTACACCCCTGATCATTATCAGACCTTTGAACAATTATATTAGGAGGAAACTATGGATTATATTATTGATGGGCAAATGATGACCAGTCGAGAAGCGACCTATGAATATTTGATTGAGACGTTACAGTTGCCTGATTATACAGGTCATAATTTAGATGCTTTATGGGATGTCCTCTTAGATTTGCCTGATTTACAGATTACCTTTATTAATGCGCGCTACTGTTTAGATAATCTAGGTGATTATGGTCGTGATTTGTTAGATCTCTTTGGCGATTTGAACTTTGAAGACAACGACGAAGTTGTGATGTATTGGTAAGCAGTTAGCTAGCAACTAGCGAGATTTATCACTATATTAAGCTGATGACACATTTAAAAATCTAGGCCAAAATGAACGGAACTGTGAGAAATGTTTGAGGTAAGCAAACATGAAGGTATAAAGACTTTCGAAGTCAATCTTTATCAAGCTGGGTTTCACTAGGGGACCCGGCTTTTTATATTAAGAAAGCTATATGACTTTATATTGCCTAGGGGTAAAGCCCAGGTTTTGTTGGTCCCATCAACCTATGCTATAATTAGCTCGTTATAGAAAGCGAGGAATTATTCTATGTCAGCGATTATGACTCAAGCCGATTTAATTCAGCAGATAGGTCAGGCGACCCAAATTAAAGATCGGCAGATCCAAGCAACGCTAGAATTGTTAGCGGAGGGGAATACGATCCCTTTTATTGCCCGTTACCGTAAGGAAAGGACGGGGTCCTTAGACGAGGTTCAAATATATGAAATCCAACAACAGCAACAGCAAATCTTAGCCCTAGCTGAGCGAAAGGCGGATGTTAAACGTTTGATTGCTGAGCAAGACAAGCTCACCCCAGAATTGCAAACAGCGATCCAACAAGCTGCCACTTTACAACAAGTTGAAGACCTTTACCGACCTTATAAGCAAAAACGGCGAACCAAAGCTATGATTGCCAAGGAACAAGGACTAGAACCATTAGCAGATTGGTTACAAGCTCCAGAAGAGACCGGCAATATTGAACAGAAGGCTGAGCAATTCCTTTCCCAAGAAGTTGAAGACGTTCAAGCCGCCTTAGCGGGTGCTCATGAAATCATTGCTGAAGCTGTGTCTGATCGGGCTGATTTCCGCGATTTTATTCGCAAATATTATCATTATAATGCGGTGGTCCAAAGTCAGCTGAAAGATGCAGAAGCTGATCCGCAAAAGGTCTACGAAATGTACTATGATTTCACAGAAAAGCTGAGCCAACTTCAGGCCCATCGGACACTGGCGATGAACCGCGCTGAAAAAGAAGGCGTCATCTCGGTCAAGGTGGAGGCGGATGCTGAACCAGCAATTCATTATATGGTTAAACGCTTTGTGGCCGATTCTTTGGCTGAGGCGAAGAAGGACCGCGTCTTGGCAGCCATCGAAGATGCCTACAAGCGTTTCATTCAACCGGCGATTGAGCGAGAGATTCGCAACCAAATGACAGAAGAAGCCGACCAACAAGCGATTGAAGTCTTTGGTTATAACTTGCGTCATTTGTTACTCCAAGCTCCCCTTAAGGGCAAACGGATTATGGGCTTTGACCCAGCTTATCGAACGGGTTGTAAATTGGCGATGATTAATGAAACAGGTTATGTTTTAGCTAAAGCAGTCATTTATCCGCATAAACCGGCCAGCCAGCCCCAAAGACAAGCGGCAGCTGACAAACTAGCTGAGCTTATCGAGGAATATCAAATTGAAGTGATTGCGATTGGCAATGGAACAGCGAGCCGAGAATCTGAACAATTCGTGGCCCAAGTCATCCAAGAACATCAACTAGCCGCTCGCTTTATTGTGGTGAGTGAAGCAGGGGCTTCAGTCTATTCGGCCAGTGAGGTTGCTCGCCAAGAATTTCCTGATTTCCAAGTGGAAGAACGATCAGCAGTATCAATCGCTCGTCGATTGCAAGATCCCTTGGCAGAATTAATTAAGATCGACCCTAAATCAATGGGAGTAGGTCAATATCAACACGATGTATCCCAAAAAGCCTTAAACGAACAACTCGATTTCGTGGTCAACATGACAGTAAACCAAGTCGGCGTCGATATCAATACGGCATCGGTTCAACTCTTACAGCACGTCTCAGGCTTGAGTTTAACGACCGCCAAGAATATTGTGGATTATCGCAATAGTATCGGTAGCTATCAGTCGCGAGACCAGATTAAAGCGGTGAAACGACTCGGTCCCAAGACCTTCGAGCAAGCGATTGGTTTCATTCGGGTCTTAGGTGGAGACAATCCCTTAGACCAGACCTCGATTCACCCAGAATCTTATCCTTTGGCCCGGAAAATTTTAGCCCTAGCTGGTATTGATTTAGCTGACCTGGGCAGTGAGCAAGCCACACAGGTCCTCGGCCAACTTAATCTCACTGATTTGAGTCAAGATTTGGCTACTGGTAAAGAAACCCTCGAGGATATCTTGGCTGGCTTGATGCATCCAACGGCGGATATTCGTGATGGTCAAGCTGCCCCAATCTTACGCGAGGATGTCTTAAGTTTTGAAGATTTATCAGTCGGTATGACCTTGCAAGGGGTGGTCCGCAATGTGGTTGATTTTGGAGCGTTTGTCGATATTGGCGTCAAGCAAGACGGCTTAATTCATATTTCCAAATTATCGGATAAGTTTATCGAGCATCCTGCAGAAGTGGTCGCCGTCGGTGATATTGTTGAAGTTGAAGTGATCTCATTGGATCCACAAAGTCAGCGTATCGGTCTGAAACGCGGTTGATAAAGTTAAGATAAGATTGAAGCTAAATTTTGTTTGTGTAGGCAAGATATAGATACCAGATATAAGTGCACGGGTTGCGTCAATCAATAAAGCATCAAAAAACCGGATATTTACCATTCGTCGGAATTATTAGTGTCGATTCGGTAAATATTCGGTCTATTTTTGTTTAAATATTTAAATTCTATTGGATGAGTGATTGCTCAACGCGTCTCTATAAAGTTATTGCTTGTTGAAAGTGACCTGGTGCTGGTCATCAACTAAGTTACCATCTTTGTCCTTAGCAAGTTGGAAAAGATACTTATCATTCAAGGCTAATTCTAAGCGGTTATCTTGAACCATTGCCGATTGAATCAAATCTTCAAAGACTAATTGGTGACTAGCTTCATGATCGGTATCTTTATTTTCTCGGTAAGAGGCTTTGGCGATTAAGAGCGAGTCTTGATTACTTTCAGTCGGATCAGCTAAGTCCTGTCTAGGCTCGTTGGCCACAAAATTCTTAATCTGCAGATAAACTTCTTCTAGCGGGTCACCTTTGCTAATAGCTTGCTCGATATCGTCTAGATAAAGTATGACCTGGTCTTCTTTGACAGAAATCTCCTTAATAAAACTATCTTCTAGCGTATAACTTCCGATAAAATCATCAAAACTTAAGTCTTTAGCCACAACTTGAGGAGCAAATAGGTTAAAGATAAACAAGATAGCTAAGCTAAACAGCAGATAGGGTAGACACTTCTTAAGCATTCAAATCCTCCTCTAACATCATTATCCTATGGGAAGCGTGGAACAAACGACAGCAAAATTGACGATCAGCCTTAAGAGATTATCATTATAATTTGATTATAGCCGAAAATAAATTTAAGCCAAGTAGAATTGATCTTTAATTGAGCAAGATAAAAGCTATCCCAAAGCGCAAGAAATAACTTTCAAGCATTTTTAGGATAGCTTTTTTATTATTTAAATCTATCAATTAACCAATTTCAGTCGTTAATTGTTGTTCGGGATCATTGAATTCTTGTGTATTCATCGAGTGTAGTCGTTTTGAAGTGACTAGACCTGCCACGATAGAATCAGAAACATTCAATGCTGTCCGCCCCATATCAATCACCGGTTCGATAGAAACCATTAGACCAATAATTTCAATCGGTAAGCCTAAGGTTCCAAAGACAATCAAGGCGGCGAAAGTAGCGCCCCCGCCAACCCCAGCAACACCAAATGATGAAATCGCTACGGTTGCTACAATGGTTAACCAGGTCATCGGATTAGATAAATCAAGACCAACGGTTGGAGCAATAATAGCTACTAACATGGCAGGATAAATTCCGGCACAGCCATTTTGACCGATGGACATTCCCAGGGTGGCTGAGAAATTCGCAGTCGTAGAGTCGACCCCAAAGGCCTCTTCTTGAGTCGCAATATTCAAAGGCAGAGCCGCTGCACTAGAGCGAGAGGTAAAGGCAAAGCTCAAGACATTCCAAGCTTTCTTAAAGTAAGTCATCGGTGATAGACCATTGACTGCCAAGATGAGTCCATGAATGATAAACATAATGGCAAAAGCAAAATATGAAGCCAATAAGACGGTTCCCATATTCAACAAAGCTTGTAAGCTGGAAGTAGCGACCATCATGGTCATCAGAGACAGAATTCCGTAAGGAGCCATGCGTAAAACAAGTGATACTAAGCGCATGACAATGCGGTGTAGGGCATCAATAATACCCTTGAAAGTTCGTGCATCTTCTGGATATTTTCGGGCAACACCTAAATAGGCAATTCCTACTAAGGCTGAGAAGATAACGACCGCGATGGTACTGGTTGGTCGGCTACCCGCTAAGTCTTCGAAGATATTACTTGGTACGAATTCAATAATTTGTTGAGGTAGGCTGAGGTCGGCAACCATGGCACTGCGTTCTTGCAGGCTTTCAATTCGAGCCAATTCTTGAGCACCTTGGCTGAATTCAGCACCATTAAGTCCAAATAACAATACTGAGGCAATTCCCAATGTCGCTGCAACAGAAACGGTTCCGATTAAAACCGTAAGAATATGGGCTGAGATTTTACCTAGATGGCTGTGGCCTTCCATTTGGGTAAAGGCTTTGACCAAGGAAACAAAGATTAAAGGCACGACTAACATTTGTAACAATTTGATATAGGTGGAGCCGACGATCGAAATCCAATCCATTATTTGATTGGTGGTATCACTCTCAACGCCGTATAGCCACTGAATGATTGCCCCTAGGACAATCCCTAAGCCCAAGCCGGTGAAGACCCGTTTGGCATAGGCTACGTGAGTCCGACTCATGCGGAAAAGTAAAAACAATAAGGCAAGAAAAACGAATAAAAATAAAATAATTGCCATCAAACCATCCTCCTAAATAAAATAGTAGAGATTACATCTGTAAACTCTCAGAATTTATAGTACGAATTCTAACAAAAGAGAATAAGCTTGTAAAGGCATAAGTATCAATTCAAGGAACTATGATATTTAACTGAAAATATAGCCGATAATGTGATTAAAATGAGAAAGATTATAATTTAAAAAAGACTAATTAATAGGATTAGACAATTTTTTCTTGTTTAAGTCTTTGGCATGGGCTTACTCGAACTCTTGGGTACCGTCTTCCGCTTATGATTATAAGCTCCAGACTTACTTTAGGCCTCACATCCCATAAGTCGGAATCTTCAAGGGATTGATGTGGGTAAAGTATGCTGATCCTAGGGTTCTCGTAGGCCCATGCTTCCGACTTAAGAAAAATAACTTTATTTATTACTCGTACTAAAAATTATATTCTTATCTTGAAGAATAAAGAAAGAGAGTTGGGGTGGATGTTCTTCAAAGTCTTTCTTTTTTGAACTCAATCCACTAGACAATCTCTAATCGACAAGTCGTAAGAGATTGTAATCTGCGTGGACTTTCCAGTTTCTTGCGAGTGACAGGATTCGTATTTGTGTCTGTTACATTTTTAATCTCATTTAAAAATAAAAAGAGCCAATTACAGGCTCTTAAAATAATATTTTGTTGAGGACGCATTAATTTATAAAAGTTGTATGTAAAATTGTAGATAAAATTTGATTTCAGTTAATATCAAACAATCTCATTTTTCATTCAAAACATTATATTACCAACGTTTATACTTCTTTTAAAAAAATAAAATAGATAATGCGGACAATGGGATTTGAACCCACACGAGTATCCACTCACTACCCCCTCAAGATAGCGCGTCTGCCATTCCGCCATGTCCGCATGACGATAGAATTCATTATACGCTATTTAGAGAGAACTTGTCAATTCTAGAATTATACGAATTCTATTTTGCTGTTGATAGTGAAAATTTAAGTGATTTTTGTATATTGATTTTGATATTCGCTAAAAGATTGATGCTAACTTTGGAAATAGCTAATGACTTTTTCAGCGTCGGATTTGGCGTAGGCGACGTAGATTAAATCACCAGGTAGAAGCACATCGGAGCCGTTTGGGATAAAGCTTTGTTCTTCGCGAATGACTTTGACAATCTGGAAGGGACAATCCAGGGTTAGATCTTTAATCAATAACGAGGCTTGGCGATCAGAGTGGCTGATTTGAATCGGCGAGATAATTATTTGTTGATGATCATGGATCTGTAATTGATCACGTTCGATTCGTCGGAGTAGATTGCTGTATAAGGTATGATAGACTGGTTGAGAATTTAATAAATCAGCGGTCACCATGGCGATGAAAGCGACGATGGCAATATTAATAAAATGATTTAAAGAGCCAGTCATTTCGGTAATTAAGAGAATAGACATCAAAGGTGCTCGAACCACTGAAGCCAGCACACCGGCCATGGCCAGAATTATGAAATTAATCAAATAGGTGTCTTGATCTTGGGCAGTTAGACTGCTTTGAGCAATAATATTTCCCAGCGTTGCGCCCAAGACTAAGACAGGGAGAAAGATGCCCCCTTGGACGCCTGAATTGTAACAAAGAATGGTTAATATCATTTTTACGATAAGAATTAGGGCTAGAAAGGCGAGACTGAAGTGTTGAGTGGACATTTTTTCAATCCAGTGATGGCCACCACCAAGCACTTCTGGCAAGGTGTAACCTAGTGCCAAGACGATGAAACTAGTCAAGATGATAATGGTATAAGGCTTCAACTTACTCTTGGCTAACAGTTGGCGACCTTGTTCCAATAAAGTATTGAATGCAACACCTACGATTCCCGAAGCTAAGCCGAGTATAATTAATAAATACCACCAATCCAAGGGCAGGTTCTGATTAATGGCGAATGAGAAAGAGTATTCCAATCCCATTAATTTAAAGGAAACGAAATTGGCTACCAGACTGGCTACCATGCTGGGCACGATAATGGCTGTTGATAGGGTGCCATACATTTCCTCTAAGGTGAACAGAACACCCGCTAGGGGTGCGTTGAAAGCTGCTGATAATCCAGCCGAGGCACCGGCTGTGATTAGAAATTTACGGGAAAGGCTAGGTACCTTAAAGACTTGGCTCAACCATTTGCCAGCCATACCTCCAATTTGAATTGAGGGGCCTTCTCTTCCTAGGCTAAAACCAATCAAACTGTTTAATGATCCACCGACAAATTTACTTATGATGGTTGGCCAAGCCGCTTGATCAATATGATTCATGATTTCGGCTTTAATTTGCGGGATACCAGATCCATTCGAAAAAGGTGCCCATTGTAATAAACGTAGTAGAATATAGGCAATCAATAAGATAGCCAGTCCATACAAGATAAGATAGAATAAACTTGTCTGACTATATAAAATATGTCGATAGCTTTCAAATTGACTAATCACAAAGCGATAAGCAATCGAAGTTAAGCCAGCGACGAGTCCAATGATTGCCCCTAAAACCATCAGAATTGGCAGCGAGGGTTGTGACTCTAAGGTATTTGTGGGACCGGATTGCATCGAATTCCTCCTTTAGAACATACATTTTCATTTTAGCATAAGTTGATAGCGCATGGGAAAATTGATTTCACTCACAGTCATAAATCTTGCGACCTGACTAGGCAAGTGATAGAATTAAACTTGTGTTAGCGCTTCTAACATAGGACGTCTGTTTTGCAGGCGTCTTTTTTTTGCGTTCACTTGATTAAGATTAGATTAAAATAAGAAAAAAATCAGTAGAAACTCATATATATTTCATATTATAGTGTATATCTTTTGCTTTTTTTAATTTTATTCTTTAAAATTTTTAACAAGAGGTGGATTTATGTGAATACTAAAAGTAAAAAACACAAAAAAAGTAATAAAATCGGGTCGGTCTTGTTTTGTTGGATCTTATTCATTTTTGGCTTAGGTTTGATTTTGCCCGCTAGTCAAGTACTTGCCCAAGAGAAAAAGACGTACAGTGTAATTACCTCTACAGATTATAGTCCATTTGAATTTACTGATGAAAATGGTGAATTAATTGGGATTGATATTGAGATTCTGGAAGCTATTGCTGAAGATCAAGGTTTTGAGATAGAGTACAAGATTATGCCTTTCTCATCAGGGCTGCAAGCCTTGGAATCTAAACAGGCTGACGGTATGATTGATGGCATGGGAATCACTGATGAAAGAAAACAATCCTTTGATTTCTCTGATCCTTACTTTGAAGCAGGTTCTATGTTTGCTGTTGATGCCAAAAGCGATATTCAAAAACTTGAAGATTTGAAAGGGAAGCAGGTGGCGACCAAAATTGGTTCACAAGGGGCCGATATTGCCGAACGCTTGAAAGATCAATATGGTTACAAAGTGACCAAATTTGAAGATTCGGTCAATATGTATCAAGATGTAATTTCTGGAAACAGTCATGCCGTGATTGAAGACTATCCGGTCATGGCCTATGCGGTCAATACAGGAACCATTGATTTACGCCTAATTGGTGAAGAAATCGAAAAGATGCCTTTTGGCTTCGCAGTGAGTAAAGGCGAAAATAAGGAACTGCTAGAAATGTTTAATGCCGGTTTGAAATCGATTAAAGACTCCGGCAAATATGACGAAATCCTCGATAGATATATTGGTGCCGAAGCCGATGAAACGGTAGATAATTCCTTCTTTGGTCAATTGAAAGGGAATTTACCTGCCTTGATGAGTGGTTTATATAAGACAATTCTGATTACCTTTGCTTCATTATTCTTTGCCTTTGTGTTGGGAATTCTATTAGGGATGATGCGAAATTCAGAAAATTCAGTACTATCATCGATTGCTTTAGTCTATATTGATTTGATGCGGGGCTTGCCACTGCTAGTACTGGCTTTCTTTATCTACTTCGGAATCCCTCAGATGACTGGCATCAAATTCGCCACCCCAATCGCAGGAATCTTAACGCTGGGTTTAAACGCAGCGGCCTATATTGCTGAAATTGTTCGCGGTGGGATTCAAGCCATCCCGGTCGGTCAGATGGAAGCAGGGCGTTCACTGGGTCTAAGTAAGAAGACAACCATGAGGAAAATAATCTTACCTCAGGCTTTAAAAGTGATGGTGCCGTCTTTTATTAACCAATTTGTCATTACTCTAAAAGATACCTCGATTCTATCCATTATTGGCCTGGTCGAACTCACCCAGACCGGACGAATTATTATTGCTCGTACTTACCAATCAGGATCAATTTGGTTAATTGTTGGTTTGATCTATGTCATTCTGATAACGATTCTTACGAAGATTTCCAACCGTCTAGAAAGAGAGTTGATGGTTTAAATGTCGATAGTAGAAGTAAAACAATTAAAGAAATCATTTGGTGAGCATGAAGTCTTAAAGTCAATCGATCTAGAAGTTGAAGAAGGGGAAGTGGTCTGTATTATCGGTCCATCAGGATCAGGCAAATCAACCCTACTTCGTTGTCTGAACCGTCTGGAAGACATCCAAGGGGGATCGGTCTTGATTAAGGGAGAAGATATTACTTCTGCCGATATAGATATTAATAAAGTCCGCGAGCATATCGGCATGGTTTTCCAACACTTTAATCTTTTCCCTCATTTATCGATCTTGGACAACATTAGCCTAGCTCCGGTAGAATTAGGCAAGATGTCTGAGCAAGAGGCTGAAGCTTATGCGCGAGAATTATTAGAAACAGTTGACCTCTCTGATAAGGTTGATGCTTATCCGCGCTCGCTCTCGGGAGGTCAGAAGCAACGGGTGGCCATTGCTCGAGCCTTGGCGATGAAACCAGACATTATGCTTTTTGACGAACCGACTTCCGCCCTTGACCCCGAAATGGTTGGCGATGTACTCGCTGTTATGCAGAATCTAGCTAATGAAGGGATGACCATGATTGTGGTAACGCATGAAATGGGCTTCGCCCGCGAAGTCGCAGACCGGGTGGTCTTTATGGAAGAAGGTTATGTGGTTGAAGTAAACACTCCTGATCAATTATTTAATCAACCGAAAGAAGAACGAACCAAAGAGTTCCTTGATAAAGTCTTATAACTCAAAGAATAGTCAAAATTCAATACTTTATTTAATATATTAACCGAATGGTTACTCAATATATGAATCAACCCATCAAGTAAGGAACAACCTTTTCCTGGAAATTGCTTAGCAAAATCCACTGAAAAAGTTAAAGCCCAAACTTAAAGATTCTGATCATTGATTGCCGTTCGGTTATTTTCTTTGCTAAAATTAAGTTTTTTTGCTTTCAGTTTTAGAAAATCAAATTATTTTTAGCCTTTGCCAAAGATTTACAAAAAATTTACTTAAAATTAATAATTCCTACTTATAATAAAGGTATCAATTAAAAAAAGGGGAATAATTCATGGGTAAAAAATCTTTCTTATCGATCGTTTCTCTGGTGCTGATTGCTTTTGTATTCGTTGCTACTGGTTTAAATTTCAAGGCTGAAGCTGAAGAGAAAGCTCTTGAAGTTCAATTTGTACCAACTAATAATGATGGATCGATGCAGGCTAAGGCAGAACCTTTCGCTAAATATTTAAGTGAGAAATTAGGACGGGAAGTGAATGTCACCTTAGCCACTGATTATTCAACCATTGTTCAAGCGATGGCTTCTGGTCAAGTGGATATCGGTATTATGCCACCAGCTGCTTATACGCAAGCACGAGACATGGGAGTAGCTGAAGCATTATTGACTTCTGTCTTGGGAGCATTTGATGACGAAACCGGCGAACCCTTAGAGGGTGAAACGACCGGATCATTCCGAGCTGAGATCTTAGTCAAGGCAGACAGTGATCTTAAAGATGTCAAAGATTTAGTGGGCAAGAACATTGCGACCTTAAATCCTAGCTCTGCTTCCGGTTATATCTATCCGATTGCTGAATTAAAAAACCAAGGAATTGATTTAGTTAGTGAAGCTAACTTAACCGTGGTAAACGATATTCCGTCAATGATTACGGCGATTTTAAATGGTCAACAAGATGCCGGCTTTTCTTTCCAAGGTACGCGCTATGTTTTCTCTAAGGCTTTCCCAGATAATAAACTTCCAGAAGATTTAAAAGTATTATATTTATCTGAAGGGGAAATCCCGAATGATGCGATTGCAGTTCAACCAAAGATGGATGCTGATTTGAAAGAGAAAGTAAAACAAACTTTCTTGGAGATGAATCAGTCTGATGAAGGTAAAGATATTATGGCCTTATGGAATCACTTAGGTTATGTTGAAGCTGATGAGTCGGTTTATGACACAGTGGTTGAATATACCAAGATCGCTGCTGAATAAAGAATCATTTATCAAAGCTTTGTTTCTCATTTGGCAGGGTCTGTCAAATGAGATTTTTTTATGTCAATTTATTAGGATAAGGAGCTTAGAATGATAGAATTAAGAAATGTAAGCAAGGTGTACGCCAATGGTGTGCGCGGTTTGGACCAGATTAATTTGACCATTAACCAAGGCGAATTTGTGGCGGTAATCGGTTCTTCGGGAGCTGGGAAAAGTACGCTGTTACGTACGATAAATCGTCTCATTGAAGTCAGTGATGGGGAAGTCTTTATCAATGGTCAGTCCTTGACTCAAGCTCGAGGTCGTGAACTTAGAGAAATCCGACGTAATATTGGTATGATATTTCAACAATTTCAATTGATTAAACGTCATACTGTTCAGAAGAACGTCATTTCAGGTCGTTTAGGTTACTATAATAACTTACAGACTTTATTGGGTTGGTATCGTTCAACTGATTATCAAAAGGTTATCGAAGCGTTAAAATTAGTCGGCTTAGAGGATAAGTTAAAGGAACGATCTCGTAACTTATCAGGAGGCCAACAACAAAGAGTGTCCATCGCTCGGGCTATTGTCCAAGAAGCGGAAATTATCTTGGCGGATGAACCCGTGGCTTCGCTCGATCCGGTTATTGCCGAGAGTGTTATGAAAGATTTCCAACGTTTAAATCAGAAATATGGTCGAACCATTGTGATTAATCTCCATTCTATTGACTTGGCACGTCGCTATGCCAGTCGTATTATTGGCATGCAATCGGGACGGATTGTGTTTGACGGTCCAGTTCAGGAAGCAGATGATGCGCGCTTGGAAGAAATTTATGGGGAAAGTCTCTGGCTAAGGGAAGTGGTTTCGAAATGAGATTGAAAGATACCATCCATGATCGTTTAGGTCTTCAATTGCTAAACTTCGTGGGCCTATTAATCATTCTTTATTATAGTCAACGTAACTTAGCGGCCGATTGGCGGGAGGTGTTGGATAATCGGCAGCAATTCCAGCTTTTTTTATCTTCTTTTATGAACCCGGACTGGGCTTATTTTCCCAAACTTATCGACCCAGTAATCGATACGCTAGCCATGGCGGTGGTGGGAACGTTTCTAGGATCTATATTAGCTATTCCGATAGCCTTCCTCGCAACACCGATGGTCTCTCAAATGTTAGCTTTGTCGGTCATTATTCGCTCAATCTTTGCCGTGATTCGGACCATTCCTAACTTATTATTAGCAGCCTTATTTGTTGCCATTATCGGTATTGGACCAGCTACGGGAGTTTTCACGATTACTGTCTTTACTTTTGGGATGGTGTCTCAATTGATTTATGGCAGTATTGAAACGCTTGATGCGCGAACGCTTGAAGCGGATCAGGCGGTAGGAGCGAGTAGAATGCAAATTGCTTGTAATTCGGTATGGCCCCAAGTCGAGCATGACATTTATTCTTATTGCCTATACGCCTTCGAGGTGAATATTCGAGCTTCAGCGATTTTGGGTTATGTGGGCGCCGGTGGTTTAGGGGTGGTTCTGCAGACAAATTTAGGTTTTTTCAAATATGATCGTGTTTCTCTAATTATTTTGGTTGTTCTGTTAATTGTGTTGCTGACGGATGGGCTGAGCTATTATCTCAGAAAAGAGGTGCTCTGATGTCTTGGAAAAAATTTGGATTATCGATTATTTTTATCTGTGTGCTCGTCCTAGCTTTCATGCGAATTGATTTTTCTAATATGACTTTAGTACATTGGCGTGATTTACAACATATTGTAAGTGGCTTGATGCAGCCTGAGTGGACCTACCTTTATGATGGTAGCCAAGAAGATTTATTGAGTTTGATGATTGAGACGATAAATATTGCTTTTTTTGGCACAGTATTAGGATCGGTCTTGGCCTTTCCTTTAGCACTCTTAGCTTCTAAGCGAATAATAGGTCGTAAATTGCAGAGTTTATCGAGCGTGATTAAAGGATTTTTTGCTTTTTTAAGGGCGATTCCTGCTTTAATCTATGGGATTCTTTTTGTTAGAATTGTGGGTCCTGGCCCTTTTGCCGGAGCTTTGGCCCTAAGTATCCAAGTGGTGGGTATGGTTGGCAAGTTAGTCGCCGAGGCCTGTGATCAAATTGAAGGGCAGCCGATTGAAGCTTTTGAAGCGAGTGGGGCCAGTGTTTGGCAAGTTTTTCAATATGCAAAGCTTCCCCAAATTATGGCTAAGACCTTTACATATATTTTGACTCATTTTGAAATTAATGTCCGAAGTGCAACGGTGCTTGGTTTAGTGGGGGCGGGAGGAATCGGAGCGCCGATAATTTTTGCTTTACAGCAGCGAGACTGGTCCAAAGTAAGTATTATTCTCTTATCGATTATTGTCGTGGTCTTACTGATCGACTACTTGAATGCCATCTTACGTCATAAGCTAAAATAAAGGGGGAAATATTATGATTAGGATTGCGGCAACCACCGATATCCATGGCTTCCTTGATCGAGGCTTGTATGAATTAGCTAAACCCAGTTTTCGTGCAGGAACTGATATTTTTATTGATAATGGTGATTTCTTCACGGGCAGCCCCTTGGCCAGCTACTTTGCTAAGACTGATCAAATCTCTCCCTTGGTCAATGTAGCCAATGATTTGGCTTTTGATGCAATGGTCATAGGAAACCACGACTTAGATTATGGTCTGGCTTGGTTGAAGACACAGGTAGCAGCTTTAGAGATGCCTTATCTTGCTGCCAATGTCTTTGATCGATCAGGTCAAGCTTGCTTTAATCCTTATATCATTCGAGAAATTCGTGGATATAAGGTGGCAATGATTGGCGTTCTCAATAGTGAATGTCGGCAAACCATGCCCCATGCACATAGTTTAGAGGTCTTTATCGAAGATCCACTAATCAGCGTGGGCCGACTGATTGACCAACTGGAAGAGAGGGTCGATCTGATTCTAGTAGCCTACCATGGGGGCTTGATTAAAGATATGAAACAAAATCGATTATGGACTTACCCGAACCAAGCGGACCAAGCTCATGAATTCTTAGAAAGTTATCCAGCAGTGAAGGGCTTAATTTGTGGTCATCAGCACTTTAGTTATAGCCAGATTATTCCTTCCGGCCAAGCGATTATTCAGGCCGGTAGTCAGGGAAGCTGTTATGGCGAATTATTGTGGTCAGAGCAAGGCGGTTGGCTTGAAGCAAGGATTCATCCTTTGAAAGACCGTCCTTGGCCACTTGAGGATCGACAAGCTTTCCCCGATTGGTTTCATTCTCCTGCTGATTATCAAGATGGATTACAGACTCTGAGGGAAATTTTCCCGGATCAGTGGGTTTACCGGGATTTATCGGCGGAGACTTGGGCTGATCTGTATCAGGCAATCCCCCAGCCCTTCTCTTTAGCTAAATACCTATTTAATAAAGAAGAATTTAACCAACTCATAGCTTCGCGAGGAGCACATTTATTGCCAGCGCAAGCTGCCGATGTTCAGGGAGATTTCGAAGAAGTTCTTAGTCTTGCCGGACATTTACCGAGCAAGTACTGTCGGCAAAGATTGATCTTTCCTCTGTTCGATTTCTTAGTCAACTCAGGTCGCTATATGACATGATGGATTGCTATCAATATTTGTTGAAGTAAATTTTACAATCAATCGCAAAAAAAGAAGCACCTCATGTGCTTCTTACAAGTGAATGCTTATAGAATAGCTAGAATACCATAATTCAATAGGAAGAGGATAATCGAAATCCACATTAATGGATGTAAATCCTTGGCTTCGCCTTTACATAATTTAATCAAACCATAGGTAATGAAGCCAGCTGCAATCCCATTTGAGATAGAGTAGGCTAAGCCCATAAAGATGGCGGTAAAGAAAGAAGGGACCGCTATCGAGAAGTCATCCCATTCAATTTCTTTGATTGAAGCTAACATCAAGATGCCGACAATAATCAAGGCTGGGGCAGTGGCCGCAGCAGGGACTAAGCTAAGAAATGGCGCTAGGAACATCGCTAATAAGAACATCACTGCGGTGGAGATTGAAGTTAATCCTGTTCGTCCACCCGCACCAATTCCAGCAGCAGACTCAACATAAGTGGTTGTATTTGAGGTTCCTAATAAGGCGCCAAAGAAAGTTCCAATCGCATCGCCAAACAAGGCCTTATCCATCTTAGAATCAAATCCCGTTGAATTCTCTAGGTCTTGAATATCTTGACTGGTGAAAATACCTGTTTTTAGACCAGTACCGATAAAGGTACCAATCGTGTCAAAGATATCGGATAATGAGAAAGCAAAGATGGTCATTAAGACAATCGGTAAGCGGGTTAAATCACTGAATAAGGATGGTAAACCAGCTGGGGTGAATATCACGAGGAAGGTTTGACCTAATTCGCCAAAGGCATTACCCAACGAATTCTCAGCCATATTTAGACTGGATAAATCAGTCACGCCCATTGGAATAGCAATAATCGAAGTCAATAGAATACCAATCAGAATAGCACCTTTAACATTGCGAATCATTAGTATAACGGTGATGGCGAGTCCTAAGAGTGCTAAGAATACCGATGGATTATTAAATTTAATCAATTCAGGCACAATGGCTGAATTAGTTAAGACGGTATAAACACCTTCCGGGAAAGAAGTCGCATCGGCAGGACCACCATTGATTGAAACGATATTCGGTGCATCAGAAATAAATTGGAGCAGTCCAGCATTTTTAATCCCAATATAGCCAATAAAGACACCAATTCCTGCTGAAATCGCATGTTGTAAGAATTCTGGGATGGCCCGAATTAATTCCTTGCGGACTTTGGTTACAGTGATTAGAATATTAAATAGACCACAAATAAAGACCATGGATAAAGCTTCTTGCCAAGTAAAACCTAAACTGAATACGACGGTGTAGGTAAAGAATGCATTCAGTCCCATTCCGGGTGCTAAGGCATAAGGAACATTGGCGAATAAACCGATAAATAATGTCGAAATGGCTGAAGCAAATAAAGTTGCCAGAAAGATTGCCTGACTTGGCATCCCTGTTTGTGATAGAATAGCAGGGTTGACAAAAAGAATATATGACATCGCTAAGAATGTGGTAATCCCAGCCATAATTTCCGTGGAAACGGAAGTGTTGTTTTCCTTTAGTTTAAAGAAATTTTCCAAAAATTTTCCCTCCAATGATTAATTTGTAGGCTGAGTATACCACGATTTAAAAGAGGCAAGTGAAAATAACTAATATTAATAATTTTTTCAGGATTAATGTTCGTGTTTTTGCTGAGAGCGATGGCAATATTGTTTGAGAAAAGAGGATGATGATGGGAAAGAGATTAAGGGGTTTCTGCTTGGCATTATTGATGCTTTGCCCTGTTTTTATAGAACCCATTCAAGTTCATAGCCAAGTGCTGCTGGTTAGTAAGTTCCAGCAAATGAAATCCATTGAACAAACTTTGGCCAAAATTCGGCGTCTGGACCAATATCAAGTCCAATATCAATTAAAGAATCAAAATACTGGTGAATTCTTATTATATGGCCGGGCTTTAGTCGATCAAAAACATGGGGCGATGGACCTAAGATTAGATTTCTATCCGGCAACCCAGGAGAGTTCACTTGCTGAGACATCTCAACAACCTTATACTTATCACTTGTTAAGTTTTCAAGATTTACAAAGAAACTACCTAGCCCTGGATTCGTTAATTCAGCCGAGTTTTGTCAGTGGGTTGACCTATCAGCAAATCGGTCAGACATTCCCCTTGGAAGAGACTTTTGTAAGTATTCCGAGCAGAGGAAATTCTGACTTGCTTGTGAGTCAATTGACGCCATCTTTGCAGCTTCTACCTTCTTTGAACCAAGTTAGAAATTTTAAACCTTATCAAGTGATTCGAGCCATTCAAGATCAACGTCTAGGCATTCGCAGTCAACGTTTAGGGATTCCTGATGGAATATTAAATTTTGATCAAACGGTATCTTTTTACCAAAGAACAGATTATTTGTCGGATGAAGTGGCGGGACAGAATTTAAATGTAGAAGCTAGTCTCGAATGGCAGGCGCATCGACCATTTATTTCTTGGGGTTTACAGCTGAATGGTCGGCTAAATCAATTGCAGGCGGTTGATCAGGTGGGCCACATGATCTATCAATACCAGTCGAAGACGGTTTCTGATAAATTAACCCAGTATACCTTCTTGGTGGATCCTGACATGTTAACTTATCAGGCGGATTTTGTGGGTTTGGTGGAAGATTTTGATTTAAATATTTTTGATCATGAAACGGCCAAGTATCGAGCGCATAATTATCAGTTGAGTGTTTATGTGGAACCATTGGCTGAACCACTCGTTGAGGAAAGTGACTTAAATAGCTTAAGTCTGGAGGATTTGAACCAGGAATTGAGTTTGCTGACGGATTAATTAATGTAGTAAAAATTAATAAAATTCAATAAACTGTTTGAGATCTAAGCATATTTTGCTTAGGTCTTTTTTATTAAGTGTAAGCACCATCAGGGCACCGTCTTCCGCTTATATTATAAGCTCCAGACTTACTTTTACGACTCAGTCCCTAAAAGTCGAAGACTTCAAGGGACTGATGAGAGTAAAGTATGCTAATCCGATGGTTCTAACACTTCTATAAAAATAAGGCCCTAAGCTATTCATTTAATCTCAAATTAATGGCTTTAAAATATGAATGATCATCGAACAAAAAATCTACGAATCAGTTGACAGGCAAGTAACCGTCCTTCAAAGCATGAGGCTTTTCCGGACTAGAACCACTAGACAAGTTCTAAGCGACAAGTCGTTAAGTACTTGTAAGCTGCGTGGATCTTCTATTTCTTGCGTGTCATACTGATTCGTATTTTTTTATATGATTTGGATTTCTACGTGGCCTATCACCATAGATATCTAAGGAATGTTGCTAAATATTCAGTTGCTTTTAAAAAATCGATTATGAGTCTTGGTTATCTGATTTTGGATGAAAAAACTGATGAAGTCCTTGGTCAGTTAGGCTGGATGGAATCATTTGTTGGCAGAGCTGGGCCAGGTCCTCGGGTAATAAATTAAAATCACTTTCAACCCAAGCCAACATTATATTATAGGTCAGGCCGATGATTCCGCGGATATAATATTGCTGTTGTTGGCTAATTTCTTGGTATTTAGGAACAAATAATTGGTTCAAGTAATGAAGAATTTCACTTTGACTTTGATGATTTAGAATAATTCGAACCAGATCCTGATGTTGATGGATATAGGTAAAGAATTCCAACCAGAAGTCCTGCCAGCGACCTGCTTGGATATAGTGGTAGGAATTTTGCAGAAATTCGGCTAAGAAGCTATGGATGATATCTTGATAGAGGGCCAAGAGCGAGGGGTAATTGCGATAATATGCCATTCGGGAAACGCCAGCTTTTTGACAAAGTTGAGTGACCTTAATTTGATGAAGTGGAGTGTCATGCATTAATTGTAGCAAAGCGGTACGTAAAGACTCTTTGCTTAGTTCTAGATTATTTTTGTTCGAACTTGTCATTGGTTCACATCCTTTACAAAATGGCTAGGATTGTCACAGCAGCGGGCTCGAGTCTTGTACTCAAATCATGTTGATGTTACAATTGTAACATCGGATCGATTATAACACGAATAGGAGATTGGGGAAAGTTATGACAACTTACAAAATGAAGTCTGAAGCTAGTCAAAAGATTCTTCAGGGATATAAATTAATTACAGAAGAGGATTTCCTAAGCGGTCAGGGCATAGAAAATGAGGAAGAGGGTCAACGCATTACTTTGACTCAAGCGAACGGAGAATTTCTAGCCCAGGCGATTGTGGGGCGTCAGCATAAGGGCTTTGCCTGGATTTATAGTACTCGAGCAGACCAATATTTTACTCGAGAATTCTTCGAGTATTGTCTTGTCCAAGCCATTGATCAACGTTTTGCAAGTTTTGATTTACAAAAGACCAATGCTTTTCGTCTATTTAATGGTGAAGGGGATGGAGTAGGTGGCTTTACCCTAGATTATTATGATGGGTATTTACAAATAAATTGGTATTCACGGGGAATCTATGCCTATCGTCAATGGTTAAACCATTATTTGCAAGCCAGTCCCTATGATTTCAAAGGGTGTTATCAGACGCTGCGTTTCGATTTGACTGGCGATGAAGCAGCCATCCAACATCTTTGGGGCGATCAGGCCCCTCAACCCTTAAAGATTTTAGAAAATGGGGTATCTTTTGCGATTTATCTGGGTCAGGACTGGATGACTGGTATTTTTACCGATCAACGAGATGTGCGTTTATTTATTAGCCAACAGGCTCAAGGCGAGTCTTTGTTAAATTTATTTGCTTATACGGGGGCTTTTTCACTAGTGGCTGCTTTAGCCGGTATTGAGAAGACGGTTTCTGTAGATGTGGCGAATCGGAGTCGTCAAGGGATTACTGATAATTTTAGTTTGAATGGTATCAATCTCGCCGAAAGCGACCATGAAATTCGAATCATGGATGTGTTTGATTATTTACGTTATGCCAAAAGACATCAACTTCAATTCGATTGGGTGGTTTGCGACCCACCAACTTACGCCCGCACTAAAAAATATGTTTTCTCAGCCGATCGAGATTACCCTAGCTTGGCTGAAGAATTATTTACCCTGACTAAGCCAGGGGGGATGACCATCATTTCTACCAATCACAGTGGCTATGATAGTAACGATTTCCGTCAAGAGATGATTGAAGTCGCCAATCAGCATCCAGGGAAATGTCAATTAATTCAATCCTTTGATCTGCCTGAAGACTACCCGACCAGTGAAGATCCGCAAAGTCAATACTTGAAAGTCTTAGTATTTTATCGGACTTGTTAGGAGGTTCGTATGGCCTATATTGAATTTATTGATGTGACAAGAGAATATCGTACCGGTGATATTGTGACCAAGGCCAATGACCGAGTTTCTTTTACGATTGAGCAGGGGGAGTTTGCCGTAATCCTAGGCCCTTCAGGAGCAGGTAAATCGACAACCCTGAATCTATTAGGCGGGATGGATCATCCAACTTCGGGCGAAATATGGGTCGATGGTCAGGATATTTCCGATTACTCTGATAAAGAGTTAACTAAATTCCGCCGTGAAAATATCGGTTTTGTCTTTCAAAATTACAATTTAGTACCCAATCTGACCGCCCGCGAGAATGTAGAACTGTCGATTCAAATCTCAAAAAGTCATGCAGATGCTGATCAAGTGCTTCAACAATGTGGCTTAGGCCACCGTTTGGATAATTTCCCGGCCCAATTATCAGGGGGCGAACAACAACGGGTTTCGATTGCCCGAGCCATCGCCAGTCAGCCGAAGTTACTCTTGGCTGATGAACCTACTGGGGCTTTAGATTTTGAAACGGGACAACAGGTGTTGGCATTATTGCAGGAAATGGGTGCTCAATTTAATACGACGGTTGTGGTCATCACTCACAACTCGACGATTGCCCAAATGGCCCACCGAGTAATTCGGATTAATGACGGTAAAGTCAGTGAGATTGAGCAGGTGGACCATCCTAAACGTGTGGAAGAAATAAAATGGTAGTGTGTTATTTTCAAGTAGAAAGGAGGGGAAGAAGATGCTATGGAAAGATGTCTGGCGGGAGATTAAATTGTCCTTTCCCCGCTTTTTATCGATATTGGCGATTATTGCCTTGGGGGTTGCCTTTTTTATAGGGATTAAGGCTGCAGGGCCGTCGATGATTGCGACCAGTCAGAAGTATTTCCGCGAAAATCATCTTCCCCATGGTCAAGTTCAAGGAACTTATGGCATTAATCAAGCAGATTTAGACTTATTGGCCCAAGTGGAGGTCGATTGGTTGCCAATCAGTACGGCTCGTGTGAATTTGACGCCAGGTGATTTAACGGTCAAGGTCTACCCCTTAGCCAAGGATCCTCAGCAGAATTTCTTTAAACTCAACAAAGGAAGATGGCCCCAAGCAGATAATGAAATTGCTTTGGATAGTCAATTATTGGATTATTATCAGGACAATCAAGATCTGACGGTCAATTTAGGTGATTGGATTGATTTAACTAATAAATCGAAAGAGAGCGCAGACGACCAGGCACCCCATTTGAAGCAAGAACGCTTTAAGGTAGTTGGTTTCGTTGAGAGTCCCATTTATTTCGAACGGACAAACCGCGGTAATGAGTCGATTGATATTTTTGCCCTTTCGACAGCCGAGGCGATTCAAGCGGATATTTATACGGATGCCTTCTTTTGGGATCGTTATTTAAGTAATCAAAAAGCTTATGAAAGCAGCTGGGAAGATCGACTTAAACAAGACAAAGAAGCAATCAATAAAGCACTCGATGGTCGAGGTGAGGCCAAGTTGAGTCAGTTGACCCAGGAGGCTGAAGAAGAGTTAGCCAAGCAAGAAGCCGAACTTGAACAAGCTTCATCAGAATTGGAAAGTGGCGAAGAGGCTTTAAGACAGCAAGGAAGTAATTTGCATTCGGCTAGTTTGGCAATTCAACAGGGTCGAGCCGATTTACAAGCCGGTCAAGCAAGAATTGACCAGGGTTGGCAGGCCTATCAACAAGGCTATCAAGAATATCATCAGGGTGCTCAAGAAATAGCCAAACAAGAACAGGTTTTGAATGGCTATGAAGCTTCATATCAAGAAGGACTCGCCCAATATCAATTGGCCGAGAGTTTATTAAATGGTGGTCTTGCCGAGATAATTGCTAATCTGACTCAGCATCAGACTGAACTAGAATCTGGTTTAGCGGCACTAGAATCTGGTCGCCAACAGCTAGAATTTGGTCAAGCGACTTATGAGTCGGCTCGCTCAGCCATTGAGGCTCAACTTAAAGACCTCTTACCTGCTGGCATTGACAATCTTGCCGAGTTGGAATCTTTAGTCAATGATTATCCTGGCCTCATTGATCAAATCAAACGCCAAATTGAAACCTTGCAATCGGAACAAGCCGATAATTCGACCACCGATTTGCCTAACGCTGCGACTGATTTAGCTAAGTTAGAAGCAGAACGGGCCCAGTTAGCCGATCAAATTGAATTCTTGTTAAGTCAAGCAGGGAATCAAGATGAAACCGGATCAGGCGAAGAAGCTGACTCAGCAATCGACCAAGCTACATTGGATCAGATGATGGCTGAATTACAGGCGCTTGATCAAGAAATATTAGAGGCTTATGCAGCTTTAGAAGAGAGTCAAATTCAAGAGAATAATTCTCAAGCGTTGGCGAATCAATTGGCTAGTTTATTAGAGCAACTCGATCAAGTCCAAATTGAATCCATCCGTCAAAGTGACTTGTACCAAACTTGGCAAAGTCGAATTCAGGATTTCATCCAAGGGAAAGATGCACTAGAGAGTGGCTGGCAAGAATATTATAGCCAGAAAGAACAGCTCGACCAGGCTAGCCAGGAATTAGCCTCAGCTTGGCAAGAAATTGCTTCCTATCAGCAATTATCACCCAGCGTGCTTGAGAGCGCCAGCCGGGAATTGGAAGCAGGTCGCTTGCAATTAGAGAGTGGGCGGAACGCCTTAGCTGCAGGTTATGATCAATTGGCAGTAGCTTGGCAACAACTGGTGGACGCCCAGGCTCAAATAGAAGCGGGTCAAGCTTCTTTAGCAGAGGGGCGCCAGCAACTTTCGGCGGCCGAAAGAGACTATCAGTCTGGTCAAAATGCCTATCAATCTGCATCAAAGGAATTCGCTTCAACTTATCCTGGAGCCCTAGCTCAGATTGAATCTGGCCAGCAGGCGCTAGAATCAGCCCGTGAAGACTTACGAAAATTGTTAACACCAGAGTTTTTAATTAAACTGAGTCAAGAAGACTCTGTCTATTTGAGTGTCCGTGACAATGCCAATCAACTCAATGTGATTTCTAATATTTTCCCTATGTTTTTTTTATTCATTGCGGTACTGGTTAGCTTTACTACCGTGAAGCGGATGACCACTGAACAGCGAAATTTCATGGGAACCTTGAAACAACTAGGATTTGCTGATCTGGACATTTTGAAGAAGTTTGTTATCTATGCTGGATTAGCTACCCTTTTAGGAACGTTGATTGGTCTAGCTAGTGGTTATGCAATTTTTCCTAATGTCATTCTCAAAGCTTACAATATCATGTTTCTGTTCGATCAACCCGTCATTGTCTATTCAATGGGCTGGATTTTGGCCGTGTCGGCGATTGCCTTAGCGACAGGACTAATCCCAGCCATTGCTTCACCCAAACAATTACTTAAAGAGACGCCAGCTTCACTATTGAGGCCCCCAGCCCCAAGATCAGGGAAGAAAATTCTATTAGAGCGAATTTCACTAATTTGGCGCGCTTTATCCTTTAAGAGCAAGATGACCGTGCGTAATTTGATTCGCTACAAGGGACGCAATGCCATGACGCTCTTAGGGGTGGCGGGTTGTACCATGTTAATTGTGACTGGATTTGGTATTTCCAATACCATTTCGGGGATTATCGATCAGCAGTTTAAGCAAATTCAGACTTTTGATGCGATTGTTATCTTGGATGAAGGAGCCGAAGCTGAAGAAGTTCAGCAAATAGAAGATAAATTAAAGCAAAATCAAGAAATAAATAACTACGTGCCAATTTATCAAGCCACTATCCAAAGTCGCCTCGATCAGATTAGCAATCAAGAGATTAATTTGATTGTTCCGCTGGATCAGGATTTAACCAGCTTTAACCAACTAGTTCATCTTCACCGTCGGCAAACTCCGGATCAACAACTTGCTTTGAAACCAGGTCAAATTTATATCAGTGAACGATTAGAAGAATTTGTCAAGAGTCAGGAACGAGGACGGCTACCTATTAGTTACGGTAACCTCCAACAAGAAATTCCGGTCAAGGCGGTTACAGAGAATTACATTGGTCATTATATGTATATGACGGCGGATGATTATCGCAAATACATGTTAGAAGAACCGGTAGTGAATGCCTTTTATTTGGATTATCGTAGTCAAAATCATCGTCAAGTTAAAGAAGCTTTAATGAACGAAGAGACCGTTCTGACCGTCTTTGAAATTTCGGATTTAGCATCTGGCATTGAAAGTTCCTTGGGGAGTCTGGATTTAATTACGGTCGTCCTGATCGTCTCTGCAGCTGGCTTGGCTTTTGTCGTCCTTTATAATCTTACCAACATCAATATCCAGGAACGGATGAAAGAGTTAGCGACGATTAAGGTCTTAGGGTTTTATAGTCACGAAGTCAGTCTGTATATTTATGATGAAATATTGGTCTTGACCCTCTTAGGATCTGGTCTGGGTATGGCCATGGGCTATGGTTTGACTCATTTTATAATGAAGACGATGCAGCTCAATGATGTGCTCTTCTACCCACGAGTCCATCTACTAAGTTATCTTTATTCATTCTTACTTACGATTCTGTTCTCAGCGATTGTCATGGCCGTTATGCATCGAAAGATTCGACATATTGATATGGTTGAGGCCTTGAAGGCGGTAGAATAGACCATTTCTAACTGACAAAAGTCAAGTGAATATGCTACAATAAAGAGGAATATATCGAGGAAAATACAGGAGGTTTTTTGTATGCAGTGTCCAAATTGTGGACGTAAAGTCCGGAGTAAACATCAATGCGCCCATTGTGGTTATGTATTTGGTAGCGATGATAAGATTGAAAGTCAAGAGACTACCCCCCTTGAAGAAAGTCCTAAAACAAGAGAATTTGAAGAAGTTACCATCGTACCTAAGACACCTCGTAAGAAAGCCTCTGGCGTCGGTAAATTTATTTGGGGGCTGTTCAAACTCTTACTGATGGTCTTACTGGTGTTTTTGGCATTTATGTTTGGACCTCAATTATTTAAACGCGCTGAACAATTCTTTAATGGGTCACCTCAAGTTGCCCAAGCCCCAACCAAAGAATCTGAAACAAGTGAAGAAGCGGCTTCTCAATCAGCAGAAGAAGCGACGACCCAGGCTGGTCAAGAAGCGACAAGTGAAGCCAGTCAAAGTGAGGCGGCCGATCTGGTATTGAAAGATAGCCAGGTCAATCTAGATAAGTTCCCGATTGTGCAAGTGAATTTAGACCTCGAGGGACC
The DNA here is from genome assembly GCF_900110675.1 of Ignavigranum ruoffiae. GTDB lineage: Bacteria > Bacillota > Bacilli > Lactobacillales > Aerococcaceae > Ignavigranum > Ignavigranum ruoffiae. The sequence goes on along the minus strand of NZ_FOEN01000002.1, from coordinate 128,236 downwards.
GGTGGATAAGATTAGTCGCGATACTTTTAGTTTTAAATTGATGAGCAATGGTCAAGAAAAAGTGATTGAAGATGAATATTCTTTAATTAAAGAAGGCAATCGCCTGACCATCTCTTTCAATGATCCAAGTGCAGATGTCTTATCGAATGGTAACCAAGAACAAAATTTAGTGATTGAAGCCAAGGATTTGAATTTCAAAGAAAGTCTAAGCTATAAGTTACCTAAGAACAATTTGGATCAAGCTCAACTCGATCAGTTTAATGAAATCTATGACCAAGTAGCCGGCACCAACCAAAAAGTTTCTGCGATGATTAAAGAAGTCGGTTCAGATCAAGACGGGGCTCTTGTCTACGATAGTCAATCAGTGGATGCTGATGCGATGATTGCTTGGTTTATTCTTGAACGAGTGTATCAAGCCGTCGACCAAGATAGCTTGACCATGGACCAAACAATTCCATTAAATGAACAACTGATTGCCGAAGGCGATCAAGGTGAATTTGCCCAAGCTGAACCTGAAAGTGAATATTCAGTAGAATCGCTTGTTCGCTTGGTCGTTCAGCAACAAGATGTGACCGCGATGAATCACCTGATTCAAGCGACGGGGGGTCCTAATGACTTCAATCTTTGGTTAAATGAATCAAATTACTTTGGAACGAAAGTGACCAATAAGTTGGCCAGCGATGAGACTGGAAGTATCCAAGGTGCTGTGACCAATGTCAAGGACATTGTGCTATTGCTAGAAAAGCTGGCACAAGATCAATTAATCAATGAGACAACTGACCAACAATTGAAAGAAGCCTTGCTTCAAACGCCAATCTCACGCAAGTATCCAGAAGAGAACCTAACTGACGTCCGTCGTCGTTATGAGATTACTTCCGTTGATGATAATAGTAAACAACAATATTATTCAGCGATCCTTGAAGGAGAAGATAAAACTTATGTCTTAGTCATTCTCGCTTCAGAAATGGAAGATGCTGAAGCCAGTGTAGATAGTATTCGCCAAGCCGTGCAAGATAGTATGAAACTATTAACTACGGGTGAAGTCACTTCAACCGAAGAAGAGACCACAAGCGAAGAAAGTACGGAACAAACTGAGGCGACAAGTCAGAATGCTCAGGTTGAAATTATTGGTGAAGAACCGGCCGTGACCGCTGAGCCAACGCCACAATACTCTGAGCAATATGTGGAAGGTCGAGGCAATGTCTCCTTACCTGTCATTACAGATGAAGCAGGGAATCCGATTCCAGTCACCTGGTTCTGGAATGAAGCCACTCAAAGTTATCAATATACTTCAGGAAATTAATTCTGTGACTACAAAGAATCCGGCTTCGTGTCGGTTTCTTTTTTGCATCACACACTTTCAGGGTGTATAATTAATTAAAAATACACGTAAAAGGTGATGAATATGAATAAATCTTTAATTGATATTGTCGTTCGGGCGATTAACGAAAAGTATATCAGTGAGAAAGCTTTTTATACGGAAAAGTTGGGCATCTCGCCTCAGTCCTGGGACCGCTGGAAGAAGGGCGAACAAGGGCTAAAATATGAGAACGTTCAAATTCTCTCAACCCTCTTTACCGATTATGAATGGATGCTCGTACAAAAAGTCGTCCGCAATTCAGAAATTATGCCTGGGATGATTGACCCGGTCAGCGAATACCATTTCTTGAAATATCAAATTGGCAAGACTTGGATGAATCATGGCAATGCTCGGGTCGAATGGGCTCAAACCGAAGAGAATGAAGAAGACAGTCTACGCCGTTCCAACATGGTCATTCTGCGGGTGATTGCTGATTACAATTTCTGGGGTTATAATGATATTATTGAGTATCGTTTGCCTGGAGTCATTCAACAACAAATTGGTCATGATGAGATCCGCTTACTCCAATGGTTCGATGATGAAAGTGAAAAACTAAAAGACAAAGATTAAGAGTGATGCCGATGCCGACAAAAAAGGCAAAAACTTATAAACGTAAAACCATTAAGAAAAGACCCAGACAACATCCGCTGATAAAAAAATGGAAAAAATTTAAGCCGAAATTTCTCCAAAAAATCGGCTGTTTGACTATTTTTTTATTTGTTCTGCTGGGTCTCTTTCTTGTGCTGGTTTTTAAATGGATAAATTTTAGCCCGGGTCAAAATCAAGATCCACAGACGATAACCTATCAACAACAGGCAAATTTTATTGAAGAAATTGCTCCAATCGCCCAAACTTTGCAGAAAGAATACGGGATACTCGCCAGTATCTCCATGGCCCAAGCCGCTTTGGAATCTAATTTTGGCGAAAGTCAGTTATCAGCCCAATATCATAATCTATATGGGGTAAAGACGGAAGCTTCTGATCCAGCAGGGGTGGATTTACCCACTTTAGAATTCATTGATGGCGAAATGACTGAGATGGAGGATCGCTTCAAAGTCTATCCAGATTGGGCTAGTTCGATGCGAGCCCATGCTGAATTAATCTATTATGGTACAACCTGGGATCCCAATTATTATCAGGCAGTCAAAGAGGGCAAAGATTATCAGAGTCAAGCTCAGGGCTTGGCTGAGGCGGGCTATGCAACCGATCCTGATTATGCCCAGAAGTTAATTGATATGATTGAAACTTGGCAACTTGATCAATATGATCAGACTAGTCCCTAATAATTCAAAGTAGAGTCAATAAATTCATTAAGATATCCTTACAAAAAGGATTAGATATGCTAAAATAATAAAGATATTAATGGAGGTGACACGATGGCGCAGAGACATTATCCCGGGGAAACCATTGGAATTATTGGAGAATCGATTTCCTCGGCTATATTAGCACAAGAAGCAGGAAGATTGGGCTATCGTGTAGGAAACTTAGTCATTCATGAAGATAATCCGATTCGTCAATTTGCCTCATGGCAGGTGGTCGTCAATACCCTTGATCAAGAAACCTTAGAATATTTTGCCAGTCGGGTAGACTTAGTCGTCGTCGAAAAAGGGTTATTAACTAACCAACAATTTAATATATTGGCCCAACAGACGGACTTAACCTTGTCGGAAGATTTGCGGGCGATTACGACCGACCGACTTATCGAGAAAGCCTATCTAGATGCCCATCGTATTCTGGTTGCGCCTTTCTCCTTAGTGACCTCGTTAACAGATATTAAAGAAGCCATTGAATATATTGGCTTCCCAGCTGTGCTGAAATCGAGTCAACGCCACTTGCAAGATGCCAAGGAACACGTCTTCCTCTATTCTACTGAGGATTATCCACAAGCTGAAGAAAAATTACAGCGGGGGTCATGTATCCTTGAATCTTGGATTCCTACTGAAAAACGAGTATCGCTCACAGCCGTCCGTAATGAACGGGGAGAAATTTTAATCTATCCAATCTTTGAGATTGTCAACCAAGGTTTTGCTTCGGGAGAACAAGTTCGCTATCCAGCTCAAGTGGATGAATATATTACTCAAGAGATGTTTCGAATAGCCCATCAATTGGCTGACGATCTTCATTTGATTGGCTCTTTGACGCTGACCTTCTTGGTTACTGCGGCAGGCGTGATTTATCTCAATGGAGCTAGCATCGGTCTTTCCAGTGAAGCCATGTTCACCATTGGCTCAATGTCGGTGTCGCATTTTGAAGCGACCATCCGAGCCTATGTTGGCTTACCTTTACCAAAATTAAGGATTCAACATCCGGCAGCCATCTCATACCCATTAGAAGCCTTGAACAAAGAGTCAGTCATGACTCAATATATGTTGAGAACCGACTGGGGGTTTGCCTTATTTAATTCCTACTTGTCGGCTAGTCCAAATTTGTTAGGCCAAGTCGTGGTTACTGGGGATTCACTAGAGAGCTGTCAAAGACAAGTTGAAATTACCAATCTATTAGCAGAGTCATCACTTTAAACGGTGTACAAAGGGTACATCGTTTTATTATTTTAGGAGGAATATATCGTGACAACGGCATTAATGCAAAGTATTGACCGGTTGAATGCCAAACAGAAAGAAGCCGTCCTAACCACCCAAGGTCCTTTGTTGATAGCGGCTGGGGCCGGATCGGGCAAGACTCGCGTGTTGACCCATCGCATTGCTTACTTAATTGAACAAGAAGCGGTCAACCCTTGGAATATATTGGCGATTACTTTTACCAATAAAGCGGCCAACGAGATGAAAAGCCGGATCCAACACCTAGTCGGGCCACAAGCCGAATCGATTTGGGTGGCTACCTTCCACGCCATGTGTGCTCGAATACTACGCCGGGAGGGTCATCGCTTAGGCTATCAAGCGAATTTTTCAATTATTGATAGTAGTGAACAGCAAACCTTGATGAAACAAATTATGAAGCGTTTAAATCTGGACAGCCAACGATTTAACTATAAGAATTTCTTGGCAGCGATTGATGAAGCCAAGAATGAGGGGTTAGAGCCCGATGCTTATGCTGAGACGGTTGTGGGTTATTTAGGCGATATTCAAGCTACCGTTTATAAGCAATATCAGAGTCAACTCTTTCAGAGCAATGCGATGGATTTCAATGATTTGATTATGTTGACGGTCAAGCTTTTAACTGAACATGAGGATGTCCGAGAATTCTACCAACAGAAATTTCATTATATCCACGTTGACGAATATCAGGATACCAACCATAGTCAGTATCAATTGATTCACTTACTCACTGGTTTGCTTCGGAATGTCTGTGTAGTGGGCGATGCTGATCAAAGTATTTATGGATGGCGGGGCGCTAACATGGAGAATATTCTCAACTTTGAAGAGGATTATCCTGATGCTAAAGTCATCCTCTTAGAGCAAAATTATCGCTCTACGCAAAATATCCTAAATGCAGCTAACTCTGTGATTGCCAACAATGTGCATCGTAAACCTAAGAAATTATGGTCAGATAATCCTGAAGGTCCGAAAGTCCACTTCCATATGGCCGAAACAGATATTGATGAGGCGCGTTATGTTATTCAACAAATTTATCAGTTAAAAGAAGATAAGGGACTGGCTAATCAGGATTTTGCTATTCTTTATCGGACTCAGGCCCAATCACGGAGCTTGGAAGAACAACTTCTTAAGGCCAACTTACCTTATCGAATTATTGGAGGTCTTAAATTCTACGCGCGTAAAGAAATTCAAGATACTCTAGCATATCTACGCTTAATTGATAACGAAGTAGATAATCTTTCCTTCAACCGAATTATTAATGTGCCTAAGCGGGGGATTGGTCAAGCTACGATTGATAAATTAGCCGAATTTGCCCAATCAATCAATCTCAGCTTATTTCAGGCAATAAGCGAGCTGAATCATTCCAATCTACCAGCAAGAACCATTACTAAGTTACAACGTTTTCAAGCGATGGTTTTGCGCTTAAGACAGCAGGCTGAATTTCTAACCATGAGTGAGTTGGTCGATCAAGTCTGGCAACAGAGCGATTATATTGAGTCTTTAAGAACAGAAGGAACGCTCGAAGCTCAGAATCGACTAGAGAACTTAGAAGAATTCGAATCGGTGACCAAGCAATTTGATGAAGCTTTTAGTGATTTAGAGGAAAGTGATCCTGATTTTAAAGCGAATGGAGAAAATCAGGATGCCAACCAGGCTCGACCAAAGTTAACCCGTTTCTTAGCGGATCTTTCGTTAGCAACCGATCAGGACGATGTTGAAACAGCTGACCAAGTCACTTTGATGACCATGCATGCGGCCAAGGGCTTAGAATTTCCTTATGTCTTTATTGTCGGCTTAGAGGAGGGTCTTTTTCCACTGAGGCGAGCGCTTGAAAGTGAAGAAGAACTTGAAGAAGAGCGCCGATTAGCCTATGTGGGGATGACCCGCGCCGAACTAGTCTTGTATCTAACCGCTTCTCGGTCCCGGCTCTTATATGGTCGCTACCAACAAAATCTGCCCAGTCGCTTCGTCGATGAAATTGACGACCAGTATTTACAAAAATCACAGATCAACTTTGTCGAACGCTGGAAGATGCCTGATGAACGAGACAATCAGGCCCGACAAAGTGCCCGCCGGGTGATTCTTAACCCTCGTCCAGGTTCTGGAAATAAGCGGGCCCGCCCTCAAGGTCAAGCGACCGATAACAATGTGCACTGGCAAGTTGGTGACCAAGTCGATCATCGGGCTTGGGGCTTAGGTCAAGTGAAGAACGTTGTTGAATCCGGTGGCGACCAACTGCTGACGATTTCCTTTGCCAGTCAAGGAGACAAACAAGTCCTCGCTAAATTTGCCCCGATTAAAAAAGTCGATCAATAAGGGATTTGAAAGGATTGACTCGCTAAGTCTAATTTGCGAAGGAAAAGCTACTGAATAATGGTCTGTATAATTGAGCGACCCTCAAAGGAAAAAGACCGCTTTTCGATTACAGCTTAGCTATTTAATGTTATACTAGACGAGACATAGAACGGAGGTTGAAAGGTGCCAAATTTAAATCAACAAGAGGCTCAGAAACGAATCGATGAACTTATTGAATTGCTCAATCAATATGCTTATCAATACTATGTTTTAGATGAACCTACCGTCACCGATTATGATTATGATATGCTCTATCGTGAGTTAGAAAGCTTAGAAAAGGCATATCCTGACTTTATTCGCCAAGATTCTCCGACTCAGCGTGTCGGCGATCAATTGCTATCGGGCTTTAATAAATTTAGACATAAAGTACCTATGTATAGTTTAAACAATGCTTTTTCAGCTGAGGAAGTGGCAAATTTCTTGGATCGGGTCATTCAACAATTAGGTCACCAGGTTGAGTTTATGGTGGAATGTAAAATTGATGGCTTAGCCATCTCCTTAACTTATGAAGGAGGCCAATTTGTCAATGGTGCCACTCGCGGGGATGGGACAGTTGGCGAAGATATCAGCCAGAATTTAAGAACCATCAAATCGATGCCTCTACGCTTGCAAACACCAATCGATTTAATTGTTCGTGGCGAAGCTTATATGCCTAAAGCCGTCTTTCTCGAGTTAAATCAGGGCCGGGAAGAGTCTGGCCAGGTTCCATTAGCCAATCCACGGAATGCCGCTGCTGGAGCTTTGCGCCAAATCGACCCTAAGGTTACGGCTCAACGTAAACTAAATCTTTTCTTATACAGTGCAGTGATTGGCGAGGACTTTCAGCCTAGTTCGCAGGCGGAACTCTTCGAAGAATTGGAGAAAATTGGTCTTAGAACCAATCCTTTCCGCAAATTGTGTCAGACCAAGGAAGAAGTCATTGAGTTTCTACAGCAAATTGAACAACAACGTCAAAGTTTGGATTATGAAATTGATGGTGCGGTGATCAAAGTGAACCGCTTTGAGGATCAAGATCGCTTAGGCTTTACCGTCAAAGCCCCACGCTGGGCGATTGCTTATAAATTTAAGGCAGAACAAGCTGAAACAGAGGTCCTTGAGGTCGAATGGACCGTAGGTCGAACGGGCGTGGTGACGCCAACGGCGGTCATGTCTCCTGTGCAATTGGCTGGTACCAAAGTTCAACGCGCTAGCTTACATAATGTGGACTATATTAAGAATTTAGATATTCGCTTGCATGACCGAGTGATACTGCAGAAAGCAGGCGATATTATTCCCGAAGTCGTGAGTGTTTTAGTGGATCAACGTCCAGAGGACTCTGAGCCTTTATCCATTCCTGACCATTGTCCAGTTTGTCAAAGTAAATTGGTCCGGTTGGATGAAGAGGTCGCCTTACGGTGTATCAATCTAGCTTGCCCGGCACAACAATTGGCTCAGATTTCTCATTTCACTTCCCGAGATGCCATGAATATTGTCGGTATTGGCGAGAAGGTCGTTGGGAAATTGTTAGAGCAAGAATTGATTCACGATGTGGCTGACTTATATGACTTAGAAGTAGCAGATTTCCTCAAACTTCCTCAAACCAAGGAAAAATCAGCCGAAAATTATTACCAATCGATTCAAGCCAGCAAGGATCAAGACTTAGCTAAGTTAATTTTTGGCTTAGGAATTCGTCATGTTGGGGCTAAAGCCGCTCGATTATTGGCCGACCATTTCATGAGTATGGATGCCTTACAAGCGGCCAGTGCCGAAGAAATTAGTCAGATTGAAGGAATTGGGCCGATGATTAGTCATTCAATCCGTGCCTATATGGAGAATGAAGAATCACTCAATTTACTCAAGCGACTAGAAGCTGCAGGCTTGAAGCTGAGCCGTGACAAAGACGAAAATCAAATCACTCAAGAATCGTCATATTGGCAAGACAAAACCGTAGTCGTCACAGGAAGTTTATCAACATATACTCGAAATGAAATTAAAGATTTATTAAGTCAACTGGGAGCCAATGTGACCAGTAGTGTATCCAAACAGACCGACCTCTTAGTCGTCGGCGAGAAGGCTGGAAGTAAATTAACGAAGGCTCAAGATTTAGGGGTGCCAGTAATTAATGAAGCAGAATTATTAGAGAAATTAAATGAGGTAGATGCGAATGAATAAGCGATATATACAAGGGATTTCCCTGCTAGCCTGCCTAGCCAGTCTGACAGGTTGTATTGAAAATGTGGGGCCTAAAGATGATCAAGCTGAGGTTAAACCAAACCAAGCGACGGTCAATACGACCAACCATCAATTAGCGGCTGACCTATACCGTGCGGTCATTATCGATGGTAAATATCAATTAGGGGCTTCTGCTTCTTCAACTAATACACCGGCTTCAGTCGGTAATGCCAAGGCTTTCGAAGAAGGATTGATGCGGATTAGTAAATCAGTCTTTCCTCCAGATCAATATTATTTGCAAGAAGGCCAATTAATTGATTCAGAAACCTTAACCGCTTGGCTAGGTCGTGAATCGGAAGATAATCCAGAAGGCTTGAATCCGGCCTTGGCTGAAGGGGAAGAGACGACCACTTCTGAAGAAGAAACGACCATGACCGAAATGACTTCGGAAGAGACGACCTTGGAAGAATCGACCGAGTCCGGTGATAACAATCAAGTGTCCGTCGATAATCAAACCACGCCCCTCTTTTTGAATCAAATTCTGGAGAAGAATATTATGGTAGAGACTGAGGATGGTTTTGCCTTAAGTGGTATTGTCATTGGTTTAGCCATGAATTCAACCTATTCATACACAGATGATCAGGGCGTGGTACATGAACAAGAAATCTCCATGGGTGAAATGCGCGAGCGCGGTAAACAATATGCAAATATCATTGTGGGTCGTTTGCGTAACACTGAAGAATTACGTTCGATTCCTATTCTAGTGGGTCTATATCGCGATGCTCCGAATAGTGATGTGGTGGGAGGCACCTTTATTCTTGATGGTATCTCTCGCGAGGGGAATGCGGTAGCTGATTGGACCGAACATAATGAATATCGGGTGCTACTACCGATTTTGGATCCTGAACAACAATCTGAACGCTATACTTATTTTGATAGCTTTAGGAATCGTGTCTTAGATTTCTTTCCAAATCTGAATGGGATTAGCGGTCAAGCTTTCTATGTCGATGATACGCTTAAAAGTTTAGATATTGAGATTGTGACTCAATTCTATCAAAATACTCAAGTCGCCGCTCTGGCTCAGCATGTCAGTGACGTGGTCCAAGATGAATTGCCAGAGAACATTGATTTAGAAATTCGGATTGAATCGGTAGATGGGATTCAAGCCTTTATTAGCCGGTCTGCCGATAAGAATCAAATACAAAGCCATGTATTTCATTAATAGGTAAAGGAGAAGCAGATGTTAAATCAAGAAGATATTCAAAGATTAGCTGGATTAGCCAAATTAGTGATTGCCGATGATGAACTGGAAAGCTATACCGATGAAATTGGTCGGATTATGGCCTTGGTTCAAGAATTACAGGTTATTGATACCGAGGGGATCGAACCAACCTTCCATGGTAATCAGAAGAAGAACGTCTTTCGCGAAGACCAAGCCGTTCCTAGCGACTTGCCTAAGGCGATGTTAGCTAATGCGCCCGACAGCGAAGACGGCTTTATTCGAGTTCCAGTCATTATAGAGAGTGAGGAAGCTTAATGAAGGAATTTCCAACAACGATCAAAGACATTCAAATTGGTTTAAAAGCAGGACAATTTACCAGTGTTGAACTTGTGGAACATCTTTTCGACTATATCGATGCCACTGATCAACAACTCAATGCCTTTATCAGTCTTAACAAAAAAGAAGCCTTGAAGGCGGCCAAAGAAGCGGATGAGAGAGGTTACCAAGATTCAAATTTTGCCCTGAATGGTGTTCCAATTGCGATTAAAGATAATATTCTGACGAAGGATTTACGAACGACAGCTGCGAGCAAAATGCTAGAAGACTTCGTACCTGTCTATGATGCGACGGTCATTCGTAAGCTTAAAGAAGCCGGAGCGATAATAATTGGTAAAGTAAATTTGGATGAATTTGCGATGGGAGCTTCGACTGAAACGTCTTATTTCGGAACGACCCACAATCCATGGAATCTAGATTACGTACCCGGAGGTTCTTCTGGAGGTTCAGGTGCCACGGTCGCTTGTCGTCAAGTACCAGCTTCTTTAGGAACCGATACTGGGGGAAGTGTCCGCTGTCCGGCCGCTTACAATGGGATTGTTGGCATGAAGCCAACTTATGGAGCAGTTTCACGGTATGGAGCGATTGCTTTTGCCTCTAGTCTAGATCAAATTGGGCCAATGACGCTAACTGTAGAAGATAATGCCAAATTATTATCTGTTATTGCGGGTCATGATGACCAAGATGGGACCAGTCTAGAAGCTATAGATACTGATTACAGCAAATTCATCGGTCAATCAATCAAGGGTCTACGGATTGCTTTTCCTAAAGAATTTAAGTCGGATAAGATTCAAGCTGAAATCCGTCAAGCCATGGAAGAAGCGGCCGCTTATTTTGCATCTCAAGGAGCGATTGTTGAAGAAGTATCCCTGCCTCATTCAAAATATGGCATCAATGTGTATTATATTATTGCTTCTGCAGAAGCTTCTTCAAATCTGCAACGTTTCGACGGAATTCGTTATGGTTATCGGTCACCAGAAGCCAGCAACTTAGAAGAAGTCTATTTCAAGACTCGTTCAGAAGGATTTGGGGCTGAAGTTAAGCGCCGGATTATGATGGGGACTTACTCCTTAAGTTCAGGGGCCTATGATGAATATTTCAAGAAGGCTGCTCAAGTCAGAACCATGATAAAGGACGAATTTAATCAAGTATTTGAGAATTATCATTTAATTATGGGGCCGGTAACAACGACTACAGCCTTTAAGATTGGTACCCGTACCCAAGATCCAATTGAAATGTACCTAGCGGACTTGTTGACAGTACCGGTGAACTTAGTGGGGATTCCAAGTATTTCGATTCCAGCTGGTTTCGACCAAAATAATCTGCCAATTGGTTTACAATTAATGGGCAAGGCCCTTGACGAAGCGCGGATTTATCAAGTGGCAGATAATTTTGAAAAGAACCATGACTTTGTCAACCAAAGACCCGAGTTATAGGAGGATGTAAGTAATGAATTTTGAAACAGTAATCGGACTAGAAGTCCATGTGGAACTGAAGACGCAAGCTAAGATCTTCTCAACTTCAGCTGCTCACTTCGGTGCTGAACCAAACTCCAATACAAATCCTAAAGACTGGGCTTATCCAGGGGTTCTACCCGTAGCCAATCGCGGAGCCATTGAGTATGGCATGAAAGCTGCTCTGGCCTTAAATTGCGAGATTGCACGCGAAATGTCCTTCGACCGCAAGAATTATTTCTATCCTGATAATCCTTCAGCCTATCAAATTACCCAAGATAGCCAGCCAATTGGTCGGAACGGGTATTTGGATATTGAAGTCAATGGCGAAACTAAGCGGATTCGGATTCACCGTCTCCACTTGGAAGAAGATGCAGGTAAGAATACCCACGGCCAAGCAGGATTTTCTTATGTTGATTTGAATCGGCAAGGAACTCCTTTAATTGAGATTGTTTCTGAAGCAGATATCCGTTCAGCTGAAGAAGCCTATGCTTATTTGGAAGCATTACGGGAACAAATTCTTTATACGGGTGTTTCCGATGTGAAGATGGAAGAAGGGTCTCTCCGGTGTGACGCCAACATTTCACTTAGACCCTATGGTCAAAAAGCTTTTGGTACCAAAACGGAGATCAAAAATCTAAATAGTTTTAACTATGTTAAGAAAGCCTTAGAATATGAAGAACAACGTCAGGCCAATATTCTTCGCCGGGGTGATCAAGTCCAACAAGCAACCCGCCGTTTCGATGAAAGTACGGGTAAGACAATTCTAATGCGGGTAAAAGAAGGGGCTGCGGATTACCGTTACTTCCCTGAACCAGATGTGCCGCCAATGACGATTTCGGAAGAATGGATTAATACTGTTAAAGCCACTCTGCCTGAGATGCCGGATCAACGCCGCCATCGGTATATTCATGAATTTGAACTGCCAGCTTATGATGCGATGGTGCTGACCCAAACGAAAGAAATGTCAGACTTCTTTGACCAAGCAGTCGCCCACCAAGTGGATCCTAAACAAGTTTCCAACTGGTTGATGGGTGAAGTGTCAGCGCATATGAACAAAGAGAATTTAAGTCTACTTGAAACTAAATTGACACCAGAAAACTTGAGTCAGATGATTCAGTTGATTGATGACGGCACGATTTCTTCGAAGATGGCCAAGAAACTCTTTAAGATTCTGGTAACTAAAGGTGGAAATGCTGAGGAAATTGTCGAAGCTGAAGGCATGGTTCAATTAAGTGACCCAGCGAAATTACAACCAATCATCGATGACGTTCTGGCTAAGAACCAAGAATCTATTGAAGATTACAAGAATGGTAAGAAACGGGCGATGGGTTATCTAGTCGGCCAAATTATGCAAGCGACCAAGGGTCAAGCAAATCCACAAGTGGTTAATCAATTATTAAAGACAAGTTTAGATCAAGCTTAATCCAATCAACAAGACATAAGCGAAACCCCTAGTGCAGTAAGAGGTTTCAATTATGTCTTTTTTATGAATAATATGTTAAATTTTAAGATAAGTTTAAGAAATCTTTAAATTCCCTAGTTTCGAATTCTAAGTTATGGTATCCTATGAATGCGAATAATTAATAACGGATGTTTAATTCAGTAGAAAGGCGTTTTGACAGTGAAAAAGAAACTCATTATAGGAACGGTCCTTCTATTAACCATCATAGGAGGCTATTTCTTAGGAAAACAATATTATACCGATAAATTTACGGCCAATACCCAATTTATTTCAAGTAATATTGGCAATTTAACATTAGCTCAAGCCAAGGATAAAGTTTGTCAAGATCTTGAGGACAAGACACTGTATATCCAAGAGAAAGGTCAAGAAGTCTTAATCGTTCAATTGAAAGATTTAGAACCTAAGATTAATCTTGACCAACAATTGGAAGAACTTTATCAGCAACGGGATGTGGCTTCTTGGCCACTCGCTTTTATGAAGACGACCAAAGCAGAACAGGGGCTTCATGATGAAGTAGAATTAGATACCGATAAGTTGAAGGGCTTAGCTGAAGAAGCAGGTCTAGATAATCAAGACCGGCAAGAAGCCACGCCGGATACCTTAGCCCATGATGATAAAAAAGGATATTATATTCAAGATGGTAAAGATGGGACGACCATTAATTTTGACCAATTGACCGAGTCGATCATTCAAGCAGTTGAAAGTCATCAAGATACAATTCAGTTAGAAGATAACTATACGACCCATCTAGATGTGACGGATACAGAAACATTGGAAGCCAAACTGGCTAAGATTAATAATTATAAGGATCTTAAGATAACTTATTTATTAGCTGGGGATGAAGTTACAATTCCGAATGATAAATTGGTCGAATGGGTTTCCTTGGATGATCAAGGTGAGATTGTCGTGGATGAAGAAGCCTTAGTGCCATATTTAGATTCCTTGAATGAAAAATACTCCACCTTCGGTACTGTAAGAGAATTTGAATCAACGTATCAAGGAACCGTAGAGGTTCCACCAGGTATATTGGGCTGGCAGATTGATACAGAATTGGAATTACCTGAGTTAGAAGCAGATATCTTAGCAGGTAAAGATGTTAAACGGAAGCCAGAAATTTATAGTACGGGTGACAACGGTGGTGAAGCCAATGAATTTGGTGATACTTATATTGAGATTGATTTAACCTATCAAACGATGTTGCTCTATGTTGATGGCGAATTAATCGTTGAAACTGGTATTGTTTCAGGGATGCCGGGAACCGATACCGTTCCGGGAGCCGATGCGGTTAACGAAATGTTAGCCAACACGGATTTAATTGGTTATAATCCACGTTTGAAGGTCGAATATAGTGTGCCGGTAAATTATTGGATTCGTTTTGATGACAATGCCCAAGGGATTCACGATGCCTCATGGCAAGGAGCTTATGGGGGCGATGTCTTTACCTATGCCGGATCGCTCGGTTGCATCAATACACCTTATGATGCAGTAGCAACTATTTTCCAATATGTTAACGTAGGAACCCCAGTCGTTGTATTCTACTAAAATTAAATAAAATTATTTTTGAGTTGGACCATCGGCCCAACTCTTTTTTATGCATTTTTTGTTTATATTCTCGGACAAGGAAGAGAGAACGATGATAGCGGTCTTTGCTTAATTTTTGGAAAATTTATTTGCATTTCCAAGGAAAACATAGGAAAATAAAGGTAACAATAGGAAAATATAGGAAAAATTTAAAAAGGAGGATGTACATGGAAGAAGAAACTTATTCAAGTAAAGAAGTGGCAGAACTTTTAGGAGTGACAACACGGTCTATCCGTAACTACTTGCGTGATGGTAGACTAAGAGGACAGAAATTCGCCGGCAAATGGCATTTTACTCAGGATGATGTTGAACGATTTATTCAACAAGAGTATCAAAGCAATCAAAATCAACAACGATTTATTGACCAGGAAGCTGACTACTTTTCCCTGCAATTTGAAAAGAGTTTTAGCGATTCAACCACTGCAGAACAATTTAGTCAGGTCTTTACCCAGAAAATTAATCAATATTTGGCTGACCATGCTAAAAGTAGTTTGTCCTATTTCATGCAAAAAGTCTCTGATCAACGAATTCAGGTAAATCTAATGGCTGATCTGAATGAATTTTCGCTGATTTATACAGCCTTAAATTTAGGAAGAGGCGCTCAAGATGAAATTGATTAAGAAAATTCCCAAGAAATTACTTTTTATGGTGGCTCTGTCCGCTTTGATTCTAGCTTTGTCTCGAGTGTTACTACCTTTATTAGTCCCTAATAGTCCTCTTTTAAATTTATCGCGTCAAACAATATTAGTTATTTTTGTTGGTATGATGCTGGTTTCATTCTTGCTACAATCCTTATTGACAATGATACGAGAGCGATGGACCCAAGAGATGAATGCTAATCATTTTGAGGATAATCTGCGCTACTTATTTCAACTTGAATATGACCAGATTGTGCAACAAGGGGCAACTGCGATTATTCAACGATTCTTTGAAGTGGTGGATGCTCTTTACCTTTTTGTTATGGGAGGTTTGAATAGTTTATTAACAGCGGGCGTCTTAATTGCCTTAACATTAGCCGTAGCTCTGTGGTTGGATTTCAAGATTTTTCTTAGTTTATTATTACTCTTGCCGATTAATTATTTTGGCTTTCGTTATATCAACTGTAGTCTGAGTCAACGTATGCGGAACTTTCAAGAGAAATTCGCCAGTACTCAACAAAATATCATACAAATCGTTGCCAATGTAGATTATTTAAAATCATTAGCTTCATACGATTCAATCCATCGATTAATCACCGAGGATATTCTTGAAGCCTATGGGCGTTTGGCTAGAACTAATCGTTTTGCCAATATTTCTTCAAACTTAATTTCCAGTCTTAATCAATGTGTTCAATATTCTATATATTTATTGCTGATTCTATCGGTAGCTAAAGCTGAGACTAGCATTGCCAGTCTCTTGACGACAAGTATTGTCTTGCCGATTTATTTCCAAGCTATTGGAGATTTAACTCGAGCGAATTTAGATATGTCTTCTTTACGTACCGCTGAAGATTATTTAATGGAGCATATTTTGCCCTATACAGAAGCAGTAGATCATGGAGTAGAAATAGAGCAGATCGATTCGATTCAGATGAACGAGGTCATTTATCAACTAGGTCATGAACGAAAGATAGTAATCAATCAACAATTTACTGGAGGGGATTGGATTAAAGTTGCTGGTCCGTCTGGTTCTGGAAAAAGTAGCTTGATGAAAGTGCTCTTGAAATTTAGACCCAGTTCAGGAATTTATATTGACGGTTTGCCGCTAGATCAAGTCTCAATCTTGAACCTGCGCGGGCGAATCGCCTACCTAACTCAAGAACCGCCAATCTTTAATAAGACTTTAGCGGAGAATATTGGCAATGGACGAGCCTTGAATCAAGAAGAGAAGATGTTCTTAGATGAAACCGGGATTCTAGCAACTATTTTTGAATATAAAGATTGGCAGAGTTTCATTCAACAAGGGGGGAGTAATCTCTCGGGCGGGGAGAAGCAACGGATAGCCATCGCTCGCTTGCTGTTACAAGATCCTGATGTCATCATTCTGGATGAGATTACCAGTGCGGTTGATGAAGAAAGTGCTGAGAAGATATTTCAGTTATTAAAGGCGTATTTTTCGGATAAGATAGTCTTTGTAATTAGCCATGACCCAAGTAAGGATAAGTACTGTAACCGCAGAATCGTGTTGTAAAAAAATTGATATATACGCTTTGATCTTTTGTACATGAGATATCTTGAACCATTGGGCACCGTCTTCCGCTTATTCCATAAGCTCCAGACTTACTTTACGACTCATTCCCTAAAAGCCAGAGGCTTCAAGGGAATGATGTGGGTAAAGTATGCTACTCCGATGGTTCAGATATGCCATGTAAAATCAAAGCCCAATCATAAAAATACTTAATCACTATGCATAGTTGGATATGTTAAACAATCATTTTATGTGCATAAATATGGGAATTAGCACCAAGACTAGATTAAGCAACCGTCCTTCTTAGCGTTTCTTTTCCGAACTAAATCCACTAGACAAGCTCTAAGCGACTGGTTGCTAAGAGTTTATAAGCTAGGTGGATTTTCTTATGCTTGCGAGTTTCATTGATTCATATTTATTTTGAAAGTTTAATAACACCCTACTTAGTCAATTACTATTAATAGTTTCTGAAAGTCGGAAAAGTACAATTGAGCATCTTTTCCAAATATTCCATCAGCTCCAGACTTACTTTAGGCCTCATTTCCCATAAGATGAAAGCTTCAAGGGAATGAAAGGGATAGCGTACTTTGATTATCAAAATTTTGTCCAGTTTATTCTTAGAAGTGTCTAAGGATAGGCTTTTTCTAGGCTAAAATTATCTTCTTCAAATCAAAACCCGAACATTTACGGATAAAATAATAATTAAGTTCATTTTTTGCTGTTTTTTAGAGTAAAGCGTGTTAGAGTGAAGGCAAATAATGGCTGATAGGTCAGATTATCAGAAATGGAGGAACGGGCAATGTTTCTAGTAAAGGTATATGTGAGTTATAAGGAATCAATTCTGGATCCGCAAGGGGAAGCTATCAAGAAGGCAATTCATGGAATGGGTTACAATATGGTAGAAGAAGTTCGAATGGGTAAATACTTTGAACTTCGAATTGCTGAGAATGATCGGGCTGGTTTAGAAGAGAAAATCGATGATATTTGTGATAAGTTATTAGCCAACGTAACGATGGAATCCTATCGTTATGAAATTGAGGTGGAATAAGGATGAAATTTGCGGTAATTCAATTTCCAGGCTCTAATTGTGATCTGGATATGTATGAAGCGATAAATTCGGTGCTAAAGGAAGATGTGGACTATGTCGACTACCGTCAAGAAAGTTTGGCTGGCTATGATGCTATCTTAATTCCTGGTGGATTTACTTATGGGGATTATTTACGGGCTGGGGCAATTGCTGCGCGTAGTCCAATCATGAAGGCGATTAAAGAGAAGGCAGCTCAAGGTGTGCCAGTCTTTGGGGCCTGTAATGGATTTCAAATCTTGACTGAAGCTGGCCTATTGCCAGGTTCATTATCACGCAATGCCGGACTCCACTTTGTATGTAAACCTCAACGGGTAATTATTGAAAATAATCAGACAATCTTTACTCAACAGTATCAAGCTGGCGAGGAAGTCATATTCCCAATCGCTCATGCTGAAGGGAATTATTATTGTGATCCTGAAGTTTTGGTAGAATTGGAAGCAAACAATCAGATCATTTTCCGTTATCCTGAAGGAGATAATCCAAATGGTTCGGTTGCTAATATTGCCGGAATTTCTAATAAAGAAGGGAATGTGGTGGCGCTAATGCCCCATCCTGAACGGGCTGTTGAAACTGTCTTAGGTTATATTGATGGTTTAAGAGTCTTTACTTCTTTAAGAGATGCATTAAATGACAAACTTTAATCAGGATGAACGATAGAAAGGAATCGATTATGCAATTACAAGCAATGACGCCTGAAGAGGTGCGAGACTCCAAAATCTATCAAGAATGGGGTCTTACAGATCAAGAGTATGACAAAATTCAAGGCCTTCTGGGTCGTTTGCCTAACTACACGGAGACTGGTCTCTATGCCGTGATGTGGAGTGAACACTGTTCCTATAAGAATTCTAAACCAATTCTCAAACAATTCTATACCGAAGGACCTCAAGTATTACAAGGTCCAGGGGAAGGTGCTGGAATTATTGATATTGGCGACGAACAAGCGGTCGTATTTAAAGCAGAATCTCACAACCACCCCTCAGCGGTAGAGCCCTATGAAGGAGCAGCAACAGGGGTTGGTGGTATCCTGCGGGATATCTTTTCGATGGGAGCACAACCGATAGCTGTCTTAGATGCTTTATTCTTTGGAGAATTGACTGATCAACGGACGAAAGACATCGTATCCGGCGTGGTTGAGGGTATTGGTGGCTATGGTAATTCCATTGGCGTTCCTACAGTCGGGGGAATGACTAAATTTGATGCAGCTTATAAGGGGAATCCTTTAGTTAACGCCATGTGTGTCGGTCTGATTGACCACAAAGATATTCAGAAAGGTCAAGCTAAAGGGTTAAATAACTCGATTATGTATGTGGGTGCTAAGACAGGGCGAGATGGGATTCATGGGGCAACTTTCGCTTCCGATGAATTCTCTGAGAAGAATGAAAGCCAACGTTCAGCCATTCAAGTCGGTGACCCATTTATGGAAAAACTGCTGATGGATGCCTGCTTAGATTTAATTCGTAATCATGCCGATATCCTAGTGGGAATTCAAGATATGGGTGCGGCTGGACTCGTTTCATCTTCTTCTGAAATGGCTTCAAAAGCCAATTCAGGCTTGGAATTATATCTTGATGATGTTCCTCAACGAGAAACTGAAATGACCCCGTACGAAATTCTATTATCTGAATCTCAAGAGCGGATGTTAATTTGTGTGAAGCAAGGTCAAGAGCAACAAGTAACGGATCTCTTTGCTCGTTATGGCTTAGAAGCCGTTATTTGTGGCAGGGTCGTGGAAGGTCATGACTATAAAGTCTTCCAAGCAGGTCAATTAGTGGCCGATATCCCGGTTGATACCTTGGCCGAAGATGCACCGGTGTATGAGAATCCTCAAAGCGAACCTGCCCGGATGCAAGCCTACCGAGAAGCAGATAAATTTGTACCGAAAATTGATGAGATTCAAAAGAGTCTTTTCGATTTATTATTAACCGCGGATTTAGCTGATAAAGAACCGCTCTATCAACGCTATGATTCCCAAGTTAGAACTTCAACCGTGGTTGGACCAGGTTCAGATGCGGCAGTACTTCGGGTGAGAGGTACTCAGAAAGCCTTGGCGATGACCACCGACTGTAATTCTCGTTATATTTATTTAGATCCTTATCAAGGTGGACAAATTGCGGTGGCTGAAGCTGCTCGAAATATTGTTGCTTCAGGGGGTAAACCTTTAGGAATTACGGATTGCTTGAATTATGGTAATCCGAAAGATCCTGAAATCTTTTACGAATTTGCCCAAGCAGCACGGGGGATTACTCAAGCATGTCGTCGCTTAGAAACCCCAGTGATTTCGGGGAACGTGTCCCTATATAATGAGAACCAAGATGGCGCGGTCTACCCAACACCGATGATTGGTATGGTTGGTTTGGTTGATAATCTAGATCAGGTCTTAACCCAACAATTTAAACAAGCAGGCGACTTAATTTATCTAGTCGGGCAGACCAAAGATGACTATGCCGGCTCACTGATTCAAAAATATCAAACTGGTGACATTGCTGGACTGTTGGACTTTGATTTAGAAACCGAAGCCAAGGTGCAAGACTTTGTCTATCAAGCGAATCAAGCAGACTTGTTGACGGCTGCCCATGATATTTCTGAAGGTGGCTTGGCCGTTGCCTTAATGCAAATGTTGCTCAAAACTCCTTTCGGATTCGAAGCCCATTATAATGGCAGCAGTGCACAACTCTTTAGTGAGAGTCAATCTCGTTTTGTGTTAACCATTACTTCCGAAGACCAAGAACAATTCGAAAGTCTAGCTGAACAAGCTGGTATTCAAATTGAGAAACTCGGTCAAGTTCACAATTCTGATGAAATTATCCTTGCTTCCTTAGAAGAAGTTGCCGAATTCCATAAGTCAGATATTGAAGACCAATGGCGTCAACAAATTTTGCAACTTTTACAATATTAATATTAGATGAATTCAGTAAAAAGTATTAGAATGCTGAGTCAAATAAAGTCAGCCAGACAAGCTGTTTACTGCGAGGATAATAAGTAGCATATAAGAAAAACAAAACTCAAGTCCTTTCTCAACCAATCTCTATCCCTTATTCAGGATAGGCATTGTGTGAGAGGGGCTTGAGTTTTTTGACGATTGTTAATTTATGATTCTAATTCTTCATTCTTGTTCTTTCTTTTGTTCCGTAAGGTGGTCATGATTTCGAGGAAACTGTCGCCGAAGAAGACGCCGAGGGCGACCGCACCGGAAATAGTCAAGGCCTCAAAGAGTGAATCAATGGTCTGATTTTGTTGACCTTGGATTAGATAATAGGCGATCTTATAGAGGGCGGCCCCGGGTACAAAGATAAAGAAGACGGGAATGTAAAAGACGGTGACCGGTGCCCGATATAGGCGGGCAGCGACTTGAGAAATTAAGGTGACGACAATTGAGGCCGCTAAGACTGAAATGGCAGCATTGAATTTCAAATTGGTCAGGATAAAGACCGCTTCAGCGATGATTCCAATAATACCATTCTTAAGAATGAGGTTGCGGGGCACTTCAAGAATAATCGAAGCGGCTAAGCTGATGAGAAAGCCAGCAAACAATAAGGCTAAGATATTAAAAACATCCCAAAACATTAGCTCACCACCCCGGTAAAGATTGCTAAGCCAATCGCTACGCCAAGGGCGATACTAAGCGCGATTACTAAGGCGTCACTAATTCGAGCCACTCCTGAGATGTAATCCCCTTTAAGGGTATCTCTTAGGCCATTGGTAAAGGCCATACCGGGGAAGAGGGGCATCAAGGCCGAGATAATAATGATATCGCTTTGAGCATAGTCAGGAACCAGATAAACGATCGCATTCACAATCAATGTGGTCAGCAGAGTTGCGAAGGTGGCAGCAATGAAGCTGTTCAGATTCCAAGCTTGTTGACCTAAGCGCGAGAGAGCGACTGTACCACCGGCAATAAAAGAAATCAGGACCTCCCAAATATTACCGCCTAGAAGAATGGCAAAGCCAACTACCATCAGGATGGTGCCCATGTCTTTATTAATCACGGTATATTCCGAGTCGTCGACCAATTTCAAGAGGTAACTGGCTTCTTCAACGGACAGAGTCCCATCAACTAACGACCGAGAAATATTATTCACGCGGTAGATTTTATTTAAATGATTGCCTCGCTCGGTAATTCTTTTAACAATGGTATAGGGTTCGACCAAGGGATCATCATCATCCAAAGTGATAAAAAGACCGGTCGTATTCGAGATGACATCAATTTTTGAAAAGCCGGAGGTCTGCAACATACGGCGGACCGTATCTTCAACCCGATAAGATTCTGCATGGGATTCAAGTAGAATAATCCCTGCTTGGGCAGCGACTTCAACTAAATCTTTATATTTCTGTTTCAAGTTCACACCTCATCCAAGAGATTAAGATTGGGTTCTATTCTCAATCATGTTAACATAGAAAGGTATATGTTAGCACCATTTTATGTAATTATTTAAGATTGAATGAGGAATCGCGATGATTATCAGTAAAATTGAAAAACAAAGTAAAAGAGCTAATCGCTATAATCTATATGTTGATGGGAAATTCTATCTAGGGATTGATGAGAATATTCTGGTCAAATATGCTTTGTACAAAGGGTTGGAAGTGACTCCTGATCGCTTAGCTCATATTCGTTATGATGAAGAAGTCAATAAATATTACAATCAAGCTTTAAATTATTTATCTTATGGTTTAAGAACGGTTAACCAAATGCGTCAGTATCTTCATAAACATCTTCCCCAAGATCGAGCGAGTCGTGAGGAGGACATTGAGCATATTTTGAACAAGTTGCGAGACCAGGCGCTTGTGGATGATGTCTATTATGGCCAAGCCTATGTCCGGACCAAGATGCGGATTAACCGTAAGGGGCCTTTACTGATTGAACAAGAACTCAGACAAAAAGGCTTGAACGCTGAAAAGATTCAGCTTGCTTTGGCCGAATATCCTTTAGCACAGGGACAAGAAAATTTGCGCCATCTGGCGGAAAAATTTACCAAGAAACATCGTAAACTCAGTCGAAAAATGCAAAGCTTAAAGCTGAACCAGCACTTGCAAAGCAAGGGATATCCGCAAGACTGGATTGCAAGTGTGGATTATCATGATTTATTAACCAATGATGTCGATGATCAAGAGTTGGTTGAAGCCGAAGCTACCAAGCTCTATCAACGAAAATCACGCATATACCAGGGAAATCAATTAAAGCAAATAATCCGCCAAAATCTATACCGTAAAGGATTCAATCAGGATGATATCGAGTCTTGCTTGCAAGATCATTTGGACTGGTTTGCTGAGAAATAGGAGGGAAGTACCGTGGTCAAACGTCAACAGTTAATTGAAAGATATCCGATTCCCTGGACTGAGGAACAGGTTGCTGCCTTTCGAGACACCTTGTTAGCCTGGTACGATCAAACAGGCCGCGACTTGCCTTGGCGCCAGGATCAGGATCCTTATAAAATTTGGGTCAGTGAAATTATGCTACAACAAACCCAAGTAGCGACCGTGATCCCTTATTATTATCGCTTTATTGAAGAATTACCCGATGTTGCCGCCCTGGCCCAGGCCGATGAGGATACGCTCTTAGGCCTTTGGCAAGGCTTGGGCTATTATTCGCGAGTGAAGAATATGAAAGTGGCCGCTCAACAGATTGAAACAGACTTTGCTGGAGAATTTCCGCAAGCTTATCAAGATTTACTTACCTTGAAGGGGATCGGTCCCTACACCGCTGGAGCGATCGCCTCTATAGCTTTCAATCAAGCTGAGCCAGCTATGGACGGTAATTTGATTCGAATTGTTAGCCGGTTGTTTGAAATTGAAGAGGATGTAACTTTAACAGCAACTCAACACAAGATTCGTGCCTATCTCTACCAGTTGATTGACCCTGAGCGCCCAGGCGATTTCAATCAAGCGCTGATGGATATGGGGGCGATGGTCATGACCCCTCATCAGGATAGGCCAGATCCTCATCCGTTGAAGGATTTCGACCAATCTTACCAACATCAGACCAGTCATCTCTATCCGGTGAAAAAAGCCAAGCTTAAAGCCAGTAAACATACCTATCTAGCTTATGTGATTCAGAATGCTGCCGGACAATTCTTGATGCGCCGTCATACAGACCAGGAATTATTAAGTGGTCTCTGGCATTTCCCCTTGGTTGAACAAGATATGGTAATGGAAACTGTCAGCCGCGGTGAATTAATTGATCCGCTGTGGCGTGATTTTGGCCAGGATTTGCAAGCATTAGGAATCAAAAACGAAGCGTTGAAACTACTCCATAATCGCAACCAATATCAACAAACTGATTTTAATCACTATGGCCAAGTTAAGCATGTCTTTAGTCATCGCATCTGGCAGTGTCAACTGGTGCCTTTAATCCTTAGCCCTGCAGAAGAAATGACGGACTCGGTTAACTGGCCAGAAGATTTTATCTGGATTGATGCATCAAAGCTTGATCAAATCCCAATATCTACTTTACAAAAGAAATTATTGCAAGCTAGGTTGCCTTTTGATCCTAAATAAGGATTTTGTTAAAAATTGTTGCTTTGCGGACAAAATGGCCCTAATTGTGGTATACTATTTCTGTATAAATTTGGATGATCCAAATTTTTTCTAAATATCATAGAAAGTAGGATCAGTGATGAAACAACCTAGGGAAGGGGAGTTCATCACTATTAAAAGTTATAAACATGATGGTTCATTACACCGAACTTGGCGCGATAACATGGTCTTAAAGACCAGTGAGCAGTCTATTATCGGTTGTAACGACCACACTTTAGTGATTGAATCAGATGGTCGACGTTGGGTTACTCGGGAAGTAGCCTTGGTCTATTATCATAGACATTTTTGGTTTAATATTATTGCCATGCTACGCAAACGAGGAGTGACCTATTACTGCAATCTGGCTTCCCCATTTGTGATGGATAAAGAAGCCTTAAAGTACATCGACTATGATTTAGATATTAAAGTGTTTCCAGATGGGGAGAAGCGGCTTCTGGATTTAGATGAATATGAATTACATGGACGTCGCTATCATTACTCAGATGAGATTGATCAGATTATTAAGTATCAGATAAAGGAATTAGTCCGTTGGATTGAAGAAGAGCGGGGACCTTTCTCGCCTAAATTTATTGATATTTGGTATGAAAGATATTGTCAGTTGACCTATCGGAATAAAAAGAAAATAACTAAATAGGATGAAGTCTCAATAGAGGTAGGTAAAGACCTAAAGAGAGATTAGGGCAGGTGACTGCTCTTTTTTCTTTGTCTAAAATTAATACTACTAGGTATTTTGCTTAGACCATTTTTATCATCTTCTATATATTTATCAAAAACAAAAATTTAATGTTAAACTTTAGCTTAGATTGTTTTGCATGGATTTTTCGAACCATTAGGGCACCGTCTTCCGCTTATTACATAAGCTCCAGACTTACTTTTCGACTCATTCCCTAAAAGCCAAAGGGTTCAAGGGAATGATGTGAGTAAAGTATGCTGTTCCAATGGTTCTTAAGGTCCATTCAAAACCTAAGCTAAAAATGAATTTATTCTCTTTTTTCAAAAGCTCTTTCCCAATAAAAAATAAAGGAGTCTGCTTGCAAGTGATTATACTTCAAAGCAAGACTTTTCCGGACTAGATCTACTAGACAAAATCTAAGCGACCAGGTTCTAAGTCTGTGTAAGCTGTCTGCACATTTTGGAAATTGTGAGGGTCGTTTATTGTTTGATAGTTCACAAATAAATACAAGTAAAATTCTACCTTTTAAAAGGGGATTTATTAGTTTTTTTACGTATTCTTGTGCAGTTGCTAATTTATTGATAGGTCTGTTTTCCCATCCGATTATATAGAGAATATTTTGAAAATAATAATATATTTCAAAGAAATCTTTTGACATTGGCTTGATAATTGTTTAACATTATAAAGCTTTTAGAAAATTGATAGAAAGGTAAATAAATTGGATAGCGCCAGACCTTATATAGGTGACGAGGATTGAGCTTATCGAAATTTCGGCGGGTGGCTCAAGGCAGTGTAGTCTACAAATATTTCACAAAATTAAGATGCAAATTTTAAGCCAAAAGAAATATTACACACCTAAAAGCAATCATTCAGAATAGAATCGAGGAATATTTATGTGTGGAATTGTTGGTTTTGTTGGACAAGGTAAGATTCAAGAGCATTTATTAACTGGATTAGGCCGTTTAGAATATCGCGGCTATGATTCAGCTGGAATTTATACGGTGGATAGTACAGGCCATGGTGAATTATATAAAACCAAAGGTCGGATTAAAGATTTAGAAGCTATTGTTAAGGACCATGTTGGGGCCGTCGCTGGGATTGGTCACACACGTTGGGCAACGCATGGTCCGGCGACGACGGATAATGCTCATCCTCATGTATCAGCATCTGAGCGTTTTGTCCTTGTTCATAACGGAGTTATTGAAAATTATGCCGAACTTAAGGAAAACTGTTTAAAAGATGTCACTTTTAAATCAAATACCGATACAGAAGTCATTGTTCAATTAATGGATTATATGGTCAAACAAGCTGAAGACAAGTCGACTGAAGAAATCTTCCGTCAGGTTCTTTCATTGATTCGTGGTTCATATGCGCTCGCTTTAATTGATCGGACTCAACCGGACGTTCTATATGTGGCCAAGAATAAGAGTCCGCTCTTAGTTGGGATGGGTCAAGGATTCAATGTTATTTGTTCAGATGCCATGGCTACTATTGATTTAAGTCAAGAATATTTAGCGATTAAAGATCAAGAAATTGTGATTGTATCTGCGGATGACATTACCATTAAAAATCTTCAAGGAGAAGTTGTAGAACGATCTAGTTTCTATGCGGATATTGATGTTCAAGATATTGAAAAAGGTCCATATCCTTTCCATATGTTAAAAGAGATTGATGAACAAGCAGGGGTTATCCGTCATTTAATCCAAACATATTATCCAGATCAAACCGTACGAATTGATTCAGAAATCTTAGCGGATTTAAAAGCTGCGGACCAAGTTTATATTGTAGCCTGTGGCACATCTTATAATGCGGGATTGGTTGGACGGAGCTTCTTCGAAGATTGGTTAGGTGTGCCGTGTCAAGTATATTTAGCTAGCGAATTTGCTTATCATCCACCGCTTAAATCGCAACATCCTTTCTTTATCTTCTTAAGTCAAAGTGGGGAAACGGCGGATTCACGTCAAGCATTATTACAAGTTAATGAATGGAATGCTCCATCGTTAACCATTACTAATGTTAAAGGGTCGACCTTATCTCGGGAAGCTAAACACACGCTTTTATTACATGCCGGTCCAGAGATTGCGGTGGCTTCTACCAAGGCTTATACTGCTCAAATTGCTATGTTAGCCATTCTCTGTGATGCCTTAGCTGAAGATAAGCATTTAAACATCGCTGCTTCCTTAAGTAAAGTGGCCAATGATATCGAAATTATCTTAGCCAATAAGTCGGAAATCGAACGTATTGTTAAAGATACCTTACTAGCGACTGAACATGTCTTCTATATTGGCCGCCAATTGGATTATGCAGTGGCTTTGGAAGCCGCCTTAAAATTAAAAGAAATTTCTTATATTCATACAGAAGCTTTTGCCGCCGGTGAGCTTAAACATGGAACGATTGCCTTAATTGAAAAAGGGGTTCCGGTCATTGCGATTATTACCGACGCAAAGACGGCAGCTCACACTCGAGGTAATATTGAAGAAGTCAAGGCTCGGGGAGCTGAGGTTATTGTAATTGCCGATGAAGCCAATCAACAAGCAGGCGATCAGCTAATTTTGCCGACCAGTTCAGATTTATTGAGCCCATTGACCAGTGTAGTATACGGTCAGTTATTAGCCTATTATACGGCTTTGGCTAAAGATTTAGATGTAGATAAACCGCGGAATTTGGCGAAGTCAGTGACCGTTGAGTAATCTATCAACCTATATTGACCTATCTTGGGTTAACATAGGTTTTTTATTTTGGTAAAAGGAGTGGGCGAAGATCTTGTGCCTGCAATGAGAGATTCTGACTACGACTGAGTTGCTCGTCTAAGGATTGAAAACAGGGATGAGTTAATAGCCAATAAGAAGAATCTTGCATGGAATGAAATTGCCGCAAGAATAGACGTAAGGCTTGATGATAAGTTTGATTGAGGCGATAAGCCAGGCGAATTTGTTGTTGAAGTTGTTGTCTTTGACTATCAATAATCATTTTAAAGTGTTGAGGGAGGTCGTCACCGTCATAGTCAAAAATAAAACGGAGATGGTTTATCTGTTCTTCTTTTTGGATAGATTGACAATGACTCAAGTTGATCCAGTGGTAGGTGCTACTCGCATCTAGATAAAGTTTAATGAAGATATGATTACCATAGACAAACGGGAAGTCTTTTTGCCGATTTCCTAGAATCTTTGCCAGAACATTGCACCAATCAGGATAGGAGTAGGCGACCTCGTTGAACCACTGGTTAGCTAATTTACGAAAGTTTTCAGAACTATGCCAGATTTGATTATGGTGGTCGATGATTAAGGTCTTAGCTGAAGTGAGACAAGCATCCAGATTAAAAATTAATAAAGGGTCAATCTTATTTAAGTATTGAGGATTGAGTCGGTGACCTTGTGACAATAAATAGTTTACCAGTCCCTGCCAATCCTTATTTAAATGGTATTTAACTTTTTGATTATTTTTCGCTTTAGTTGTCATATTGATCCATCCTCCTCATTGCTTATGATTGCAACTAGGCTCAAGATAACATGATCTTTCGTTGAATGCTAGGCAGGATTCAGATGTATTAATATAATAATTTGAGACTCTTATCAGGCCAATAAGGGGACTCTTTGAATTTCTGAATTCTTCGCCGTTTTTTCTCTAAATAATTCTATTTCAAAATAATATTATTCCTAAATTAATATTGAATTGTTTACGAGGATTCTTGCTAAATTTATGAAATAAGTCGTATTTTTTGTCTTTTAGATTGACATATATCCGCTGTTTTGTATTATTATAAGGTAGATGTATGTTTGGATGAGGAGATGGATTGATGAATACATTGGAGAGTTTGACAGAGTTAATAAATTTAGAAGCAATACAACAACTTCCCAAAGCTACGGAACATTTTATCAGTGATTTGCACGGGGAATTTGAAACGTTTGATCATATATTGAGAAATTGCTCCGGCATTATCAGTATCAAAGTCGCGGAATTGTTTCGGGGGGAACTGTCGACAGCGAGTCAGAAGGAACTCTGCTATATTATTTATTATCCCGAAGAGGTTTTGAAAGAGAAGAATTATAATGATGAAGATTGGATGATTCTCTTAAACCAATTAGTTCGGGTGACACGTTATGTTTCTAGTAAATATACTCGGTCGAAAGTCCGCAAAGCCATGCCCAAGGAATATGCTTATATTCTAGAAGAACTTTTATATCAATATGATGAATCGGGTAATAAACAAGAATATTTTGATTCAATTTTTTCAATGATTATCGATTTGAACTTAGCCTATGATTTTGCGGTTGTATTATCTTATTTAATTCAACGTTTTGTGGTCGATCATCTACATATCTTAGGGGATATTTATGATCGTGGGCCGCGACCAGACCTGATTATCGAAGCTTTGATGAAAGCGCCATCGTTAGATATTCAATGGGGCAACCATGATTTGATTTGGATGGGGGCGATGGCTCGCAATTTTGCTTGTTTAGCGATTGTCTTGAGAATTACTTTGCGCTATGGACATACTCGTTTGTTGGAAGACGTTTATGGGATTAATTTAAACCGTTTACGTAAATTCTCAGAGAAATACTATCAAGATAATGATGAGTTCCGACCACGGGGAGCCGAGAAAGACAATTATACGGTGGAAGAGCAAATTGCAATTTCCAAGATGCACCAAGCGATTGCGATCATTCAATTCAAATTAGAGGGGCAAATTATCCACCGTCGACCAGAGTTTAAACAAAGTAATCGCCTACTACTTGAGAAGCTGTCCGAAGATCGCAAGACGATTACTATCAATCAACGCACCTATGACATCATTAATGGCGCCTTTGATTTGGTTGATTATGAGAATCCTTACGAATTGACCTTAGATGAAGAGCTGATTATTGTTGATTTAATGAATCAATTCCAAAATAGTGAGTCTTTAAAGAAACATATTGATTTTCTAGTTGATCAAGGCTCGATGTACACGATTTATAATGGCAATTTATTGTTCCACGGTTGCATTCCTTGTAATGAAGATGGTTCACTAAAAGAGATTAGTTTCAATGGTGAAAGCTATTCAGGGAAGGCCTTGATGGATTTTTATCAAGAAGCTATTTATCAGGCAATGGCCGATCCCCAATCTCATGAAGACTTTGCCACTGATTTAATGTGGTATCTCTGGTGTGGCGAAGGGTCGTCACTCTTTGGTAAGCATACCATGAAGACTTTCGAACGTTATTACATTGCCGAGAAAGAAACCCATAAAGAAATTCAGAATGTTTATTATTTCTATCGCAATGATGAGAAATTCTGTCTTCGCTTGATGGACCTATTTGGCTCAAGTAAATCAGGATATATCATTAATGGTCATACGCCCGTCAAAGCCAAGAGTGGGGAAGACCCAATCAAAGCCAATGGACGAATGTTAGTAATCGATGGCGGCTTGGCTAAAGCATATAATAAAGTTACCGGAATTGCTGGCTATACCTTGGTTGATAATTCTCATGAGGTTTATTTGGCAGCTCACCATCCATTTAAGAATAAAAAACATGCCATTGAGAACCGCATCACCATTCTGCCAGAACAAAAGATGGTATTAAAACGTTCTGAACGTTTACAAGTTAAGGACACTGACATTGGCAAGATGCTCCAAGACCAAAGTGTACAAATTTTTGAGAATTTAAAACAGCGTCAGGACTTGGAAAACAAGCAGTAAAGTGCTATAATTCACATATACCTTTGTCGAGTCAATTTCAATAAGGTTCTCTAATAAAGTGATTAAATAATTTAATAAAGCGGATACAATTTTGTAGGCGAGCACTTATGAATGCTATGTAAACTTGATTGTATCGGCTTTTTTTACATTTTAATGGACTTAATTAGCAAGTTTTATATAGCAAAAACAAAATATTGTAGCTTGAAAAGCAAAAATCCTAAGTGTATAATTTAAACATAAAATGTGAAAAATAACACAAAAGGAGTGTATGTTATGTCAACGGTTTGTGAAATGTTAGGGATAAAATATCCAGTCTTTCAAGGGGCTATGGCTCGGATTGCGACTCATAAACTAGCTGCTGCCGTTTCAGAAGCAGGTGGATTGGGAATTATCGCTTCTGGTGGTATGTCTGCCGATCAACTGCGCCAAGAAATTGATGATTTAAGAGCAATCACTGATAAACCCTTCGGTGTTAATTTGATGTTACAAGTTGATAATTGCGATGAATTAGTCGAAGTTATTATTGAGAAAAAAGTTGATTTGGTTACTACCGGAGCTGGATCGCCGGCTAAATATATTCCTAGCTTGAAAGAAGCGGGAATCAAAGTCTTCCCAGTCATTGCTTCAATTAAACATGCGAAGAAGATGGAAGCTGCTGGCGCTGATGGGGTAGTCGCTGAAGGGCAAGAAGCTGGGGGCCATATCGGTCAAACCTCAACCATGTCACTTCTTCCTCAAATCGTTGATGCAGTTGATATTCCGGTCATTGGGGCTGGAGGAATTGGAGATGGCCGTTCAGTAGTGGCTATGTATGCCCTCGGAGCCCAAGGTATTCAAGTCGGAACAGCTTTCTTAACTGCTGAAGAATGCCCAATTCATGAGAATTATAAGCAAGCCGTTATTAATGCTAATGACACTGCCACGATTGTAACAGGTCGCTC
Source organism: Ignavigranum ruoffiae (assembly GCF_900110675.1). Taxonomy (GTDB): domain Bacteria; phylum Bacillota; class Bacilli; order Lactobacillales; family Aerococcaceae; genus Ignavigranum; species Ignavigranum ruoffiae. Next base: position 96,682 of record NZ_FOEN01000002.1, on the reverse strand, counting down.
AATGAAAGACCCTGTTCGTTCCCTAGCCAATGAAATGTTAGTTAAGTTCTATGAACTAGAGAAAGAAAATGCACCAAAAGAAGAACTCATGAAATTGACAGAAGGTTCGCTTGGCCGTGCGGTTTATGAAGGCGACATGAATACCGGATCACCAATGTGCGGTGAAGTTGCGGGTATGTTTACTGAAATTCGCCCTTGTAAAGAAATTATTGAAAGTCTCTTTAACGAAGCTGAAGCTGTCTTAAAAGATTTAAAGATTATTTACTAGTTTGCATAACATTATTTAATATCCGCTTGGCAGAATAAATACTTCTTGTAAACTTGTCTTTCTTGTAGTTAAGAAGATTTATCCGCGCTACTACACCCAGCTAAGCGTAAATAAAAGATCCACCAAGCTAGCCAATAGAGAAATTGGCTGACTTGTCAGTGGATCTTTTTGCTTCGTATGTCTGTCGTTTAATTTGCAATTAAACAATTATTCAGTTTTATTTTTGTTTGACTTTAATGACTTGTCGTCCTTTATAGTAGCCATTTTCATCAATTCGGTGGCTCATTTTATAGCTACCGGTTTGCGAATCGAAACTAAGGTTTAGACTGGACAACTTGTGTTGGGCTCGTCTTTTATTTTTACGAGATTTTGAGGTTTTGCTTTTTGGGACTGCCATATATTTTTCGCTCCTTTAATCTTTAAATATGTCATCAATCTGATTGTTGAAATAGGCTTCCAGTTCCATCACCTCTGGTGCTGAAAGGCTACCATCTTCAATATCTATTTGGATAAGGTCAAGCAAATCAGCATGGACTTGCCAGAAGCCGTCCTGAAAGATAAAGAATTGATCCGAATAACGATCAAAAACTGGATAGACTTCTTTGAATTCCGCCAGGCTAAGATTTTCTTCTTCGATAAATTCACGGACTAGACCAGAATTTATGGCTGCCGAGGTCGGTTGTCCTAGACCATCGAGGATCCCTAAATCGACCATATTCCGCCAAAGACTGAGTTTATCGATCTCTATATCGGAATTTTGGTAAAAGCTATAGGCTTCTTCAACTAATTCGGGATAGGTAAAGTAAGCATCCATGATAATTTCTCCAATCAAATAATAGTAACAATTACTAATTATCCTACTAAATCGTTTATGACCTGTCAAGAATTATTTTGTTTTTCTCGAGCTAGGGGTAGTCGGAGACTAACTTTTAGACCAGGGTCTTGATAAAAATATTTCATCGTTCCATGGTGTAGGCGGATAATTTGTTGACTGATCAGACTGCCGAGGCCATGGTTCTCGTAGTTGTCAGTTTTATGATTTAACTTTTCGACTTGTTGAAGCGTGATGGTCCCATTATCTATGATATCTAGTTGAATCTGATTGTTTTCAATTCTTTGCTGAATATTTATAGTCACTTCTTGGTTATGCTTAATAGAGTTGTAGAGTATGTTATTAATGGCACGTTGAATAAGGGAAGGAATGGCTTGGATATAAATTTCTTGGTCCACTATTTGATAATCAATAGCCAGGTCGGGATATGTGTTAATAAAGTCAGTCAGGATAGTTCGTAGTATTTGATTAAAAGAGACAGATTCAATTTGTTGCTGGAGCTCTTGTTGATCCAAGATATAGGATAAATTTAAATTTTCTATAATATCTTGCATATTTTGGACTTGCTTTTCAATTTGTTGCAGGTCGTTGGCATCCTTTATTTTATTTGCCAAGTTGTCACTATGTTGGAGAATAAGTGTCAAAGGGTTTCGTAAATCATGACTTACACCACGAATCCAATGATCTTTTTGCTTGCGATGGTCTTGGATAACTTGAGCAGTTTGATTAAGCGTACGTTTGATTTCGCTAAAGCTACCGACTTCATTCAAGGAAATGTCTTGTTGATTTTGTAAATCTTGAATAGCTTGATTGATTGGCGCAAGTTCTTGGTTCAAAGATAATCGGTTTCGTAAATATATGATATATAAACCAAGGGCAAAAATGGCGAAACATATTAAACCCAGCAAAAACAAACCCTTTAATTTGGTTAAACGATAATAATTCATCGGAAATTTATCAAAGCTGTGTTTGGGGTAACCTAGGACTAACAAGTGTTGATTGATAGGGTAAGAGAAGACGGGATAATCTTCTAAATACCAGCGGGTAAAGCGAACGACATCATTCAGTTGATAATCTCGCTTTAAGTTATCTGGCAGATCAAACGATTGGACGATCTGTCCTTCTTGATTAAGTTCCATCAGCCAAATTTTTTCTTTTCTTAAGAGATCTTTATTGCTTTTGGTGAGTTCTAATTCCTGAGTATCATTTATTAGTTGAACCTGGATTTGATTTGGATGATGATTAGTATGATAATCTTGCACCAAGAGGAAAAAAACAGCAGCTATAAAAATGGCCAAACTGGTAATAAAGACCAGCAAGATGGTCAGAGTTGATTGGGCAATCAAGCGGGTTAAGTATTTGAACGTAGACATATTTTATCGCTCCAAATTTAATTTGTAGCCTAAGCCTTTCATTGTCAATAGATACTTAGGTTCAGTGGGGTTATTTTCGATTTTTTGGCGAATTTTATGGATATGAGCCATCAAGCTATTCTGATAGCCCTCATAGGCATGCCCCCAGACTTGTATCATTATTTGGTCAAAGCTTACTATCCGGTTAGGTTGGTCCGCTAATACCTTAAGAATAGCATATTCTTTGGCGGTTAAAGGAATTTCTTCTTGTTGATGAATAATGATTGCCCGACTAAAGTCAACTCTGCGGTTGCCAATTTGAATCCAATTTCTGGCTTCTGGATAGGCTCGTTTAAGCAAGGAACGAATCCGCAGAACCAAGTCACGTGTCTTAAAGGGTTTGACAATATAATCGTCAGCACCTAATTCAAAGCCTTTATATTGTTGTTCAATATCTGATACGGCCGATAAGAAGAGGACGGGCATACGCGAACTTTGACGAATATATTGTAGAAGGTCATAGCCATTTCCATCAGGAAGCATGATATCTAGTATGGCTAAATCGAAAGCCTCTTGGTCCAGTGCTAGAAGGGCGGATTGGAAATCTGCTTTCCAATTAATCGATTGGAAACCGGCTTGTATTAAACTTTGACGAATAAATTGAGCAATCTCTTGGTGATCCTCGACCAATAATAGACGGCGTTGATAATAGTTCACGGATAAGTCCCTCCTTTCTCTTAGTATATCATGGTAAAGGATTAACATTGACTGATTCTGACCGATTTAAGGGAAAATTAAGGTAGAATTTAGCTGGATTTATGATTTATGAGTTAAGCTGAATACGAGGTGATAAGAATGAAAGAAATTGTCAGACTTGAACATTTGACCAAGTCGTTTCAGCAACAAAAAGTCGTCGATATCGATCAGCTGGTCATTCAACAAGGCGAAGTTTACGGACTGATTGGTCCGAATGGAGCAGGTAAATCAACCATTATGAAGATTATATGTGGCTTACAAGAAGCTACCAGTGGAGCTGTTCATTTATTCGGGCAAGATCGACAAAACCAAGACCGTCAAGCCCTCATGCAAAGGATTGGGGCTTTGATTGAAGAACCCTCTTATTACGAGAATTTAACTGGACCCGAAAATTTAGAGATTGTCAGTCAAATGAAGAGATTACCAGCGCAAGTTATTGAAGAGGCGCTTGAAATTGTCGGCTTGTCCGGCCAGGTAAAGAAGAAAGTTAAACATTATTCCCTTGGGATGAAGCAGCGTTTAGCGATAGCCATGGCTATCATGGGCCGTCCTCCTTTGGTGATTTTGGACGAACCGACCAACGGCTTAGACCCCCAGGCCAAAGATGAAATTCGTCGTTTAGTCAAAAGTTTGCCCGATTGTTATCAGACAACCGTTATGGTGTCATCGCATGCCTTGGATGAGATTGAGAAGATGGCCAGTCAGATAGGAATCTTAGCCCAGGGAGAACTTTTGTATCAAGGGACGATAGAGAATTTTAAACATCACCAGCGGCGTAGCTTTTGTATAAAAACATCTGATAATGAATTGGCATGTTCTTTACTGAATCTGCCGAACCAATCAATCCAAGCTGATGAAATCCAACTGCCTTATCAAGAAGATGCCAGAGTGGCTCAAATGAATCAGCAATTGGTTCAAGCTGGAATTGAGGTTTATCGACTTTATGAAAATGTTCGTTCTTTAGAAGAACTATTTATAGAATTCACTGCTGACAAGAGTCTGTCAGGAGGGATTCAATGAATTTAGGTCAATTATTTCAATTAGAAGCTAAAAAATATTCTTTATTCTATTTTGTGATTCTTTTTATCGGAATGATACTTATCAATCTTTTCATTGTATTTTTACAAATAATGGGTGATATTAATCATTTTACGATATACAAAGTCTTTGATGCCTTGAGTCTCTTGGCAATTATTGTTAATCCATTATTAATTGCCAGTATCTATAATATTGGCATTCAACAGGAAGCTAAACACAATATGTGGAAAATAATTTATACCAGTGGTTTGTCGGTTCAGACGGTGAACCAAGTTAAGTTTTGGTATTTGCAGGGGGTTCTCTGGCTATTTACTAGCCTGATGTATTTAATAATTTTTGGCATACTAATGGTTTATTCAGTTCCCTTTAGTCTTTCTGCGATTGAAATAGCTTATTATTATTTAGGAACTGTGGCGGTGAATTTTGCTTTAAGTGGCGTTCATTATTATTTGGCCCTAAAATTTGAGAATCCTTTGGCTAATATGGCTGGAGCTATCTTTGGTTCATTAATTGGAATCGCGGTAATGTTAATTTCAGAATTGATGACTTATGTCATACCCTATGCCTGGTATATATTATTGATGCGCCTTGATGCAGAAAGAGTTGGTGAAACTTTCCAATACCATTTACGAAATTTCACTTTCTATCCAATCCTAGCTGGATTCCTTCTCGGTATTCTCGGCGTGTATTTCGGCCAAAAAACGAAGGTAGGTGAATAAAATGAATTTAATCAGACTTGAATTTTTGAAATTAAAGCAATCCAAAATATATCTTCCTTTAATTGGACTCCCTTTGTTTGCCGTGATTTTTGGTAGTATTAATTTTTCCTATAATCAAGCTATTTTACAGCGAGAATGGGTTAGCTTATGGACGCAAGTCTTTCTATTTTATGGTTCCTTCTTCTATCCTTTTGTTGTAGGACTGTGTTTAGCGTTCATTTGGCGACAAGAACATCGCCATCATGGCATACGACTCCTACTTTCAGCAGCCTATTCAGAAGGACAAATTATTCTAGCCAAAATTATGACGGCGTTCATTGTGATTTGTCTCAGTCAATTATGGTTTATCCTTCTTTACTTTAGTGCTGGGAGTCTATTTAATTTTGAATCAGCCATGCCTTTGGGTATAGCGGGCTGGTTGGGCTGGGTCACCTTATTTTCAGTAGTCATGATGTGTATCCAATCCTATTTATCACTCAGATTTGATAGTTTTGCCATTCCCGTGGCAATATCTTTAGCTACTGGGATTTTGTCTTTCTTCTTGGCCAGTCAGCAAAGAATTGAAATTCTCTCTTATTTATTTGTCTCAGCGAAATTATCTTTAGCCATGAATAATCAATATCCAAATATTGATGTTAGTGGGGCGGAGTGGTTCAAGATGATTGCTACTAGTCTGCTGATTTTTGTACTATTCTATTATCTGCAAATAGCCTATTTTAGAAAATTAAGAAAATAAAGAATATTCAGATCGATGTTATTAAAAGCAATTGAAAAAGGACCGAAGTATAATCAATCAGAATAGGGTTAACAATTTCCTAGTGGATTAGGACTCTACAGACATTGCTTGAAATATTATACCAAGTAAATAATGTGGAGGAGGTTCCCTTATTTCTGTATTTGTCATTCGGTCTTTTGTAGATTTATTGGCGATAAGGCATAAAACAGATTATTAAATAACTAAACAAGTCAAAAAAATAATTATTAGAATGATGATTCAATGGTGGCTTCTTCAGGATTTTGTTCAAAGATACTAGGGTCGAGTTGGTTCCAATTGGAGAAATCCGTTAAGACGTCCATATTCAGTCGTCCTTCCTCCGTTTCAAAGAAGAATTTAAGATGGACCTGGCTTAGGTTAAAATTATCCTTGTCAAAGATAAAGATGGCTTGTTGATCTAAGTCGTTCGGATTTCCGTCGAATTTAAGATCATAATGGTCTTGAAAAGCGTGAAATAAATCAACCGAATCATCTTTTGGAGTCAGAACGTAAGCATCTTCATTTTCTAGAATCTTTAGATCGTCTTGTAAGTCTAGAATTGTGTCTAAGACTAGAAGATAATTGGGCTTGGAATGGTATTGGTCAAGCGGGCCTGCTGGTGTTTGATTAGTCCAATTATCTTGGCTATCTTCGCGGATCCAAAGACTTTTTTCACCATTGGGCATATATACTTGGTTTTTTTGAAGCTGATTGCCATCGTCTACTTCTACGTTTAGAATGACTGACGCTAAACTTTGTGTTTGATCATATAATAGTTTAAAGTTTCCCGTTAAGTTAGATTGATCTTCATCTTCAGCTGTTTCTACGAGAATATCAACATTAATATCTTCTTCGACATTTTCAATTTCGTTAGCGGCCTGGCTGATTTTATCGGAAAATTCCTTGACATCCATATTACTCTCACTATACTGACTTAAATCAAAAGCCTCATCTTGGCCGTAAGCAGTCTGAGCTAGATTTATGCTTAGGCTGAATATTAAGAAACAGACAATACTTTTCAGTAGTTTTTTCATTTAAAAGCTCCTTTCCTTCGATTAAATTGAGTATAACTGAAGCGTAAAGTTAATACCAAAGATAAGGTATTCCCTATGGATTAAATCAGCTACATGTGCAAATTTTATCAACTATTAAATCGGTTAATAATTGGCAGAAATATAAATTTATTACTGAATAAATAATTATTATGTGATAATATTATTATAGAATGAAGTTGGGTAGTCATTGTGGGTTTATTTTTGGGTAAATCTATTGGTGGCTTTTTTGGCTTTATTCTAAATATTTAATAGAAAGGAGAAATGACATGAATCGATTTAAACGATGTTTATTTGTGTTATTTACGATGGTCTTGTATTTTATTCCGATGAATATAGTCAGTGCTCAAGAAGTCAATTTAGTGGAACAACCAGAAGTTGGAACGGTCAATAATGCTTTAGAAATTGAACCCGAAGAAGCTTCAGGGATTCCTGTTGCTGAAATGTTGACCGAAGAGCCAGAATCAGGCAGTAAGGAGGAAGCTGTTCCTCAAACTGATCCAGTGATGCCTGCAGAAGATGAAATCCCTAGCCCAGAGATGGACATACTCGCTGAGGAAGAAACACCTGCTGCAGATAGTAGCTTAGCAGCTGAAGAGAACCCAAGTCCAAATGTTGAAGATGCATCTGTCGTGGAAGTGCGGACTTTTGAAGAATTAAAGCAAGCGATTGCTGAAGCCGGCACTGAAGCTACCACCATTAAGATTATGGACAGTTTTGACTTAACGGAGAAACTGAGAATTGGTAAGGATCAACAGATTACCTTAACGGCTAATAATGCAAAAGTAGCAGATGAAGCTTGGCAAGCGATTGAACAACCAGCAGATGCAGCTAACCGTGGCGAAGCTAGTCAACGAGAAATCATTGAAGAAGCTCGACGTCGCGGAGAGGAAGCAATAAAGATTGGTGATTTAACCAATAATCCTTTACCGACACGTGAATCAGGGGCTGTTGTAATTAGACGGGCTGATAACTTTGTGACCGATACTTTGTTCGAAGTTATAGGTGAACTGATTTTGGGCGATAAAGAAAGCGCTTTATATATCGATGGCAATAGCTCGGTTCAAACTGCCTTTGACGATCGAGGAACCATGATGGATATCCGCGGTAAGCTACGTATCATTAATGCTATTCTTATGGGAAGTAAGAACAATCATGGTTATACAGCGCCGATTAAAGTTAAAAAAGGTGGCCAATTGATTATGGATGGGGGACGAATCAGTCAGAATACATCTTATGAAAAGATTGACCCTGATTATACTCGTCCGACCTCGGCTGGAGCTGTCTATGTTGACCCAGGCGCTAGTTTTACGATGAACAATGGCTTGATTGATAATAACAATGGGGGAATCACTGGTGGTGTATTTGTAGGGAGTTTATTCGGTTCGGCTGATACTGCCTATTTCGAAATGAATGGTGGTTTGATTGTTAATAACAAATCAAATACTCGCTTCCAATCCGGCGGCCAAATTAACATTGAATGATGGGATTGTGGCCAATAATCGTTCTGGATCTGGTGGCGGAATTGCTGTTTCTGATCAATTTTTGAGTGAATTCAGTAACATTGTCAACCGCGAATATGCTAATACTCCTGCAAACTACGAGAAGCACCTCAAAGAAAATAAATCAGAAGCTTCATTAAAGGGTGGCTTGATTTATAAGAATGTGGCTTCTACCGTGGGTGGAGGTGTCTATGTAGACACTAACTTTGTTCACTTTGTAAAAACAATGATCTTGGACAACCGTTCAAATAATTTTGGTGGTGGCGTCTATGTTTCATTCCCGCCACGTATTCAAATTCTTGATAAGTTATTGATTACTGAAAACACTGCTCGAGCCACTTGGATTGATTCATTTGGTGGTGGTAATGGTGGTGGCTTATGGAATTGTCCAACTGGATTTGTGCATATAGGCGATGGCCATACCGTTTATGTCTTTAATAATAAAGCAGATGGTGCGGGTCGAGATTTAACCTTCTCTAAGAAGACTAAATATTTCCTTTTAAATAAGATAAATATTAAAGATAAGTTTTACTCTCAACTTTCACCAGTGACTAAAGCCTTGAACATTATTAAATTCATTCAAGAAGGAAAGACAGGCGACGAGATTCCTGATCATCTATCATATACCGATCTTATGGTTAATTTACGTGCGGTATACGATGACGCTCTGATGGAAGAAGCTTGGCAAACAGCGCAAACCTTTATCCTAGGTAATACTTCACGAAATGGTGGGGGCTTTGGCTCTAATGCTAACCTAACCACACCAGAAGATTTGGGTGATTATAACTTACGTCTTGAGAAAATCTGGGATCCTTCAATCTCTTCTTCGGTAGAAAATAAGGATGTTATCGTTGATATCTTTATTGTGCCAGAAGATGTAGACAGCCAATATGTCCGCGATAATTATGCCAAGGATCCTCGCCTATATAAATATGGTGAAATCACGCTCAATAAGGATAATCAATGGTCTGCTTTATTCCACCAAACGCCTTATGCTGACATTGAAGGTCTGCCGGCAAATTCTTTAGATAAAGGCTTGATTTTCTCAGCGGCTGAATTGGCAAAACGTGGTTTGAAATACTTAGTGATTGAACAAGGTAATCAATACCATGTTGAAGTCACTGAACGTGTTCAACAAGATGAACAGAAAATTGAAGCAGGTCACCTAGTGATTAAACGTATTTTCTCTACAGATTTAGGTCCAGATTATGATGATGAAGCAGAAATGCCAGAATCTAAGATTTACTTATATTTCAAAGATCAAGATCAAGCATTAACTTTAATTGATCATGCTGAATTGACCGAAGCAACTCAATGGCAAAGCTTGTTGAAGCATCCTTTATTGCTGAATAAAATTAACAATATCGAATACTACGGCCAAGATCGAGCCTTCATCGATTATGGAGAAGACTGGAGTAAAGATATTCACGGTTATGGTATTCATGATAGTGGTTATGCCGTCGTTTTAGTTCGGAATGCTGATGGCACCTATACATTACGTTTACCATATCTATGGATTCAAGATTATGACGATACCGCAAGTAGTGGATTTATGGCAGAACAACTGGTAGAAACCAGTGAAATTGTTCAAGATGCTAGTGAACATACTTTTACCCTAACCAATTTCGAGCAAACTAGCCTAGAAGTTGAGAAAAAATGGATAAATGAAGATAAAATCCCTGAGAAAGATTTTCCCAAGGAAGTTATTGTTTATCTATTAAAAGATGGCAAAAAGGTTGTTGAATCTTATGATCAAGATGGAAAACCAGTTTATCGCCAATTAATCTTAAATAAAGAAAATCAATGGCAAGGTCGATTCGATCGCTTAGATCCTTTAGCTTTGGCCCAAGGAAAATACAGTATAGAAGAAGCTACTGTTGATCACTTTAATGGAAAATATATTGAGATTCCATCAAAAGGAAAATATATTTTCCGCATAGAATATGCAGATAACTATCGTCCGGAAGCTGGCTTAACTGATGATGGTTTAATTAGATTATTACCTACCAACGATCATTTTAAAGATTTTATGGGTAATATTAAGCTAAATTTAGTGGTTGATGATAAAATAGTTGAATCACAAGAATTTGTTTGGGATAAGATTCCACATCCTGTTTTGGATGGTGAATGGTTAACTCAATTGAATAAATCAGTGATTTTTGGTCAGGAAAAACCCATCGAGTTGATTTTAAATGGTCAACCATTAAGAATTGCTGAATATGTAGTTGAAAGCAATGTGCCTGGCTTAACTGAGTATAACTTCTATCTACGTAAAGATGCTGATGGATTATATCGTTTGTATCTACCTAAACTAATGATTGATGGAGTGGCTTATAGTTTATTCAATGTAACAAATCCAACTCCAAATGAGCATGGTAGCTATCCAAAAGTTGACTTGATTCAATCGGATAATACGAATGGATTAACCTGGCAGATCAAGAACACTTATAAAATAGATATTGAAGTGGAAAAGGAATGGATCAATGGTCCAGCTGAAAAACCAACCATCACAATTGATTTACTGCGTAATGGCGAAGTCGTCGATACCGTCGAACTTAAAGATGGGGAGACAGCCTATACTTGGAAAGACCTTCCTAAATGGGATGAAGAAGGTAAAGAATATACCTATACCGTTCAAGAACGTCCAGTTGATGGCTATACCAGTCGCCAAGAAGGCAATAAGTTAATCAATGAGTTTATCATTGACTTAACTCAACTTGCCATCGAAAAGGAATGGATCAATGGTCCAGCTGAAAAGCCAACCATCACGATTGATTTACTGCGTGATGGTAAAGTCGTCGATACCGTCGAACTTAAAGATGGGGAGACAGCCTATACTTGGAAAGATCTTCCTAAATGGGATGAAGAAGGTAACGAATATACCTATACCGTTCAAGAACGTCCTGTTGACGGCTATACCAGTCGCCAAGAAGGCAATAAGTTAATCAATGAGTTTATTATTGACTTAACTCAACTTGCCATCGAAAAAGAATGGATCAATGGTCCAGCTGAAAAACCAACCATCACAATTGATTTACTGCGTAATGGCAAAGTCGTCGATACCATCGAACTCAAAGATGGGGAAACAGCCTATACTTGGAAAGACCTTCCTAAATGGGATGAAGAAGGTAACGAATATACCTATACCGTTCAAGAACGTCCAGTTGATGGCTATACCAGTCGCCAAGATGGCAATAAGTTAATCAATGAGTTTATTATTGAATTGACGGAACTAGGCGTTAAGAAAGTGTGGATTAATGGTCCAGCTGAAAAGCCAACCATCACGATTGATTTACTGCGTGATGGCGAAGTCGTCGATACCATTGAACTCAAAGATGGGGAGACAGCCTATACTTGGAAAGACCTTCCTAAATGGGATGCTGAAGGTAAAAAATATCTATATACCGTGGCTGAACACTTATTAGAAGGTGTGGAAGTTGTAATCACTGGGGATATGACTCAAGGGTTTGAAATTACTAATAAATATCCTGACCCTGAGCAACCTGATCAACCTAAGGATCCAGAGCCTGAAGAGCCAGAGGAGCCTGAGGAACCAGAAGAACCAAACGAGCCTGAGGAACCAGAAGAACCAAACGAGCCTCAAGAGCCGAAGATTCCTGAAGAACCAGAAATTCCAGTGGTTAAAGCCAATGTTTTACCGGAAACTGGTGAATCAGACCTTGAATTGTTTGCATATAGTTTATTTGGACTACTATTTGTTGGACTTGGATGTGTGTTAATTAAGCGTCAATCCTATTAAACACATCTGAGAGATTTTGATAGGGCAGTAGATAATCTACTGCTCTATTTTTTATGGATAAATAGCAAAAAGACTAGCAACTTAGCTAGTCTTTTTGAATTATTCATATGGAATGGAGACGATCGGGATCGAACCGACGACCTCTACAATGCCATTGTAGCGCTCTCCCAACTGAGCTACGCCCCCAGAAGTTTCTGATTAATTAAAACAGAAACTTTTATTAGTCTATCATGTTTACTGAAAGATGGCAAGACCTGAAATTGAAAAAGCTGATTATAATTGATTTTATCAAATATTGTTTGAGAATGCTGATTTAATCTGACTTGGCTTAAATGTTCCCATCTATTTTTGGGTGGTGGTTTATCGATAATTTGAGGAATTAAGCGACGAAGGCACTTCAAATCAATGATAGCTAACAATTTTTTGCGTCTAGCTAGACTTTCTTATAAAATAAATATTGCTATGGATATAGGGGGCAAGATGATGGCGAATTTATTTTTACAGTTATTACTGAGGGCGTCGTTTATTGTTATTTTGGCTTACACCTTAATGACGACGGATAAATTACAATTAGCCATGAAGCAACGCCAAAGTAAGAAGTCATGGGTCTGGCTATTTATTGTCTTTGCCTTGTTTGCAATTATCTCAAATTTTATGGGTGTTGTGGTTGAAGGGGATCAAATTGTTAATACGTCTAACCTTTGGCAACTTCCAGCGGGCGCTTCTTTAGCAAATTCTCGTGTTTTAGCGATTAGTATTTCGGGCATGATTGGCGGAACGTTTCTAGGTTTTGCAGTGGGTTTGGTTACCGGCATTGTCCGTGTCCTACAAGGAGGTTTAGATCCCTTTATCTATTTTGTTTCTTCAGTTTCGGTAGGGATTATATCTGGCTTACTGGGGGATCGATCAATTCGCCAACAACGTTATCTATCGGTGAGTGAAGCTAGTCTTTGTGCGACCATGATGGAGCTTCTGCAAATGTTGATTATCTATCTGTTCAGCCAGAATGCTAGTCAAGCGCTTCAGTTAATCCAACTAATTATCATTCCTATGGTTGTGGTGAATAGTCTGGGTGCGGGTGTCTTTATGTCTATCATTCAATTATTAATTCGCCAAGGGGTAAATACAAAGGCCATCCAGACTTCTCAAGTACTGTCACTGGCTAATCAAACCTTACCATATTTCAATCAAGGACTGAATCGAACCTCTGCTCAAGCTTTGGTCGAATTGATTTATCCCGCTGTCAACGCAGCCGCCGTTTCAATTACCAATGATCATCAAGTGTTGGCTTATATTGGTGCAGGCTCTGACCATCATTTTGCGGGCCAAGATATTCGCACCGACTTGACTCAGACGACCTTAGCTAGTGGTAAGAAGTCGATTGCCTTGAATTCAGACCAGATTGGTTGTCATCAAGCTAATTGCCCAATCGCAGCAGGCATTATCGTGCCTCTAAAGAACCAAAATGAGACCTTAGGAACCTTGAAATTTTATTTCTACCGGTCAGAAGATATAACTGCATTAGAAGAAGAATTAGCCTCTGGATTAGCAGATATCTTTTCCATGCAATTAACCTTTGGGATGATTCAAGCGCAGAAACAATTGCTCGAACAAGCTGAGCTCAAAAGTTTACAAGCCCAAGTGAATCCCCATTTTTTCTTCAATGCTTTGAATACTATTTCAGCCATTATGCGTTTTGATGTTGATAAAGCTCGCCACTTGTTGCTCAATCTTTCCGATTATTTCAGGGCTTCACTCACCAATCACCAACATCCTTTAATTAGCTTGGCTGCAGAAATTCAACATGTTCAAGCGTATTTAGAAATAGAGGAGGCCCGTTTTCCTGGTCGGGTAGAGGTCAATTTTGATGTAGACCCTCAATGTCTGTCTATTGAATTGCCGAATTTTACCGTTCAAGTACTGGTGGAGAATGCGATGCGCCACGCTTTTAAACATTGGCAAGTTGAAGATGGTGCCAAGGTATGGGTTAAAGCTCGTTGTAGAGCCAATTATTTATTATTACGCGTCCAAGATAATGGTCGGGGCATCCGTCTAGAGATTCTAAAGGAAATTACGCATCAACCCATAGAATCTGAGACTGGCACTGGAACCGCCTTGTACAATCTCAATCAACGTTTAGTGGGAATTTTTGATCAAAGTGCAGCTTTGCAGATTGAGAGTCGCCAAGGGGAAGGGACTTGTATTGAGACCAAGATCCCCATTCAAGGAGGTCAAATATCATGAATTATATCTTAGTCGATGATGAACCTTTAGCCATTCAGGAATTGACTTATCTGATTAAGTCGGTTGATTCTCAAGCTAAGGTAGAATCAAGTCATTCCATCAAAACAGCACTCCCTAAACTATTGGGGCAGACCTTTGATGTGGCCTTTCTAGATATTCAGATGCAAGAAGAGTCGGGGATCGAACTTGCTCAAATGATTAACAAATTAGATCATCCGCCTTATATTGTCTTTGCCACGGCTTTTGGTCAGTATGCCATTGATGCCTTCCATCAAAATGCGGTCGATTATTTGTTAAAACCCTTCCGTCAAGAAGAAGTCCAACGAATTATTACTAAAATTCAAGGATTGGCTGCTAGTCATAAAAATTCAGTTCAAACAAAAACTGAGGAAATAGCGACATCGACAATTATAACTGAGCCCAGCTCGACTTTGCCCATCCAAATCGAAGACCGAATAATTATGATTGATCCGCAAGAAATTATTTATTTATTGGCGGATGCGGGCCAAGTTGAGATTCACTTAGCTGAAAAAGTATACATTAGTAAAACCACCTTAAAAGCCCTAAGAGAGAAATTATCCGGGCAGCGATTTATTCAAGTTCATCGATCTTATGTTATTAACCAAACGGCCCTGAAAGAAATTCAGCCTTGGTTTAACCAAACTTTTCGTTTAACCATGATTAATGGAGATAAAGTTCCAGTTAGTCGCTCCTATTTGAATCATTTTAAGACCATGTTAGGCATAGACTAGTAGGTCTTACTGTATTTGAAAGGGGCCTGACTGCATTTCATCGGAAATATCAGTTATTTCGTCATGAATTTTACGCAAACAGCTCTTTCTTTCATATAATGTAAGCGCATTATTGAAAGAAAGGAAGATGGCTGTGTTAACATTTATTGGCGGAATTGTCTTATTAATCTTGGGCTATATATTTTATGGAAGTTATATTGAAAGAAACTTTCAAATTAATCCAGACCGCTTAACTCCGGCTGAAGTTTTACAAGATGGTATGGATTTTGTACCGATGCCACGGTGGAAAAATTGTATCATTGAATTATTAAATATTGCGGGAACAGGACCTATTTTTGGACCGATTATGGGAGCTTTATATGGACCAGCGGCTTATATTTGGATTGTTCTAGGTTGTATCTTTGCCGGGGCCGTTCATGATTATATGATCGGTATGATTTCATTGAGAAATAATGGAGCTCACTTACCAGAACTAGCGGCCAAGTACCTCGGCAAGCCTGTTCGTCATCTGGTCAATATCTTTATCATGTTACTGCTCTTATTGGTGGGGACTGTGTTTGTGATTTCGCCCGCTACCTTGATTGCCGATATTAGTCCAGATTTTATTGGTATTGGTTTGACGACTTTCCTCATCTTTGTCTATTATATTATTTCGACGTTCTTGCCAATTGATCAAGCTATGGGTAAAGTTTACCCTTGGTTTGCCGGAATATTAATCCTTTCAACAGTGGCGATGGGAATTGCTCTACTTACTGGCGGTTATCAACTTCCTGACTTGAATGTTGCTCATTTAACCAATATACATCCAAACCATACACCTATTTTTCCTGCTTTATTCTTTACGGTTTCTTGTGGGGCTATCTCAGGGTTCCATGCGACTCAAACTCCGATGGTCAGTCGGACCATGACCAAAGAAAGAGAAGGGCGGATTACTTTCTATGGAATGATGATTGCGGAAGGAATCATTGCTATGATTTGGGCAGCGGCTTCAATGACTTTATTTGAGGGTCGGAGCTTAGCCGAAATGATTCAAACGGGCACCCCTTCTTATGTGGTTAATCAAGTCTCAGTGTTGCTTTTAGGGAATGTATTAGGGACAGCCGCTATTCTCGGTGTGATTGTTCTGCCAATTTCTTCAGGACTTTCTGCTTTTAGAAGCTTGCGAAATATTCTCGCGGAATATATTGGTTTTAAACAAGATACAGCTCGGCGTGTATTAACCTTAACTTTACCCATTTTCGCGGTCGCTTTTGTCTTAACTATGATGGATTTCAATATTATTTGGCGCTATTTCAACTGGGCTAATCAAGTTACGGCAGTAATTTCCTTATTCGTATCTACCCGTTATCTGTTCTTACATCAGCGGAATTACTGGGTAACATTCCTACCAGCTGTCTTAATGCTCTATGCTTGTGTGGCTTATATTTTAAGCCAACCAATTGGTTTCAATCTAGGCTTAGGTTTCTTGACTCACGGTTTTAGTATTTTGATATCAACCACCATCACGCTTTTATTTATTAAGAGTGGCCGAGTTCAGAAGAATCGCTTAGATCCTGGTCATGCTTTATTGAATGATCATCTACCGATTCAAACCTTGGCCAGATAAGCCCTTTTAAAAATATTTAATCAATAAAAGACTAACCTGTCATTCGTTCTTCACTTTATTATTTTTAGTGAAGTGATGAATTGCGGGTCAGTCTTTTTAATCTGAGGTCAATTATTCAATGATGTGAAGAAAATTTTGGGCTTTAACATTTCTATCTCTTTCTTCATGGACTTGTTCAATCATCTGATTCACCCAGACGAGATCGGATTTAGTGGGTACACAATCTACACAAATAATTCGTGGATGATTGGTATGAGGGATGTGGAAGTTTGCGATAATAATATCATATTCCTGCAAGATGGACTCCTTGATGTCTAAAGACTGATAAGCATGAGTCACTAAGCGGTTGGCAAAGTGATGATAAATAATATTTTGAATTAAAAGGGTATGCCCCTGATCAAAGTCACTTAATATCAGAGCATTGATCGGCTTTTTACGGTTAGCTAAATGAGTAAATAGGTTGGTCCAAGTGATATAAACTAGATAAATCATATGATATACTATTTGAATGTTGTCATTTTTATGGAATAGTTGGCGATATTCAAGGATTCCTTGATGAATCTTATGATAGAACTCGATATCTTTGTCTTTAATCAACTGGCAAAATTGTTGCTTACGATTAGACATCAAGAAAATCGCCCGCGTCTCAATACCTTCAGTTTGTAAAGTATTATGCAACTTTAACATGATCAGATCTTTATTCTCTAAAGGGATTTCAAATTGACGAGCGAGGTCAGTCAGCCAGTGAGAAAGGAATTGATAGGATTTCTCAGCCAAGGGACTGTATTTTCGCTCTTGTTGCCAATCTCGAAACGATAGAAAGTAGAGCGGATGTAAATATGGACCAAAAAGATCTTCAAACGTTTTCTGATTAAAAGTTATTTGATAGCGTTGTTCAAATTCTACTTGCAAATTGCGGAAGCGATAATCCATCATCAGCGAATGGTAATAATCATCCGATTTATCCTGATCGATATGCCAATTGGCGATATGTTGGTCAAAGTGGCGATATAAATAAACCGCTGTAGAGAGTTTCAAGGCCCGCAAATCAGCAAAGGTTAATTTAATTTGGCAATGATGACTCAGAAAAATTAAGAATTCTTCAAGAAAATGCTCATCAAGATATTCAAAGGGCCACTGATAACTTGGATAGGCCTCAGTATAGTATTGTGCAATGATAAAACGAATCGTCTTCTCATCCCCTACCAAGGAAAAGGGACTGGTTTGAATTTTAACTTCGAAATTTCTGCTTAAAGTTTCGTTGGCTTGATGGGTCAAACGATAGAGTGTAGGCACACTGATAAATAAATCTTCGGACAACTTTTCGATGGTGGTCTCGCCATGAATGAGTAAATATTCTAATAAGGTATATACATAATCATTAGCAAATATTTGCCGATAGAAGCTCTCGATGCCATGATTTTCAGCGACATGCAAGCGAATTCCCTCACTAGAACTTTCTGTATAAATTTCTTGACTCTGATTACGGATTAAGGCCAGATCTTTTTTTATCGTACGTTCGGAACAGCCGAAATGGTCGGCAATTTCTTTAATGGTCAGCCAATCTTGTTGGGGATAAAGAAAGTCTACTAACTCAACCATTCGTAGTTTGCTTTTGGATAACATGTAACGCATAATAATCCCCCTAATATATGTAAACGTTTTACATTCTTCAATCATTCTACCAGAAAAAGTTTCCGAAGATAAAGAAATACCCCGAGGGGCAAGGAATTGATAAACACCTTCGAGATTACTGAAGCAAAATTTGTCATATCATCCATGAAACAGAAGAAAGGTCTTGTTACAATAGAATTTAAGAAAGCAATCTACTCCCTATTTTAACTGAATATTTATAGTATAATTCTGTATTAATTTGTTGGAGATTTGGTGTCTGTATTATTAGACTTAAGCCTGTAAATGCAGGATTGTGAAAGTGATTTCAGTAAAAAATCGTATATGATAGAGCTGTCGATGAAAGCGAAATCATTTTACGAAGGAGGACAGCTTATACACAGATTCAATAATAAAGGAGTGAATATATGAAAGAAGATAAAGAAATACAAGTTGGCTCAGCGCGAGCTCTCGTTCCTTTTTTAATTTTCGTAGGCATTTATCTTGGCGCAGGTATGTTCTTTGTTTCTCAGGGAGACCCGATGGGGTTTTATGTGTTAAAAGCACCGATTGCCATCTTAATCGGTATTATTTCTGGCTTTCTAATAATAAAAGGAAAGTTTGATGACAAATTCGATGTCTTTGTCAAAGGTTGTGGCGATAGCGACATCATCATCATGATTATGATTTATATGTTAGCCGGGGCTTTCTCAACAGTTTCGGAAGCCATGGGTGGGGTAGATTCAGTAGTGAATCTAGGTTTAAATTTCATCCCACCATCATTGATTACTATTGGAATTTTTGTAATTGCGGGTTTTATTTCGGTTTCCACGGGGACCTCGGTTGGAACGATTGCTGCTGTTGGACCGATAGCGGTAGGATTTGCTGATAAGACAGGGGTTTCCTTAGCTTTAATGATCGCGGCTTTAATTGGTGGGGCCATGTTTGGCGATAATTTATCGATTATCTCTGACACGACAATCGCTTCAACTCGAACACAGGGCTGTTCCATGAAGGATAAATTTAGGACCAGTCTTATGATTGCCCTTCCAGCCATGGTTATTACCGTAATCCTACTCTATATTTTCGGTCGACCGGAATCGATTGCCGATTTACAAGCAGTTTCTTATGACTATGAACTGGTGAAAGTGATTCCCTATCTATTCGTCTTAATCTTCGCCTTGATGGGCATGAATGTCTTTGTCGTTCTAGGCATGGGCTTACTGATCTCAGGAATCATCGGCTTATTCTATGGGGAGTTTGATCTCGTGACCTTCACCCAGTTGAGCTACGATGGTTTTGCCGGCATGTTTGAAATGGTTCTGCTAGCCATTCTGTCTGGGGGTCTCGCTGCCTTAGTGACTTATGGCGGCGGTATCCAGTGGATATTGAATAAAATTGAGAAAGTCATTAAGAATCAAATGACGGCTGAATTTGGCATCGGGGCGATTGTCTCTTTAATTGATGCGGCGGTTGCCAACAATACGGTAGCAATCATTATCTCCGGCCCAACATGCCGACGGATCTCTGAAACTTATCGCATTGATCCTCGGCGCTCAGCCACCTTGCTTTCATGTTATTCAACATTTATGCAAGGGTTGATTCCTTATGGTGCCCAAGTCTTAATTGCAGCTGGTTTAACTAAAGGCGCGGTCAGTCCATTAGAGATCATTCCGCTACTTTGGTATCAGTTCATCGTACTTTTATTAACCATTGGTTCTAGTATCTTTCCGTTTGCGAATGGTTATATTCACAAACATCCTTGGGACTTTGAAAAGTGGACCGTCCTAGAAGAGTGTCCCAGACAAAAATCAATAACAATATAAAATATATGAGGAGTGGTAATTATGGAAATGAACAAAGATTTAGGTTTTGCAACTCGAGCGATTCATGCAGGGCATGATACGAATAAATATGGGGCTTTGACAACACCTATTTATCAAACTTCAACTTTTGTCTTCGAAAATGCTGAACAAGGTGGTCGCCGTTTCGCCTTGGAAGAAGAAGGGTATATTTATGGGCGTCTAGGAAATCCGACCGTTAAAGTAGTTGAAGATAAGTTAGCTCATCTTGAAGCAGGTGAAGCCGCAGTCGCTACTGCCTCAGGGATGGGAGCTATTAGTTCAGTACTATGGACCTTATTAAAGGCTGGTGACCACGTAGTCGCTTCGAAAACACTTTATGGTTGTACCTTTGCCTTGTTAAGTCATGGTTTAACGCGCTATGGAGTTGAAGTGACCTTTGTTGATGCTTCAAACCAAGAAGAAATTAAGGCCGCCATGAAAGAGAATACTAAAGTTGTCTATTTAGAAACGCCAGCCAACCCTAACTTGTTAATTACTGATATTAAAGCGACTGCTGAGTTAGTCAAGGCGCAAAAGGATTGCTATTTAGTTGTTGACAACACCTTCAATACCCCTTATATTCAAAGACCGCTAGAACTTGGTGCAGATGTGGTGGTTCACTCAGCAACTAAATACTTGAATGGTCATGGGGACGTGATTGCCGGCTTTGCGGTGGGTAGCAAAGAAATAATTAGTCAAGTCGCTTTATTTGGGATTAAAGACATGACCGGATCCGTTTTATCACCTTTCGATGCGTATTTGATTCAAAGAGGCATGAAAACTTTGGAATTACGGATGGAGAAACATTCAAGCAATGCAATGAAGATTGCTCAATTCTTAGAAAGCCACGATAATGTCGAAAAAGTTTACTATCCAGGCTTAGCTAGCTTCCCTCAACACGAATTGGCTAAATCACAAATGAACCAGTTTGGTGGCATGATTTCATTCGAAGTCAAAGGTGGCAAACAAGCTGGAATTAATTTCATTAATTCATTAGAATTATGTACTTTGGCGGTTTCTCTAGGCGACTGTGAAACGCTGATCCAACACCCAGCTTCTATGACTCATTCACCTTATACTGAAGAAGAACGGGCAGCCTCAGGGATTGCGGAAGGTTTAATTCGTTTATCAGTCGGCCTAGAAGATGCCGATGATATCATTGCTGATTTAAAAATGGGCTTAGATAAATTATAGGATTATCTAGAGAATATGTTATAATCGAGGCAGATTATAAGAAGAAAGTAGGAATTGTATGAAAACCATTGAATCACAATTTGCTCCCCAACCGGTAGGTGCTTATTCTCAAGCGATCGAAAGTGGCAATCTTGTCTTTCTATCTGGTCAAATTGGTATTGACCGAGAAATCGGGAAGTTGGTTGAAGGGGATATTGAAGCTCAGACTAAACAAGTCTTTAAGAATATTCAATATGTCTTGGAAGAAGCGGGCTTAAGCTTAGCCAATGTCGTTAAAGTTACCGTGTTATTGGCTGATATAAATGATTTTCAAGCAATGAATACAATCTATGCTGAAGCTTTTGCAGGTTTATATCCGGCTCGAAGCGCCTTTGCTGTAGCTGGTTTACCACTCGGTGCTAAAGTAGAAATAGAAGTTATCGCTGAGCGCGCATAATCCGATATGACGATGATGAGAGTCCTGGTATCAAATGATGACGGCATTCATTCGCCAGCCCTTAAGTCCTTAGTCCAATGGCTGAGTCAAAGGGCAGAGGTCTATTTGCTCGCTCCTGCCAGTGAGCAAAGTGCAACCAGTCAAGCCATTACCATGCGACACCCCCTCGCTTTTAGAAAGATTGACTTTCCTGGCTGTCAAGCAGCTTACATTGTCAATGGATCGCCAGCAGATTGTGTCAAGTTGGGTCTGGAGGTCTTGATTGATCAACCAGTTGATTGGGTGATGTCGGGGATCAACCTGGGTGATAATATCGGTCAATATATCTATTATTCAGGAACGGTAGCTGCAGCTGTCGAAGCAAGTCTTCACGGTGTTCCGGCCATGGCCATTTCAGCGAGAAAGTCAGAACAGGGCCAAATTGATTACAATTATATACTGCCTCAACTGACAAAAATTTGGCACACGCTTAGCCAAATATCCTTGCCTGAGTATTGTTTCTATAATATCAACTTAGTCAAGCAAGAGCAGTTAACAACATCGAAGATAATAGTCGCGCCATTAAACCAGACTGAACTACGCTTTGAGTATCAGGCCTATCGAACCCCTAAAGATGAGCCTGTCTACTGGTTGCATCGGTCTGACCAGAATGTGGTTGATAAATCCGATCTAGAACGAGTCTTAGCGGGGTATACGACCATAACGCCAATTCAGCTTGCTTCAACTCCTCGATCATTTTGGCAAGCTCTGCAAGAAGTGTTTGATGCTGAAAGTTAGTTGTCTTTTAAGGAAATGAATAAAATTTAGAAAAATAGACACGCCTGATTATAGACTGACCCCCTAAAGTTGGAACAAAGCGTCCAACTTTAGGGGGTCAGAACATTCATTTCAAGCATGGTTTTTAGTTTCTATGTTGAGCAAATAAAGAGGATTTTTAGGAATAATAAAAACTGTTATTTATTTAGTATATCATTGAGAGTAAACAATAATTGTTCTTTTGAAATATTATTGTTGGCCACTTCAATCACAATACTTTCCATTTTTTGGATAAAATCATCATCAGCATAGGTGTAATGATTCAGATTCATAAAATAGAGTCCAAGCGATATTGATGTTCGTTTATTTCCGTCATTAAACATATGGAATTTAATAACTGAAAATATTAAATGTGTCAATTTGTCTGTAAATGTTGGATAATAAAGATCATTTTTTATATGGAATAAAACACTTTCAAGTTGTCCGACATCTCGAATACCTTCCATACCGCCAGATTTGTTTATAATCATATCATGGACTTTAATAGCAAATTCTAAATCAATATAGTTCATATTTATTTATCCTTTAAACGAATAAAAACTTCGATATGTTTATCTATTTGTTTTTCCAGTTGTTTTAGCTCTCTTTTTTGAATTTCCTTATTGAAGTCATCTTTCTTTTTTTGAATAAGCGTTTTATTATCCATTATTTAACCTCCTTTGAGTTTTAAGTTAATTATTAGGCTGTATATACTGTCTGTTGTAAACTTTTTATTCGTCTGTAGGGTTAAAATTTTACGCCACACTCAATATTTTACACCAAATCAAAATAAATCAAATTTGTATGAAAGCATTATGTTATCAATAATTATGAGGGGTATTGATTGATTCTTAAGGTTAGTTATATACCGAGCGGGAATTGAACCCGCATCTTCAGCTTAGGAGGCTGGAGCTCTATCCAATTGAGCTATCGGTATCTGATTTATCTATCATATCATATTTCGAAGTAAAAATAATTAGATTTATGAAAATTATTATTAAAATCACGGCCAGGCCAATCAAAATATTAGATTTTATTTATGATTAGATTGGCCATTTATTAGCATCCGTTTGCTTAGAAATATTAATAGCACAGACAAAGAGCGAATATTTATCGATTAAGGTTTGTAGGGTCTATGCTTGCTAGCTCTCCCTTGACAGATAAATACTCGCTTTATTTTTGTAATATTTAAACAGAATCTTTATGAGATTATCTCTTATTGCTCGTACTCACTAACATAAGCATCTAAGCTTAAGTCTCCATCATTCACTAAGAGTTTATAGGAGTAGAGATAGTCTTTAGGATAGATGATCATAAAGACTTGGCTAGCCCCGGGTTGGATTTTCTTATCCCAATTAAATTCTTTACTGATGGCCATCTGATTATCGCCATCTTCATATAAAGGATAGATTGTCCAATCATTGACAGCTTTATCGTCCTGACTGTCGGAAATCTCAACAGTGAACAAGTTTTCTAAAGCACTGAAAGGATCAACCTCTTCATCGGATTGATTGGTGTACTCGAACACCCAAGCATTATAGACATTGGCAATATAGTAGCGCCCCTTAGATAGAAATTCAATTTTGGCTTGGTCATCTTCATATTCATTTTCATCTTTGGCATCTAAATCTTTTAAGATAAAACCGTTACTGGCCCGATAAAGATCGTCAATCTTATCATTTAATTCTAATTCAATCTTGACTAAGTCTTCTTCAATTTGGTCAATATCTTGTGCCGAAACAAGGGGGGTCATGGACGTAGCTAGTAGGGTCAATAATAGCAATTTTTTCATCGGGGCTCCTCCTTAATAAAAGATAATGGTATTCGCTAATGCTAATTTGAGTATACCCGAGGTTTAGCCATTTGCAAAAAGAATTGCTTCTATAATATAGAAAGAATAGTTCGAATATTTGTTCTACCTGACAGATTATTATAAAATAATGAGTAAGAGATGAAATAAAATATACTAAGATAAGGAGCAAAGTATGTTTGCAATATTTAAGAAATTAGCCTGGTTTTTTAAACTCAGGTGGAAGACCTATTTACTCGCGATTAGTGGCTTGATTGCTTGTGCGATTCTGTCAGCCATGATTCCGCTAATTATTGGGAATGCTGTGGATGAGATGGCACGTGGGGTCCTCAGTCAAGATGCCTTATATCGCTATATATTCCTCTTGCTTGCCATTGGATTATTGATGTACGGCTTACGTTATATGTGGCGGAATAATTTGTTTGGGAATTCGACTCGTTTAGAAGCCATTTTGCGTAATCGATTGTTTGATCACTTTACCAAGATGGACCAGGAGTTCTATTCCGAGTATCGAACGGGTGATTTGATGGCTCATGCGACCAATGATTTGGCCTCATTGCGTTTTGTGGCTGGGGGTGGCATTCTTACCCTAACTGATTCCTTATCAATTACAGTGGTCACACTTTTTTCTATGGTATTTCTAATAGATTGGAAATTAACTTTATATACGATTTTGCCATTTCCGTTATTAATTCTGGTGGCGCGTTACATGGGTCAATTGATTAACCGCTATTACCGACAAGCTTTAGAAGCTTTCTCGCAGATGAATGATCGTGTTCAAGAATCGATCGCGGGGATGAAAGTGATTAAAGCCTTTGGCGAAGAAGAAGCTGATTATCAGGATTTTCATGGCGAAACACAGAATGTTGTCGCCAAGAATCGGCAAGTTTATAAGATTGATTCGGCGTATACACCGAGTATTGATATGATTACCGGTTTAACTTATGTATTGACTATATTTTTTGGGACTTATTTTGTCCAAAGTGGACGAATTTCCATTGGTCAATTAGTTGCTTATTTTTCTTATTTAGGGAATATGACTTGGCCTTTATTAGCGGTGGGACGTTTGGTTAATACCATGGAGCGAGGCAATGCTTCCTATGATCGAATTACCGATTTATTGGCAACAACGGCTCGCGTTGAGAATGATCCTCATCCATTGAATGGCTTATCTTACCAATCACTTCAAGTCAAGATCGATGAATTTACCTATCCTGGAGCTGAGCGACCTAGCTTAACTGATCTGTCGTTTGATTTAACAGAAGGTCAAAGTCTAGGTTTGGTTGGTCGGACGGGCTCTGGTAAGTCGACGATCTTTAATTTATTAGTTCGTAATTATGATTTAGAGCATGGGGCTATCTTATATGATGGTCAAGATGTTAAGCGGATTGATCAGCATGAATTAAATCGAAAAGTTGGCTATATTTCCCAGAATAATTTACTTTTCTCAACGACAGTGCGTGATAATATTCGTTTCGGCCGGCCCGAAATGGATCAAGCTGAAGTCGAAAAATATGCAAAGATTGCTGAAGTACATGAAGATATTCTTTCTTTTCCTGAGGGGTATGATACTTTGGTTGGTGAACGTGGAGTTAGTTTGTCAGGGGGACAAAAACAACGGATTTCTATTGCGCGTACCCTTGCCATTGAACCTACGATTTTAATCATGGATGATGCCTTATCGGCGGTCGATGCCAAGACTGAACAAAAAATATTGAGTAATCTCAGAAGCTATCGTCAGTCAGGCATTACCATTATTGCGACTCATCGCTTATCTTCTATCATGCGGGCCGATGAGATTCTGGTCTTAGATGATGGCAGGGTAAGTGAACGGGGTAGCCATGAGGAATTGTTAGCAAATCGTGCTTGGTACGAGAATATGTTTAATCAACAACAATTAGAGGCTAAGTTAGCAGAAGGGGGCGACGAAGATGAATCAGAAATCGGCTAAGAAAACTAGTTTTTCCCTTCGCGAACAAGCTCAGATTCTGAAATATTTATTCGGCTTCGCCCGCAAACACCTTAAATGGTTTATTTTGTCCATCCTTTTGATGGTCCTGGCTTCAGCATTCTCGGCTTATCTGCCGGTGATCATTCAACGTTACATTGACCAATATCTAGCCAAAGGAACAGCGACGACGAGCATTACTTTAAGAGTGGCCTTGACCTACTTGGCGATCTTAACGGTTCGTCTCGTGGTGGTTTATTATAAGGACTTTACTTTCAAGATTGCTTCGGAGCAGACAGTAGCAGATATGCGCGACACTATTTATCATAAGATTGGCGCATTGAGTATGGATTATTTCAACAAGACCCCTAATGGGGAAGTTGTCTCAAGGATTACTAATGATACTGAAACGATTAAGGAATTCTGGAATGTCTTTCTCACTTTCTTTGATGGCTTTATTAATGCGTTTATGATTGGGATTGCCATGTTTTCATTATCCGTGTCTTTATCTTGGGTTTTCATGGCTTTTATTCCCTTGGTCATTATTTTGGTGTATGTCTACCAACGGATTTCAACCAGAGTATATCGACGAATGCGCCGAGCCCTCAGTCGGGTGAATGCCCAGATTTCTGAATCGACGATGGGCATGTGGTTGATTCAGCAATTCAATCAGACTGAGCGGATGAAGGCCGAATTTAATGAGATTAACCAAGATTATGTGACAGCCCGCAAGAACATGTTTAAGATGAATGCCATCTTTCTGATGCCTGCGGTTAATTTGATTGAGCAAGTTGTCTTGGTTCTAGTGATTTGGATTTTTGGTCAAGAACTCTTGGCCGGTCGTGCCTTGGATATCGGGCTTATCTATGCCTTTACCTCGTATTCTAAATCATTCTTCCATCCGATTGGAAGCATGTTGGATTCATTATCAATCTATCAAGATGGTTTAGTTTCAGCCTCAAGAGGGATGTATCTGATGAACAACCCGATGATTGATCCGCAACAAGCTTCTGAAACAGTTGGTCAAACCATTCAGGGGCAGGTTGAAATTAATGATCTTACTTTTGCTTATGATGGCAAGCATAATGTCCTAAGAAATATTGATATTGAAGCTAAACCAGGACAAATGATTGCTATCGTGGGTCATACTGGTTCTGGGAAATCAACAATTATTAATCTATTAATGCGTTTCTATGAATATGAGCAGGGACAGATTCTTATTGATAACCAGTCGATTCGCGATTATTCTAAAGGGGCGTTGCGGCAGGACATCGGTTTGGTTCAACAAGATGCGTTTATGTTTTATGGAAATTTCATCGATAACATTCGTCTACACGGCGATTATAGCGATGAAGAAGTCAAGGCAGCCGCTCATTTTACCGGTGCTGATCATTTTATTAATGAACTAGAAGATGATTATCAAACAATTATTTCTGAAGGCGGAACCTCGCTGTCAGCCGGGCAGAAGCAGTTGATTAATATTTCGCGGACCATACTGCGTAAACCGCAAATTTTAATTCTTGATGAAGCGACAGCTAATATTGATACTGAGACAGAACAATATATTCAGGCAAGTTTAGATAAGATTCGCCAGCAATCAACCCTTATTGTAATCGCCCACCGCTTGTCGACCATTAAGAATGCGGATCAAATCTATGTCCTCCATCGTGGAAAAGTGATTGAAGCTGGTCGACATGACGAGTTGATTGCTCAAGAAGGCACCTATTACGATATGTATCGACTGCAGACCCTGCAAGGATTGAATCATTAATATAGTGGATGAATTTTATTTGAACGTTTGAATGTATTTTATCTCATGGCCTGAATCTGATTTTGATAGCCGTGATTGAGTCAATTTAAAATTTACGGAAACAATTAACGATCGAATATTTACTTACGAAGATCCCTAAAGCGCTATTGGATTTAATAGGCGAGACTGTGATGCGTGTGTGGTCTCGGTCCAGTCCAATTTAAGTCTTAATAACGGAGGTGGAGTGGGTAAATATTCGCTTTTTTTTATTTAATTATGAAATTCAGCGCTCATTCGAACAATTTATCTTTACTTTTCTTTAGAATCCGATATGATAAATTTATAAAGACTTACAGAGGTATCTTGCCTCAATTTTGAAGCGTTTTTTGATTAGTAGGGAGTTTACCTGACTTTTAATTGAGGTGAATTAAAATGAAAGCGATTGTAATCTATCAAACAAAATATGGTTCTTGCCGACAATATGCGGAATGGATTAGTGAAGCTTTAGATTGTATTTTAGTTAAAGCCGATCAGGTACAGGCGGTGAATGTGTCTGATTATGACTTGATGATCTTTGGGGCGCCAATCTATGCAGGGAGAATTGACCATCATCAGTTCTTCGACTTAAATCCCGCTGCTAAATTAATTATTTTTACCGTAGGGATGGTAAATCCGGATGAAATAAATTTTGAGCCCTATTTACAAAGAAACTTCCCCCCACAAGTCATTGAACGTGCTAAATTCTTTCATTTCAGAGGGGCTTTAAATTTTGCCGATTTGTCTTGGTATCACAAGCTATTACTTTGGGCCATGAAAAAATTCCATCTTGACAAGATGGAATTTGAAGAGTTGAAGCCGGAAGAGCGAGTAATCTTAGAAGCTTATGGGAAATCAACTTCTTATCTCGATCGTTCTTCGATCCAGCCTTTGATTGATTATGTGCGTCGTATGGATGTATAAGTTGGTTATCAGGATTTAAGCGGTCGTTGTTGTAGAAATATTTGCCAAGCAGTAAACAATAGACCCGTGACTACACTAGGTAAGACCCATTCAAAACCGTATTGATTTAAAGGTAATTGATAGGTCCATTTAGCCAAGTTTTCTAATAATGGCAGGCCTTGCATTTGGCCAAACATATAAATTGCTTGAATCATTCCGATGGCAAAGGCTCCTGAGACTGCGCCTAGATAAGTCCAATCATAAATGATGTAACGATCAAAAATGGATAAGAAAATCAGAACAATTACTACAGGATAGATGGCTGATAAAATCGGCACGGCAATGTTAATCAAAGCATCGACACCCAGTAGCGAGATGATAAATTCAATGGCAACTGTCAAGATGACAATCTGGCGATAGCTAAATTTACCCTGACTAACTTCTTCGAAGAACTGGCCACAGGTTGAGGTTAAGCCCGTTGATGTGGTTAAACAAGCAAGGGCAACGACCAAGCCC
Organism: Ignavigranum ruoffiae; assembly: GCF_900110675.1. Lineage (GTDB taxonomy): Bacteria > Bacillota > Bacilli > Lactobacillales > Aerococcaceae > Ignavigranum > Ignavigranum ruoffiae. The sequence goes on along the minus strand of NZ_FOEN01000002.1, from coordinate 67,204 downwards.
ATGGCGAGTTTACCCCAACTGCCTAGAAGTTGTTCAATCATTTGAATCAGTATCGTGGTTCGCGGTGTATTGGCATGATAAAAAGCCGAAACCGTTGATCCTGCGTAAGTTAAACTAGCATAGACGAGGGCGAGTAGGATAAAAGCAACGACTCCAATCCAAATACTGGCTTTAAGTTGTTGCTGTCGTTCTTGGTAACCTCGCCGTTTCAAATCATTGATGACAATCCCAGTCATCAATGAGGCTCCTAAAGCATCCATGGTCTGATAGCCTTCCCGAAAACTTAAAGCAAATAAATTCTCTGTGGACGTCTGTACCATTTTTGCTGGGGGATTGACTAGCGCAGCGATAAAGACGGCGACGAGAATGATGATTAAAGAAGGTGTTAAATACTTGCCGATAAAATCAATCACTTTACTTGAATTTAAGGCTAAGTATAGGGTCAAGCCAAAGAAAATAAGTGAAGTCATCACTTGCGGAGCTTGGGGGAAAAAAGATTGAACGAATATTTCATGAGTGGTCGCTCCAGTTCTTGGAACTGAAAATAAAGGACCAATTAATAAAATAGCGATGCCACCGATGATTTTGGCAAAGCCGGGATTAATCCTCTTGCCCAAATCTTGTGAATGTCCGCCGATAAAAGCGGTCACGATTACCCCTAAAATCGGTAATAAGGGATCCGATAAAATAAAGGCTAAAGTGGCTGTCTGCCAACGATCTCCGGCAATCACACCCAGATAAGGGGGAAATATTAGGTTACCCGCACCAAAGAAGATAGCGAATAGGGCAAAACCACAGATGATAATGTCTTTCTTCTTAATATTCATATCCATCACTCGACTTTTCTTTAGACTTTCAAAGATTTGTTAACTATTTTATCATATTTTCTTAGAAGATGAAGGATAAAAAAGAAATATATGATAATTTAATGAGATAATCTGCTTCTCTTTACATATTTTTTACACAATAGAGGAATAAAGCACAGTATAATAAGATTAAAGGAGAGGATCTTATGAAGCGACATCGAATATGGCTGTTATTGTGTAGTCTATTATTTATTGTTGCCTGCACCAATGATAATGAAACTTCAACCGATAAGGGTGCAGACTTTGTTGCCGATGGCCATGGCCGTCAGACTTTAAGAATTGTCAGTGGGTCAGAGAATAAGGAGTTAGAGCCGATTCTTAAAGATTTCGCTAAAGAATATAAATACAATCTTGAAATGGATTATTTAGGTTCGCTCGATATTATGCGACTATTACAAGCCGAGGAAACCGATTATGATGCGGTCTGGCCCGCGTCTAGCATTTGGTTAAATTTAGGCGATCAGGCCCATCAATTAAAACACGCTACCACGATTTCAGTTTCGCCGATTGCTTTTGGGATCCGTGAGAGTCTTGCCAAAGAATTGGGTTTTGTCGGTCGCGATGATGTCAATATTCAAGAAATCATGACGGCAATTGATGCAGGCAAACTGAAATTTGCCATGACTTCGGCGAGTCAATCGAATTCTGGTGCGTCAGCTTATTTGGGTTTTCTCACTGCCTTGGCTGGCAAACAAGAACAAGGTTTAGCGGCCGAAGATCTGCAAAATGCAGATTTACAGGACAAAGTGACCCGTTTGCTTTCCGGGGTCAATCGTTCTTCAGGAAGTTCAAATTGGCTAGTCGATCTATTTATTGATTCCAATTATGATGCCATGGTCAACTATGAAGCTCTTCTAATCCAAACTAATCAAAAATTAATCGAAGCAGGTAAAGAACCTCTTTATCTGGTCTACCCTAAGGATGGTTTAGCGATTAGTGATTCGCCGCTAGCTTATATTGATCAGGGCGATGATAAGATGGAAGAGGCTTTTCTTGAATTACAAAATTATTTGTTAACGGATGAGGTGCAATCAAAGATAGAAGCAACTGGAAAGCGGTCAGCTTTTGGTCAAGTACGCCAAGAAAATCGCTCCATCTTCAAATCCGAATGGGGGATTCAATTAGATCAAGTCCTCTCACCCATTAATTATCCTCAAGCTCCTGTGATTCTTGAAGCGTTAAACTTATATCAGACTCAATTTAAAAAGCCTGCCTTAACCATCTATGTCCTAGACTACTCTGGCTCAATGTATGGTGAGGGACGTGATCAAATGGTTGAAGCTTTGAACAAAGTATTAGTTCCAGAACATGCGGCTGAGAATTTATTGCAAGGGACAAGTAAGGATCAAACCTATATCGTGGCCTTCAATGATGATGTCGTAGCTGAAGAACATGGTCAAGGCAATGGGGAAGAGCTTCGTTCACTTTATCAAAAAGCTGAACGAATTAAGGCAAATGGAAGTACGGCGATGTATACTGCATTGGGTCGGGCTTTAGAAATTATCCAACGTGATTATCAAGATACCATCCAAGATTATTCGCCAGCGATTATTGTCCTCTCAGATGGCCGAGCCAATGATGATGATAGTCATTTGATGGAGCAATACCAAGACTTAAATATGGATATTCCTATTTTCTCAATTATGTTTGGCGATGCCTATGAGGATGAATTACAAAGCTTAGCCAATTTATCGAAAGCACGGATTTTCGATGGGCGGAAAGATTTAATCGAAGCTTTCCAAAGTGTGAAAGGATATAATTAAGATGACACGACAGAATTTATGGGCGGGAATCCTATCAAGTCTCGCTTTTCTTCTTATGTTTTTACTATTTAAATGGTACTGGTTGATTAGTTTGTTATTAGCTGTGGGAATATTTATTGCCGTGTATTTAATTAGTCAGCCAGCGAATAAAATAGGTAATATTGACCTGGATAACTTAAAAAATGGTTTGGAAATAAAGGATTTATATGTGGCAGCCCAACAGGATCTGCAGAAGATGAAAGAAGATCATCAAGCCTTGGCCAACTCAAGGCTGAAAGAACAGGTTCAACATTTAATTCAAATTGCTGATGATATTATGCTTTATCTTGCTGATCATCCCAGAGAAATTTCCAAATCTCGTCATTTTCTGGAATATTATTTCGATACAGCAGCTAAAATTATCAATAATTATCATCAAATTCATTTAACCCACATTTCAAATCAAAAATTAGAACAGATAGGTCAGAAAACATCGGAATCTGTCAGCTTACTTGATCAAATTTTTACTAAGCAATTAGAAGCCTACCACGAAGATAAACTCTTCGCCTTAGAAATTGAAACAGATTTATTAGAAAAGACCATTAAATTAGGAGGAGATTTACGGTGAAGTCCAAATTTTGGGGTGTGCTGATTCTGCTAGCCGTAGTGATCTCAGCCATCGCTTATAGTTTATACCGGAGCCAGTCCCAACCTGAAGTCAACTTGAATGGCTATCTGGGAGGAGAGAAGTCGGGGCTTTTTAAGAATGAGGACTTTAAGAAGCTCATCAAGAAGAAATACAATTTGACTTTGGACTTTCATGTCAATGGATCCTATGAGATGATCCAAGGCGATTTTTCTCAACAGGATTATCTTTTTCCCTCCAGTCAATTAGCCTTAGAACTATTTAAAAATCAGGGAAACTCCGCCAAGGATGATGAAATTGTTCTAAATACCCCTATTGTTCTTTATTCACGTAAATTAGTGGTAGATGCCTTAATTAAACAGGGGATCGTCCAAGAGGAATCTGGGACCTATTATGTGGATATGCCTAATTTGGCCCAATTAATCAAAGAGAAGAAGACTTGGCAAGATGTGGAATTAAATGCGTTAAATGGTCGTATCTTAGTCGCTACTACGGACCCGAATAAATCAAATTCAGGGAATATGTTTTTAGGCCTATTAGCAAACGCCTTGAATAATAATCAGGCTATGGATCAGCAAAGTTTAAGAGATATTTTGCCTACCATTCAACAGATTTACCAGGCCTTAGGGTATATGCAAACCTCTTCGTCAGATATGTTTAATCAATTCTTGCGTTTAGGGGTGGGGGCCTATCCATTGATTGCTGGTTATGAAAATCAACTCCTCGAGTTCTCAAAACTTCAACCGGAGACCTATCAACAAGTCAAAGACGATATCATTATCTTGTATCCAAGGCCGACGGTCTGGTCCAGTCATGTCTATATTGCTTTAAATGACCAAGCTCAAGTGGGTATTGAAGCCTTGCTCGATGAAGAAGTACAGAACCTAGCCTGGAAGGAACATGGTTTCCGCACCATCGTCGCTGGAACGGGTGATGTGAATGAATTTAGTGTGCCAGGATTAGCCAAAGAAGTAACTCAAATCATGCCGATGCCGAATTTTGAACTGATGCAGCAACTGATGGACGCTATAAAGTAGGAGGAAAATATGACTAAATCTGAAATTACCCTAGATTCACTGATGAAAGCGAATGCGCTGACCGATTCTGTAACTACTGATAAAGCAGTCCTGACTCAACAGGTTGAACAAAAGGTCGCCGAACTATCTGAGGAAGATCGCCAACGGGTTAATGAAATCAAACAAGAGATCGATATGCAAGACTCAACCTTGCTGACCGTCTATGGGAGTGAATCTCAGAAGAACATTGCGCAATTCTCCGATACTATATTAGCCGAAGTACGCTCTAAAGATGTTGGGGATGTTGGTAATTTAATGGCTGATTTGATGGTCAAAGTTAAAGATCTAGATATTACGCAGATTCAAGATGAGGGCTTATTAGCCAAACTTCCTTTCTTCAAAAATGCTAAACGCTCGGTAGAAAAATACCTGGCACGTTATGACAATATGGAACATCAAATTGATAAAATCCAAGGACAGTTAGAGAATGCCCGGATGGAACTGCTGAAGGATATCGGCGTATTTGATAAGCTTTATGAGAAGAATGTAGCCTATTTCAATGAGCTTCAGTTATATATTGTAGCGGGTGAAGAGAAGATTGAAGAATTGCGCCAAGAAGTAATCCCTTCTTTACTTGAACAAGCCAAGACCAGTGGGGATCCGATGGCTAGCCAAGTGGTCAATGATTTCCAAGAAACTGTTAACCGATTCGAAAAGAAAGTCCATGATTTAAAAACATCAAAAACCGTAGCAATCCAAACCGCACCCCAAATCAAACTGATTCAAAATAATGACAAATTGTTGGTTGATAAAGTGTCTGATGCGATTACCAATACCATTCCATTATGGAAATCGCAAGTGGTGATTGCTCTCGGTATGAATAAGCAAAAACAAGTCTTAGAAATGCAGCGTGAAGTTTCTGATACAACGAATGAATTATTAAAGCGAAATTCAGCTGCCTTGAAGAAGAATACAGTTGAAGTCGCTAAAGAAGCTGAACGGTCCACCATTGATATTGAAACCTTGAAGAAGGTCAATGAAGATTTAATTTCTACCATTGAAGAGTCCATTCAGATTCATCAAAATGCAAAGAAAGCGCGCCAAGAAGCAGAAGTAGAAATTAAGAAAATCGAGGAAAATCTACAACAAACCTTGTTAAAGACGATTTCATAAGGATATTAAGTTGATTAATAAATAAGCCCTAACTGATTGAAAAAACAGTTAGGGCTTATTTATCATTAAGTTATACAAAAATATCACTAATCGATGATCCTTTTATTAATTTATTTATTATGGTTCCTTTGATGTAAGCCAAATGCTTGTTGAATAGGTAGGGTGAAATACACTCCCTGATGAGCGGACATCAATTTTGGATGTTCTTGAATCCTTGTAAAAATATGATCTGTTTGTTCTTTAGTATCGATGATGAAAAAGATAAACTTTTCTGGATTGATCGGTATGCGGAAATAATGTTCGATTGCTTCTTCTTTAAGGATTCCTCGGCCATGTAGTAAGGTTCCTCCATGGATTTGTAGTTCATCTAGCAAATCAGTCAGAGCTTCAAAGAGGGGGTCCGTGATAATCGCCACCAATAAACATAAGGACTTATTCATAAGTACTGGTGTTCTTTCCTTATCTTTGGTTATGTCTTTACTAAATTGGTCGACATCAAATGAGTATAGTCGCATACCTTTACTTTGGCTAATTTGAAATTGATGTTCTAGTCCTTTAAAAACTTCACTCACCTTTGTCTTGGGCATGACCGATAATAGTAAATCTTTTTGGGGAGCCTGTTCAAGCCCCAGAACTCTAGAGATTTCTTCTTTTATTAAGCTAATGCCGGTAAATATAGTACCACCGGGAGGTTGATAAGATTGGAAATGGTCAATGAAATCTTGACGTCGCTGGTGTCGATAAGTTGCCAAGATAAGTTGATTTGATAGGGATGGTTCTTGCCAATCATTGTCGCTCAAATTACTATGTGAATCCAAGTTGAAGTTGGCTGATAATAAGAAAATAATGCCATGATTGGCTTGATCCATCTTAAAATCTTTCACCAATTTATTTAAGATGGTCATCAGACGATTTTTTCTTTCAAAAAGAAGAATCATCTTTCTTTTTTCTTTTCGTATGCCCATCAGTTTTAGCAATTTAGAAGAAACCAAGCCCTCAGCGGGAATACTAATCCCACCTGCTAGACCGTATTTAGTGGCTTGTTTGATAAACTTTCGATCATTTGCTTGATTGACGATAGCGACCGCCATCATTAGTTCGTTCTTTTCTTCAGTATTCATCAAATTCCTCCTTTCAGTCTTCGGCTTGATCTTGTTGCTTTTGATAAATGAGTCCTAGTATTTGAACACAAAGAATCGGGGTCATCGCTACAATTCCAATCATACCAAAACCATCTCTTAAAGGTTCAGCATGGGGATGAGCTTGAGCAATCCCCTGGATAAAAGCAAAAATAAAAGTTCCAGTCATTGGCCCTGAGGCTGTTCCCCCCGAATCGAGGGCGAGTCCGACAAAGAGCGGCGAAACCTTATTGGCAAGTATTAATATCAAAGCAAAACCAATAAATAAGATGCCCCATAAATTAAGGTTGGGGACTAGAATTTTGGCGATTGATAAGACAATAGCCAAACCTATCGAGATTGAAAGTGTCATGAGTATCGGTAATTTGGCCACTGCTCCACCTGTCACCATTTCCATTTGGTCGATTAATACGTAAATAGCCGGTTCAGCCAAGATGGCGACTACCCCAAGTATAAAGCCAATCAGCATTAACCATATGGTCGGTACCTGCATGTATAAATTCTCTCCAAGGATACGCCCTAGCGGCATAAAACCGGTTGAAACTCCCAGTAGAAAGAGGGTTAACCCTACAGCTAGATAAAGAAAACCTAGTAAACTATCTCGAATCATTCGTTGACTTTGCTTCTCAATAAGATAATGATACAGAGCGAAGATAAGAAGCAGCGGGCCTAATCCAAAAATGACTTGCTTGATACTTTGAAAAGCCTGGGTTAGGAAAAAAGAGATAAAATTTTCCGAAGGATTAATGCCAGCCGCTTCAATATCAGTGATATCTATATTAAGTTGAGGGGTTAATAGGCCTAAAATGATGACTGCTAGAATTGGACCAATCGAGGTAATGCCAACTAGACCAAAGTGATTGTCATCGGTTGGATTGTCGGTCATCGAGCTAATTCCTTGAGAAATCGCTAAGATAAAAGGCACAGTCATCACGCCCGTCGTGGCCCCAGAAGCATCGAAGGCAAAGGCAAATATCGTATCGTCAATAAAGAAAGAAAGTAAGAATACGAGTAAATACCCCAACATCATGATGATTCGAAGATTCCAACGGAATACAATCCGAAAAATCCCCAAGGCCATAAAAACAGCAATTCCTAACGAGACAATAATAATCACAGTAAGCTGACTAATAGCTTGGAAACTTCCCCGCTCAATTTGATGCGCTAAAATAGTGAGTGAGGGTTCCGCAATCGAGATGATAAAACCTACCCCTGCAGTTGCAAGGAATAAATGGTGTTTACTTTTCAGACTTGTTAATCCTTGCCCTAGCATCCTTCCCATTTGGCTAGCAGAAATATCTACACCTAGCATAAATAAGGCTAATCCTACTATCAGCAATAAACTCGAGGCAAAAAATATCAGTAAGGATGCTCTGGGTAGTGATAAAATAAATAAATCAATGAATATCACTAAAATATTAATCGGTATAATCGCAATCATGACTTCTTTGATTTTATCTAACATAGACGACCTCCTTATTTATATAATTTTATAATTATATCTATCATACCATAAGTTTTTCTTAGTTGAGAAGATGCAAAAAGATAGTCTGATGACTTTGAACATTGAAGGGGAGTATGTAGAATAAAAGGCCGACCCACAAAAATATCTTTTGTAGACCGGTCTTTTAGAAAATTTTGTATTGAAGATTTTGATATTCGTAATAAGAAACTAAGCCGATGACAATTTCGGTTCAGATAATTATTTATTCATTAATATCTGAGATGCCAGGTTCAGTCATCTTGTATGGATCCAGAATCTTATAAAGCGTTTCTGAACTTAATAATTTCTCTTCGAGGATTAATTCACGGACTGATTTTCCTGAAGCCAGAGCTTGGTTGGCTAAATCGGCTGCTTTCTGGTAGCCAACAAAAGGAACAATGGCGGTAATGATACCAATTGAATTTTCGACCATTTCTTGGCTACGACCTGCATTGGCAGTAATGCCTACAATACAGTTGTCAATCCAGGTGCGAATTCCGTGGGTTAAGATGGTGATAGATTCAAACAGTGAGTAGAAGATAATTGGTTCAAAGGCATTCAATTCCAATTGACCAGCTTCAACGGCCATGGTAATGGTTGTATCATTACCCACAATTCTGAAAGCAATTTGGTTGATTACTTCTGGAATGACTGGGTTTACCTTGCCGGGCATAATTGAAGAACCGTTTTGTTTCTTAGGTAAGTTAATTTCGTTAAAGCCTGTTTTAGGGCCGGAAGACATAAGTCGTAAGTCATTGGCAATTTTTGAAAAGGCAATGGCACAATTCTTAAGTTGACTTGAAACAGCGGCAAAGGCATCAATATGTTGAGTGCCATCAATCAGATCTTCGGTTTGGACTAATGGAAGTTGGCTATATTCAGCTAATTTAGGTACGACGTGATCGACATAGAAACGGTCTGCATTAAGACCTGTTCCAATCGCTGTTCCCCCTAAGTTTACTTGATGCATTTCCTCTAAGACTTTATCCAAACGGCGAATATTACGTTCGACGGCTTCTTGGTAGGCATTAAATTCTTGACCTAAACGGATAGGGATAGCATCTTGCATTTGAGTCCGTCCCATCTTAATAATATGGTCGAATTCTTTAGCTTTATCGCCAAATGCTGAGGCCAAACGAGTTAATTCTTGACGTAAATCTTTGCTAAGTTGAATGACAGTCATTTTACCAGCGGTTGGAATGACATCGTTAGTCGATTGACCATAATTGACATGATCATTTGGATGGACTGTTTGATAATCACCGAGTTTGCCATGTAAGATTTCTGAAGCGCGATTAGCTAGGACCTCATTAATATTCATATTCATCGAAGTTCCGGCTCCACCTTGTATCGGATCTACAATAAATTGTTCTAGATGCTCTCCATTAATAATCTCGTCGCAGGCTTGGCTGATAGCTTGTGCCTTTGTTTGACTCAAAAGTTGAATTTCAGCATTGGTTAAGGCAGCCGCTTTCTTGATATAAGCCAAACTTTTGATAAAGATTGGGTTAAGTTGGTATCCGGTAATTGGGAAGTTTTCTTTGGCGCGAATCGTTTGAACACCGTAATAGGCATCAATAGGAACATCATGTGAGCCAATGGAATCAAATTCTTTTCTATACGACTTGCTATCTTTAAGCATTCAGAGTCCTCCTATTATTGTAAGCGTTGCCCTTATTATAGGGGGGGAAAAGGATGTACTCCAATACATTTTAGTTTATAATAGATATAATCAAAAGATTATAGAAGGAGCGAGAACTATGTTTCAAGGCTTAGAATATGTCATGGCCGTCTATGAGGAGAAGAGTTTCTCTAAAGCCGCCAAGAAATTATTTATTTCCCAGCCATCCTTAAGTGCCAATATTAAACGAATTGAAAAGAAATTGGGGTTACCGATATTTGATCGGTCGACGATTCCATTGACACTGACAGAATTTGGTCATGAATATATTACTAAGGCGCAGGAAATTGCCCGAATTGAGGATGACTTTGCCAAATACATTAGCGACTACTCTAATTTACAACGGGGGAAATTAATTTTTGGTGGGACCAGTCTCTTTGCGTCACTCATTTTGCCTAAATTGATGGCCGAATTTTCACAAACTTACCCTAACTTAGATCTCGATTTAGTGGAGGAGACGACCAATACATTAGTCAAAATGTTGAATGACGGGCAAATCGATATTTTGATCGATAATACTGAATTAGATGCTGAAATTTTTGATCGCGTTTTATATGGGCATGAGTCGCTATTTTTAGCCATTCCTGGAGATTTTTCGATTAATCAAGAATTAAAGGAATATCAATTCACTGCTCAAGAAATTTGCCAGTCCTATCCAAACCTAACTCATAAACCAAGTCTACCTTTGCATTTAATGGAAGATAAGCCCTTTGTGTTGTTAAAAGAAGATAATGACACCGGTGAGCGAGCTCGCCAAATTTGTCAGGACAATGAGTTTGAACCGCTGGTTTCTTTTCAAGTGGACCAACAAATGACCGCTTATAATATTACTTCTTCAGGCATGGCGGTTTCGTTTGTCGGGACGACCCTGATTTCAAAGACACCTGGTCGTGATAATGTAATTTATTATCGCTTAGATGATCAGCCAGCTCATCGGAACCTGTATTTCTATTGGAAACGAGATCGTTATCATTCCAACGCTTTACGCAAGTTTATTGAATTAATTAAGTAAAGAAGTTGAAAAGGGTTTCATTTTTCTCCGACTATAGTATAATTGAGCCGGTATAAAAATTATTTCAAAATAAACAGGGGGTTATAACTTGGAATTTCGTATTGAGCACGATTCATTAGGAGAGGTCAAAGTACCTGCTGATAAGTACTGGGGGGCCCAAACCCAGCGAAGTTTCCAAAACTTTAAAATCGGTCAGGACAGGATTCCACTTCCACTGATTTATAACTTTGCCGTTTTGAAGAAAGCAGCTGCACTGACTAACTATCAGCTAGGTAAGTTGGATCAAGAGCGTTGTCAACTGATCTGTCAAGTTTGTGATGAAATCCAGGAAGGGCGTTTAGATGACCATTTTCCTTTGGTTGTCTGGCAAACGGGATCTGGTACCCAATCGAATATGAATGTGAATGAAGTGATTGCTAATCGAGGGAATGAAATTGCCGGGCAAGTTTTGTTACATCCCAACGATCATGTGAATATGTCACAATCTTCGAACGATACCTTCCCAACGGCGATGCACTTAGTTGCTGTGAATCTGGTCGAAGAGCAGTTGCTACCTGCTATCGCAGATTTAAGTCAAACCTTCCAAGATTTGAGTCAACAGTACCAAAACTTGATTAAGGTAGGTCGCACTCATTTGCAAGATGCTACGCCGATTACTTTTGGTCAGGAAGTTTCTGGTTGGCAGGCTTCCTTGGACCGTGACCAAAGAATGATTGAGCGGAGTCTGCAAGATGTGTACGAGATTGCTCTAGGTGGAACTGCGGTGGGTACCGGACTCAATGCACCGGCTGGCTTTGCTGAACGTGTGGCTGAGCAAATTGCTGATTTGACGGGTTATCCGATTCGAACAGCTGAGAATAAGTTCCATGCCTTAAGCTCTAAGGATGAGTTAGTCTTTCTACATGGGGCTTTGAAAGCTTTAGCTGCGGATGCCTTAAAGATTGCCAACGATATTCGTTGGCTCGCTTCTGGTCCTCGTTGTGGTTTAGCTGAAATTACCATCCCAGCTAATGAACCAGGCTCATCCATTATGCCTGGCAAGGTCAATCCGACCCAATCCGAGGCTTTAACCATGGTCGCTGTTCAAGTCATGGCTAACGATGTAGCTGTTGGTTTAGCTGCGTCTCAAGGAAATTTTGAATTGAATGTGTATATGCCAGTGATGATTAAGAACGTGATTGAATCGATTCAACTATTGGCAGATGGCTTAAATTCTTTCAACAAGAATTGTGCCCAAGGAATTGTAGCCAATGAATCCGTCATGGCAGAGAATCTACAAGCGTCCTTGATGCTGGTAACTCGATTAAATCCAGTGATTGGCTATGAGAAAGCTGCCCAAGTCGCTAAGAAAGCCTACCAAGAGTCTATCAGTCTAAAAGAAGCTAGTGTTCAATTAGGTTACCTAAGTGAAGAAGAGTATGATCAAATCATTAAACCAGAAGAAATGGTCTAAATAGGAGGAAATATTATGGACGTATTTGAGAAAGCCTTACAAATGCATTATGACTTAAATGGCAAAATTGAAGTCATTTCTCGTGCTAAGATTGAGAGTTCAGAAGATTTATCCTTAGCCTACTCTCCAGGAGTTGCGGAACCTTGCCGCGTTATTGCTAAAGACTACAATGAATCTTTTAAACTTACGCGTCGCTCTAATCTCGTCGCAGTCATTACCAATGGGACTGCTGTACTTGGTTTAGGGAATATTGGTCCAGCAGCAGCGATGCCAGTTATGGAAGGAAAATGTGCTCTCTTCAAACATTTTGCCGGTGTTGATGCCTTCCCTATTTGTGTCGATACTGAAGATATTGACCAAATGGTTGAATCCATTGCATTAATTTCAAAAAGTTTTGGCGGGATTAATTTAGAAGATATTTCTGCTCCCGCTTGCTTTGAAATTGAACGTCGCTTGAAAGAAAAATGTGACATCCCAATTTTTCACGATGATCAACATGGTACGGCGATTGTTACTGCGGCGGCTTTGATTAATGCCCTGAAGATTTCAAACAAGCAAATGGGACAATTAAAAATCGTCATTAATGGAGCCGGGGCTGCTGGTGTCGCGATTGCTAAACTATTAGATACAATGAAATTTGGTCAAATTATTATGTGTGATAGTCATGGAATCATTTGCGAAGGCGATCCAAGACTCAACAAGGAAAAAGAAGAAATTGCCAAAATTACCAATTTAGACCATCAAACGGGAACATTGGCGGATGCGCTAAAGGGTGCAGATGTATTTATTGGTGTTTCAGTTCCAGGTACGGTTACGAAGGAAATGGTTCAATCAATGAATGAGGGGATTATCTTTGCCATGGCTAATCCGATTCCAGAGATTATGCCAGAAGATGCCCTTGAAGCAGGTGCATTGATTGTCGGTACGGGTCGTTCAGATTATCCAAATCAAATTAACAATGTTTTAGCTTTCCCAGGAATCTTTAAAGGCGCTTTATCCGTGGGCGCTAAAGAAATTACCGAAAAGATGAAAGAGGAAGCGGCCTATGCGATTGCCAAGATGGTTCCAGATGATCAGCTTACAGCAGAAAATATTATCGTTTCAGCTTTAAATCGTGAGGTGGCGGATGTGGTAGCCAAGGCTGTAGCAGATTGTGCGCGCGAACAAGGGATTACCCGAGAATAAAATATTTAAAATGTAAAAATTGGTTGATGAAATCAATTCCAACAGGGGATCTAGGTTTTTAATGAGCCTAGGTCTTTTATTTTATTGAGTCTATTCTATCCAAAAAACAAACTTTATTGAACCATCGCTCATGCAAGAGACCGTCTTTCAAAGCATACGCTTTTTCAGACTAAATCCACTAGACCATCTCTAAGCAACAAGTTGCTAAGTGATGGTAAGCTGGGTGGATTTTCCTATTTCTTGCTAGTAGCTCTGGTTCAAAATTTGTTTTTTATAATAGTGTTCAGAAAATTAAGAATTGTACAATACTAATTATGTGGAATGCACGAAATATAAAGTGGGTATTAATAAAAATCTAGTTTAAGTTACTCACGTCAATTCATGAACAGGGTAAATAAATTTGGCACCGTCTTTCGCTTATCTGATAAGCTTCAGACTTACTTTTACGAATTAGGGCCTAAGGCTTCAAGGGACTGATGTGAGTAAAGTATGCTGATCCGATGGTTTTCACTCTGTCATCTGATTCCTATCAAGTCATGAATTTCAAATAACTGTTTTCAGATTAATAATGTTCATCTCTGTTCAATAAGTTTGACCCGCTTAAGTTGGTTTAGTGTATAATAATATCCTGTAGGAGGATAGCCATGCAGAAAAATAAAACAGAGCAGGATTTTATGATTCATGGACCCATTATGAAAGTTATTCTAACCATCTCTGCTCCTTTAATGCTAAACAATTTGGTTCGGACCTTGTATACGGTAACGGACGGGTTATATGTGGCGCAGTTGTCTGCTGAAGATTTTGCAGCGACCGCTTTCACTTGGCCACTGAATTTTCTATTTATTTCGATCGGGATGGGGATTGGGGTGGCAGCGACTGCTTTAATTGCTCAACATATCGGTGCAAAACAAAACAATTTTGTCCGATCTTATATAGATAATACTTTATTGATCACATCGCTTGCTGGATTAACGATTGCTTTTTTTGGCTATTTATTAACCCCTTGGATGTTGCGCCTGATGGGTGGGCAAGGCCAATTTTTAGAAAAAGCGATTATTTATTTACAGATAAACTTTATTGGAATTATTTTTGATTTTGGTTTCTTTGGTTATCAAGCGATTTTAAATGCTCAGGGCAAGACGAAAACCATTACTTTAATTTCAGCGATTTCAATGTTCTTGAATATTATTTTAGATCCTTTCTTTATTTATCAGAAAGTGCCTGTAATTGGATTAGCTGGTTTAGGTATGGGAATCGCAGGGGCCGCGTGGGCAACTATTATTGCCAAAATCGTGCTCTATCTCTTAGCGATTAGTGCGGTTCATCGACAAACACCGATTCCGATGAAGTTCTTAAGTTGGCAATATCAACCGGCTATTAGTTGGCATATTTTAAAAGTCGCTTTGCCTTCGTCAATGGGTTATAGTGGGGCAGCTCTAGGATTTACGGTTATGAATTCCTTAATTCAATCTTATGGAACCAATACTTTGGCTGCTTTCTCGATGGTCAACCGTATTTCTGATTTATTGATGCAGCCTCAATTAGGCATTGGGATGGCTTTGACTTCGATTATTGGGCAGAATATGGGAGCTCGTCAATATGACCGTAGTTTCTTAATCTTTAAACGAGCGATTCAATTTATAATGCTGATGTCAGTGATTGCTTCCGCTTTAGTTTTGATTTTTAAAGACCAGGTCTTAGGAATCTTCATTGCCGGACAAGCGGATCCAGATTTGTGGTTACAAGCGAAAGAATACGTGGATTATACAGCATTTATTATTTTCTTTATGGGACTATTTTCTGCCTTTAATGGTTTCTTCCAGGGTTGCGGCCAGACCAAGTATGCCATGTATATGTCGGTGGGGCGTCTTTGGTTTATCCGTCTGCCTTTGATTATGATCATGAGTTATTTTACCGATCTAGGTTCAACAGGGATCTGGATCGCCATGTTACTTTCAAATATGCTCATTGTATTGTATGGTTATTATATTTATCGGACCCGTAATTGGACTAGTCTGATTCAATCCCGATCCTGATTGATAAATTCTTAACCGCTTATAGTTATTTAAATTTATTTGTGTTAGAATTACCTTTGTATATTTGATTAAAGGAGGATCACTTTGAGACAGATTCTGTTAACTGCATTAGTTATTGTTGCTGTGTTGATTATCATCTTTGTCGTTATGCAACCTTCAAAGTCTAATGCGGCAAGTATGTTAAGTGGTGGCGATGATGGCCAACCTAAAGCGAAAGCTAGAGGTTTTGAGGCCTTTTTAATTCGAGCTACGACGGTACTCGCAATTTTATTTTTTGTATTAGCGATTAGTTTGGCTGTTATTGGCTAATCATTCAACTTTAGGTCTCTGGTGAGGGTCATCAGAGATTTTTTTAATAGTTCATGTTAGAATGAATATATTCAGGAAGGGGTATGGCGACTTGGACAGATTGGAAGGAGCAAGATTTTATCAAGGAGATGATTCGGAGGTCGGAATCATTCTCCTCCATGCCTATACGGGTTCGCCGATGGATGTCAATCTGCTCGCTAACCGGTTAAAAAGGGAAGGCTATCAAGTCTTAAGCCCCTTATTTGCCGGTCATGGTAGCCAAAATATTTATGATCTTTTTGAAGGAAATATAGAAATTTGGCAACAACAGACTCGCGATGCCATCGCTTGGATGACTCAACGTGATTATCGTGATTTATTTTTATTTGGCTTATCGATGGGCGGTTTGTTAGCTTCTTGGGCTTTATGTCAAGATGATTTTGCTTTAAGGGCGGGGGGGATTTTTAATTCTCCGGTAATGACCCAACGTCCGATAAATATTCAATCCGCCTTTGACCAGTTTGCTCAAACGCTTTATCAAAATAAATTCGCATCAGATTATCAGACTGTTCGTCAAGATATTCTTAAATCTCATCGAGCACAGATTCAAGAGATCGAAAGCTTTAAGGAAAGTCTCCGACCATTAATGAGCCAACTTAAGCGTCCCTATTTTATTGCCCAATCTTTACAAGATGAACTGATAAATCCAAACGATGCCGCTATATTAGCTCAAGCTTTACCTGACAACTTAGTCGCTTATCATGAGTATCCCGAGAATACCCATGTTATTACGGTAAATCCCCAACGTTCTGACTTTGAAAAGGATTTGTTAGAATTTATTGATCAGAATCGCTCGCAGAAGAAAGGTGGCTACCATGAGTCTATCTAAATTAGAACGAGATTTATTAGATTTTTTTGAAGGTCATGCTGAACAGGCCTTTAGGGCTGGAGATTTGGCTGCATTATTTGAAATGACTTCAAATCGACAATACAAACGACTAGTCAAAGCCTTAAATTTCTTAGAAAATCATGGAGATTTACATATTAACCAACGAGGGCAGTACCAGTGGCGACCATCCCAACGAAGAGTGATTGGGACTTATCGTGCCAATGCCAAGGGTTTTGGCTTTATTACTTATGATGAGCATCTAACCGATTTATTTGTTCCTCAAGGCGATCATGGGAATGCTTTGAATGGGGATACTGTTGAAGCCGAAATTATTAAAGAAGTTGACCCACAGACCGGTAAAGGCTCTTTGGCCAAAATTATTAAAGTAGTCGAACGAGCTAGTCAACAAGTGGTTGGCGAGTTTGTTGGTTTTGATAGTGATGAGCGTCAACAGACAGGCTATCTAGGATATTTAATACCACAAGGCGAATTTTCTAAAGATTTGCGCGTATTTGTCTTGCCTGATGGCATTCACCCGGCAGCAAGTAGTATCTGTATTGCTGAAATTAAGTCCTATCCTAGCCGCGAATATCCGCAACGCATTGAAGTGTTGATTACTAAGGAAATTGGACATAAAGATGAACCAGGTGTGGATATTCTTTCAATACTCTATCAATTTAATATTCCTCATGAATTTCCTGAAGAAGTTAAGCGAGAAGCGGAAGCTATCCCTCAGGAGATTCAAGCAGAAAATCTTCAAGGCCGCTTAGATTTAAGAGATCAGTTAATTATTACCATTGATGGGGCTTCAGCTAAAGATATTGATGATGCCATCTCCTTGGAAAAATTAGGACCAGACACCTATCGTCTAGGTGTCCATATTGCCGATGTAGCCCACTATGTTCAAGAAGGCTCGGCCATTAATCGCGAGGCCCTAGATCGTGGCACTTCAGTTTATTTGACGGATCGTGTGGTTCCAATGTTACCTCAACGATTATCGAATGGTATCTGTTCGCTGCTTCCTCATGAAGAACGCTTGGCGGTCTCTTGTATTATGGATATTAATGGTCAGGGTAAAGTCATTAAACATCAATTGGCTTTGTCAGTGATTGAATCGTCATATCGGATGACCTATGACGATGTGAATGCCATGATTGAAGGACAAAGCGAAGTTATCGATCAATACCAAGAAATTGCGACGATGGTTGAACAAATGGTTGAAGTTCATCAGATCCTTGAACAAATGCGTCGAGAACGCGGGGCCTTGGACTTCGATGCTAAAGAAGCAGAAATAGTGGTCGATGATCAAGGACATCCGACTGAAATTCTTTTAAGAGAACGGGAAACCGCAGAACGTTTAATCGAATCATTTATGTTAGTGGCCAATGAAACGATTGCCGCCGATTACCAGGCCAAGCATCTGCCATTTCTTTATCGGATTCATGAACAACCTGATGAGGAACGGATGGATCGATTCGCCGAGTTCGTGACGGCTTTTGGGATTATATTGCGCGGGAACACAGCGAATATAACCCCTAAACAATTACAGAAGATGTTAGTTTCAATTAAAGGTGAACCCTATGAAACTGTGGTTTCGATGATGATGTTACGTAGTATGCAACAAGCCAAGTATAGCGAGGAACCTTTAGGCCATTATGGACTAGCGACTCGAGATTATACCCACTTTACTGCGCCCATTCGTCGATATCCCGATTTGTTAGTACATCGCCTGATTCATCTATATTTAAGTGGAAAGCTAACTGCTAAAGAACGTCAAAGATGGGAAGAAAAGATTCCCGGTATCGCTGAACATACCTCGAAGATGGAGCGGCGTGCCGTTGATGCTGAACGTGAAACCGAAGCCCTGAAGAAAGCCGAATACATGGAAGATAAGATTGGCCAAGAATTTGATGGTATTATTACTTCCGTGACGAATTTTGGCATATTTGTCTCCTTAGCGAATACGGTAGAAGGTTTAATTAAACTTTCTGACTTGAAAGGGGACTATTATAAATTCCATCAAGAACACATGATGTTGATTGGTGAGCGAACGGGTAAAGTCTTTCGAATTGGCCAAGCTGTGCGAATCGAAGTGGAACATGTCGATGTTGAAGAAAGAGAGATCGATTTCAAGCTGATCGATGCCGAAGTGGTTGAAGGAATTGCTGTCTATCCAGTGAAACAAATACGTGATCGGGGTGGACGTTCTCGTTCGGACCAACGGAAACGAAATAAAAAGACCGAAAAGAAACCTATGGCAAAGAAAAAGAAGAAATTTAAGATTAGAAAACGCAAATAAGTTGTAAGTTTAGGAAGAAGTGATGCTATGTCAGCAAAACCCTTAGATAAACCCTTAGCTCAAAATCGAAAAGCCCGCCATGACTATGAAATTCTAGAGACATATGAGGCAGGCATTGTTCTAAAAGGTACGGAAATCAAATCGATACGCGCTGGGAAGATTAATATTCAAGATGGTTTTGTGAGCTTGCACCATGGCGAAGCTTGGTTAAAGAATGTTCATATTAGTCATTATGAGCAAGGGAATATTTTTAACCATGATCCTTTAAGGGAACGTAAGTTACTTTTACATAAACGTGAAATCTATAAATTAGGGGTAGAAGTTAAGCAAAACCGTTTAACCATTATTCCTTTGAAAGTCTATTTAGTTCGCGGTCGGGCAAAAGTCTTGCTTGGTCTAGCCCGAGGTAAGAAGAAATATGACAAACGTCAAGCCTTGAAGCAAGAACAAATGAAACGAGATATTGATCGCGCCTTAAAAAATTATTGAGCATAAATAAAAAAGACTTATCACGATGTAGATAGTCTCATAAATATCGAAACAAATAACGGTACTGATTATACATTTAGTCAGCACCGTTTTTATTATGTTTATCTTACGCAAATTTAACCAGATCAATGATTATGACGTTTGCGAACGCCTTTATTGATATCTAATAAGACCGGAAGAATCATTGGTGATCGCTGAGTCTTGTCAAATAGAATAGGTTTCAAAGAGGTGAAGATGATATCGCGAATCATTTTTTCGTTAATGTTATTGCCATTTTCGTTAAGACCTCGATTAATCGCAGCTTTCATCTCTTGTTGAATTTGTTGAATTAAATCACCTGATTCACGCATATAAATAAAACCGCGCGACATAATATCAGGTCCTGAGATAAGTTGTTTATTTTCATAATCTAGGGTCGCAGAAATAATTACTAAACCATCTTCGGATAAAATTTTACGATCACGCAGGACAATATTACCCACATCACCAATTCCTGACCCGTCAACATAGACATCGCCAGCTTGGAAATGTCCAGCTCGGCGAGCAGAGTCGGCAGTTAGGGCGAGCATATCCCCATTGGATAGAATAAAGCTATGGTCTCGGTCAATTCCGACTAACTCAGCCAGACGAGCCTGAATACTTAACATCCGATACTCCCCGTGGACTGGCATAAAGAATTTCGGTTTCAACAAACGCATCATTAAAAGCTGTTCTTGTTGACTACCATGCCCAGAGGTGTGGATATTATTGATTTTACCATGAATAACATTTGCGCCTGTTTCGGTCAACTGATTGATAACTCGGTTTACACTCTTCGTATTTCCTGGAATCGGTGAGCTAGAGAAGATAACGGTATCTTCTTCTTGAATAGCGATTTGACGGTGAGTTCCATTAGCAATCCGACTCAGGGCAGCCATTGGTTCTCCCTGAGAACCGGTACAAAGAATAATAATTTCATTGGCCGGATAGCGATTAATTTCCCGACTGCCAATAAAAATATCTTGACCTTTTTCATCGATATAGCCAATTTCTTTACCAATCTTGATCGCATTCTCCATCGAACGACCAAACACAGCAATCTTGCGATGCGTTTTGATCGCAGTATCGACAACTTGTTGTAAACGGGAAACATTAGAAGCGAAGGTGGCAAAGATTACCCGTCCGGTTACCGATTGGATGATATCATTGATGGATTTACCAACAATTCTTTCTGACATAGTAAATGAAGGGATTTCCGCATTTGTTGAATCACCAAGCATAAGTAGAACACCTTCTTGGCCGAGTTCTGCCATCCGGTGTAAGTTTGCGGGTTCACCGACTGGGGTGAAATCAAATTTATAATCGCCGGTAAAGACAATATTACCTGGCGGAGTAGTTACAACAATTCCAAAAGCTTCCGGAATAGAGTGAGTGGTCCGATAGAAACTGACAGAAGTTTTACGAAACTTAATGACCGTATCTTCATTATACTCCGTAATGTTTGCATCTCTTAATAAGCCTCTTTCAGCTAATTTATTGCGAATTAAAGCAGAAGCTAACGGATCCGCATAAATCGGCACATTCAGCTGCATCAGTAAATAAGGAATACCGCCGATGTGGTCTTCATGTCCGTGAGAAATAATGAGCGCTTTGACTTTATCTCGGTGGTCAAGAATATAAGAGAAATCATTGATAATGTAATCAATTCCCAATAAATCATCGTCAGGGAAGAGAATACCACAGTCTAATAGAATAATTTCATCTTGAAACTGAACCCCATACATATTTTTTCCAATTTCATTTAAACCACCGATGGCGAAGACGCCAACTTCATTATTTTTTAAATTCACTGTCATCTAAAACTTCACGACCTCAAAATTTGGATGATGATTTTTTTCGTAATTGAGGTGAGCCGCCGAAAGTTCTTGAATATAGTCGATTCTGTATGGTGTATTCGCACTTATAAGTTGTCTCGCCTCTACGATAGAATCTGCTTCTATATAGAGAGCCATCGTGTTTTCCCGGGATGGGGATTCTTCTTTAGATGGCTGGTAGAATACTTTGTATATCATTATGACACTCCTTTTCATATATTAATCAGCATATGTCGCAATATGCTGTCAGCTATTAACATTCTATCATAAGGCCATTTTCAAGTATAGTTTTTAATTCCAGAGAGAGAATATAAGCTGAAGTTTATGAGTTTAGTTACAAACTAGGCACTCTTTTGTAGAAAATAAAATTTTTTATCAGATAAAAACGTAAAATAAAGGTCATCTTGTAATTATGATTAGTGACCTCAAAGATGATGAGGCACTCATAAATGTGAGGGGGGATAGAATCGAAGATCAAGCACGTGAATTATTAACTTTAGCGGTTAATCAGGGAAGCTCAGATATTCATCTTCTTCCCCATAATGAAAGTTATTTTGTCTATTTTCGTTTAGCTGGAAAATTGAATTATATGTTTAGTCGGACCATTGAATGGGGACAGAAATTTATTTTCTATCTCAAATATTTGGCCGATTTAGACGTCGGTGAGAAACGCAAACCCCAATCAGGATCGACTGCTTTTGATTTAGCCGAGGAACGGATTGAAATACGTTTATCAACGATTACTAATTTTTTGTTCCATGAATCTTTAGTCATTCGAATCTTAAGAAGTCAGCAAACACAAGAAAGAGATTTACAGACGTATTTTCCCTTAGATTTAGAAGTGATGGTCCAATTAGTAGCCAGAAAATCAGGTCTCATCTTATTCTCAGGTCCTGTGGGTTCGGGTAAGACGACTGTCATCTATTATCTACTTAGGAAGCGGATGAATCAAGAAGCCATTCAAGTCATCACGATGGAAGATCCGGTCGAAATCTTTGAACCTAATTTTTTACAAACTCAAGTTAATGAAAAAGCAGAAATCAGCTATGATTTATTGATTAAATCGTCTTTAAGACATCATCCAGATGTTTTATTAATTGGAGAAGTTCGAGATGAACAAACCGCCCGGATGATGATACGGGGTGCATTAACGGGTCATTTGATGATTGCCACTATTCACGCTAAAGATACCTTGGGTGTGATTGCTCGTCTGGAAGAATTACAAATCAGTCGACAACAATTGGCTCAAACTTTAATCGGAGTCGTATCGCAAAGGCTGCTCCCTCGCTATTGTCCTTTTTGTCAGGGAGCTTGTGATGCTTTATGTCCTTACCTTCCTATTCAGAGTCGGCGCGCTGCTATCTTTGAATTGCTTTGTGGTCAGACTTTAAGTCAGTATTTAGCCGATGAAGAAGTAAAATTCACTCGATTGAATGATAAATTAAAGAGAGCTTGGTTATATGGCTACATTGATGAGCAAACCTATCAACATTTTGAAGTCGTCTAAAGCGAAGTATTTGATTCGTCCTCGCGATCGGGCTTATTTTTTGCTGACCTTAGCTGATTTAGCCCAGCAGGGATTCTCAATGAATCAAAGCTTAGAATTCATGGAAGTCTTACTTCCCCGATATTCAGCCAATTTTCAATTCATTCGCGAGCAACTTCTTAAAGGATTGCCTTTTGAGACTAGCTTGAAAGAGATGGGCTATAGCTCGTCCTTGATTGCTCAAATTTTTTTCGCAGAGAAACAGGGTCGCTTCGTTCAAGGACTATATGACGCCAGTCGCCAAATTCAGCAAATACAAAAAGACCGAGAGACGATAATCAAAGTACTGACCTATCCATTATTTTTGTTGGTTTGTATTGTCGTCATGCTTTTCGGTGTTCGCAGTTTTATCTTGCCACAAATGCTTTCGTTTATTAGTGAAGTCACTTATCAGGAGAGTTTGCTGGTACAAATTCTAGTGAATTTTTTTAGATATTTACCGCAAATATTGACGGGTATCGGTATTTTACTAATCTTTTCTTATTGTGGAATAAATTATTATTTGCTACGGATGCCACTTTTGAAACGATATCAAAAATGTGTCAAAGTTCCTTTGTTTGGTCGTTGGTTAAGATATTATGGTTCCTATAAATTAACTTATCAATTTGCTTTCTTTTTTGAAGCGGGTTTTTCGATGCAACAAATTATTCATTTTTTACGCCAATATCCATTAGATGCTTTTCTAACTGAGATGGCAGCCCATTTGGCTGCTGGATTTGAGTCTGGTCATCATTTAGAAGATCAATTAAAACAAGTCAATATCTTTACCGCTGAACTTCCCTTGGTGATACGCCGAGGTACGATGATTAGCGCCTTATCACACCAATGTCGAATATATTCTGAACGCCTTTATCAAGAGTTAATTAAAGATATACGCCGAAAAATTTCATATATTCAACCCGTGTTATTCTCATGGATTGCCCTGTTAATTATTTCGATGTACTTATTAATGATGTTGCCTTTACTTACTATGCAAACTTTTTAGGAGGAATAGATAATGAATAAATTGACTCAATTTTTGAAAAGCAAGAAATCAAAATCGGCTTTTACCTTATTAGAAATGTTAATTGTTTTAATCGTTGTAGCTTTGTTAATGGCCATCATTATCCCCAATGTATCAGGACAGAGAGATCGAATTAATCAACAAGCGGCCGAGAATATCAAAGAAATTGTCGAGACTCAACGCAATACTTATGTTCTGGTAGAGAATGATGACCAAGTGAGCTTGAATGAACTTTATGAAAATGGCTATTTGACTGAAAAACAAGTCAGTGAAGCGGAAAAATTTCTCTTAGTTGAAGGAGATCTTGGGGATCCAGTTGAGATCCGGCCTGAATTCCAAAGTCAATGAGGCTGAAATCGGCCTTTACCTTTGCTGAGATTAGTGCCGTATTATTTGTAATCTCAGTCATCTTAATATTAGTTCAGCCCCCTAATATTCAAGCCTATCAGTTTAAGCTTGAGAGCCGCGCTTATCTGCAAGAACTTGTTCAAACAATAAATTATTATAAAGAAAAATCCGTCTTAGAAAATACAAATTACTTAATTGACTTCGATGCAGAAGCAGAAGTAATTACAGTTATGAACCAAGATGAACAGGAAATATTATTGAAACACACCTTACCTGACACTTGGGATCTCAAAAATAATTTGCGTTTATCGTATTTAGCTGATGGACGTATCAGTGATTTTCGCGCTGTAAATTTTTATCAATCGCAAACTGATCAAGCTTTTGCTCTTCGTTTTCAATTAGGTTCAGGTATCTTTACCATTGAAGAGGTCCAATTATGAAACAAGCATATATTGTTTATGAAGCTTTGCTGGGATTAATCATCTTGGCTTTGATTCTCTCTATATATCTACCAGGCATGTATCAATTGCAACAACAATTTCAGCAAGCAGAAGTTGACTTAGAAAATTATCGATTTTTTAAAGAGCTTGCTGAGATAGCTTTGATGAGTTCAGATAAAGTACCCGTACGAATCTATGAATTTGAACAACAGACTCAGAGACATGTGGGGGCATTTGACTGTGATGCGTATCGATGCACAATTACGATTGATGACCAACAATATAGTGTGGAAAGAAGTCAAGGGTAAGCAAGCTTTCACTTTTAGTGAGTTGCTCATCGGACTGATGGTTTTGGCCAGTGTCCTGTATCTGTTCCAAGTTATTATTTGGCATTATGATGGGCTTGCTGAGAATTTTGGAGCTAGCCGAGCGCGAGATTTTTCCCAATTTTTAGTAATCTTTGAGAAAGAAATGGATCATTATCAAGTATTAAATGCCAGTGATGATATGATTTATGTTCGAGATATTGAAGAAAATAATTTTTTTGAATTTGTCTGTCAGCAGGAAACGATCTACAAACGACCCGGTTTTCATCCTTTTTTGCAAGGAGTTCTTGCCTGGCAAATTGAAGTGGAAGAAAATTTCTTAAAGATTTGGGTGTTAATGGATGATCAAAAACTCTATCAAGGGCATATTAGGCTGGCACGGTACCAACCTCCATCATCAATACCGATCCGCTAAATGCGGCAAAAGAGCATTTATCTTCCCATATATTTTGGTCTATTTAATAATCTGTCAAATATTATATGTTTGTCTGTTGACTATTCAACAAGGGATTTTAGAACGACATCAATTATTTGAAAATTATTATATTGGTAAAATTCAGTTAGCTATGGTCGAGGCCAATCTTTATCAAGATGTGTCTAATCAGTTAGAGAGTTTTGAACAGTCTTTGGATCAGACCCGAATGAAATTAATGAAAGATTTGAGTCAACTACTTCCTGTAACAAATCTTTTAGAGAATAATTTAGACCGTGATATTTTGTATCAAGCTGGGCAGTCAGAAACTCTCTGTCTTTATTATCTTTATCTGGAAATCGAACCTGAAGACATTCGTCAACTTGGTCGAGCCGACGAGAAATCGTTCTTAGCTTTAACCTCTTTGACTCAAGACCAAAGTCAACAAGCTGAATGGTTAAGACAAACAAGTCTGGATCTTCTAGAACTAGGCTATCAAAAAGTGGATGATTACCAGTTAAGCCGTACTGATCAATGGCAATGCTTACTTAGTATAGATCAAGTCATCAATTTTTCAACGGGTTGGGTTGAGAATTATGAGCAAGATTCAGAATTACTGGTTTTGACTAGCCAAGTCGACCAACAAGATTTCAAGATGAAAGAATATTTTCCTCAACGAAAGCTTAATTATACAATCTATGGCTATGGAGAAAAATGGCAGAAACTTGATGATCCATTTGATTGAACAAATTATCCACTTCGATAACAATCCTGCTAATTTTTTGCCATCGAACTAAATCCAATCAACAAATTTTATAACCATTCCTTGTTTATTATTGTTCTGCTATAATAACAGATAAAGAAAGAGGAGGGTTTCTATGAAACGTATTGAAAAAGTCAGAGAATATTTAGCCAAAGAACAACTTGATGGGATTTGGGTGTCTAATAGTAAAAACCTAAGATATCTTGCTAATTTTACCGGATCTGCAGGTGAAGTTATTATTACGGCCGATAAAGCTTATTTCATTACTGATTTTCGTTATACAGAACAAGCCGGTCAACAGGCTAAAGGTTTTGAAATTGTGATTCATAAAGGGGACTTGTATCAAAGCTTAGCCGATATTATGACGAAGGACGGTATCAAAAAATTAGCCATAGAAGCAGATGAATTATCATTGTCCCTATATCGTAAAGTGGCTGATATCTTCCCAGCTGAACTCATTGAGACACAAAATGTTATTGAAAATATTCGTCTTATCAAAGATGAAGCTGAACTAGAAATTTTAAAAGAAGCTTGCAAGATTACCGATGAAGCTTTCGATCATATCCTAACGTTTATTAAACCTGGCGTTAGTGAAATTGCGGTAGCTAATGAATTAGAGCATTTCTTGAAGGGCAAAGGCGCAGAAGGGATGTCCTTTGATACGATTGTCGCATCCGGTGTTCGCTCAGCCATGCCTCACGGTGTAGCCAGTGAAAAATTGATTGAACAAGGTGACATGGTCACTTTAGATTTTGGTTGCTATTACAAAGGATATTCTTCAGATATTACTCGTACGATTGCTGTCGGCGAAGTGGATCCTAAATTAAAAGAAATTTATCAAATTGTCTTGGATGCCCATTTGAAAGTGATTGCTGAAGCAAAGGCTGGAATGACGGGTAAAGAAATTGATGCCATTGCACGCGACTATATTACCGAAAAAGGTTACGGAGAATACTTCGGTCACTCAACAGGACATGGACTCGGCTTAGATGTGCATGAACAACCTACAGTCTCTGTTCGAGGAGAAAATGTCATCTTAGAAAATATGGTCATTACCGATGAACCAGGCATCTATATTGCTGGCTTGGGTGGCGTGCGTATTGAAGATGATTTGATTATCCATAAAGATGGAGTTGAATCAATTAACCGTTCAGCGAAAGAACTGATAATTCTCTAGTAATCTAACCTTCTTTCCGCTACAATAGATGAGAACTCATGATTCTAAGGAGGTTATATTATGAATAGTGCGAAAGAATTATCATCAGATATCCGCGCTGATTTAGGGCAAGTAAATTTAAGCTTGGCTGCCCTAGAATCCATTGCTGCTAAAGCGGCCAGTGAAGTCAAAGGTGTCGCCACCACTAAATCGAAATTACAAAAAGAGGCCGGTAGTTTTCTAGGTATGGATCGAGACCGGATTAAATCACATGTGAATAATGAATCCGGTGAGATTGTGATTGATATGTTTATTAGTGTGAAGTTTGGCTATAAAGTGCCTGAAGTTGCCTTAAGTGTTCAAGATCGGGTGAAAGAGCAAATTCTCTTTATGACTGATATTCATATGAGTCAGGTTAATGTTCATATCGAAGCCATAGAAACTGAAAATCTATTGACAATCTTCGATCGCGATGGTGAATAATGTGAATAAACCATTGAAGCATAGACGGCATATGCGTATGGTCGCTATTCAAACTTTATATCAACTTCTTGATGGGTCTGATAACCTTAGCGTAGAAGCGGCTTTAGCCTATGCCTTGGAAAATGGTAATTTTCCTGATGAAGGTTATCTTGCCGAAAACTATTTATTTTTGAATCAGTTGGTTTATGGTGTACTTGAACATCAAGAAGAATTAGATCAGATTTTATCCACAGAGTTAGATAATTGGTCTGTAGAACGTTTACAAAAGATTGATCGTGTCATTTTGCGCTTAGCCTTATTTGAAATGGAATTTCTCCCTGAAGCAGAAGTTCCTAAAGTTGTGGCAGTGGATGAAGCCATTGAGCTAGCTCGCGGTTTTTCCGATGATAAATCACGACAGTTTGTTTCAGGTATCTTAATGAAACGTTTGAACGAAGGTAAATAAATTTAGAATCGAGTCCCTAATTCTGGGACTCTTTTTATTTTGGCTAAAATTATCATAGACTGTATCCACGAATATCTATTTATTAGAAGTTTTTATGAAATTTCATAGTAATAAAGTGGATTCAGCAGACTCTATATCTAAAATTTGTTAAGATAAGGATGTGAGCAAGAAAGAAAAAGGAGCGAGTTTATGAAAAAATTTAATAAAATTTTGTCGGCGAGTGCAGCAACTTTAATGTTGACTTTGCCAATCTATTCAGCAGTATCGAATGTTCATACAGTTTCTGCCATCCAAGCTACACAATCTCAACAACAAGAATTAGTTGCTTTAGGGGCTTCTTTATCAGACCAACAAGCCCAAGAAACACTTCAACTTCTAGGTGCCGGGGATTTTCCTGCCGGACAAATTAAGTATGTTGACGGTAATATTATCAATCAATACCTACAAGATGGGTCAAATAGTAGCACCGTAGTTTATTCTTCTGCTTTTATTCAACAAATGCCTGAAGGACATGGTGTCCAAGTCCAAATTGTGACTCCGCAGAACATTTTGAATGTGTCACAATTAACCTATCAGAATGCGGCCATTACTGCCGGAGCTAAGAATGCTCAAATTCGTGTTGCTACTGTAGAACCGGTAACGGGTGAAGGTGCTTTGGCCGGAGTGTATGCTTTATTGGCACAATCAGGGGTTGAAGTTAAGACAGAAGACGTGGCGGTTGCTCAAAAAGAAATCACTTTAGTCAATGAATTAGAAAAACAAACCGGATTAAATAATACCCAAGTTAACCAAGCAGTCGCTGAAGTTAAAACTGAAATTACCAATAATATTGTGAATCAGACAGAAGTCAATGAAACCGTGATTAATAATATCATTGTGTCCGTTATAGAAGAAAAAGGGATTGATCCTGAGGAACATCCTGAAATCGTCGATGAATTGAAAGACTATGCTAAGGAATATTCTCAAACAGATGCGGCAGCTAATGAAGATACGATTCAACAATTACAAGAAAGTACGACTCCAGTCTGGTCGGATGCGCTAACTCAGTTAGATCCTTCTTTAACCTATGCTGATGCACAAGCACGACCACGCTTAGATTTCAGCCAAGATGATAATATTATGCCTGAAATTCAATCTTTAACTAGCAAATTCTATAATGACCTTGATCAAGCATTAAGTCCTTTAGCTAATTATTCCTATTCATTTGTCTTGGAAAGTTTAAATCCAGAGATGACAACCGAAAATAAACAAGCCTTGAATGCTTTGCGGACCGAAATATTCTATCACTTGAATGGTCAATGGGCAGAGATGTTTGGATCTAGTCAATTGCAAAGTCAATGGATGGAAAATCTCAATAGCTTTGAAAATCTTAAACTTTCAGACCCAGTGCTGGCAGAAATCTATCTTCAAATCGGGATTCAAACCGGCTTGATGCCACAAGCCTATTCATACCATGTGATGGACCAGGAAGGTTCTATAGTATTTATTGATGTCGTTGAAGATGCGGGTGATCATATTAATACCTCTCACTACAAATATGATATAGCTACCGGTACTGTACTTGATGCGGTAACCGATACACCAGTCACACCAATGGATTATACTTCGATATTTGGCAAGAATCTTGAAGATTTAAGATCAAATCCAGTAACCATTCCGGCTGATTATCAAGTTCCAGAAAACTATTTAGAAAATCCGCAAAGTTCTGAATCAGAAACGACGGTGGAAGACGAAACGACTACTGCTAGTGAAGCAGTTGAGGACACTACAGCGACTGAAGAGGTAACTAGCCAAGAGGATGTCATTTCTGAGGATGATAACCAAGTTAGCGAAGATCAAAGTTCAGCAGCTGATCAAGCTGAGTAATTAGACAGATTGATCGGTCACGCGTAAGATAAATTTTTTACATCGATATTGGCCACTTTGTCGGCTAAGTGTTAACATTTCATTCGCTTCCTTAATCCAAATTAATCCACTAACCCATGTTAGAGCATATCAGTGCTGAGACGACATGGGTGGGTGGATTTTTAATTATGGGAGTTTACTTAAGGTGATAAATTTTAACTGAACTTGGGTAAGTCATAGATATCAGATGATTTAGCTATATTCGTTGGAATCTCTATCACGTCAGTGAACCTATCAATGCAGATATTCAGAAAGCTAATTCTATGATAGAATAGATTAAGATTATAAGAGGGGGTTCAATCATGAAGGCCATAGAGATTAATGGGAAAGAAATTGCCAATCGCTTACTCAAACAACAACAAAAAGTTGTCCAACGCTTAAAAAATGACGGCATTATCCCTAAACTCGTTGTGATTACCTTTTCTGACGATGAAGCAAGCCAAGTATATATCAAACAAAAGGCCAAGAAAGCCAAACAAATTGGGATTGATTTTGAGTGCCATCGACTAAATCACTCAGTTTCTCAAGAAGATTTTAAACGGTGCGTAAAAAAATATGATAATGATCCTTCAACTTCCGGAATAATTATTCAATTTCCGATTCCTCAGCAATATGACTTGAAAGAAGTATCCACTTGGATTAGTCCTGACAAAGATGTCGATGGTTTGAATCCGATGAGCATGGGTTGGTTATTGACGGATCAGGCACATTTCCTTCCTTGCACGCCAAAAGGCATTCTGTATTTGATGGATGCCTATAATATCGATGTCGTTGGCAAAGATATTGTCATTATTGGTAATAGCCATATTGTAGGTCTACCCTTGGCGATTATCTTGACTCACCAAGATGCTACGGTAACACTGTGTCACCGATTGACAGCGAATCTGTCTGCAAAATGTCAGCAAGCGGATATCATTATTTCGGCTGCAGGAAGTGTTAATCTGATTGGTTCAAACGATGTCAAAAGTGGTGTAATTATTTTCGATGTGGGCATGAATCGATTGGCCGATGGCTCCTTGGTCGGCGATGTCGATTATGCTAAAGTGATTAATAAGGCGGCTAAGATAACTCCTGTTCCAGGTGGCGTAGGGCCGATGACGGTTGCCATGTTAATGGATCAGACGATTATGGCAACGTGTTATCAGCACGGAATAGATTATCAACAGGTGATTGAATGCAGGTAGAACAAGAAGGACAGAAGAATTATTTAACTGTGACGGCGCTGACTAAATATCTAGCGCGTAAATTTGATGTGGATCCTTATTTAAAAGATGTCATCTTAATAGGTGAATTATCAAATTTTAATCCCAAAGCAACACGCCATCGTTATTTCTCTTTAAAAGACGATCAATCTAAGTTAAATGCGGTGATGTTCAAATCAGATTTTGATCGATTGACTTTTCAACCTGAAGAAGGGATGCGGGTCATTGTTCAAGGTCGTGTCTCAATTTACGGGCCCAGTGGTCGCTATCAAATTACGATTAAGTCAATGCAACCGGACGGCGTGGGAGCCTTATACCAAGCCTTCGAACAATTGAAAAATAAACTTAAAGAACAAGGCGTATTTGACCGACCTCGCTTGACAGTACCTCGCTTTCCTAAGAATATTGCTGTGATTACTAGCCCCTCCGGAGCAGTCATCCGTGATATACTGACAACTGTTCAAAGACGTTATCCCATTGTTGGAGTGACTGTTTTTCCAACGAGGGTGCAGGGGCAAGAGGCTAAATATGAAATTGTTCGTGCTCTTCAACGAGTTGAAGAACTCAAAGATCAATTTGACGTGATTATACTTGCCCGGGGTGGAGGTTCAATTGAAGATTTATGGAGTTTTAATGAAGAAATGGTGGCTCAGGCCATGCTTCAAAGCTCTTTACCTATCATTTCTTCAATTGGCCATGAGACGGATGTGACCATTGCAGATTATGTGGCTGATTTGCGCGCAGCAACCCCTACAGCGGCAGCAGAACTTGCAGTCCCAGTCCTCAGTGAGGTTCTAAGCTTGCTCAAGACCTATGATCACCGACTACAATCTGTCTTTTATAAACAAATTCAAATGCTTAAGAAACGACTCGAATATAGTCAGCAATCTTATATTTTCCAGGATCCGGTCAGAATTTATCAAACATATGCTCAACGTTTGGACGAACTGACCTTACAACTGAATAAGCAAAGTCAACAGATGATTAGGAATCAGGGTCAGCGCTTGGAATATTTGCATCAGCGGTTGAAGTCACAGAATCTCAGCCAGATGATTAATCAAACTCGACTACGTTTAGTAGAACTGGATAAACAAGTCCATAAACAGATTAATCAACAGCTCCAGAACCAGCAGAACGCTTTAATGACTCATATTCAGCTTTTAGATGCTTTAAGTCCTTTAAAGATTATGCAGAGAGGTTATGCGATTGTTGAGCAGGATGAAATGATTGTCCGTAGCGTAAACGACGTAAATCCAGATCATCCCTTATCGATACAGCTTTATGATGGTATGATAGTCAGTACTGTGGATCAAATGATAAGTAAGGAGAATAGGAATGACGGAAGATAAGAATAAACCTAGCTTTGAAACAGCGATGACTGAATTAGAAACAATCGTTCAGAAGTTAGAAAAAGGAGATCTCCCTTTAGAAGAATCTTTAGAAGCTTTTAAGAAGGGTATTGAATTAAGTCAATATTGTCAGCAAAGCCTGAATAAAGCAGAAGCTACTGTTGCCAAGATTATGACTGAAGAAGGTGAGGCTTTATTGGATGGTGATTTAACATGAGACAACTAGATTTAAGTTTATTAAGGGCCGAATTTGAAGCAGCCCTAGATGACTATATTCTTCATTTAGATGTGTCGATTGATATTTTAAAGCCGATGATTTACTCGCTCAAAGGGGGGGGTAAACGCTTGCGCCCGCTCTTACTCTTAGCTACTTTGGAGATTAATAATCGTCAGTTGATTGAGTATGGAATGCGAACGGCGATTGCCTTAGAACATATTCATACCTATTCTTTAATTCATGATGACTTGCCAGCGATGGATAATGATGATTTAAGAAGGGGCAATCCAACGAGTCATATTCAGTTTAATGAAGCCACTGCCATCTTGGCTGGAGATGCTTTATTGACGGATGCTTTTGGGATTATCGCCCAGGATGATCATTTAAAAGCCAAACAGAAAGTGGCCTTAATCAGCAAGTTAGTCCAGGCATCGGGCAGTGTGGGCATGGTTGCTGGACAGCTTAAAGATATTGAAGGGCAGAACAGTTCATTGAGTTTGGCTGAACTCAATGAAATTCATTACCTCAAAACAGGCTGTCTCTTTAATTATTCGTTAGAAGCGGCAGCGATTATCTTAAATATGGAAGACAAAGCGCGGAAGTTATTAGACCGTTTTGGCAACGCTTTTGGTATTGCTTATCAAATTCATAATGATTTGATGGATGTTCTAGGCAATGTACAAGTGACTGGAAAGCATGGTCAAGCCGACGCGGCTTTGAACAAAGCGACCTATCCAGCTTTGATTGGTGTGGAAGAATCTAAGGCCTCCTTAAATAAAGAGATTAAAAAAGCCAAAATTGCTTTAAAACGCTTAAGCAATCTTACTGAGCAGCCTTATTATTTATTGGAAACATTTATTGATTATTTAAATTTAGACTATCATAGTCATTAAGTCAGGAATGATAGCTTTGAATAAAGAACGTGTAGATAAATTAGTCGTCCAACAAGGATTGGTTGACAGTCGGGAAAAGGCTCGCCGTCTCATCATGGCAGGACAAATTTACGATGAGAAAGCCCAACGTTATGACAAACCTGGCGAGAAAATTAGTACGGAACGAGTCTTAGAAATCAAAGGCAAACCTTTTCCCTATGTTTCCCGCGGTGGCCTAAAATTAGAAAAGGCTATCCAACGCTTTGATTTAGATTTGCGAGATCAGATATTATTGGATATTGGCGCATCGACCGGGGGGTTCACTGATGTCGCCTTGAAATTTGGTGCGAAGAAATCCTACGCTTTAGATGTTGGCTATAATCAACTGGCTTATCAACTTCGGATAGATGAGCGAGTTGTGGTAATGGAACGTCAAAATTTTCGTTATTCTGTGCCTGAAGATTTCAGCCAAGGTCAGCCCACCATCGCCAGTATTGATGTCTCTTTTATCTCCCTGTCTTTAATCTTACCACCTTTACAGGCTATTCTGATTGATAACGGCCCGGTTGTTGCCTTAATCAAACCACAATTCGAAGCGGGGCCGGAACGAATAGGTAAGAAGGGAGTCATTCGCGATGCTAGGATTCACCGTGAAGTTTTGGAAGAAGTCCTTCAATTTATTTGCCAGATAGGTTATACCATCCACGGACTCACTTTCTCACCGATAACGGGGGGAGAAGGTAATATTGAATTTCTGGTCTATTTAAGAAATGCGAAACAAGCCCATAATTTGTCATATCAAGATGTCAATATTGAACAAGTCGTGGAGCAAGCACATCAGACTTTATAAAAAGGTAGGGATTGTCCAAGATGTTACGAAGTTTAAGCATTCAGAATTTTGCTATTATTGAGTCGGTTCAAATCGATTTCCAAGAAGGAATGACCGTCTTATCGGGGGAAACAGGTGCTGGTAAATCCATTATTATTGATGCTTTCTCTTTGTTAATGGGTGGACGGGGTTCTAGTGATTTTATTCGCCAAGGTTGTGAAGAACTTATTGTGGAAGCTTTATTTTCTTTCGATCAGCTTGACCCCCAGTTACAGAATATATTGTATGAATATGGATTTGATATCGACTTATTAGCTGAGGATTTGATTATTCATCGAGAGATTAATCAGAAAGGTAAGAATCTGATTCGTTTGAACGGTCAATTGGCCACAGTTAAAATTCTGAAAGAAATCGGCCAATTTCTTGCTGATATCCATGGGCAGAATGAACACCAATTATTGTTGAACAGTAAGCACCATCTTCATCTATTAGACCAATATGCCAAAGATAGTCTGGCCGAAACTTTTGCGAAATATCAGCAAGCTTATGATAATTATCGGGGTTTAAGAAGAGAATGGTTACAGGCTAATCAAGCAGAACATGATCAAGCTCAGCAACTATCCTATTTGCAGTATCAACTGGACGAACTAGATCAAGCTCAATTCATTGCTGGTGAAGAGGATGAGCTTTTGAAACAGAGTAAGCTTTTAAGAAATTCTCAAAGTATGATGCAAAAATTACAAAATATCAATCAATTGTTAAGTGAAGGCGATACGACGGCTCTGTCTCTACTCCAACAAGCTAGTACAGAACTCCAACAAGTTGCTGAAATCGATGATCATTATCAGGAAGCGGCTGAATTATTGGATCAGGTGCAGATTAATACGGCTGAATTAGCTCATTTTTGTGCCCAGGCAATGAGTGAATTAGATATGGATGAGCTAGATATTGATCAGGTTGAAGGACGGTTGAGTCAAATTGGCCAATTTAAACGCAAATATCAGCGAGATTACCAAGGTCTGATTGATTATAAAGAGGAGCTTCGTCAAGAAATTGATAAAATTCAGCATCGAGATCGTTATCTTGAAGATTTACAAGGCCAGCTGTTACCAGCTTATCGATCTGCCTATGATTTGGCTCAGCGGCTTCATCAACTTCGTCAAGAAGCTAGCTTAGCCTTAAAAGCCGATATTGAGAATCAATTGAAAGATCTCTACATGCCCCATAGTCGATTCTCAGTTCAATTTCTTGACCAAAATTTGGATTCACAGATGAGCGAACTGAGCAATCCAGCTGAGCCTATTTATCAATTAAGTTCGGCAGGTCTGGATCAAATTGAGTTTATGATTGCAACGAATCCGGGGGAAGAAGAGAAAGCCCTAGTCAAGGTGGCCTCCGGTGGGGAATTATCTCGTTTTATGTTGGCCTTGAAAGTGGTCTTCAGCCGCTCTAATTCGTCGATGGTGATGGTGTTTGACGAGATCGATACGGGTGTCAGTGGTCGAGTAGCAGATGTGATTGCGCAAAAGATGTATCAAGTGGGACGGTCACATCAAGTACTAGCCATCACTCACTTAGCTCAAGTCGCTGCGGTCAGTGATCATCAGTTGTTGATTGAAAAGAAAGTTGAACAAGGAAGAACTTATACCAAGGTAAGTCACTTAACTGAGGCCGAGCGATTACAAGTGATTGGTCAAATATTAGCCGGGCACCATGTTGATCAACAGACTATTGAGGTGGTTCGATCGATGATGAGTGTGTTAAGAAGGAATGAATAAGGATGTGAGCATGATTTCAACGTATCAGATACCGGTGGTGGTTTTAGCTGGACCAACGGGAGTGGGCAAGACCGCCTTTAGCCTTAAAATAGCCCATCATTTCAATGGTGAAGTTATTAATGCGGATAGTATGCAATTTTATCGTGGTCTGGATATTGGAACTGGGAAAATCATGCCTACTGAAATGGATCAAGTTCCTCATCATCTGTTGGATATTTTGGAACCAGATCAATCCTTCGACGTAAGTGCTTTTGTTGAGCAAGCCCATCAAAAAATAATCGAAATCTCAGCACGTCAGCGCCTACCCATTATTGTGGGCGGGAGTGGGCTCTATATTGAGGCTCTCCTATATCCCTTAGAGTTGGGCCGGCCAGGTTCTAATCAGCCTGAAATACGGCAAGCATTAGAACAAGAATTAGAAAAAGTAGGACCCACCGCTTTTTGGCAACGACTCAATGAGATTGATCCCCAAGCCGCTAAGAAAATCCCTCAAGCAAACACTCGACGAATGATTCGGGCGATGGAAGTGATTCGTAGTACCGGTCAACTCTTCTCCGATCAAAGGGGCCACCAACAACATCAAGCTCGCTATCAGCATTGTTTAATCGTCCTCGATCGACCGCGAGCCGAATTATATGAACGCATTAATCACCGCGTCTTACAAATGATTAATCAAGGTTTAGTTGAAGAAGTTTCTGAGCTCTTTAGTTTGAGTCAAGGGAGTTCCTGGCAATCATTACAAGGAATAGGCTATAAAGAATGGCTTCCTTTTTTTAACCATGAGAAATCGCAAGAAGAAATTATTCAAGATATTCAACAACATTCAAGACGATATGCTAAACGTCAATTGACCTGGTTCCGCAATCGATTTAAAGATAAACATTGGTTAGAAATTGATGATGAGCAAAAAGCTTTAGATAACATGCTAACAATCATCCAGAATGACTTAGAAAAAGGTGATGAAAGTGGCAGATAAGTATTATAACAATGAAATAAAACAAGAAAAGGTATTGTTGGTTGGTGTGCAAACACCACAATGGACTGATTTCGAATTTGAAAATTTGATGCAAGAAATGGAAGCCCTAGTCAATACAGCTGGGGCCTTTTTAGACCGACGAATGATGCAAAAGTTACCCAAAGAAGATGGTAGGACCCTATTGGGAAAGGGAAAAGTGGGCGAAATTCAAAGAATCATTAAACACAGAAACATTGATTTAGTAGTAAGCTTAAACCCGCTAAAACCAGTGGTTCACCGTAATTTGGAGGAAGCTTGGGACTGTCGAGTTATCGATCGGATTCAACTCATTCTTGACATCTTTGCTTTACGAGCGAAAAGTCGGGCAGGGAAATTACAGGTTGAACTCGCCCAATATCAGTACCTATTACCGCGAATTATTGGCCAAGGATTGGAACTCTCACGTCTGGGTGGTGGTATTGGTACACGGGGTCCGGGAGAAACTAAATTAGAGTCGGATCGACGTTATCTGAGAACACGGATGCGGAAGATCGAAAAGGATCTCAGTGCCATCGAAGCGCATCGAGAACGGACGCGCTTGAAGCGACAGCAAGGCAATGAATTTAATATTGGTCTAGTCGGTTATACCAATGCTGGAAAGTCAACTATCTTGACGAAGCTAACCCAAAGTGATACTTTGGTCCAAGACAAATTATTTGCTACCTTGGATCCATTGACTCGGTCTTTTGCGATTCGAGGTTTTGAGAATTTTACCTTGACGGACACTGTCGGATTTATCGAAGAATTACCGACCAAACTGATTCATGCATTTAAGTCTACATTAGAAGAAATTAGTGATGTCGATTTATTATTGCACGTCATTGATGCTGGACATCCTGCCCGTTTTCTTCATGAACAAACCGTTCTTTCACTTTTAAAGGATCTAAAGATGGATCAAATTCCTCAATTAGTGGTTTATAATAAAATAGATACGCTAAATGAACCTTTTCAACCAAGTTTATTTCCTAATGTTCAAATTTCAGCATATTGGGAAGAAAGTATTGAATTGTTGAAAGAGGAGATCTGGCAGACTTGCAAGTCCATCGCCCAACCTTACCGTATTCTGATTCCGGCTGATCAGGCCCAAAAGATTTACGAATATCAGCAAAATACTATTGTAGAATCAATTGATTTTGATCAAGTGAAACAAAATTATATCGTGACAGGTTTCAAAAAATAACAATGAATGGAGGAAGCGCTAATGATTACGATGAAAGATTTTATAGCAGAGAATAATCCAATTTTGCGACAAGAGGCTGAAGCTGTTGAGTTTCCTTTAAGCGCAGACCTCTTGAAACTTTGTGAAGAGATGCGAACTTTTCTGATTAATAGCCAAGATGAGGAAATGGCTGAGAAATATCATCTTCGAGCTGGTGTGGGTTTAGCAGCACCTCAATTGGGTGTCAGTAAACAAATTTTTGCCATCTATTTGACTGAATATGACTCAGAAACCGATGAAGAAACTGTAATTATGGATCAAATTTTAATCAACCCTAAAATTAAATCCCATGCGGTTCAACAGATCGCAATCCGGGAAGGAGAAGGGTGCTTGTCTGTTCCTCGTGACGTTCCTGGTCTAGTCCCGCGTCCTAAACGGGTTCGGATTGAATACCAAGACATGGATGGGCAGAAACACGAATTAAAATTACGAGATTTCCAAGCGATTGTGGTTCAACATGAGATTGATCATCTGAAAGGAATCATGTTCTACGACCACATTAATCCTAAAAATCCATGGGATAGTCAAGGAATCGAACTTTTATAAAAGCCTGGCAGGGCTTTTATTTTTTGTCTTAAATAATATATCATTCACAAATTATGATGTTAGAAAATTTTGCTGTGAAACAACGATGTGCTGAACTTAATGAACTGATTAATTAATGAAGATAGTTTATGAGCTGAAGTTAGCCAGAAGTGCCAGAGACTGAAGTTCCAGAGCTAGAACACCCCACATCTGAAGCACTTGAATCAGTTGAACAACCACAGGCAGTTCAAGAAGCGGGCGTTTTGCCAGCAACGGGTGAAGCTAAGCAAAATCTTGTCTGGTTTGGTGCAAGTGCCACAATTCTAGCGGGCTTGGGATTACTTACGTATCAATCTGACAAAAAGAAAACACGTTAATTGTTCATCATAGAATCCAAAATTTTGTAGCCAGAGTGAGTGAATTGCTTACTCTGGTTTTTTTATATGAGAAAAGAAACTTTTCCTTCATGAACTTTTAATTAACTCGCCTCTTAACATAAAATAAAAACCCGAATCACTGACCCTCCATCAAGTGGTTTCAGTAATTCGGGTGATTTATAGCCAGAAAAAATTTTGAATCGAATATCAATTAGCAAGTCAGTCGATAAAAATCTTCGAGGAGGAGCTATTTAAGATCGACATATTTTAAGTTATATCTTCCAATGGCATCGGGTTTCATATTCACTAGATTATCTTTCTGAACAAAGATTGACTCGTTATAGTAAATCGGAATGACCGGCATTTCTTCCATCATGATCGCTTCAGCTTCTTTAAGTACTTCGGTA
Source organism: Ignavigranum ruoffiae (assembly GCF_900110675.1). Taxonomy (GTDB): domain Bacteria; phylum Bacillota; class Bacilli; order Lactobacillales; family Aerococcaceae; genus Ignavigranum; species Ignavigranum ruoffiae. Next base: position 27,337 of record NZ_FOEN01000002.1, on the reverse strand, counting down.
CGTTTAGCAGGGTCAAGTTCCAAGCGAGCTTGATTTAATTTTTCTTTAAAATCATTATTCTCCCAACCGGTTGAATTATTTGGGGTATCAGCTGTTTTGTACATTTCTAGAAATGAAGCAGCGTCATTATAGTCACCCGACCAACCCATGCGACCGATTTGGTAATCAAGCGTATCAATCTTATCCAAGTAGACCTGCCATTCGGTGTTATCAATTTCTGTTTGAATACCGAGTTCCTGTTTCCAAGTTTCTTGAATAAATTGAGCGATAGCCGAATGGGCTTCAGAGGTATTAATGGAAATTTTTAAATTTAATTCTTCAGGGCTCTTCATGCCTAATTCTTCTAGACCTTTGTTGAGATACTCTTTAGCCTGTTTGAAATCAGCATCTTTAAGATATTGACGATCTTCTTCAAATCCTGGAATCGTTGTCGGAACTAAGCCGAGGGCTGGTTGATTATTTCCGTAAGTAATATTTTCGATGAGCGCTTGACGGTTAATGGCAAGTGCAAGGGCTTTACGAATATTTACGTTGGCAATCACTGGGTCAGTAGTATTGAGTTTGTACCAGTAAATTCCTGAGAAAGCTTTTTTGTTAAGAATACCTTGGTCTTTAAAAATTGGAACAGAATCTAAAGAAATACTGCCATAAGGGGCTCCTAAGAAATCGATCGAACCTGCTTGAAACTCAGAGGAGGCCGTGGCTTCGGATTCGATGATTTTAACATTGACTTGATCTAAGTGAACTTGATCTTTATCCCAATAAGTCGATGATTTTTCTAGAGTATAATCGCTTTGGTGATTCCATTGGCTTAAGACAAAGGGGCCATTAGTAACATAATCTGGACCTGCTTCTAGAGCCCAGTCAGGATTAGCTTCCACTACTTTTTGATTGACGGGTGCAAAAGCATAATGATTAATTAATTCAAGGAAGTAAGCCACCGGACTATTTAGAGTCACCTCAAGCGTATTATCGTCTAAGGCTTTAATAGCAACGTCTTCGACTTTTCCTTGACCAGTGTTGAATGCTTCAGCCCCTTTAATGTCGTAATACAAGTTAGCTCGCGGCGAAGCAGTATCAGGGTCTAGCATGCGTTTCCAAGCAAATTCAAAGTCATGCGCTGTCACTGGATCGCCATTTGACCATTGGGCTTCTTTTCTTAAGTGAAAGGTATAGACCAGACCGTCTTCTGAAATTTCCCAAGATTCGGCCACACCCGGCACGACTTCTTGATCGGGTGTGATTTCAGTAAGATTCTCGAAAACATTATCAATAATCGACCCCGAAGTCGTATCCGTCGATAAGCTTGGATCAATCGTGGGCGGCTCGGCACTGATTGCTAAATTTAAGACCTTTTCTTGAGCAAAGCTAGTCAGCGGAGAAAGTATCAGGCTAGTTAATAGTGCGATGATGCTGATAATTTTACTAATTTTGTTCATGGCAGTTCCTTTCTATATTGCATGGTAAATTTCTGGAGTCAATTCTGCTAAGAGAGTTAAGACGAGTTCCTTGGCGGCCAAATAGTCTTGGTAAGCGACGTAGCCATAATGAGTGTGGGCATAACGGACCGGAATGCCGACGACGATTGTTGGGATTCCTTTGCTGGCGATATGATAGACTTCCCCGTTGGTGCCTCCACCTTTACGGACAGAACGTTGGACAGGAATTTGATGTTTCTGGGCTAAATTTAAAGCATAGCCTTGAAAGCCAGGGTGGGTAATCATCGAAACATCAAAATCTCGGAGCATGGGTCCCTTATTTAAGGCCGATTGGATTTTATAGTCGGAAGTAAAGGTATCATCCGCAGGACAGCCTTCGAAGACAATCGCTAAATCTGCATCTATTTGATTGGCAACGACTTGGGCCCCACGAGCACCCACTTCTTCCTGTGTGGTCAAGACGGCTTCTACTTGAACTTTATGGGATTCATTTTTAGCCAGAAATGTTTTGTAAGTATCCAATAAGCAAGCGCAACCAATCCGACAATCGAATGCCTTACCTCTGAATAGTTTGCCCTCACGCATTGATTTAAATTGAACATCGGGAACGATCGGATCACCAATTTGGATGCCTAATTTCTGTGTTTCTTCTTTAGAAGATGTGCCCACATCAATCAAAATGTCATCCATCTGCAAGACTTGATGACGTTCTTTGGCCGATAGAAAATGGGGTGGAATGGAAGCTGTTAATCCGGAGATTTTTTGACCGGTTTCTGTTCGAATGATGACTGGATGAGCGGGGACATTATGACTGACCCAGCCGCCGACGGGAAGAAATTCAATCATGCCATTGGGTTGAATGGCTTGGACAATAAAACCTACTTCATCTAGATGGGCATCTAACAACACCTTGACTTTTGACGAGTTGTTTTTTTCTTCCTCCTTTGAGAAATATAGATTTCCCATCTTATCTTCTTGCACCTTAGCAATCGATTGTAGATAATTCTGGGCAATGCTAGCAACTTCATCTTCAAAACCTGAAACACCGAAAGCATTGGACAGTTGTTCAATTAGCTTGACCGACATCTCCTCACTCCTTGTTATCATTTTAATCTAATGATACTCATAATATTCTAATTGTCAAATCGTTTTCTAAGCAAAGAACTTGAGCAATAAAATCATTACACATATACTATAAATGATAAAAATAATAATGGGGGATAAGCATGAACACGTTTGAATTTCACGATATGACCTTAACTTTTTTGGAAGGGAACCAGACACTGATCGATGGGGGCAAATATTTTGGACCCGTGCCTCGCGTGGTTTGGGGGAGAAAGATGCCTTATGATGAGAAGAACCGGGTTTCTCAAACCGTAGACCCAATCTTGATTCAATACAAAGACCACAACATCTTGGTCGATGCGGGTCATGGAAATAGTAAATTGACAGCTAAACAAATTCGAAATGAAGAAATTTATTCGGAGAATTTTACCTTAGATAGCCTAAAGAAATTGGGACTTACAGGAGAAAATATCGATATCATCCTAGTGACCCATATGCATAATGACCATATCGGTGGCTTAAGTCGTAAAACAGAATCAGGAGATATTGTTAAGAATTATCCTAATGCCAAGATTTATATCAATGATATCGAGTGGAAGGAAGCGACAGAGCCAAATAAACGCACCCAAGGGACATATTTGAAAGATAATTGGCAACCTATTGAAGACCAAGTCATCTTATTTAATGATTCGATTAAAATAATGGAAAATATAGAAATGCATCACATGGGTGGCCATTCAAATGGTATCTCAAATATTATTCTGAGCCAGAACGATGAAAAAATGATTCATGTTTCTGATAATTTTATTACGCACTGGCATAATAACCCTTTATATGTCACTGGTATCGACGATTATCCGATGGATACCATTGCTGCAAAAGAGAAATGGTTAACCGAAGCCTTTGAAAAAGGCTACTATTTCTTCTTCTACCACGATCCTTACTATACAGTGATTCAGTATGAACCCGATGGCAAAACCATGCGCTATTCACAACGGCGAGAGAAAGAAGCGCTAGTGCCATGGGATGGGGAAGAGTAGGAATAATTTTTATATATTTTTTGCACAAGAATCTGCTGGCAAAGCCACGGATACTTTTTTCTTTTTTAAAATTGATTGGAGCATCGAAGTTACTAAAATTTAAGTTAAAAAAATAGACTAGCCTATGCTAGTCCTTTACATTTGTCTGTAGGGGGTTAAAATTTTACGCCATATCAAATTAAATCAAGTTTTCATGAAAGCATTGTATTATCAAGGTTTATCGGGTGTTTTGATATGTAATAAAAGTTATTTATATTCCAGGAGGGATTCGAACCCCCGACCGTTCGCTTAGAAGGCGAATGCTCTATCCAGCTGAGCTACTGGAACAACAGACTGATAAATATAATTACTCACCAGACAATATTTATATATTAGCACAGAATCTACTGTTGAAGCAAGGATAATTTCTAGCTGTATCATAAAAAATTCTAGAGTTGTCAAACATATGTTACAAATATAGAAAACTTCTGATGCTGGCCGAGCCTATCATTCAATCATCTTTTTCCTGGGGACGCTCAAGGAGGAAAACTATAACATAGAAATTTTTGATATTTTACAATTAATTCATCAACTTCCCCATATCTCTAAAGCAAGAAAAAATATTTCGACCTAATCTATGTTATAATGATTATAAACTAAAGATATGGAGGGATCGTTTTGTCGGCGTTAATCGAAGTCAATCAATTAAATATAAAGTCGAAAGAGAAACATATTATTCAAGATTTCTCGTTAGAATTACAATCAGGCGAGTTTGTGGCCATTACAGGACCTTCAGGTTCAGGAAAGAGTACTATTTTGAAGTTTTTGGCCCAACTCTTGGATCCTAATTTAAATTGTTCTGGCCAATACACTTTTGAAGGCAAAAAAGTTAATGACATGGACCCCATCGAATTAAGAAAACAAGTCTCATATTGTTTTCAGTCACCAAATTTGTTTGGTGAGAGCGTGCGCGATAATTTATCGTTTCCTTATGATATCCGTAATCAAGAATTTAATGAGGATAAAGCACGAGAGTTACTAGACAAGTTGCAATTGCCAACTTCTTACTTAGATAAATCGATTCATGAATTATCAGGCGGAGAGAAGCAGCGAGTAGCTTTAATCCGTAATTTATTATTTGAACCTAAAGTATTGTTGCTGGACGAAGTAACCAGTGCTTTAGATGTAAATACACGGGAGAAAATTTGGCAAGGCTTATCTCATTTACGTCAAGAGAAAGATATTGCTCTGGTCATGGTAAGTCACCATGAAAGTGAACAAGATCTTGCCGACCGTCGTCTTGAATTGTCAGCGACTAAAGAACTTGATAAGGAGGAAAAAGATAGTGAACAATAATTTACAGGCGACACCATTATCTGTTGCATTGAGTTTCGCTCTAGTTTTATTAACCCTGTTTGTTTCTTATCGTGAAAAGTTAAAATTAGAGAAAGATATTATTATCTCGGTTGTGCGAATGATTGTCCAACTGATTGTCATCGGTTTAATTTTGCAATGGATTTTTAGAGTGAATAATGTATGGCTGACCCTAATTATGGTATTGGTGATGATTGTCAACGCAGCTTGGAATGCCGGTAAACGGGGCAAAGGGATAGAAAATTCCTTTATCTATTCTTTAATTGCTATCAGTTTATCCTCTTTCATCGCTCTATCTGTTATGGTAGGGTCTGGCACTTTGGAATTTACCCCTGCCCAAATTATTCCAGTGAATGGGATGATCATCGGAACTACTATGCAGAAATGTGGCATGGTCTTTAATTATATGCGTCAAATCTTTAAGGATCGTCAACAACAAATTAATGAGATGTTGGCTCTGGGAGCGAATGCTAAGCAAGCCTCAAAAGAAGTTATTAAGATTGTGATTAATGATACCATGCAACCAACATTAGACAGTATTAAGACCACAGGTTTGGTAACCTTACCTGGCCTAATGGCCGGTCTAATGTTTGCGGGGGTAGATCCAGCGAAAGCAATCTTATATCAAATTGTGATTATGTTTATGATGCTATCTTCAACAGCTATTGGAGCTTACACTATCGCTTACCTGACCTATAGCTCTTTCTTTACCAAGCGCTTACAACTTAAAATGACTCGCTAATTTTATTCTTTATGTTTGACATCATAGACCGGCTTAGATAAGCTATGAAGGAAGAATAGCTTAAGCGGAGGGATACTATGATTTTTGATAAAATAAAAGAAATTATTGTCGATCAATTAGAAGTTGATGCGGATAAAATTACAATGGATACCAATTTCCAGAAAGACTTAGAAGCAGATAGCTTAGATGTCTTTCAAATTGTTAGTGAAATCGAAGACTCTTTGAATGTGGAAATTGATACGGATGAAGATTTAGCCACCGTGGCAGATCTTGTCCACTATATTGAACAACAATTGAACAAATAATTTAAATGAGATGGCGCTAGCCATCTTATTTTTTTGACTTTGTGCAGTAATGTTCACCTTGGATTTAACAGGAGAAGTCTGTACTATTACAAACAAACCTTTTTGTTATCATAGTTATAAATATAGAAAACAGCAGAAATATTTAAAACAAAACAGTTTTAATGTATTAGTTAATAACTGAGCAATATAAACCCTGTTATCTCGCTGTTTATTTCTTGTCAAAGCGAATCAATCGTGGTAAATTATATATAATAATGATACAGAATTTTCAAGCTGTTTCAATTGGCAAAATGATAAGGAGTGAATAAGTTATGGTAAACAAGCAGACATTCGAACAATTGTTAGATCCAAATAACTTTGATTTTGAAACTGTCCAAGTATTAAACGAAGAAGGAAAAATTGTTAATGAAGATCTGATGCCTGATTTAACGGATGAAGAATTAGTAACTTTAATGGAAGACATGGTGTGGGAGCGGGAATGGTACAATCGTACTAAAGCTTTCTCACGTCAAGGTCGTCTAGGATTTGTTGGTCCAACCGAAGGTCAAGAAGCTTCGCAAATGGCGACAATTTCAGCTATGGAACCTCAAGACCGTATCTTACCAGGCTATCGCGACATTCCTCAGTTAGTCAAAAAAGGGATGCCTTATAAGAATGCATTTCTTTGGTCTAAAGGACATGTAGCTGGCTCAATGTATCCTGAAGATTTTCATGCTTATCCTCCACAAATTATTATCGGTGCTCAGTTTGTTCAAGCTGCTGGAGTTGGTTTAGGAATTAAGAAGAAGAAAGAAGACGCTGTTGTTATTACCTATACCGGTGACGGTGGATCTTCTCAAGGAGATACTTATGAAGGAATGAACTTTGCGGGAGCTTTCAAATCTCCGGTAATTTTTGTGATTCAAAATAATGGTTGGGCAATCTCAACGCCACGCGAACGTCAAACAGCTGCGCCAACTTTAGCACAAAAAGCAGTTGCTGCTGGAATTCCTGGCATTCAAGTAGATGGGATGGATGCTTTAGCCATCTATGCAGTGACCAAAGCTGCACGTGCTTATGCAGCAGCGGGGAACGGTCCAGTACTAATTGAAACCTTAACCTATCGCTACGGTCCACATTCTCTATCGGGTGATGATCCAAAACGTTATCAACCTGAAGGGGTTCAAGAAACATGGCGTCAACGTGACCCGCTAAACCGTATGCGCATTTATTTAACTGAAAAAGGTCTCTGGTCTGAAGAAAAAGAAGAAGCCATTGTAAATCAAACTAAAGAGTTGGCCAAAGAAGCCATTAAAGAAGCAGATGCTACACCAAAACAAAAAGTTTCTGACTTCTTAAAAAATATGTTTGAAACGCCAGATACCATTATCCAAGAACAAATTGAACATTTCGAAGCAAAGGAGCGTAATTAAGATGACTCAAATGACCATGATACAAGCTATCACTCAGGCTTTAGACCTTGAATTAGCTAAAGATGATAAGACATTAATCTTTGGCGAAGACGTTGGTAAGAACGGTGGAGTATTCCGTGCTACTGAAGGATTATTTGATAAATATGGGGAAGACCGAGTGATCGATACGCCACTTGCTGAGTCTGGAATTGGTGGTATGGCAATGGGCTTAGCTTTGGAAGGCTTCCGTCCTATTATGGAAATTCAATTCTTCGGTTTCGTCTTCGAAACACTGGATTCTATTGTGGGTCAAATGGCAAGAACACGTTATCGGATGGGTGGTAAACGAAATATGCCGGTGACCATTCGCTCACCATTTGGAGGTGGTGTAGCCACTCCAGAGATGCACGCCGATTCACTGGAAGGCTTAATTGCCCAATCACCCGGCATTAAAGTTGTCATCCCTTCAAATCCATATGATGCTAAAGGACTATTAATTTCAGCCATTCGTGATAATGATCCGGTAGTTTTCTTAGAACATATGAAACTTTATCGTTCTTTCCGTGCCGAAGTGCCTGAAGAAGAATATACTGTACCGCTTGGCAAAGCTAATATTGTACGTGAAGGAACCGATGTTTCAATTATTGCCTACGGTGCAATGGTTCAAGAAGCTGAGAAGGCGGCTGAGACCTTAGCAGAAGAAGGAATTTCAGCAGAGGTGGTTGATTTACGAACCGTTTATCCTTTAGATATTGAGACTTTAGTTCAAACCACTGAGAAAACAGGTCGGGTGGTGATGGTTCAAGAAGCTCAACGACAAGCCGGAGTTGGTGAAAAAGTAATTTCTGAAATTTCCCAACGCGCAGTCCTATCTCTGAAAGCTCCAATTGCTTTTGTGTCTGCACCAAATACGATTTATCCATTTGGTATGGCTGAAAAAGATTGGTTGCCGAACGCTCAAGATATTATTGAAAAAGTTAAAGAAACGACAGATTTCTAGATCCGGATTTCGACACGTAAAGATATGAAAGGATGAAAATTAATGGCTTATAAATTTACCTTGCCAGAACTTGGCGAAGGCATCCATGAAGGCGAAGTTGTAACATGGCATGTCCAAGAAGGTGACACGATTAAGGAAGATGATATCCTAGTTGAGATTCAAAATGATAAAGCCGTCGAAGAAATTCCTTCACCCGTTGAAGGGGTGATTCGGAAAATTCATGTTAATGAAGGGACTGTGGCCGTAGTCGGTGATGTTTTGGTAGAAATTGATGTTGAAGGGGAAGAAACATCAGTTGATGCTGTTGAAGAACAAGTTGAATCGACACCAGCCTCACCAGCTAAAGTTCCAGTGGCTGAAGCAGGGAATGGTTCTGCTCGCTTTGCTTTTGCAATGCCTGAATTGGGGGAAGGCATTCATGAAGGAGAAATTGCAGCTTGGAAAGTGAATGAAGGGGATCAAGTTAGTGAAGACCAGGTTTTATTAGAAATTCAAAATGATAAAGCTGTTGAAGAAATTCCTTCACCATTTACCGGAACGATTCTAAAGATTAATTTCGCTGAAGGGGATGTTGCGAAAGTTGGTGACAGCCTGTTTGAATTCGAATCAGATTCTTATGAAGGAAGTGCAGAACAGATCACGAGCGAAAGCTCAGTAGGAGAACAAACCGAAGTGCCAGTTGAACAAGCTACTGAAACAGCTGCAGCCAAGTCAACACCTGCTGGTCATGTTCTAGCCATGCCTTCCGTTCGTAAGTTGGCTCGGGAGAAAGGCATTGATATTAGCACCGTAATACCAACTGGAAAAGGTGGCCGGGTAACAGCAGAAGATATCAATAATTATGGTTCAGCTAAGAAATCTGCTCAAGGAAAAGTGGCTCCTCGGGTACCTCGGGTTGATCAAGAAAACTTACAAAGTGGAAGTCAAGCTCAAGAAACAGCCAAGAAACACTCACCAGCAGTAAATGAAGATCGCGTGACTCGTGTGCCAATGACACCAATGCGTAAAGCTATTTCTAAAGCGATGGTAAATTCGGCAACGACCATTCCATCAGTCTCTCACTTTGATGAAATTGAAGTGAGCAAGCTATGGGAACATCGCAAGAAATTTAAGACTGTGGCAGCTGAACGTGATATTAAATTAACGTTCTTACCATATGTCGTGAAAGCTCTCATCGCGGCTGCTAAGAAATACCCAATCATCAATGCCAGTCTTGATGAAGTTAGCAATGAGCTTATTATGAAAGACTACTTCAATATTGGTATTGCAACCGATACTGAGGCTGGATTGTTTGTACCGGTCATTAAGGATGCAGATCGTAAATCAATCTTCGAAATCGCTCAAGAAATCTCTGAACTCGCTCAGAAAGCCCATGAAGGAAAACTTGCAGCGGCTGACATGCGCGATGGCAGTGTATCTATTTCTAATCTGGGTTCAGCTGGCGGTAAATGGTTTACGCCAATCATTAACCATCCTGAAGTCTTTATCTTAGGATTTGGTTCGATCGTCCAACAACCAATTGTTAATGAAGATGGAGAACTTGCGGTTGGTCGTGTTGTTAAGCTTTCCTTAACTTTTGACCATCGTGTGATGGATGGTGCGACGGCTCAGAATGCCATGAACGAGATTAAGAAATATTTAGCCGACCCAGAATTGCTATTAATGGAAGGATAAGGTGAATAAATAATGGTAGTTGGAGATTTTGCCGTAGAACTAGATACAGTAGTGATTGGTTCTGGACCTGGGGGATATGTAGCTGCGATTCGAGCGTCCCAATTAGGTCAAAAAGTAGCCATTATTGAACGCGATGCCATTGGTGGAACTTGTTTAAATGTCGGTTGTATTCCTTCTAAGGCGTTAATCAATGCGGGGCATGTCTACCATAATGCTAAACACGGAGATTTCTTTGGAGTTCATACACAAGATATTACCGTTGATTTCAAACGGACCCAACAATGGAAAGACCAAGAAGTTGTCGGTAAATTAACCGGTGGCGTTTCGATGCTTCTTAAGAAGAATAAGGTCGAAATTCTTAAAGGAGAAGCATTCTTCGTTGATGACCACACCTTACGCGTAATCCACGAAGAAGCTGCAGAAACCTACTCCTTTAAACATGCCATTATCGCTACAGGATCCAGACCGATTGAGATTCCAGGTTTCAAATTCTCAGATAGAGTCCTTGATTCTACCGGAGCCCTTGCCTTAACTGAAATTCCTAAAGAAATGGTAGTTATCGGTGGTGGCTATATTGGTTCTGAATTGGCAGGAGCTTTCGCTAATTTTGGTACAAAAATTACAATATTAGAAGGTTCTGCTCAGATTATTCCAAACTTTGAGAAAGATATGGTCAAATTAGTTGAGAATGAATTTAAAAATAAGGGCGTTGACATTATTACTAACGCGATGGCTAAAGAAGCTGTCATTAATGGTGATCGGGTGAGTGTGACTTATGAAGTTGGCGGGAAAACTCATACCGTAGAAGCAGATTACTGCTTGGTAACCGTAGGCCGCCGTCCTAATACTGACGAGATGGGCTTAGAACAAGCTGGCGTGAAAGTTGGCGCTCGAGGTCTAATTGAAGTCGATCAACAAGGTCGGACTAATGTGAAGAACATTTTTGCGATTGGTGATGCGGTTCCTGGTCCCGCTTTAGCCCACAAAGCTTCTTATGAAGCCAAAGTGGCGGCAGCAGCTATCGCCGGAGATCAAGCCAGTGTGGTAGACTATATTGCCTTACCAGCGGTCTGCTTTACTGATCCAGAATTAGCCTCAGTAGGGCATACGCTCGCTTCAGCTAAAGAAGCTGGTTTGAAGGTCAAAGCTGCTAAATTCCCATTCGGAGCCAATGGCCGAGCTCTGTCATTAAATGCGACAGATGGCTTTGTTCGCTTAATTAGCACGGAAGAAGATCATATCTTAGTTGGAGCTCAAGTTGCGGGAGCTAATGCTTCTGATGTGATTGCTGAATTAACCTTAGCCATTGAATCCGGTATGAATGCTGAAGATATTGCTTTAACCATTCATTCACATCCATCTTTAGCTGAAGTGACGATGGATGCTGCTGAACTTGCTTTAGACATGCCAATTCATTTATAAGATACCTGGAAGCATCAAGTTATTTCAATACTAGTTTATGTTTGGATGCTGGTATCAAATTTACTTGTCAGTCTTTGAATAAGTTTATGTTATCTAAAAATTAATAATCCGAATATTTACTTGTTTAAGTCATAGATTCATCGATTTTGCTGGGGAGTTTACCCCTCACAACTACGTTGAATGGCTTGAAACCTCTCTAAGGGTCTCCGCTCCAATTAGGAGATCTTGCTCCAAGTAAATATTCGGTTTATTTTTGTGTTTAGCTTCATTATATATACTGATATTGCCTAGATATATTTGTCAGTCCCTGCATCTGTTCAATAAATCATTGCGGGGAATAAGGGGTTATGCTTGTTAACAAATTAACTAGAATGGACATAAATCTTATTAAACCCTATAATGAAGTTAGGTCTAAAATTAATTCAAAAACTTTTGACAATAAATGATGAAAGAGTAGAATAGACTGCGTGGGCTTTGAGCAATCAGGTCCAAATCTTAGATAGAAAGAGGAGAGCGAAGTGGAAGAGACAAAGATCATAAATTTGTTTGGTATTGATATGAGCTTCAACGTTCTTGTCTCCTTAATCGTTACTGTCGTTATTGTATTTATTCTATGTATATTAATGACTCGTAATTTGTCGGTCGATAAACCATCGCGACCACAGGTGATTTTGGAGTCATTAATTGACTTTATAAAGGGGATTATTCATGACACGATTGAAGGGTCCTACCAGGATGCCTACATTATTATTTCCTTGGCCTTATTTTTGTTCTTGTTAGTGGCAAATTTCTTGGGTCTACCTTTTATCGTCCATATTCATGAGCAATCCTACTGGAAGAGTCCAACCGCAGATGCCGTCGTTGCTCTTTCATTGGCGGTCATAATGAACCTGATTTCCCATATCTTAGGGATGCGGGCTCAAGGGGTTGGCAAGTACTGGGTTAACACTTACCTTAAGCCAAATATTGTATTGATGCCAGTCAAGATTGTTGAAGAAGTCATTAATATCTTTACCCTAGCTTTGCGGTTATTTGGGAATATCTTTGCGGGTGAAGTTTTACTGAATCTGATTTCTTCTGTTGGGAATAAATTTGGTCTAGCGACCTGGCTAGTTGGCATTCCTTTGCAGATGATTTGGCAAGCTTTCTCGTTATTTATTGGCTGTATTCAGGCTTATATCTTTGTCACTCTGTCATTAGTTTATTTGTCACATAAAGTAGAAATTCCGTTACCAACCAGTAAGAAACAAAAGAATAAAATTCAATAGAAATCAAAGGAGAATGAAATATGAATGGATTAGCTGCTGCGATTGCAATTGCCCTTGCTGCCTTTGGAGCCGCCATTGGGAATGGTTTGGTTATCTCTAAAGCGATTGAATCAATGGCTCGTCAACCAGAAATGGAAAACAAAATTAGAACCACTATGTTCCTTGGGGTAGGGTTAATCGAAGCAATCCCAATCATGGCTGTGGTTATTGCATTTATTTTGGTATTCAGATAATAAAATAAGAAATGGAGTGAATTAATTATGTCAGCTATATTGGGATCGACCCCGATAGGGACAATATTAATGACTTTAATTTCATTTATTTTAGTTATTTATATTGTGTATAAATTTGCGTGGCTACCGATTGATAAGATTTTGAAAGAACGTCAAGATCAAATTACTAAAGATATCAATGAAGCTCACCAATTAAAAGAAAATAGTCAGAAAGAAATCCAAGACTCTAAAGTAGAAGTTGAAAAAGCTCTTAGCCAAGCTCAAGAATTAGTAAAGAATGCGAAGGCTCATGGTCAAGAAATGGCGGATAAAGTCATTGAAGAAGCAAATGTTAAAGCAGAAGGACTGATTGAAAAGACCAACGCCGACTTGAATCGTCAACGGCGTCAGTTCCATCATGAAATGGAAGAAAGTGTGATTAATATTTCAGTCATGATGGCCCAAAAGGTTCTTCAACGTGAAATCACAGAAGCTGACCATCGCGAATATATCCATGAATTCATCAATAGATTGGATGCTGAGTTCAAATGAGATCAAGTATCAAGAAGAAAGTTAAACAACATCAAGATGTCCTGACCATACGTTCTGCAGTTCCGCTCTTAGAAGAAGAACGTCAACAAATTATTCAAATTGTTTCAAAAAACACAGACAAAAACTACGATAAAATTGTATCCATTATCGACCCACGTTTAATTTGTGGAGTCAGTGTGAAATCTGATTCGATTGGGTTTGAATACAGTGGTCGTCGAATTATTAATGAAATGGTTGACGAAATCAAACAAAGTAAGGAAATCAGTTCGATGGTTGACGAAATCTCCAGTCAATCCTAGGAGGCATACAAATGGATATAAAATCTTTTGAAAAGAATATTTTAGATAAAATCGACCAATTTGATGTCGAGGCTGAAGTTGAGAACATAGGAACGATCGTCTCAGTTGGGGATGGAATTTCGAATGTGACCGGCTTAAATCGTGCGCGTTACGGAGAAATGGTCGAATTTTCTAACGGAACAATCGGCATGGTTCAAAACTTAGAATCCGATCATGTTGGAATTATTATGTTTGGAAATTATGACGATCTTGGTGAAGGTGATGTTGTCTATCAAACCGAAAAAATGATGGAAGTGCCGGTGGGTGAAGAACTATTAGGTAGAGTCATCAATCCGCTAGGTCAGCCAATTGACGGTTTGGGTCCGATTCATACCCAAAAGACGCGGCCAGTTGAAGCTGAAGCCCCTGGAATCATGGAACGAAAATCAGTCGACCGCCCCTTGCAGACAGGAATTAAAGCGGTTGATGCTCTGGTTCCGATTGGAAAGGGTCAACGGGAATTAATTATTGGTGACCGTAAGACTGGGAAGACGACCATAGCTGTAGATACCATTTTGAATCAAAAAGGAAAAGACGTTATCTGTATTTATGTGGCAATTGGCCAAAAAGCTTCAACGGTTAAAAATATTGTGGCAACATTAAGTCGGTATGAAGCTTTAGATTATACCATTGTGATGTCGGCTTCCGCTTCACAAGCAGCCTCTTTATTATATCTTGCACCTTATGCAGCTACAGCGATGGCTGAGGAATTTATGTATAATGGCCGAGACGTATTAATTGTTTATGATGATTTATCAAAACAAGCGACTGCTTATCGTGAAATGAGTTTACTATTGAAACGTCCACCAGGTCGAGAAGCATATCCTGGGGATATTTTTTATTTACACTCTCGCTTATTAGAACGATCTGCTCAATTAAGTGATGAATTAGGTGGAGGGTCCCTAACCGCTTTACCGATTATTGAAACCTTAGCTGGAGACATTTCAGCTTATATTCCTACCAATGTTATTTCGATTACAGATGGTCAAATATTCTTGGAAAGCGATCTGTTCTTCTCTCGGGTCTTACCTGCGATTAATGCAGGGCTCTCAGTTTCTCGGGTTGGAGGATCAGCCCAAGTTCCAGCCATGAAGAAAGTTGCAGGAACCTTGCGGATTGACTTAGCAAGTTACCGCGAACTTGCCGCTTTCAGTCAATTTGGTTCTGATTTGGATGATGATACTCAACGTGCTTTAAACCATGGGGAGAAAACCGTCGAAATTCTAAAACAAGCGGCCCACCATCCAATCGCTGTAGGCAAGCAAGTGATTTTAATCTATGCCTTAACCCATCAATTTATGGTTGAGCTCAAAAGTGAACAAGTCAAATTATATGAAGAAAAATTGTATGAATATCTAGATACTAATTATTCTGACCTTGTTAAACAAATCGAAATCGATGGTAATTTACCGGATGCAGAAATCCTAAATCAATTATTATCCAATTTTAATGAATGGTTTAAAGTAGAAAGTCAACGAGGATAGAGGATGATTGCATGTCATTATTTCAAATTAAAAAACAAATTGATTCGATAAATAAAACCAAACAAATCACCAATGCTATGCGTCTAGTCTCCACTTCTAAATATAATCGGATGGTTCAAGAGGCTAAGAATTATGATATATACAGTTTAATGGTGCGTAAGCTGGTTTATTATATTATTTCACGTAATATCCCTCGTTTCGTAAATACAGATCTTCAAAGTAATATTGGACTCGATCCAATTGATTACCACCATATGTTAGTTCAAAGACCAGTGGTTAAGACTGCTTACTTGGTGATTAGTTCTGACAAGGGTTTAGCCGGAGATTACAATTCTTCCTTGATTAAGAAATTCGATCAATATCTGAAGACTCATCATGAGGATTTTTCTGAGATTGTCGTGCTAGGGATTGGTGATCCGATTATCAAGTATTGCAGAGCTAATGGCATCACTATGACTTTTAAAACGCATAATATCTCCGACTATCCAACCTTTACTGAAGTTCAAAAAGTGATTAAAGAAGCTATCGAGGGTTATAATAATAAAACTTACGACGCTTTGAAAGTGGCTTATAATCACTCTGAAAATATTATGCAGACCCAATTACGCTTAGAGACTCTGCTTCCTTTAGGCAATATTGAATTTCCTGAGGATAGTGCTGATGAAGATATTGATTATATTATTGAACCGGATCCAGAAGTAGTTCTTGATGAGCTATTGGTTAAATTCGTTGAAAGTCAAATTTATGGTGCTATTATTGATGCCAAAACTGCTGAGCAAGCGAGTCGAATGCAAGCCATGAACCAAGCAACGCAGAATGCCGAGGATTTAATTTTTAATTTGAAGAAGCAATATAATCAACAGCGTCAATTAAGAATCACCAATGAAATCTTAGATATTATTAATGGGTCGGCAGCACAGCAATAAGTGAAAGAAGGCTAAAGAATGAGAATTGGACATATCGAACAAATTATGGGGCCGGTAATCGATGTGAATTTCCCGGTTGAAGGGGGGTTCCCCGATATTCACAATGCCCTCGTAGTCTATCCAGACTTAAATGATCAAGAATTAACTGAAGAGAATATGGCCCAAGCTCACTCTATTGTATTAGAGGTAGCGTTAGATATGGGCGATGGCTTAGTTCGAACAATTGCCATGGAAGCTACTGAAGGATTAGCTCGAGGGATGGTTGTGGTTGATTTAGATCGAACCATAGAGGTTCCCGTGGGTCGTAAAACTTTGGGGCGGGTCTTCAACGTATTAGGAGATACAATTGATGGATTGGAAGATTTAGAAGAACCTGTTCAAAGACAATCGATTTACCGGACTGCTCCTACCTATGAGGATTTAACTAATGATTATCAAATCCTTGAGACCGGTATTAAAGTAATCGATTTACTTGCACCCTATTTAAAAGGTGGTAAGATTGGCCTCTTTGGGGGAGCGGGTGTCGGTAAAACTGTACTGATTCAAGAACTGATACATAATATCTCCGAACAATTAGGCGGGATTTCTGTCTTTACTGGTGTCGGAGAGCGGACACGTGAAGGGAATGACTTAGTCTATGAGATGCGTGAATCTGGAGTAGATAAGAATACAGCTTTAGTATTCGGTCAGATGAATGAGCCGCCAGGCGCACGGATGCGTACCGTTCTAACGGGCTTAACAATGGCAGAATATTTCCGTGACACCATGAAACAAGATGTCCTCCTCTTTGTGGACAATATCTTCCGTTTCACTCAAGCTGGTTCTGAAGTATCAGCCTTATTGGGACGGATGCCTTCGGCAGTGGGTTATCAGCCGACGCTAATGACTGAGATGGGATCAATGCAAGAACGGATTGCATCTACTTTAGATGGATCTATTACTTCGATTCAAGCCGTCTACGTGCCAGCAGATGACTATACGGACCCTGCTCCAGCAACGACCTTTACCCACTTGGATGCGACGACTAACCTCGATCGTAAATTAACTGAGCAAGGAATTTACCCCGCGGTGAATCCTTTAGACTCTACTTCCATTGCCTTATCAGAAGAAATTGTGGGTGAGCGTCATTATCGTATCGCTCGTTCAGTTCAAGCGACCTTGCAACGTTATAAAGAATTGCAAGATATTATTGCTATCCTCGGGGTCAATGAATTGAGTGATGAAGAACAGATTATCGTTAAACGAGCTCGACGGATACAACTTTTCTTATCACAAAACTTCCATGTGGCAGAATCCTTTACGGGTATTCCTGGTTCCTTTGTGAAAGTATCGCAAACACTTGATGGATTCGAAGGCATTCTACAAGGTAAGTACGATAACTATCCTGAAGAAGCGTTCCGAAATGTCGGCCCGATTGAGGATGTGATTGCTAAAGCCCAATCAATGACGGATAAAGGGAGCGATAGCTGATGACTGAGACGAAGAAGCGCTTCATGCGTTGTGAAATTATTACCCCCCAAGGGTTAATTTATTCTCACCGGGTCAAAAGTATTTCCCTCCAATCACAAAACTCTGGTATGACTTTACTTTATAATCACATGCCGATTGTTACAACGGTTGATATCGGGGTGATTAAAGTGATTCGGGTGACCGATGATAAGGAATTACCAAATTATATCGCCGTTAACGGGGGTGTGCTAGAAATGCATGATAATGTGTGTACCATTGTAGCCACTTATGCCATCAGAGCGCGCGATATTGATGATGGAGCTGTATTGATTGAGAAGCAAGAAGCTGAAGCTGCAGCAGCTGCAGCGTTGAGTCGTAAAGATGTGGTAGCATACAAGCGGGCTCAACTCAGTCTGAAACGCGCTTTGAACATGCTCGAAGTCAGCAAGTTAAAACCCTAAAAATTTTCCTTATTAGTCTAGTTTGTTTCATTGGCTAATAAGGATTTTTTTGCTTATAATGTTACTTATTAGCTTATCGTATTAAGTAGAATTAGAAATAATGAATAGAAGGAGCAGGATACGATGTTATACAACAATATTGTTGAAGCGATTGGAAATACTCCACTCATTAAATTAAACGGATTAGATGAAGAAATGGCCAATGTCTACGTAAAATTAGAAAGCAGAAACCCAAGCGGAAGTGTTAAAGATAGACCGGTTCGTGCAATTCTTGAAAACATGTTAGAAACTGATGCGATACAAGAAGGTGGCGTGATTGTTGAACCAACCAGTGGTAATACTGGAATTGCCTTAGCAGCAGCTGGAGCTGCTTTAGGATTGAAAGTGGTCTTAGTGATGCCTGAATCAATGAGTATTGAACGTCGCAAATTAATGACGGCTTATGGCGCTGAAATTGTTCTTACCGGGGAAGGTGGAATGGCGACTGCGGCTAAGAAAGCTCAAGAAATTGCAGATGAACGTCAAGGTCTAATTTTTGGCCAATTTACCAATCAGCTGAACCCACAATCTCATGAAGAAACTACCGCTAAAGAGATCCTAGCCGATTTGAATCAGGTCGATGGATTCGTTGCTGGTTTCGGAACAGGGGGTACCGTTACCGGAGTCAGTAAAGTGCTTAAGGCTAATAATTCAGATACTTTAGTTTGGGCATTAGAACCTAAGGACTCTCCATTAATTAGTCAAGGAAAAGCCGGTGGCCATAAGATCCAAGGAATTGGAGCGAACTTTGTTCCTGAGGTGTTAAATTTAGAACACATCGATGAAGTTAAAGTGGTTGCGAATGAGGATGCCATTAATACTGCTGTGGCAACAGCTAAAGAACAAGGCATCTTGGCTGGAATTTCTTCAGGTGCTAACATCTTTATGGCACTTCAAATGGCTAAAGAATTAGGAAAAGGAAAGAACGTAGTAACGATTGTCGCAGATACTGGTGAGCGTTACTTATCTTCAGGTATTTTTGGAAATGAAGGCGAATAAGCAGAAATGGAAGGAACTAGCTCATTATATTATGGCCAATGATCCGGCGAATCCTTCTTACCGTGAAGTGGTTCAATTATATCCAGGATTTAAAGCCATAAAAAATCATGAGCCAGCCCATCGCGCTTATTTGAAAGGACGTCACTTTCTTGCCCGCAAGCTTTCAGAACGTAATCGACATCAGACAGGCATTGAAATTCACCCAGGAGCTGAATTGGGCGATAATATCTTTATTGACCATGGTATGGGTGTTGTGATTGGTGAGACCGCGATTGTTGGTGACCGTGTTAAGATGTATCATGGGGTAACCTTAGGCGGACTTCATGGACATGCCGGTGAAAAGCGCCATCCAACCATTGAACATGATGTTGAAATTGGGGCCCATGCGATTCTTCTTGGTGATATTACTATAGGCCACCATAGTAAAATTGGTGCCGCAGCGGTAGTCTTGGAAGATGTCCCGCCTTATTCAACAGTGGTGGGGGTACCCGGTCGTGTCATTCACCGTCATAAATAAGTGAGGCCAATACTGATCAAACCCATTATGACAAACTTTGACCAAGCTCGTTTAGTGAGAGGTCATTCGTTCAATTCATAAAATGTAGAATTAACTTCAAGCAAAAGCTGAATATTTACCCATAAGATGTGAAATTTATCTCGGCGTTGACTGATATTTGTCCTATTTAAGTCAATCTCTGATATATTTTCAAGAATATTACTTGTTTCTTCAAGTAATTATTATTGGGTAAATGTTCAGTTTATTTTGCTTGATGAATGATTGGTCGATGATGGGAAGACTCAATCATATTTTTTGTTATTTGGATTCGTTTACATTTGTCAAGACTTTTACATTCTTTTTTAAATAAGCTATTATATTAGTTGACTGGTATAAAGGAGGCAAGGGATGCAGACTTATCAATATCCGATTGATCCAGATTGGACCACTGATGAAATTATCAAGGTCGTATCGTTCTTAAATGTGGTCGAGAAGGCCTATGAATCTCAAATTTCATGTCAAGAATTTGACCAGCATTATCAGGCCTTTAAAGAGGTTGTAGATAGTATTGCTGGTGAGAAACAAATTGACCGCCAATTTAATGAGGTTAGTGGCTATTCAATCTATCAATTAGTTAAGAAACGAAGAAGCCTTGATCAGGCAACTGTATTGAAGATGAACTAGGGGGAAGAATGGATTTTTTATTACATCAACGGATAGGGGTTTGGATGAAACAAGCTGGCCAACTCTTACTTGAATCCCTCAACGAATCATTACATATTGAAGAGAAGAAGAGTCCTCGTGATTTGGTTACTGAAATGGATCGATTAGTTGAACGCTTCTTCCGTGATAAGATGCAGACCTACTATCCAAGTCATCGAATGATTGGTGAAGAAGAGACAGGCAAACACTTACAAAGTACACAAGGGTATCTTTGGCTACTGGATCCAATTGATGGAACGATGAATTTTATTAAACAAAAAGATAAATTTGCAATTATGTTAGGCATTTATCAGGATGGTCAACCTCTGGCGGGCTATATTTATGATGTGATTCAAGATAATTATTATTATGGCCTTGTGGGTGAAGGAGCTTATCTTAATGATGTTCCGCTGGAGCCTTTGCCAGTAAATCAACTTGAAGATTGTTTGATTGCTGGGAATCCTTTTCACTTTATGGATCATGAAGATGCTTTCTTCCATATTTATCGTAAATCCTTAGGGATTCGTTATTATGGTTCAGCGTCTTTTGAAATCATTGGTGTCCTTAAAGGGGAATTGGGTGCCTATCTATCGGTCGGTTTACAACCCTGGGATTTTGCGGCTGGTTATGCAATCTGTCAAGCTCTTGGTTTTAAAGTGACAACTTTAGATGGATTGCCTCCCGACATCCTTCAAGCCTCTACAATAATCTTTGCACCGCCCCTAATCCATCGAGAAATCATGTCGATGGTTGAATCAACGAATAAATAGGAGAAATAAATATGAAAACAAGAGAAACTATTCGAAATATTGCCATTATTGCTCACGTTGACCATGGTAAGACTTCCTTGGTCAATGAATTACTCAAGCAGTCTGACACCTTGGACGCCCGTACTGAACTTGGCGACCGCGTGATGGATAATAATGATATTGAAAAAGAGCGCGGTATTACCATTTTGGCTAAAAATACAGCCGTTCAATACAAAGGGCATCGAATTAACATCTTAGATACTCCTGGGCACGCGGATTTCGGTGGAGAAGTAGAACGGATTATGAAGATGGTTGATGGGGTGCTCTTAGTGGTAGATGCTTATGAAGGAACCATGCCTCAAACTCGTTTCGTACTGATGAAAGCCTTAGAAGCTGGGGTAACCCCGGTAGTTGTGGTAAATAAAATTGATAAGCCTTCTGCTCGTCCTCAAGAAGTTGTTGACGAAGTTCTTAATTTATTTATTGAGCTCGGAGCAGATGATGAACAAATTGAATTTCCAGTCGTATATGCTTCTGCTCTTAATGGAACCTCAAGTTTATCTGATGACCCAGCTGATCAAGAAGCAAGTATGGATGCTATTTTTGATACTGTTCTAAAATATGTTCCGGCCCCCGTTGATAATTCAGAAGAACCGCTGCAGTTCCAAGTTTCCCTGTTAGACTATAATGATTACGTGGGTCGAATTGGGATTGGTCGGATCTTCCGGGGGAAAGTCCGAGTAGGTGATGCGGTGACCTTGATTAAGTTAGATGGTAGCAAGAAGAATTTCCGAGTTACCAAATTATTTGGTTTCTTTGGCTTAGATCGGGTAGAAATTCAAGAAGCGAGTGCGGGTGACCTCATCGCTGTTTCCGGTATGGAAGATATCTATGTTGGTGAGACCGTGACAGCTCAAAGTCATCCTGAACCGCTACCTATTCTCCATATTGACGAACCAACTTTACAAATGACTTTCTTAACTAATAATTCTCCATTTGCCGGCCGCGAAGGAAAATTTGTGACTGCTCGCAATTTGGAAGATCGTCTGATGAAAGAACTTCATACAGATGTATCCTTACGAGTTGAACCGACGGATTCACCCGATGCCTTTATCGTTTCTGGACGGGGTGAATTACATCTATCGATTCTCATTGAGAATATGCGTCGACAAGGCTATGAATTTCAAGTGTCACGGCCAAAGGTAATTATTCGTGAAATCGATGGCGTTCAACATGAACCGTTCGAAAGTGTTCAAATTGACACACCAGAAGAATATATGGGGTCTGTTATTGAAGCCCTAGGCCAACGAAAAGCCGAGATGGCAGATATGATTAATACGGGAACGGGTCAAGTTCGGATTATCTTCTTAGTACCTGCCCGGGGCTTAATTGGCTTCTCGACGGAGTTCATGTCTATCACCCGTGGATACGGTATTATGAATCATACATTTGATGAATACCGTCCAGTGGTTCCAGGTAATATTGGTCGCCGGCGTTCCGGGGCCTTGGTGTCAATTGATCAAGGCCAAGCCACGACTTATTCCATTATGAACTTGGAAGATCGAGGAACTATCTTTGTTGAACCTGGTACTGAAGTATATAGTGGTATGATTGTGGGGGAACACAGTCGTGAGAATGATTTAACAGTCAATATTACTAAAGCCAAACAGTTGACGAACGTTCGTTCAGCGACCAAAGATCAAACTGCTGTCATTAAGCAACCGAGAATCTTAACCCTTGAAGAATCCATTGAATTTATGGATGATGATGAGTATTGTGAAATTACCCCAGAATCCATTCGTCTGAGAAAAATTATCCTAGATAAGGGAGCCCGGGAGAAATCGAATAAAAAAGCCAAATAAGTCTTGAGCATTTTCTTTTGGTTGATGGTCGGTCGATGCTATACTTAGGTTAACAAGCCAAAAGATACAGGAGGAATTAGAATGACTTTCAAATTACCAGATTTACCCTATGCTTACGATGCTTTAGAACCTGTCATTGATGCAGAAACAATGAAATTGCACCACGACAAACATCACAACACTTATGTTGAGAATCTTAATAAAGCAGTTGAAGGTACTGAATTTGCTGATAAGAGTATCGAAGATTTAGTTGCTCATCTTGATCAAGTTCCAGAAGACATTCAAACTGCAGTCAGAAATAATGGTGGCGGTCACTTAAATCATAGTTTCTTCTGGGAAACCTTAGTATCTCCAAGTTCACAAAAAGAAATGCCAAAAGAACTTGAAGATAAATTAGTCGATGCCTTTGGTTCGGTGGACGCTTTCAAAGAAAAGTTTGAAGCCGCAGGCAAAGGTCAATTCGGTTCTGGTTGGGCTTGGTTAGTTGATAATCAAGGAACTTTAGAAGTAGTTTCAACTCCAAATCAAGACAACCCAATCAGTGAAGGAAAAACTCCGCTATTAGGTGTAGACGTGTGGGAACATGCTTATTACTTAAAATATCAAAACCGTCGTCCTGAATATTTAAAAGCTTTCTGGGATGTTGTTGATTGGGATAAAGTTGCTTCACGTTTAGCATAATGCCTTGTCTTCGTATTCATCATTCACTTGAAAATATTTAAGACAACTCGTTTTATAAGCTTATTTTTAAGACCTAAGTGCCTGTACTTAGGTCTTTTTTTGGTTTATTGTAATGGTTGGCTGAGGGATTTAAGCAGAAAGCTTGAATGACAAAGGAATTAGTCAGAGGTCGTTGAGGCGAGAGAAATTGTTTGCTATAATGAGACGGATAAAATTGAAAGGGGAGAACAGTGAATGACGTCAAATCATTTTTATGACGAAACCGAACATTCTCCTGTACGAAAACATGATCGATTTACGGGATATTGGTCACAGTTTAAGACCAATTTTGATTGGCCAATTTTCTTCTTTATGGCAACTTTAATTATTTTTGGTTTGGTCATGGTTTTCTCATCTACCATGTTTTTACCGATAAATGGGGGACCGGCTGACCCATTTTCAGCTTTATGGCGGCAAATAGCCGCAGTCATGGCAGGTTTATTGTTAGGCGTCATTGCTTTTGTCACGCCGAGTCGTTATTATCGCAATCCAGTGATCTTATTGCTTGCGATGACAGTCATTATTTTATTATTGCTTTATACTCGTTTTTTTGGTCAAGAAGCTTTCGGAGCTAAGAGTTGGATTTTTCTTTTTGGATTTTCTTTTCAACCTTCTGAATTAACCAAAGTCTTCGCTATGTTATCGATTGCTTGGTTATCGGAATATACAAGTCGAGAAGTCCGCTTAACTCAAGAAGCTTTTCGCAAGTTTCCCATTCCTAATCTACTCGTCGTCTCTTTGATCATCACATTAGCGCTGATTTTCTTACAACCTGACTTGGGAATGTTATTGATTATTGCCTTATCGCTTGGTTTTTTTTGGTTGATTCAGAAAGAGAAACAAGGTCGGAATTTAATTGCTTATGTGGCCTGTATCGTCTTATTTGGGGTCTTTTATGCGTTTTCGTCTTATTTTTCAACTTATTTAATCCAATCAGGTACTCATTTTCTTGAAAGATTGGGAATTTTTGTGAATCCTTTCGCTGATCCAAGTGGGGTGGGCTACCAATTAGTCAATGGTTATACAGCAATGAGCAAAGGCAGTTGGTTAGGTCAAGGTTTAGGCCAAGGCACTATGAAATATGGCCAAATTCCAGCGATTAATAATGATTTTATCTTGGTTAATATTATCGAAGAACTGGGTTTCATTGGCGGAATCATTTTATTAATGATATTCTTAATGTTCTTTATGCGACTCTTCCGTAAAGCGGCCTTGATGGTTGATCCCTATCGTTCTAAAGTTATTACTGGTCTTGCTTTGGTTTTAGTGATTCAAACAGCTACCAATATTGGTGGTGTGCTAGGCATTATTCCGCTAACAGGTGTAACCTTACCCTTTATAAGTTCGGGCGGTTCAAGTATCATTATAAGTATGGTTGGTGTTTTCTTGATATTAAAGATGATATATATAGATAATAAAGAACAGGCAATTCAAAATAAGTAGGTGATAAGATGGAATTAATTAAGCGGCAGGGTCTCATTGTTTGGTTGTACACATTGAAACATAGCAATGTATTAAAACGTTATGGCTTTGTTCACTATATCAGTCAACGATTAAAGTATGCTGTGATGTATGTTGACCAAGATCAAACCGATAAAACCATCAAACAGTTGGAGCAATTACATTTTGTAAGAAATGTTGAACTTTCTTATCAGGACGATATTGATATGACCTTCGCGGATGTCTTTGACCAGGAAGATCAGGATGATAGCAATCACGAGAACGGTGAATTCTTCTTACAAATTGCCGAGCAAATTCGTGAAAATCAGGCTCAAGATTAGGAGAAGAGCATGCGAATTATTTCTGGAAAATATGGGAGTCGTCATTTAAAAGCTGTTCCCGGTAATCATACTCGACCGACGACAGATAAAGTTAAAGAATCTATCTTTAATATGTTAGGGATGAACTTTAGTGGAGGCAACGTCCTCGATTTTTATGGCGGATCGGGAGCCTTGGCCATCGAAGCGATTTCACGAGGGATGGACCTTGCTGTAATTTGTGATAATTATCGACCAGCGATTGAGACGATTAAAGCCAATGTGTCAGTAACCAAAGAAGCTGATCGCTTTACTATTTTGGCTGGCGACCATTATCATCGTTTGAAGGTCTATCTTAGTGAGCAGCCAAGCCAATTCGATTTGATTTTTCTAGATCCACCTTATAAGCAAGCGGCTATTGAGAAAGATGTTAGCTTTTTTGAAGAGATGGATTGTGTTAAAGTGGGCAGTTTAATCGTGGTTGAAACGGGAAAAGACACTACTTTGAGAGAAGGGATTGGTGCTTTTTCTTTATTAAAAGAGAAGATTTACGGTGAAAGTTACATTAGAATATATCAGAAAGGTGAAAGCAATCATGACTAAGAAAAAAATTGGGATTTATGCTGGAAGTTTTGACCCGCTGACCCATGGACACATTGATATTATTCGGCGAGCTAGCAAGATTTTTGATGAATTGATTGTCTTGATTGCCATCAACACAAGTAAGAAAACCTGGTTCACTGCTGAGGAACGGGTACTTTTAACTCAGCAAGCCGTGGATCAAATTTCGAATGTTCGTGTTGACACCTTAAGAAATGGACTGATTGCTAATTATTATCATCGGGTCGGCGCATCGGCTTTGGTTCGCGGAATTCGTAATTCCACCGATTTTGAATATGAATACGGAATTGCTTCAGCTAACAAAAAACAATGCGCGAACTTGGATACGGTGGTTCTATTCGCGTCAGATCAATATCGCTATTTAAGTTCTAGCTTGATTAAAGAAATTGCCTATTTCGATGGAGATATCACCGATATGGTTCCAGAGAATGTGAATCAGGCCATGCAGATTCGTAAGAAAGAATTAGCTCTACAACAGAGCAAGTAAAGGAGTGAAGGCGGAATGTCTCATAAAGAAGCTGCCTTAAAATCGTTTATTGGAATTCGGCGCACATCAGACCGATTACTTAAACTGGCAAAAAACGATGCTAAACAATATGGCTTAAATATTAATGAATTTGCCGTGCTCGAGGTACTCTATCATAAGGGGCCTTCTACGGTTCAATTAATTACCGAAAAGATTCTGATTGCCAACTCATCAACGACTTATATAATCGATCAACTGTGTTTGAAAGATTTGGTCTATCGCGAGAGTTCTTGTCAAGATCGGCGGGTCTGTATTGTTCATTTGACTGAGAAAGGGCGAGAACTCATCGCAAAATCTTTCCCGTGTCATGCTGATCGGATTGAAGAAGCTTTTGAAGATTTAGAAGAAAGTGAAATGAAGACGTTAATTAGTCTGTTGAAACGCATTAAATAGAAGTTACCATATTTATTATGCAGAAAGAGAGGCGGATTTTATAATCAACTTAGCCACCGCTAAAAAATAATAAAAGCCATGTAAATTCATGTTATATTTAAGTCACGACACAAAAATATAAGAAGGATGAATTTACATGACGCAAACTCACTTTACCACATCTGACCGCAAATCAAAACACTTATCGTTCAAAGAACGGGGCCAAATTGAATTGTTGAAAAAACAAGGCTATTCTAACCGAGCCATTGCGCGAATACTGGGACGGGCGCCCCAAACAATTCATAACGAAATCAAACGGGGTACGGTGGAACAAGTCCGTCAACAAAAGCAACATGGGAAGGTTTATACCTAT
>NZ_FOEN01000003.1 GCF_900110675.1 Ignavigranum ruoffiae | reverse complement strand
TGATGAAGAGTGATAGTTTCATTTAAAGAAAAAGATACTTCTCCAATTTTCTTTTGTTCTTTAATATTTTTTGGGTATGAAATTACTAAATCTTTCACAATGCTTGCGGAAAGGTTTCCTTGCCCACCTTGTAAATAAGTAGATAAAATCTTATCTTTGTTATTAATTAACCAATATAGTAGGAATTTTTTATCTATTTTTATTGGTATAATAGCTAGAATTGCTTGATTAATAGCTCCTTTTATTTTGGATAAACTTGCTTCACCACTTGTAGCACCATACAAAGCCAGGAGAATATCTCCAACATTTACAAGTTTAGCTGAAGAATTTATTAAACCCGATTCCGAAATAAATAATTCTGTGGTTTCATTATATATTTCACCAGATCTGATAAAAGGGATATGTCCGTTATAATATTCTTTATTTTTTACCGATGGAGTACCTCCTGAAAAACACGTGATTAACTCCCCCAACTTACGCTGTTCCCAATCATCATCAAAACCTTTAAAACGGAGCTCAGGAACTTTTTCATTATTTTTTGGAAGTAATTTTTGTAAAAGTGCTTTTTTAAGTTTTTCTAAGCTTTCTAACTTTCGCTGATGAAGAGTGATGGTTTTGTCAAATTTTTGAAATAATTTACCTATTTTATTTTGCTCTACTTTTTCTTTTGGGATTTTAATTTTTGTTGTTAACAATTCATTTTTTGTGATGCCTTTTATGGAAGTTCCTTGTAATTTATATTTTAATTCTTGTAATATAAGAAATAACAAATTCACCGTAAATAATAGATCTGTTTTAATATCGACAAGTGAAATAAAATCTTGGCTAGTTGAATATTCATATTGAATTAGTGCAATTTTCCCAACACCAACTCTAGTAACAATAGCAATGGAATTCATCGGAATTAATTTGACAGAAGTTTCATCTATAGCTTTTTGAGTTATTTTCTTGTCAATATTCACGGAATATAGATTGCCCTCTATTAAATCAGATGACTGTATCCATGGAAGATTTCCATTCCAATACTCGCTATTTGTAGTACTTGGTGTGCCTCCTCCAATCGTAGAATTTGAAACTTCTTGTAACTTACGCTGTTCCCAATCGTCATTGAATCCTTGAAATCGTATGAAGGGTTGGCAACGTTTATTCAAGTGACCCACCCCCTAGAAGTAAGCGGAATTGTTCGAGTTCGGCTTGGGCTTCCGGTGTCGTACCTACCAATTGATCAAACATTTGTTGGAGTTCATTTTCGGCATCTTTAATTTCTTGATCAATAGATCGAATCTCCTGCATCACTTCAGCCATATTAATTGGCTCCTCTTCTTCGAAAGTATCTACATAACGAGGAATGTTCAGATTGAAGTCATTTTCAGCAACCTTTTCAAAAGTTGCCAAATACGCATATTTATCGATAAATTCTCTTTTCTTGTATGCTTCAATAATTTGATCAATGTGACTTTCTTCTAGAATATTTTGATTTTTTTCTTTTGTGAAGGTCTGAGAGGCATCAATAAAATAGACATCTTTGTGTGTTCGGTTCTTCTTTAAAATAATGACCGTGGTTGGAATAGAGGTATTGAAGAAAATCTTCTCTGGCAATCCGATTACTGTATCAATGGCCCCAAGTTCTAATAACTTTTTGCGGATTTTACCCTCGGCGCCACCACGAAAAAGAACTCCGTGTGGTAATACGATGGCCATCACACCATCTGGTTTTAAATGATAATAGCCATGCAACATAAAAGCCATATCTGCTTTAGATTTAGGCGCTAATACACCATACATGGCAAATCGGGGATCATCCAAAAAACCTTTGTTCGCTGTCCAATGAGCTGAATAAGGCGGATTCATTAATACTGCATCAAAGTTTGTTGGTTCATCAACTGGCCAGTCGTCATCTAAGGTATCCGCATTATTCAAGAAATGATTGGCTTCATCTACTCCATGAAGAATCATATTCATTCGAGCTAAGTTGAAAGTAGAATTGTTTAATTCCTGACCAAAGTATTGAGCTGTACCTGGTTCATTCGAGAATTTTTTTACATTTAAAAGCAATGACCCTGACCCACAAGTCGGATCGTATACGGTGAAACCTTTTTGATTTTCTTTACCCAATAAGACAATCCTTGTCATCAACTGAGAAACTGCTTGGGGCGTATAGAATTCTCCGGCTTTCTTACCAGAATCTGAAGCAAATTGGCCGATTAAATATTCATATGCATCACCCAGGACATCCCCTTGATGGGCTAGGTTTAAGGATGAAAGTTCCATCATAATTGAAGCGATGGTTTCATTTTGTTTTTGATAGGTATTTCCTAAGCGACGTGAATCTAGGTCAACGTCAGAGAACAAATTTTCATAAAGTTCAGAACTTTGTTCAATATTACGAAAACCTTGTTTAAGATCTTCTAATAGAAATTTTCCTTTGCGAATATCTTGAACTAATTTTGTAAAGGTGAGCTGGGGCTCAATAGTATAGGAGAACGAATCTTTAAGATTAAAAATTAAATCGTCATGAATATCCTCATCTTCATATGCCTCTGAATATGCTTTCTGAGCTTCTTCCAAATTTTGAATTGGTATTTCTAACAGATCAGCGGCCTCGACTAACATTCTATCCGATAAATATTTATAAAAAATAATCCCTAAAAGATAGTCTTTATACTCATTGGCATCCATTTTTGAACGTAAAATATTAGCACTATTCCATAAAGCTTGTGATAAACTCTTATAATTCTGAACTTCCATGTCAATCTCCATTCTCTTCACTATCGCTGCAAAACAGCATAATTACCTTCACTATACCACATATTTACGCATTCTATCTACACCGAGTGGGTACCTGATAAATTCTTTTCCTTTTCAATTTTGTGATACAAAGAAAATTTCTCCGACGAACTTGAGTCTTTTAGCTCCTCCTCCAAAAAACACAAAAAACGGTGCTGGTCAGGGCAATCCCTTTCCAACACCGTTTGTTTTGTTTCTATGGACTTATTCTGTTGGCAACATTGCTAGCTACTCTTCTTCCGCGAATTCGTCAATTTGGCTTTCAATAGCTGTTTGTTCAGCTGATGTATTGGTAACCACTTGACGGTAACGTTGCATACCGGTTCCCGCTGGAATTAACTTACCAATAATAACATTTTCTTTCAAACCAATTAATGGGTCCTTGTCACCCCGGATCGCTGCATCTGTTAAGACGCGCGTTGTTTCCTGGAAGGAAGCAGCCGAGATAAAGGAGTTGGTTTGTAAGGCAGCCTTGGTAATTCCAAGAATTACTGGACGAGCTGTTGCTGGCACTTCGCCAGACTTAATAATCTCTTCATTCGCCTTAGTAAAGTCAGCAATGTCTAATAAGGCACCTGGTAAGATATTGGTATCTGCCGGGTCCATAATTCGTACCTTGCGTAGCATTTGACGTACCATAACCTCAACGTGTTTGTCGCCAATTTCTACCCCTTGACCACGGTAAACTCCTTGAACTTCACGGAGTAAGTAGTTTTCTACAGTTAGTACATCGGTCACGCGTAATAATTCCTTCGGATCGATTGATCCTTCGGTCAAGGCTTGGCCACGTTCCACTTGGTCGCCGACTTTAACTTTCAAGCGGGCTTGGAAAGGAACGTTATAAGTACGCGTATCAGTAATACCTTTGATAGTGATATCTTTGGTTCGGTCTGAGGCTTTCTCTTCAATGGCTTCAACTTCACCAGCCACTTCAGTGATGGTAGCTTGACCTTTCGGATTCCGGGCTTCAAAGATTTCTTGAATCCGCGGTAACCCTTGAGTGATGTCGCCACCACCCGCAACCCCACCGGTATGGAAGGTACGCATGGTTAACTGAGTACCCGGTTCACCGATCGATTGGGCAGCGATGGTTCCGACAGCTTCCCCAACTTCAACTTCTTCACCCGTGGCCAAGTTTCGACCATAGCAGTGCTTACATACACCGTGGTTCGTATTACAAGTGAAGACAGAACGGATGGTTACTTTTTCAATACCAGCATTCACAATCTGAGCTGCGATATCTTCATTGATTAATTGATTACGACCAATAATCACTTCGCCAGTTTCTGGATGGTAGACTGTTTTTTGAGTGTACCGACCGATTAAACGTTCTTCCAGAGATTCGGTAATAGAGTTACCATCACGAATATCTTCAACGATAACCCCTTTTTCAGTTCCACAATCATCTTCACGAACAATGACATCTTGAGCCACGTCAACCAGACGACGAGTCAAGTAACCAGAGTCAGCGGTCTTCAAGGCCGTGTCGGTCATCCCTTTACGTGCCCCGTGAGTTGAGATAAACATCTCTAAGACAGATAGTCCTTCACGGAAGTTAGAAGTAATCGGTAATTCGATAATCTTACCACTTGGAGCCGCCATGTTCCCCCGCATTCCGGCTAATTGGGTAAAGTTAGAGATATTACCACGGGCCCCGGAGTCCGCCATCATATTAATGGAGTTCAATCTTGGTAGTTCTTCAACCAGATTATCTTGGATAGCGTCTTTAGCCTTTTCCCATGTACGAATTACATTATTATAGCGCTCGTCTTCGGTAATCAGACCACGACGATATTGTTTAGTAATCTTTTCAACCGTGCTATGAGCATTTTCTAAAATTTCTTCTTTCGATTCTAGACGGATTACGTCAGCAACGCCGACGGTGATCCCCGCTCGGGTTGAAATCTTGTATCCTTGATTCTTCATCTTATCGAGCATTTTAGAAGTTTCAGCTACTTTATAACGTTTGAAGACTTCGGCAATGATCTTACCAAGATATTTCTTCTTAAATGGATCTACCAATGGCATCTCAGCAATCGCTGCCTTGATGTCTGAGCCCGGTTCTAAGAAATATTTATCAGGAGTTTTCACTGTTAGGTTCTCAGTACTTGGTTCATTTAAGAATGGGAATTCTTTCGGCATGATTTGATTAAATAGAATTTTACCAATGGTTGTCACTAAGATCTTAGAGCTTTGTTCTTCGGTAAATTCCTTACCATTAGCCGCTAAGGCTTTGGCTGGAATTACTACCCGGGTATGTAGGTGGGCATAACCATTAACATAAGCAAGTTCTGCCTCACTTTCACTAGATAGAAGCATACCTTCGCCCTCACGACCAGCTTCTTCCATGGTTAGGTAATAGTTTCCTAGAACCATGTCTTGAGAAGGAGTCACGACCGGTTTTCCATCTTTTGGATTCAGAATGTGTTGAGCGGCCAACATTAATAATCGTGCTTCAGCTTGAGCTTCATGAGAAAGAGGCACGTGAACCGCCATTTGGTCACCGTCAAAGTCGGCGTTGTAGGCCTCACAGGCTAATGGGTGAAGTCGAATGGCTTTACCGTCGACTAATACTGGTTCAAAGGCTTGGATTCCCAAGCGGTGAAGGGTCGGTGCCCGGTTCAGTAGAACGGGATGTTCTTTGATAACTTCTTCTATCACTGGCCAAATTTGATCATCTTGGGTCTCAATCATTTTCTTAGCCATTTTAATATTTCCGGCAATTTCACGTTCTACTAATTCTTTCATCACGAATGGCTTGAACAATTCAATCGCCATTTCTTTTGGTAGACCACATTGATACATTTTTAGAGTTGGTCCAACTACGATAACTGAACGTCCAGAGTAGTCTACCCGTTTTCCTAGTAAGTTTTGACGGAAACGTCCTTGTTTCCCTTTTAGCATATGCGATAAAGATTTCAATGGCCGGTTACCAGGTCCGGTAACGGCACGACCGCGACGACCGTTATCAATCAATGAATCGACCGCTTCTTGAAGCATTCGTTTTTCATTTTGTACAATAATATCTGGAGCACCGAGATCTAACAACCGTTTCAAACGGTTATTCCGATTAATTACCCGACGATATAAGTCATTCAAGTCACTAGTTGCAAAGCGGCCCCCTTCTAATTGGACCATTGG
Organism: Ignavigranum ruoffiae; assembly: GCF_900110675.1. Classification (GTDB taxonomy): domain Bacteria; phylum Bacillota; class Bacilli; order Lactobacillales; family Aerococcaceae; genus Ignavigranum; species Ignavigranum ruoffiae. The sequence continues at coordinate 186,495 of NZ_FOEN01000003.1, read as the reverse complement.
TCGCAATTCAGGTGGAATGACTGGCAAAGCTTCCATAATCATTGAAGTTAATTTATTTCCAGATTCTAAGAATGAGTCTAGAATTTCAAGTCGACGAATCGCCCGTGTCCGTTTTTGGCCGGTGGCTGTCTTCAATTGTTCTTTCAATTCAGCAACTTCAGCTTCAAGATTAACTTGTTTTAATAAGTCGCGAATCGCTTCAGCCCCCATCTTAGCTACGAAACGATCTCCGTATTCACGTTTACGTTCACGATATTCTAATTCAGAAAGTAGGGCTTTGTGTTCTAAGATTGTATCACCTGGATCAATCACGATATAAGAAGCAAAATAGATGACTTCTTCCAGCAAGCGTGGACTTAAATCTAAGACCAAGCCCATCCGGGAAGGAATCCCTTTAAAATACCATACATGGGTTACGGGGGTGGCTAATTCAATATGGCCCATCCGTTCGCGCCGAACTTTGGAACGTGTGACTTCAACCCCACAACGTTCACAAACCCGTCCTTTATAACGAATACGTTTATATTTTCCACAAGCACATTCCCAGTCTTTGGTTGGACCAAAGATCCGTTCATCGAACAGACCATCTTTTTCAGGTTTGAGGGTCCGGTAGTTAATCGTTTCTGGTTTCTTGACTTCACCGTATGACCATGAACGAATTTTTTCTGGGGATGCCAATCCAATTTTCATGGATTCAAATGTATTCACATCGATCAAAAGGCTAACCTCCTTATTTTAAACCTTTGAGTGTCGACTTTAATCTTCTAAATCAACTAATTCAACAGCAGCCTGTTCTTCATCGTTGCTTTCTTGACGTTCGGCTTCTTTCTCTTGGCGCAAACGTTCAGCTTCTTTTTGTTCTTCTTTGAACTTATCCAAAGCGTTAAAGTTCACAACATCATCTTCATCTTCATCATCTTGTAAGTTAATTTCTTGATCACGTTCGTCCAAGACTTTCAAATCAAGACCTAAAGCTTGCAATTCTTTAACAAGAACACGGAAAGATTCTGGAACGCCTGGTTTTGGAATTCCTTCGCCCTTAACAATAGATTCATAAGTCTTAACCCGTCCAACCACGTCGTCTGATTTATAGGTTAGGATTTCTTGTAGGGTAAAGGCTGCTCCATAGGCTTCAAGCGCCCAAACTTCCATTTCACCGAAACGTTGTCCACCAAATTGGGCTTTACCTCCCAGTGGTTGTTGAGTAACTAGAGAGTAAGGACCTGTAGAACGGGCATGGATTTTATCATCTACCATGTGGCCGAGTTTCATCATATACATGACACCCACAGATACTTTACGGTCAAAAGGTTCACCAGTGCGGCCATCGTATAAGACGGTCTTAGCATCTTCTGCTAAACCAGCTTCTTTGACAGCTTCCCAAACATCGTTTTCATTAGCACCATCAAAGACTGGTGTAGCGATATTAATGCCCAATGAACGAGCTGCCATACCTAAATGGAGTTCGAAGACTTGACCGATATTCATCCGTGAAGGTACCCCAAGTGGGTTCAACATAATATCAACCGGTGTACCATCCGGCAAGAATGGCATATCTTCTTCTGGAACCACTAAGGATACAACCCCTTTATTACCGTGGCGTCCAGCCATCTTGTCACCGACTTGAATTTTTCTCTTTTGAACAATATATACTCGGACCAACATATTTACGCCAGGAGAGAGTTCATCACCATTCTCGCGAGTGAAGATCTTCACGTCATGGACAATACCGCCACCACCATGAGGCACACGTAATGAGGTATCACGAACTTCACGAGCTTTCTCACCGAAGATAGCGTGTAGCAATCGTTCCTCAGCAGAAAGTTCGGTTACTCCTTTAGGAGTTACCTTGCCGACCAAAATGTCTCCATCGCGAACTTCAGCACCAATTGAAATAATTCCATCACGGTCTAAGAATTTCAGAGCATCCTCACCGACGTTAGGGATTTCACGTGTAATTTCTTCTGGACCTAATTTAGTATCACGAGCTTCGGATTCGTATTCTTCAATATGAATCGAGGTATAAACGTCATCTTTGACCAGACGTTCAGACATGATAATCGCATCCTCGAAGTTATAACCATCCCAAGTCATAAAGGCTATTAACGGATTTTGTCCTAGTGCCATTTCACCTTTTTCCATCGATGGTCCGTCAGCTAAGACATCGCCAGCATCAACCACTTCTCCTTGCTTAACCAAAGGTCGTTGATTGTAACAGGTTCCAGCATTCGAGCGGGCAAATTTAGTTACATGATATTCTTTGATCGAACCGTCTTCTTGTTCGATCACAATCATATTAGCATCGACATACGCCACGGTACCGCCTGCTTTGGCAATTAGAGCTGCACCTGAGTCATGGGCTGCTTGATATTCAATCCCGGTTCCGACAAAAGGTGCCTGCGGTTTAACCAATGGCACAGCTTGCCGTTGCATGTTAGCCCCCATCAGAGCCCGGTTGGAGTCATCGTTTTCCAGGAATGGAATGGAAGACGTAGCCACAGAAACAACTTGCTTCGGTGACACGTCCATGAAATCGAGTTGCTCAACCGAAACTTCCAAGTTCTCATCTTTATATCGAGCCATTACAGTATCATTGATGAAATTACCCTCTTCATCAATTAATGAGTTAGCTTGAGCCACGACATATAAGTCTTCCTCGTCTGCTGATAAATAGTGAATTTCATCAGTAGCACGGTGAGTTTGTCGGTCAACTTTTCGATAAGGCGTTTCAATAAAACCATAGTCATTAATCTTGGCGTAGGAAGCGAGCGAGTTAATCAACCCGATATTCGGTCCTTCAGGGGTTTCAATCGGACACATCCGGCCGTAGTGAGAATAGTGAACGTCACGCACTTCATAACCCGCCCGATCACGAGTCAAACCACCAGGTCCTAAGGCTGACAACCGACGTTTATGGGTTAACTCACCCAATGGGTTGGATTGGTCCATGAATTGAGATAATTGAGATGAACCGAAGAATTCCCGAATCGCAGCAACTACCGGACGAATATTCACCAGCTGTTGCGGGGTCATCGTAGCAATATCTTGTAAAGACATCCGTTCACGGACCACTCGTTCCATACGGCTTAAACCAATTCGGAATTGGTTTTGTAATAATTCTCCAACGGAACGAATCCGACGATTGCCAAGGTGGTCAATATCATCCGTCTTCCCAATGCCTTCATCGAGGAACAAATAATAATTGACTGAAGCAATGATATCGGCGGGTGTTAAACATTTTACTGAATCAGGAATATTTGCATTACCCACTATATTAATGACACGTTCAGGATCGCTCGGAGCATATACTTTAATCATTTGCAAAGGAATTGGATCAGTTAAGACGGCATCTTCAGCAGGTTCCCAAGTGACTAGATTGATATTATTTTCTAAATAAGGAATTAGGGTATCAATTTTGTCTTGATCAAGCACAGTGCCCTCTGGGAAGATCACTTCTCCAGTTTCTGGATCTGCCAAGGTTTCAGCCAAGGTCAAGCCTAACAAGCGATATTTCAAATGAAGTTTCTTGTTAATCTTATAGCGACCCACCGGTGCTAAATCATAACGACGTGGATCAAAGAATCGAGCAATCAAAAGATTTCGTGAACTTTCAGCAGTCTTAGGTTCGCCGGGACGAAGACGTTCATAAACATCTTTCAAGGCTTCTTCAACCCGTGAATCAGCCACGTTCTTATGGATATCTTTTTCTAAGGTGGTGTCTAATAATTGGCTTTCACCAAACAAGGCCACAATCTCATCATCTGAACCAAAGCCAAGGGCGCGCACCAGTTCAGTCAATGGCAACTTACGCGTCCGGTCAATTCTTACATAAGCAACCCCTTTGGCATCTGTTTCGAATTCTAACCAAGCACCACGGTTTGGAATCACGGTAGAAGTGTAGGTATGGCGATTCTTCTTATCAATCTTGTCATGGAAATAAACGGACGGGGATCGTACTAATTGAGATACAATAACCCGTTCTGCCCCGTTAATAATGAACGTTCCCATCTCGGTCATCATTGGGAAATCACCAAAGAAGACGACTTGTTCTTTGACTTCGCCAGTTTCTTTATTCACCAGACGTAATTTCACATAAATTGGTTGTGAATAATTGGCATCATGACTACGAGCTTCTTCCACATCATATTTGGGTTCTCTCAATTCGTAATCGACGAAATGGAGTTCCAAATTATCACTGTGGTCGACAATCGGAGAAATATCTTCAAACATAATCCGAATCCCTTTATCTAGGAACCATTCATAGGATTTAGTTTGAATCTCAATCAAATTCGGTAGTTCTAAGACTTCGGCAATGCGCGAATAGCTACGACGTTCTGCTTTCTTACCATATTTAACAATATGATGACTCAAGCTCTTCACCCCTTATATATAATCAAACACAATGTTACAATTAAGTTACAAACCTTACATTTTGATAACAAACCGTGGATTTACCAGACTTTTAGGCAAAAAAATAACAAAAGATTTGAGTACGACTACACAATTCTTTTGTTTAATTCCCTTGAAAGCCTATCTGGACAATATTTCAGATGGTTTTCTTTTATAATCTGCTTCTCACGTTTATCCATCATAGCAAAAAAAAGAAGGAAAGTCAATTCCTTCTTTGATGTTATTCAGCTAACATTCTTTAGACCTTTTCTGCTAAGCTAAATAGGGCAATATCACCGACCAAGCTTCTAACAAATCAGCCAGACGGAACCGAGCATTAGCTGGACTCGTGGAAGGAAGTTTTATACCAGCTATCTGACTTTGTTTGGCATGATACTTCTGATAATATTTGTAGGAAGTAGCTCCATTACAGAAGACTTGTTCAATTTGGCTTTGTTGGAAGACCTGACTTAGATCTGTCAGGATCACATTTTGTATCGAGGCATCACTCGAACCAATAATATCACATTGATAAATTGAATCATAAACGGCAATCTGGTGACGCAATAGAAAATCACGACGTTCTCCAATCTCATTGGATAGAGTTTCGCCGAACAAGGCTGCCATTAATGGCCAAAAGCGATTCTGCGGATGCCCATAAAAGAAGCCGTAAGCCCGGGTCTGAACTGAAGGAAAAGATCCGAGAATTAAAATTTTAGAATCTGATTGATATAAAGGAGACAAGGGGTGGGTAATCGTTTGATGTTCTTGCTTGGCTGGCATTGAATCGACTCCCTTCGTCATATCTTTTAATTAAGAAATTTCTTCTAGCAACCTCCAACAAAAAGATGAGCTAAATGATTGATTTATAAATATCGAATCTGATCAGCAATAACCTGATACATAAATTTTATTTTATTGATAGGCTTGGTAGGCCACCGCAATCTCTGCACCGAGACGAGCATTATTATAGACCAATTCAATATTGCTCGCTAGCGATCGGCCTTCGGTTAATTCGACAATCTTAGCAAGTAAGAAAGGCGTTGAATCCTTACCATGAACTCCTGCTTCTTTTTCTTCGGCTAAGGCTTGTTGAATAATTTGATCAATATCTTCATGAGGAATTTCATGTTCTGCTGGAATTGGATTGGTTACTAGAATGGCTGATTTTAATTCAGCGACATCTTGGTAGTGCATCAAAGCTGCAATCTCTTCGGGATGATCTTTACGTAAATTCAAAGCCACATCAGAGGTTCTAGAATAAAAGGCAGGTAAATAATCGGTTTGATAACCAACCACCGGCACTCCTTTGGTTTCAAGATATTCCATCGTGCGGCCTAAATCAAGAATTGCTTTCGCACCCGCACATACGACCGTAAGATTAGTTTGGCTTAGCTCTTCTAGGTCAGCAGAAATATCCATACTATCCTGTCCTTCACGATGAACTCCCCCAATACCTCCCGTGACGAAGACCTTAATCCCAGCTAATTTAGCCGCAATCATGGTTGAAGCTACTGTCGTAGCTCCAATTTGTTGACTAGCCAAAATTTCTGCAAAATCACGACGAGATACTTTGGCAACATTCGGAGCCGTCGCTAGTAATTCTAACTGTTGATCATCAAGGCCCACTTGGATTTTACCATCCATTAAGGCAATGGTGGCAGGTACTGCTCCATGTTCACGAATAATTTGTTCAGTCTTACGAGCCATCTCTACATTCTGGGGATAAGGCATCCCATGAGATATAATGGTAGATTCTAGCGCCACTACCGGTTGGTGATGATCTAAAGCTTCTTTAACTTCTTGACTTAAACGAATTAATGGGTTCATAATTACCTCCTAAATATTGTTTGACGATAATTTTCTAATAAGGTTTCATTCAAATCTTTGCGGACTGTCTGTCGGGATTGGATACACAGATTAGCATTGGCCATGGCTAATTCTAATGCTCGATCAGCTGGATAGCCCTTAATCCAAGCATAAATCATTCCCGCTGAGAAAGCATCGCCAGCGCCGGTCACCTCAACCACCTGATCAACTTGAGGCGGTTTGATTGAGAACGTCTGACTCGTTCGATCCAAGTAATAGCTTGGTTGACTTCCGTGCGTTAGAACGATTTGTTCCAGGCCCGTTTCCATCCACAAGTGAGCAATTTTGGCGAGATCTCGGTCGTTATCCTTTAACGAGAAATAAGTCTGTGATTCGTCTAGATTCACAATCATCCCCGTCACTCCGGTTAAATCCTTAGGCAGTCGAGCCATCTTTGGCCCACTCACTGGAATCAAATACAAGGGAACTTTTGTCTGTCGGGCAAAATTTATCACATATTCGACGACCGCTAAAGGAGGGTTCAGGTCAAGCACCAGTGCTTTAGCCGAAGAAAAAGCGGTTTGGTATTGCTGAATCCAAGATAGGGTCATCTGATCGTAGATTTCCATATCAGCAAGGGCTAGAGTCATCTCTCCATTTGAATCAATCACCGCTGTATAACTCCCGGTCGGGTAATTACTTAGGTTTTGGACATATTGGAAGTTAATATAAGGTTGACTCTGTTGACGAATCCAATCAAATTCCTTATCATTACCCGCTAAAGAAACGAGCGACACATCTAAACCTAAACGCCCTAGGTTCTCTGAAACATTTCGGGCCACGCCGCCCATACTTTCGCTAGAAATCACCGGATTACTCGTGCCAGCTTGTAAATGATCTTTGAGAAAATACTTACGGTCGAGGTTCATCGCCCCAATACATACAATTTCACTGCTTTGATTAAGGACATAGGCCCGACCTAATAGGTATTTCTTTTCAATTAAATTGGAAATAATTGTTGCTACGGTCGATCGGCTTAAATGAATCAGGTCAGCGATTTCTTGTTGCGATAGAAAGGGGTTTTCTTTCAATAATAACAAGATGCGTTCCTCGTTATGACTTAACATTTGGATTCCTCCGCCTCGATTTTAAACTTTTGTCAATTAAAAGACTTTTGTCTAAAATCATTTTAGCGGTTTTCATCTGTCGATGCAAGCTTTTGACTGGATAGAATCCAATAGCCTTTATCCTGCTTTAGTCGTTCGACATTGCCGAAAACTTCCTCCATATATTTCTTCATCGAAGGGGCTCCTTGTTTTTTCTGTATCACGAGAACCAGACGGCCATTTTCTAATAAATGCTCATAAGCCACGGCTACAAATCGTTGGATTACATGTTTCCCAGCTCGAATGGGTGGATTCGTCAAGACCCACTGATATCGATCCATTAATTGTAAATTAATGGCATCCGTTAAAAGCCATTGAATTGATGAAGCCTGATTCAATTCAGCATTCTGCTTTGCCAATTCATAAGCTCGTCGGTTAATCTCCACCGCCGTAATCTTCGTCTGGGGAAGTTCTTGGTTTAGAATAATAGAGATTGGCCCATAACCACTACCTAATTCCAGTATTTTTTCTTGATTTTCAACTTGATAATTTGAAAGAAAGCTTTCTAATAAGACCTGGGAACCGTAATCGATTTGACTCTTGGAGAATACTCCAGCATTCGTTTGGAAGGTATAAGTCTTATGCTTAAAGCTAAATTCAAAAGTCTGAGGATGGTCGGCGCTATGAGGCTGGTGTTCAAAATATTGTTCCGTCAATGCTATACTCCTTTGAATTGTAATCTTAATTGATATTCTAACATTTTACCGAGGTTCATGGTAAACTATTAGCATAGTAAGCATGGAGGAAAAATATGATTAAATTATTTGTCTCAGATATGGATGGTACTCTGTTAAATGACCAACACATTATTAGTCAAGAAAATGCCAATAGTATCAAGAAATTGCAAGCTCGTGGCATCGAATTTATGATTGCTACTGGCCGAACCTTCCATTCAGCTAAACCTTTTTTAGATATGCATCAGATTGATTGCGAAATGATTAATCTAAACGGTGCTGCCATTTATTCCAGAGACGGGCATTTAGAGCAATCGATTCCTATGAGTTTTTCAATTGTTAAACAAATGATCCTCTTTTGTCAACGGCATGGAATTGGTTATTCCGTAATGGACTCACAATATCTCTATGTGATGGATACTGATAGTTTCTTAAAGAAGATCTTCGCCAATCTCGACTTGGGAATCGATTCAGACCAAAGTAGTCGCATGCAATTCATTAATGATATTAATTATGTTCGTGATATTAATGATTACCGATTCAATCAAGCTAGTCCCGTCCTGAAGATGATGATTCTTTCCGAAAATCCGGAAAAACTGCGAGCCTTTCAAGATGTCTTCGCGAGTGAAGATAGTTTAGATATAACTTCATCAAATATTGACAATTTAGAAGTAACCCATCAAAAAGCTCAGAAAGGCTTAGCCATTGCCTCTTATGCCGCAGCTAAAGGTTGGACGATGGATGAAGTGGCTACGATCGGCGATTCCTTAAATGATCGCTCTATGTTACAAATGGCAAAATATGGATTTGTCATGGAAAATGCGAGTGAAGAGGTTAAATCATTCTCAACCCTACGTGCCCCCGACCATAATCTCCACGGTGTGAGCCAAATCATCGAAGCTATTCTAAAAAATTATTAATTCTTAACGCAAAAAAAGAGAAGCCTCCGCAAGGAATGCTTCTCTTTTATTTGTAAGTTAATATAATTATTTAACTTCAACTTCTCCGCCAGCTTCTTCGATCTTAGCTTTAAGTTCTTCAGCTTCTTCTTTAGAAACAGCTTCTTTAATCACTGAAGGAGCGCCATCAACTAATTCTTTAGCTTCTTTCAAGCCTAAACCAGTTGCTTCACGAACTGCTTTGATAACTTTGATCTTAGCAGCGCCAGCTGATTTCAATTCAACATTGAATTCAGTTTGTTCAGCAGCAGCTGAAGCTTCACCAGCACCAGGAGCAGCAGCTACAGCTACAGGAGCAGCAGCAGACACACCGAATTCTTCTTCGATTGCTTTAACTAATTCGTTTAATTCTACAACAGTTGATGATTTAATATCTTCGATAATTTGTTCAATATTTAATGCCATAATATATTTCTCCTTTATAATTTTATTTTATTAGGCAGCGTCTTTTGAATCTGCAACAGCTTTAAGCGCATAAGCCATCTTGCGTGCAGGAGATGCTTGAGATAGAACAGATGCTGTATTGCGCATTGGCGCTTGTAGCACTGATAGTAACATTGATAGTAATCCTTCACGACTAGGTAATTTAGCGACAGTTTCGATATCAGCCAATGAGGCCACTTTACCTTCGATCATACCGCCCTTGATTTCCAAGGCATCCAGATTCTTGACTTGTTCGGTCAAGATTTTAGCAGGAGCCACAATGTCTTCACTAAAGACAATCGCTGTAGGTCCGCTGAAATATTCATCTAGACCTTCAATTTCTGCTTGAGCCGCAGCTCGACGTAATAAAGTATTCTTCACAACTTTCATCTTCACGTCGTTATCACGTAATTCCTTACGTAATGCAGTAACTTCGGCAACAGATAAACCTAAATAGTCTACAACCAAGATTGCTGAAGAAGATTTGAAACCTTCAACAAGTTGATCGATTTCTGCTTGTTTTGCTTCTTTACTTACAACACGTTTAACCAAATAATTCACCTCCGTCAATATTAGATAAGATAGAGATTCATTAATTCACATTAAAAAATCTCTATGTCACCTTAGACATAGAGATAGCTTCCAAAATAATTCGGGAACTTCCTCGGTAAGAAATTAAGGCTAAAGCCACTTACTGTCTTCGGTCGTTTGACGCTACACATTGTAACGCATTATTATTTGATTTGCAAGAAGAATTATTCTTCTTCATCTTTCTTCGTTACGGCTGCGGTGATTGTTTGTGCATCAATCTTAATACCAGGTCCAAAGGTTGTGGTCAAAGTAAGATTGGTGATAAATCTACCTTTAGCTCCGCTTGGTTTTACTCGAATTAATTCTTCGTGTAAAGCCTTGAAATTTTCAACTAATTTTTCAGTAGAAAATGATACTTTACCAATTGGCACGTTCACGATACCAGCTTTGTCAGCACGGTAATTTACTTTACCAGCTTTGATTTCTTCTACTGCTTTAGTAACATCCATTGTTACGGTACCTGTTTTAGGGTTAGGCATCAAGCCTTTTGGACCAAGGACACGACCTAAACGGCCTACTTGACCCATCATATCAGGGGTAGCAACCATAACATCAAAGTCTAACCAGCCGCCGTTGATTTTCTCAATAATATCAGCATCACCAACGAAGTCAGCACCAGCAGCGCGAGCTTCTTCAGCTTTTGCTCCTTGAGCAACTACGACAACCGTTTGAGTTTTACCAGTACCATTTGGTAAGACCATGGCACCACGAATTTGTTGGTCTGCTTTTTTAACATCGATATTTAAGTTATAAGATACTTCAACAGTGGCATCAAATTTAGCAAAGTCGATTTCTTTAGCTAAAGTAATTGCTTCTGTTGGAGTATAAAGTTTGTTGCGGTCTACTTTTTCTAAGGCCGCTTGATATTGTTTGCTTTTTTTAGCCATTTTTATTTCCTCCTATTTTTGTGGTGATAACGGTTTTTCCTCCCACACCCGATAGAATACGGGTTTGTGGAAACTGCACCCGCATTTAGCCTTCTACAGTAATACCCATAGAACGAGCAGTACCTTCGATCATGCGCATTGCAGCTTCTACGTCTGCTGCATTTAAGTCTTTCATTTTGATTTCAGCAATTTCTTGAACTTGAGCTTTGGTCACTTTTCCAACTTTATTCTTGTTAGGTTCGCCAGAAGCTTTAGATAAACCAGCAGCTTTCTTCAATAGAACTGGGGCTGGTGGAGTTTTAGTGATGAAGGTAAATGAACGGTCTTCATAAACATCAATCACTACTGGAATAATCATTCCATTTTGATCTTGAGTTTGAGCATTAAATTCCTTGGTGAAAGCCATAATATTCACACCGGCTTGCCCTAATGCAGGACCTACTGGTGGAGCTGGACTTGCTTGTCCGGCTGGAATTTGCAATTTGACTTGTTTGACAACTTTTTTAGCCACGAAACATTCCTCCTTGTTTTTTTAAGTTCGTGATGTGGTATACGGTTAGTAACCTCCCACTCATTGTGCGTACATGCGCACCGAAGCATTATAACACAATCTTTAGCAAAATCAAGCAAATTTATAATAATTCTTCAGACAACTTGCTCACTTTAGATTTCTTCGGCTTTGACCTGATAGAATTCTAGCTCGGTCACGGTTTCGCGACCAAACATTTCAATCACAACTTTTAATCGTTGCTGATCTTGATCAATTTCTTCAATGACACCGGCTAGCCCTGAGAAGGCACCATCGATAATTTCAACCCGATCTCCAATCTCAACTTCTAAATCAACCACTGGTTTTGGAGCAGCTTTATCACCTAATAAGACAGCCACTTCTTCTTCTAATAAGGAAGAAGGTTTAGATCCTGCACCATGTGAACCAACAAACCCCGTTACCCCTGGTGTATTTCTGACCACAAACCAAGCTTCATCAGACATGACCATTTCTACTAACACATAACCAGGAAATTTCTTCTTAGATTTGGTCTTCTTAACGCCATCTTTCATTTCGGTTACTTCTTCTTCTGGAACCATAACCCGGAAGATATTTTCATTCATATCCATCGAATCTTTACGCAATTCTATATTTTCTTTGACTTTGTTCTCATATCCTGAGTAAGTATGGAGCACATACCAAGCTTTTTCTCCGTTCACGCAACTTTCCTCCTTTGACTTTCTCTTCATAATAAAAAACCTACATCATGTAGGCTTTCTTTTAGTATATTATACCATGTTTTCGGTTAAAATATCAGTAGCTTAAGCTAAGGTAAATAACCAATTTAATAGATTAGATAGGCCGAAATCAACGACAGCAAAGAAAATAGAAAAAGCAATCACCATGAAAATAACTGTCCAAGTATAACGATTCACTTCTTGGAGATTTGGCCAAGTCACTTTTTTCATTTCTTGCAGAACATTTTTAAAATATGACATGAGTCTTTCCTTTCTATAACATTTACTATTTAGTCTCTTTATGAAGCGTGTGTTTATTACAGTATTTACAGAATTTCATGACTTCTAAGCGAGTGGCCTTGCCCATTTGTGTCGGAGTCATTGAATAATTGCGTTGGCCACAGACCGTACATGCTAAAGCGCCTTTCTTTTGGGCCATAACAACCCCTCCTTTTTATAAGTCATCAATATACTAATGAACTGATGCCACTTTTGTCAAGTATCTCTATAAAGTGTTCCGATTTAACAGACTATAACCCAAGCCCATAATTACACCGCCGCCGACAACATTACCTAAGAAGGCCACAAGCCATTGCATCAAAACTTGCCCCCAAGGTAAACTATGACCTGTAAAACCTACCATTGAAAACACACTGAAATTCGCTATCACGTGTTCATAACCAAAATAAGCAAACATAAAAATAACGACTTCAACAAAAAATAGTTTGGCGAATTCATTTTTAATATTCATTTGGCCAATGATAGCAATATTGACAAAAATATTAGCTAAAATAGCTTCGATAAAAATACTTAACAGGCTCTTCGCTAATTTGGCCTGCGCCACATTCACTAAGAATGATGTTTCTGTAATTTGTTGCGCATTTGTCGCCCAGCTCATTAACAATGCCATTAAAATAGCCCCACACCAGTTAAAGAAAGTACAAATTAGGACAATCTTAATGCCTGAGCTTATCTTCAACAAACCCTGATGCTGACCAACCATCGTATACATCATGTTAGAGGTCGCTAGTTCTGTCTTGAGTACCAAAATCATCATTAAACCAAAAGGGAAAATAATTGCATATACAAATTTAGCTAAATAAGGAAGAGGATCCTGAAATACATTCGCTGCCATCGCAGCACACACCGTTGCGATGGTGAGGAACATTCCTGCATAGATGGCTCTTAATGCATATAAAGGAAAATATTGATTAAGTAATTTTTCCTTTCCTTCTACAGCCACTTGAACCTTTTCAATAAACTCGTTTTTTACCATTCAGTCTCCCACTCCTTTGCCTAAGCTATATATTATCATATCCATTCAAAAAAACCTCTAAAGTTTAGAGGTTTTTTTGAAATTTAGGCTAATTGTTTGAATTTCTTCCGACACCGATAAATCGTATCGTGAACTTTTTTCAAACTCATTCCTAATTCTTCGGCAATTTTCTTATAATTTCCTTCCGAAAGATATTTATGCAATACCTGTTTCTCTAATTTAGACAAGCTATTCAAAACTCTTATAAATTTAGATTGGGTTGAACAAATTTCATAAATGGGCAAATTATTAGTATCTGGTAATAGACTCAAGGTATCCACACTATCTCCATCAACTTCCACATTAAGTGATAAATCCTTCTTGCCTCCGCCTCGACAGGAAGCCAACCGGTAACGCGCAATATTAATGATGTGATTGCGACATACGCAGCGGGCATAAGGTGCAAAAAAAGATCTACGCTCCAAATTGAATGTGCGAACAGCTTTCAATAATGCGACCCGAACTTCTTGTTCGAAATCATCATTATCATAATCAATAATAAAGTATTGACGGGAGAGACTGCGTATTAAAGGTTTAAAACGATCAAATAATTCAACTAAATAATCTTGGTTAGAGCTTTGTTGATAAGCTTCGACAAGTTGTTCATTCGATAATAGAGCAATCTTCTTCATATTTCTTTCTCCTTTACTTATTTAGGAGAATGGCCATCCTTATCTGATAAGTGTTCAATATTATGACGAAGTAAATCTAAGTACTCTAAATCTTTCATTTCCCATGGACTTCTGCGCCGCACAATTTGCTGATAGTGATGTCTTACTTCCGTTTGAATTTGTTTTTCAGTTAATTCTTTATCCAGTAAGAGTTCCTGAGCTGACATTCTCAGAGCCCCTTGTTGAAAGATTAACCATTGTTCTGCTGCATCACTAGTCGCTACACGGACAGCATTTAAAGGATGAATAAAAGCTTGAACTTCTCTTTCAATATAAGTATCGGCTGTTTCTCCTTCTTTGGTAAAGACAACGGTCAGCTCATATTCTTCGAAACTTTGGCTCAGTCCCGGAACGAATTGGGCATCAAAGACTACCACTAATTGGTCGACACCTCGAAATTTCCGGTAATTTGAGAGTTCGAATAAGAGAAGATCCCGGGCCTGCTGAATTAAATCCTTATGTTTCAATTGATTCAAGTGGGGCCAGGATCCTATCATATTATACCCATCAACAAATAGAATTTTCTTTCGCATCAAATCACCTGATCGGAATGCGATCTCGAGCAACCTCATACATTAAGACAGAAGCTGCGACTGACGCATTGAGACTTTGAACATGCCCATGCATCGGGATGGTCACGATCCCATCACATTTTTGTTTGAGTAGAGGGGAAACTCCTTTGCCTTCATTCCCAATAACCAAGGCAATCGGTCCTTGGGAATTCCATTGGCGCATATCTTCACCTTCCATATCCGTTGCAAATATCCATAGGCCTCTAGATTTAAGCTGATCGATCGTTTGCGCTAGATTGGTTACCCGTATCACAGGGATATGTTCAATCGCTCCGGTTGAAATTTTGGCGACGACCCCTGTCAAGCCAACGGATCGACGTTTAGGAATAATGATCCCATGCACGCCAGTTGCGTCAGCCGTTCTGAGAATCGAACCTAAATTATGAGGATCAACGATTTCATCCAATATTAACAAGAAAGGATCTTCTTGTCTTTGACTAGCTAAAGCAAAGCTATCTTCTATACTCTGATAGTGATATGGAGCTACAGTGATTATCACGCCTTGGTGATTTTCTCCTTGACTCAGTTCATCTAATTTGTTCTTGGGGACCTCTTGGTAAACAATACCTCGTTGCTTTACCAACTTCAGTATATCGGTTATTTGTTTACCCGCTATCCCTTTTTGTAAAAATAATTTATTTACCTCTTTATTTGACTGCAAAATGGTTAAAACGGTGTGTCGACCATATAAAATTTCGCTATCTTCTTGTTTTCCATTGAAATTTTCTCTCTTATCCACAGCCATTTTTATTCTCCTTCAATGATTTGGATGGCATCTTCAACCAACTGATTGAATCGATCGTACTGTTGACTTAAATACAACCAGCCCATCAAGGCCTCGAATCCTGTAGCCTGACGATATTCACCTATCGAAGCATTTTTTGCTTTAGTATTCGCTTTATGGTTACGCCCCCGTTTATAGATATTAATTTCTTCGTCGCTTAAGCAGTCACTAACGTGGAGCCAATATTGGATGACTTTAGCTTGCGCCTTGGCTTCGACGTACTGAACACTGGCTCGATGTAACTGACTAGCTTGGCGAATACCTTGTTCTAGAACATATTGGCGAATTTTCAATTCATAGGCACTATCGCCCAAATAAGCTAAAGCCACCCCATTTAATTGATTTACATCCATTGATTGCTCCTTTAATTCCTGTAGTTATTGACGTTTCCAAACCGTTCCTTGCGGGGTATCATCTAGTTCCACACCCTGTTCTTTCAATTGTTTACGAATCTCATCTGCTCTTTGATAATCTTTATTTAGTCGTGCTTGATTGCGTTCCTCAATTAAGGCAATAATTTCTGCATCCAAAATTTCTTCTTTATTCTCAAAGATCAAACCAAAAATACTTAACAAAGTCTCCAGACGATCAAGCATCATTTGTAGGCTGGTCCGTGAGCATTGAGTTAGACTGAGATAGCGATTCATCTCTTTAACCATCTCAAAAATAACAGTCAGACCATTCGCTGCGTTGAAATCATCATCCATAGCTTGAACAAAATCTGCTTCATATTGACGAATTTTGTTTTGCCATTCTTGATCAGGAGAGAGCGCATCAGCCAGATTCTCATCTTTTAATCGTAAAGATAAGCGTCGGTGCAATTCTTTTAAGCGATCAATATTAACTTGGGCCTCTTGAACCGTTGTATCATCATAACGCAGAGGACGACGGTAGTGAACTGATGCTAATAAATATCGAATCACTAAGGCATCTACTTCGTTTAACATGTCGCGTAACAAAACAAAGTTTCCTAATGACTTACTCATCTTTTCATCTTGGGCACCTACTGTGACAAAGCCATTATGCATCCAATAATTGGCAAAGGTGTGGCCGCTGTGAGCCTCTGATTGAGCAATTTCATTTTCATGATGCGGGAATTCCAAATCTTGTCCACCGCCATGAATATCTAATTGTTCGCCCAAGTATTTGGTTGACATGACTGAACATTCAATATGCCAACCTGGACGGCCAGGTCCCCAAGGTGATGACCAGGAAATTTCATCTGGCTGGCGATTAGCTTTCCATAAGGCAAAATCAATCGGCGCTTCCTTCCGTTCAGTCTCATCAGCATCAACCCGCTGACTAGCACCTACTAGTAGTTCTGACACCGATTTATTCGATAGTTTGCCGTAATCATCAAATTTTTGGGTTCTAAAGTAGACGTCACCATCAGCTTCATAAGCATATCCTTGATCCACCAAATCTTGAATAAAATCAATAATTTCTGGAATGTTTTCCATTACGCGGGGGTGAACATTGGCAGTTTTAATATTGATTTTTTGAGTATCTTCTTTGTAGGCGGCGATATATTTATCAGCGAGCTCTTTCGGCGACAACCCTTCTTGTTTAGCAGCCTTGATAATTTTGTCATCCACATCGGTAAAGTTGGACACATAGTTAACTTCATATCCGCGATATTCTAGATAGCGTCGAATGGTATCAAAAGCCACAGCACTCCGAGCATTACCAATATGAATATAGTTATAAACCGTTGGCCCACATACATAGAATTGTACTTTCCCTTCTTCAATCGGTTTAAATATTTCTTTTTGTCGAGTCATTGTATTGTAAATTTCAATTCCCATGCTCTTCCCCCTCTGTTCAATAATAAATACATTCTAACACATTTCATCATGCAACTTGAACGCTTTTATCCCTGGCCCAAGGATGAATTGCATCTGACTATGATCGGAAACACTTTGTCATCTATAGGAAGACTAATCATTAATATACTTATCTACTGATTCCCTCAAGTTAGAAGGTGGGTTCAACTTAAACAGGCATCCTACTGATATTTTTTATGAATGCTGCGACGCTGGCGAGATTTTCCCTCTTACACCACCTTCAGAACATTCTCTATTTATGGAAATAACAATTAACGGATTCATACCAAACTTTGATTACAAAAAAAGATCCACCAAGCTGTATGGATTTAACCAATGGCTGGTGGATCTATATCAGTGTAGCGTTAATAAATAAGTCAACGGCTAATTATAATTGTTGCAGGACTTGTTGAATATGGTCTAAGACCTTTTCCTTACCTAGCACTTCAATGACCTTGGCGAGTTCTGGACCATGCATTTGTCCACTAACCGCAATCCGAATTGGCATAAATAACTTACGGCCTTTGATGCCGGTTTCTTTTTGAATTTCTTTGATAAGAGGTTTGATATTTTCTTCGGTAAAGGAAGCCAGGTCAAGATTTTTTAATTTTTCTGCCATAGCTTCAATAACTGTCTTAGCAGTGTCAACCGATGCTTCTTGACGAGCCGCTTCATCTATCTGCAATGTCTCATTAAAGAATAATTGTGATAGGTCGGTGATTTGTGCCCCATAACTCATCTCATCATGATATAAAGAAACTAATTTCTCTACCCATTGATCATCTTCAGGACTTAGATTTTCTGCTACTAGTCCGGCTTTTTGTAAATGTGGTACAGCTAATTGAGTCACTGTCTCTAAATCAGCTTTCTTCATGTAAGTATTGTTAATCCATTCTAACTTCTTCACATCAAAAGCAGCTGGTGAAGTGGATAAGCGAGAAACATCAAAGATATCGATTAATTCTTCTCGACTGAATATTTCTTCTTCTCCTTTAGGTGACCAACCTAACAAAGCAATAAAATTAAACATAGCCTCTGGCAAATACCCTAATTCACGATATTGTTCAATGAATTGGAGAATGGATTCATCACGTTTACTTAATTTCTTATTCGTTTCACTATTAATAATCAAGGTCATATGACCGAAACGAGGATATTCCCAATCGAAAGCATCATAGATCATCATTTGTTTAGGAGTATTGGCTATATGGTCGTCTCCTCGTAAGACATGGGTAATTTCCATTAAATGGTCATCGATTACCACGGCAAAGTTATAGGTTGGATAGCCATCACGTTTTTGAATAACCCAGTCACCAGAAACTGATTTAGATTCGAATTGGATCGGACCCTTAACAATATCATCAAAGGCATAGGTTTTGTTTTGGGGAACGCGGAAACGAATGACTGGCTCACGACCTTCCGCTTCGAAGGCAGCTTGTTCTTCTTTGGTTAAATGAGCATGTTGTCCTCCGTAATGGGGCGCCTCGCCTCGAGCTTGTTGGGCTTCACGCTCAGCTTCTAATTCCTCTTCGGTCATATAACATTTATAGGCCTTATCTTCCGTCAATAATTGATCAATATATTTTTGATAAATATCCAAACGTTCAGATTGGCGATAGGGTCCATAAGCGCCAGGATTGACTGCCGATTCATCCCAATCCATCCCTAACCATTCAAGATTCTCTAATTGGCTACGTTCACCATCGGCAATATTACGTTTTAAATCGGTATCTTCTGTCCGAATGATAAAATCACCTTGATGATGTCTGGCAAATAAGTAATTAAATAAAGCTGTTCTTGCATTACCGATATGAAGATGTCCGGTTGGACTTGGTGCATATCGTACCCGAATTTTAGAACTCATTCATTACGACTCCTTTTTTATTATTGTTATCTTTAAGTCTATCACTTTACCAATAGACCCTCCAGTTCAGTTGACAATTCCTTATTTTGGTTTAGCAAAGATCATCCGACCGGCCGCTGTTTGTAAGGCACTCGTTACTACCACAGGGATCGTTTCGCCCATATAGAGCTGCCCGTCTTCGACCACAATCATGGTACCATCTTCTAAATAGGCCACACCCTGCTTACGCTCAGTACCCTCTTTAATTACCTGAACCATCATCTCTTCTCCAGGAATAAATACTGGTTTAAGTGCGTTAGCCAATTCATTGATATTAAAGACCTTCACTTGTTGGAATTCACTAACTTTGTTCAAATTATAATCATTAGTGATAATCGCTGCCCCTAATAATTTTGCCAGACGGACTAATTTACTATCCACTTCTTTAATATCATCAAAATCACCTTCATAATATTCAATAGGAATAGAATCATCTTTCTGCAATTCATTTAAGATATCTAGTCCGCGTCGACCTTTGGCCCGTTTCAAGCCATCCGAAGAGTCGGCAATTAATTGTAATTCATGTAAAACAAAATTAGGAATGATTAAGGTCCCCTCGATAAAATTCGTCTTAACAATATCAACAATTCGGCCATCAATAATCACGCTGGTATCAAGCAATTTGTAAAGAACTTCCCCCGACTTAGATTCGGTGAGCTTAGCTTGTTTGTCTTTTTCAGAAAAACTAAACGGACGATCCTTAGCAAAAAAATGACTCACACTGGTTACAATCTCTTCATGTTGAGTCGCAGCAATATTATAGCCAATATAGGCCAAAATAATTGAAAGTACAATTGGTAAAGTACTGGAAATAAATGGGATATTTAAACTGACAAAAGGTAATGCAATTAGATAACCAATGATTAATCCCAGAAGTGTTCCAATGGCTTCAACAATTAATAAAGAGGTCGTTTGCCGATGGGTCCAATCTATAATCCGACGTGTCACTTTATCAATAAAAGGTAGCAACAACCCGCCTAATATCATAAAAATAATTCCAAAAATAAGTGCGTTAAACAATGGGTTGGTTAAGATTACATTTTTTATATTAATCGCTTGCCACAAAGCTTGTCCAATGGTTAAACCAAAACTTATGCCCACAATTGCTGAAATAAATAGCACTACTTTTTTTAACATCATCTCACCCCCTTTGCTAAATCTTATTATAAAACTTTATCGCGGAAAAACTAGTCTTACGGCTTCTTGAATTGTACTAATTGGTACAATCTCAATCTCATAATCTGTTTCTAACTGGTCCTGATTATTTTTAGGGATGAAAATTCGTTTAAAGCCTAACTTATCGGCCTCTTTAATTCGATCGCGGATTTGATTGACTCTGCGAATTTCTCCTGTCAGACCAATTTCACCAATAAAGCAATCCGCCACTTTAGTCGGCCGGTTCCAGTAACTAGATGCAATACTCATCGCCAAAGCTAAATCAATGGCTGGATCATCTAAACGAACACCCCCCGCTGTTTTAAAGAAGGCGTCTTGATTTTGGACTAACAAACCGCAATGTTTCTCCATTACAGCCAGAATTAAAGAAACTTTCTGATATTCCATACCACTACTGGTCCGCTTAGCATTCCCAAAGACGGTGGGAGTCATTAAGGATTGAATTTCAGCCAGGACCACCCGACTCCCCTCCAGGGCAGGCACCACGATGGAGCCAATGGCTCCCGGTAACCGCTCTTCCAAAAACATTTGCGAAGGATTGGTTACTTCTTTTAAGCCCGAGTCCAGCATCTCAAAGACACCCATTTCATTCGTCGAACCAAAACGATTCTTTACGGCTCGCAAAATGCGGAAACGATTGTACTTTTCTCCCTCGAAATAAAGAACTGTATCCACCATATGTTCTAACATTCGTGGTCCAGCTATATTCCCTTCCTTGGTAACATGACCAACGATAAAGATTGCGATTTGATTATCTTTAGCTATCCTCATCAATTGAGCAGTCACTTCACGAACTTGAGATACAGAACCGGCAATTCCTTGATGGTCTGGTAGAGTCATCGTTTGAATCGAGTCAATAATCACAATCGTTGGCTGAATTTTATTAATTTCGTTAGCAATGATTGTAAGATCCGTCTCGGCCAATAATAATAATTCAGATTCTTCTACTGATAAGCGATGAGCTCTTAATTTTATTTGGCTCAAACTCTCTTCTCCGGATACATATAGAAGTTGTTGGTTCTGAGTGGCCAATAGCAAGGATACTTGTAATAAGAGAGTGGACTTGCCAATGCCAGGATCTCCACCAATCAAGACTAAAGATCCTGGAACGATGCCCCCACCTAGGACACGATCAAATTCTGCCAGCTTACTGGAAATTCGTTCAGCCTCCATCAGAGGAATATTCTGTAAAGTGCTGGCTCCTGGATGGTTGGCTGATCGTTGAGTTAAATTCGACAAGGTATTCGATGCAGGTTCAGGTGTAACATATTGCTCTTCTAAAGTATTCCAGCCACCACAATTTGGACACCTGCCTAGCCATCTTGGTGATTCATAACCACAAGCTGTGCATTCGTAGATTACTTTTTTCTTTGCCATTTTGACTCCTTTATCGTCCTGAAGATCCGAAACCACCTTCACGTTGACTTAAGCCGCCTTGATCGCCATCAACTTTTAAATACTTGGTAAAAATTGCTTGAGCGATGCGGTCCCCTTTTTTAATTTCCCAATCTTTTAAGCCATAATTAATTAATTGAACAAAGATATGCCCTTCATTCTTTGAATTATTATAGTAATCCGCATCAATAATGCCTACGCTATTGGGTAAAGTGAGGAATCGTTTCAAGGGATTACTTGATCGGTTGATAATCTGAAGATATTCATCTTCTTGCATATAAGCCTTTAAACCGGTAGGGACTAAACTCGCTTTAAAGATCTCTTCATCAAATTTATGCTCAACATCCGCAGTCTTATTAATTTTAGCCCAGAAATATTTAAACAATTGTTCCCAATAGGAGGGGATAATAATGGTTTCAGCAGCTTGAATATCATAGCCTGCGGCATGATGCGTCGACCTATAAGGCAGTTGAATGTCCTTTGATTTAAATGCAGTTACAATTTCAAAACCACGAATTTTTTGCATCATTTGGTCACCTCCTATCCTTATTATTCTATCAAAAAAATTGAATCAAGTGATAATTTCTTGAAGATTTGAGGCTATCTTCATTCTAAATACCGAAATCTGAAACGAAATACTTTTCAAATCTATAAGCTACTATATCAATTTATTAATAGGTCATAAAGTATTTTTCAATTTCCCATTGAGTGACTTGTTGAATGTACTCGGCATATTCTAAACTTTTTTCTCTGATAAAGGCGTCAGAGATATGACTTCCTAACGCAGCCAACATGTCAGGTGTTTGACTTAAATAGGCGACTGCTTCACGTAATGAGGCTGGCAATTGATCAATTTGACGTTCAGAGCGTTCTTGATCAGACATGGCGTAGATATTTTGATTAACTGCTTCAGGTGGCATAATCTTTTCTTTAATTCCTTTTAATCCCGCCGTGAGTAAAACCGATAAAGCTAAGTAGGGGTTGGCTGACGGGTCAACACTACGTACTTCAATACGGGTTGAATTGCCTCTTGCTGCAGGAATACGAATGAGTGGAGAACGATTTTGTTGCGACCAAGCAATATATACTGGTGCTTCGAAACCAGAAACTAAACGTTTATAGGAATTGACAGTAGGATTAATAATCGCAGTATAGGCTTTAGCATATTTCATTAATCCCCCAATAAAGTAATAGGCCGTTTGTGAAAGTTGGTCAACGCCATCAGGATCATAAAAGGCATTTCCTGCTTCCGTAAACAAAGATAAATTGAAATGCATGCCTGACCCAGCTAAGCCATGAATTGGTTTCGGCATAAAAGATGCGTGTAAATTATGACGATGGGCAACATTTTTGACGATGAGTTTAAATATCTGGATGTTATCACAAGCAGTTAAGGCATCACTATACTTCCAATCAATTTCATGTTGACCAGGGCCACACTCATGGTGACTAGCTTCAATTTCGAAACCTAGATCTTCAAGCTCTAGGACAATATCTCGTCGAGTATTCTCAGCTGAATCCATCGGCGCTAAATCGAAATAACCTCCTTGATCATTCAATTCCATCGTAGCATTTCCATTTTCGTCATTCTTAAATAAGTAAAATTCTGGTTCTGGTCCTAAATTAAAGGAAGTAAAGCCCATTTCTTCCATTTCTTCTAAGACGCGTTTTAAGTTCGTTCTAGGGTCCCCAATAAAAGGTTGACGTTTTGAAGTTTCAATATCGCAGATTAAGGAAGCAACTTTGCCATTGCCTTCCTGCCAATTATAAACTAACCATGAATCTAAATCGGGAATTAAATACATATCACTTTCTTCGATACGAACAAAGCCGTCGACTGAAGAGCCATCAAAAGTCATATTATTTTCCAAAGCTTTCTCTAATTGAGAGAAGGGGATTTCAACATTTTTGATCATGCCCATAATATCGGTGAACATTAAACGGATAAATCGAACTTCATTTAGGCGTGCATCCTCCAGGATACTTTGTCGATTCCATTTTTTTTCAGACATACTATTGCCTCCTTTTAATAATGTGACCATTATAGAAATACTATGGGCATGGGTCAAAGTATTTTTGTAAACTTTCAAAAATTTTTTAAGCTTTGTTCATAAATCGGATTGAAAGCGATTTGTAATATAAATTTATAGAGAATGTGTTACAATAAGAAAAAATATGAGGAGGCCCTTTTTGTGCATGAAAAATAAATATCATAACTTTTTTGCAGCAGGCCTTAGTCTTATCATCATCCTTATTGGGTCCGTCATTGTTTTCTATTTAAATGATATGACGGTAAAAAATCAAACCATTGTGGAAAATAACCAACAGGAACCAGAAGAAACAACCAGTTTAGTGATGGAACCTGACAGCTCACAGGGATCGCTCGTGACGGGAAGCCAAATTCAAAAACCCTTATCCCAAGCTTTGGTTGAATATAATCCTGATAACCCAGAAACTATTGATGAAGTAAAAAAGATTAATGAACAACAATTCGAAAATAATTTAGTTGAGTCTCAAGACGAAATAGTTTCCGCTATTAATGCAAATAACCTGGATATTGAAGAGCTAGGCTATCTTTTTTTACCGGAAAATCCAGCTAATTATCCCGAATTGGCCGATATTCCCCAAATTAATATTCCCTTAATCTTACAAAAAGATGCCCACTGGCGTAAAACACCTTATGGTACCAATACCACTCGTCAATTAGGCGAAAATGGGTGCGCCATCGTCTCTTTGGCCATGGTACATTCCAGTCTATCTGGTCATTACCAAGAACCCCAAGACATTCTTGATTGGTCTAAAGAAAATTACTATGTCGATAATCAAGGTACTTCTTGGCAAATTTTTGGTGATTTTGCTGACGCTTTTGGCTATCAATTCATGAATTATGGGAATGATTTCTATCAAGCCATGGAAGCCGTCAAACAAGGCGAAGTTGTTGTGGCTAGTGTTAAACCTGGCTATTTCACTGAAATCGGTCATATTCTTGTGATTCGTGGCTACGATAATGGAAAAGTTTATGTCAATGATCCCAATGACAATCCCTTAAAAATGTTTTCGATTCAAGGTATCGATGAGAGTATTTTTTTAGAAGAAGGCCTCAATTATTGGTCATATGCTAAATAAAGAAAAAGGACGTTATCAAATGTTTAACCAATCAAATTCAAATAAATCCCAGCCTTCAGCCTCTTTCGGGGCAAGACTGGGCATTTTTATTTATATTTTAATGGCTTCTAGTAAAATACTTGGCGGGCTCTTTTTTGATTCCCCATCAGTGTATGCCGATGGTTTAAATAATTTATCGGATGTCTTCTCATCTTTAGCTATTTTCATCGGTCTTTTCATTGCTCAGCGACCGAAGGATGATGACCATTATTTTGATCATCATAAGTACGAATCCTTAGCTTCATTTATTGTTGCTATGCTGATGGCTAATATTGGGATTGATGTCATTCGTTCCGCGATTAATCGATTCATTCAACAGGATTTTCCTAATCCCGACTTAAAAGTTATGTGGATTTCTGTGCTTTCATCAATCATTCTATTTATAACTTACAAATATTTGAAAGCTATTGCGACCAAGAATCGGAGTCTGGGACTGAGAGCTACTGCCCAAGATATGTTTACTGACGTGATGATATCGCTTTCAACAATTATTGGAACGTTAGCTGCTAATCGAGGCTATGCTTCCATAGATATATTCATTGCGATATTAGTTGGACTATTAACCATCTATTCAGCTTTTACAATTATTAAAGATTCAACTTTTATTTTATCCGATGCCTTCAATAAAGAAGATTTATTAAAATATCAAGTTGCTGTCGAAAAACATCCAAGAGTCAAAAAAGTCAGAGCGATTCGGGCACGACGTAGTGGTGTAAATAT
Organism: Ignavigranum ruoffiae; assembly: GCF_900110675.1. Classification (GTDB taxonomy): domain Bacteria; phylum Bacillota; class Bacilli; order Lactobacillales; family Aerococcaceae; genus Ignavigranum; species Ignavigranum ruoffiae. The sequence continues at coordinate 160,846 of NZ_FOEN01000003.1, read as the reverse complement.
TTACGTTGACGTCGTGGTGGAAATTGATGGAGCGTTAAGCGTTACTGAATCTCATACTATTACTGAAGAGATAGAAATAATTCTAAACCGACTTTATCAAGTCTATGATACAGATGTTCATGTAGAACCCTATACTAATAAATCTAATCATTAATTGACGTGATATTGACTCTTTACGTAAGCATACGTCATAACGAAACCCCATCATCTCGAGTAGAAATAACTCGTAACGATGGGGTTATTTTTTCGTGAATGTTAAGTAATTTAAAATTCCGGAACGGGTGCGAAAGACAAACTAGAAAATTTATTATATTCTTTCTTAAATAACAAAGTAACCGTATCGCGAGCTCCGTTTCTATTTTTTGCTAAGATAACTTCCACAGTATTATCTGGCATATCGTCATCTCGAGGCCCCTCCTGATCTTCTTGTTGATGGTAGTCTTCGCGATATAAGAACGCTACAATATCTGCATCTTGTTCAATTGATCCAGATTCACGAATATCACTAAGAATTGGCCGTTTATTTTGACGATGTTCCACACCTCTGGATAATTGAGATAAAGCAATGACCGGTACAGAAAGTTCTTTAGCTAATTTTTTAAGTTGACGCGAAATTTCGGAAACTTCTTGTTGTCGATTTTCTTTCCCTGATCCTTCAATTAATTGCAAGTAATCGATAACAATCAATCCTAATTCTTTAGTTTCTTGTTTTAGTCGGCGACATTTGGCGCGTATTTCACTAACTTTTGTACCTGCAGAGTCATCAATATAAATTGGAGACTCTCGTAATACATTGGCAGCGATTGATAGACTGGTCCATTCATCGTCAGTTAATTGTCCTGTTCTTAAATTTGTTGCATTGATGTTTCCTTCGGCACACAGCATCCGATTGACCAAATCCAAAGCACCCATTTCCAAGGAAAAGATGACAACAGGAACTTTTGACTTGGTAGCTACATTCTGAGCAATATTTAAAGCAAAAGCGGTCTTACCCACTGAAGGTCGAGCTGCGATGATAATCAATTGATCCGGTTGAAATCCTGTGGTCACCCGATCTAAATCAATATAACCAGAAGGAAGCCCAACGATGTCTTGTTTTGTTTCACTTAAGGTAGTAATACGCTCAAAAGCTTCTCCCACAATATTGCGGATCAAGACGGGATGATTGGCATGATTTTTATCCCCAATTGAAAGAATAATCTTTTCACTTTCATCGATAATATTTTCAACTTCATCCGCCTCTGCATAAGCTAAATTAGAGATTTTTTGGCTGGCTGCAATCAAATTTCTGAGTGTCGCTTTTTCTTTAACAATTTTAGCATAATAATCAATATTTTCCGAGGTTGGCGTCGCATATGAAATATCAATTAAATATTCATTACCACCCGCATTTTCTAACTCGTCAAAGGCGTCAAGTTGATTAGCTAAAGTGACAATATCGATAACTAAGTTGTTATCGGCTAGTCTAATCATGGCATTATAGATCAGCTGATGGGCTCGTTTATAGAAATCGTCCATCTCCAAAATCATTTGTAAATTTGCAATTTTCTGTGGATTAATTAAGACAGCTCCTAGCACAGATTTTTCTGCTTCGATATTAAAAGGAAGCTGCTTTTCTTCAAAATTCAAACCTTCCAATCGGAAACCTCCAATTTAAAGCCCTAATGTGTCGAATTATTTCTCAGTGACTTTCAAATCAATATTAGCGAGCACATCATGATGTAATTTGACTGGCACATTATATCTACCTATAGCAGTAATATTTTCTTTTAATTGAATTTTACGGCGATCAATCTCAATATCATATTGTTTCATTAATTCGTCAGCAATTTGCTTAGGTGGAATGGCGCCAAATAATCTACCATCTTCACCAATTTTAACTTCGATGGTAACGGTAACATCTTTGGCTTCAATCGCTTTTTTAGTTGCTTCTGCTTCTTGCAACTCTTCTTCAGCAATCCGTGCTTGAGCCTTTCTCTTTGATTTTAATTGGTTTAAGGCTGCATTATCAGCCAATACGGCAAGATTATTTTTTATAAGATAATTGCGTCCATAACCCTCGGACACTTCAATAACCTGTCCTTTTTTACCTTGTTTTCTAACATCTTCAAGTAAAATGACTTTCATAATTATTTATCCTCCTTGAATATCTTTATTTCTTCAATGAGCTTTTGGTAGGCTTGATCGATAGTGATATCTTCAATCTGAGTAGCCGCATTAGACAAGTGTCCTCCGCCACCTAATTTCTCCATAATAATCTGAACATTAACAGTGCCCAGACTACGTGCACTAATACCAATCGTATGATCATTCCGTCGATAAACCACAAAGCTTGCATCTATGCCTTTAATGGTTAGCATTGAATCTGCCGTTTGTGAGGCAATAATATTATCTATGATGGTTTGATTATCCCCTTTGGTAATTGCAAAATGATCAAATACTTCCATCTTCTCAATCAGACGATTACGCATACTTACGGCTGCATAGTCTTCTTTCATAAGTATCTGAATCTGATCCATATCGGCACCCCGTGATTTCAAGAAACTTGCCGTATCGAACGTTTTAGATCCAGTTCTAGATGAAAAACTATGGGTATCAATCATAATACCAGCTAACAAAGCAGTTGCTTCAAAGGCACTTAAGCCTTCTTTTGAATAACGCATATTCATAAAGAATTCAGTCACTAGTTCAGAAGTTGATGAAGCATAAGGCTCAATATAGGTTAACACAGAGTTCGATGGGAATTCTTCTCCCCGTCGGTGATGGTCAACAATCACTACTTCAGCCAAATCGATCAGTTCTTCGGCATCGCTCAGGCTCGGTTTATTATGATCTACCATAATAATCAGTGTTTTCTTAGAAATAAGAACCTTGGCAGCCTCCACATCTACAAAAGTTTCGTTAACATTTAAATTCTTACTTAAACGTATTAATTCCTTGACATCAGAATTAAATTCATCTTCATTGACAACTATTTTTACTGGTCGATTAAACAGCTTAACAATTTTATACATACCTAGAGCCGAGCCGATAGAATCTAAATCGGGGACTTGATGGCCTGTAATCAACACGTTGTCACATTGTTGAATTTGGGTCTGAAAGGCTTGAAATATGAGTTTTGAGCGAATATTTGACCGTTTCTGTGTTTGTTGGGTCTTACCGCCATAGAAACGAGCTTTATCATATTGGGATTTCACCACAATTTGATCGCCACCTCGACCTAAGGCTAAATCTAAGTTTGCTTGAGCTTGTTTGGCCAAATCATTGATTCGATAATCTACTTCTTCTTTACTTGGATAAGCAATTCCAATACTTACAGAGACAAGTATATTTTGTAGATTATTTTTCTTCTTAAGCTCATCAAAGAATTTAAATTTATTTTGTTCAAGTTCAGCTAAGGTAGCTAGATTCATTAGTAAAATGAATTTCTCATCATCTATTCGTTTACTATAAATATGATAGGTATTGGTCCAGTAATTAATTTCTTTCAATAAGGTTGCGTCAAAATCAGCTGCCTCTTGATCATCTAAAGTTTCAATGACCTCATTGTAATCATCTAACAATAAATAACCAAAGACCAAACGATCATTTTTTCGTTGTTCTTGAATATTGACTTCATCACTGACATCAATAAGAAACAATCTACCATCAGCTTTTTGATGGAGTGTTTTATAATATTTTGAATAATACTTAATAATATGCCAATGCTTATCATCTTCTACAGCAAAGAATTGAGAAATTTGTTCGTCAATCTCAGGAATATATTCTCCTAATACGTCTTTCTTACCAATGATATTCTGCATCGAAGTATTCAACCAACGAATTCTTTGTTTATCATCATAAAATAAAATTCCTAGTGGACTACGATTATATGAATCTTCATGGGCTTCTCGTATTTCTTTAGATAAATCATTTGCTAAAGCATTAATATTTTGAACGAATGTTTCCATATTGAAATACAAAAAAGCCAGCACAATGAGCAGTAATAATAATAGTAAGATTCCTGTTTTCCAATCATTGATCATGGCAATCGTCATAATAATGATGTAAGCCAGCGTTACCGTATAGATTTGCCAGGAAATTTCCAAAGAATGGAAAATAGAAAAAAATCTTTTGATTTTTTCTTTTGAGAACATGGTTCACCTCATTTCAATATGTTTAATTTTATCATATTTACAGCACCATTACTACGCTAGCTAGTTTGTTTCACGTGAAACAAAAAAAGATCCCGAAGGATCTTTTACGATTAATCTTGTACGGTAAATGGTAATAATGCCATAATACGTGCACGTTTAATTGCAGTTGTTAAAGCACGTTGATGTTTTGCACAGGTTCCAGTTACACGACGAGGTAAAATTTTACCTTTATCGGAAACGAAACGTCCTAACAATTCAACATCTTTATAATCTGGATGGTCGATATGATTTGCACAGAAATAACATACTTTTCTTCTGCGTCTTCCTCCACGACGTTGTGCCATTATTCTTCCTCCTTTACACTTTGTGCCATTGCTTAGAAGGGAAGGTCGTCTTCTGATATTTCAATTGGACGTCCATCTTCCACGAATGGACTTTGAGAAAACTGATTGTCAAAATTATTGTCAAACGATTTGTTATCGAATGATGACTTATTATTGTTAAATTGATTTGTGTTATCAAATGTCGGACTAGAATAAGAGTTGTTTGAATTATTAGATACAGGTCTTTGTTCTGTAACTGAGCGAGGCTCTAAGAGATGGAAGTTATTCACAACCACTTCGGTAACATACACACGTTGACCTTGTTGATTCTCATAATTACGGGTTTGAATCCGTCCTTCAACTCCAATTTGAGATCCTTTACGGGTAAAATTAGCTAAGTTTTCAGCAGCTTTCCGCCAAATAACACAATTAATAAAATCTGCCTCACGTTCACCTTGTTGATTAGTAAAACTACGATTAACCGCTAAAGTAAATGTTCCTACCGCTACTCCAGAAGAAGTGAATTTTAAATCTACTTCTCTAGTCAGCCGTCCCACTAATTGAACAGTGTTCATATTTTACATCCTCCTCAATGTTTCACGTGAAACAAAATTAATCTTCAATTTTAACAATCATGTGTCGTAAGATATCGCGATTAATACGTGCTAAACGATCAAATTCATCAATAGCCTTTGCATCGGAAGATTCAAGATTAATGAGATGGTAAATACCTTCCTTATAATCATTGATTTCATATGCAAGACGACGTTTAGCCCAATCTTTTGATTCGATGATGGTTGATCCATTGTCTGTGACAATAGCATCGAAACGTTCAACAAGTTCTTTCTTTGCATCATCAGTCATATCAGGACGAATAATGTATAAGATTTCATACTTTGCTGTTTGGCTCATGTCTGCACCTCCTTTTGGTCTATTGGCTTTAATATGAAACATTAAAGCAAGGAGAGTATTGAAAACAATACTCACACTTGCCTAGTTTACAGCAAACGATAAATAATAGCAAGAAAAAAATGAGATATGTATTCATAAAAATACACATCTCATTCGAAAACTTATTCTGCTGAATTTGACTCACTTTCTTCAATTGATTCTTCTAAATCATCAGCATCATCTTCTTCAGCAATAATTTTTGTGACCGAAGATACAATAGAGTCTGAATTCATCCGAATCACTTTCACTCCAAGAGTGGCGCGAGATGATTCAGGAATATCATTACTATCTATTCGAATAGCTACCCCTTGATTGGTCATAATTAATAAGTCTTCACTACCGTCAGTCACTAGAATACCGGCTAATTTTCCACTTTTTTCAGAAATATTGGCTGTTTTTACGCCAAAGCCGCCCCGATGTTTAATTGAATATTCTTCAGCCAGGGTCTTTTTACCATATCCTTTTTCACTGACTACCAGGACGTGTTCATTGGCAGCTAATGAAGCTCCTCCAATCACATAATCAGTCGATCTTAATTTAATACCACGTACGCCAGTAGCGGTCCGACCCATGACTCTAACTTCTTCTTCAGGGAAGACGGTGGCATTTCCTTCATGAGTTCCGATAACTATCGCTGCGTGACCATCGGTTTCAATCACATTAATTAACTCATCTTCATCTTTCAAATTAATCGCAATCAGACCATTTGTCCGAATATTAAAATATTCTTGAGCCAAACTACGTTTCACGGTTCCATCGCGAGTAATAAAGAACAAATAGCGTTCTCGTTCAGAATGACCAGTCTCTTCTTCACTCGGTTTAACAGCAATGACCTCTTTAACAACTTCATCTTGTTCGATATTCAATAAATTCACAATAGGTAGGCCCTTAGCTTGTCGACCAAATTCTGGAATATCGAATCCTTTTGCTCGATAAACTTTCCCATAATTAGTAAAGAATAGTAAAGTATCATGGGTTGAACAAGAAACTAGGTTCTGAATACGGTCGTTATCGGCTAGGGTCATTCCCTTAACCCCACGTCCTCCACGATTCTGAACATGGAATTCATCGTCCGTCATCCGTTTAACATAACCATTGGTCGTTAAAGCTATCAAAATATCTTCTTCTGGGATTAAATCTTCATCCTCTATATCGATAATTTCTCCTGAAACAATCTCGGTTCGACGTGGATTACCAAATCGATCTCGAATTTCAATTAATTCATCTTGGATAATTTCATAGAGACGCTCTTTGTTTTCTAAGATTTCAGTTAAACGAGCAATAAGTTCCAGTAGTGACTTATATTCTTCTTCAATTTTGTCTCGTTCTAAACCTGTTAAGCGCACCAAACGCATATCTAAAATTGCTTGAGCTTGAATATCAGTTAAACTGAAACGTTCAATCAATTGAGCTTTAGCTACCTCACTATCATGAGATGAGCGGATGATTGAAATAATTTCATCAATATGGTCTAGGGCAATGCGTAAACCTTCTAAAATATGAGCTCGATCTTCAGCTTTTTTCTTCTCAAATTCGGTTCTCCGCCGAATTACAATTTCTTGGTGCTCAATATATTTTTGTAAAATTTCTTTAAGACTTAATATCTTTGGAACCCCTTGATCAATTGCCAACATATTAATGCCAAAGGTGGTTTGTAATTGAGTATATTTGTATAAATTATTAATGACCACTGCTGCTGAATTTTCACGTCGAACTTCAATCACAATTCGCATACCATCACGACTAGATTCATCATTAGCGTATGTGATTCCTTCAATTTTTTTATCCCGAGCCAATTCAGCAATTTTTTTAACGAGATTGGCTTTATTTACCCCATAAGGTATCTCAGTGATAATAATTCTTTCGCGATCATGAGCTAACTCTTCAATTTCTATTTTTGAGCGAACTAAAATCTTACCTTGACCTGTTTTATAGGCTTTTTTAATACCGGCTCGACCCATAATCATCGCTCCGGTAGGAAAATCCGGTCCTGGTAGAACTTCTAGAATCTGATCCAAAGTAGCTTCTGGGCTCTTTATTAATAAAATAATAGCATCAATGACCTCTGACAAGTTATGAGGAGGAATATTAGTAGCCATACCGACAGCAATTCCAGCGGCCCCATTGACCAGTAAATTAGGGAAGCGTGCCGGCAGAACAACAGGTTCACGCTCTTCTTGAGAATAATTGTCCTGAAAATCAACCGTATCCTTGTTAATATCTCTCAACATTTCCAAAGCAATTTTACTCATTCGCGACTCTGTATACCGCATGGCCGCAGCCCCATCACCGTCGACCGAACCAAAGTTTCCGTGTCCGTCAACTAACATCTCCCGATAAGAGAAATCTTGCGCCATTCTTACCATCGCTTCATAGATTGCTGAATCACTATGAGGATGATATTTTCCCATTACATCACCTACAATCCGGGCCGATTTTTTATGAGGTTTATCTGGCGTCACACCTAGTTCACTCATACCATACAGAATACGACGGTTGACTGGTTTTAAGCCATCACGCACGTCAGGCAGGGCACGAGAAACAATGACACTCATGGCATAATCAAGAAATGACTTACGCATTTCTTTTGGTAGGTCTACTTTTTCATAATCATCGCGTGGGGTGAAGTCAATATTTTCTAAAGTCATGATTTACTCCTTTCAACTAGAATAAATTAAATATCTAAATTCTCAACGTAAATGGCATTTTCTTCAATAAAGTTACGTCTTGGTGGAACTTCATCACCCATTAACATTGACATCACTTGATCAGCTTCCTCGGCATCATCAACAGAAACTTTTAATAGGCGACGATTTTCTGGATTCATCGTAGTTTCCCATAATTGTTCGTAATCCATTTCCCCCAAACCTTTATACCGTTGCACCCGATATTTGGCATCGGGATTTTCTCTTTTCCAGGCGGTTAATTCTGCATCAGAATCGATGTAAATAGCCTTTTTTCCATGTTTAATTTGATAAAGAGGGGGTTGAGCAATATATACATAGCCCGCATCCAAAAGAGGGCGCATAAAACGAAAAATTAATGTTAATAACAAGGTCCGAATATGTGCACCATCGACATCAGCATCGGTCATAATAATTAATTTGTGGTAGCGAGCTTTGCTAACATCGAATTCAGAACCAAAGCCAGTGCCCATCGCCGTGAACATTGAACGAATTTCTTCGTTGGCCAAGATGCGGTCCATGGTTGCTTTCTCAACATTTAATATTTTACCTCGAATAGGTAAAATAGCCTGGTACATTCTTGATCGACCTTGCTTAGCTGACCCCCCCGCTGAATCACCTTCGACGATAAATAATTCCGATTTTTCAGCATCTTTACTTGAACAATCTGCCAATTTACCAGGTAAGTTAGCAATCTCTAAGCCTGATTTCTTCCGAGTCATCTCTCTTGCTCGCTTAGCAGCATTGCGTGCTTGAGACGCTAAGATACCTTTATCGACAATCATCTTCCCAATCCGCGGATTTTCTAGTAGAAAAGTTTCAAAATTTTGAGAGAATAGTCTATCGACAATCGTCCTGACTTCTGAATTTCCTAATTTTGTTTTGGTTTGGCCTTCAAATTGCGGATCTGGATGTTTAACTGAAAGGATAACGGTCAATCCTTCTCGAGTATCATCTCCGTTAAGATTTTCTTCGTTGTCTTTCAGCATCTTTTGTCTTCTAGCATAATCATTAATAATCCGAGTCAATCCGGCTTTAAATCCTGATTCGTGGGTCCCACCTTCATGGGTGGGAATATTATTGGCAAAAGAATAGATCTTTGTCTTATATCCTGATGTGTACTGAAGAGCAATTTCCACTTCAATGCCTTCAGACTCATCCTCTAAATAAATGACATCATCAAATAATACCTTTTCGTCCTCATTTAAATATTGAATGTAACTTTTTAAGCCACCTTCATAATGAAAACTTTCACTTTGTTCGCGGTCTTGACGTTTATCTTCTAAACTAATCCGCAATCCTTTATTCAAAAAGGCTAGCTCACGAATACGATCTCTTAAGCGATCATATTTAAAATCTGTCGTTTCAGAAAATATCACTGGGTCTGGTGTAAAATTAACTTTTGTTCCAGAATGTTCCGACTTGCCAATGACTTCTAATTCTTTATGGACTACACCGCGTTCAAAAGCAATTGAATAAATTTTTCCCTCTCGATATACTTCAACATTGACTTGAGTAGAAAGAGCATTAACCACTCCAGCACCCACACCATGGAGTCCGCCAGAAACTTTATAAGAAGATCCGTCGAATTTTCCTCCCGAATGCAATACTGTATAGACGATTTCAACAGCAGGACGACCGGTTTTTTCCTGAATATCTACCGGTATTCCGCGCCCATTATCAATCACTGTCACACTATTATCTTTTTCAATGATCACTTCAATATGATCAGCATAACCTGCTAAAGCCTCATCAATTGCATTGTCGACAATTTCCCAGACTAAATGATGAAGACCTTCAATGGAAGTAGAGCCAATATACATCCCAGGTCGCTTTCTGACAGCTTCTAATCCTTCCAATACTTGAATATGACTCGCATCATAGACATTGTTATTTTTTTCTTGTTCTGGCAATGGAAAACACTCCTTATTTATAATTCATTAATGATTCCTTGGTGAACTTGTAATATTTGTGCATGTTGTAAACTCTCTGAACGAATGCCCTTAATGGTAGCTGTGGTTAAGAACGTTTGAATCTTATCTTCTATATGGTTCATCAAAAGGTGCTGTCGATTATCATCGAGTTCAGACAATACATCATCTAATAGCAAAATAGGATATTCCCCGGTGAATTGCTGGAATAATTCGGTTTCGGCTAGTTTTAAACTCAAAATAATGGTTCTTTGTTGACCTTGCGAGGCAAAAAGATCACTCTGGCGATTATTGATATAAAAAATTAAATCATCTCGATGAGGTCCAATCAGAGTTAACATACGCTCTTTTTCTTTATCAATGTTGTTCTCAAAATACTCTTTCATTTGTGTTTTTATTTGAGAAAGATTTCCATAATTAATTTGTTTAATGCTAGATTGATAAGCCATAGTCAATTTATCTCGTTGATTCGATATGATTCGGTGAATGGGTTGAGCGATTGTCATCAAACGGTCAATGAAATCTAGACGATTGCTTATGATTACAAAAGCTTCATCTATTAATTGATCCGTTAATACTTCAAAGAAAGTGTGATCAAATTTAGAACTCTGGCCATAATCTTTTAAATACTTGTTTCTTTGTTTTAAAATCGTCTGATATTTGACTAAAGATTGTAGATATAAAGGATGTGCTTGACCTAATTCAGCATCCATAAATTTTCGACGTAAACTAGGACCACCCTTGATCATTTGTAAATCTTCTGGCGCAAATAGTACGACATTTAATTTGCCAATAAAAGCACTTAATTTGGCTTGTTCAATATAATTGACTTTGGCCACTTTTCCTTTAGGATGAAGGATTAATTCTAAAGGGAAAGTGTAATCTTTCAAATGAACTTGAGCTTGGATACTGGCATAATCTTGACCCCACTGAATCAGATCATGATCATGATTGGTGCGATGACTTTTTGCAAGTGATAACAAAAAAATCGCCTCAAGGAGGTTAGTCTTTCCTTGGGCATTCTCGCCAGTTAAAATCGTTAAACCTTGGTGAAATTCTAGTTCAAGAGAATCATAATTTCGATAATGTTGAAGTTGAAGACTGTCAATAAACATTGAAAAGATCACTCAGTTTCATGGTTAGTCAGAAGAATCTTTAAATCTTCTTCTGGCAATTCAATAAGATCGTCGACATATAATTTTCTGCCACGTCGATTCTCAAGTTGGCCGTTGACATAGACAGGGTAGGTTTGTAAATACCATTTCGCCATACCACCACTAGAAATGATGTCATGCTGCTTTAATAGTTGTCCCAAATTAATATATGGCTGACTTAATGATTGTTGGATTGATTCCATAATTCACCCACCCTTTCTTTACTTATATTATACCCAATATTACAATCATTCACAAACCATAACCAAAAATAAATCACTTTATAAGTCTTACAAAGCAAACTTGGTAAAAATCCCTAAAAAATAAAAAAGGCCTAAAAAGGCCTTTTTTTCTTTAAATTTTAGATTAGTAATGTGTCCGAATTGGGGTCAATAATTGAAGAAGTTGATTATTAGCGCTCTCATTCTCATTCTTCTCAGCTGGGGTAAGCAGAAGCGGACGAACCGGAGTTTGGAAACCAATATGAATATCAATCGGACCAAAGGATTTTAAAGCATCTTTCATGTAGTCAGGATTGAAAGAAATCTTTAAATCATCGCCTTCAGCCGATTTAACTTCAATAATTTCTGAAGCTTGGCCACGTTCATTGGAATTAACCAACAATTCCACTTTTTGGTCATTGATATCTAATTGGACGACATTATTCTTACCCTGATGAGACATTAGACTTGCCCGTTCGATTGCAGCTAAGAATTCTTGTGAATCCACAACGATTTCTGTCTGATGGTCTTGAGGAATGAGACGATTCGTATCTGGGTAATTTCCTTCCAATAAGCGTGAATAAATCACTAAATTATCCATGGTAAAGATTACTTGTTTATCGGCTACCATCATCTTCAACTGATCTTCGTCTTCGATAATTCTGGATAATTCTTGGACAGTTTTCTTAGGAATGTTTATGGATTCAAAATTTAATTCCTCTTGAGAATATTTAACCGGAATCATTCGCCGACTTAATCGATGACTATCCGTAGCCACCCCAGATAAGAAATGATCGCTAGAGCTTAGGTGTAATCCCGTTAATACTGGACGACTTTCTTGGTTAGACGCAGAAAAGATTGTTTGATTAATCAAATCACGGAAAAGTAAGGTAGGTAATTCAAGTGTTGATTCTGCTACGATTTCTGGTAAGTGAGGGTAACTTTGTCCATCAATTCCATTTAAATTAAATACGGCTTGACCAGAACGTATTGTTAATAAGTATTGTTCATCGGTTTCAATGGTAATAATATCAGTTGGTAATTTTTTAATTATCTCGCTAAATAACCGAGCAGTTACCACGATAGAACCTGGTTCAATAATTTCTAATTGATAGGCTTCATCTTGGATATTTAGGAAAGCTTCGATGGAAATTTCTGCATCTGAGCCGATTAAAGTAATTCCATCTTCTTGGGCCACTATTTTAATTCCAGTTAAGACAGGAATCGTTGCTTTTACTGGAACAGCTCTGGTGACATTGGCAAGTTGATTCATAAACGATTGTCGATGGATTGTAAATTTCATAATAAGCTCCTTTATTAATTAATATATTTTATATAAATAAGTCTTAGTAGTAGGAGGTGTGGATTCTGTGTAAAAATGAATGAAACAGTATTTACTCAGGCTTTATCTTGTGTAAGACCATGTCAATAAGTCCTTGATGAGTTGCGATTTTATCAACAAGCTTATTTTAGTCGATCTTTTAGTTGTTGGATTTCTTCTTGTAAAGAGGCATCTGTTTTTAAGTTAGTTGAAATTTTTTCATAGGCATGAATCACGGTTGTATGATTTTTATTACCAAATTCTTCTCCTATTTTTGGAAAAGAGAGATTAGTAAGTTCACGACTCAAATACATGGCAATTTGGCGGGGGACGACAATCTCTTTGATGCGTTTCTTACCTTTAATTTCTTTATTAGTCACTGTATAGAAATGAGCAACTTCATTAATAATTCGCTCGCAAGTTAGTGGCCGATCGTCTTGTTGATCAACAATATTTTTTAAAGCTTGAGCGGCAAGATCTGTAGTTATTTCTTGACCATTAATTGCAGCAAAAGCTATGACACGCACCAATGCGCCTTCAAGTTCACGAATATTTGAATCAATATTATTGGCGATATAGGTTAAAGTTTCAGAGGAAATATCTAGGTGTTCATTGGCTGCTTTTTTTCTTAAGATAGCAATCCGCGTTTCTAAGTCAGGTGGAGTAATATCTGTGGATAATCCCCATTTAAAGCGACTAATTAATCGGTCTTCCAAATTATCAATATTATTAGGGAGTCGATCCGAGGTTAGTACGATCTGTTTACGATTATTATAAAGGACATTAAAAGTGTGGAAGAATTCTTCTTGGGTTTTCCCTTTATTAGATAGAAATTGAATATCATCAATCAATAGGACGTCAACATTTCGGTACATTTCACGAAATTCATTTTGCGATCCATTTTGAATACTCGTAATAAAGTCATTAACAAAAGCTTCACTGGTAGCATATTTGATTCTAGCACTGGGATTATTTCTTTTAATCTCATTACCAATGGCTTGCATCAGGTGCGTCTTTCCTAATCCAACGCCACCATATATAAGGAAAGGATTATAAAGAGTGGCAGGATATTCAACGACAGCTTGTGCTGCTCCACTTGCCATTTTATTATCTTCCCCAATGACAAAATTATCAAAAGTATAATTGGGATTAAGTGAAGTATCAGAAAAATAGGCTGGCCGATTCGCTTTATTTACCTGATTATAAGCAGTGGGGGCAGGTCCTTGATCTTGAACTATCATAAAAGTGGGTTGATATTCTACCCCATATTTATTAAGTGAATGCTGCAGTATATAACCAGCCAAATGTCTTTCCCAATATGTCTTAGTGAGATCATTAGGAACAGCTAATGAGATGGCTTGATTCCCCATACGTAGAGGATATATGGGTTCGACCCAATTTTTGTAAGCATTCTCAGAGAGGAGTTGGCGGAGATATTCAGTCATTTCTTGCCAAAACTGGTCTTTCTCTTCCATGAAGTCACCTCTTTTACCAAATTTAAATGAACTGAAATAATAAGTTAATTGTAACATATTTTGACTTATCCACAAGTTAATTTATAAAGCAAGGTTTTAAACAAATAAACAGTAGACTTATGCACATTATGATAATAATTGTGGATAAGTTAGTGGATAGATAAAAAATCATTTCGCTTGTTCATAAAAAAATGCGATTTTAATCGGTTTTATTGGACTTATCCACAGAATTTGTGGTTAAAAAAGTATTATATTAACATCCTGTGTCTTTGTTAATAAGTAATATATTTTAATGTTGAATGATAAAGAACCATTCCACATATTGACAGGACCTGTGGATAAAAAATATTTTCTCTAAAAATTTATTTGATTCTTGACAATTTCTCTTAAATTCTTTAGAATATTTTGGTATTGGACATAAAATAAACTTATTATAGAAGGGATGTAAGGCAAGTGAAAAGAACTTATCAACCAAAAAAACGCACTCGTAAAAAAGTTCATGGATTCCGTAAAAGAATGAGCACTAAAAACGGCCGTCGCGTTTTAAGAAAACGTCGCTTAAAAGGTAGAAAATCATTATCTGCATAATTTTTTAGGTTTCCGAAACTCGGGAGCCTTTTTATTTTGTGTAAAAATCATTGAATTCTGTTTTTAATTTGTATGAATATTCGCTATAATAATAAGAAGTCAGTGGCAATAAAGTAGGTGGATGGTATTAAAAAAAAATATCGGGTAAAAAGTGAATATGATTTTCAAAAAGTATTTCATGAAGGAAAGTCAGTGGCTAATCGCCAACTTGTGCTCTATGTTTTTACGAAACCAGATCAAAAACATTTTCGAGTAGGAATATCTGTGGGAAAGAAAATTGGAAACGCGGTCAAAAGAAATCAAGTGAAAAGATATATTCGCCAAGCCTTATTAGAATTAGAAGACCAGATTGATCAGGAGCTTGATTTTTTATTAATTGCTCGACCAGATATTCGTGATAAAAATATGGAGCAAGTTAAGCATTCAATTATTCATGTCATGAAATTAGCAAAGATTATTAAATAGATTTTAGGAGGGCTCCATGCAGCACATTCAACGTCATTATAAAAAGATTCTGATCCTCTCAAGTATGTTATTATTAAGTGGATGTAGTCAACAGGGTACCGGGCAAGCTGGGTCAAGTCTCTGGGATATTTATATTATTCAACCCCTATCCCAATTTATTCTTTGGTTATCGAGTTTGTTCGCTAATCAGTACGCCATCGGAATTATTTTATTTACTTTATTGATTCGTATCTTATTAATTCCTTTAAATAATATGCAAATGAAATCTCAACGTAAATTACAAGAAATCCAACCAGAACTCGACGCTATCAAAGCAAAGTACCCTAATAAAGATCGTCATTCTATGGAACAATTACAAGAAGAACAATCTGCGCTGATGGAGAAACGCGGTGTGAATCAATTCGCGGGTTGTCTTCCTTTGCTAGTTCAATTCCCAGTGATGATTGCCCTTTATCAAACCATTCAAAGAACGGAAATCTTACGTCAAGGTCATTTCTTGTGGATGAATTTAGGTCAACGAGATCCTTACTTAGTTTTACCTATTCTAGCAGCCGTTTTCTCTTTCTTATCGACTTATTTGATGATGAAGGCGGCACCTAGCTCCAACTCGGCAAATAAGGTAATGACTTACGTTATGCCTGTGATTATATTTATGATTGCTTTTGGACTACCGAGTGCCCTAGGTCTTTATTTTGTAGTAACCAACTTATTTACTGTGGCTCAAGTCTTAATTTTTAATAATCCTTATAAGATTATTCGTGAACGAGAAGAAAAAATTCAAATTGAGAAAGATCGTCAAAGGGAATTGAGACGCCAATTAAGACGGGCTACGGGTAAAAATAAAAAATAATGGAGGAAACATAGATGTTAGATCATAGTATTACGATCAATGCAGAAACGGTAGATGAAGCTATTGCTAAAGGTTTGGCAGATTTAGGAATTGTACGCGAAGAAGCCGAAATTCGGGTGATTAATGAAGGTAAAAAAGGCTTTCTAGGATTTGGTCGACAAGATGCTGTTGTTGTTATTAGCAGAAAAAATAATCAATCACTTTCTGAATTAACAGATGCCCTTGAAGCGGAAATGGAAGCTAAGAAGACACCAAATTCAGCGATTACTCAGCCAAATCAGTCAGAATCAACTGGTGTGATAGAAAATAATGAATCTTATTCATCTGAAAATGAAAAACAAGCTGACGAAAGTACCTTGTCTGAGGAAGAGGTCAATCCGCAAGTTGAAGAAGATTTCGAAGAAAATGAAGCGATGTTAGATCAGGATATTGAGACAAGCTCTTCATTCCAAGATAAAAATGAAACAGATGACAAAGAAACGACTGGACCTGATTTGCATAAAGCGAGTCATATTGTGGCTAATTTTCTGATCGATGTGATTGAAGAATACGGCGCCAATGCGGATATCGAAGTTGAACAAAATAATAATCAAGTAATTTTCAATATCGACACTGATAAGTCAGGTCTCATCATTGGGCGTCACGGAAAAATCATTAATTCTCTGCAAGTACTCGCTCAAACCTTATTGCATCATCATTATCGCCACCGCACAAATGTAACTCTCAACGTTGGTGATTACCGCGACCGTCGGGCAAATATTTTGGAACAGATGGCTAAAAGAACCGCTGATGAAGTATTAAAGACCAAACAACCTGTAATTTTAGATTCTTTACCTGCTTATGAACGTAAGCAAATTCATGCTCATCTATCAAAAATTGATCATATTCAGACGCATTCTGAAGGAAAAGATCCAAATCGTTATCTTGTAGTTGAATATGTTAATGAATAATCAATAAATCGATGAATCATTCATACCTAATATGGGATTTCAGTCAATATTTCTACGTAAGAACGGACTGATTGATCCCTATTAGGTATTTTTTTATTATCCAGATTTTAATATATTTTGCTCTCAAGTTATCGTTGTACAATTAAAATAGAATTAAAAGTATTAAATTAACTTATGATATCTATCATTTAATTTAAGGGAGTGCTTTCATTGCTATTTAACCGTTTTCAATATATACTACAAGTACAAGTTGTATAGACAAGTTCTTAAAGGAGGAAGAATTTATGCCGAACTTTGATAAAGATGCTCAGGATTTGCTCACTTTAATCGGTGGTAAGGAGAATATTAAGGCCGTTACTCACTGCGCAACGCGGATGCGTTTTGCCTTGAATGATCCAGACAAAGCAGATGTAGATGGCATCGAAAATCTCGCTTCAGTAAAAGGTACCTTTACTCAAGCAGGGCAATTTCAAGTAATCGTGGGTAACCAAGTCGCTGATTTTTATAAAGAATTTGAGAAACATTCTGGTATTGTTGAAACATCTAAGGCTCAAGTAAAAGAGGCTGCTGAATCTAATCAATCTTGGTGGCAGAAAGCGATGACCTTCTTGGCTGAAATATTTGCACCAATTATTCCAGCCATTATTGTGGGTGGTTTGATACTCGGATTCAGAAATATTCTAGAAGGTGTAGGATTTGAGGCATTAGGTCAAAAAGTTGTCGATGGTGTGGCTCAAGCCACAGCGAATGGTGATCCGATTTACAACAGTATTGTCGATGTATCACCTTTCTGGAATGGGGTAAACCAATTCTTATGGTTACCTGGGGAAGCTATTTTCCATTTCTTACCAGTTGGGATTACCTGGGCGGTTACTAGAAAATTAGGTACTACCCAAATTTTAGGAATTGTTCTCGGGATTACCTTAGTTTCTCCACAACTTTTAAATGCCTATGGGGCTGCTGATGCCTTAGCTGAAGGAACCGTTCCTCAATGGGATTTTGGTTTCTTCAAGCTAGATATGATTGGTTACCAAGCTCAAGTCCTACCAGCAATGTTTGCCGGATTAGCTTTAGGCTATTTAGAGAAATTCTGGCGAAAAGTTATTCCAGAATATCTTTCTATGATTTTGGTTCCTTTCCTTTCTTTATTACCAGCAGTTATTTTAGCCCATACTGTCTTGGGTCCTGTAGGTTGGTGGCTAGGTAGTCTAATTTCTAGTGTGGTTCTAGCTGGTTTAACAGGTCCATTATCCTGGTTATTTGGTGCGATATTTGGAGCTTTCTATTCTCCACTGGTTATCACTGGTTTACACCATATGACGAATGCAATTGATAGCCAATTAATTGCTGACAGCGGTTCTACTGGCTTATGGCCAATGATTGCTTTATCCAATATTGCCCAGGGATCGGCGGTATTGGCTGTCTGGTGGATGAGTCGGAAAGATGAAGAAGAATCCCAAATTACCATTCCATCAGCCATCTCAGCTTATTTAGGAGTCACTGAACCAGCCATGTTCGGGGTGAACTTGAAATATGTTTATCCTTTCCTAGCCGCTATGATTGGATCTGCTCTAGCTGGATTACTAACTACGACAGTAGGCATTCAAGCGAATTCGATTGGAGTGGGAGGTTTGCCAGGGATTCTAGTTATTCAAATCCAATATTGGTTAATGTTCTTTGTTGCCATGTTAATTGCAGTGGTGGTTCCATTTGTTCTCACACTTAGTTTCAAGAAAATGGAATTCTTAACCAATGCTGGGTTAAAGTTTGATATTCCCTTCTTTAATACGGCCAATAAATAATGATTTCAAGCACTTTAATAGCGTTTTTGTATTTTTCAAAAACGCTATTCTTTATTTAGTCTGTAGAAAGGAAGATTTTCATGAATTTAGGCGAAAAAGTTATTTATCAAGTCTATCCTAAATCATTCTACGATAGCACTGGCAATGGAAAGGGCGACTTAGCCGGTGTGATTGAAAAATTGGATTATATCGCAGATTTAGGAGTAGATTTAATTTGGTTAAATCCTTTTTATCCATCTCCTCAAAAAGATAATGGTTATGATATTTCCGATTATTGTGCCATTGATCCGACCTATGGAACAATGGCAGACTTTGAACGATTGATTGCTGAAGCCGAAAAGCGAGGCATTTCATTAATGCTAGATATGGTGCTTAATCATACCTCGATTGAACATGAGTGGTTCCAAAAAGCGCTCGCTGGAGATCCAGAATATCAGGATTTTTATTATTTAAGGCCGGCTAAAGCCGATGGATCATTACCAACAAATTGGCAGTCGAAATTTGGTGGACCTGCATGGGAGAAATTTGGCGATACCTCACTTTATTATTTACATTTGTATGATGTTAGCCAAGCTGATCTGAATTGGCATAACCCCAAAGTTCGTCAAGCTTTATATCAGGTCATTAACTTCTGGTTAGCTAAAGGTGTGAAGGGTTTACGTTTTGATGTTTTAAATGTTATTGGTAAAGACCCAAATTTTCAGGATAGTCAAGAACCAGGATCTAATCAGGAGAAACATTTATACACTGATACGCCGATCGTACATCAATGGATAAAGGAAATGCATCAGGCTACTTTTGGTCGCTATGATGATATTGTGACGGTTGGCGAAATGTCTTCGACGGATGTTGCCAATGGTATCCGTTATTCCAATCCAACAGAACAAGAGCTTTCGATGATTTTTTCATTCCATCATTTAAAAGTAGACTACCAAGATGGTGAAAAGTGGTCAGATCCTGAATTTGATTTTATAGCGCTCAAGCAAATCCTGGATACTTGGCAAAAAGGGATGTCGGATCATCAGGGATGGAATGCACTGTTCTTAAATAATCATGATCAACCTCGATCCAATTCGCGTTTTGGCGATGTCATTCATTATCCATACGAGACTCAGACCATGCTGGCCACAGCGATTCAGTGTCTCAGAGGAACCCCTTATATTTATCAAGGGGAAGAAATTGGTATGACCGATCCGGGTTATCAAAGTATTGATGACTATGTTGATGTTGAAACCTTAAATCATTATCAAATTTTGCAAGAAAAAGGCTATCCCATTGAGAAAATCATGAATATCATTCGTAAAAAATCTCGCGATAATTCTCGGACACCAATGCAATGGGATAGTAGTAAACATGCTGGTTTCACTAAAGGAACCCCATGGTTAAAAGTTGCTGATAATTATCAAACAATCAATGTTGAACGAGCTAGAAAAGAAGGCAAAATTTATAAATATTACCAAGATCTGATCCAATTAAGAAAAGATTATCCGATTATCCAAGAGGGATCTTATCAAGGAATTCAATTGGATCACCCACAAATTATGGCTTACGAACGTCAATATCAAGGTCAATTTCTATTGGTAGTAAATAATTTCTACGCCCAGCCAAGTAAATTGATGCTACCGAGCAAATATTTAGACAAGTCTAGTCAAAAATTAATCGGGAATGGTCCGCTACAATTTTTAACCGAAGAAATTATGTTACAATCTTACGAAACAGCAGTATTTCTGTTGAAGGATGGTTAAATAGCGTGTAGAGGTGAACCATGAAAAAGTTTGAGAAAATATATTTAGATATTGAACAAAAAATACAGCAAGGTCAGTATCAAAAAGATACTTATTTACCCAGTGAACATCAATTGGCTGAGCAATATCAAGTTTCAAGAGAAACTATTCGTAAAGCTTTGCGTTTACTTGAGGACCATGCTTATATTCAAAAGAAACAAGGATCTGGCTCAATTATTCTGGATTATCGGCGCTTCTCACTGCCAATCAGTGGATTGACGAGTTACAAAGAATTACAAGATCAACAAAATATTTCGGCCAAAACCACTGTCTTGGTTAATGAATTAGTATTATGTCCTCAGTTTTTAGCAGATCAAGAAGATGTTTCTGACCATGAAAAATTTATTCATTTGATTCGAACCCGGGAAGTACAGGGTGAAGTCTTAATTGTTGATGAAGACTACCTGCGTCAACAAATTATCCCAGAAATTCCCAAGGATCGTGCTGAGATTTCTATCTACCAATATTTTGAAGAAGATTTAAATTTAGAGATTGCCTACGCCAGTAAAGAAATTATGGCCAAGCGGGCTGATGAATTTATTAGTCAAGCTTTAGGAATTCAGGAGAATGACTATGTAATGGCAGTTCGAAGTAATGTGTATCTTGAAGACACCACTTTTTTCCAACATACGATTTCCTACCATAAATTAGAAAAATTTAGATTTTATGATTTTGCTCGTCGAAAACAAATTTTCAATGATAAATTTTAAATTTTGATCGAGATTTTATGGTACAATTTGGGAGTGATTAAATTTGAGGAGAGAAGGATGAAAGATACCATCATTAAAATTGGCCTTATCTCACTTAGTATGCTCAGCTTATCAGCCTGTCGTCAAGAACCTATGATACAGTTGAGCGAGGAAAATAAAGCCAAAATTGAAGCCAAAAAAAATCAAGAACAAACTGAGTCGCTCGATCAACAATCGACCACAGAGAGTAATTCAGAGAAAAAAGCAGAAACTCAAGAAAAGCTCAGTATTGATAAGTCTTATTGGCAAACATTAGAAGAAACATCTTCGTTTTCGATACTTGATTTCTTACCTATGCAGGCCAATGAAATTCGCACCTTTAGTAATGGTTCTGCGAGTAAGTCTCTCTATTTAATGTCGACAGACGATCAAAAACAAGTTCAACATATCCTAGTGATTCAAGATAATCAGTTAAAAAATGAATCATATAGTTGGGCTCAGCAAGCTTTAACAAAAAGTTCAAAACAAAATGATTCAAGACTTTTTGTATTAGATTCGGCAGCATCCGAAAATACCTTGCTGATGAAGGAGCCCTTGACATTGACTGATCAAAGTAATGGTATTACCGAGATATACCGCGAAGCTAAGATCGGAGAATCGACCTATCAGAATGTTCTACAAGTTTCAGTGGGGGATCAGACTTATTATTTCGCGCAAGCAGTCGGTTTAATTGCTGTAGAAAATAATAAGGAATCTTGGATAATTCAAGCAAGAAATCAAAATGTTAAATTGATTAGCTCCATACCGGTGGTTGTACCCCAAGCTGATGGATCAAGTTTATTAAGATTGACATCAGGGTCTTTGGACTGGCAGACGAATCAAGATTTAGCTAGTGCATTTACGAATTTGTTCCAGAGTCAAAATTTTATTGGGGCGGATATTGTGGTCAATCAGGTTGAGTTAGCAGATAATACCGTGACGATTGATTTTAGTCCGGGAGTGGTGGCTACTATGAATGCTCATCCTCAAGGAGAACAAGCTGTGATTGCAGCGATTGTTGCCAATGTTCACCAATGGCTGGGTGTTAATCAAGTTCGTTTAACTGTCAATCAATATGGTCTGGCCCCGGATACCTTTACTTATCCCGAGCAAGGAGTCTATCATTATGATGCAAAGTGGTTGGAGGAAGCTCAAACCAATCCCTTTCAAACACAATAGAAGATGATATTAGCCCAAGTTTGGTTGGCAGTCAGCTAATCAGACTTGGGTTTTTGTACGAATTTAATAATTGATCGCAGACATTCTGGTGTGTTCAAGTAATCTGATGTATGGTGAAAGATAAGTTATCAGCAAGTTCGCTAAATCAGTGATAAAGAGATAATTTATTGATTTCATCAGATAAAAAAGACGACTGAAAATATTTCAATCGTCTTCTTTAAAATATTATAATCCTTAAGATTTATTCTTGGCTAGTCTCTGTGATCGTTGAGTCTTCATTTTGAGTTTTGGTGATGGATACGCCTGATTCATTTTTTTTGATATCTATAGGTGTGTATTCTGCTGAAAGATAGTGGCTTCGATACCATTCATTAATTCTTAAACTTAGCATTTCAATAAAAGGATCGGCTTGTTCTTGATTATTGGTATAAATAGCTAGGACATATTGAGCTTGGTTATTCTCATAATAGATGCCAGTATCATGGATATAATTATCTAAACGACCATATTTATTGGCCATTCCTTGAGCAATATAGGAAGTAAAAAGTTGTTTAGGATCAGTTTGTTTCATTAAATTAACGACATATTGGTAATCTGGATTGACCGCAACCTTGATTAACCATTGTTCAGCTAAATAGGCCGAACTATAATTATCGGCAAAAAATTCGCCAGGAACATCATAATAACCCACGAAATCTAGAATTGCTTGACGATTATCGCTAAAAGATCCGTAATTAGACATGAGCGAATACCAGGCACTATTATCCGAATAAATAATGGCATTGGACATCAAGTCTGCCAATGAGGAAGTGGTCCCGGTAGTTCCGCCACCAATATAATCTTCCACATAAGGAATCTGACTATCAAAAGTATATTGTCCCTGTGCAATCAAATCCAGATATAGGGCAACGATGGGAACTTTAATGGTTGATGCGGCAATCATTTGTAAATCAGGATTAATATAATAATGTTGATCACTGGTAAAATTATAGTAAGCAAAACTGATTTCATCGGAATTTATATTATATTCAGCGATTAAATCATTGACTAAGCTCTCGATTGAGTCGTATTCAGCCCCGAGTCCACTTTCTATGTTGTTTTCTTTCATAAGCTCAATATTATAGACTTCGGCATTGTCAATAGCATGAGCAGTCTGAAAAGAGCCTAGACTGATCATAGTAAGGATCACTCCTATAAAGTAACGGAGTATTCTTTTCAAGCTTTTTCCCTCCTTGAAGATAACTGACAGTCTCAATTATAACCCATTATTTAGCGATTGCAATCCTCAGAAAGATAAGTCAGAATCTAAATCTTCAAGATAAATCATTCAATCCCTATGATTTCTGCTTGCGGAAGTTATTTTTCTGCTGTATAATGGCTGAGAAATAAGAGTCAGCAGTCAAAGTGCTTACTAACCTAATTTTGTAATTGGGTTAGTTTAGGCACTTTTTTTATGGATTTAGCCATTTTTTGTTCAATGTTTTAGAAAGGAGACTGACCATGTATGTTAAAGATACTATAGCTGCGATTTCAACTGCATTAGGTGAAGGGGCGATTGGTATTGTTCGTTTAAGTGGTGATCAAGCCGTTGAAATTGCTAATCAGGTGTTTAAAGGTAAAGATTTAGCTCAAGTTCCCAGTCATACGATCCATTACGGCCATATTATTCATCGCAAAGAGCATCGAGTGATTGATGAAGTAATGGTAAGCGTGATGCGAGCTCCAAAAACTTTTACTAGAGAAGATGTTGTTGAAATCAATTGTCATGGGGGGATTATTGCTGTCCAAGAAGTGCTAGATAATGTTCTAGATCAGGGGGCGCGTCTGGCTGAAGCGGGCGAGTTTACTAAGCGAGCCTTTTTAAATGGACGCATTGATTTATCGCAAGCAGAAGCGATTATGGATTTAATTGAAGCCAAGACCAATAAGGCTATGCAAGCTTCAGTCAATCAATTACAGGGAAGTCTGTCGAGAAAGATTCGTCAATTACGCCAAGATATGTTAGAAACTTTAGCTCAAGTTGAAGTCACCATTGATTATCCTGAATATGATGACGTTGAAGAGCTATCTAGTCAAGAATTATTAAATACAGCACAATCAGTTAAAGAGCAAATTCAGCAATTATTAAATCAAGCCCAACAAGGGAAATTGTTCCGCGAAGGGATTAAAACGGCAATTATTGGCCGGCCAAATGTAGGCAAGTCTAGTTTGTTAAATGTCCTATCAGGTTACGAGCGGGCTATTGTTACTGATATTGAAGGAACTACCCGTGATACGATTGAAGAGTTTGTTAATGTTAAAGGAATTCCTTTGAAATTAATTGACACAGCTGGTATTCGTCAAACTGACGAAGTGGTCGAACAAATTGGGGTTAAACGAAGTCACCAGGTGATGCAAGAAGCAGATTTAATCATCTTAATTTTGAATCAAGCTGAGAAATTAACTGATACTGATAAGGAATTATTACGTTTGACCCAAGGGAGTCAACGAATCATTGTCTTAAATAAACAAGATTTACCTAGTCAATTGAATGATGAGGATTTAAGGCCATATAGTTCAGAAGCGGAAATGATTCGAACATCGATGTTGTCTGAAAGTGGTATGAATGATTTAGAACAGATGATTTGGCAAAAATTTGCTAGCGGAGATATTGCTAGCCAGGATGTGACTTATTTATTAAACTCGCGTCACACTCAATTATTGAAACAAGCTAGTTCAGCTTTAGATGAAGTTATCCAAGCTTGTGATTTAGGCATGCCAGTTGATCTGATTCAAATTGATTTTACTAAAGCCTGGGATTTGTTAGGAGAAATTATTGGTGAAGCGGTTCAAGATGAATTAATCACTAAGTTATTTAGTCAATTCTGTTTAGGTAAATAGGAGGCGGACAAGACGATGACCAAACTTTCTACCATTTGTTATATTGATAATGGCTCACAATTGCTATTACTCTTACGAAATAAGAAAGAAAATGATTATCATTGGGGCAAATATATTAGTGTTGGCGGGAAATTCGAGCCAGGAGAAACACCTGAAGAATGTGCAATCCGGGAGATTAAAGAAGAGACAGGTTTAACTGCTACAAAATTAGATTTGCGAGGATTTATTAGTTTTCCCAATTTTCAACATGATGGCGAAGATTGGTACAGCTTTGTCTACCGAGTGACTGATTTTGAAGGAAAGGTCAACTTCGACTCTGATGAAGGGACTCTCTATTGGGTCGACTATGATCAAGTCTTTGAAAAACCTACTTGGCAAGGAGACTATATCTACTTAGATTGGGTGCTAGATCGGTCAATTGATTATTTCTCTGCTAAATTTGTTTATGATGAAGCCGGTCAATTACAAACCTATTCCGTTGATTTCAATAAATAAAGGAGTGAAAATAATACTGTGAAAACTTTTGAAGCCGGACATTATCAAGTTATCGTCGTAGGTGCCGGCCATGCTGGTTCTGAAGCAGCCTTAGCCAGTGCCAGAATGGGTGTTGAGACACTTTTGCTAACTTTAAACTTAGAAATGGTTGCCTTTATGCCTTGTAATCCCTCCATTGGGGGGCCAGCTAAAGGGGTCGTTGTGCGAGAAATTGATGCTCTAGGTGGGCAAATGGGCCAAAACATTGATCAAACGTATATTCAAATGAGAATGTTAAATACTTCTAAGGGACCCGCAGTGCAAGCCTTGAGGGCCCAAGCAGATAAACAAGCCTACGCAAGCTTAATGCGTCAGACATTAGAAGATACCGAACATTTAACCTTAAAACAAGGTTTAGTTGAACGATTAATTGTCGAAGAAGGGGTCATCAAAGGGGTTATTACTAGTACAGGGGCTATGTATTATAGTGATGCCGTTGTCCTCACAGCTGGGACTTCTTCGCGAGGACGGATTTTAATTGGAGATTTAGCTTATTCTTCGGGACCCAACAACACAATTCCTTCGATTAAGTTATCTGAACATTTATTAGAATTAGGGATTGAATTGGTTCGATTCAAAACTGGAACTCCAATGCGCGTCCACCGTGATTCCGTAAATTTTGAGGAAACAGAAATCCAACCGGGTGACGAACAAGCTAATCACTTTTCTTATCTCACTGAAGATAGTGCTTATAAGGGACCAGGCGAACCTTGCTGGCTGACTCATACCAATAGTCAAACCCATGCACTAATCCGAGACAATCTGGATCGAGCTCCGATGTTCTCAGGAATGGTTGAAGGAGTTGGAGCCCGTTACTGTCCGTCGATTGAAGATAAGATAGTGCGATTCGCTGATAAACCTAGACATCAAATCTTTATCGAGCCTGAAGGGTTGCACACTAAAGAAATGTATATCCAAGGTTTATCAACCTCTATGCCGGAAGATGTCCAGCTAGGAATGCTTAAGACCGTCAAGGGTTTAGAACAAGCTCGCTTAATGCGACCCGGCTATGCCATTGAATATGATGTGGTGATGCCTTATCAACTGGGTCTTAGTCTAGAATTGAAAGATTTCCCAGGATTATTTACCGCTGGTCAAATGAACGGTACATCCGGTTATGAAGAAGCAGCCGGACAAGGTCTCATTGCTGGGATTAACGCCGCCTTGAAAGTTCAAGGGAAAGAGCCGTTTATCTTGCGAAGAGATGAGGCTTATATTGGTGTAATGATTGATGATTTAGTGACTAAAGGAACGGCGGAACCTTATCGCTTGCTGACTTCACGAGCTGAATACCGTCTGCTCTTACGTCACGATAACGCTGACTTACGCTTAACGTCAAAAGGGTATAAGATTGGTTTAGTGGACGAACATCGTTACCGTCAGTACTTGAAGAAACATGCTCAGGTTCAAGAAGAAATTGAACGCCTTGAGCAGGTAAGAATTAAACCGTCGACCCCTGGTCTAGCCGAATTATTCGAACGGGTAAATTCAACACCTCTTAAAGATGGTATCTTGGCTAGCGAATTGTTGAAACGTCCTGAAATTCATTATCAAGATTTGGTTCAATTGATTCCTAAAGAGGGACCGATCTTAGATCGACAAACGGCTGAACAAGTTTCGATTCAAATAAAATATGCCGGTTATATTGCAAAAGCCCAACGAAATGTGGATAAGATGAAGTCCTTAGAAGAAAAACAAATCCCAGAGGATATCGATTGGGACCAAATTCCTAACTTAGCCAACGAAGCGAGAGATCGCTTGAAGCGTATTTCACCAACTAGTTTAGGACAAGCTAGTCGTGTCAGTGGGGTTAACCCAGCGGATATAGCTATTCTTTCTGTGTATTTATCTCAACCCTATCGAAATATCGCCCGAATCAAAGACAAGCCGTAAAGTATATAAATATTAAAATAATTGTTATTAAATAAAACGCTTATTTGTATTTTAAACAGTACAAATAGGCGTTTTTTTCGTTTGTCTGATAAAGATATGACATTTGTCATAAGAAAGTCATGATAGCTGTGTCTAGGATAGAGCGGGCTTTCATTTTATAATTAAGCCAAAAGGAGGGGAGCTTATGCAAGAAATTATGAAAATTGAACACTTAGCTAAATCTTTTAAGAAAGATAAAGTATTAACGGATGTCAATTTAAAGGTAAATCAAGGTGAAATTATTGCTTTACTCGGTAGAAATGGGGCGGGTAAATCCACATTAATTAAAATAATCAATGGTTTACTGAAAGCAGATTCTGGCAAAGTTAATTTATTTGGTTATTCAAAAATGAATGCCATAGTACGTGAAAGAACAGCCATGATGTTGCAGGATAATTTTCGATTACGAAACTTAACAGTCTATGAAGCCATTCGACTTGTTCAAAGCCATTATGCCCATCCGCTTCCTTACAATGAACTCATTGAACTTGGCGAATTAGAAAATTTACAAAAGAAGGAAGTGAATCAATTATCCGGAGGGGAACTTCGAAGATTTAATTTTGTTTTAGCGATGGTGGGTGACCCGCAATTAATCTTTCTTGATGAACCTACACCTTCTATGGATAGTCTGAGCCGGCAAATTTTCTGGGAACAGATCACTCTGCTTAAAATGAAGGGGAAAACAATTTTCATTACGAGTCACTATCTGGATGAACTTGAGTCAGTAGCGAACCGAATATTAATTCTTTCCAAAGGCCAAATCGCTTTTGACGGTAATTTACAAGAATTAAGGAATCAATTTGGAGCTGTCAGTGTATCTTTTGTCAGTGATTTAACCAGCGACGTCTTTAAGCAACTGCCTTCTGTGCTTTCATTAGAGGAACTGGATCATAGGTATAATATTAAAACCCAGGAGACTATAAACTTGTTGGCCGAACTCTACCCCTATTTAAATCATATTAAACATATAGAAATTAAAGCGACTTCTTTAGAAACTATTTTCAATCTATTTGAAGGAGGTAAGTAGATGAAACCATTTATTAACCAATTCGAGTTGCATTTCAAAAGGTTGGTTTTACGTGATTTAAAGAGTTATATTGCCGCCTTAATTTTCCCAATTTTCTTTTACTATTTATATACGCGAGTGTTTGCCTGGGAGATGTCCGCAGAGATGTTGAAAATTTGGCAACTTGACTATATGATTAGTATGATTATTTATGGAAATTTGATTACTTCGATTCAAGTAATATCAAGCAGTTTAGTCAAAGATCATCAGGATTATTTCGATTTATTTGTAATTTTAAGTCCTAAATCGAAATTTTATTATTATTGGATGCTGGTTTTGGTTTATTTCTCCTTGAATGCTTTGATTTTTATGCTAATTTCTTCCTTGGCATTTTTCTTAAACCAGGTATCTTTGCCCTTGTTATCGTATTTAGTCTTGCTAGTATTTTCATTATTTGCCAGTGCTATCTTCTCTCTCTTGGGTATCCTGTTGGCCCAATTAAATAATAGTTTATTAGTCAATATCTTAACTAACTTGTTAGTCTTTCCCTTAGCAATTCTAGGGGGTCTATGGTGGCCGATTGAAATCATGCCAGGCTGGTTACAAGACATCGGCAAATTATTACCAACATACCAATCTGCTGCTCTTTGTCGACAATTTATTCATCAAGGTCAAATGAGTGTTGCATTATTACTTCATTTACTGAGCTGGGCGCTGGGTTTAAGTTTATTGATTTTGGTCTTGGTAAAGTGGATACCTTATAAGGAGCCGAAAACTTCATGAAAAATTGGTTTAGAAAATATATTTTGATTCCTCCACCCATGGGCTTGTTTGCTTATTTTTATTTACTCTTTTTGATTCCCATGCTTTATACCAGTTGGTTTTACCCGGAGCCACTGCGTTTTTTATATTTTTTATTGGTCCTCACTTACTTATATTTTTATCGGCAGGGCTATTTTGACGCTTATCAAAACAGTCAAAATCTATTCATTCAATTAATCTTGGCCACGATTGTCGCGATTCCTTCAGGTTACATTTCGATTTTTATTTATACGGGTTGGCAATTTCCTTTTTGGCAGATAAAAGAGAGCCTTTTTCGAAAATATTTAAATATTTATTATGCTTTTGTACTCATAGCAAGTCTGTTTGCCCTAATATTGGTTAACTTTCAAATCCAATTTGAATGGGGTTGGTTATTTTTCGGCTTATTCGTTGTTCTCGTTTCTCCCTTTTTTGCTCGTTATTTGTATTCTTATCAACATAAAATCAATGATTTGAATCTAAATCGCCAGCGTTTAGAAACTATCATTCGTCAAGGTGAAAGAGAGCGTATTGCCCGCGACCTCCATGATAATCTGGGTCAATCTTATTCGATGATTGCCTTAAAGGCTGAATTAGCTAGTAAACTTTTGCAGAAAGATCCAGTTAAAGCTCAGAAAGAATTACTAGAAATTGCCCAGACGTCTCGCGACCATCTGAATTTGGTTAGAAACATTGTTGGCAATCTGCACGAAACAACCATTGCTTCAGTCTTAATTGAAAATCAAAATCAGTTAGGACAAGCCGAAATTATTCTAATAACGAAAGATGAAGAAATTTCTCGAAATTGGCCCCTTGAAATTCAGTATATAATGGGAGCTGTTTTAAAAGAAGCCTTTAATAATGTGGTGCGTCATAGTCAAGCACAGAAAGTTGAGGTAAGCTTTGGCCAAGGAAATACCTATTGGATGAATATTCATGATAATGGAGTCGGTTTATCAGCTTCCTTTGAGCCCTCTTTTGGTATTAAAGGGATGATTTCACGGATTGAAAAAGCGCGAGGAAAGCTATTTATCTCTGGTGACAAGGGTTGTCTATTAAAGGTTGAATTACCGATAAAGGAGGGAGAACGTGATTAATCTATATATTGCCGAAGATCAAGTCATGTTAAATTCAGCCTTGGTGAGTTTGTTAGACTTAGAAGAGGACCTTAATATTCTTGGTTCCGCTCTGGATGGAGAAACTGCGCTCAGGGAGATCAATCACTTAGCCGTTGATGTGGCCATATTGGATATCGAGATGCCTCATATGACAGGATTAGAGCTGGCACATCGTTTAAAAGATGAGAAACCAGCGGTATTAGTGATTATCTTGACGACTTTTGCCAAACAAGATTACTTTGAACAGGCGGTAGAGGCAGATGTCAAAGGCTATTTATTGAAAGATAGTCCAACTGAACATTTAATTGAAACAATTCACGCCGTCATAGATGGTGATACTGTTTATGATCCCAAGCTGGTTCGTCATGTGTTACGGGCAGAACGTAATCCGTTAACCCCGCGCGAACAAGAAATTCTGTTAAAACTAGATCAAGGATTGGCCACTCAATCTATTGCGGATCAATTATTTTTGAGTCAAGGGACCATTCGTAACTATATTTCCTCAATATTAAGTAAAACGGGAGCACAATCGCGAATCGAAGCACTGAATATTGCGCGTTATCATGGCTGGTTAAATCACTAGTTACCTGATTATGTTAAAATAAATGATATTACAAAAAGAAAAGGTGCATAATGTGTTGGCCAAGCTACTCTCATTTATTTGTGGTTTTGTTTTAGGAATCCTGCTAGCGTTTTATCAGATTAAATATTATTTTTATGGAACCGTTTTGATAATATTTCTTGTGATGCTTCAGTCTGGTTCTTTTCAATCATTGAAGTCCCTGACTAAGGAAAGAGAAGCACTTACTTCTAAAATAGGACAATACATCGGTCTATTTTGCTTGGCTTACATTCTGTCAGGTTTGCTAAAGATGTTTTATTCTTAGGAGGAATTATGCAAAATCTGGATACTCTGATCTCGACCCTGCTTGACCACGAAGATTTGACGGTAGCCAAAGGGATGGCAGCCTATCAGAAAAATCAATTTAAATTCTTGGGAATCAAAGCCCCACAGAGACGGGAATTGAGTCGTGCTTGGCTACATCAGGCCAAGTTAGAGGTTCGTCAAAGATATCAAGAACAAGTGTCCCCTTATATTGATTGGCCAATGGTTAGAGATTTATGGGCCTTAGATTTTAGAGAGGCTCAGTATATAGCCGCGGATTACCTAAAATCAGTCGAAAACTATCTGCTAGAAGAAGATCTTGATCAGTTACAGCAATTTATTGTCGATAAATCATGGTGGGATTCAGTAGATGTTCTGGTTAAAAGAGTAGGAACTCTGGTTCACAAATATCCTTCGCTGGAAGCACAAATCTTAACTTGGTCTCAAGCGGAGAACATTTGGTTAGTTCGTACTTCAATTATTCATCAATTAGGCTTGAAAGAAGGCACTGATCTAACATTGTTAAGTAAAGGCATTGATAATAATCTAGAGAGTCAGGAATTTTTTTTAACAAAGCAATTGGTTGGGCGTTACGAGAATATGCCAAAACGGATCCAGAATGGGTCAAAAAATTTGTGCAAGAGCGTGCTTCAAAGATGAGTTCTCTCAGTCAACGAGAAGCTTTAAAAAATTTAGCTTAATCAGAGAATTTGTCAGTATCTTTCTTATCCTGTTCACAGGGTAGATATGGTAAGATAAGGATGACTAAATCTGATGGAGGAAGAGACAATGGCAGAATCAATTCAATTTGG
Organism: Ignavigranum ruoffiae; assembly: GCF_900110675.1. Lineage (GTDB taxonomy): Bacteria > Bacillota > Bacilli > Lactobacillales > Aerococcaceae > Ignavigranum > Ignavigranum ruoffiae. The sequence goes on along the minus strand of NZ_FOEN01000003.1, from coordinate 128,335 downwards.
CTTTGGTAAAGAAGTTGCGCAATTACATTTGGATAAGTTGAACCGTCATGGCATTATAGCCGGTGCTACCGGGACGGGTAAGACGATTACCCTGAAAGTCTTGGCTGAACAACTGAGTCGAGCAGGAGTTCCTGTATTTCTTTCTGATGTCAAGGGTGACATCATGAGCTTGGCTGAGGAAAATCAAAGTGAAGATCTAAGTCAGCGTTTAACCGATACTCATTATACGGATTATGAACGTCAAAGTTTCCCCATTGAAATTTGGGATGTATTAGCTGAGGAAGGCTTGCCTTTGCGCTTTACCGTCTCTGAAATTGGGCCGATTCTTCTGACCAAAATTCTAGGCCTCAATGATGTTCAAGAAAGTATATTAAATATAGTCTTTGATGTAGCAGATAAACAAAGTTTATTACTGATTGATTTAATGGATCTTCGTGCCATGCTCAATTATGTAGCTGACCATGCCAGCGAATTAAGTCAACATTATGGCAACATTGCCAAAAGTTCGGTAGGAGCTATATTAAGAAGCTTAGTGGTCTTAGAGCAGCAGGGAGCCGATAAATTTTTTGGCGAACCGAGTTTAGAAGTTCAGGATCTCTTCCGAACTAACGATCAAGGTTTAGGAATGATTAATATTCTCAATGCCAAAGAGTTATATAAACTTCCTACCTTATATGCGATGGTGCTTTTTGCATTACTTTCTGATTTATATGAGAATCTTCCGGAAGAGGGTGATCTCCAACAACCTAAATTGGTCTTCTTCTTTGATGAAGCCCATACCCTCTTTAAAGATACTCCACAAGCTTTAGTGGATAAGATTGAACTTGTCGTTCGACTCATTCGATCCAAAGGGATCGGAGTCTTCTTCGTTACCCAGAATCCGACGGATATTCCTGATTCGGTAGCTAATCAATTAGGGAATCGAATTCAGCATGGTTTACGTGCCTTTACTCCTAAGGAGATTAAGACCGTGAAAGTCGTGGCAGAGACCTTCCGACAAGATGATCAAGCGGATTTAAGCCAAGTCATTCAGAATTTACAGGTAGGCGAGGCAGTGATTTCGACTTTACAAGCTGATGGCACGCCAAGTATTGCCGATAAGGTTATGATTTATCCACCGATGTCAAAGATTGGCACCATTGATCCTTCCTTAATTTTACAAATTATTAATCGATCTGCCTTGATGGATAAATATGACGAACCCGTTAACCGAGAAAGTGCTCATGAACAAATTCTTAAAGCGACTCAAGAACAAGAGCAAGCTTTAATTCAAGCTGCTGAAGCAGAAAAAGCGACCAAAGCCCAAAAGGAAGTTGAAGAAGCTCCGGCCAAAAAAGAAAAAACAGAGACCAGCAGGTCTAGCCGACGGACTGATTCTAATTTCGATCGCTTTACCAAGAATATGATGTCCTCTGTTGGACGTGAATTAGGCCGGATGATTACCCGTTCAATCACTGGAATGATAAAAAAATAATTAAAATCAGAACCCCCTTCAAACCAGTTAGGAATGAAGGGGGTTCTATGCGATTTTATAGCAAGAGTTAGTTAACTGATGCTATTTGATTAGTGTTTAAATTTCTTTAAGAGTAAACCAATGGCTCCTATTAAAGAGAATCCTGATAAACTTAGGTAGTTACCTATTTGACTTTCTCCTGTATTAGGAAGTTGGGCTTGATTTGAAGATTCGGTTGAGGAACCTTCGCCTTCGCTATTGCCTGGTAAACCGGGTTGAGTGGGTTTATTTGCATCGACATAATAGTTTAGGCTGAGCTCTCCTCCATTCTCTGGAATTTCTAAATAGGCTTCTGCTAAAGCTTGTCCTTCAAGCCCATATAGGGTTGTTTTGTATTCGCCTGGTAACAAGTCTAATGGTACCAAGCCTGCTTCATTCACCTTATATGAATAAACACCTGAAGGAGTATCCACTTTAATGACGTATGGATCGGTGAGTAATTGATCGTTGAGATAGGCTGATACCGTGTAATTTACTGGTAGATTTTCTTGAGGACTCGTAAAGATAGCCGTTAACTCGCCACCTTCTTCCGGAATTGTTAGATAACTGGTCGCGTAATGTTGACCTTTAATGTTATATAGATTTAATTGATAGTCACCTGGTAATAAATCAAGGGGGATGTAACCCTCAGCGTCAGCCATAAAGCTGTATGTATCATTTTCGGTAATTATTTTAATTAAGGCGCCTTCACCGAGAGGTTCATCATTTAAGAAACCTCGAACCGTATAGTTAATACCAATTGGATCAACAGGCGCGGCATCTTTACTATGATAATTTATATTCAGCGTGCCACCTGATTCTGGAATGATCAGGGGTGCCTCATCAATATATTTACCATCTTTATTGTAAAGAACGGTTTGATATTCTCCAGTTTCTAGTGCTATCGTAAATTCACCTTCTTCACCCACAGTGTAGGTGTAGACTTCTTCATCAGAATAAACTTTAACAAACCAACCTGTTTCTACAAGATCTTGATCGAGAGTGGTTTGAACGGGATATTCAGTAAATGACGGAACATCATAAGTTGAGAAGAACAGATTTTTGACGTCTGTATCTTTGTCCACTGAGAATTTTAACTTATTAGAAATCTTTGTACCATCGGCAGAAATCAGTTTGGCCATGTATTCGCCAGGAACGAGGTCAAGTTCAATTTGCCCTTGTTCTTCTAAGATATAGTCTTGTTCACCATTTTGTTGCGTTAATATGAGTCGTGAGCCAGGTTCGACGGCTAGATCATTTAGATATAGGTTGAGTACCAGAGTTTGAGTGAGCTCTTCCGCTAATTCAAAGTGTAGCGTGACAGGTCCACCCTCTTCCGGCACGACTAGAACACCCTGACTCCCTTCAGTTTCGATAGGAATTCCTTCAGCAGAGACTAATTGGACTTGATATTCCCCACTAGCATAGTTTATTTCAAATTGACTTTGACTATCAACAGGTCTTAAGTCAACGCCAATAGTTTTGCTCTCAATACTTACCCCCATTCCTTGAGGGATTGGTTCCCCGTTGACCAATACTTGGACAGTCGTGGTAGGATTGACAGTTTCAGCATTTTCTTGTGGGGAATTTTCTTCTTCAATAGAAGTTTCTTCTGTCATAGTTTGACTGCTTTCAATAGTTTCTGTTTCAGAGGTTTCAGAGACGGTAGTTGTTTCCTGAGCATTAATCACGGGAATACTTCCAAGCAAGATTAAACTTGAGGAAGTGAACGCTAATACTTTTTTCAAGTTTTGCATGTCTTTTCTCCTCCTTTATATAGTATGACATGAACTCAGAGAACGACAGTTGTGCCAAAGTAACAAACGACTTTATTCAATTTTTATTTAATTTTCTGAGATAGTATCTTTCCTTATCTCACTATCTAAAGTATAGCGACTAGCCATGAAGACTTAATAAAGATACTAAGAAAGAGTCTAGAAATAATTATTAAGAAAGTTAAAGACATTATGAATTGAGCTTATATGATACCATAAGTGTTTTGGAAAGGTTTTCTTCACAGAAAAATCATAAGTTTGAATTTTTTCCAATAAAATCTTTAGTTTTGCCGACAAAATATTTTGAACAAAAAGTTCGCTTCAGTATGGTGAATAATTTATCAGTAGAGGTTGCTATTCTTTATAAATTTCGCTATAGTAGGCATGTGTGAAACATTATTGTTTCACAAATTTTAACGGAGGAGCTTGAGATTGAACGAAGAAAAATTTATACAGGCTTTGGCGGAAAAAAACATCCAACTTTCGGAAAAACAGCTTCAACAATTTGATCGATACTTTTCATTGTTAGTTGAATGGAATCAAAAAATCAATCTCACAGCCATCACCGAACATGATGAGGTATATTTAAAGCATTTTTATGATTCATTAGTACCTTTATGGTGGGTGGAGATTCCTGAAGCTGCGAAAGTTGTCGATGTAGGCGCTGGCGCAGGATTCCCTAGTATTCCGATTAAAATTATCCGTCCAGATATTCAATTAACCATTATTGATTCGCTGAACAAACGCATAAATTTCTTAAATGAATTAGTGGCTGATTTGGGTTTGACTGGGGTTGAGGCGGTTCATGCTCGGGCTGAAGAAGCCGGTCAAGATCAGGCTTACCGTGGTCAGTATGATCTGGCAACTGCGCGGGCCGTCGCTTCTTTAAATATTTTAGTCGAGCTCTGCCTTCCTTTTGTCAAAAAAGGCGGTCACTTTATTGCCTTGAAAGGACAAGATGCTCATAATGAGCTGATTGAAGCTAAACGGGCCATCACTTTATTAGGGGGTAAATTCGAAGCAGAATTTCATGAGACGTTACCTCAAGAAGAAAGTTATCGGGCGATCATAGATATCCGTAAGACCCTCGATACACCTAATAAATACCCACGACGACCAGGAAAACCAAATAAGCAACCACTGTAGTGAGACTAAAGGAGGACGATATTATGGGAAGAATGATTGCCGTAGGTAATCAAAAAGGAGGCGTTGGTAAAACTACAACGACCGTCAACCTAGGGGCAGCCCTTGCTTCTTTAGGTAAAAAAGTATTAATTATCGATTCGGATTCACAGGGAAACGCGACCAGTGGTTTAGGTGTTGAAAGAGGTCAAGTCAAACAAAGTTTATATGAGGTATTGGTGAATGAAGTCCCACTAGAATCGGTTATTTTGGAAACAAGCGCCAAAGGCTTAGATATTGTTCCTTCTAATATTCAGTTAGCGGCGGCCGAACTTGAATTAGTCGGCGTCAAGAATCGAGAAGCCCGTCTAAAACAAGCGATAGAGCCGGTGCGTGATCAGTATGATTATATTTTGGTGGATTGCCCACCGTCTTTAGGACAATTATCAATTAATGCCTTTACTGCTGCGGATACCATCTTAATACCGGTTCAGGCCGAATATTATGCCTTAGAGGGATTAACACAGTTATTAAATACGATTCGTTTAGTCCAAAGATCTTATAACCGTAACTTCCGCATTGAGGGTGTATTGATTACGATGCTGGATGCCCGAACGAATTTAGGTTTTGAAGTGGTAGAAGAAGTCAAAAAATATTTCCAAGAGAAAGTCTACAAGACCTTAATTCCGCGTAATATTCGCTTGTCTGAAGCCCCTTCCTATGGCCAATCCGTTATTGATTATGATCCGCGTTCGCGAGGAGCTGAGATGTATATGGAATTAGCAAAGGAAGTGATTGCCAATGACCAATAAATCAAAGAAACGTAGTGGATTGGGTCGGGGGATTGACGTCCTCTTTGAAGCTTATGAAGAAACTCCCAATGAGAATGAAGTGGTTGAGGAGATTGCTTTAGCAGAGATCCGTCCCAACCCTTATCAACCTCGGAAACACTTCAATGAGGAAGCTTTAGCTGAATTGGCTGAGTCGATTAAACAATCTGGCGTTTTTCAACCGGTGATTCTAAGACAATCTTCTATCAAAGGTTATGAATTAATTGCGGGTGAACGACGAGTTCGTGCCAGTCGTATGGCTGGGAAAACAACCATACCCGCGATTATTCGTCAACTGGATGAAGAACGGATGATCGAAATTGCAGTGGTAGAGAACTTACAACGGGAAGACTTGAGTCCACTTGAAGAAGCAGAGGCTTATAATGTCTTAATGGATAAATTAAATCTGACCCAAGTGGAAGTGGCCGAACGGATTGGTAAAAGCCGACCTTATATTGCGAACTATTTACGCTTGCTTTCTTTGCCTGAAGCCGTTAAAACTATGGTCAATCAAGAAGAATTATCCATGGGCCAAGCTCGGACCCTTCTAGCTTTAAAGGACAAAAGCCAACTACCTAATTTAGCTAAAAAAGTCATTAAGGAAAAATTAACCGTCCGCCAATTAGAAGATTTGGTCCAACAGTTAAATCAGAAACAAGAACCTCGTAAAGAAAAAAAGGCTAAAAAAACACCTACAAAGCCCCAACATATTATCGAGATTGAACAACATATTGAGGAATTCTTAGGAACTCAAACCAATATTTCTCAAAGAGGAAATAAAGGGAAGATTGAGATCGAATTCTTCTCGGAGTCAGATTTGATGCGGATTTTGGATATTCTTAATATCCAAATTTAGCAGTTTAGATTAGATATAAAGAGGTGAGCGAAGTGCAAACCAAAGATTATGATAAATTTGATATCGTAGAAATGAAGAAACCCCATGCTTGCCAAACAAATCGTTGGCAGATCATTCGAATGGGTATGGATATACGGATTCGCTGTCAGAATTGTGACCATATTGTTACCATGACTCGACGCAATTTCGAGAAAAAATTAAAAAAAGTTATCGAAAAAGCTAAGCAAGATTAAAGAAGAGAGTGTGATTGAATTATGCCATTAACGGCCGGAATTGTAGGCTTACCTAATGTTGGTAAATCGACCCTTTTTAATGCGATTACCAAAGCTGGTGTTGAAGCGGCAAATTATCCTTTTGCAACGATTGATCCCAATGTCGGTGTTGTAGAAGTACCAGATAAGCGATTAGATGATATTACCCAGATTGTACAACCCAAGAAGACAGTGCCAACGACATTTGAATTTACCGACATTGCCGGTATTGTTAAGGGAGCCAGTAAGGGTGAGGGACTAGGAAATAAATTCTTGGCCAATATTCGGCAAGTCGATGCTATCTGTCAAGTGGTAAGATGTTTTGAAGATGATAATATTACTCATGTTGATGGCCGAGTTGATCCTGTATCAGATATTGAGACGATTAATTTAGAATTAATCTTGGCAGACTTGGAATCCATCGATAAAAGATTGAGTAAGACAAGTAAGATGGCTAAAGCAAAAAATGCCGAAGCCATGGCTGAACTTGAAGTTCTGGAGAAATTAAAAGAAGCCTTAGAAGCAAATCGTTTAGCCAATAGTGTGGAATTCAGCAAAGAGCAAGAGCCGATTGTCAAGAGTCTATTCTTATTAACTCGCAAAAAAATGCTTTACGTGGCTAATATTGGAGAAGATGAAGTGGCTGATCCAAGCTCAAATCCTCATTTACAAGCCGTTCAAGCTTTGGCGGAAGAGCAAGGGGCTCAAGTGGTGCCAGTCTGTGCCTCATTAGAAGAAGAAATTGCCTTATTAGATGAAGCGGAAAAGGCAGAATTTCTGGCTGATTTTGGCCTGGAAGAATCCGGACTTGATCGATTAATTCAAGCTTCTTATGCCTTGTTAGGGCTGGGAACTTATTTCACTGCCGGTGTCCAAGAGGTCCGAGCTTGGACCTTCAAATTGGGTATGAAAGCTCCACAAGCTGCTGGCGTCATTCATAGTGATTTTGAGCGCGGCTTCATCCGAGCAGAGACTATGTCCTATGAAGATCTGATGAAATACGGTAGCGAACATGCGGTGAAGGAAGCTGGACGTTACCGCTCTGAAGGTAAGGATTACCTGGTTCAAGACGGTGATATTATGCTGTTCAGATTCAATGTTTAAAGGAGAATAATATGAGTGAAGAAAAGAAAAACTTAGAAAAACAATCGACGGCTCAGGCTGATCCAAGTCTGGAAGAAAGCCAAAAAACAACTGAGCTAGAAGAGGCTCAGCTAGAAGAAATTGTCCAACAGGAAGAAATTGATCAGGTTGAAGAGCCTCAAGCGAATGAGATGGAAGCCAATGAGTCCAAAGAAATTATGGCTGGGGTTACGCAGAAAAATTTTGACCGCTTAACGAATAAAAACCAACAATTCATTGTTACTTTAGATCGGCAACTGCATAATGAAATGCATTTTGAAGTCCGTCGTAAAGTCTTTGAAGAAATTGTAGAGACCCTCTTAGCCGGTCAAGAACACTCACAAACTGCTAAACATATTTATGGGACGCCCACTGAACTGGCACAGGTGATTCGTGATCAAGAATTGACTCATAAAATGGAAGCAGAACAAGCTCCGTCCAGTGATTTATTAATTGGTATTGATGGGGCCTTGTTCTTAGGTTCTCTCTTTACCTTTGTATCAGGACTTTCTATGGTCATGGCAACAGACAAAGCCAACACTCAAACCTATATGGGTGTCATTACTATGATTATCAATTATATTGTGGCTGGTTTTGCCATGCTAATGACCGCCAAAAACTTGCCAAATCCCGATGCTGAAAAAGGCAAGAAAGGATATTTACGTTATTTCCTCGTTTCTATCTTAACTATGGTATCTTGGTTCTTAATAGTTTCCTTCAGTGTAGTCATCTTACCGAGATCAATTAACCCGGTTCTGCCAGGGGTTATTTATATGATGATTGGTGGGGTCACTTTCGCCCTGCGCTTTTATCTTCGTCGGCGCTATAATATTAAAGGTGGCGTATTCTAACACAGGAGAAAGTCTGCATTTAGCAGGCTTTTTTCTTTAAACTAATATGAAATTGAGCTAAAATCCGTACGATTTTCTAAGAATTTGATTAATTATTAGTTTTTCGGTTGAACTCTCTGGCCAAACGTGATACCTTAGTTCAAATTAAGCAAGAATAATTTATAGGAGGAAGATACATGACCCCATGGGAAAGCAAATTTAAACGTGAAGGATATACTTTTGATGATGTATTGTTAGTGCCAGCTGCAAGTGAAGTCTTACCTAACGATGTGGATCTTTCGATTGAATTGGCGCCAAAACTAAAATTAACCATCCCAATTATTTCTGCGTCAATGGATACAGTCACTGATTCTGTGATGGCAATCGCGATGGCTCGCCAAGGGGGTCTAGGAGTCATCCATAAGAATATGTCAATTGCTGATCAAGCCGAAGAAGTTCGTAAAGTCAAACGATCAGAGAATGGAGTTATCTTCGATCCATTCTATTTGACGCCTGAACATACGGTTCAAGATGCTGAAGCACTTATGTCTAAATATCGGATTAGTGGGGTGCCGATTGTTAAAGATGAAGATGACTTAACCTTAGTTGGAATTATTACCAACCGAGACATGCGCTTCATCACTGATTTCTCCCAACGCATCGAATCAGCGATGACCCGCGAAGGTTTAGTGACTGCTCCGATCGGAACTTCCTTAGATGAAGCCAAGGAAATTCTTCATCAACATCGGATTGAGAAATTACCTTTAGTTGATGAAGCGGGTAAATTGTCCGGTTTAATTACCGTCAAAGATATTGAAAAAGTCGTAGAATATCCTAATGCTGCTAAAGATGAGCAAGGTCGCTTGTTAGTAGCCGCTGCCATCGGCATTACGCAAGATACCTTTGAACGTGCCAAAGCGTTGATTGAACAACAAGTTGATGCGATTGTGGTTGATACTGCCCATGGTCATAGCGCAGGCGTGATTCGAAAAATCAAAGAAATTCGTCAAACTTATCCAAACGTGACCATTATAGCTGGGAACGTGGCTACCGCCGAAGGAGCACGCGCCTTATTTGAAACAGGTGTAGATGTAGTTAAAGTCGGTATTGGACCGGGATCAATCTGTACGACACGGGTCGTGGCTGGTGTGGGTGTTCCTCAACTGACAGCTATATACGAAGCAGCAAGTGCAGCCAAAGAATTCGGCAAGACGATTATCGCCGATGGCGGCATTAAATATTCTGGGGATATTGTGAAGGCCTTAGCGGCTGGCGGACATGCAGTTATGTTAGGATCTATGTTAGCAGGAACTGACGAATCCCCTGGTGAATTTGAAATTTATCAAGGACGACGGTTCAAAACATACCGCGGTATGGGTTCATTAGCAGCTATGGAGAAGGGATCTTCTGATCGTTACTTCCAATCTAAGACCGAAGCCAATAAATTAGTTCCTGAAGGCATTGAAGGTCGTGTGGCTTATAAAGGTAGCGTGAAAGATATTATTTTCCAAATGGTCGGCGGATTACGCTCAGGTATGGGCTATGTCGGTGCTAAAAATCTGGAAAGCTTACGAGAAGAAGCTCAATTCGTTCGGATGTCGGGAGCTGGGTTAATTGAATCTCACCCGCATGATGTTAACATTACTAAAGAAGCACCAAACTATTCTCGTCAATAATTTGTATCAAAAGGAGCTGGGCCTGGGTAAGGCTTGGCTTTCTTTTTTTACATATTTTTTACATTATGGCTAGCTTTCTAAATAAACTTAAAAATCAATGAGGAATAGGGTATAATAGGGAATGAACTTACAAGTAAGGGGATGATAAAGTATGCGTATCTTAATTGCGGATGATGAACAAGAAATTGTTGATCTGTTGTCTATATATTTAAAGAGTGAAGGATACCAAGTGATTCCTGTCAATGATGGCCGAGCAGCCTGGGAACAACTTCTCAGTCAGAATGATATCGGCCTAGCAATCCTAGATATTATGATGCCCGAAATGGACGGGCTGGAAGTCGTCGAAAAAATGCGCAACCAAGGAATTTCTATTCCAGTCTTAATCGTTAGTGCTAAATCTTCAGACAATGATAAAATATTAGGTCTACTTTCGGGGGCAGACGATTATGTGGTGAAGCCTTTCAATCCATCGGAAGTCATGGCTCGGGTGAAATCCTTATTGCGTCGCCAATATAATTATGCAGAAGTTAGCAAAGATAGTAATCTGCTGGAAGTCGGGCCCTTAGTGATTGCTAAAGACTCGCATCAAGTGCGAACGACCGATGGTAAGGATATCCAATTGACGGCATCTGAATTCGGTATTCTATATTTGTTAGCGAGCAATCCGAATAAAGTATTCTCGGCTGAGAATATTTTTGATGAAGTGTGGCAACAAGAAGGACAAATGTCCGCTAAGACGGTCATGGTCCATGTGAGCCATCTACGGGATAAACTTGCTGAAGCGACCGGTGGTAATAAAGTAGTTCAGACAGTATGGGGTGTGGGGTACAAAATTGAAGCCTAAGATAAATTCTCTTCCTTCCGTGGCTCTAAGCAAGACACAAAAAATAGAATTATTTATGACGGGCATTGGGGTTTTAACCAATGTCTTTATTATCTATTTTGCTGCGATTATCGGCTATCCATTATTAATTGCCCTTCCAATAGCGGGAACCAATATTTATGAGTATTTTCTGGATAATGTCGGTGTGAACATTAATGATGGGAAAGTTTATTTTGTTTTTACCCTTTTGGTGATGGCAATCGGTTTCTCCATGACCTACCGTCGGGTGCATAGGAAATATAATTATATTCAATTAGATAAGATTATCCAGCATTTACATTATATTGCTGAAGGAAACTTTGATACACGAGTGCCCGAAATTCAGAATACCCAACTACAACCCGTGGTCTGGAGTATCAACCAATTGGTTGACGCCACCGTTCAGGCCTTAGATAACCAAAAGAAATATGAGAAGACCAAGGATGAGCTGATAGCTAATGTCAGCCATGATATTCGCACTCCATTGACTTCAACCATAGGTTATCTGGATGTAATTGTGAATCATAAATATGATACAGAGAAACAAAAAGAACATTATATTAATATAGCCTATAAAAAGGCAAAAACCATGAAGACATTGGTAGAAGACTTGTTTCTATATACGGATTCATTGCAACAAAGCTATCACATTCAATGTGTAGAAATTCCTATTTATTTCTACTTGGAACAACTGGCTGCCGAATTTGAACTCACAGCTCAAGAGAAAGGAATTAATATCGTAGTTGAAGTCGAACCTGCAGATTTGCAAGTGTGTTTTGATGCGGATAAAATGGCTCGCGTCTTCGCCAATTTAATTTCCAATGCGATTAAATATGGTCATGGAGCCGACCGAATCCGCTTAATTGCTTATGAGCAGGTAGAACAGCAGCAAAATATTTTTGAAGTTCGTAATAATGGACAGGTTCTTGAAGCTGGCGAGGAAGATAAGATCTTCGAACGTTCTTATCGAACCGAGAAATCAAGAAATGCCAAGGAACCGGGTTCTGGACTGGGGTTAGCCATCGTCAAGAATATGATTCACCTACATCAAGGCGAGATTTATGCGTTGGTTGAGAATAATGAGACGGTCTTTCGAATGACGATGCCAAAGAAGATCAAGAAAGGGGAGACGGATGAAAATTCTGAAATCTAAGTTCATATTACTGAGTCTCCTAAGCCTGTGTTTGGCTTGCTTCAGCCCTTGGTCCATGGCCATGGCTCAAACAGAGGTAAAGGTAAAAGCCAAAGGGGCTATGGTCATTGATTTGCAAGTTGGCCAAATTCTTGCCGAACAAGATAGCCAGGAGAATGTTGAAGTGGGTGCCCTATCAAAAGCCTTGTCACTTTACTTAATCTTAAAGGCCGTTGATAATGGAGAAATTCAATTATCAGACTCGGTACCAATTTCAGATCAGGCCTACGATTTAAGTCAGGATTACGATATTTATAACGTACCCTTGCGTCAAGATTTTAATTATACGGTTGAGGAACTGGTTGAAAGTGTCGCGGTTACTGGAGCTAATGGTTCTATGTTAGCCTTGGCTGAATTTCATTCAGGGAGTGAACAAGCCTTTGTAAAAGAAATGCGTGCTCAGCTTGCAGAATGGGAATATGATGGAGCGGAGATATATAATTGTACCGGCTTAGCCAGTGATTTTGATCCAGGTGATCCGGAAACGATGGATCAAGGTTCTGTGAATAAGATGTCTGCTGCAGCTTGTGCAACGGCAAGCTTTCATCTTTTACAAGTCTTTCCTGAATTGTTAGAATATAGCCAACAAGGCGAGGCCGTTTTTAAGCAAGATACAGACGATCCCTATGAGATGTCTTCGCCGAATGAAATGTTAGCTGATGGGGGACAAGAATATCCTGGTGTTAGTGGATTATTTCTTGGAGCTTCAGCCAAAGATGGCTATTCAGCGATGATAACTGCTGAAAAGAATGGTCTGGCTGTCTTAAGTGTCGTCTTAGGAACAGATCACAAAGATTCAAATCGAAGATATAATGAAAGCAAAAAGTTGCTAGATGCAGTCTATGCAATGTATGTCAGTACGCCAGTCATTCGCCAAGGACAGGAAGTTACCCAGATGGCTCAAGTTAAAGTAAATGATGGAAAAGACGATTATGCTAGCTTAGAATACGGTGAAGCGCTGGTTCTAGCTACGCCCATTATCGATACGGCTCCGAGGATGACCTATCATTTCATGGCCAATGAAGAAATCATGGATCCAAATGGGAAATTACAGGCTCCTGTGAAAGCAGGAACGGAAATTGGTCAGATGGTGATTGATGTGGAAGGACAAAAAAGTAAATTTCTTAAATTATCAACAGGGAATACAGTATCAGTAAAAGTAAAGACCAGCATCGAAGAAGTCAATTGGTTTGAAAAGACTGTCAAAGGAATTGGTCAGACGGTTGATGCATCTTGGGAAGCCACGCGAAAATTCTTTACAGATTTATTTAATTAAGATAAAGGGGCGATATTATGGAAGAAAAAGCAATATTTGCCGGAGGTTGTTTCTGGTGTATGGTACATCCCTTTGATCAATGGGATGGGGTAATCTCAGTGGTCTCTGGTTATACGGGAGGCCATACAGAAAATCCTACTTATCGACAAGTATGTTCGGGAGAAACTGGGCATACAGAAGCAGTTGAAATAACTTATGACCCTAGCAAAATTTCCTATGAGAAGTTATTAGAGATTTATTGGCAAGTGAGTGATCCGACAGATGCCGGCGGTCAATTTGTCGATCGTGGCGATTCTTATCGCCCAGTCATCTTCTATACAACGCCAGAACAAAAACAATTAGCCGAAGCTTCTAAAAAAGCCTTGAGTCAAAGTGGCCGTTATGATCAACCTATTATTACCCCAATTGAACCAGCAGGGCCTTTCTATCCAGCTGAGGATTATCATCAAGATTTCTACAAGAAAGACCCCGTTCATTATCAACGTTATCGGTCAGGTTCTGGTCGACCTTAATCAGTATCAATCCATGGCAAGTCAGAATAAAGCTATTCAATAAGAAAGGAGTTCTTATGGGAACACGGATTAAACTGTATGAATATAATACTGATTATTTGTATCGGCGAACTCTCGATAATCTCGACAAGTTAGAGGTGGATAATTCCGATCACCATTACTGGTTATCGATTCAAACAGACGATCCCGAACAGATCTCCAATCAATTGTTAGATTATTTTGACTGGCACCCTTTGATGATTGTGGAAGACGAAGAAAGTAATCTCCGGTCCAAGTTTCAAGAATTTAAGAATTATCTATCCCTACTGTTAGTATTGACCCGGATGGACCGCAATCAAGATATTATTAATGAAAGTATTCAGTTTATCCTTTATGACAATTTATTAATCACGATTGAACCTGAAGGTCATGGCATATTTAGTTGGGTGATTTCTCAGCTCCATGCCAAATCAGTCATTAATGAGCATGGGACAGCCATGTTGATGTATTACTTAATTGATGCGGTCATGGAATCTTATATGGAAATCTTTGAACATATTGACTATTATCTAGATGAATTGGAAGAGGAAATTCTAGATGGGGATGATCAAGATTCGATTGAGAAAATCAACCATATTAATAAGTATTTGCTTTCGCTCAAGAAAGGCCTATGGCCGATGCGAACAGCGATTGGTAGCCTCACACGGGGTAAACATGCCATGATCGATGAAGATACGCAAAAATATTTCCATGATGTTTATGAAGATATGAGTCAATTGAATGAGATGGTTGAGTTGTATCGAGGCCTATGTTCCAACTTGTATGATTCGCACTTAGCTCGAGTTAATAATCGGATGAATGAAATCATGCAAACCTTGACTGTGATTGCGACCATATTCACGCCATTGACCTTCTTGGCTGGGGTTTATGGGATGAACTTTGTTGAATTTCCTGAAATACGCTGGGAATTTGGCTACGCCATGTTTTGGATCATCTGTATTGTGGTCGCCTTGGTATTGATATGGTACTTTAAACGGAAAAAATGGTTCTGACATAGTAGTTTATTCGGGACCCGCTTAAAAATTTCCTGACAAATATTGACAAGCATGGCCTATTTAAGTTATAGTAATGCTTGTCGTAATTATGACTTGTTAGCTCAGTCGGTAGAGCAACTGACTTTTAATCAGTGGGTCGCAGGTTCGATTCCTGCACAGGTCATTTTTTGTGCCGACTTAGCTCAGTTGGTAGAGCAACGCACTCGTAACGCGTAGGTCACAGGTTCGAACCCTGCAGTCGGCATCCTAACTTAATATAAGAAAATATAAGAATAAGCTAGAACGTTGTTACATAGGCGTTTGTAGCTTATTTTTATTTTTGAGAATTCAGAAGAATTCATAAGAAAATAAAATAATTTTGCACTATTTTGCACCCAATTTTTTTGTGGGTGCAAAATGATATATTTGCTATGTTAGTTAGATATGTTTTCTAAAACATCAATAACCTTGGTATCCTCTTTTTGCGCTTTTTCTTTAATAATATGCGAATACGTTCTAATGGTTTCATTCAACGTTTTATGTCCTAACCTTTGTGAAATGTAACTAAGGTCTATTCCTTCAGCTAGTAGCACTGAACAATGGGTATGCCTTAAAGCGTGCGGAGATCTATTTCTAATTCCTAGAAATTTGCAAGTGCGTTCTAAATATTTACGAACTGCTGTATAGCTAATAGCTGGTTGATAACGTTTTGCTATTTTATCTATAAACAAATAGCAATTGTTATCTTTGCCGTAAACTAGTTTGTATTTTTTTAGATATAAGATTAATTCATCGTTAATGATGATTGTTCTTATGGATGAATCTGTTTTACCATCTGTAAATCTGTTTGTTTTTACATAATCAAATCCACGATTGACGCTTAATGTTTTTTCTTTAAAATCGATATCGTCCCAACTTAAACCGAATACTTCCCCCATTCTGAGGCCGGTTAAGGCAGAGATTAAAATAATTGCTGCCGTTTGCTTTAATTCGTTAGAAACAAATTTTATTATTTTTTCGAATTCGTTTAAGTCCCAATATTTTTCTGCGCTTGTTTTTTCTTTAATGTCATAAGAAAGTAACGTTTTATATGTAAAATCTTTTTCTATTATCCCATCGTGAAGCGCATCTTGTACACATGACCTGATATAATTATGTGTTTTTTCAACGGTATCTTTAGATCTATCTTTGCCTCTTTGATCAATAAAATCTTGATACATGGTTCGTGTTATAGCATTTATTGGGGTATTTCCAAAATAGTCTTCTACTAAATTTAATGTAAATAAATATTTGCTTTCCGTGCTTTTGCTAAGACCTCTGTCTATTTTGTATGTGTATATCCAATGTTCGAAGTATTTGTGAAGCGTTAAGATTTCTCTTGGGTTATCATCAATATCTTTACCATTTTCTATGTTTAATAAAATATCCGATTCTTTTAGCAATGCTTCTTTCTTTGTATCAAATCCTTTCCTGGTTACTTGTTTATACTTACCGCAATCTTTATACGATACTCGACACATCCATTTTTTCGTTTTTTTGTCTTTAGATACAGACATGTTTATTACTCCTATTCTATCGGTGCAAAATTTGATATAATAGGGTACATAAAATAGTCCCTATTATGGGGTTGTTTTTGTGTTATCTCACTCCGATTGTTTGGCGACAGGGGAGTGGGATATTTACTTTGAGTATTTTTTTTAGTATAATAAATGTAAGATAACTTGAGAAGGATAAACGCTGGGTCCCATAATGGGGTAGGTAATACTGAAATGTATCACTGAGCATTCCTATGTGCCTGGGGTTATCTTTTTTTATTTGCACTCTTGAGGCTGGTTACAAAACTATCTGGATTTTTTCTTATTTCACTTATTATAAAATCAACAAATTGCTGCGAATATGTATGGTGAATATTATTTCCAATCGTGTGTTTGTAACAATATTTTTCATCTTCTTTAATAGAATAAAAATCAATAATTAGATTTAATACATAGTGATTAATTGGTTTTGGATAATCTTTAATTTTAATATTGTATCGTTGAAGCCTTTCGTTTACAGATTTTATAACGCTTTTAAATGAGTATTTGTGAGTATCAGATGGATCTTTAAGTTCTTTTATTATATTACCTGCATTATTAGATTTTTTATCTATACTAATTGTAAAATCTGAATCATCTTTCTTTTTAGTTATATAAAGTCTTTGTGCCACATTAATTGAAAATTTATCCGAGTTATACTCATCAGTTAAAACATCAATTTCATTAGCTTTCTGAATATATTTCTCTGCTATTTCAGGAGGATACTTAATCTTGATTTCTTCACTCGTTAATGGTTCGATGCTGGCTGAAATAGTTAGAAAATTTTGCGCTATGTATTGAGTTATATCTTCATTGTGAAAACGCAACATTTCTGATATAAAATTTATTACGCACGCTTGAAAAAGTGGTGCGTATTTTAATTCGTAATCTTCAGTAATGAAATGAGTGCTAATATTTCGCAAATCTATTATTTTTTCTAAATTTTGCCTTATTCTTGTATTTGAATCAGTGTATATTTTTCTAACACTTTCAGAAATACTAATTGTCCTTGTTGGATCATCGTCGAAATAAATGTTTATTTTTCTGTTAATCAGTTCAGCTTTCAACATTAATTCCCAAGCATTACAAATAAAGAAACTAAATCCTTCAATACGATATCTGATAGTCGGTTTATTGTATACCTCTAACCCCATAATAAAAGCTTCAATACTTTTATCAACTAATCTTTTTTGTAAGTCTTCCATATTGCCTCCCTTTATATCATTTTCACAACTCATACTCCACCTTCACAGCCTTGCCGATGATTCTGGCAGGGTTGTTTTTGTTTACTAGATAAGGGGCATAATCCTCGTTGATGGCTTCTAACAAAATTGAATCTCCCAGTTTTCTAACCTTTTTGAGCGTAGCTTCCTCATCCCCATTAACTAGCACCGCAGCAATCTCTCCGTTTTCCACATCTTCCTGATGCCTAATCATTACATAGCTCCCATCAGGGATATTAGGTGCCATACTATCGCCCTTGGCTCTAAGAAAAAACAAATCGCCTTTAGGTAAATTACGATTAAAAGTCTCCCGGTATTCGGAAATATTTTCGTCGGCTAGTATGGGTTCACCACACGCGATAAGGCCTAAGACAGGAATACGAATGGCGGGAGGGATTTCAGTAACGTTTTTCGGCAAATCATTTCTTTCCATAGGAACATCAAACCCCATTAACCAAGCTTCACTTACATTTAAAGTTTTTGACAGAAGATATATTCTGTGTTGGTCTGGCTCTTGTTTGCCATTAACGTATTGAGAAAGCGCGCTTTTACTAAGAGAAATAGAATATTTATCTTGGTATTTTTTACTCATATTTAAAATATCAATTTGCTTTAAGTTTCTTTGAGACATAATTTGGTTAAGGCGAACGCCTGATGATACTCTCTCTTCCATTGCTAGCCTCCTTTATGTTTATATTCTATCAACTATTGAACTTTTATTCAATGAATAAGTTTAAAAAATATGAACTTTTTTATTGACACGATTCAATCTACTTGATAAACTAAGTACAGTTCATGAACGTGAACTAAAAATGAAAGGTGGTGAATGTATGAGTTTTGATTATTCCGCTTTGTCTGGAAAAATTGTAGAAAAATATGGTACGCAATATAACTTTGCAATTGCCATGAACCTATCCGAAAGAAGTCTTTCTTTAAAGCTAAACAATAAAGTTCCGTGGAAAGATGGAGAAATATTTAAAGCAAAAGAATTATTAGATATCGTTAGTGAAGACATTCCATATTATTTTTTTAACGTTAAAGTTCACGAACGTGAACAAACCACATAGGAAGGGGGATGAAAATGAAGAACTATATAAAAATACTCCTCCTGCTTCTTATAGGGGTAATAGCAGGAAGAGAAAGTTATAAACGAGAAACCAAAGTTAGATTTGATAAAAAACTTATCTAGTCTTTCGTTTATTTACAGATGATACAATCTGATGAAAATAATTATAAGATTTTCCAACGAAATCTAAATCAATATGACGAGCATTATCTTTTATATCTACACGTCTATTATAATGTTCAACCATTACTTTCGTCAGCTCTAATGCGATTTCTTTATCATTTAGATGTTCAGACATAATATTCCTCCTTTCATAAGGAGAGTATAGCAGAGTTATAAAAAAACCACATAGGAGGTGGTAACAAATGTCTATCGCAGAATTATTAGAACTTGAAAAAGAATCGTTAATCAAAGCATACGAACAAAAAATAGCGAAGATTGAACAATCAAAAGATGATGGTGTTGGGGATATGAAATGGCTGAGGGAAAAAATCGGAATTTCATCCACTGATACGATCAAAGAGATTCTGTTAATTCCGTTCAAAGATGAGCTGCAAGGCAAATTAGTATTTTATTCAGACGTACAAGGAAAACCGTGGCGGTTCAATAAACAACCGCTGATTAAATGGTTAGAAGAAAATTTTGAAAGGATTGATTGGTAATGAAAAACATACTAAAAACACTCATCCCACTAGCCACAGGATTGGTCGTCGGTGTGGTAGTGGGAAGAGTAAATAAAATAAATTATGAAGAATTTATCAAAGAGATTAGCGATGGTTTGGTTCGTTCAAGTAACCTTCTTTTTGAAGATCATCCAGAACATTAACTAGCAAGTTTGAAGCAAACAACTCAGCTTCAAGCAACGCAACAATAGACATCTTATCTTTAGCTATTTTTCCGTTTTTTAAATATATTGCATTTCTTTCTAATATTTTTTTATTAGAAAATATATCCTTTAGCAATTTATCATGATTTCTTTTTACTATTTCTTTTAAATTGTTTGTGCTCATTGTTTCACCTCGTTTCTATCTATTTTTTGACACATAATTTTATTAATTAAGCAGCAACACACCTACTGCGTAACAAGGATTTAATAAAGAATTATTGTCATATACTATTTTATAATAAACATCAGAATTATCAACATATAGTGGCAAATGATGTTGTTAAACACAATATATAGGGGTGATTAATATTAAAAAAATTATTCAATTGATAAATAATGACTCTCGAAGTTTATATCAAATATCAAAAGATGCTGGGGTAGATTACGCATTGATCCATCGGATAGTGAGTGGAAAAACTAAGAAGAATATTTGGTTAGACACGGCTTTTAAGCTCGCTGATGCACTCGGCGTAGATATCAATGAATTTAGATAATGTATTACCAATGGATTTAATTAATTCTTCGTATGGTTTTCTCGCCGACTTAACAGCATCAACTGCTGGCTGAATACCAGTAATTGCACTTTCATGAGAGTTAAGTTGACCTAAACTAAACGCTGGAGATGTACCAATGATATCCTTATAACTTTTTACCATTGATTCAACTCCTTTAATATTAAGTCCTTCTGGATTAATACCAGCGGTAAATTTAAATCCATCCAATTTGTTATCATACCGGCTTTTTATCCGGTATCTCTCATAGTTTCCTATGAGTTCAGCATATATCTTCATCTCTATGAGATGTCGGGCGCTCGTGGGTTTATTATTTCAAAACCTATGCGTTGCACCTTCCAATTAAGGCTTGGCTCAGTGTTTCCATATCGTATCAGACTTAGGGTTTCATTGAATTCACCCGATACACACTAGGAATCGCTAACTAGTGGGGCAATATAAATGGATTATACAATACTATGTTAATTAACACAATATGTATTTGTTGATAACTTTTTGGACACAATATAGGGGGGTTGGAGATGAGAAATAAACTTAAAAACCTAATAAACCAATCAGGAAAAAGTGTATATCAAGTTCAAACTGAAGCGGGAATGAATTCTGGTTCTTTGTATAGATTCCTGGATGGAAAAACAAAAGAAATTAATTTAAGTGTCGCATTCAAGTTAGCTGATTTACTTGGCGTAGATGTCAACGAATTTAGAGAGGAGACAGATAATGATCAAGTGTCTTAATAATTTCTTTCAGACCGGTGACAACGAAAATTTAAAAGATATATACAGGCTTATTAAATGGCATGCAGCCAATTTGAAATGGTCTGATGCATTTAAAAATATACTGCTAATCATTTTATTAGTTGGTTTCATGTTTTTTGTATTGCTAAACCTAATTGTAGTAGCTTCCGTGGTTTACGAATCCGACCTTAATGGCACGACTTATATCGAGGAATTTCGAAACCATCTCATTATTTTAAGTAATTTAGAACATTAAAAAAAGCCACTCGGCAAAGTGGCATAAGAAATATATTCAATTTGATTATAACACGAAAGGGGTCGCAAACCAATGACACGAAATGAAGAATGTGCGGCGTTCTTAAAAAAATATCCTCAAGCAACCAATGAAGAGATTGCCAAAGAAATGGATACCTCCGAAAACAATGCTAAAAGAATTGTATCCAATCTAAAATCTTCAGGAGCCATAGAAGTTAACTATGAGGACGGAATACGGAATGTAACCGTTCATGAAAATTTATTAAACAACAAGCGAATGGTTGAAAATACAACACGACGTGAACAAGTAGAACGAATGATTGAAATCGTGTTTGACTCACTGGAATACGAAACACAAACCGAGAATATCATTAATGCTGGATATTTGTTCGTCAAACTAATAGATAGATTGTAGGTGAAGTATGAAATTATTTGATAGTTTTGGCCAACCAATTGAACCAGAAGAAGTTAAACATGAAATGGTTGGAAGAGATTGGCGCGGAGTCGCTATCTATCGCGATGACTTTGATAGCTATTTCAGATTATATGATGAGTGGGTTTTAGATGATCCGCAAGAAGTTTATGACTTTATAAAGCGCTATGAAGAAACGTATTACTCAACAGAATTAGATGAGGTGATCCAATGAATTTGTACGAACTAAGTCATCGTTTTGCATTCTTGCAACGCCAATATGAACACTTAGAAACAGATGAAGACTTGGCACAATTGGAATCAGAATTAACAGACACAGAAGTTCCTTTAGCAGATAAAGTTGAGAACATCGCAAAGTTTATTCGCAACCTAGAATCAGAAGAAAAAGCTTATAAGTCCGAATCAGATTATTTTAAAAAGAAATCTACCAAGGCTAAGCGTACCAAGGAACGTTTGAAAGACTATTTATTAATGTGTCTAACACTCGCAGACGTGCAGGAAGTGCCAGGAGACCTATTTACCGTAAGTGTTCGGAACAATGCGCCTAAGCTTAATATTTTGACGAATGAACATATTCCAGAGGAATACTTTGAACCTCAACCATCGCGATTAAAGCTAGCAGAGCTAAAAAAAGATGTGATTAAAAACGGTCTATATGTTGAAGGCGTTGAGATTATTGACAATCCTTCCATTCAGATTAAATAAAGGGGGTGGTAGATATGGGATTACTTAACGCCGGGAAAGTAAAACGGTTTGAAAATTGGACTGTACTTGTATATTCAGAACCCGGCAAAGGAAAAACGACCATGGTCAAATCACTCAAAGGAAAAACGATTCTTTTATCAGTCGATGGGATGTATACAGTGCTCGCGGGCTTAGACAACGTCGATATTTATACGATGGACTCTAAAAAGCCTAATAAAGAAATTGGCGAATTTTATAAATTTGTTCGCTCCCATCTCGATGATTACAACAATATTGTGATTGATAATTTATCGACTTTACAAAAGATATGGCTAAATGAAGCAGCAAGATCCACAAAAAGTGGGATGCCAGAATTAAAAGACTATCCAATCTTTGACCGGGTGCTTCTGGACTTTATCAATAGTCTAAAAGACTTTAACAAAAACTTATTGTTGCTTGCTCATGAGATTAGTGTGGAAATCACCAGAACAAATGGCGGGGTATACACTCAGTTTCAACCAGAATTCCGCAATTTAAACGCGATTATGGGCGTTATTCCATTGGTTGGGCGATTGGTCGTCTACACGAATCAAACCACAAATGAACACGAAAGAATCATTGTTTTGCAACCAACACAGGCTACCAAAGCCAAAGATCAATTAATTGGAAACATTGACACAATTCCACAAATGGAATTACTACCAACATTACAAAAAGGAGAATGAAAATTATGTCATTATTAGAAACTTTAAAAGCAGTCAAACAAGAAGGATACGATCCAAAGACAGATAAGATTAACAATGGTGGTCTATTAGAAACAGGAATCTATCCAGTGCGTTTATTAAGCGCTGAACGTGATATAAGTCCACGCGGTCAAGAACAGTTGATTATTAAGTTAGAAGTTGTATCTGGAGAGTTTGAAGGACGCAAAGAAGTCTTGTTCTTATCATTTAACGCTGATCTTCCAGATTTTGTCCTAGAGAAGAACGGAAAAATTTTATTGTCTATCGTTGAATTTGCCAACATTAAAACTAAAAAAGGCGACCTTGATGATGAAGAAATGGCAGCTGAAACATTAAAACGAGGTATCGGCAACCAATTCAAAATGGACTTAAGAATCGCACCAAATAAAAAGAATCCAGATTATCCACATCGAAATTATGAATTTAGCTCTTTAGAAACAGAAGGACTGGAAGAAATCGACGAGGAAGATGACCTTCCATTCTGATAAAAAAGTTATAAAACGTGGTTATGAGCCAAAATTTCACAAACTTTAAAAAGTGCTACAAACGTTATTGCAGTAGCGTTTGTAGCAAGTTATGTAAAAGTTATGAACATGGTTATGAAAAGCAAAAAATAACTTTTTTAGAGTCAAAAAAGTAAAAATATTCATAACCATAACCACTCACATAACCGTTTCATAACCGTCAAAATGGCTTTATATCAACGTTTATAAGGGGTGGTTATGAAGTTATGTCTAGTATATAGAGTTTTAAAATTTTATATATAAAAATTCCATTTGACTATTTCATAACTTTTCACAAAGTTTAGATAATCAAATGGAAGAAAAATGTAGTATTCCTTGACCTAAGACTATCACGAATGGGAGGAGGAGTCAATGGGTGAAATAATTTTTGATAAGTCACGTAAGAACCTGAAAAAAGTATACAACCGAATCCAATCTGATAAATTAGCCAGAGTGATTAATGAAGAAGAAGTTTTGTTTCTGGCAATCGGTGGATATAATCGGACGTTTGAATTATTGCTAGCGATGGGATTATACAAAGATGATATAGCAACTTTTTCAAATTTGAATTTGACCAATACTTTTATTGAGGAAACACATAATAAAAAGGTGTTGTATATTCGTAAAATTAATTATGTGACTAACGTAAATAAGACTCTTTCATACACTAAAAAAACACTGGATTTAAATGTGGCTGACACATTTGAAGAAAGCATGCTTATTTATAAAACAGCAGAACGTATGTTTGGCACAGGTAAAAACAAACACCATTGGATAAAACCGAGCATTGTTGTATTGGACGACCAGTCATTAAACTTACAGTTCGATGGCCATCGATTCCACTACCAAAACGAAATTGGATTTGTACAGATACGCAATCGAAACGCTAATCCATATGACATTGTTAAAGAGATTCAAGACGTGGAAGAAGCGGACAAGATGATGTTTGCCCTGTATCAAGATAATGGGGTGGATGAAACCGAGGTATTAGATGCTTTAACTAGACTTCATCAAGCGGTAAGCAGAAACATTGATGATGAATGGTATTTTAAACCAACCGAATTTAAGAAAGTGGTCGGATCTAATCAATTAGCCAATCGATTGAAAGAAATTAAAGAACTTTCGATTCGGCAGCTAAAAAACAACAAGAAACTAGGCAAAGAAAATGCGTGTTGGGTTATCGTTCCTGAAACGGCTTTTGAATTTAAAGGGTTTGATTATCAAGATGAAGAAGAAATATTCAACATGGAGCTTGAACAAGAAGCGATGGAAGAAGAACAACAAGCAATCCAAACAGAACAGTTGTTAAATTCAATTCTTATGAAAGAGATGACCATCAACTTGAAAGTTGGTTATCAAGGGAATCAGATGCGATCAAGCGACAATGAAACCTTGCATTCGTTTATCCGGTCTGTTGACAAGATGGAAGAAGATTTGGAAGCCACTAGCTTGTTGCAAGGAGCTTCAACGGAACAAGAATATAAGCATGTTAAAGCAAACTATGTTGCATACTTCTTGGACGGTAATTTTAAAAATGATATCCGCACCAATGAAAATTATTTAGGCGGAAAAATCTTATTAGCCTTAGATATTGATGATGGTAATTTAGGCCGCCAAGAAGTGGAACGCAAGTTAGAAGCGCAGGGATTGTTTGGCTTAGTTTATCCAACTGCTAAATATTATTATGACGGTTCCTTAAGGTGGCGTGTCATCATGATGGCTGACGAAGAGATGGACGTTGATAGTTATCGAAATACCATTAAAGGCGTTTCAAAAATGTTAAACATCGAAATTGATTCGGCTTCAGAAAAGATTGCCCAGCTAATGGGAATGCCTTTTAAATACAAAGATATTTCTATTGTGACTGGAACAAAAGTTAACGTAAAACAATTTAATCGAGATAAAGAAAAAGTGATTGATTTTAATACAACAATTACTACCAACAAATCAATTATGGATTTTAATCATCCGCAAGCATTTAAACTTAAACGGGTGATAGAACAAGGTGTTCCAGAAGGTAAGCGAAATAATACTTATTTTGAAGTCATCAGATATTTAAGAGATACCCTGAACAATCCTAGTTTTAAAAATCAGCATGATGAAGCGCGCGAATTGGAAGAAAAAGTTATTCAACAAATGTATGCAGATGGACTAACAGAAAAAGAAGTGGAGGTAATCTGTCGTGAAATATGATTTTTCCAAAGCAATTTTAAGGAATATTGAACGGACATATACATTTGCCCATGCTAAAAATGCTCATCAATATCCGGGGACGGCAGAATCATACAATCCTTATCATTTTTTTGAAGAATTGCTTGAACACAATCCTTTTGGAACTTTTATGGAATTAGAGCGATATGCATTTAAAAACACTAAGAATGCTTTGATACGCTACAACATTCCTTACACCAATGAACAAGAGCGAAAGGCTAGAATTTATTATGACGTTACACAACTCATGCAAAAAGAACGCAGCGATTATGTGTCGATGTTTGTAGATGAGGAAGATTTGGACGGAACCGGCGTTGAACTGTACGCTGACCCTTATATCTTAACAACCAAAGAAACTATTCTGGTAAGTGAAGCCATTGATCAGTTGCCTAGTTACTTACCTACGCAAAATGTTTTATATCAATATATTGTTCCGATTGAGATTCAGAAAACTAAAGAACAGATGGACGCTTTAAACGGTTGTTTAAAAAATCATGTTTCTTCTTTGATTGGGGGTGCAGGTACAGGAAAGAGTTATGTGACGGCTGCAATTATTGACCAACTCAAGAAAAACAACAAAGAAATAGCAATTTTAGCACCCACTCATAAAGCTAAAGAGGCACTCCAGGAAAAATTGAATTTTGGCATCGTTAAAACCATTCATAGCTTTGTTCACAATCCATTTTATTGTGATGTGATTGTCATTGACGAAAGCGGAATGCTTTCTACGCCTTTATTTAAGAAGCTAATGGATGTATATAAAGGGCAACAACTCATCTTTGTAGGCGATAAAAATCAAATCCCACCGGTTGAATATGGGCGACCGTTTGAACGAATCCTGAACAATTTTAAAACATTTGAGTTGGTTGAAAATCATCGTTCAGATGCTTACGACATTATTGCATTAGGCAGAGAAATCTTGGGGATTCCTCAAAATTCAAACATGCAATTTAATAATATTGAAATTGTATCCACCACCAAAGAGGCATTTCACAGAGGAGCGGAAGTCGTTTTAACTTATACCAATGGCAATGTTAAACAAGTAAATGATGAGCAAAAAATAAAGAATGGCCAACGCTCAATTTCCCCCAATTTTTGTATCGGCGATATTATCATCGCTAAAACAAATGACGAACGCTTTTATAATGGGCAGTTATTTGAAATTATCGCCTATAACAAAATTTTAAATCAAGCGAACGGAAAAATAGTTGATATCAAAACCGCTTTAGATCTTGATTATAATTTTGACTTAGCATATGGCCTCACTATTCACAAATCGCAAGGGTCTGAGTGGGATGTGGTCGCATATCAACCAAGTCATTTAGACACACGAAATTTAGCCTATGTAGCAGTTACACGCGCCAAAAAGAAGCTAATTATTGTTGGCGATGAATTGAAAACAGAATATTTGGAAGAGAGGAAGTGGAAGCAATTAGCATGAAATTAATTGCTTTTGACCAATCAACCACTTGTACAGGTTATTGTGTGATGGAAATGGACTCGATGAAAATCGTTGAGTCCGATGTTTTTAAACCCAAGGGGCCAACTAATGACCGTATTCGTAAAACAGTTAAAAAGTGTATTAGACTTTGTGATGATCACCAGCCAACCTTTGTCTTTATCGAAGGTATCCAAGTGCAGCGTAATCCAAAAGTTTATGAAGTATTAGCTAAATTACAAGGCACACTTGAAATATGTCTGGAAGAAAAAGGCTATATCGTCAATGTTGTTAAAGCATCAGAGTGGCGGAAGTTGGTGGGGATCAAAACAGTTGGAAGGTCTAATTTGAAACGAGAAGCGATGAACATGGTAGCAGAAATTTATCAACTTGATGTTCCAGAAGATGAATGTGAAGCTATATTGTTTGCGCGAGCTTTTGCGAAAGGAGATGACTAATGGAAGCCATCAGACCAAGACATTATAAAAACAAATCCGGCAAAGATTTATTTGATCAATGGCACAACGAATATAATCTAGAAATATTTAAGGCCATCATGATTAGTATTGCCGAACGGTATATTAAACGAAACAAAGATAATCCTATACAAGATATAGAAAAAGCTATTGAAACATTATCACGGTTGAAGGAGTACATGGAAAATGATTTACGAAATAATACAGGGAGTGAAAGTTAACGGCGATATCGTCAGTGAGCACGACAATGTATTTATCATTGAAGCCGTTGATGGATACCGCTATGTGGTGCATAAGGAAGATATCATCGAAAATTTTAAGCGAAAACGAGGGACACAATCGTTTTTAAAATCCGTTAAATTTAATCTTGATGAATGCAAGGCGCAACATAAACTGCCAGACATTTGCGCAGCGTATGAGAGGAGTTATGTAAAGTGTTCTGGATAGAGCGAGATGGTGGGGCAGTTAGAATCTGTCAAAAAATAAATCAAACCACACACGAATTTAGGACGGATATCGACGGCTTAGACGATCTATTTAATGCAGTGTATGACGAATTGAAAGAATATAGCAAAGAACAGCATAAATCTTTTGAAGAACTTGACCAAGCCTACTGGCGAGACCAAGGCTTTGGTGGGAGTCTGTGGAGCGACGGACAGCCAGATAACTTAGATTATTTAGGGGGAAGATATGATGGATAAACGAGAAGTGATTAATAAGATTACTGAAATAATAAACGGGTTAGAAGAGCCATTCGATTGGCAAACAACAGAATGGGAGGCAGTGGAAGAACCAGAGAAAGCTAAAATACCAAAGTTTGTAGCTAACTGGATTAAAGAAGTTAAATTTGGCGGTGGAACACTGAGAGAAGCCTTAGACTTTATTGCTCAGCCCGATGAAGTTTACGGATGGGTTTATGCAAACGATTATAATAAGTTTGAAGTGCTAGCTAAAGCTTGGATAAACGGTTACGAGATTGAGAAAGAACCGTTATTTTACGCCAAGATAAAAGGCAGCGAGTTGACAAGAGATTATTATAGACGGTATTGGAACTACTTACCCTTAGAAGATAGATTTATTGTTTTAGGTAATCATCATACTGACGAATATCAAACTAAATTCAGCAAAGAACAATGGAACAACCTTGGCATCAACGACACCAACGCTGATTTTGAGGAGGTGGAATCATGAAAACAATATTATTACTCGTGTTATTTGTAGGGGTGACACTCGTCCGCTTAGACAAGGATGATTGGCGTTGAGCGATGTTAAGCGATATTTAAACCAAGTAAGATATAGCAACCAGGACATCAACTCAAGACAAAAAGAGTTGGACGATTTGAGGCGCAATATACCATCGGCGAGTAATTGGAAGACCGACCCAGTGCAAGAAACACATACCAATGGTAGTTTTGTAGATAAGTTGGTAAAGTTAGACGATGAAATTTCAAACAAAATAGATAGATTGATAGAGGCTAAACGTACAATATCAAATCAAATAGATCAGTTGGAAGTTAAAGAACATCATATAGTTCTACGTGAGCGTTACCTCAATCAACGAAGTTATGAGTATATAGCTGATGTGATGTATACGTCAGATAGAAATGTTAAAAGAATCCATGGTCGTGCTTTAGAAGAGTTTAGAACAAAGTTTCAACAGGAAATAGACAGTTTTATTAAATCCTGTCCCTAAATGTCCCTGTTTGTCATTGTTTGGCACTCATATATATGATACGTTGGTATTGTGAAAAATATATATTATGAGCTGCCCATCTAAAAAAGTGGGTGGCTTTTTATTTTGCCCCCCCACCTATATAACGAGGAGACTACCATGAAAATAAAACGCCCCGATAAGGTTGGAACCCACCGGACTACATACGAGAAGAATAGGAAGAGAATCATGGCAAGCCAGAACGTTTGTGCAATTTGTGGTTATCCTGTTGACTTCTCTTTAAAAGCTCCGAATCCAATGAGTCCAGTAATCGATCATATAATACCTATTGCAAAAGGTGGGCACCCTTCTGACATAAGCAACCTACAGCTAGCGCATTGGACTTGTAACAGACAGAAATCAGATAAACTTTTCAATAATAAGGAAAATATGACGAATAATAAAAAGATCCTGGGCAATCGTAATCTGCCACAATCAATGGACTGGACTCAATTTAAATTTACTAACGGATAAGGGGGGCATACCACCCCCACCGTTGGTTGCTCGGGACTTCACGTCGTACTGCACATATTTTCTTGCGCCAATACATATCACAAAAAAGGAGTCAAAAAATGGATCTAATGGGAAAAGAATATCTTGAAAAAAAGCTAAACAATCATAAGCATAGGGTTGAAACACGCTATAAATACTATGACATGAAACATAAACAATGGAATAAAAGCTTTACAATGCCACCGCAAATACAAATGATGTTCAAATCAACCATTGGCTGGACTACCAAAGCTGTTGATACCCTAGCTGACAGATTGATATTTAGAGAATTTGCTAATGATCTATTCGATTTGAATGAAATATTTGATTTGAACAATCCAGATACATTTTTTGACAGTGCCATTCTTTCGGCGCTAATTGCCTCTTGTTGTTTTGTGTATATCTCAAGTGATAAAGATGGTTATCCAAGACTACAAGTTATTGAAGCAAATAACGCAACTGGAATCATTGATCCGATTACTGGTCTTTTAAAAGAAGGTTATGCAGTATTATCACGCACCAAAGAAGGTAATCCAGAAACAGAAGCCTATTTTCAGACAGGATTAACTACTATTTACAACAAAAGTAATAATACTGTTACTAAATATAAAAATAATGCACCAGCACCCTTGTTGGTACCAATCATCAATAGACCGGATGCAGTGCGCCCATTTGGACGGTCTCGGATATCTCGCTCAGCCATGTATTGGCAGAACTATGCAGCAAGAGTTTTAGAACGTTCAGATGTTACGGCAGAATTTTATTCATTCCCTCAAAAATATGTAGTTGGTACCAGTCAAGATTCAGAAAAACTAGACACTTGGAAAGCAACTGTTTCATCCATGCTTGAATTTACCCAAGATGAAGATGGTGGTCATCCAATTCTTGGTCAATTTACGACATCTAGCATGACCCCATTTATTGAACAATTAAGAATGGCAGCTGCTGGTTTTGCTGGTGAAACTGGATTAACCTTGGACGATTTAGGATTTGTAACTGACAATCCATCGAGTGCTGAAGCCATTAAAGCTAGTCATGAAACGTTGAGAGTCACTGCTAGAAAAGCACAGAGAAACTTTGGAAGTGGATTTCTAAATGTTGGATTCTTAGCAACGTGTATTCGAGACAATTTCAGCTATAAACGAAATCAGTTCTATAAAACCATTCCGAAATGGGAACCTGTATTTGAACCAGACGCTGCAACAATTTCGGCGATTGGTGATGGTGTTATCAAGATTAACCAATCAATTCCAGGATACTTTGGTAATGATAATTTGAGAGATCTAACAGGCATGGAAGGAGATTCAGATGGATATATCCCAGGATTTGCTGAAGACACTGCAAACGGCGTTTTACCAAAAAATCAAATCGGACAACCAAATCAAGAAACTTAATAATCAATTACATAATAAAAATTATAGTTACCATGAAGCAAATTCATTTGCCATTAGGGTTGGTGAACTGTTATCTGAAACCTTTTCAGAGAATATAAAAAGCGACGAATTACCAAACGGTAAAATGTATTACAATATTGCAAAGAAAGTAATTGAACCGATGATGGTAGACAATCATGGCGTTGTAGCTGAAAACTGTCGGCAAACACAATCATTACTCAATAAACAAGCAAATCTTGGTATTGTTGGCCAGAAACCTGAACTTAATAATGATCGAATTCAAGGAATCGTTCAAAGGATTGCAGATGAAGATAACTTTGATGATATTAAATGGATCCTTGATGAACCCATCGTTAACTTTAGCCAATCTATCGTTGATGATTCTATTAAATCAAATGCAGATTTGCATTATAAAGCTGGACTGTCTCCCAAAATCGTGAGAACTGCGAATGCTGGTTGTTGCGAGTGGTGTAGTAAGATGGTTGGAAGCTTTGATTACCCATCTGGTTTGCCTCCAGATGTGTTTAGAAGGCATGGTCATTGCCGGTGTGAAGTTCATTATCATCCGGGGGATGGTAAAAAGCAAAATGTATGGGATAAGAAGTGGAACCGAGAAGACGAAGCTGATAAAATTAAGAAAAGGATTAGTTTTAGTAAAAGCCATAACATTTCTAAGGTAAGTAATCATATTGTAAGAGACTACTTAACTAGAAAAGATGTCAAAGATATGATTAATAAAGAAAAACAGTTACGCCATTTAGAAAAAACTCGCGATGAAGGAAGAAGTTACATGTATGGAGATCTTGTAACATCTCAGTTAAAATATCATCGCCTAAAAGGCACGGGTATACCAATCATGTCAATCAAAGGATGGACTAATAAAGAACGAGTAGCAGATAATCAACCTTTAGGTGTTTACCAAGATGAAAACGGCACTAAATACGAATCTCGACATGGGATTATTATTTATTCGAAATCAGGAAGCCATATTTATCCAACAAGGGAGGAGTAAAAATGCAATTAAAAGAATATTGGGGTAAGAAAGTTTTTTTAGAATCTAAGAATGGAAAAATTTTTAGAGGAAAAGTGAGTGATTATGTATATCCTGAAGACAATGAAAATGGTAAAGAAAGTATTATTATTGATGCAGTCGGATATGAATTTCCTTATGAATTTTATGAAAATGACATAAAGAAAATTGAAATCATAAATTAGAAGGTGGTCAAATGGCTAAAGATAATTATCCGGTGATTGTTTATCAAATATTGGCTTATTTATATAGTTGTCTAAAATCTGATATTAAAGTAGATGAGTCCTATTTGTTTCCTCAAGGCAAGCTGTTTAATATAAATACAAATTATTGGAAATTTATTATTTTTAATCTTGTTGATGGTGGATATGTTGAGGGAGTTGTTTTAGAAAAGGTTTGGGGCCAAAAGTACCCAAATGTTATTGATTTAGAAGAGATTAGTATTACACCGTTAGGGATTCAGTATCTAACAGATAATAGCTTTATTGCTAAAGCAAAAGAAATGCTTAAAGATGCGAAATCTATTATCCCTTTTGTCTAATTTAAAATCATAAGTAGCAGGAGGTGTTGCTGATTGGCGCCCTTAGAAAGGGGTGGTAATAATAGGTAATAAAATTAAATTTGGCAATCAAAACCCTACCGTTAGCTTCCTAATTAAGTTCAAAAAAAGTAATTATCAAGAAGCTGTTGATTTCTATGAACGGACTGGATTAAAAGTATACGATTGGCAGAAAAACTTATTAAAACCACTGATGGCCATTGAAAATGATGGCTTATGGACTCACCAAAAATTTGGTTATTCACTTCCTCGGCGTAATGGTAAGACAGAAATTGTTTATATTAAAGAATTATGGTCGTTGGAAAAAGGTTTAAATATCCTTCATACAGCGCATAGAATTAGCACCGCCCATTCATCCTATGAAAAGCTCAAAAAATATCTTGAAGATTGTGGCTACGTCGAAGGTGATGATTTCAATTCAATCAAAGCAAAAGGGCAAGAGCGGTTGGAATTGTATCATTCTGGTGGAGTTATCCAATTTAGAACAAGAACATCTACTGGTGGCCTAGGTGAAGGTTTTGATTTACTGGTTATTGATGAGGCCCAAGAATATACTGATGATCAAGAATCCGCCTTAAAATATACAGTGACCGACTCTGACAATCCTCAAACGATTATGTGTGGGACACCACCCACTCCAATATCAAGTGGCACGGTATTTACAAAGTACAGAAACAATTGTTTAGATGGTGGTTTAAAGTACTCTGGTTGGGCAGAATGGTCGGTCCCAGAAATGAAAGATATTCGTGATGTTGATGCGTGGTATGAGACCAATCCTTCTATGGGTTACCATCTAAATGAGCGTAAAATCGAAGCTGAGCTTGGGGAAGATGAACTTGACCATAATGTTCAGCGGTTAGGTTTTTGGCCTAAATACAACCAAAAATCAGTGATTTCTAAAGAAGAATGGGGAGCAATGGGAGTTGAAAAACTTCCCGATTTTAATTCTAAGTTATTCGTGGGTATCAAATATGGCAAAGACGGCGCCAATGTTGCCATGAGTATTGCGATACGTACCAAAGAAAATAATGTATTTATAGAAGCTATTGATTGTCAATCGGTTAGAAATGGGAATGGTTGGATATTAAATTTTTTAAATCAAGCAGACGTTTCAAAAGTAGTGGTCGATGGTGCTAGTGGTCAATATATTTTAGAGAAAGAAATAAAAGAGGCAAAGATTAAACCAAGACCAATTTTACCAAAAGTATCTGAAGTGATTGTGTCAAATTCGGCTTTTGAAAGAGGCATAAATACACAAAATATTGTCCACATGAATCAACCTTCATTAACACAGATTGTTACGAATTGTGAAAAAAGACCCATTGGTTCAGCTGGAGGATTTGGCTATCGAAGTCAATATGAAGATTATGATATTTGCTTAATGGATAGCATGATATTAGCTCACTGGATTTGTTTAGAAACAAAAAATAATCGACAACAAAGAATAAGTTATTAACACACTCACATTTATGTGGGTGTTTTTTATGTCCGCAATGACGTTAAACTATCGTATTCATGCGTTAAATGAAAACTTCACGGTGTCGGACACCGAAATCAAAACGAGAAGGAGATCAATAATGAATAGAGATTTTTTAAAAGGTTTAGGAATTGCGGATGAAGATGTTGAAAAGATTATGGCTGAGCATGGAAAATCATTAAAAGCTGATAAGGGACTTCAAGAAGACTATGAAGCACTAAAAAATGAAAAACACAGTCTTGAACAAACAATTTCAGCATTAAATGATGAAAAGAATGAATTATCAAATAAGTATTCAGAGTTAGAAACAGAACGAGATAATTTATCAAATGATTTTTCTGTTTTGAAAAATAAAGAACTCAAGCGAACTATTGCTATTCGCCATAATTTACCAATTGATTTATCTGATCGCTTGGTGGGAGATGATGAAGAAACATTATCGAAAGATGCGGAAAACTTAGCGAGTTTTATGACTATCAATAACAATGTAGCGCCTTTAAAGGAATCTGAACAAGCTCAAAGTGACGAAGATTCAGCATATAGAAATTTATTAAGTGCATTTGACACAGAAGAATAAAAAAGGAGAGAAGAAAATATGGTATTAGAGCGTAAACAATTATTTGAACCGAAGTTAGTTTCTGATTTATTTTCTAAGGTACAAGGAGAATCATCTTTAGCAGTATTATCTAATCAAGTTCCAATTCCATTTAATGGGATTAAAGAGTTTACTTTTAACATGGATAAGGAAATTGATATTGTAGCAGAGTCAGGCAAGAAAACCGAAGGTGGAATTTCAATTGCACCTCGTAAAATGGTACCAATTAAATTTGAATACGGAGCCCGTGTATCTGACGAGTTTCTATATGCTGCAGAAGAAGAAAAAATTAATATCCTTAGAGCGTTTAATGATGGATTTGCTAAAAAAGTGGCTCGTGGTCTAGATTTAGCTGCGTTTCATGGGGTGAACCCACGTACAGGAGAATCATCAACGGTTGTTGGCAATAATCATTTTGATAAACTTGTAACTCAAAAGGCAGAAGCACCATCAGAATTAACCGATGCAAATGGTGTTGTAGAATCAGCTATTTCCACCGTTCAAGGTTCTGGAGCAAGCATCACAGGTTTTGCCATGTCGCCAGTGTTCCGTTCTGCTTTATCTAAACAAATAAAAGCTGATGGCAGTGCTATGTTCCCAGATTTAGCTTGGGGTAATGCGCCATCAAGCATTAATGGTTTAAATGTTCATGTTAACAAAACAGTATCTGATATGACTAAAGAAACCGTCATGGGTTATATTGGAGATTTCCGAAATGCCTTCAAATGGGGTTATGCAAAACAAATTCCACTTGAAATCATTAAATATGGTGATCCAGACAATTCTGGTCTTGACCTTAAAGGTTATAACCAAATTTATATTCGTGCTGAGGTTTATTTAGGATGGGGTATTTTAGAACCTAATTACTTCTCACGTATTGTCCAAGGAAATGTAATGGGGGATAGCGAATGAGATATATCAACAAATTAAATGGGGCAGTCATTGATGTGACTGTCCCTATTTCTGGTGAAAACTGGGAAAAAATGGAAAATAAACAAATTAAAATAAAAGATGTAAAACAAGAAACCGATAACGAAATTAAAGCAGAAGTAAATGATGTTGAAGATAAAGAAGGATTTGATCTAACTAAACTAACAGTTAAAGAACTCAAGGCATATGCTAAATCTAATGATATTGAATTGCCTTCAGAAGCTACAAAGAAAGATGAAATTATCGAAGTTATTGCAACGTCTTTTCAGGATTAGGTGAATAGTATGGAAAATTTTGCCACTATCGAAGATGTAACAAATCTTTGGCGAAAGATGACCAATGACGAAATGAACCGAGCAAAAAGCTTACTTCCAATTGTTTCAGACACACTAAGAGTAGAAGCAAAAAAGGTTGGAAAAGATTTAGATTTATTATCCATAGAAGATGAAAGCTTTAAGAGTGTTCTAAAGTCAGTTACAGTTGATGTTGTCGCTCGAACACTAATGACATCAACGGATAAAGAACCAATGATTCAGGAGTCTCAGGCTGCATTAGGATATTCTTGGTCTGGAACATTCCTAACCCCCGGTGGTGGTTTATTCATTAAAGACCAAGAACTAAAAAGACTTGGATTAAAAAAACAAAAAATTGGGGTGCGTGAACTATATGGAGATGATCCATGGCATAACGATTTCTTTGATGGATACTCAGATTATTGGTAAAGATCCTTTTGGAAAATCGATTGTCAAAGAAACGGAAGTAAAAGTTGATAATGTCATTGTATCGCCAGCAACCTCAGATGATATCACTAATCAAATAAATCTAACCGGGAGAAAGGCAATCTATACTCTAGGTATCCCGAAAGGTGACACGCACGACTGGGAGAACAAAGAAGTAAGATTTTTCAATCAAAGATGGCGTACTTTTGGCATTCCATTAGAAGGAATAGATTCTATGATTCCGTTGAAATGGAATAAGAAGGTGATGGTTGAACGTTATGAATAATTTTAAATTTGTATTAAATAAAAAAGGTGTAGCTGAACTCATGAAATCAGCACAAATGCAGAATATTTTAACTGAAAAAGCTTCCGCAATAAGCGATCGTTGCGGTAGTGGCTACGAGCATGATGTTTATGTTGGTAAAAATCGTGCGAATGCAATGGTAAAAACAAGTACGTTTGCAGCGAAGAAAGACAATTTAAAAAATAACACACTCTTAAAGGCGGTGCACTAATGATTGAGGTATTATTAAAAGAATACTTAGATAATCATTTGGATGTACCGTCTTTTTTTGAGTTTGAAGATTATATGCCGAATTCGTTTGTGTTGATAGAAAAAACAAGTGGTAGGTATTCTAATAAACTCAAATCATCAACCGTGGCTATTCAAAGTTATGGAAAAACAATGTATGCAGCTGCTTTGTTAAATGAAAAAATAAAAGAACTGATGGACAATCTTGTAGAGTTAGATGAAGTTAGTGGTATTCATTTGAATTCTGATTATAACTTTACAGATATTGACTCTAAAAGATATCGATATCAAGCTGTTTTTGATATAAATCATTACTAGGAGGAATATTAATGTCAAATACACAACATGTCACGTCAGCTAAACCAAAAGTTGGCGGAGCAATTTATACAGCGAAATTAGGCTCAACATTGCCAACAGATGCATCCACCGAATTAGATGGTGCTTTTAAACCATTAGGATTTATTTCGGAGGATGGTCTAACCAACGAACACACACCAGAATCAGAAAATATCAAAGCGTGGGGCGGTCAAGTAGTTAGTACCGTATTAACAGAACGAAGTGATAAATTTACTTACACATTAATTGAGAGTTTAAATATTGATGTGTTAAAAGAAGTTTATGGTTCTGAAAATGTAACAGGAACATTGGAAAGCGGTATTAAAGTAACCGCCAACTCAAAAGAATTAGAAGAACATCCAATTGTTGTCGATATGATTTTAAAAGGTGGCGTTCTAAAACGGATTGTTATTCCGGTTGCCAAAGTATCTGAAATTGGCGAAATCGTATATAAAGATGATGAAAACGTTGGATATGAAGTCACGATCTTAGGATTGCCTGACAAAAATGAAAATACGCACTACGAATATATTCAAAGCAAAGGGGAGGATGTGGAATAATGATTAAAGGTCAAACTAAATCAGGGTTTAAATATGAAATCGAAGAAAAACGATTAGAAAATTATGAATTGATGGAAGTAATTTCAAAAGTTGATTCTCAACCGTTATTGCTCCCAAAAGTCATTGATTTATTATTGGGCGAAGATGCCGACAAATTAAAAGATCATGTTCGTGATGAAGATGGGATTGTATCAGCAGAAAAGTTATTCGGCGAAATCGAAGAAATTTTTGCATCACAAACTCAAGTAAAAAACTAACTGTCCTTGCTTGGATGATAAAAACGGATGAGAATGCGCTGATATGTGATCTAGCAGAAACCTATCATATATATGACTACAAACAGCTACCTTTAAGCACGGTAGCTGTTTTTGCTTCTGGTCTCAGTAACAATTCACGAATTAAGTTAAAGATGAATGGGTTGAAAATATCACTTGAAACCATGTTTTTAGCACAAATACTGGACGATTTAAACATTTTAGTATGGTCAAAAACTAAGGATTCTAAAAACGGAAAAAATAAACCAAAATCAATTTATAGGATGTTGGTCGATGAACCAGAGGAGCGAAAAGAACTTGCGTTTGAATCCGGTGAGGACTTCTTAAATACAAGAAATAAATTACTAAGACAGATAAGGGGTGATGAATAGTGACTGATTTAGGACAAGCCTATGTACAAATCATACCTTCTGCTAGAGGTATAAAAGGCTCAATAACACAGGCACTTGGTCCAGAATCCGCGATGGCCGGCGCCTTTGCTGGAACAAAAATAGGGACTAAAATGATTTCTGCCCTAACAGGCATTATTTCAACCGCTGCGATTGGTAAAGCTATTTCAGATTCGATTACAGAAGGTGCTGCTTTAGAACAATCTATTGGTGGTATTGAGACTCTTTTCAAAGGCCACGCAGATAAAGTTAAAACTTATGCTGATGAAGCCTATAAAACGGCTGGCTTGTCAGCCAACTCTTATATGGAAAATGTTACGAGCTTTAGCGCTAGTCTCTTACAATCATTAGGCGGAGATACTTCAAAAGCGGCCGATGTCGCAAACATGGCCATGATAGATATGGCAGATAATGCGAATAAAATGGGGACATCCATCGAAAGCATTCAGGATGCATACCAAGGCTTTGCTAAGCAGAATTATACCATGCTCGATAACCTAAAATTGGGTTATGGTGGTACAAAAAGTGAAATGGAACGGTTGTTGGCTGATGCCGAAAAACTAACCGGTGTTAAATATGACATCAACAACCTTTCTGATGTTTATAATGCGATCCATGCGATTCAAGGTAAACTTGAGATTACTGGGGCAACGGCTGATGAAGCTGAAAAAACATTTTCTGGGTCATTAGCAGCAATGAAAGCATCATACAAAAATGTTTTAGGAAAATTAGCACTTGGTGAAGACATTAAACCATCTTTAAAGGCATTAGCCGAAACAACATCTACATTTTTACTTGATAATTTTTTCCCAATGGTTGGGAATATCTTAAAAGGATTGCCAACTTTATTTGTTGGATTATATCAAGAATTTGTTCCAAGATTAATGGAACTTGGCGGTAAATTGATTGAAGGGATATCTCAAGGATTAACAACTGGCTTGCCTAAATTTTTAGAATCATTCAGTACGGTTTTTTCTAACGTGCTTACATGGATAACGTCAAACTTGCCGATGTTGCTAGAAATGGGCGTACAAATATTAACAAACATTGCCAACGGTATTCTACAGGCTTTGCCACTGTTGA
The DNA here is from genome assembly GCF_900110675.1 of Ignavigranum ruoffiae. GTDB lineage: Bacteria > Bacillota > Bacilli > Lactobacillales > Aerococcaceae > Ignavigranum > Ignavigranum ruoffiae. Next base: position 88,706 of record NZ_FOEN01000003.1, on the reverse strand, counting down.
TTACTATTGCTGGGCAATTAATCGTCCAATTTGTTCAATTTATGATGACGAATATACCAGTCATTTTACAAGCTGGGGCAGATTTGATTTTAAATTTAGTAACAGGAATTATTCAAAATTTGCCGGCTATAGGCGAAAGTGCCATTAATGTTGTTAGCAGCTTCATTGACGTTATTTTGAGTAATTATCCTCAATATTTATCTTCTGGTAGAAATATCATAACTAACCTGATAAACGGTATTATTAGCTTAATACCTAGTTTAATAGCTACGGCCGCTAGCCTAGCAGTTCAGTTCATTGCAATGATTTTATCTCATATACCACAGATTATTTCTGCTGGTATTGAAATAATCGCGTCCTTAATTGAAGGGATTACTGGCCAAATTTCATCTGTCTTAGATATATTTACTAAATTGGGTTCAGATATTATTAGTTCAGTCCAAAACATTAACTTATGGGATGCTGGATCAGCGATTATGAATAGTTTGCTGAATGGGTTAAAATCTGCTTGGGAAAACGTTAAAGGGTTTTTCTCGAGAGTCACCTCATCTATTCCAAAATTAAAGGGTCCATTACCGTATGATAAGCGAATGCTCATCCCAAATGGTAAGGCAATCATGACAGGGTTGTATAAGGGGTTAAATGAAAATTTTCGCTATGTAAAAGAATCTGTATCAAGCATGGCTGGTGCTATCTCTAAGGAACTTACAGATAACATTGATTTAAACAAATTTAATTTAGACCATTTAAAAACATTAAAAATTAAACCTATTATAGATAATGGTTCATTAGATTTAAACAATGTAAAGAAAGAGTTTGACACAAATGCGTATTTCGGTACTCAGTTGACTCCGAATAGTTTCTATAGTAATCGAGATAAAAACACAGATGAATATTTGGAGTCGATTATTAACAAATTAACGACCATCGTAAATAAAGACAGCGATTTATATATGGATAGTAAAAAGGTTTCTCGAGAAATTGATGAGCCTTTACGTAGGTATCAACAGATTCAAGATAGAACCAATAAACGAATTTTAGGAGCGTGGTAAGATGTACTTAAAAGGATATTACGATGATGTAGAATTTACTAAGTACTGTATTATTAACAACGTTACCCCCACGCTCATGGCTCCTCGCGATAATAACTTTATTACAAATACCTCTTTGTCAGGATCTAAATTCTATCAAACACGATTAGGTCAAATTAAATTGGAAGTAGATATTACGATAAAAAATGATGTCATGGACAATTTAGATCAATTGAATAAAATTTTATTCAGTACAGAGCCTAAAAAACTTAGGTTTAGTAATCGTAATGATAGATATTTGTTAGCGATTATAGATGGTGAAGTGCAATTTAGCTCTAGTAATAAAGCAGGCAAAGCTAAAATTACCTTCATCAGTCCGGACTATTTCTGGCGAGATGTTAAAGGCCTAACTTTTGTTGAATTAGAAGAAGGCCTCGGAATCTTAGAAAACAAAGGAACCGCACCAACGTATCCATATTTTGATTTATATTTCGGTCGAGATTGTGGCTATTTATGTATCATGTCGCCGAACGGATTTATTTCGTTGGGAAATCCGACTCAAGAAGATAATATAATCGTCCCACCTAGTGAAATTGCGATTGATGAGCCGATTGTTTCGTCCAAAGGTAAATTGGTAGGATGGACAGAAATAAATGATGCAAAGACGTGGATACCAGACTATAACAAAATTAGTAGTGGTAATAAGCCCTATTATACTGATTCGGCAGTATGGGTGGACATGAATGAAGTTGGAACAGACTCTAAATGGTATGGACATGCTTTTGTTAAAGAATTTGATAAGGGTAAGCTAGAACAAGAAGCAGATATTATGACTGCTAGAATGCGTGTAGATGCGTCAAATATAGGGCAAGGCCGAACGATGGCCTTGCTTTTTGTCATTATGGATGAAAATAACATTCCCATTATGACAACATCAGTCTATGACACTGGTGACGGTAAAAATGAATTAACAGTCACTTGTAAGATTCGGGACAATCGACCTGGTTATGAAAAATATTCAAAAATAATTCGGACAAACAAATTAAAAAATTTAAATGGGAATATCAAAATGGAAAAACGTGGCAATCTATTTTCTTGGCTAATACAGTCTGATAAGACCACCATGACCCAAAACAACAAAATTAGAGTGGGTCAAGTTGTACATATTAAAAAGAGTGCGACTCACGCAGAGACTGGTCATCCTATTTTAAATGGATATCATGATTTAGATTATACAGTTGGTACCTCAAAAACAGGCGCTGATGGGTCTGTTGCTTATCGGTTAGATAATGGCGGATGGCCAATCTACTGGATTTATGAACGTGATATCGAAGAAGCACAGACGATTACTAAAACGACTCAACCACAAATTATTAATGAAACTTTGTATGATAGCAACCTAGCTCAACTAAGACCTAAAAAAGTGTTTTTCTGGCAAGGAGCCTGGGGCGGTACCAAACCTTATGAACAATTTTACGTTGGAAATATACGCGTAGATAGACATTACACTGACAGAATTCATGATGTAAAAAATACTTTTAAATCAGGAGATCATTTATATATTAATAATGAGACTGGAGAAATATTAGTGAATGGGTCAAACTTTACTGGCGCCCATGATTATGATAGCCGTTTCTTTACGATTGATGGCGGCCCTACAGCGATTAAAGTTATCACATCATCGTGGGCAGACATGCCAAAAATTATCGCAGGTTTTGAAAGTAGGTGGCTATCTTGATTCGGATTATTGATAGAACATTTAAGCCCGTAGACGTATTAACGAATGATGCGCCTAACGGGCTTACTTTTTATGATGATCAACTTAAAACAAGTATTGCGAGTGGATTATATACGCTTGAATTAAAAGTGCATAAAACTAATGATCATCGTAGTCAAGCCTTAGAAGTGGGCAACATGCTAGAAATGTATAACAAAAACAGAAAACAACTCTTATTGACCATTACGAATGTGGTAGAGAATCGATATGAGAAAACTATTTTTGCTGAAGATGCGAATATTAGTATGTTAAACGGTTTTGCTGATCCAATTGAAACGCCAAATTCCAGAGAACGATTGTCATATTACACGAATGCTTTATTAGAAGGAACTGATTATGAAGTATTGGTAGATGAATCTGATACAACGAAAGTAGTTGAGTTTCAAGGTTCAGAACGCAGACTAGAAATGCTAAGAAAATTGGCAACTGAATTTGGTGTTGAGTTGGAATTTAGTGTGCGGTATAAAGTTGGTTTTCCGCCGGTCTTTTACGTTAGCTTTTTGAAATATCGTTTTGAAGGGTCGTTTGGATTTAGAGTTTCAAGCGATGATTTGTTAGGTCCTGTAGAAAAAACAGTAGATTATTACAACGTCATTACCAAGTTAAATGTGCGCGGAAAACAAAAAGAAGAAAAAACACAAACAGTAACGCCAAAACAACCAGCACCAAAGCCTCAACCTCAAGTGGATAACCTCATTGAAAAGGTTATAGAAATTGCAATGGCGCAACGAGGAAAGCGCTATGTGTGGGGTGCTAATGGTCCAGCTAACTTTGATTGTTCCGGATTAATGAACTATTCATTTAAAAATGCTGGCTATACAAACTGGCCAAATTGGCGATGCACTACAAATACATATTGGTCTCAGCAAGGTCCTTTCTATCGTGTTAATTCAAACGAACGTAAGCGTGGCGATTTAGTCCTTATGGATACAGGGTATACATGGCCAGGAGACGCGAATCATGTCGGCTTGTATTTAGGTAATGGTGAGATGGTTCACGCTGGTGACCCCGTTCAAGTTGCTAAAACATCACACTTTACTGTATTAGGCTATGTACGTGTTAGAAAACCATAGAAAGGGGGTTAAATCTTGGGATATTTAGAAGATGTTAAACCGGGAGCAATCGCTGGTTGGCATAACTATAAGGTTCTCCCTTCCGTAACTGGAGCTCAAGCAGTCCTGGAATCAGGATGGGGGAAGAGCAAGTTAGCACAACCACCTTATAATAATAACTTCGGTATCAAGGCAAGCTCGGATTGGACGGGTCGCGTTGTTAATATGCAGACTCGTGAGGTCATTAATGGGGTTAGTCAGTGGGTTTATGCTGATTTTAGAGCTTATGATAGCTTGGCAGATTCAATTGAAGACCATGCTGCTTTTTTTACGAATACAGAATGGCGGCGAAATCATTATAAAGCGGTTATAGGAGAAACCGATTATAAAAAGGCTTGTTGGGCATTACAAAATGCCGGATATGCGACAGACCCAGGCTACGCGACCTCGTTGATTCGTGTTATTGAGCAAAACAAATTATACGAATGGGATCAAGAAGCATTTTCCGGAAAATCATCAGATGGGTCATCCAATAATACTAGTGGAACGACGTCCGGCAACCTGCAACCAATAGATAAAAAGGTCGGCGGTAATTTAAGTGATGCAGCAAGATCAGCCGTCCGAAATATAGGGGTGTCTGTTATTGGCGATAGTTTGGGAGTAGGGACTAAACCATACTTACATAAACTACTTCCTGATTCTAATTATGACGTCTATGGTAGCCGACAAATCACCCACAGTGATCCAATCTATAGCGGGATGGAATCTCTTAAAAAGATGAAGAACGCAGGCACATTAAAAAATATTATTGTAGTCATTCTGGGGACCAATCGTGGACTTGAGAGAACAGAAGTCGAAGAGTTTATGATGCTTGCTGGAGAAAGCAGGAAAGTCATTTGGGTAAATACTTTGTCCATGGTTAATCATCAGTATAAGGTAGATGAAGTTACTCATTGGGCTTCAAAAACCTTTAAAAATGCTTTTTTAGCGGATTGGTTATCATTTGCAAACGCCATGCGTAAAACTTGGTATGGTTCAGACAACATTCATATGATTCCAGAAGGGTATAAAAAGCATGCTGAATTTATTGCGCAAGCAGTTTACGAAGCAAGTACCGCTGATTTTAGTACTCGTAAGGCAGAAAAGTCAGTCACAGAATATCATACGATTAAAGGATTCAAGCTCAGTGAAGACGGTATATTGAAATATACTTCGTATGACACTGATGGAAATAAAACAGAAAATGAAGTACAGACTCATTACAGAGGCCTTGCCACCAATGGGGTTGACAGTTGCATCTATAACCGTGAAGCAAACAATAAATGGAATATTCAAGGTCAAACGATAAAGGCAAAATGGATTGAACAAGATTTTCAAGCTGATAAAGCATCTTTGCCATTGATTTATGAAGCGTTAGAGTTTATGAATAAGCATAAAGAACCCGCCATGACCTATCGAATTAATCTTTATGATATGCCAGAGACTATTTCCATTGGCGACTGGGGTCTTTTTATTGACCATGAATTCAATCCACCTTTATATTTGCATGCGCGTGTGGAGGAAATTGTTGAAAGTCAGACAAACAAATCATTGAATAGTGTAGTTATTTCGAATGTTAGAGAACTGTTAGCACCAGAAAAGTCATTGGTTGTTCAAATCCAAGAGGAACTTCAAAAAGAGCGTACAAAGCTTCTGAATGAGTGGAGAAAAGGAGAGCCGATAAAACTAGAATTATCTGCTTCCAATGGGTTAATCTTGGATGATAAAGTTACAGAAACTACGATAGCAGCGAAGATATATCAAGGTACCAAAGATGTCACTGAAGTATTTAGTGATTTCAGATGGGAAAGAGTATCACAAGAACGTGAACTTGATACTGAATTTAATAACCGGTTATCAGAAACTGAAAATACGAGTTTATTAAAAGTATATAAACAAGACATTATCGGCTCAGAAACTACATTTATTTGTAGAGTATATGATGATTCAGGGCAATTGGTAGGCCAAGCTGGTGTTAGTCTAACTATTCCATCTAAAGGCAGAGATGGTAAAAACTACATTACTTATATTGCCTATGCAAATAGTGATGATGGCACGAAAGATTTCAGCCGGACGGAGACCAACCGCGATTATATGGGGCAATACGTGCGTGAAGCTACAAAGAATTTAGTCTTAAATCCAGGACCCGTCAAATTAACCAAACCTCAAGGTTATGTGGATATAAAACCTGTTGTTAACCTTGAATATGGTAAATATTATGTCTTATCTTTCGAACCGACATTTGAAAGTGATGGTACAACTTCTTGGGAAATAGCAGATGGCAATGAAGTTCATACACATATTGGCGAATGGTCAGCCAATCCAACATATATATTTGAAGGAGTGGAATAAATGGCAGAGACACTTTACATCAGAGTTAAACATAAAAGAATGACCGCAAGCCAATGGGCGAGTAGTCAAGATGTCTTACTAGCTGGGGAACTCGGAATCGAGTCTGACACCGGCCAAGCAAAAGTCGGCAATGGATCAAGTCTTTATAAAGATTTGCCTTACATCGGTAAAACGGTAGATTTATCCGGTTACGCTAAAAAATCAGATATACCGGATACATCATCATTCATTACTAAAATTCCGGCTGAATATCTTACAGAGGATGAAGCTAAAAACATTTATCAGCCGAAAGGTAATTATGCAACAAAAGAGGAACTTTCCGATGTATCGACAGGCGGAAGTGTCGACTTAAGTAATTATCTGACAAAAAATACAGCGGATTCAACATATCAACCCAAGGGAAATTATTTAACAGTAATTCCAAGTGAATACGTTACGGAAGCAGAATTGCAACAACAACTTGGCGATATAAATACTATCCTTGCCAAAGTAGTAGGGGTGGTTTAATGGCCACGACCGCAGATTATTTAAATAAATTAGTCACAGATAGAGATAGTCTAATTGGTAGTGTTAATGCAAAAGGCGCGAGCTTGGCATCTACTGCCACGCTAGCCGAAATCAACCAAGCGATTAAATCATTATCGACTGGTACAGCCCCACAGCAATTTAAGCTTGTAGGGATTGGCGACAGCCTCATGTACGGCCGTCTTGATACGTCCACAGAGCGAATGTCAACACCTTGGATAAATACACTAGGGAGCAATTTAAACGCTGATACGGTGCTAAATTTTGGCGAAAGTGGGGCGTTAGTCTCAACCTATGCCATTAAATCAGCTAAGGCTTTATGCACTCGAGTTAGTGAGATTCCCGAAGACACAAGCCTACTTATCTTAAACGGCGGTACGAATGATTATGCTTCTGATGTGCCAATTGGGTCTATCAGTGATACACAGACTACCACTTTTTATGGGGCACTCAATGCTTATTATGGTGGGGCACGGCAACGATTCCCTAAGATTCGTATGATTGCTCTAAGTATCTTTGACACGACAGCTCAAGGGTCAGCAAGCACTAAGCAAGCCTATGTCGATGCACAACGTGCGGTAGCTAAAAAGTACGGCATTGAATTTTTTGATGTGTTTAAAGAATCAATGATTACCCCAGATACTGCTGATATGCAAGACGGCGTCCACATGTCACAAAGCGATGCTAGTGTCTTTGCGCAAGAAATCACGGATTATATTAATGGCGTATTTATAAACAAGCGTAGTGCAACTCCGGAACAACCATCACTTAAACTTGTATGGGATACATCTACAAATGGATATGACACTGTTAGCACTGTAAGCGGATATATAAAGACCGCAACTATAAAATTACAGCCAAATAAAACTTATGTAGTTACAACGGACGCACCTAAGCTGACTAGCAAAGATCAAGCATCGGTTTATGTGACAGCAGACAAAAACAATCTTGTTACAACACACTTAATACCTGGTCAGGAACTCGAACTTACGACAACCGCAAGCGGGGAACTTTATCTTTCGACGCGACCGGCGAGAGCCTTTGACGGTACCACTGCATCACCAAATGAAGATGATATAAAGTCCGGAAAATATAAAATTCAGGTTTATGAAAAATAAAAGAGAGGTGGTTAAATGCTTAGCGGACAAACCGGAAGCGACACAAACACCCTAAGACCAGTGGAAACATGGTCAGACGGTAAGCGAGCCTATTATAAATTCAAGCTTACTAAGACCGGACAATTACCAAGAATATATCATGATGGGGCGCCAGGGACTTGGATATTAAATAATATTCAAATCGAAAAAGGCGAGGCGCCAACAGAATTCCAATATGATGATATTCAAGAAGACCTAAACAATCCGGCCAATTATATGTGGCAACTCACCAAAGGGAAAGATGGGGAGAAAGGGGCTACTGGATTACAAGGCGCGCCAGGAACTCCCGGTAAAGACGGCAAGACACCTTATTATCATTTAGCCTATGCCAACAAAGACGCAGACGGCAACTTTGTAGATTTTACCTTTACCGATGATAAGCGCCAGTATAAAGGGAGCTATGTCGACTATAACCAGGAATCAAGTACTAATCCAAATAAATACACATGGGAGAAGTCAATTTGGCAAATCGAGCAAGAAAAAGCAAATCAAATAGATGTCAATAACGTTATAGAAATTCTTTCTGAAACTCAAGAAAAAATGAATGCTATTGACACCACGCTGAATGTTACTAAGGATAATGCGATTATTACTCACTCGGCCGAGTATATCACGACCATTGAGAAACTTGTCGGTAACGCAGATAATTCAGACCAACAACTTAAGCTTTTGCAACAGATGGCTGAAAAGATTGATACCTATTTTATTTTTGACGATGCATTTACTATTGGAAAATCTGATAGCAAAAATAAGGTAAAGGTAACAAACGAAGAGCTACAATTCCTAAATGGTGAAACCTTGATGGCCTATATGTCTGGGGTCTACACAGTCATGAAAAACGCTAAGGTGCAAGGATCGTTAGAGTTAAACAATCATAAGTTTACATCAATCGGTAGCGACATTACGGCTGTTGTTTATATTGGGGGGTGATTAAATGGCATTAAGTAAAGGTCAAATGTGGACGTTAAATAAACATCCATTAAACGCCTATGGGACTGCTGGTCATGCTGCCAAACGCGATACGTCTTGGGTTGTCAAGACTGTTGAGAAAGGTCAAGTAAAAGTCCTAGACGTAGCATGGGCGGACTCTGCTGGTAATGTTTATTATCCGGATAAAGGCGCTGGAACAATACCGATCTACTCAGTTTCCCAAGTCGGCGGACTTGGTGGACTCGGCTGGATACGTTCAGACGACAATTTATCAAATTCAATCATCACCAACGCCCCTAGTTTATCCGCACAAACCGGAGTAAATAATGTATTAACATTTGATAAGGCCGGAGAAAAGCACACATTAAGAATCAATATTAATGGAGAATTAGTTAAGTACATTACCGAGATAACCAGTAGTCCAGTAAATTTTCAGTTTACTCAGGATGAAGTCAATAAAATATTAGATCTCATGCCAAATGTAACGGCGAGCGATGTCGAGTATATATTGACGACCTACGAAGGGTCGAACATTATCGGAGATTTTTCCAGGTCTACAAAACGAATCACTATACCATTTGATGTTAAACCAACCATTGATAATATAGTTATTACTCCAATTAACGCAGTCGATGGAAAATTATATGAAAAGAAATCAAGTGTTAAAGTTGCACCTTCATGTAGGCCTGGACGAGGTGCAAAAATTAACAATGTATTTATCTGGGTTGGGGATTTTTTAGGATTAGATAATCCTTACACCTCTCAACCATTCCAAGCCTCAGGCGAAATTACAATTCGTGTGATGGCCACCGATACACGTCAACGGTCTGTTCAGACGACTCGAAAGATTAATGTATTACCGTTTCAAGGAATATCTTTAACAAACATGACGTCAGAACGTGTTCTTGATGAAAATGCAACGACTGACTATGTGAGGGTAGCTTACCATGGAAAAGCTTATGAATTAGATAATCAGAACCAGATTCAAGCAAAAATTGAATATCAAGAGCGTGGCCAATCCGTCTGGACAGTGGCTGGATCGCAGAACATCGGGGTTATATCAAATAATTATAGCTCCTTTTTTGATATCCAAGATTTATCCGATAGTAAATCTTTTAACATTCGTCTGACCCTCACGGATGGACTGGGTAATCAATATAAATTTACCACCACTGTTGGAACCGCAAGCTTCCCAATGACATGGGGCAAACATGGAGCGGGTGTGGGTGTGATGTTTGATAAAAATAATCCGGCAGCTTTACAAGTCGGGCAGGGCGGAATCGATTCTAAAGGCCCCATCAGAATCAACGGGAAAGCAATAAATATTCAACCCGACCCTACACCTATCCCAGAGCCGGAACGTCAACCCGACCCATTTACTAAGGGGAGTAACTCATCTGGGGCTTGGATAAAAGAGTCCAGTGGGAAAATTATTTCTACAAGGCAGGTTATAAAAAATATTAGTAATGGACAAAACATTGCTGAAACATTTGGAACATTTGCATTTCCTATTACGATGCCGGCAAACACAACGGTTTATATGAGCATAGACACAACCGGATTAAGTGATTCACAGATTGTAGAGGTTCAAGACGCTTATAGTTTGTTGCAAGTGGAAAAAAGGCGTAATGCTTGGGCGATTACACCGACCATGTATGCAAAATACACGATATCTCCTCGAGGGTTATTCCAGATTACATCTGGCACCCATCAATTAAGGATCAATTTGATGGCGGTAGGATTCGAACCATAGAAAGGGGGTAATTATGGAGCTATTTAAACAAATGTTTACAACGCATCTTTTTCAAACGATTATTGTCGGTTTTTTTGCGCTAGGGTCTTGGTTAGCAAATAGGGCGGTCAACGCTTACCGCCAATCTGTTAACAACAAACGGCGCCAAATGGAAAATGAGTCCGAAGAACAAGAACTATTAAAACAGGGGGTGTTAGCACTCCTAAGATTTAGAGTTAACCGGATGTGTATGCGAATCAAAGAAAAGAGTTTTATGACCTTAGACGAAAAGTTGGATTTAGATGATATTTATAAAGCGTATGAGTTGCTTGGTGGGAACAGTAGAACCCACTTAATCTATGAAGAGACGATTAAGCGTTATGAAATTAAGGAGGACAACTAATGATTGAAGATATTTTTAATAATAATTTAGCGGTGGCCTTGGTCATCGCTATTTTTGTGGCCTTAGTAACCGAAGCATTAAAATTTTTTGATAAAGATAATGTGCTACAACCACGTTTCATTAATTTAATTACTTTATGGCTTGGGTGGGGTTGCGGAATGATTTTTATGTGGCTAAATGGTGGTTCATTTGAAACTTATACTTTTATTGGGATTAGCGCTGGATTTATCAGTCCATCAGTTTATGAATATACAAAAAACTTAATGAGTGGTAACAATGAATAATGAATTTGATTTTATAACAAAAGTTGGCCGTCTGGTGGTTAAATATCCATCAGACTTTTTTAATTCCGTAGCCATCGCCCAGGCTTGCTTAGAATCCGGTTATGGCCAAAGTGAGTTAGCAAAACAAGCAAATAATTTATTTGGATACAAGGCTAAGCGAGGAGAATGGGACGGAGAAACGTATTTAAAAGAGAGTCCCGAAGAAATAAAAGGAGCTATCCACATCATGCGGAGTACCTTTAGAAAGTATGGTTCGTGGGAGGCATCCGTCAAAGACCACGCTAAAATGCTAAGCAGGTCTGACTGGTATAAAAATTATTACCGCAAGGCAATTAGCGCCAAAACACCCGAGGAGCAAGCTAAAGCGTTAGTTAACACTTATGCCACGGATTCTAAGTATGCAGAGAAACTCATCGATATTATCAATTATTACGGGCTTAAGGCTTATGACGAATTTCAGAAAGGGGAAAGACCAATGACAAAATTAACCATGCAACAAGCGGCCGCTAAGCTAGGACTTAAGCTAGTCGTCGAACCGCTACCGCTCACAAAAACATTTGGCCGAATAAACCGCAAGCAAGGGATTGTTATCCATCAAACAGGAGCGCCCGGAGTAGGACAAAATGCTAGAGCAATGGCTAACTACCAACGTAACATGTCCGACCCTAATAACCCAGAACAAAAGTCATGGAACTATCAAGTTGATGACACTCAAGCGATTATGTCATTTGATCACGACGTAGCGACTTGGCAATCAAGCGACGGAAATGGACCGGGCAATATGGCGCATATCTCGATTGAGAAGTGTATCAATGCCGACGGCGACTATAACAAGGCCTTTGATAATCTTGCCAAGCTGTGTGCGTGTATTTGTTATGTAGAGGGATTCAATCCTTCCGCAAAGATTAAACGACACTATGACTTTGCGCCCGATAAAAAGTGGTGTCCTGCTCAAATCATGAATGGTAAAAACGGATTGACGTATCAAGTCCTTAAAGACCGTGTTAATAAATACCTAGGCATCTTAAATGGTGCGACTGTTGGCCACAATCCTCAAGGCCTACAAGCCACTAAGACGGTTAAATACACTGCCCCAGAATTACCATTCAAACCATTAAAAGTAGGCGACAAGGTTACGTTATCGAAAGGGTTCTTATGGTTGGACCCTAGCAAGAGCGAGCTATTATTATCTAAGCGACAAAAAGAGCTAGAGCTAACCACGGATATAATTGCTGAAATCAAAGATATCCCAGATGTCAACAATTCGAAAATCGCTTATCGTCTTAAGAAATATAATTCATGGATTTTGGAAGAGTATTTATTAGAGCCTAAAGCGGATTGGAAGATTGTCGATGAAGAAAACAAGGAAGATAGCAAAAAAACAGAAAAATTACCAGACGGACATTTTATTTGGAACGGTAAAGAGTATAAAATTGAAGCCGTAAAATAAATTAAAACCCTACTTCCTTAATCGGAGGTAGGGTTATTTTTTATGCTTTCAATATATTTCATATATTCCTTGGCGGTAGCTAAAGTCATGTTATTGATGTCTAATTTTCCTTTCTTATAATTGTCATGAATCTGTTGCTTGATAGCCCCATTGGTATCTTTATTTATTCTATAACCGGTGAGATCACTATTTATTAGATTAACAATTTTTTCAGTATCAATTATCATTTTTCTCATCCTTTATCTTTAAATATAATAATGCCAACAGTATAGCTGTGATTGCATATACCATTTGAATTCCCCTTTCTTAATGATATAATAAAGGTAATAGGAGAGGGGTTAGCTCTCCATTACCTAAACGATTGCTACTTATCGGTGCGGTCGTTTTTATTTTTGAGTTCCTTGTAGGTCAGATATGCTACAATCGCTGTTATCAGCTCTGGTATGTTTTCAATCACTTTCTCAAGTAATTTTACTATGTTATCTTCTTTGATTTTGTTCACTTCCTTTCTATTCCTTGGTTATCCTCCTCTCAACTTTCTATAATTATTATACATAATATTATGTATAAAGTCAAGTGTTTTATCAAAATAAATTAATATTTTTTACAAAAAAACAGCCCTGACTTTAAGGATAAAAGCACAACCCATTAAAGGCTGTGCTCTTTTTTTATGTCATCATAGTATTTACATAATGCCAAAGCATTATCCAAAGTTAGCCTGCCTATTGTTTCTGGTTCTTTTCTGTATTTATCAATTAATTGCCTAGTTACGCCTGTTTGTCTATTTATTTCATAACTGCTAATATCTGTTTCTAATAATTTTTTTATATTTTCTTTGATTTCCATCAGTGAATCTTCCTTACTCTTGCCAAATATGATATACTTAAATAAATCAGAGGGAGGGCAAGGCTCCCCTGATTCATTACCGACCCTACTCTATTTGAGTAGGTTTTTTATTTTTTCTACTGCTTCTTCTTTTGTTTTTGAGTCTTCAATTATTTGTATAATCATTTTTAACACTTTGTTGAATTGTTCATTTGTCATACCGTTTTCCATCTTTCATTCACTCCTTGCCTGTGTTTTTATTTGTAAGATATATCTCAACCTTACAAGTAAATTATAGCAAATATATTTGCTAATGTCAACACTTTTATCAAATTATTTTTATTTTTTTGTAAAAAATAGCCCCGGTTAAAGGGGCTAATTATCAAATTTTGCACCTATTTTGCACTGTTAGTAATTATTATTTAATAATTCAATATTTTTCATCCCTGCAGTCGGCATAAGCTTGACATTATCATGTTTCAAGTGCCTTCCATTTTAATAATTTGCTTAGTTAACTCTCAGAAGGGGTAAAAAAGGGGCAAGAAAAACTATTCTTAACTTCCAAGGCTATGATATAAATCATCAATTTTTAATTGATGACTTATATCATAGCTTTTTATTTTACAAAAATTAGAGATCTAAAGAGTTGTTTAAAGATTCAACATTGCATAGTTGAGTTTCAGCTTCAGAAATTCTGAATAGGTTTGTCATATTTACAAATTATTTACATTGAATTAACAATTCTTTTGAAAATTTACCTAGGATCAACATTAAATTAACATTATTTTAATAAAATAAATAGCAAGTGGATAAAGGAGGTTATATGAAGTTATTAATATCGAACGATGATGGGATTGTTAGTCCTGGTTTGTATTTGTTGGTAGAAGTCTTACAAGATATTGCTGAAATTATTGTAGTGGCACCAGATTCTCAACGAAGCGGGGCAAGTCACTCCATCACTTTGGACCGGCCCTTGCGCGCTCAGCAAGTCGATTTGATGACCGGTGTGACTTCTTTTAAAGTCAATGGAAGTCCGGTAGATTGTCTTAAGCTTGGTATAGAACATCTATCTGCTGGTCGACCAGATTTAGTCATATCAGGGATTAATGCTGGTGCTAATTTGGGTCAAGATTTATGCTACTCTGGGACACTGGCGATAGCCCGAGAGGCCAACCTGTATCAAATTCCAGCTCTGGCTTTATCCATGGCCAGAAGCAGTAATCATCAGGTTAATTTCGGACGGCTAAAACCGTTTCTACATCAAAACTTAGGCAAGATATTGCCCGACCTGAAAAATTTCGCTTATTTTCTAAACGTAAATTTACCAAGTATGGAACTTCAGTCTATCCAGGGAATTAAAGTAGTGCCGATGGATTTAAGCATTAAGAAATTTGATTTTAAAGTGTTGAAAGATCCGAAAGACCGGGATGTTTATTGGTTAAGAAATTTGTTTCAAGAGATTCATTCTGAGGATATTCAGAATGATTATCATTTCGTTAAATCGGGATATGTAACCGTGTCCCCTTTATCGATGATGTCTGAGTCAATGAATTTAGTTGAACCCATTCAGAAATATATTAATGAAAAGGAGATTATCTGATGAAAAAACTGGTTAAATTATTATTATCTGTAGTTCTATTAGCTTCTATGGTCAATATTTCAACCATTTTTGGTCAAGAAAATAAAGATCTTGAAGGTGAAATCGAATTCTATACTTCACAACCCGATGAAGATGCTGCAAAATTAGTCGAAGCTTATAATGCTATTTATCCTAATGTTACTGTCAATGTGTTCCGTTCTGGTACGGAAGAAGTGATGTCTAAGTTGAAAGCAGAAAAAGAATCTGGCAAGGTGATGGCGGATGTTCTGCTTTTAGCGGATGCGGTGACGTTTGAATCATTAAAGGCAGAAGATATGTTACTAGCATATGAATCGACCGAAGCAGGTGCGATTCCACAAGATTTTGTAGATTCGGATAATATGTATACTGGGACTAAAATCTTGACCACTGGAATTATCTATAACACGGATCTGGTTGAAGCCCCTAAATCTTGGCAAGATTTATTAGCAGAAACAGCTAAGGATCAAGTTGTCATGCCTAATCCTTTGTATTCAGGAGCAGCTGCTTACAACTTAGGTATTTTTACCCGTTTGGATAACTTTGGCTGGGACTTCTACGAAAATCTAAAAGCTATCAACCCTGAAGTGGTGAAAGGGAATGGTGGAGTGATGGAAGCCGTGGCTGGTGGTCAAAAAGCCTATGGGATGGTGGTTGACTATTTAGCCATTCGAGCCAAAAATGAAGGTTCGCCAGTAGACTTCGTTTATCCTGAGGAAGGCGTGCCGGTTATCACTGAACCGGTGGCGATTACTAAAGATACCGAAGAAGTAGAAATTGCTCAAACATTCGTTGACTTTATCCTTTCAGAAGCCGGTCAACAATTACAAGCCGATCTAGGTTATACTCCAATTCGCGAAGGGATTGAAGCGCCAGAAGGTCTAAAGACTGTTGATCAATTGGATAAGGTTCTTTCAGGAGATATGAAGGAATTATTGGATAATCGAGAACAAGATAAAGCAAAATTTGATGAAATGTTCTCTGCTCAATAAGTTATAAAGGAGATGGATTAAAGAACGATGCCAGTCTTTAAACCTGCCCATAAAAGAGGAAACCCTTTTGTTTCCTCTTTTATTTTTGATAAATACCGAATTATAAAGCTATTGATTCTTATTATAAGTTTTCTAATTTTCGTGCTTCCCTTTTTAAAATTAATTTATATGAGTTTTCAAGGTGAGTTAGGATTTACCTTAGATCATTATCTTAAAATCTTTAGGATGGAGCGAACTTGGCGTGTGTTGGTTAATACCTTTATTATGGTATTCGGCGCAACTATTTTAGCTAGTTTATGTGGAATTTCTTTTGCCTGGCTGATGGCTTATACGGACATTCGCTATAAGAAAAGCTTGCACTTACTCCTTTTCTTACCCTTCATTATTCCCTCTTATGTGTCGTCTCTGGCTTGGTTACAGTTCTTTGGCCAAAATGGTCAGATGGCGAGATGGCTGGCAGTGATTTTGCCTGGGTTTAACGGTTTTAATTTATATTCTATGTTGGGGATGATTGTTGTTTTAGGAATTACAACTTATCCCTTAGTGTATTTATTTACTTTGAATGCTTTTCGCCAAATTCCACGCGAAACAGAACTAGCAGCTAGAATTTCAGGCGCCAGTCAGTGGATAGTATTACGGAAAGTAACCTTACCCATGGCGATGCCTGGATTAACGGCAGGAATTTTCATTGCCTTTCTTAGCTGTTTGGATAATTTTGGAATTCCAGCTTTTCTCGGTTCTTCGGCCAATATTACCGTGTTGACTACCTATATTTATCAGCAAGTTATCGGCTTCGGGCCGAGTGCTTTTAATCAGGCAGCAGTCCTTTCAGTGGTTCTAGCGGTGATTGCTTTAATAGGTCTAGGTATTCAGCGCTTATTATTAGCCCGGCATCAACAATTGGAAAGCCAGGTTCAGGACCATAGTGTTCGTTATTATCTTGGCGCTAAACGTCCTTGGATAGAAGGCGCCATCATTCTATTTATACTGGTAACCAGTATTCTTCCTTTAATTGCCTTGATAATTTCTCCGTTATATAAAGTTATGGGCCGGCCTTTAAGCATCGATAATCTGAGTCTAAAGAATTATTTGTTTATCTTCCAAAGTGTGAAAAGTCGTCAAGCCATATTGACTTCCTTAAAACTAGCAGGGGTAACCGCACTTATTTCTTTGGGAATTGGAACAATCTTAGCTTACTTTCGAGTTCGTAAGAAAGAGCCTATTGCCTTTCTAATTGAAAGTGTGGCAACAATTCCTTACGCCTTACCTGGAACGGTCTTTGCTTTATCTATGATCTTTGCTTGGATGCAACCCCTACCAGGTTGGAATCCAGGGATTTATGGTTCAATCTCCATCTTGTACATTGCTTACTTTACCCGTTTTTTTAGTTTGCAAGTGCGCTCATCAATCGCGAGTTTTCAGCAATTGGATGTATCCATCGAAGAAGCGGCTCAAGTTAGTGGCAGTCCGATTTGGGTAAAATGGCGTCGTATTCTAATGCCCCTTATTAAAAACGTTGTCTTGAGTGGAACGGTATTAGTATTTTTGACCGCCTTAACAGAGTTGACTGTTTCGTCTTTATTATATGCTTCTAAATCTCAAACTATTGGCGTATCTGTCTTGAGTTTCCAACAAGCAGGAAATTTGCGCCATGCCAATGCCTTCTCTAGTTTGATCGTCCTTCTAATTATTGTTGCTTATATTATCTGGACTGTGATAGATGGATTTAGCAAGAAAGAAAGGAGAATAGGATGACAACTCGAATCAATCATATCAGTAAATTTTACGGAGATTATCAAGCTTTAATTGATATTAATCTGGAGATTCAGCAAGGAGAGTTTGTAGCTATCCTTGGCCCATCTGGATGTGGGAAGACCACCTTACTTAGATTATTAGCTGGTTTTGAGAAGCCAAGTTCAGGAGAAATTTATTTGGACGATTTATTAGTTTCCAATCAGGATCAAGTCCTTGCTCCCGAAGAGCGTAATATTGGAATGGTTTTTCAGAATTTTGCATTGTGGCCTCATCTAACGGTTGGCGATCATATTAAGTTTCCTTTAATGTACCATCGATTTAGACCCAACTTGGTGGCCAACCAGATAAATAAACGGATTGAGGAAGTTTTGGAGAGTGTGGGCTTGGCTAGTTTGGCAGATCGTCTACCCGGTCAACTCTCTGGGGGGCAGAAACAGCGAGTAGCTCTGGCTCGAGCGATTGCGCCCAAACCAGGATTACTATTAATGGATGAACCCTTATCAAGTTTAGATGCAGAACTTAGAATTGAGATGCGTGCTGAAATTCAGAAATTACATCAGTTGACTCAATCTTCAATCGTCTATGTCACTCACGATCAAAGTGAAGCGTTGGCGATGGCTGACCGGATTATTGTGATGCGTGCAGGAAGTATTGAACAAGTAGGAACTCCTTATGAAATCTATTATCAACCAAAGACTTCATTTGTGGCTAATTTTGTTAGCAAAGCTAATTTGATTTCCGGGCAATGGTCGGATCAAGGCTTTCGGGTTCAGGATACTCAAATTGTTTGGCCGGATTTGGGGACTGATCCTCAAATTAAAGCCGACCGGTTATATTTGCTACGACCTGAAGAGATTGAACTTCTGCCTGCTGAACATAGTGGTCTTGTTGGACAAATTCAAGCCCGCCAATTTCAAGGAAAAGAATTACACTATATGATTCAACTCGAGAATCAGCAAACGATTAGCGTACATACTCCGATTTCTCAACAATATGACTATCAGGATTGGGTAAGTATACGGCCCAAGGAAGGGGTCTAATGATGGTTTTATCCTTGGATATTTTAGGTTTTTATGGAGGGTTTCCGGTTGAAGGATCTGCAGCCTCGGGCTATTTACTCACCAGTGATCAGGCTAAGGTGTTGATAGATTGTGGCAGTGGCTCCTTACTGAAACTTTCGCACTTACAGGCGCTACATGATTTGGATGCGGTTATAATCAGTCATCTTCATAATGATCATGTCGCTGATTTATTAACGTTGGATCATGCGCTGATTGTCGCCAAAAGACGAGGTTTGCGCCAGCACCCTCTCTCGCTTTATCTACCCGAGCAACCACACACCATCTACCAACGCTTTGAGACGGAACAATTTCAACTTCATTCATTATCATCGATTAATTCTTTTAATATCTTGGATCTTCAGATGTCAGTGATGTCTGTGAGGCATACGATTCCCGCTTATGCGATCAAGATTTCGCAAGGGAATAAGCAATGGGCCTACACCGGGGATACAGCTTATTTTCCCGAACTCATTTCCTTTGTTCAAGGGACAGACCTCTTATTATCAGAGGCTACGGTTAGCGCAGAAAGTAAACACAGCAGTGGGCGAGGGCATATGAGTGGTCAGGAAGCCGGCGAATTAGCTCAAGCAGCTAAGGTCAAGCGATTGGTACTAACTCATTTACCTTCAGATGGCTCTCATCAAGCCATTAAGAAAGCAGCTCAGAATATGTTCCAAGGTCCAGTTCACTTAGCCAGCGAGCAGAGCCATTGGCAAATTTGACTTTGAAATTAATATGATAACTTGAAGAGTTTTGTATCAGCTTAGCTTCAGTGATAAAATTACTTTGTGATATAATGAATAAAAGCATATTAAGGAGGATTATGATGAAATCAGCACGCAAAATTGTATTAATAGGGACAGGATCTGTCGGAGCTAGCTTTGCCTTTGCAGCCTTAAATCAAGATATCTGTGATGAATTGGTCATGATTGATTTAAATACGGCGAAAGTGGCTGCCGATGCCGCCGATATGCAAGATGGTCTGGCTAATTTTACGGCGAAAGTGAATGTATGGCATGGCGATTATAGCGATTGTCACGATGCAGATATTGTCGTCATTTGTGCTGGAATTGCTCAGAAACCGGGTCAAACACGTCTAGAATTAATTCAAACAAACGTTAAAATTGCCAGCGCAATCACTAAAGATGTGGTGGCTTCTGGTTTTGATGGGATTTTCTTAGTGGCTTCCAATCCAGTCGATATTATTTCATACGCCGTTTGGAAAACTTCAGACTTTGCTAAGGAACGCGTGATTGGTTCTGGGACGGCTTTAGATACTGCCCGCTTACGTTATCAATTAAGTCAACTCTTTAATATCTCTGCTCGGGCAATTAATGCTTGTGTCTTCGGCGAACATGGCGATTCAGAATTTGTTGCTTGGTCAATTGCTAAAGTGGCCGGGGTCCCTTTGATTGATTTATTAGAAGATCGTCAATTGAATCAAGAAGAGCTAGAAGCGCTCTATGAGAAGACACGTGATGCTGCCTATAAGATTATTGAAGCCAAAGGAGCTACCTATTATGGTGTGGCCATGGCTTTGACCCGGATTTGTAAAGCTATCTTTGGCGATGAGAATGAACTATTAATGCTATCTACTCTCTTACAAGGCGAATACGGTCACGAAGATGTTTATATTTCTGTACCTTGTATTCTAGGCAGACAGGGGATTCGCCAAGTTTTAACTCCAGAACTTTCAGCAGAAGAAGCTGATAAATTAGCTTATTCAGTGAAAGTCTTGCGCGAAAATAACCCCTTGATTCAAGAAGCAAAATAAAAGTTGGAGACCTATTGTGGCAAGAATTTTATTAATCGAAGATGATGTCCAAATTAATCAATTATTAGTCGAAAGCTTAAGCAAGCAGGGATATCAGGTCGTCACTGCTTTCTCGGGGACCGAAGGACGGATGATTCTAGCTCAGGAGACCTTTGATTTAATCTTATTAGATTTAATGTTACCGGGGCTGAGCGGCGAGGATTTACTCTCGGAGATTCGTCAGACCTTTGCGATTCCGGTCATTGTGATTTCAGCCAAAAGTTCAGTGGATGACAAGGTCAAGTTATTAGAACATGGAGCCGATGATTATCTGGTTAAACCTTTTGATTTGAAAGAATTAGCAGCTCGTATCCATGTTTGTTTGAAGAGACAATATCAGAATCCAGCCCCCAACGAGCAAGTATATCAATATCAGGGTTTGTCTTATCATCTCAAGACACAATTATTGACCTATCAGGAACATGAGATTCAACTTACTCCCCAGGAACGTAAGTTATTGGTCTTATTTCTAAAACATCCCCAAAAGATATTTACCAAGCAAGAATTGTTTACTAGTGCTTGGGAAGAAGATTATTATGCTGATGACAAAACGATTCATGTTCATATTAGTAATTTACGCCGTCGTTTACTGAATCAAACTGGTCAGGAATGGATTGAAACAGTTTGGGGTGTAGGTTTTCGTTTATTGCCAACATCTTTATAAATTCTTTATCTTTCCTTTATTCTTTACTTATCTTTAGACGGTATAGTAGGCATTAGATAAGGAGGAAGAAAGATGCAAGCGATGATAGAAAGTGCCAATCTGTCCAAGGACTATCAAGGACACTTGGCCCTGGACCAGGTTGATTTTCATGTTTATCCAGGCGATATCTATGGTTTAATCGGTCGCAATGGTGCAGGCAAGACGACCTTAATGAAGATTATTAATCGACAAATTCACCATCAAGGAAAGTTATTTATTCAAGGAAAGGAATTATCGGCAAAGGATAGTCATTCTTTGCGAATAGGTTCTTTAATTGAGGCGCCAGGTTTTTATCCGAATTTGTCAGCCTATGAGAATCTGAATTTAAAATGCATTTTATATGGGATTCGACGACCTGGTTATATTGAGGAATTATTATCTTTAGTTCAGTTGAGCCAAGCGGGCAAGAAGAAAGCCAAGAATTTCTCTTTGGGGATGAAACAGCGCTTAGGCTTAGCTTTGGCTTTAGTCGGAGATCCCGATATTTTACTCTTGGATGAGCCGACCAATGGGATGGATCCGCAAGGGATTGTTGATTTTCGGCAGATTATTCAGCGATTAAATATTGAAAAAGATATTACCGTGATTGTCTCCTCACATATACTGGGGGAACTAGCGAAATTAGTCAATCGGATTGGAATCATCGATCAGGGTAGACTGATTAAAGAAGCCAGTATGGAGCAATTGAAGATCGAAAACCAAGATCATATTACCATCACGGGAAATCATTTAAGTCAAGTTGTTGCCCATTTAGAAGAACATTTTAATTTGAAAAATTATACCATGGTCACGCCCACAGAACTTCATATCTTTGAATATATGAACCAAGCGCCGATGTTGGCTCACCAGCTGATTCGTTCAGCCATCTTATTCGATAGCTTTACCGTGGATCAAGCGAGTTTGGAAGATTATTTTATGAAGATGACAGGAGGGCAAGATCATGCTTAATTTTATCCGTTATGATATTCGTCGTATGTTTAATTCAAAAGGTTTGTGGTTGGGATTATTGATGATTAATCTGTTTCTGGCTTTAATGACTTTCATTAATTATCATGAAGTTCAGCAGACTTATGCAGATTATCAGCAAGAAGCGATGAATCAAAGTCAACCGGATGAGCAATCGGGTCTAGTCATTGAGCGATCTACTGAGGGCGGGCAAATCATGACCGAAGAAGAATTCTTAGCCAATCAGGCCGAAGTCAAAGCTAGCATGATCTTTGATCGCTTTGTGATTGATAATTTCCCGATGGTGATAGTTTTTGCATATATTTATTTAGCAAACTTTGTCGCGGCCGATTTTTCTTCAGGATTTCTAAAGAATATGCTCCCTTTGTCAGGTGCTAAATGGAAATGGTTGCTAGCTAAAATAGTCAGTGTAGCTTGCTTCTATCCCGTACTCTTGCTGAATAATATGATCTTTGCGGTAATTAATGAACTGTTATCTGGCCAATTCATGACTCAGATTCACTGGCGTGACCATCTGCAACTGATACTCCCTCAACTCAGTCTCTTAATGATTATTTGTTTAGTGTCCGTGATGGTTATGTTATTCAGTCAAAACAAGGTGACAACGATTGTGATAGCAACCTTGATGGGTATGGGTCTCCATACTCAATTATTGACGATTATCGAGAATAGTCTAGGAATCGATTTGGTTCAACAGCTGTATTCCAGCCAGTTATTACAAATGGGAACCCAATTTGAGGGACAAATTTTACCTTTATTAATTCGTGGTTTGATAATGATTCTTCTATTATATCTATTTAATTATTGGCAAATTTATCGGATGGATTTTAATTTTGAACATTAAGAAATAAGGGGGCATCCTCATGATAATCATTTTAGTGTTAGCTTTATTGATTATTTTGGGGGTGCTATTTTATTATCGTTATCAGATCCGTCAACTTTCTCAACAACTCCAAGAGATGTCTCAAGTAACAACCAATCAATTGTTAACTCAAGAACTTTATAGTCCAGAAATTTCTAACTTGGTGGCTCGTATTAATCAGACCATTGAACAAGAAAGGTTGTTAAGAAAGCAAATTCAAGCTAAAGAGAGGCAGATGGATGAGTTGATGACCAATCTCTCCCACGATGTTCGAACGCCTTTGACCAGTTTGGTCGGTTATATTCAGTTACTGGAAGAATCAGAGAATCAAGACGATCGCGACCGCTACTTTACGATTATTTATCAGCGATTAAATAAGCTTAATTTATTATTAGACCGTTTGTTTTTGTTGATGCGATTAGAAGATCAATCAGCGCTGATTGATTTAAAGCCGATGAATTTACAAGAAAGTCTGGTCCAACGAATCTTTATCTATTATGATCAGTTAGAAAAGGCTGGTTTTAAAACGCAGGCAGAATTTAGCTTAAGCAATGAAGTTTGTTTGGCCAATGATTTTCTCTTAGATGCTATTGTGGATAATTTGATGAAGAATGTCTTGGATCATGGGCAAGAACATTTAACCCTAACTTTATCATTATCGAAAGCAAACAAGCAGGCTGTATTTCGCATTTCCAATCCTTTAAAACAGGATTTTAATGCAGATCTGCAACGATTGACCGAACGATTCTACCAGGCCAACGCCTCACGAACTTCGGGAAATAGTGGTTTAGGTCTATCGATTGTGCATTCTGCTCTGCAAAGACTCGGGGGCAGCATGGAGCTTCAGCTGGAAGAGGCTAAGCTAGTAATTAGTTTATATTTTCCGCTATTAGTTAGGAGGGACAGCGATGAGTCAGAAATTTAAACCAACTGGCCAAGCGGTTGAAGCATATATTGAAAGCCTGGCCTCAAAGAAGAAACAAGAGGAGAGCCGTGTTTTAGTCAAACTTTTTGAAGAAGTGAGTTCGTATCCGGCTAAGATTTGGTATCCAGGGATTATAGGCTTTGGTCAATATAATTATCAGACCCCGGCGGGCCGTGAAGGGGTATCTACTCTTGTCGCCTTTGCGCCACGTCAAGCGCGTTTTGCCCTATATTTGGCTGAAGATTTTCCTGAACGGGCTGAATTATTGGCTCAATTAGGTAAGCATAAGCAAGGTAAGATGTGTATTTATGTTAATAAATTAGCGGATATTCGTCTGGATATCTTGAAGCAGATGATCCAGGCATCGTTAGAATATACCGTCCAGAAAAATAATTTGAGTCTTTAAATGTCAAGATTTGCGTGACCCGTAGAGGTAAACCAAAGAGTCCAACTTAAGAGAATCAGCATAGAATGTTCTTGAGCGAATTATTAGTAAATATCCTTATGAAGGAAGACTGCCACTTAAGGCAGTCTTTTTTATCTGAGTCAGCTTGACTGGTGTTATGTACTGTTATATACTGTTATATGAAATGGGAGGTGGCTGAATGAATATTATATTGCGCAATGATTCGAGTCAGGCCCTATATGAACAGATTAAGGAAGCCATTAAAGATAATATTCTACAAGGGAAAATTGCAGAAGATCATCCCTTACCCTCAATTCGACACCTATCAAAGTCGTTGAAGGTGAGCATCTTAACGGTTAAAAAAGCTTATGATGTGCTCGAGGCTGAAGGATACATTATCAGTCGCCAGGGATTGGGTACATTTGTGGCTCCCCGTAATCATGAGTTAGAGCGAGAAGAAATTCTCAAACAAATTGAAAGTAAGTTGGAAGAAGTGTTAAGTTTGGCTGCTTTATATCAGATTGATCAATCAGAATTGATTGAACTTTTGAAATTATTAGATAGGGGTGGTGTCGATGACTAATTTAATTTCTTGTCAAGGGCTTAGTAAGACATTCCAACATTTTCGTTTGGATGGGGTTAATACTGAGATTCCTCAAGGCTATGTCACAGGTATCATTGGTCCCAACGGATCAGGAAAGACAACTTTCATCAAGCTGATTCTATCTTTAATTGAGCCTGATCAAGGCCAAATATATTATAAAGATCAAACGGTCCAATCAACTACGGGTCAGTATTTACAAGATATTGGCATTATTATGGATGAACCAATTTTGGCTAAAGATTGGTCGGGTAACGACATTAATGATGTGATGCAAATAGGTTACCAAGGGTGGCAAAGTGAAACATACTATCAATTACTCAATGAATACGGGATTAATCCATCATTGAAAGTTAAGGAACTTTCTCGTGGGATGACCATCAAGTTAATGTTAGCCATTGCATTATCCCACCAAGCAAATACCCTGATTCTTGATGAACCTACTTCCGGTTTGGATCCTATTTTTCGTGAAGAGTTGACGGATTTATTGCAAGATTTCGTTCAGGATGAAGCACGTTCAGTTGTCTTCTCGACCCATATTACGGCCGACCTAGAAGCGATTGCTGATTATCTCATCTATATTCAAGATGGCCAGCTCATCTTTCAGGGTACGAAGGACGACTTGTTAGCTAAATATCTGCTAGTGAAGGGACCTTTGGATAGTTTAGCAGATAATCAGATTCCCCCTGTTGTGGCTTGTAAGCAGATGGATGATCATTTCGAAGCCTTAATCGAAAGTAAGTATCAGCAAGCATTGCCCCAAGACTGGCACGCTAGTCAGCCTTCGATTGACCAAATCATGATTTATTTAAGGAGGAAGCATAAAAGATGAAAGCTGTTGAGCAAATCCTTCATTTAGATTATTTAGCGATTCGTCCCTACTTCACCCTGAAGAATTTACTGATATTCTCGCTGCTCTTTGCTTTTTATGCGATTATTTTTGGTGAAATCCAAATCGTGGTGAATATGATTCCTATCCTAGCTGCCTTCCATGTTTCCTATCCCTTTTTGGTCGCGGATGATGCCGGTTTAGATAATTTATACATCGTATTTGGGATTGGTAAGAAATCAGTGGTACAGGGCCGTTATTTAACCCTCTTATGCCTGAACTTAGCAGCCATGATTTTTGCTGTCTTATTATATAGTCTGCTAAAAATAATATTTAGTGAACCGATTGACTGGCAGGCTAGTCTCACTGGGGTGTCAATGAGTGCAGCGGCTTCTATTTTATTTTCTTGTATTCAATTGCCTTTTCTCTTTAAATTTGGCTACAAGAAAGCCAAGCAAATTGTCTTTATGACCTTTATGGGTATGTGGATTGCCTTATACTTTGTCATCAATTTTATTGGTCATGGCCCAATGTTGGATTGGCTACTCAACTTAAGTCAAGGGCAATTGATTTTATTAGGCAGCGGAATTTTCTTAATTATTTTTTACACTTCCTATCGTCTCTCATTATGGAATTATCAGCATAAGGATGTATAATTTCGCTCGTTCCAATACTGAAAAACATTCAGCTTCGTTCTGAATGTTTTTTCTTTATTGCTGAATTAGTGTTATAATTTGTCCGATCCATCTGTCAGTCAGGATAAACTTTTATGGGAGAGCGATAATAATATGTTAGAAGATTATAAACGTCCAGATGTGAGTCTATATTATGGAAAGGATAAGGCCGACCTGTATCAAGCCAAATGGGTAAATGTGATTAAACCGCTGAATCTAAATCAGGCTGAATTTGAGACCAATGCCAGAGTACGCTTTGCTTTATTAGGTTTCCGCTGTGATAAGGGTGTCTATATTAATCATGGCCGGGCGGGAGCGATTGAAGGGCCAACCGCGATTCGCCAACGTTTGTTTAAACTACCTTGGCATCTTGGTCGAGAGGTCCAAATTTTTGATGCGGGGGATATCGAGGGAGTGAATCGAAGTTTAAGTCAACTTCAATCGTCTTTAGCTAAGGCCGTTCAAAAATTATTAGATATGCATATCTTTCCAATTGTTTTGGGAGGAGGTCACGAGACAGCTTTTGGTCATTATCTAGGTTTATCAAGCCACCCTCGTTATAGCGATAAGAATGTCGGAGTGATAAATATTGATGCTCATTTCGATCTTAGACCCTATGATGAGACTGGACCGAATTCGGGAACGGGTTTTCGACAAATGCATGATATGAATCATCAAGCAGGTAAGGCTTTTAATTATCTGGTGATGGGGATTCAAGAGCATGCGAATCAGTTGCATCTTTTCGATTTTGTAGCTAAACATGCGGGGTTAGATTTTGTGACCAGTCTGGATATTTGGAATCGTGGTTTGAACTACTCTTATCAAGTCATTGATGATTTTATTGCCAAAGTTGACCACGTATATTTAACCATCGATATGGATGTGTTTTCGATGGGGATTGCTCCTGGTGTTTCTGCCTTCCAACCTTTAGGACTGAATCCACAAAAAGTGATTCCTATGCTACAACATTTGGCTAAAAGCGGGAAGGTCATCGGCTTTGATATCGTAGAATTGTCGCCTCCTTATGATTATGATCAACATACAGCTACTTTAGCGGCGATGCTGATATTCTATCTAAGTCAGGTTTTATATCAGGTCACGATTGATGATTAATTTTCCAAATTTTAATCAATAAAAAACAGGGGCTCTTGCTATTGAAAGCAGGAGCTCCTGTTTTGTAGGGGAGGGACAGAATCAATTAGGCCTGAATTTGGCCATCGACGACCACATGTTGACCGTTCTTGTAGACATCGCTAACTAAGTTAGTGGCAAAGAAATAGATAGAGTAGTCAACATTTGGGCAATCCATAATGGTGATGTCGGCTTGCTTTTCAACATCAAAGTTACCAATTTGATCGGCACGATCGACTGCGTAAGCAGCATTGATGGTGATTGCGTTAAAGACTTCGATTGGTGTTAAGCGCATTTGATAGCAACCTAATTGAGCTACGAATTGGATATTAATGGTTGGGCAAGAACCTGGGTTGCAGTCGGTTGAAAGTGTAATTGGCACACCGGCTTCAATCATCTTACGAGCTGGAGCATAAGTATCTTGCATTAAAGAGAAAGTAGTGGCTGGAAGTAAGTCCCCAATGACTTGGCTTTCAGCCATTTTCTTAATGCCTTCATCGGTAATCATCATTAAGTGTTCTGCAGAAGTGGTCTTCAGTTTAGCAGCCACGTCTACACCACCGATAGATTCGATTTCATCCGCATGAATTCTTAATTTGAAGCCGAGGTCTTTAGCGGCAGAAAGTAATTTCTCAGATTCTTCAGCGGTAAAGACATTTTTCTCACAGAAGATATCACAGAATTCAGCTAGATTTTCTTCTTTAACTTTAGGCAACATGTCATTGATAATCATATCAATGAATTCGCCAGATTTTCCTTTATATTCTGGTGGAACAGCATGAGCTGCCATAAAGGTAGAAACTAAGTCAATGGTATGATCTTCATTTAATTTCTTACATACTTCTAATTGACGTTTTTCAGTTTCCCAGTCTAAGCCGTAACCACTTTTAGCTTCTACGGTCGTTACACCATAACGTACCATATAGTCTAATAGACGTTTTGATTTATTATATAAGTTATCAAAGTCAGCTTCACGGGTTGAACGAACAGTACTTAAGATACCTCCGCCTTGTTCCAGAATTTCTAGATAAGAAACCCCGTTAAGTTTTTGAGCAAATTCATGCTCACGGCTACCGCCATAGATTAAGTGGGTATGGCAATCAATGAAACCAGGCAGAGCGATCTTTCCCGAATAGTCGATAATTTCAGTATGCTCGTCTTTCAATTTATCATCAGGTTCGCCTGAACCAAGGGCTAGAATTTTTCCATCTTTGATGGCAATATAGCCATCTTCAATAATTTGGGCATCATTCATATCAGAACCAGATAAAGGATGACCTAAATCGTAAGGGTTAAAAATTTGATTGAAATGGATCAAGATTTTATCCGCAGACATTTAATCACGTTCCTTCTATTATTTGATTTGATATTATTGTAGGAAAAACACGTCAAAATTTTGTCTAAAAGATAGAAAGCGTTTTTTTGTCGTTTTTTTTATATATTTTTAAGAAATAGACACTCTATTGACTGGCACGTTCTATAATAAACTCACATTAAAAAATCAGTCATTTATGACCTTGATAATTTTAAGGAGGATATGCATGGAAAAATTTACGGAACTTGATGTTTCACAAGCAATGACGATTAAATTGGAGGATACTCTGCCAGAAATGCCGGAGTTTGTTGAAGGTATTCGCCGGGCACCAGATAGAGGTTTCCGTCTAAGTAAAGAACAAACGGAAGTAGCTTTAAAGAATGCCCTACGTTATGTGCCTAACAAATATCATGAACAAATTATTCCTGAATTTCTAGAAGAATTAAAAACTCGAGGAAGAATTTATGGATATCGTTGGCGTCCAGAAGGTCGTTTATCTGGTAAACCAATTGATGAATATAAAGGTAAATGTATTCAAGCTAAAGCAATGCAAGTTATGATTGATAATAACTTGGACTTTGATGTAGCCCTTTATCCTTATGAATTAGTTACCTATGGAGAAACTGGTCAAGTATGTTCTAACTGGATGCAATATCGTTTAATCAAACGTTACTTAGAAGAAATGACTGATGAACAAACATTAGTTGTTGAATCAGGACATCCAATGGGTCTATTCAAATCTAAGAAAGATGCTCCACGCG
Source organism: Ignavigranum ruoffiae (assembly GCF_900110675.1). Lineage (GTDB taxonomy): Bacteria > Bacillota > Bacilli > Lactobacillales > Aerococcaceae > Ignavigranum > Ignavigranum ruoffiae. The sequence goes on along the minus strand of NZ_FOEN01000003.1, from coordinate 58,737 downwards.
TTATCGTAACCAATGGTTTATTTGTTGGTGAATATGACAACTTGAAAGACTGGGAAATTGCTGAACAAATGGGTGTGACCAACTACGGTCAAATGACTGCTGGTGGTTGGATGTACATTGGCCCTCAAGGTATCGTTCACGGAACCTTCAATACCTTATTAAATGCTGGACGTTTGAAATTAGGTATTGCTGATGATGGTGATTTATCAGGTAAACTATTCATTTCTTCTGGTTTAGGAGGAATGTCTGGAGCTCAAGGTAAGGCAGCAGATATTGCTCACGCTGTGTCAATCATCGCTGAAGTGGATATTTCACGGGTGAATACTCGTTTGGAACAAGGATGGATCCAACAATTAGCTGAAACTCCAGAAGAAGCGATTAAGTTAGCTCAAGAAAGCTTAGAGAAGAAAGAAGCAATGTCAATTGCTTACCATGGTAACATCGTTGACCTATTAGAATATGTAGTTAAGAACGATATCCATGTGGACCTATTATCTGACCAAACTTCTTGCCACAATGTTTACAATGGTGGATACTGCCCAGTAGGTCTTACTTTCGAAGAACGTACTGAATTACTTTCTAAAGATAGCCAAAAATTCGAAAAATTAGTTGACGAAACTCTAGGACGTCACTATCAAGCCATTAAAGAATTAACCAGTCGTGGAACTTACTTCTTTGACTATGGTAACTCATTCATGAAAGCAATCTATGACTCTGGTGTCAAAGAAATTTCTAAGAATGGTAAAGATGACAAAGATGGCTTTATCTGGCCTTCATATGTTGAAGATATCATGGGACCTATGCTATTCGATTATGGATATGGACCATTCCGTTGGGTATGCTTAAGTGGTCGTCACGAAGACTTAGTGGCTACTGACCATGCAGCGATGGAAGTTATCGACCCAGACCGTCGTTACCAAGACCGTGACAACTATAACTGGATTCGCGATGCTGAGAAGAATAAGATGGTTGTCGGAACTCAAGCTCGTATCTTATATCAAGATTGCATGGGCCGGGTTAATATCGCTCTTAAATTTAATGAATTAGTTCGTGAAGGTAAGATTGGACCGGTTATGTTAGGTCGTGACCACCATGACGTTTCAGGTACAGACTCTCCATTCCGTGAAACTTCTAACATTAAAGATGGTTCTAACGTAACGGCAGATATGGCTGTTCAATGTTATGCAGGTAACGCAGCTCGCGGTATGAGCTTGGTAGCTCTTCATAATGGTGGTGGCGTTGGTATCGGTAAATCAATCAACGGTGGATTCGGTTTAGTTCTTGACGGTAGCGAATTGACTGACGAAATCATCAAATCAGCGATTGCTTGGGATACTATGGGTGGTGTAGCTCGTCGTAACTGGGCACGTAATGAACATGCGATTGAAACTTCAATTGAATATAACAAGATGCGCCAAGGTACAGATCATATCACTATCCCTTATATTCCAGAAGAATCATTGGTTGAAAAAGCTGTGAGCGAATTATTCAAATAATTCATCTCAGCGAGCAATGTGAGCCAAGATGTCTGAACAAGGGTGTTGAGACAACGCTAACATAAGAAAAGAACATTCATCACTGGGGATCATGCTCCGATGGTGGATGTTCTTTCAATTTGTCACAGAAATTCGTTACAATAAAATTATCCGACGATGAGTTTATCAATCCAATCAATAAAGGAGGGTTATCATGACACATTATATTCTGACGGCTGATTTTGGTAGTACCTATTCAAAATTTAACCTATTCAACCGAGATCAAGAGATTTTAGTTGATCAACATACTTTGCCAACGAGTCAGGTTTCTTCGGTCATGGATTGTTATCGAACCGCCAAGACAATACTCTTAAATCAGCTTGATAATTATTCTAAAACAGACCAAATCGATGAATATTATTGTTCTTCAGCTTGGGGTGGCTTTAGAATGGTGGTCATTGCTTTTACTGAAACATTAACCAAGAAAGCAGGGGAATATGCAGCCTTAGGTTCAGGGACCCGAATTATCGGTTCCTACTATTATAAGTTGAGTCAATCAGACTTAGCTGAAATCGTAGACCTAGATCCAGATGTGATTCTCTTAGCCGGTGGGACCAATGGCGGAAATGAACAGTTTGTTATTAAGGTGGCTCATCAGCTGACTCAAACTTCATTAAAGACTGATGTTATCTATGCTGGCAATGAAGCGGCTCAAGAAGAAGTTGCTGCAATCTTTGCAGATTCCAATTGCAAACTATATATCGTGGATAATGTAATGCCCGCCGTCAATGATCTCAAGGTGGAACCCGTGCGGGCCATTGCTCAAGAAATTTTTATTCGTAAGATTACCCAGTCCCATGGCTTGTCAGATTTGGCTCCTCAGTCTCCGTTACCTATTATTCCTACACCGACTGCGGTTATGAAAGCCACCGAGTGCTTAGGCCAAATGGAAGAGAGACAGCCGATGGACGGCGTGCTAGTCGTTGATATTGGTGGAGCCACTACGGATATCCATAGCTATGGCAAGGGATTAGGACTAGGGCTGAATGTCTTCTATGAAGGGATGAGTGAGCCCCTACTTAAGAGAACGGTGGAAGGCGATTTGGGCATGCGTGAATCGGTGGCTTCTGTCTTAACCTATATTCAGGAATCAAAACGTAAAGAAATCTTAGAATCATTATTTTCCTCAGATCAAATTCAAGACTTCGTTAATAAACGGATCCAAGAAAGAAACTATGTCCCTCAAGATGAAGCCGGTTTATTATTTGATAAATTGGTGGCGAGTCAGTGTCTCGATCAAGCGATTCACCGCCATGTCGGTCGTTTACGCAAAGTAAACACTCAGGATTATTATCAATCTGGTAAGGATTTGCGTCAATTCTCCACCGTTGTTGCCACTGGCGGTCCATTGACTAAGAATCCTTATCGCCAGGATATTTTACATGAGAATTTTCATCCGGAGGATAACAATTTAAGACCTAGCCAACCAAATATCTACTTTGATCATTACTATTTAATGTCGGCGATTGGTGTCCTCTCTCAAATCGATCAAGCTTTCGCACATAAATTACTCAAGAAATATGTCATTCCGCATACTCAAAGCTGACTTTTCATTGAATAGAATTAAGTGTAAACTAAAGTGAATTATATGAAGAGGAGGAGGTTATCCCTGTGACACTAAAAGTGAGATTATTGGGCAGTCCGTCCATCCGCAAAAATGGGCAAGAGATTCTATTCCCTTTTGCCAAGATTAATGCTTTATTCTATTATCTTCTAGTGAATAAGTCGGTCAGCCGGGATGAAATAGCTAGTATGCTGTGGCCGGACAAGTCTGAAGCTAACGCCAAGAAGAACTTGAGAAATACAATCTATCAAACCAATAAAAGTTTGGGCGAAGAATATATTATTTCCTTGTCAAATCAAGTATTGAGTTTGAATCCTGACTTACCGATCGATTTAGATATTGATAAAATTGCTGACAAAAACCAAGATTTGGATACGCTTTATCAAGGTGATTTCTTAAAAGGCTTCTACTTAAAGGATTGTGAATCCTACGAGTTATGGATGAACAAAATGCGTACTTATTATGAAAAGAAATTCACCGATCAATTATATATCACCATCGATCAGCATTTAGATAGTGAAAATATGGAACTCGTCGAAAAAGATATTCGCCGATTAATCGCCATTGATGAATTTAATGAACGGAACTATATTCTGTTAATGAATTATTATTTCCAAGCGGGCTTATATAGTAAGATTATCGAAGAATATCTGACCTTAACAGACTTATTTAAAAGGGAACTGGGAATATTACCTACGCAGGAAATTACCGAGATTTATCAACAGACCTTGAAGAAAGTTCATACCAAAAATCAGGTCGAAACCAATCCTTTGCCCCACTATTACTTCTCTCGGAGTGAAGAGATTGCCTTGTTTGAGTTAAGTTTAGCTTCTTATTTAGAAGAAGGCAGTCCTAAAGGCATTATTATTGAAGGTGAGACGGGGAATGGGAAGACGGAATTTGTCAATCGTTTAATTAATATGAATCAGCAATCAATTAATTTCTTAACGATAGAATGTCAGGCGACACTTCATAAAGAAGAAGCTTATGTTTGGGATCAGTGGATCAACCAATTGACGAAGTACCTTGATTTCCCTAATAAGATGTCTAGCAAAATGTTGAAATATCATCAGCTTGTCGATAAATATGATCGCATCTCTTTCTCTTTACTAGAGCAGATTGCCGAACAACTTCTTCCTTTATTAGAAGATGAACAATGGGTCGTTTTTATCGACCAATTTGAGTTTATCGATGAAAAATCGCTCAACATGTTTTACTACCTTATTTTAAGTCAACAACTGCCTATCTTTTTCGTCTTTGCGGGGAACGGTCAATGGTCTTACCATACCCAGCAAGTCTTGAATGATTTGCGGATGCAAGAATATCTTAAACTCATTCATCTAAATCCGCTGAACTATGAGGAAACAGAGAATCTAGCTAAGACCATACTGGGCAGCAACACAACACTGAGTGAGAAAGATATCCGAAATATATATGACTTTAGTCAAGGAAATTTATTAGCGACCATTGAATTGCTGTCACGTTTCCAACAGGGTAAGTATGAGATTGTCTTAACCGATAAAATGGTTGAAAGTATTGAGAAACAATATAGTCTATTAACCGCTAGTGGGATGGAAATCTTAGAAACGCTATCCTATTTCAAGAGCTATGTGCCCATTCAAATTCTATCAACCTTAATTGGACTATCGGTGATTCAACTAAAGAAAGAACTGGTCGATTTATTCCGGAGGAATTTAATCGAAGAAGACAAATCCGAGAACTCTCAAGGAGTCCGCATTAAAAACCGACGACTGCAAGAATATTGTTACAACAAACAAAGCCAAGCCGTCAAACAATTAATGCATAAGCAAATTGCTGAAAACCTTAAACTTCAACAAGGACTTCAAAGTGATAATTTACAGTTACTCGCTGAAATAGCTTATCACTATTACCGAGCTAGTCAGAAATCGCAAGCCCTCAGCTACAAATTATCTTATCTACAAAGTATTTTGAGATTTCAGCATGAATTGTTCCCAGTTTACAGTCAAGATCTTTATCAAAATCAGATTGTGTCGATGTCGCCAGAGGAAATTCATCAATTCTTCGAGAATACACGGAGCGAATTAGCTCAGCTAAGTGAACAATCAGGGCTCGATGATAATTACCTTCGCTTAGAATTAAAATTCCTTTATATAGAAGGACGCTACTATATTCGACTAGGTCAATATGACCGTGGTATAGATAATATTCTCAGAGTTATTGTCAAAGCCAAAGATGTGGGTGATTCTGCCTACTTGTTGAAAGCTTATTTACAAATGATTTACTTCTGTATTCAAACGAATAGTTCTGAAGATATGATTCAATATGTCCGTCTAGCCTTGGATTTAGCAATTAGTAGCAATAATTATGAAGCGATTGGGATCCTTCTCCGCCTCAAAGGCCTTTATTATTTGATGATTGGTCACTACGAACGAGCGCAGAAATATATCCATGAATCGATTACTAATTTGACCCTTTCACGGAGTTTAACCGATAAGTACGCGATTAATATTGCGGCAGCTTATAATTACTTGGCTGAGATTGAGCGCATAAATGGACAATATGAAGATGCTTTAAGATTACAAAAACGAGCCCTAGCTTTTGGCGAAGGTAAAAATCAAATGACCAGTTTAGTGGTCTTCTATATTGATTTAGGCATTATTTATTTTGCCATGGGCGATTATGAACTGGCTGAGGAATACTTGTTAAAAGCGGCCCAGCATTCAGAATCCATTCATTTTATTTGGAAGCGACCCCAAATGTTGGCCTACCTTGCCACAACTTATATGGCGATGAATAAGGATCAGAAAGCGAATGAATACCTACAAAAATGTGAGTTAGAAGTCGCCATGGCAGATAAGGCCAATGACCGGGATATAGGAATCCTAAATTGGGCCAAGGTAATGATCTTAGATCAACTCGAACAAAGCGATCGATTAAGTCATTATGATCAGAATATCTTGAATCCGCTGAATTATTATGATTATAAGTCCCTAACATATAACCATCTCAGTCCATTCCGTGATGTAGATGAGTTAAATCAAATCAAGTAAGCCAAGACGAATAGAATAGCCCAGTGACTGAATCAATAAAGTCTTTAAGCGCTCATTCTAACCGAATAGTTACCTGGCAAAGATTGGCCAAAAGTCGTTCTATTTGTAAAGATAAACGACTAAGCGAGTAGTAAGCAGCTATGGCGATTTGCTTGGGTAGGTATTCGGTTTTCTTCTGTTTAAACTGACCTAGAGGTCGATGGAAGAGCTGGGGTAAGTCAATTTGAAAGAATAGACTCAGTGACAACGAAACAAATAAATAATGTGGGAATGACAAATTTTAAATGTCGTTTAAAATATTACTGAAAATCCTTCCGTAAAAAGCTGAGAAATATAATGAAAATCGGCAAGAACCAGGATTAGAAAACGATAGTATTTTAATTAAAATTATTATATTTTAGTGAGATAATGAGATAATATTCGTCAAACGCTGTTTTTGAGAATAAATTAAAAGAAAATGAACAGGCAAAGCGAATAGAATTACCAGGTTAAAATGAGAATAAAATAAAAATATGCTGAATATAGGCGCAAAATTTATACAAAAAAAATAACTGAAAGCGATTCAATGGAAAGTTGTCAAAAAATAGTCAAATAAAAAGTGACTTTCACATTAGACGAAAAAACTCTAGAAATATTAAAAATTTTTTTATAATAATAATAAATCTATATATAAAGATTATAGATTTGACACGGATTGATGGACTTGATAAATTAAGCATGTGAGAACGCTGTCATAATTTATGTGATGAAACACACTCATTTCATAAGTTGTGATCGTAATCGCCAAATTCTTAGGAATAATTTAGGAGGAATCGAAATGGCAAAGTTAATCGAATGTATTCCAAATTTTAGTGAAGGTAAAGACGAAAAGATCATCAATGGTTTAGTTGAAGTGGCTAAAAGTGTACCAGGCGTGACCTTATTAGACTACTCTTCAGATACAAGTCACAACCGTAGTGTATTTACTCTCGTAGGAGATGTTGATGGTATTCAAGAAGTTGCTTTCCAATTAGTTAAATTTGCAAGCGAAAACATCGACATGACTAAACATCAAGGGGAACACCCACGGATGGGAGCTACCGACGTTGTTCCTTTCGTTCCAGTAAAAGATATCGATGTGGCTGAAACAGTTGAAATTTCTAAAAAAGTTGCAGAACGTATTGCCAACGAACTTAACATTCCTATTTTCTTATATGAAGACTCTGCTAGCACCCCTGCTCGTAAGAACTTAGCCAAAGTTAGAAAAGGTCAATTTGAAGGAATGCCTGAAAAATTATTGCAAGAAGAATGGGCACCAGATTACGGTGAACGTAAGATCCATCCAACAGCTGGGGTTACTGCTGTAGGTGTACGTATGCCTTTAGTTGCATTCAACGTAAACTTAGATACTGACAACATTGAAATCGCCAATAAGATTGCTCGTATCGTTCGCGGTTCTTCAGGTGGTTACAAATATTGTAAAGGTATCGGCGTTATGCTAGAAGATCGTAATGTTGCTCAAGTCTCCATGAATATGGTTAACTTCGAAAAGACTCCACTATACCGTGTCATGGAAACTATCCGCTTCGAAGCTGCACGCTATGGTGTAAACATTATCGGTTCTGAAGTGATTGGTTTAACTCCAGCCAAAGCTTTAATTGACTGTGCGGAATACTACTTACAAGTTGAAGAATTTGACTATGACAAACAAGTGTTAGAAAACCACTTATTAAATTAAGGAGGACCAATCGATGGGATTAGTTGACTTAAAAGTTTCTGAATTTGTCGAAGTTTTAGGTTCAGATGAACCAGCTCCTGGCGGTGGATCTGCTTCTGCCTTAGCAGGATCAATGGGCATTGCTTTAACCAAAATGGTCACTGAATTGACTTTAGGTAAGAAAAAATACGCGGATTTCCAAGATGAAATTCAAAAAATTCATGATCAATCTGTAGAATTACAAGATAAATTAGTTAAAGCGATTGATAAAGATACTGAAGCCTTTAATGAAGTTGCTGCTGTCTTTGAAATGCCAAAAGAAACCGATGAAGACAAAGCAAAACGCCGCGAAGCCATGCAAAAAGCTTTAAAAGTTGCCGCTACAACACCATTAGAAGTGATGGAATTAATGGTAGAATCCTTACGCGTCACTTCTGCAGCTGTAGGTAAGTCAAATACGAATGCTGCCAGTGACCTAGGTGTGGCTGCCTTAAACTTGAAATCTGGCTTACAAGGTGCTTGGTTAAACGTATTAATCAATATTAGCGGAATCAAAGATCAAGAATTTGTCAATGATTTCAAAGCTAAAGGCGAAACAATCCTTAACGAAGGTACGCGTCTAGCTGACACAATTTATACTCAAATTTTAGCTCAAATGTAAATCAGTAACATTTCTATACTAAATAAAGGAGTTTTGGAGAATGCCACAATTAACAGATATTGAAATTGCAAAACAAAGCCAAATGAAACCTATTACCGAAGTGGCTCAAGCTATCGGTATTGAAGAAGATGACTTAGAACTTTATGGAAAATATAAGGCAAAAGTAGCCATCGACCCACAAGAATTAGAAGCCAAAGAAGATGGAAAATTAATCCTAGTTACCGCAATTACCCCAACCCCTGCCGGTGAAGGTAAAACAACCACTTCTGTTGGTTTAGTCGATGGACTTAGCAAAATTGGTAAAAAAGCAGCAATTGCCCTACGCGAACCTTCTTTAGGCCCAGTATTTGGGGTAAAAGGTGGAGCTGCTGGTGGTGGCCATGCTCAAGTAGTGCCAATGGAAGATATTAACCTTCACTTCACTGGTGACTTCCATGCCATCGGTGCTGCTAATAACTTACTAGCTGCCTTAATTGACAACCATATTCACCACGGTAATCAATTAGGTATCGATTCACGTAATATCACTTGGAAACGTGTAGTTGACATGAACGACCGTCAACTTCGTCATATTGTCAATGGTCTTCAAGGACGTACCAATGGTGTGCCAAGAGAAGATGGTTATGATATTACAGTCGCTTCAGAAATTATGGCTGTATTGTGTTTAGCGAATGATATTACTGACCTTAAAGAAAAATTAGGCAAGATGATCATTGGTTATTCATTTGACAAGAAACCTATCACAGCTCATGACTTAAAAGCTGAAGGTGCTTTGACTGCCTTATTAAAAGATGCAATTCGTCCAAATATTGTTCAAACCTTAGAACATTCACCAGCCTTTATCCACGGTGGACCATTCGCAAATATTGCTCATGGATGTAACTCAGTCATTGCTACAAAATTAGCCTTAAAACATGCTGACTATGTGGTTACTGAAGGTGGATTCGGTGCCGACCTAGGAGCTGAAAAATTCATTGACATTAAATGTCGCCTATCAGGTTTGAAACCTTCAGCAGTCGTATTGGTTGCTACGATTCGTGCGTTGAAGATGCATGGTGGGGTAGATAAGAAAGAATTAGGCCCTGAAAATGTGGATGCAGTTATCAACGGACTTCCTAACTTAGATCGCCATATCAAGAACGTTCAAGAAGTTTATGGTTTACCAGTAGTGGTTGCCATTAATAAATTCCCGCTAGATACCGAAGCTGAATTGAAAGCAGTCGAAGAAGCCTGTGAAAAACGTGGGGTAGAAGTGGTTCTATCTGACGTATGGGCTAATGGTGGTGAAGGTGGTAAAGACTTAGCTGAGAAAGTGGTTGAGCTTGCTGAACAAGAAAATAACTTCCAATTCGTCTACGATGAAGAAGATAGCATTCAAGAAAAACTTGATAAGATTGTTCAAAAAGTTTATGGCGGAAATAAAGCTGTCTTGATTGGTAAAGCAAAACGTCAAATGCGTGAATTAACTGAACTAGGTTTCGGTAATTATCCAATCTGTATGGCTAAGACCCAATATTCATTCTCTGATGATCCTAAGCAAGTGGGTGCACCAACTGATTTCAATATTGAAATCAAGAACTTGAAAATTTCTGCTGGGGCAGGATTTATCGTTGCCTTAACCGGTGATGTTATGACCATGCCTGGTTTACCAAAAGTCCCTGCATCTGAAAAAATTGATGTTGATGCAGAAGGAAACATCAGCGGATTATTCTAAGCCTATGGAAACAAAAAAGATAACAAGCAATGATTATCTTGTATCGCAATGGTCCGGCGGATTAACAACTCAGTTGTTAATCGCGCCACCGGATGCGGTATATCAACCGGGAAATTTCGATTATCGTATTTCTTCGGCGACCATTGAAATTGAAGAATCGGATTTTACTCCCTTACCTGGTTATCAACGCATTATTCTACCTTTGCAAGGGAAGTTATTGTTAACGAATCATACAAGTGGAGAAGAAGTAGAACTAGATCAATTTCAAACCTATGAATTTAGTGGCTCCGATAAAATAAGTAGCCACCAACCATGTACTGATTTTAATATTATTTATAAAGAATCCTTGAAGAGTGATCTGATCAAGATTACCAAACAATCCCCTAATATTGAAATTGAAAGTAACAATGATTATTACTTACATGCTGTCGAGAATATCTCATTCTCTATGCGGGTCAATCATGAGGAAGAGAGGTGGACACTAGCACAAGGACAAGGATTATGGATTCGTCAAAGTTTGACAAATGAAAGCGCTACATTGATTTTTGACGCACAAGACTCTCAGAATGCACTTATAGCTTTATTAGCAAAAATTGAATATAAATAACAAACGTTAGGAGGAAATGATATGGAAAAAGATTTAAAAGATGTTAACCTAGTGGAGGTTGGTGAAGAAGCCAAATTCTCCTTCCCTCAGGCGATTCTTTACGGAATTAATGCGGTTATTGGTTCTGGTATTTTCTTAATCCAAACGGGTCTATATAAAGACCTAGGGCCAGCTTCTCTAGTAGCCATGGCTGGTGTAATGGTTCTTGTATTCTTATTAGCTTTATGTTTTGCTGAAGTTTCTGGTTACTTTGATAAGAATGGGGGAGCCTATCAATATTCTAAGGCTGCCTTTGGTGATTTTGTCGGATTTAACGTAGGTATTTTAGGTTGGTTCGTAACCACTGTAGCTTGGTCAGCCATGGCTGCGGGTCTATCTCGTTTAATTTCAATTCAAATCCCAAGCTTAGCACCTCATCAAACTATCTTGAGTGTGGTTATTATCATTCTATTATCATTGATGAACGTAGCTGGGATTAAAACCTCTAAGATATTTACGGTAGTAGCCACTGTTGCTAAATTAGTGCCAATTGTGGCCTTCTCATTCATGACTTTCTTCTTCATTAAACATGGTGTGGATCAAGGTCACTTTACTCCATTCTTACAACTTAACCCAGACATGACTTTAGGTAAAGCTCTTTCTGCTACCGCGGTTACCGTATTCTATGCCTTCATTGGTTTTGAAACTTTACCAATTATTGCCGGGGAAATGCGTGATGCTAAGAAGAACGTACCAAGAGCGATTATTTCATCAATTTCAATCGTATCATTATTCTACATCATTATTACTACCGGAGTTATCGCTATGTTAGGTCAACGTATTCTAGCTACAGATGCTCCAGTACAAGATGCTTTTAGAGAAATGGTTGGACCAATCGGCTTCTCCATTATCAACATTGGTGCGATTATTTCAGTTGCTGGTTTGAACATGGGTGAATCTATTATGATTCCTCGTTTCGGTGCAGCGATTGCTGAAGAGGGTCAATTACCAGCGGTGATTGCTCAACAAAATGATAAAGGGGCGCCAATTGTTGCCATCGCCATTTCTTCAATTGTAACCATTGCTTTACTATTCTCAGGATCATTCGAAACCTTAGCGAACCTTTCAGTAGTATTCCGTTTCGGTCAATATATTCCTGCTGCCCTAGCTGTGCCATTCTTACGTAAACGTAAAGATATGCCAAATAAACCAGCTTTCAAAGTTCCTGGCGGACCTTGGTTAATTCCAACCTTAGCCGTTATTGTCAGCTTGGTAATGCTCTTTATGGCTGAAGCTAAGAACGTGGTTTATCTAGTCATTGGGGTGGTTGTTGCCTCTGTCATCTATTTCTTATTAAATTTAAATAAATCAAAAAATACGTCCAAAGCCCAATAATTTATTATAGTAACAAAACAATAGGAGGAATTTTTAATGGTAAAATTAGACGGAAAAAGTTTAACGCTTGAACAAGTCGTAGAAGTTGCGCGCCAAGGTGCTAAGGTCGAATTAGACCAAACAGCCATCGAAGCAGTTAACAATTCTCGTAAAATTGTTGACGAAATCGTTGAAAGCAAACGGGTGGTTTACGGAGTAAATACTGGATTCGGTTCTCTTTGCCGAGTAAGTATTTCAGCTGAAGACACAGCTCAACTTCAAGAAAACTTAATTCGGACTCACGCAACTGGTTTTGGTGAACCATTTAAGAAAGATGTTGTTCGTGCGATCATCTTAATCCGGATCAACTCTCTATTAAAAGGTAACTCAGGTATTCGTTTAAGTACGGTTGAAGCTTTGATCAACATGTTAAATGCTGATGTTATTCCACATATCCCTGAAAAAGGATCTCTAGGTGCTTCAGGGGACTTAGCTCCATTGGCTCATATGGTATTACCTTTACTTGGTTTAGGTAAAGCTTATTATGAAGGCGAATTAATGTCTGGTCGCGAAGCTATGGAAAAAGCGGGTCAAGAAATCATCACTTTAGGTGCTAAAGAAGGACTTGCTTTAATCAATGGTACAACCGTATTAACCGCTGTAGGTGCGTTAGCAACTTACGATGCCATCGAATTGTTGAAATTAAATGACGTCGCTGGTGCTTTATCTCTCGAAGTTCACAATGGTATCCATGATGCTTTCAAAGAAGGCTTACATACCATCCGTCCTCACGCTGGTCAATTAGCAACTGCTAAAAACATGCGTACTTTGATTGAAGGCAGCCAACATACTCGCCCTCAAACACCAGAACACGTACAAGATGCTTATACTTTACGTTGTATCCCTCAAATTCATGGAGCAAGTAAAGACTCAGTAGCCTACGTTAAAGAAAAAGTTGAAATTGAAATTAATGCCGTTACTGACAACCCAATCATTACCCATGATGGTGACGTTATTTCAGGTGGTAACTTCCACGGTGAACCAATGGCTCAACCATTTGACTTCTTAGGTATTGCCGTAGCTGAAATTGGTAACGTATCAGAACGTCGTGTAGAACGCTTAGTTAACAACCAATTAAGTGGACTCCCTTCATTCTTAGTTAAACACCCTGGTTTGAACTCAGGATTCATGATCACTCAATATGCTTGTGCAGCTTTAGCTTCTGAGAACAAGATCCTTGCTCACCCAGCTTCAGTTGACTCAATTCCTTCATGTGAAAACCAAGAAGACTTTGTTTCTATGGGTACTATCGCTGCTCGTACAGCCGCAGAAATCCTAGAAAACTCTCGTCGTGTTGTGGCTACTGAAATTATGGCTGCATGTCAAGCACTTGACTTGAAAGAACAAACTTCTGGTTTAGGTAAAGGAACTCAAGCTGCTTACGACTTCGTCAGAAAACAAGTTGATTTCATCGAACTTGATAAAGACATCGAAATCTACGACGAACTTAATAAAGTTTCTGCCGTACTTGAAGATGGAAGCTTACTAAAAGCAGTTGAAGAAGCCGTTAGCTTAGACATTCAATAATAAAAAATAATTAGCAGAGTAAGGATTAAGCATTAGCCCTTTGTGATGGAATGTTGCATAAGGGGTGGATGACCATCGTGCTTAATCCTGCATTCGCTGCATAATTAACATGTGGCGTTCTGTTTCAAAGGAGAATTATTTTAATGGAGTATAACCGTACCAATCGACTTGGTAAATTAGATCATTTTCGCGCTAGACATTTAACGATTATGGCCCTATTGTTGGCTATGCGTATTCTACTTTCTTTTATTCCAGCTTTTAAAGTAGGTAATATTATTCAAATGGGATTTGGTTTTGTAGGAACTGCCTTTGCTGGAGCCATTTTAGGCCCACTTTATGGAACAGTTTTTGCAGTGCTTTACGATCTCTTGGATATTTTGATTATTCACCCGGGTCCTTTCTTCTTAGGATTCACCCTAAGTGCAGCCCTAGGTGGTTTTCTCTACGCTAAATGTTTCTGGCGACAAGAACCCACATTGTTGAGAATATTTATTTATGTTGCGATTGTCACTGTGTTTATTAATATCGGCTTGAACTCATTGTGGTTAACCATTCTTTATGATAAAGCTTGGGTGGCTTTAATCATGCCTCGGTTAGTCAAAAATGCTGTCAGCCTCATCCTAAACACAGCCATCTTATATCTAGTCTTCAAACAAAAAAGCGTCCAACGCTTTATTCGCAAATACCAATTTTAGTACTGGGCCAGTTCGAGCGCAGCGAGTTACTGGCCCAGTAGCGGGCAGAATAATATGGTTTCGTTTTGGAATATAACGAATAAAAAATACGAGTTGTGAGATTTTCACAGCTCGTATTTTTGTTATTTTTTGCAAAAATGTAATGCTAGTTAGACGCATAATTATCGAAATAACCTTGGACATATACTACTGGAGTCCCCTTGTCGCCTGATCCTGAAGTCAGGTCAGCTAATGAACCTAAAAGGTCAGTGATTCGACGTGGAGTGGTACCGAGGGTTTCGTTTTTCCCAGTTAAATCTTGATCTTTACTATTGATTCGGTCAAGGATCGCTGTCTCCATGGATTGACTATCCATTCCTTTTAATTCTGTATCGGCTAAGTACTTCATTTTCAGTTCGTTTGGGGTGCCAAGTAAGCCGCTAGTATGCGCTGGAGACACTACAGGGTCAGCCAATTCCCAAATCTTACCGACTGGGTCTTTGAAGGCGCCATCTCCGTAAATCATGACTTCAATTTGTTTACCAGAGTATTCGATCAATTTAGCTTGGACCGCTTCTACGAACGGTTGACCATCGCGAGGGAATAATTTCACTTGATCTTCTCCAGCCATGTTACTGCCTAGCAGACCATATTCTGCATTATAACCTGATCCATCAATCGATTCATTTAAGATATCATCGAGGCCATAAATTCGTTCGGCACCGGCATCTTTCAATTCCTGCTTGATTAACTCGCGGGTATGAATCGAACAAACGAGGACATCTTTCGTATAATTAAGGATCGTCTTAGGGTCGTTAGCAAAATGGACTTCACTATTGGGAGCAATTTCTTTATATAGATTGACATAGTCAATTCCAGTGAAGGTATGTTTCACCTCTTGGCCAAATAAGCGACGGTAATCGTCTTCTTCGAGGACACTGGTATATGGATTAATATTAATGCCATAGAGTAGTTTTTCATCCATCAGATGGTTACCGACTTCATCCGAAGGATAGGTTAAGAGGATGTGTAATTTACGACCACTAGCTGCAATCCCTTTTAATAATGTAGAGAAACGATTCCGACTTAAGATAGGAAAGACTACGCCCACTTCATCAGGAAATTTATCAGAAATTTCTTTAGCAATGTGATCAGTATTCACGTAGTTCCCTTGAGCTCGAGCCAATAAGGATTCAGTGACACAGACAACATCCTTATCTCGCATGCGAATTTGCTCAGATTCAGTGGCTTGAATGACAGAGTCTGTTACAATATCCACTAGGTTGTCGCCGGTTTGAATAATCGGAGTGCGAACGCCAAAGCTTAGGGTACCAACATATCTTTTCATCTTTTTACGCCTCTTTCAGGATAAACCAAAAATTTACTTGTTGCTTAACAAGCCTGTTAATTCTAGCATAAATCATTCCTAAGATAAAAGCCAATTTTAATTGATTTTTCTACTTTTTAATGATTAAACATCAGGAATGATGATTGTTACAGGATCGATACAATTCCTTTAAGAAGACAAGGGATTGACCAAACTGTCCATATTCTGTGTTAAACTTGATCCGTGAACAAGGAAAAAACCAAAAAACTAATAAAAAGGTGATTATATATGAAATTTGGAAAAACAATGTGGATGTCAGCATCCTTATTAGCTCTTTCCTCACAAGCAGCGATGGCTACTGCGCAAGATATGTCTTCTTGGCAAGCTCGTACTGTTGATCAAGTCTTAGCTGAATTAGAAGTTGACGAGAACCAACAAGTCACTTACCTAGTTAAAGAAGGTGACACGCTAAGTGTAATCGCTGAAGCGATGCAAATTGAATTACATTATTTAGCTAATATTAATGGGATTGATAACGTTGATTTGATTCTACCTGGAACCAAATTGGTGGCTCAATTCAATCAAGATCAACAAGCTACCAATTTAACGGTAAATACTCCCCAAGGTCAATCTTATCAAATTGATCTTCCAGTTAATTTAACCTCAGACGTAGCGACTGAAGAAGTTTCCACAGATGCAGTGGCTGAAGAAATTTCAGCGCCAGTAGCAGAAGAGGTAGCCGTGGAAGAAACTCCAGCGGAAACCACTACCTTAATTGGTGGCGACGAACAAACAGAAAGAATGATTCAAGCAGAATCAGTTGAAGCCAGTTCAGAGAATGAAACCTATAGTCCCGCGATGGTAGAAGAATGGGTCGAAGAAAGCCCTGCGACAGAAGAAGCTACGGTGAGCGAAAGCGAACCAGTACTTCTTGAAGAAAATCCTGACGCATTAATTTCAACCCCAGTTGGGCAAGCTGATTCAGAAACCGTGGATTCTAGCTTAACAGATAATACAGCAACAGATTCATCAGCGTTGGATAATGAAATCCCAGTAGAAACGGAGCCAGTTGAAGAAATTTCAGTTCCGGTTGAGACTCCAGTCGAAGAAACAACGACTGTTGAAGTCCCTGTTGAGGAAATTCCTGAATCCGTTCAGGAAGATATTGAAGCAGAAGAGGAAATTCCTGCCGAAGACATTGTTGTTGAAGATCCGGAAGAAGTCGAAGAGATTGTTGATCAACCTGACAGTCCTGATTTTGACCCAATGGCTAACCCAGAAAATGCTGGCCTGCAAGCTAATGTAGCTGCGTATAAAGAAGAAGTTGCTAATAAATTTGGAATTACTTCCTTTAGCTTATACCGTCCAGGCGACGATGGTGACCATGGTGCGGGTAAAGCCGTGGACTTCATGGTTCCCGTTGGT
Organism: Ignavigranum ruoffiae; assembly: GCF_900110675.1. Taxonomy (GTDB): domain Bacteria; phylum Bacillota; class Bacilli; order Lactobacillales; family Aerococcaceae; genus Ignavigranum; species Ignavigranum ruoffiae. The sequence continues at coordinate 41,562 of NZ_FOEN01000003.1, read as the reverse complement.
TCTCAACTAGGGGACGATGTAGCAAACTATTCAATCGCTAATATGGCTGAAAAAGGGATTTCGTACGTCATTTGGGAACAACAAATCTATGGCGATTGGAATAACTCTTGGAGTCAAATGGAAGATCGGGGCGGCATTACCGCTAACCATTACGACCATGTCCATGTTTCCTTTAATTAACCATTAAATCATTACTTATTTAGGAGTTGGCTTTGATAAGTCAACTCCTTTTAAAGTAGTATTTTAAAGTTTGCTCGATTATAATAATGAAGAAGAGAATGGAGGAGACTTATGGCTTTAGAAGATAAAGATTTTATTCTGAAAGAAATTAAACAAACTGTACGAAATATGGGGAAAATTCTAGGTCTGGAATCGGTCAAAGATCTGTTAGCGATGGATTCTATGATGCAAGATGTCGAGCCCGCTGAAATTGAAACAGTTTATTACGTCGAATTTATTCATGATGAACAGGAACGCGCCGGTTTAACCGATGCGGTAATGGCTGAACAGATTGGCCTTTCAGACCAGACCTGGCAAGAACTCTATCAAAGCCAACGACCAGCCAATGACGAAGAACTTGAGAAGTTGGCCGAGTGCTTTAAACAATTTCTTTAATTAGAAATCCCTAGGCAAAGGCAAGCTTTTGCATAGACTGCTTGCTCGAAGGCTAAAGTCAAAAATAATACAAAAAGACCTGCTTGACTAATGTGAACGCTAACCTTTGGCGATTACATTAAGCAGGTCTTTTTTCATTTGTTAATAATTTACTTCAAGGATTATACCAGTTGGCCAATACTTTGAAGGGATAGTGATAGTCATCCTCATTCAAAGTTTCAGCTGGGGGGAATTCATAGTCGGCCGGTAGCACATAGCTTTGTAAAAACCTATGCGACTTGGGGTAGAAACCAAGCTCAATAAAGCGTTCATCTTTTAACTGATATTGAATCCCTTGACGGATCGGGTGTTGAAGTTTGGTCTGATAAGTGACTAGGTATTGTGGGACTTTATACTTTTCTTCTTGGAGTTCAAAGAATAGATAGCGATCGCTAAGTCCCTTGAATTCAATGGGCTCGCTGATTATTTCAACTTGATACATGCTTAAGTGTTGGAAATTTTGTCGGTTATTATATTGTTTATAAGCGTTTTGTTCGTTAAACGAGTATGGATAGTCAAAGTAGAATTGCTTATCGATTGAGCGGATGCCAGCATCAATCCAGCTTATTTGTTGGATATCGGCTTGGTAATGGTAATAATTCATAGCTAAGTAGGAAAGGCCAACAAATATGAGTAGGCTAAGGCCTAGTAGGATTCGCCTTATATTCGCTATGCGTCGATAAGGAATGAGGATGCAGAGGATAAAGCACAGAATAACTATTACAATGGCAATCGTTGGTAATTGTTGATAGTAAAATTGCTCCATCCTTAACCAATTTTCAAACATAATGGTGTCCTCTTAAAGTATTAGCCATGGAAATCGAAATGACTACCTAGGTTTTGTTCAAGTGCTTTTTGATAAACTTGGTAAGCTACGGCGACATCCATAGCTCCCGTTCCGATTGGAATACAGATAATAATTTGTTGCTGATCTGGATCAATCGCTTCTTGACTCTGAGCATGGTCACCGATGGTAGAATCAATAGAAGCTTCATTTAATTTACCTTGGCCATGAAGTTTTTTTAAGGCCCCTCGAGTAAGGGCTTGGTGGACATGGTCGACGATAATTTTATCGGCTTTAAGGATCAGTTCATCTTCAATTTCTTGGAAAGACCCCATAGGGAAGATAATGGTACCAGGTTTGACCGACTCGGTTTTGAATAAGGGTTCTTGAGCAGGTGTTAAGGTAATCAGCACTTCGGCTTGGCAAGCCTGGGCTGGATCCGTGGTCACTTCGATTTCACCTTGAACAAATTCTGCCATGTCTTCTTTAAACTGCTCTGCCGTAGGTCGGCGGTGATTCCAGACATATAGATGGTCGATGGTCATACGGTCAGCAATCGCTTGAATGGTCTTACGAGCTTGCATACCGGCTCCGAAGATGCCGATAGTCACTGATGGTTTGCGTTTAAGGTATTCGATGGCAATCGCCGCTTGCGCTCCCGTGCGCATATTTGATATATAAGAACCTTCCATGACCGAGATGAACGTCCCTAAATGGGGGTTTAGTAGAATAGTTAGCGCGGTAATATAAGGCAAGCCGGCTTGTTTACGCTCTCCTTGAAAACCACCGACCCATTTAATTCCGGCAATATCTTGAAAGCCGACATATGCTGGCATTGCATTCATGAAGCCTTCATACTGGGGTTCATTTCCTGTTTCACCCAAATCTAAACTAACTTTACTAGGGTTGACAATGGAACCATCTGCTAATCCTTGAAAGGTTTGATTAACAATATCATTGATTTCACTTACCGTAATCAAAGATTGAATGGTCGATTCATTAAGTAATAGAGTATCTGCTGGAGTCATATAATCAACCTTCCTTTTATTAATGTTACATTAGAATCATTATAAACAAACTAGAAAATGAATGCAAGAATAAGGATTAAAATGAAGCCAAGGGTTGATCATAAAGATTAGGTAGAAGTCGCTAATCAGTTGTTTATCAATTTATCTATTAAGAATTAGTGCGATGACATTCACCACAACAAAAATGACAGCCGTCGAAATTAGCTTGATAATTTAGATAACTTGCGGCTCGTAAAGCTTGTTCACAATCTTGATAGCGGCCAATCAGTTTGCGATTTTCAATTTTTGGTAAATATTTACAGTCTTGGCTATGGACCACATGGTTGCCATGCTTATCCAAATTTATATTAAAATAATAGACTTTCATCCTCTCCCTCCTTAGAAAAATTATAACATAGACGCCCACATTATTAAATTAAGGTTAAATAATATTAATGATTTGACACCATTTTAAAGGAGATTTCATGGAAGAATCCTCTTGAAAATAATTATGAAAATAGTTGTGAAATCTGCGTTGGTAGCGTTGACAAGCCACTTTGATAGGCTTATAGTAGGTAAGGCTTGATGCTATCCAATATCATCGATAAACAGAGTAGACAATTAGCGTAAAGTGTTCACGAATGGGATGTTGTTGTGAAACGAACGATTAAGATATCGTACGATTGATTGCCGCTTCCGCTGTGTATTTTTTGTGGAATAAACTTTCCGCTGTGTATTTTTTGCTGGAGCGCCTTCCTATCTGTTTTGAGGTAAAAAATTAAAGGAGGTGCTGTATTGAATAATATCAAAGTAAAGCCACTTGCGATTGTGACCTTGATCACGCTGTTGTTAGCTTGGTTGAATCCCTTAGCCCTGACCAGTTCTCAGAATATTGTCTTAGCTGGTTTGTTTTTTACGGTAGGCGTTTGGGCAACGGGAGCTTTTCATAAGACCCTAGCCTGTCTCTTCTTGCTGTTAGTCTTTATTCTCTTTGGCCAGACTTCTCCCTGGACGGTTGTTTCATTCTTATGGTCGGATGTGATTCTATTAATTGCTACGACCACTTTGTTATCGGTCGGGATGATGAAAGCAGGGATTATTGACCGTTTCGTAGAATCGTTATTTCGTCGTTGTTCAGGCAACACTTTATTATTGCTCTTATTACCCTATGTCTTAGGCTTAATTATGATTTTCTTAATTCCACAAGCCTTTGCCCGGGTGATTATTATCGGGACGATCTTTAATCAATTATTGAAGGACAACGACCAGGCGAGTCATAAGACTAAACAATTCTTGGTTTTCAATGGTTTTATGGCGATTTCTATGACTTATATGTTCTTTAATAATGGAGACATTGTCTTGAATGGGGCCGCTTTGAACTTTGCTGGACCGGAAGTTCAGTCAGTGCTGACTTTTGAACGTTGGTTTACCTTAATGAGTGTTCCTACACTAGCTACTTGTCTACTGGTGTTGGGCCTATCATACTTCTTATTCCGCCAAGAGATTCAAAACTTTAAACCTACAATGATTGTTAAACCCTCACAAAAGAGCCTTGAAATGAGTGCTCAGACCAAGAATATCTTGTTACTGGTCATGTTGGTCATTATTGGCTGTTGGATGAGCGAGAGCATCCATCATTTACGGCCTTGGATTCCAGCATCGGTGGGCGTGATATTAATGTTTGTCCTGGGAGTCTTGAAACAAGAGGATCTTAAATCGGTAAATCCGCATTTTCTAATCTTCTTAATTACGGTCTTTTTAATTGGAAAGGTGTTAGGTCAAACGGGAATTACTGGACAATTGTTTGAGAAATTAACGACCATGATTCCGGAGACTTCTTCAGCCTTCTATCTCTTCTTGATTATCGCAGTCATTATGGGGCTTCATATCTGTATTGGCTCAGCGGTGGCAACCATGTCAGTCACTTTACCAATCATGATTCCTTTATTGGTAAACCAAGGTTATCAAGCCGAGATGATTACCTTAATGACCTATATTATTGTAAATATTCATTTTCTATTCCCGTATCATCATGCGACCTTAATGATTGGAACTGCAAAAGGCTATTATCCTGATCAATATATGTTGCGATTTGGTCTGGTAATGACGGTCGTTATTTTTGCGATTTTTGCCTTGTTGTATTTCCCATGGTGGCATCTGATGGGAATTCTATAAGATTAGAAAGGAAGATAAGATGAAATTCAAATATATGGGAAAAGAAATCTTACCCGGACAAGAAACTTGTTTATGTGGCATTATTAATGTGACACCAGATTCTTTCTCAGATGGTGGAAAATATAATTCAGTCGATAAGGCGGTGGCTCGGGCTAAAGAATTGGTCGCTGATGGGGCCAAAATGTTGGATGTTGGGGGAGAATCTACCCGACCAGGTTCAACTTATGTGGAGATTCAAGAAGAAATTGACCGCGTCGTGCCAGCGATTAAAGCCATTAAAGCAGCGGTCGATGTGCCTTTATCTGTGGATACTTGGAAGAGTGAGGTTGCTCAGGCAGCGATTGAAGCTGGAGCTGATATTGTCAATGATATTACTGGCTGTCTCGGGGACCCTAAGATGGCGGAAGTAGTGAGTCAAAGCCAAGCTGGTTTGATTTTGATGTTTAACCCGGTGATTGCCCGGCCTGAACATCCAAGTTCCAAGATTTTCCCGACCTTTGGTGCCGAAGATGTCTTTACCCCTGAGGAACTCAGCCAATTTGAAACCTCAGATATTGTTAGCTTAATGGGAGCTTATTTCAATAAGAGTCTGGCTCTGACAGATGCTGCGGGTATTCCACGTGATCGGATTATGTTGGATCCAGGCATTGGTTTCGGATTAACCAAGAAAGAAAATCTAACGTTAATCAACCAAATTGATGTGATTCATCAAATGGGCTATTTGGCTTATTTAGGGGTGTCACGCAAACGCTTCATTACTAATATTTTAGCCGATCAAGGATTTGATACCGATGGTCAAACGGTTCAAGGAGCAGAGAATCGTGATTGGGGATCCGCCTTCTTGACTTCGATTGCTGCGCTTAAAGGGGTAGAAGTCGTTCGTGTTCATACCATTAAACCTCATTTAATGGCTGCTGCGATTACAGACAGTGTTCGTCTTGCTGATCGGATGGAAGATATTAATTTTAAAGCTTATAAATAAAAATAGCCCTTCAATCTGACATCTACAAATATGGGCTCAGAAAAGACCGTTCAGAAAGCAAGTATTTTCTGAACGGTCTTTGTTTTGATGATTAAGTTTTAATTTGGCTAGTTAGTCCATGCGGACGCCACCAAAAATTGCTGATTACGAATGTAGGGAAAGGATATTTTTTACTGATGTTACTGGATAAAGTAATGACTCGCCTCATAGACTGGATCGTTAGTCACATCCATGCCTAGCCGTCTTAAAGTTTGCATGGATTCACTCGGCAAGATGATGGTGGAATGAGCTTGTCCGTGGTTTAATTTAGCAATTTTGTCATAGGCAACCTTGGCCATCGGATTGGTTACCGCTGAAATCGCTAGCGCAATCAGGACTTCGTTAGCGGTTAAGGTCGTAATCCGGCTCTGAAGGGAATCTTGTTTTAAATTACGAATGGTTTCCAAGATATTAGGTGATAGGAGGTCGATGGAATCAGCGATACCGGCGAAATATTTTAAAGAATTGACAATGGCAGCCGCTGAAGCATCCATCAAATCTCCTGTCCGACCCGTAATAATTTTGCCATCGGCAAGCTCAATGGCAATGGCAGCCTGAATCTCTTCACAGTCAAAACGTTCTTTTAGAGATTCACTATATTTTCTAGCAGCTAAGACACTTGGACGGTCTTCTTGGCTGAGATTATTCTCTTCCATAATAAAGTGCATCCGATGTAGGCTCTCATCATCAATCTGGCCTTTCTTGTGGAGGTTCTCAATGTCGAAAGATCGACGGATAATCTCTTGATTGGCGGCTTCTCTTACGACTTGATCATCCGTGATGGCTGAAGCCAGACGATTCACTCCCATATCGGTAGGCGATTGATAGAAAGCAGGTTCGTTGGTGATATTTTCAATAATACGTCGAATTACAGGGAAGATTTGGGTATCACGGTTATAAGAGATTGCAGGTTCGCCGTAAGCTTCCAAGTGATAATTATCGATAATATTGACGTCCTTAATATCTACGGTCGCTGCTTCATAAGCAACGTTGATTGGATGTTTTAATGGCAGATTCCAAACAGGAAAGGTTTCGAACTTTGCATAACCGGCTTTTCGTCCTCGCTTATATTCATGATAGACCTGACTTAAGCAAGTGGCCAATTTTCCACTATTAGCTCCTGGGGCGGAAACAACGACCACAGGTTTGCTGGTTGAGATAAATTCATTTGCTTCAAAGCCATCCGGGCCGAGAATCATATCTAATTCGGTAGGATAGCCTTCAATATCACGGTGGACATGAACGTTTAAGTTTCTATTTTTTAGATTCTTGATAAAGGCTTTGGCATTTTTCTCTTCTTTATAGCGTGTAATTAAGACACTGTTTACGGGGATGCCATAGCGATGATATTCATCGATGAGCCGAAGCACCTCTTGACCATAAGTAATGCCATAATCACCCCGAACTCGATTGTTCTCAATATCGGCTGCGTAGACACAGATGATAATTTCAACTTGTTCTTTGATGGTAGCTAAGAGCTTCATTTTGGCATCTTCATCGAAACCAGGCAGCACTCGGGCTGCATGCTTATCGCCAATCAATTTTCCCCCAAATTCAAGATAAAGTTTATCAAAGCCTTTTACACGTTCTAAGATATATTTTGATTGTTCTTCTAAATATTTCTCCGTATCAAAACCGGTCTTATACATGGCCTAACATACTCCTTCCTTATTTATTCACAACTTCTATATTCTAACATGATTTGAGTTTTTTTACCTTATAATTTGAGGAGAGACCTCCAGCAACAGATCTTTAAAATCCTTGAAAGACATGAAAATCCGATTCCTCGACAAATGGTTGACCTAAGAAAGTTCTTATTCATTTATTTTGGAAATCATGTGGGGATCTATCAGGATGTTCGCTCAATTTAAAGGTTAATAAATTTTGGCGGACTATCTTGAAATTGCTTACTTATTTCCTTATGATTAGAATATAATAAATAGCATTGAATTGCATGGAACTTTGGTGAAATTCCAAGACGGTCCCGCCACTGTAATCAGTTTATACTGGAGTCAGGTCTTTCAATTCAATGGGGAGATTCGTTTCTTATTTCGAGGCAAGATAGGAAGAAGGGCCTCAGGGCCTTTTTATTTTGCAAAATTTTGAATGGAGGATTCATGATGAAAAGAAGTCTGGTTCGTTATTTAAGTCTCTTATCGGTATTGTTAGTGCTTGCAGGTTGTCAAAATCCAAGCGAACAGAAAGAAACAACCACTGTTGAGGATCTAACCGAAGCAAGCTCTATGGTTGAAAGCACGACGAATGTAGAAGCAGAGACCATTGAAGTGAGTATTGAAATTCTGGTTGATGGGGAAGCTATCAAGCCTGCTGACAGCTTTGAAGTTGAAGCAGGAAGTAAATTGTTGGCGGTTATGAAAGACCATTATGATATTGAAGAAAAGGATGGCTTTGTCCAATCGATTGAAGGCCACCAACAAGACGAAGCAGCCAATAAATGGTGGTTGTTCGATGTCAACGGTGAAATGGCTGAAGTAGGAGCGGCAGAACTCAGTTTAAATGAGGGAGACACGATTACTTGGAAGTTGGCAACCCTTGAATAGGGCGAGTGCATTTTCTACACGTAGAATCACCATGTTGGCAATTTTCTCTGGCTTGGCTTTTATTGGCCGAATTATGATGCAAGCTTTGCCAAATATCCAGCCGGTTACGGCCATCCTGTTGATTCTATGTCTGAATCTTTCCATGGTCGATGGGATTATTGTGGCTTGCCTATCTATTTTGTTATCGAACATTTATCTAGGTATGGGGCCATGGACCCTCTTGCAAATCATTAGCTATGCCTTGCTGATGTTAATCACCGGTTTATTGGTAAAGCCCTTCTACCGACCAGAAAATTTGATCAATCGTTTAGGCTTCACTTTATATGCCGTTCTACTTGGCTTTATTTATGGCTTGCTGATGTCAATATTTTGGGTGTTTATCTTTAAGATGCCTAGTTTTTGGGCTTATTACTTACAGGGTTTAAGTTTTGATAGTGCCCATGGCTTGGGGAATGGGATCTTCTATTTCTTACTGGAGCCGATTATTCATCCATTATTGAGACGCTATGCCTATTCCAACAGATTTGAGCGGGTTAACAGCGAATAGAGCTAGATATTTAGTCTAAATATCAATCTGGGAAAAATGCAGTGAAGCTATCTAGGGACGCTCAGGAAGAGCGTCTTTTATTATGCGCCCATAGTGGTTCTGGAGATTTTTTCTGTATAAATATTTTCTTTGTATTTTCAAAGAATTAGTGCTATAGTTTTTTCTATTCTTATTTGAGAGTTTGAGGAGGGAAAAAATGTTTCTAGCCTGGAATGAAATGAAGTATGCTAAGTTACGTTACTTGATGGTTGTGTCCTTGATGTTCCTAATTGCTTATTTGGTCTTCTTTTTAACCGGTTTAGCCTTTGGTCTGGCTCAGGCAAACCGAACTGCAGTGGATAAATGGGAAGCTCAATCAATTCTCTTAGCCAAAGATGTTAATGCCAAGTTGAATTTATCGCATATTTCGGCGACAGAGTTTGATCAAGTTGATGCCCAAGACAAGGCCAGCCTTAGACAAAGTGCAGCGGTGGTTGACCATCCAAGTTTTTCAGAGAAAGTTGGGGTTACCTTCTTTGGCATTGAAAAGAATCAATTCCTGATGCCTAATGTTATCGAAGGAACTTCCATCCAAAAGGATAACCAGGTGATTGTAGATGAATCGTTAATCGATGAGGGTCAGATTAATATAGGCGATAAATTGACCATAACGGGGACCGATACTGAATTAGAAATTGTAGGTATTACCAATCATGCTCAATTAAGTGTCAGTCCTGTGGTCTATATGAACGTGACTACTTTTGCCAAAGTTCAGAATGTCGCCCCTAGTCAAGATTCAGAAATTCCAATTAACGCTATTGTGGTCAGAGGTCAGGATGTTGACTATGATAAAGATAAATTAGAACTATTATCTATTGATGATTTCATTAACGATTTACCCGGCTATTCAGCCCAGAATCTTACCTTTATCTTTATGATTGGCTTTCTAATTGTGATTGCTGCCATTGTGGTAGGAATTTTTATGTATATTTTGACCATGCAGAAACAACATATTTTTGGTGTCATGAAGGTGGAGGGGATTTCGACTGGATTTATTGCTTGGTCAGTCATTGCCCAAACGTTTCTTTTAGCCATGATCGGGGTTGTTTTAGGTCTTTTATTGACATATTTGACCGCATCCTTCTTACCTGAAGCTATTCCCTTCTCGATGAATCATTGGTTTAACCTGATTATTAGCGCGCTGATGATTAGTTTTGCCCTTTTAGGAGCGGTCTTCTCAGTCGGGGCGATTGCTAAGATTGATCCACTCGATGCCATTGAATAGGAGGAAGCTATGAAAGCCATTGAATTTAAGAACGTAAGTAAAACTTATCTAGATGGGAAAGAAGAATTTCTAGCCTTAAAGTCCACCAATCTTGCTATAGAAACCGGAGAATTTGTGGCCATTATTGGCCCCTCTGGTTCCGGGAAATCCACCTTCTTGACCTTAGCTGGCGGATTACAGACCCCGACAGAAGGAGAAATACTCATAAACGGGCAATCGATATATCAGCTATCGGCTAAGGAATTAGGAAAGATTCGCTTTAAGGAAATTGGCTTTATTTTGCAATCATCCAATTTGATTCCTTATTTGAGTGTGCGAAATCAATTTCGTTTAATTGATAAGATCAACAAAAAATCGCGTCAAGATGAGATGGAGGATTTGTTGGCACAATTAGAAATTAGTGGCGTTGCGGATAAATACCCTGAAGATTTATCTGGGGGTCAAAAGCAAAGAGTGGCGATTGTCAAAGCTTTGTATAATAATCCAACTCTGATTCTAGCTGATGAACCGACAGCGAGTTTGGATTCAGAACGAGCTTTTGAAGTTGTCAAAATTTTGGCCAAGGAATCCAAAGCCAAGAACAAAGCGATTGTAATGGTGACCCATGATTTAAGACTCATTGATCAGTGTGATCGCGTCTTTGAAATGTCAGATGGGGTCTTAACCGAGAAGAAATAGATTCGCAGTTAACAAATTTCTCTAGCAACTTGAGTTAATTAAGAAAAATAGAGACCAGTAACGAGATTTATCGTCTAGCTAAGTCTAGATATATACATCGTTATTGGTCTCTTCTAGTTTGGAAAAATCTTTCTGTTTGATAGGTTAGTCGACAAGGTGGTTTAGCTAATGAACCTAGAGTTTGGGCAGATGTGTCTTCTTTAACTCGGGATGGAAGACGTCTCCACCACGTTCATAATGGATTTCAGTATAAGCTTGTTTATAATTGGCCAGACGAGCTGCCGCAAAGAAATAATCTGAGAGCCGGTTGATAAATTTATAAGCATCTTGGGGATAGTGTGCTTGTTGGCGGATAAAGCTAACACAATCTCGTTCGGCTCGTCGGGTCAAACTACGTGCATAATGAAGGGAAGCAGCTAATGGGCTGCCTCCAGGTAAGACAAATTTAGTTAATTCGGGAGTGTTTTGTGAATAGTCATCAATTATATCTTCTAACCAGGCGATGACTTGCTTGGCTAAGCGATAGTCTGAACTTGTTTTAGCTTGAGCAAAATCACTGCCCGCATCAAAGATATAATGTTGAATTTGTAGTAACTCTTGGTTTAATGTTGGCCAGTCTTTATTCTGACTTTGAATCAGGCCGACATAACTATTTAATTCATCGAGACTACCCATAACTTGGATTTGGGCATCATCTTTGTATAGCGATTGGCCACCAATAATCCGGGTCGTTCCTTGATCTCCTGTTCGTGTATATATTTGCATGAAATCCTCCTTTAGCTTATCGAAATAGCGTTAGCTCCCAAGGAACAAAGAGTCGCTTCTTTGAACGGTTAGGAAACTAACGCTATTTGGATTGATGTTCTGTCTATAATCGTTTATAAGCCACAACGTAATTGGGCATTACAATTGGTACAAGTATTACATCCGCCAATGTCTTCCACAATTCCTTGGCGGCAGATTGGGCAGGTATCGCCAACTTCTGATCCGTAAACCACGTCATCGGTATGACCTAGCTGACGGAAGTGGTCTGATTCTGCTTGATCAACTAATTGTCGCAACTCATCGACGTCATCGACAATACGCGTTTCTTCAACTTCAAAGAGGGTAATATCACTTTGAATATTAGCATCTTCTGCATCCAAGGTAAGAACTTGAGAATCACGCGATCCATCCACATACACAGTTCCACCTTTGGCATGGCCGTCAAATAAGCGTTCATAAATCTTAGCAACTTGGTTAACAGCATAACCTTTCGGGGCATTAACGGTTTTAGAGATGGAGCTGTCGACCCAGCGTTGAATGGTGGTTTGGACATCCACGTGTTCCTCTGGACTTAATTCCATGGCGGAGACAAAGAAATCAGGTAGGTGTTCAGCATCTGCTTCTGGATGGGCAGCTAAATATTCTTGAACAATTTCCGCATTGACTTCAATAAACTTACCTAAACGACCTGAACGGAAGTATTTAAAGGCAAAATAAGGTTCCAAACCGGTGGCCACCCCAACCATGGTACCAGTCGATCCGGTTGGTGCAACGGTCAGTAGGTGGGAGTTGCGGATACCATATTTCAGAATACCTTGGCGAATATGTTCTGGTAGGCGACGGACAAAGCCAGACTGGATAAAGCGTTCGCGCAATTCTTGCGTTTCTGCTTCAGTTTGCCCCACCAAGAATGGGAAAGAGCCCCGCTCTTTAGCCAGTTCGATGGAAGTTTCATAGGCAGTGGTAGCAATGGTTTCAAAGACTTGATCAATAATTTGATTACCGGCAGCAGATCCGTAACGGGTCTCAGTGTAGATAAGTAAATCGGCCAAACCCATCACTCCTAGACCGATTCGTCGTTCACCTAGGGCTTGTTGACGGTTGCGGTCTAAGAAATATGGTGTCGCATCAATCACATTGTCTTGCATGCGCACTCCAGTGCGGACCGTTTCTTTTAATTTATCGAAGTTAACGGTTTTACTTTCTTTATTAGCCATTTGAGCTAAGTTAATCGCAGCCAGATTACATACTGAATAAGGAGCTAAGGGTTGTTCACCACATGGGTTGGTTGCCACAACTTTTTGGCCATAAGCCTTAGCATTGGTATCCAAGTTCGCATTATCAATGAAGAATACCCCCGGTTCAGCTGAATAAGTTGCACAAATATTAATCAGTTGCCAAAGTTCACGAGCAGGGATAGTTCGATAAGTCCGTACAGGATAACCTAAGGCTTCCCATTCACGGACATCGCCAATCTTTTGCCATAATTTATTGTACTCAGCCATCTGTTCTTCATTATAGTTCTCAACATCAGGGAAGCGGAGTGGCCAATCGGCATTATTTTTGACGGCTTCCATAAAGTCATTGGTCAAGGTCACTGAGATATTGGCTCCGGTCAAGAATTCAGGATTATGGACGGAGTAGCTACCGCTTGCCTTGAATAGTTCACGAGCCTCTTCAATAATCGATTCAGAGAATCCACCCGTTCCCGGAATATCCTGATAGCGCAAAATGTTCTCATACATTTCCATTTCGCTCAGACTAAACGGCGTAAATTTCAATTTATCATGAGCCAATTGTTTGATTTGTTCATCTTGTGAGCTTTCAATTAAGAAACGCAGAATTTTAGGGTTCTGCATTTTGGAGATAATAAATTCAATGATATCCGGATGCCAGTCCGCCAACATAATCATTTGGGCTCCCCGGCGAGATCCGCCTTGTTCAACTAAATGAGTCAGATCGGCGAGATCATTTAACCAAGATACTGCCCCAGATGACTTACCATTCACTCCTCGGGCCAGCGTATTTCTTGGCCGTAGGGTCGAGCCATTGGTTCCGACCCCACCTCCGCGGGACATAATCTCCATAATCTCTTTACGGTGTTCAGCAATACCACCCCGTGAGTCAGGAACAAAAGGCATGACATAACAGTTAAAGTAAGTGACATCAGTTTGAGACCCAGCTCCGTATAGTACCCGGCCGGCCGGTACAAAATTCATGGCCGCCAGCTCTTGATAGAATTCTTGAAAACTGGCTGCTTGTTGTTCTTGATTGACTTCAATTTGAGCTAAGCCGGTCGCATTTCGTTTGGCAATTTGTTCATAATAGATTTCAAGGGGTTTGTCAATGGCATCAATATTGCGTTTGACTAATCCACTTTCTTGTTCATCGGCATTTTCTAATGAACCCCGGTAGCTTTCTTCAATCCAAATGATTGCTTCATGGTGGTCCCAGTCCAATTCTTGGACAACACCGATACCTCGTGCCGGATAGGTGGGATCAGCTTTAACAGTAAGTACCACTAAGTCGCCGACTGCTAAGGTCAATTTGGCGGTATCTTTAAAGGCATAACGATCGAGCATTACCATGCGAGAGATGCCTTCATGGGTAATGGTCATCGACTCTTCAATCGGATGAACTTGGGGGAATTGTTTAATCGCTTCATTCAAGGCTGAACGATTCCAAGGAATAATAGTAGTTGCACTCAGACGATTCATAAAAATGACTCCTTTAATTATATGGTTATTTATCGACATGTTATGTAAATTATACAATATATAGTGGAGACCATGGGATGTTTCCCACTATATATAGTGCTTTCATCTAGTATAGTTAAAAGACGGATGAATGTACAGACAAAAAAAGCCTAAATCCTTTGCAAAAAAATTTTTATCGTTTATAATAGTCAAAGATAGTCAATGTTAGGTTTTAAAAACCCCATAAAAGGAGGTTGAATAATGGTTAAAAGAAATATTTCTGATGTAATTGAAGCCTACTTAAAAAGTTATCTAAAATCAAATGAACCGTTAGAAATTAAACGGAGTGATATTGCAGAACGCTTTGATTGCGTCCCCTCGCAAATTAATTATGTGATTAACACTCGTTTCACTCAAGAACATGGCTATAATGTCGAAAGTAAGCGAGGCGGTGGAGGTTATATCCGAATTGTCAAGATTGAATTAGTAGATGATGTGGATGAAATCGATCAAATGATTAGTTTAATTGGTGACCGGCTGAACCAACGGAATTCAGAGACGATCATCGAAACCTTGGTGCGACGTGATATTATAAGTAAAAGAGAGGCAATATTGTTGTCGACAATTGTCAATAAAGATTTATTAGCGCCGATTAGCGATGACGAACAGGCGGTACGCGCCTATCTATTAAAGAATTTACTAAACCAACTACGAATCCACTATTAAGGAGTTGAAACAATGTTTGAAGAATTATTTACTGAAAGTGCTCGTCAGGTTATGATTTATGCCGCTGAACAGGCTTATTATTTACATCACCAAACCGTGGGAACAGAACATATCTTATTAGGACTTGCACGCGAGGAGAATGGGATCGCTGGTCAAGCTCTCCGTCAATATGGGGCTGAATTTGATGTGCTCTTACATGAATTAGAAATGCTCCATGGCCGAGTGGTACAGAATTTGCCCCAAGGGGATATTGTGATTCCTTATTCACCCCGGGCTAAGAAAGTAATTATGAATGCTTCCAATGATGCTAAACGTCTAGGTGCCAGCAAAGTGGGTACTGAGCATCTTTTATTAGGATTATTAAAGGAAGAAATTCTAGCTACTGTTCTTTTGAAGAATATTGGCATGGATTTAAATGAACTGCGTAAAACAGTCTATGACATGATTGGTGTTCAGAAGAAATCTGGACCGCAAGGACGCGGCCGTCGGCAAAATAATATGAATAATATGGCTCATCAAAATCAAAGCCAAGCATCAAATTCTACCACGCCAACTCTTGAAGGCGTTGCCCGCAATTTAACTGAATTAGCTCGTCAAGAGAAGCTGGATCCGGTGATTGGTCGAGAAACCGAAGTCAAACGGATGATTCAGATTCTGAGTCGTCGTTCTAAGAATAATCCAGTCTTAGTCGGCGAACCTGGTGTTGGTAAGACAGCGTTAGCTGAAGGTTTGGCTCAACGAATGATTATGGGAGACGTTCCTCTTGATATCGCCGAGAAACGTTTGATGATGCTTGATATGGGCTCTTTGGTCGCCGGAACCAAGTATCGGGGCGAGTTTGAAGAACGGATGAAGAAGATTATCGAAGAGATTGCTCAAGATGGTAAAGTGATTCTCTTCATTGATGAGTTGCATACCCTTATCGGAGCGGGAGGCGCTGAAGGCGCCATTGATGCTTCCAATATCTTGAAACCAGCCCTAGCTCGTGGAGAAATTCAGGTAATTGGAGCCACAACCTTAGACGAATATCAAAAATATATCGAAAAAGATGCAGCTTTAGAGCGTCGATTCTCTAAAGTTCAGGTGGATGAACCTTCGATTCAAGATGCCATTGAAATTGTCAAAGGCTTAAAGAATCGCTATGAGGACCATCATAACGTTGAAATTCCGGATGAATCGGCCGAAGCTGCAGTTAAATTAAGTGTCCGTTATATGACCGAACGCCGTTTACCTGATAAGGCCGTTGATTTGATTGATGAGGCAGCGGCAAAGGTTCGAATTGACCATAATCAAATGGATAAAAGCTTGGCCGACTATAATCAGGACCTGCAAAAGTTAAATAAAGAAAAAGAACAAGCTATTTTAGCTCGTGATTTTGAATTGGCCAGTCAATTAAGAGACAAAGAAAGCGATCTGGAAAAATTAATTGAGGCTAAAGAAAGCAAACCAACGACTGAAGCCAAAGCTTTAGTAGTCAGCGAAGAGGATATTGCTGAAGTGATTGCGACCGCAACCGGTATTCCAGTGAAGCAAATGGATAAGCATGAGGCCAAACGTTTAGTTAATCTTGAAAAAGAACTTCATGAACGGGTGATTGGTCAAGATGCTGCCGTTACCGCGGTCTCTAAAGCGATTCGCCGGGCCCATAGTGGCTTGAAGAGTCCAAAACGCCCAATCGGCTCCTTTATGTTCTTAGGCCCAACAGGTGTCGGTAAGACTGAACTGGCTCGCGCCTTGGCCGAAGCTATGTTCGGCTCTGAAGATAATATGATTCGGGTCGATATGTCTGAATATATGGAGAAACACAGTGTTTCTCGTTTGGTGGGATCTCCTCCAGGATATGTGGGTTACGATGAAGCAGGCCAACTCACTGAAAAAATTCGCCAACATCCTTACAGCGTTATCCTCTTAGATGAAGTTGAGAAAGCTCACCCAGATGTCTTTAATATTCTTCTACAAGTCTTTGACGATGGTCACCTTACCGATGGTAAAGGTCGAAAAGTGGACTTCAGAAATACCATTATTATCATGACCTCCAACCTCGGTGCGACAGCCTTACGTGATGAGAAGTCAATCGGCTTCGGTGCGACCGACGTCACGGCCAACCATTCAGCCATGGAAAAACGAATCCTAGAAGAATTAAAACGGGCTTTCCGACCAGAATTTATTAACCGAATTGATGAGATAGTGGTCTTCCACGCTTTAGAACAAGAGCACATTCGTGAAATTGTTAAATTACAAACACAAGAGATTATCAACCGCCTACATGATTTAGAAATTGAGGCCAATGTGACCCAGACAGCAGTCGATATTATTGCTAAGGCCGGCTTTGATCCGGAATATGGTGCTCGACCAATTCGTAGAGCCATTCAAAAACAAATCGAAGATGTACTGAGCGAAATGATGCTGAAGGGTGAAATTGCTCTAGGGGACAAAGTAACTATTGGCGGACGTCAAGGAAATATTAATATCAATAATCGAACTGAATCACGAAGCAAGTAATCATAACCTCTAGTGATCAGTAGTAAGGCGGGGAGTTCCCCGCCTTTTTTTGATAGGTTTGTTGCTTAAAAGAAGAGTATCTTTGGGCAAATGGGCGGATGCCATGGTCAGCTTATTCCCTTGGGGGATGAGTTTTTCATTCGAGTCTCCACGCAAATCATGCTATAATAAACTAAGTTAAAAGAAGGAGGAATGAAATATGAATCGTGAATCAAAACGTAATCTAGGATTATTTCTTCTTGGATCAACTGTTGCCGCAGCAGGGCTCGCGCTTTATTTGTATTTCGATGAAGGAGCTCGCGAAAATGTTGAAGGAATGATTAATCGTGAGAAAGCCAAATTATTTGTCCGTCATCGCTTGAATGGATCCGATGCCATGATTAAAGCTATTGATGGTTTGTCAGATTCTGAAGTCAATACCCTGGTAAAATTGGCGGATTCTGCTAACGATGTGAAAGAAAACGTGGGAAATACTTTTGGTGATTTAGTGGATAAAACTAAAAAAGTGACAGAAGATGTCGCTAACCGTGTTAGTGACTATTTCTAAAATCTAAGGACAATGATTTGATTAAAATCCCAGTCGTTGACTGGGATTTTTTAAAGGGGTAAAGGATGCGTAACTTTAACGATTTAAGTCAGGAAGAGCAAAACATTCATCAATATTGGATGAGTAAGGCCATTGAACAAGCAAAGCTTGCGCAAGCGATGGGGGAAGTGCCTATTGGAGCGATTATTGTGCGCGATGGAGAAATACTAGGCCAGGCATACAATCAACGTGAATGCACGCATCAAGCGGTGGCCCATGCTGAAATCCTAGCCATTCAAGCCGCGAATCAAACGAGTCAAGCATGGCGATTAGAAGGGGCCAGCCTCTATGTTACTTTAGAACCCTGTCCCATGTGTGCCGGCGCCATAATCAACGCTCGGATCAAAGAAGTTATTTATGGAGCCCAGGATCCGAAGGCCGGTTGTGTGGGCAGCTTATATAATCTGCCAGAAGATGAACGCTTCAATCATCGAATTCAAGTGATTGCGGGAGCTTGTGCTGATGAAACAGCCGCCTTACTGAGTGAATTCTTCCAAAATTTAAGAAATAAAAGAAAAAAAGAAAAACTTATCAACAAGCAAAAGGGCTTATCAACAGAATTTTAGGGACTTATGCACAGAAACCTTGAAGATTTACCCACAGCTTAGCATAGATATCGTCTTGTTTAGCCTTGTATTCTGTGTTATATTATAAAGAGGCAATGGTGGCGCCGTGAATCGAGTCAGGACCGGAAGGTAGCAGCTATAAGCGGTAAAACCATGTGCCTTTTATTTTGAATATTTGGGAATGACGCCTCCCAGGGTTTAAGTGCTACTTGGCCCAAACCGTTTAAATTAAACTAATGGCTTCTACTTCTTGAATGCATGAATCTCCATGGATTGAAGGGGTAGAAGTTTTTTTATTGGAGGAAAATAATGATTGAAGATGTTTTGTTACTCTTAGGTTCGTGTTTGTTAATGCGCTATCTGTGTAATCGGTTGAGATTGCCTCATTTAGTCGGCTATTTGTTGATGGGAATGTTGATGGGGCCTTTTGCCACTGGTGTGATTTCTGATTTACTGATTAGTCAAGCCACCGATATTAAACGGATGGCCTTGGCGATTATTCTCATTCGAGCAGGCTTGACTTTGGATATAAAGGATTTAAAAACAGTTGGCCCAGTAGCAATCCGGATGAGTTTCTTGCCGGCAACTTTCGAAATTGTAGGGGCAAGTTTAATCGGCCATTATTTAATCCAGTTGAGCTGGTTGGAAACCTTCGTTCTTGGGGTGATTATTGCTGCCGTATCGCCGGCTGTAGTCGTTCCGCGCATGATTCGTCTCTTAGAACAAGGCCTTGGCGTTTCAGCCAAAGTTCCGCAAATTATCTTGGCAGGTTCGTCTTTAGATGATATTTATACTCTTGTTTTATTTTCCATGGCCTTATTATTTTATCAACAGGGTGAATTTTCTTATCTTTTATTATTTTCTTTGCCGGTTTCAATTTGCTTGGGGATTTTATTGGCTCTGTTACTGAATATCTTGATTCATTCCTGGGTGAATCACCATCCACTGAAATCTTTTGAATGGGTCATGCTTATCTTCCTGTTGAGTCTATCCTGTTTACTGATTGAAAGTAGAAGTCAACAATGGGTTTCTGGCCTTTTAGCAGTTATTTTCCTGGCGAATCGTCTGAAAGATCAGAATGATTTCCCCCTCGATTCGGTCAAAAAAATATTTAATAACATTTGGCTAGTGGCGGAGATGTTTTTATTTTTCTTGGTAGGAGCTATTTTACCCCTGCAAGAAGTGACGCGACTCGGAGTGTGGCCCATCGTCTTTGTCTTAGCAACGAGCGTATGGCGGATGGCCGGCGTCTATCTATCGCTTGCTGGGAGTCAATTATCAGCGAAAGAGAAAGTGTTCGTCCTCGGCGCTTATCTACCCAAAGCAACGGTTCAAGCTGCGATTGGCTCCATCCCATTGACCCTAGGTATGCCGGCTGGAAATTTAATCTTTAGCTTAGCAGTGATCGAAATTTTATTGACGGCGCCTCTAGGGGCCTGGTGGATTGATGTGATGAAGGATCGTTTGTTAACTTCTCCGTCAAAGGCAACCCACGTGTAGAAATTGAAGCATAGGTTCGTTATAATAAATAAGAAGAGAAGAAAGAAGGTGGGCAAGAGCATGAGTTATCAAGCGTTATATCGGGTCTGGCGGCCACAGAGTTTCGATGAATTGGTTGGCCAGAATGTCATTACAGAAACGTTAAAGAATGCAGTTGCTAACCAGCAGATTAGTCATGCTTATTTATTTACCGGCCCGCGCGGAACTGGGAAGACCAGTGCCGCTAAAATTTTCGCTAAGGCGATTAATTGTCCGAACCAAGTCGATGGCAATCCTTGTAACCATTGCCAGATGTGTCAGGCGATCACTCAAGGACAATTAAGTGATGTGGTTGAAATTGATGCGGCTTCTAATAATGGGGTCGACGAGATTCGTAATCTACGTGACAATGTGCGTTATGCCGCCAGTCAAGCTAGATATAAGGTTTATATCATTGACGAAGTGCATATGTTAACGACCGGGGCTTTTAACGCTTTGTTAAAAACCTTAGAAGAACCTCCAGAAGGTGTAATATTTATCTTAGCGACAACTGAACCGCACAAAATTCCAGCCACAATTATTTCCAGAACACAGCGGTTTGATTTTAAGCGCATCAGTCAAGCGAGTCTGGTCAAACAAATGGAGAAGATTTTGCAATCTGATCAGATTGACTATCAAGATGAGGCTCTGCAAGTTATTGCTCGGGCAGCCAATGGGGGAATGCGCGATAGCCTGAGTCTTTTGGATCAAGTTCTATCATATCAACCTAATCAGGTGGATTTGACTTCGGCGCTAGAAGTTTCGGGGAGCCTCGATCAATTGGCTTTTGTCGATTATTTATTGGCTTTATACCATCATCAGACCGACCAAGCACTACAAGTGTTGAAGGAACAGCTGCAAGCAGGCAAGCAGGCCAATCGCTTTATTGAAGAATTGATTCTATTTGCCCGTGATGTCTTGCTGACGAACTATGCCGAAGTGAATCAGACCTTACTGAGCTTAGAAGAGCTTGAACCCTTGCGCCAAGAAATTCCAGAAAGTTTCTATTATTATTTAATAGATCAACTCAATGAAGTTCAGAATAAAATGCGTTTTGCCAGCCAGTCCGATTTATATGTTGAAGTGATGACCATCCAATTGGCTCAAGTTGAGCATGGCCAGGAGAATAGTCAGGCTGGAACAGCTTCTTCAGCCCAGGTCAATGCCCTCGTAGAGAATTTAACTCAAGAATTAGCCCGAGTTAAAGCTCAGGTCCAACAGTTAACGACTCAAATTGAAAAACAAGATGTCCGCTTAGCCAATGAAGTCCAATTATTAGAGGACGAAACTAGAGACCAAGATAGCGAGAAGCCTATTCAACGCCAACCGCGGAAACGGCCGCA
The DNA here is from genome assembly GCF_900110675.1 of Ignavigranum ruoffiae. GTDB lineage: Bacteria > Bacillota > Bacilli > Lactobacillales > Aerococcaceae > Ignavigranum > Ignavigranum ruoffiae. Next base: position 20,169 of record NZ_FOEN01000003.1, on the reverse strand, counting down.
ATTTAGTCAAGCCGTCTATCAATGTCGGCCTCAAGAGATTTACCATATCTTAAATATAGCGACCCATCAGGATATTGGTCGAGTTAAACAGGGCTGGGAAGGCATTATCAATCACTTATCCCCCCAAGATCGCGTTAAGTTTACCGGTGTTCAGCCGATTGCTGCCGGGCCCGAATGGCTCTTGCTGTCTTTTAGTTCGGCAACGATGGCGGGAACGGTGCAGAATAACACAGACCTACTTCAAGCCCTCTACCAGAGTTCTAAGCGTGAGCTAGATCAAGGTTACTACCCTTTGATTATCGCAGAAAAGGACTGGCGTCAAGTTCGGAACGACTATACTGTTCTACGTAAATCCAACCAGGGTCAAGCTATCGAACTGGCAGATGAGGTCTATCAAGAGTTACAAGCCTTAAAACAAAAGATTGACCAGGATGAACCGACTGATCGTGAAGACAAATATATTCATCAAGCGACTTCGGTATCAGAAAGCGAAGCGGATGCTTTAACGGAAGATGACCAAGATCAAGGAGATTATCCTGGAGAAGATGCTCCTGATGAAGTGCCTGAAGTGGTCAGCAAGGCGATTGATTTATTTGGCGAGGATAAAGTAAATATCTTCTATCAATAGGAAGCGACAGATAAATTTATGACCCTTCTACCAAAAATATGTTAAAATAACAATTAACTTTTCGATAAAAATTAAGGAGGCATGATGATGCGCGGAATGGGAAATATGGGGAATATGCAAGGTATGATGCAAAAGATGCAAAAAATGCAAAAAGAAATGCAAAAAACTCAAGCGGAGATTGAAGCAAGTGTTTTTGAAGTTTCTGACAGTCAAAATCTAGTTACCGTTAAAATCACCGGTAAAAAAGAAATTGTAGAATTAGTCATTAATGAGGCCTTAGTCGACCCAGATGATATTGAAATGTTGCAAGACTTAGTTCTAGCCACAGTGAATCAAGCGATTCAAAAAGTAGAAACGACTCAAGAAGAAAAATTAGGGAAATTTACAGCAGGTTTGAATTTACCTTTTTAAGAGAGAGCAGGTGTGTCAATGCAGTATCCAGCCCCGATTGCTAAATTAATCAATAGCTTCACCAAATTACCAGGGATTGGGCCGAAGTCTGCAGCTCGCTATGCTTTCCATGTCTTAGAAATGCGAGAAGCTGATGTACTTGAATTCGCTCAGAATTTAATCAATGCTAAGCGAGACTTAAAGTACTGTAGTATTTGTGGCAATATTACTGATGTGGATCCTTGTTTAATTTGTCAGGATGCGCAACGAGACCGTTCACAAGTACTGGTGGTTGAGGATACCCGAGATGTCATCTCTTTAGAACGAATGCAGGAATATCGCGGTCTTTACCATGTCCTTCACGGCGTGCTTTCGCCGATGGAAGGGAAAGGCCCCGAAGATTTAAACATCACTCAATTACTGAAACGATTACAGGATGAAGAGATTCAAGAAGTCATCATCGCAACCAATGCGACCGCTGAAGGTGAAGCTACCGCCATGTATTTGGCCCGCTTATTGAAACCGGCGGGGATTAAGGTGACTCGCTTGGCTCATGGATTGGCCGTCGGATCAGATATTGAATATGCTGACGAGATGACTTTATATCGAGCCATTGAAGGACGTAGAGAACTATAATAAATGATGGGAAGGGCGTATATGACTGTAGGTAAATTTATAAGCATTGAAGGACCTGATGGTTCAGGAAAAACCAGTGTCTTACAAAAAATTCGTCAAGAATTAGAGGCGCGCGGTTACCCTCTAGTGACGACTCGAGAGCCCGGAGGAAGCCCGATTGCTGAACAGATTCGCGAGATTATTCTCGACGTGGATAATACTAAGATGGATGGACGAACGGAAGCTTTATTATTTGCTGCTCAGCGTCGTCAGCATATGGTAGAACGGATTCTTCCCAATTTAGAAGCTGGGAAACTTGTAATTTCAGATCGTTTTGTTCATAGTTCTTTAGCCTATCAAGGTGTGGCACGGGATATTACTTTGGCGGAGATTTGGCAAATTAATCAATTTGCGATTCAGAATCATTATCCAGATTTAATCTTATTGATTGATGTGCCAGCTGAGATTGGTTTACGCCGGATTTATGCCGCCCGGGGGCAACGTCAATTCGATCGTTTGGATCAAGAAGATGTGCGCTTTCATCATAAGGTTCGTCAAGCCTTCCTTAATCTGGCTCAGGAAGATCCCCGAATGGTTGTTGTCGATGGTCAAGAGGAAATCGAACGAGTTGCTGAGAAATGTATTCAAATAATGGAACAACGCGAATTAATCTAAAAAGGAGAGAGACCACAATGAAACTGATTATTGCTATTGTTCAAGATGATGATGAGGTCGTATTAAATCAAGCGTTTCAAGAGAATAGAATACGGGCAACAAAACTTTCAACGACAGGTGGCTTTCTGAAATCAGGAAATACTACCTTTATTGTTGGGATTGACGATGATAAAGTCGATCAAGTCTTGTCTATTATCAAAGATTGTTCTAAACGTCGTCAACAATATGTTCCGCTACCAACGAATTATGATGTTGATTTCGATATGTCACAATCATTCCCGGTTCAGGTTGATGTAGGCGGAGCGACTGTCTTTGTGCTACCGGTTGATGGTTTCTATCAATACTAATATGGATCTAAGCATTCAACAAACTTGGCCTGAACAAGTTCTTTTTATGGAACGGGTGCTGACTGAAAAGCGTTTAGCCCATGCCTATGCTTTTACCGGACTTGACCAAGCAGGTAAAGAGGCTTTGATTGAAATGATTCTCCAAACTCTCGTCGCCGAAGATACGAATCAGGCTAGTCCCGAAAACATTCAGCAAACCTATCAACGCATTGCTGATAAGCAATTTCCCGATGTCTATTACTTAAAACCTGAGGGCCAATCGCTAAAGGTTGATCAAATCCGACATTTAAAAGAATGGTTAGCCACCAGTCCGGTTGAAGCCAACTTTAAGATGGCGGTAATTGAGCAAGCTGATTTGATGAATACGTCAGCGGCCAATGCGCTCTTGACATTCTTAGAGGAACCGACTGCCGATGTCTATCTGATTCTTCTGTGTCCGGATATTAATAAATTATTGCCGACCATCCAATCCCGAGTCCAAGAGTTAAATTTCCCTCGACAAAGGATGGCCCAGCATATGCTGTTGGCCGATGATCAAGAGATACTCACTTCGCATCAAGAGGTCTTACAGGCTCTACCTTATGAGATCAGTCAAGATATCTTAATCGATTATCAGGCGGAAACCTTTGGCAAGTGGTTGGAGGCCTATAACCAGTTCTACCAACGTTTGATTGCTAAAGATTCTTTGGCGATGGTTCAAGTTCAGTTACAGTTGAAGCCTTTCTTATCAGTTAAGCAGAGTTTACAAGGGCTAGAATATCTCTGGTTATTAAATTATAGTCTATTGAAGCAGGACTATGCCGCGGCAGAGACATTCAGTCCTTACTTTATTCAACAAATCCATCAATCGGCTCAATATCAGGTGGAAGATGTTTTGAAGCTTAATCAATATTTATTAAATTGTAAACAAAAAATATTAGCTAATGTCAGCCCGCAATTAGCTTTTGAGCAATTAGCTATTCGAACTATTCGTTAATTAAAGGTGTGATTACTATGGAACATGAAGAAGTCTTTGAAATTATAGAGCGGGCCGAGCGACAAATGCTCGATTTAAGTGATTCGGTAGCTAACCTAAGGAAAGAGCTCCTGCATTTAATTGAGGAAAATAATCAACTACGTATGTCCAACCATGACTTACACGATCTCATCTTAAATCAATCCCAAGCAGCGCCGAATCAAACGAATCAAGCAGATCTAGTAAACAGTCCCCAACAGAAAAACCAGGCCAGCTCACGCCTGCAGTCCTATTATGATGAAGGCATCCATGTTTGCCACCAGTTATTTGGTGCCCGCCGGGAGTCTGGTGAAGAATGTATTTTGTGTTTAGGAGTCCTCGATGAACTTAAGAAATAAACAAATAATCAATCAATCTGAATCGTTAGCCAATCCTTGGCTAAAATCACCTCAAGAACGTATTGATTGTTTCAAACGTGAAGCGATTCAGTTAATTCAAAGTCCAGAATACTTTACCATGTCGCTTGATGCGATTCTGCTGGCTGATTTTATCCAATTACCTCAAAAACGTCATTTCCGTTACATGGATTTTTGTAGTGGTCATGGCGTTATTCCTTTATTATTGTCTGCACGCACTGATGAACCATTGGTGGGGGTAGAAATTCAACCTGCTTTAGTCGATATGGCCCGGCGCAGTATCGGTTTAAACGGTCTAGACCAGCAAATTAAAATAATAGAGTCGGACTTATTAGAGCTTCCCTTAGTAGACTGGCAAGGGATGGATGTGATTTCATGTAATCCACCATTCTTTGTAGTCGATCATTCGAATGCCATTCATCATTTGGATAGTCATGCCCTGGCCCGTCACGAGATTGCTCTGACCCTGGATCAATGGATCCGTCAAGCGAGTCGGATGCTGAAGACTAAAGGGAAATTATTCTTTGTCCATCGACCTGACCGACTCGATGATATTATCGAAGTTCTATTGCGCTATCATTTTTCCCTAAATCGTCTAAAATTTATTTATCCTAAGCAGGGACAGTTGGCTAATATGATTTTAGTCGAAGCCATCTATTATGGGGGACGTCAAGGGGTCAAAGTAGAGCCCCCTTTGGTCGTTCATCAAGCGGATAATTCTTACACACCAGAAATGATGGCGATTTATTATGGTTGAAAAAGGGCATTACTTCTATGTATTATATTGTAAGGATGATAGTCTGTACGCCGGTTATACCAATGATTTAGAACAGCGCTTGGCCACCCATAATGCAGGTCAGGGCGCTAAGTATACGCGGCCTAAAAGCAGACGTCCTTTGAAATTAATCTATGCGGAGCTTTGGCCTAGTCAGCGCCAAGCTATGCAACAGGAGTATCGCTTCAAACAATTTAGAAGATTGAAGAAAGAAGCTTATCTAAATCAGTATCGCTGTCGACCTTTGAGTGATAAAGAATTTATTCTTAGAAATTGGAAGGAGCTGGGACTGAGTGCAGATTCAACAGAGCTTTAAGTTGCAAGAAGAGATCGGTAGCCTGTATCTAGTTCCTACCCCGATTGGTAATTTGGAAGATATGACTTATCGAGCTGTCAGGGTGCTTCAAGAAGTGGACCTGATTCTGGCCGAGGATACGCGTAATAGTGGCGTCCTCTTGCAGCACTATCAAATTAGTACGCCAATGAATTCTTTCCATGATCATTCGGATTCACAGAAAGTTGATCGATTAGTTGAGGGTCTACAAGCCGGGACAGCCTATGCCTTGATTTCGGATGCGGGCATGCCTTTAATTAATGATCCAGGTCATCCGCTGGTTCAAGCCTGTATTGCTCAACACATTCCCGTGGTGGCTTTACCCGGAGCCAATGCCGCCTTGACCGCTTTGATTGCTTCCGGTCTAGCAGCAGATCGCTTTACCTACTACGGTTTCTTTCCGCGAAAAGGTTCAGATCAAGATCAGGTGTTGGCTGAAGTGGGTCAAGGTTCAGGAACAGCCATTTTTTATGAATCGCCACATCGGATCCACAAGACCGTCAAAAAACTTCAAGAGCAACTTGCTGAATCGACTCAATTGGTGCTCGGCCGCGAGTTAACCAAAAAATTTGAAACCTATATCCGTGGCGATGTCCAATCGATAGAACGCTGGTTGGGTGATCAGACATTGAAGGGTGAATTAGTTCTCTTAATTGAATCAGGACAAGCCAAGCAGAATGAATTTGAAGCTATCAACTCGCTTTCACTGGCAGAGCAAGTTCAACAAATCATCGATAGCCAAGCTTGCACGCCTACTCAAGCGATCAAAAAAGTAGCAAAACTCAATCAACTGTCTAGAAATCAGGTTTATGCGGCCTATCATCAGTTATGAAAGAAATGGGGGATAAGATGATATTATATGGGGTTGGCTTTGTTTTTGTCGGCCTATTGATCTTAAGTCTTATCTTTCCCAAACATCCACTCCCGCCTACGGTGTGTGGGCTCTATGCTTTGACCAGCTTTATGTTGGGACTTTTGAAATATTCAAACCTTAAATTTATTTTTATGGTCCGCTATTTCTTCTATTTAATTGCTGGGTTTACTATGGGTTTTATTCCTTTAATCTTGATTTTGCTGGCGCTGCTGATTTTTTTGAAATGGGAGCATCAGCAAGCTGCCTGGTGGTTGAAAGTTTTTGATATTATTGTGATTGTCGCTTTTCTGGTAATTTCAGCGGTGACTTATTGGGCGGTATTTAATTTGAACCGAGAAAGTTTTAATCTCTTCATAAGTAGCTATAGTCTGATTACTATGTATTTTTTATCGAGCTTTCTAAGTTTTGTTCTGATTAATCAAATTATTCATTATTGGCATTATCATCGTGACTATGGCACCTTGATTATTCTCGGATTGAAGCTGGAGAAACAGAATGAAGTTCCGGAACTCTTGTTGCGTCGTTTGGATAAGGCCATTCAAATTTATCGCCAGCAAGTCGATAGAAAGACGATTCAACCACAAATCATTGTTTCAGGCGGCGTTGTTGGTCATATTGATCAGTCCGAAGCCTTTATGATGAAGGATTATTTATTGAGTCGGGGAATCCCTGCTGAACAAATCGTGATGGAAGATGATGCGTTGAATACCAATCAGAATCTGACGCTTTCGCAAGATTTAATTGAAGAATATCGTTTGCAAGAACCTATTCTGATCGTTACGAGTCGTTTTCATTTACTGCGGACCTCTTTCTTAGCTCGGCGTTTAGCCATGCGGGTCTATCTAGTGGGTTCGCTTTCTACCTTACAATTATGGCCCTATCAGATTGTCCGCGAATATTTGGCTTATTTTATCCTGACCAAGGGTTGGCATTTCTTTTATCTTGTTTTCCTGATTATTTATAGCCTGATTTATAATTAGTTAGCCGGCTCAGGCTAACTATAACTTTAAGCAAAAGGGCGTGGGTGCACATGACATCTCAATACTGGCGCATCGGCTGGCGTACGTTAAAGACCCTCTTAGCAGTCTATCTTTGTTTACAAATTGACCATTTTCGTCCTGGAGGTATCCCTTTCTATTCAGCGATTGCCGCCATCTATTGTATGCAAGGCAGTCCGCAATCAAGTTGGCAGGGGGCCAAACATCGTGAGCTGGCTACGGTCGTTGGAGGATTATGGGGGATGGCCTTTATCTTTGTCGAGCACCAGTATCTGAAGAATTGGTCGCTAGAATATCGTGAAATCGCACTGACCCTTATGCTCATTCCTATTATTCAATTTTCGATTTGGATTAAGCGGACCAAGGCGACCTTCTTAATGTGCGTCGTGTTTTTAAGTGTTACCTTGAGTCATGGTTATGATGAGGCGCCAATTTTGTTTGCCTTTAACCGTATTTTAGATACCAGTATTGGCATTATTACGGCCTTATTAGTCAACTATCTCTTACCCTCTCCCCAAGTTAAAAGCGAAGAATAAGTCCAAGAACTTTGCCGCCGTTCTTCATCCTAATTTATCTAAGGGTCATTACCAACGATACATTTTAAAAACAAAATATAAACATGAGATAATCCGAGTTACTGTGGCCAAGCCTTATAAACAAGAGGCAGGTGTTGACAGTGATTCGGATTTTTTTGTCGAGGGATTCAGGAGGGAAGGTTTGCCTGAGTAAGTCGGTTGATTGCTAGGCGAAGAGTAGACGTATTTTTATTGAAACCTTGCGAATAGTTAAAAATATAAGTCAGTCTCCTTTGCTTATATCACAGCATTTCAGTCGATGATAATAAATGAGAAAGTTTACCATGATATTTTAAGAAACTTAAGGATATTAACAGACTTTTACCCAGAAATAATTTATAATGGTTAACTATAACAGAGATTGTTTATGAAAGGATGAGGATATGGAACTGATCAAATTGATTGGGGTTTTAATTGTTGTCCTAGGTTTCATTTTTAAGGTGGATACCATTGCGACTGTCGTCGTAGCCGGAGTGGTTACTGGGCTTGTTGCTAACCAAACACCGATGGAAATTCTAGAGATTTTAGGCAAGGCTTTTGTCGATAATCGTTTTGCGACTTTATTCGTGTTAACGATTCCGGCGGTAGCCCTACTTGAGCGCTATGGTTTGAAGGAGAAAGCGGTCGACTTTATTTCACGCTTTAAGAATGCGACCACAGGTTCTATTCTTAGCTTGTACTTAGTCATCCGGTCGTTATCGGCGGCATTTTCCATGCGGATTGGTGGACATGCGACCTTTATTCGTCCCCTAATTTCACCGATGGCTCAAGCAGCCACCCAGGCCCGTTATGGCGAAGTACCCGAAGATATTATTGATGATATTAAGGGTCAGAGTGGGGCGGTGGAGAATTATGGAAACTTCTATGCTCAGAACGTCTTTATGGGTGCTGCTGGAACCTTATTAATTGTTTCAACCTTAAATGAACAAGGTTTCAAGGAAGTTAATGCTCAGAATATTGCCGAATGGTCGATTCCAATCGCAGTGATTGCCGTATTTGTGGGCGGTTTCTTCTTCTGGCTCCATGACCAAAAGATTAAACAACGCCTGAGTCAACAATCGTCAGCAAGTCATCAAAGAGAAGGGAGTGAAGATGAATGACTGAAGCACAATGGGCTACGCTCTCTGCTCAAGTTGCTGAATTCTTTTATTCAATGATTGCCATAGTCTTCCTAGCTTTAGGTATCTATTGTTTGAAAGTAATTCCTTCTTGGAAGCGGTACACCACTTTCTTGTTTTGGGCTTTATTAGCCTTTGCCTTTGCTTTTGGCAATCTATTCCCAGCTTGGGTGACTGGAGTCATTATTATTATTATTGCTATCCTCACTTTTATTAAAGGGGTGATTGCGGCTCCTCATCAATCGGCAAGTGAAGAAGAAGTTCGTAGTAATGCAGATCGGATTGGTTTCAAGATATTTATCCCTGCCTTGGTTATTGCCTTGGGGGCGTTTGTGGTCGCTAAATTTGTTCCTGGTTTGGGTGCGAATAATGCCATTGGGGTATCAGCGATTCTAGGTTTAATCGCTAGCTTCTTAATTACACGTGCTAAACCAGCAACGGCAGTCAATGAAGGCCTTCGCTTGTTAGACAGTGTCGGCACTACTGGCATCTTACCTCAATTGCTTGCTGCTTTGGGTGCAGTCTTTACAGCCGCTGGCGTGGGGACGGTCATTGCAAATTATGTCGCAGTACTCATTCCTGATGGCTCTAAATTCATGGCAGCCGCCGTCTATTGTATTGGGATGGCCCTCTTCACCATGATTATGGGAAATGGCTTTGCCGCTTTCTCAGTGATTACGGTGGGGATTGGTATTCCTTTCTTGATTAATCAAGGGGCCGACCCGGTAGTGGTGGGTGCTTTAGGATTGACGGCTGGTTACTGTGGAACCCTATTAACACCGATGGCCGCTAATTTTAATATTATGCCCGTCGCTTTACTGGAGATGAAAAATGAGTATGGTATTATTAAAGCCCAAGCCGGTGTGGCTATTACTCTACTAATTGTTCACATCTTACTATTGTACTTCTTTGCCTTCTAATTTGAGAAAGAGAGGAACCTAATCATCATGAAAATTTTATTAACAGCATTTGACCCATTTGGCAATGAATCGATTAATCCAGCGCTAGAAGCGGTTAAGAAAGTAAATCCTGACCATATTGATGCGGAAATAGTTAAATTAGAAGTCCCTACCGTCTTTCACAAAGCGATTGAGGTAGTCGCTGATAAAATTCGGAGCGAGCAACCGGATGTGGTCTTAGCGATTGGTCAAGCTGGCGGTCGATATGAAATTACCCCCGAACGGGTAGCCATCAATCAAGATGATGCCCGAATTGAAGACAACGAAGGAAATCAACCGATTGATGTGCCAATTTTTGAAGATGGACAAGCGGCTTATTTTGCCAGTGTGCCGATTAAAGCGATGGTAGAAGAAGTAAAAGCGGCTGGTGTTCCTGCGTCTGTATCGAATTCGGCCGGAACTTTTGTGTGCAACCACTTAATGTATGGAATTCTTTACACTTTGGCTAAAGAGTTACCTGAAGCTCGCGGCGGATTTGTTCATGTTCCTTTTATTCCTGAACAAGTTGTAAATAAACCTAACCAACCCTCAATGGCTTTGGCGGATATTACGAAGGGGATCGAAGCCTGCTTACAAGCGATTGTGGCTAATGATCAAGATATTAAAAAAGAAGGCGGAGCAATCGCTTAAGCTTTGACATTTGAATAGAATCAGGATGAAGGATTCAGTTTAAGGACTGGGTCCTTTTTAGTTAGGGCTAAGCGGGTTATAATGTAAGCATTACGATTGTGAATAAGTTAACATATTCTTTACAAATAATTTACGCTATATTTACCTGACCTTTACTTAATATTTACAATGTCGACCTATAATAGAGTCCGTAACAAAATATTAAGTTGGGGGAAAGAAAATGAAAAAGAGTTTAGTTAAAAAGATTGTGAGCGTGTCAGCCGTTTCTCTAATGGGATTATCTACTTTAGCCTCAAGTGTAAGTCAAATTGCCGCTGAAGATACAACGAGTGAAGTTGCTGAAAGCCAAGCCGAAGAAACTTCTGCAGAAGAAACTTCTGAAGCAGCTTCCGAAGAAAGCAGCCAAGCATCAAGTGAAAGTCTACCCATCATCAAATTGCCAGAAGATCGTCCATTAAAAGAAGATTACTCCTTGGTCAATGAGAATCAAGCTAAATATGTTTTCTTATTTATCGGTGATGGTATGGGAGTTATGCCCGTATCTGCTGCTGAACAATATCAAGGTTTAATGGATAATCAAGATATTAAACCAACCAACATGAACTTTACTGATTTCCCAGTTATTGGTTTACAATCTCCTTATGATTGTCACTCATTCATTCCAGACTCAGCTTCAACCGCGACTGCCTTTGGAGCCGGAAATAAAACTGTCTCAAATACCATTGGTTTAAATAAAGATTTCACCGAAGCCTCTGAATCATCTGCAGAGAAAGCTAAGAAACATGGTAAATCAGTAGGTATTATTTCAACCGTGACCTTAAACCATGCAACACCAGCCGCTTTCTACGCCAATGTTGAAAGTCGTAAATCTTACTATGAAATCGGTCTACAATTAGCGGATAGCGACTTCGATTATATTGCCGGTGGATCACTTGGTGACCGTACGGGTGAGAATGAAGATCAAAAAGACTTATTCGATATTATGAAAGAAAAAGGCTACACCATCGCCGAAACTAAAGAAGATTTCGATAAAATCAATAAAGATTCTGAAAAAGTATACGCCGTTTCAGAAAACTTACAAGATAGCGGATCAATGACTTATGCTTTAGATCGTAAAGAAGGCGAACAAACATTAGCAGATATGGTTGCTAAAGGAATTGAAGTCATGGGTGACGATGAAAATGGCTTCTTCATGATGGCTGAATCTGGTAAGATTGACTGGTCTGAACATGCTAATGACTCTAAAACAACTATCCATGAAGTAATTGATTTCCAAGATGCCATTCAAAAAGCCGTTGATTTCTACAATGAACATCCAGAAGATACTTTAATCGTGGTTACTGCCGACCATGCGACAGGTGGTTTCACTATCGGAAATGGTATGACAGGCTATGAAACTTATTATAATATCTTAGAAGCTCAAAAAGATTCACAAGTTGCTTTTGATGCTAAATTTGAAGCAGCAGTTGAAAAGAACCAAGAATTGAAATTCGAAGATACTTTCGAAATGATTAAAGAAAGTTTCGGTCTTGAAATTGACAAAGATAATCTTCAACCAATGATGTCAACCAAAGAACGTTATGAAGCTTCACAAAGTGAAGACTTTAACCCATACTTAGTCAATGAAGAAGAATACAAACGTCTGGAAGAAGCCTTTAATTTAACCCTTAATACCGTAGAAGGTGCTGGCGGAGCAGCTGAAGCTGGTTATCTATATGGTGGCTATAACCCAATTTCCATCACTTGTACGCGTATTTTAGGTGAAAAAGCAGGCCTAACTTGGACAACGACAGACCACTCTGGCGATAAAGTTCCAGTTTACGCTTTAGGTGCTGGCGCTCAAATGTTTGATGGTGAATTTGATAATATTGATATTTCACTTCGCATCAATGCAGCGATGGGCATCCCAAATAACGATTAATAAAGTAGCTGAATTAAATCAAGATTAATAGTTTTAATCAAAAACTATCCCAGGAGGTCTACTGAAAGATCGCAATTGCGATTGGATCCGTAGACATTCTGGGATTTTTATGTTGCTAATAAGTATTGAAGCTAGTCTTTTATACAAAATGATTCTGGTCAAGAGTGTAGTCACAGGCGTGATCGCGCCTGAGTTTCCTGATTATCACTTAGCGACAATCGTACAAGTTGCTAGCCAAATTAATCAACCAATCTATACATAAATTGCATATTGGCAGGTGAAGATAAACTAAAAAAGAAGCCAGTGACAAGTCTGTCGACTAGCTTCCCAGGTTGTGTGGAGAGAGCATTAAGGTTTATTTTTGTTTTAATTCTGCGAGGATTTGTTCTAATAGTTCAGTTTCACTTGGTCCACTTGGTTCTTCATCAGGAGCCACAATTTTCTTATGTTGAGCTTTTTCAAGGGCTTTTAATGTGAGGTACAAGAATATGGCAATAAGAATAAAGTTAATAATAGCTTGTAAGAAAAGTCCAATCCCAATCGTCGCACTACCGACCTTAAATGAAAGACCTGAAACATCCGCAGCACCCGTTAATGAAGCAATCAGAGGCATAAAGATGTCATTGACTAAACTAGTAACAATCGCTGTAAACGCTGAACCCATAATTAAACCGGTTGCTAGAGAGACAATCGAATCATTGGCGATAAATCCTTTAAATTCTTTCCACATATTATATCCACCTTTCTGTTTATATTATATCACAGTTGCAAGTGATGACTAGTAAAGCGATTATATTTTTTGAATATATTTTTCAATGGTAAAAGCTTGTGGCTCAATGGTCCAGCTGCCTGTTTGTAGCAATTGAGCCCATTGATAACCTAGATAAGGTCCCGAGGTTAGGCCGGAAGAGCCTAAACCAGAGATAGCCCATACATTTTTGAGATCTGGGACTTGGCCGACCACGACGCCGTAGTCCGAACTATGGGCGCGGGTGCCGACTTTACATTGATGAAGCGGATAGGTAGCTAAATTGGGAGCCCACTGTAGGCCCTCCTGTCTTAAGTTTTCTAAACTTTGTTGATTTATCTGTAAATCGAAGCCAGCTTCATCTTCATGGGTTGCCCCGAAAGTAATCGTGCCATCGGCAAATGGAATCAGATCGACTTGACCAAAAGGCATGATGACTGGCCAAGTGTTATTCTTCCAGTCAGGATGATAGAGGTTGAATAGTTGTCCTTTCTGGGCCTGGAGATCGACTTGGTATCCCAGGGGAGCCAAGAGATCTTTTAACCAAGCACCTGGACTGAGTAGCAGGCTGTCATAAGTTTGGATTTCTCCAGCTTGAATTTGAACCGCGACCGATGAATTAGGTCGGGCAATAAGTTTAGCTTTCTGCCGAATAATCTGACAACCCATTGTTTGACTTGCTTCTTGTAAAGCTTGAACGAGTTGATCACCATGGACCCGAGCTCCGCCTTCTACCCAAATTCCGCCATAACCGCTGTGAAGCCAAGGAACGCGGGCTTCAATTTCAGCTGGGCTTAATGCATAGACTTGACCAATTAGAGGACTTTGTTGGCGTTTATGGACAGCTTTCTTCAAATCATCTTCGATACGACTTTGTTTGCGGCGAATAAGAATGGCGCCGGCCTGGTGATAGATAGCCTGACTTTGTTGACCGTCACTTTCTAAGTCGGTCATTAATTTAGGGTAGAATTCTGCGCCTTGTGAGACCAGAAAGTACCAAGCTTTATTGCGTCGCAACGAGAACCAGGGACAGATAATACCGGCTGCCGCTCGACTGGCTTGACCGATCCCTTCATCATATAAATCTACTGGGTAGCCAGCTTTACTCAGATAATAGGCGGCTGTTGAACCAACGATGCCAGCCCCGATAATGGCGATACGCTTGTGCATTAAATTCTCCTTAATATGTTTGATGATAAGTCTATTTTAGAATAGTTGGTCTAACTTGCAAAGCCAGTGAACGATTATTTACTAGAAAGTAATCGGTTTTAGCTAATAAGTGATTTAGATTATGGTAAAAGGATTGACAAGACCTGGCTTGACCGCTATGATAGGGACAATATTTCATTAAACGCATTGAAGTGGAGAGAAGACCTGATCTTGGGTAGAGAGCTTACGTAGGGTGAAAGTAAGTCAAGTAGGGTTGGAAGATGGCCATGGAGCGGCTAGCTAGCCTTTGAGCTGGGCGGACGGCATCGACTGTTATCGATTGAGGTTAGGCTTGTTTTCTGAGCTTTAACGAATTAAGGTGGTACCACGGGAACACTCGTCCTTTTGAGGATGGAGTGTATTTTTTATTTAAGGAGGTAAAGCAATGATAGATTTGAAACATATTGATGTGGTTTTTCAACAGAAAGACCAGGTGATTAAAGCAGTAAATGATGTGACCATTCATATTGAGCCAGGAGAAATCTATGGCATTGTCGGCTATTCAGGAGCGGGAAAGAGTACTTTAGTGCGCACGATTAACTTATTACAAATCCCCAGCCAAGGAGAAGTGATCGTGAATGGCAAAGACATGCTTAGTCTTAGTTCCAAAGAATTAAGGCAAGCGCGAACAAAGATTGGGATGATTTTTCAACATTTCAATTTGATGGAGTCACGTACGATCTTTGAGAATGTGGCCTATCCACTACGCCATAGTGGTTTATCCAAGGCAGAAATTGCCCGTAAAGTTGCAGAATTGTTGGATTTGGTGGGTTTAAGACAGAAGTCTAATAATTACCCCAAGCAATTATCGGGTGGTCAAAAGCAAAGAGTGGCCATTGCCCGAGCCCTAGCGAATGATCCTGCTATTCTACTGTGTGATGAAGCGACCTCAGCTTTGGATCCAAAGACGACCCAAGATATTTTGGCTCTGTTGCGTCAATTAAATCGTGAACTGAATATAACCATTGTAATTATTACTCATGAAATGAATGTCGTTAAAGACCTCTGTCATCGTATTGCGGTGATGGAAGATGGTCGGGTTCTAGAACAAGGACGGACCTTAGATATTTTTGCCCGGCCGCAAGAAGATTTGACCCGAGAATTTATTAATACGGCGACTCATTTTGACCAAGAGATTGAAGTTGTCCTCAACCATCCTTCAACCAAGGCCCTTACCGAAAAAGGCAATTTATACCGCTTATCCTATGTCGGCGATGCCACGACGCAACCATTTATGGGTCAAGTGATGAAGCGTTTTGGGGTAGAGGTCAATATTCTTTATGGTCATGTTGAGATTATTCAGTCAGTGCCAACGGGGAACCTCTTGGTGGCCCTGCGAGGAGATACAGACCAGATTGATCAGGCCTTGACCTATTTAAAAGAACACCAAGTAGGGGTTCAAACGATGCAAGAACTGATTTATACCTACTTACAAAAGGAAGGAGTGGATGAAGCATGAACTATGTCTTAAGTTTCAGCCAATGGATGGAGACGTGGCTACCAAATGCATGGAAATTGAGAGATGACTTCATTGAAGCTGGCTGGGAAACCTTGTTTATGCTAGGTCTTTCCACCTTAGTTGGCGGTTTCTTTGGCTTAATTCTTGGGATTATAATGACGGTCACCGGACCGGGAGGTATCTTAGAGAACCGCTGGCTATATAATTTACTCGACGGATTGGTGAATATTATGCGCTCAATTCCTTTCATTATTATGTTGGCTCTCTTGATTAATGTTACCCGGGGGATTGTGGGTACAACGATTGGGCCAGCAGCGGCCTGTGTACCGATTATCTTTTCGACGGTACCTTTCTTTGCTCGTCAAGTGGAAATCGCCCTATTAGAAGTTGAACCAGGGGTCATAGAAGCTGCTCAAGCGATGGGTTCTAGTCCTTTAGAAATTATTGGCCGGGTCTATTTACGCGAAGGTCTGCCTGCTCTATTACGGGTCAGCGCTTCAACGGTAATCAATATCTTAGGTTTGACTGCCATGGCCGGCTCAGTTGGCGGGGGTGGTCTAGGAACCATGGCCATTGCCAAGGGTTATCAACGGAGTCGCTTTGATGTGATCATGGTGGCAACGATCCTGATATTGCTGATTGTATTCTTAACCCAATTAATCTTTAATTGGCTGATCAAAAAAGTTCAACATTAACCAACAAAACCGGCCCTGTGATAGGACCGGTTTTCCATTCTGTGTTGCTTAAAAGAGGCGTTGCTGAATATGATAAGTTACATCGTTGGTTTCTTCAGCATAGGCGGTTAAGATAATTCGTTGGTTATCGCTTAATTCTTCGGGTGCTAGCGAGAGAATATGGTGGATGATTTCTCGCGGATAATATAAGCGTTGGTCACCGAGTTGTTTACCATTGATCGACTGGATTAACATCGATACTTGCGAAAGTTCGACAATTTGGTTCATTTTGGTAATTAATTCAATTCTAGTTTTTTGAGAACTGGTTAAAGATTGGCTATCGTCATAAGGTTGGTCTAGACTAGTATTTAAGCCGAAATAATATTCGGGATCGAAATGCATAGCTCGCAGTTCATCTTGGAGGGCCGTAGTTAATTCTTGAACTTCATCAGCGACGACTAAGAGCGACTTGAAAGGCTTTCGGTTGAGGACGCGGTAACATAAATCACTTAGAATGGCATCTTGGTCATCCAGCCAATGTGAGAAATAAGAAATAACCGTGTGGTCGTCTAATCTGAGATAATCAGTCAAGGTCCAATTCCCTTGGAAGAAAGGGGCAAGAATGCCGGCTGGATGGCTTAAGTAATCAGGACGATGTAGATAGAGATATTTTGCTCGGGTAAACAAATTATGAATGACTTCTTCCATGCCCCGTGACACCGGGTGGAAATAAACTTGCATATACATTTGATAGCGACTAATGATATAATCTTCGACGGCGTGCATGCCTGAAAAATCAAAGACAATTCGACCATCATAAGGACGGATAACACGGACGATTCGAGTCAAATCATATTTCCCGTAAGAGACGCCAGCATAAAAAGCATCGCGGAGCAAATAGTCCATCCGATCGGCATCAATCTGACTGGAAATAAGTTGAACCACCTGTTGATTAGGATAGGTCTTGTTGATCACACTGGCTACTTTGGCTGGGAAATCAGCGCCCATCTGCCGCAGGATTTGGTTAACTTCAGTGTCCCTTGAGAGAATAATTTCTTGGGTGATTTGTTCATGGTCAGTATTAAAGATGCCTTCGAAGGTATGGGAGAAGGGACCATGACCAAGATCATGTAGGAGCGCCGCACAGAGGGCAACTAAGCGTTCAGAATCATCCCAAAGGCCATCGCCAGCTTCTTTAGTCGGATAATTTCGGACGAAATTATTAATAATACGCCGGGTAATTTCGTATACACCCAAGGAATGGTTGAAACGAGAATGCTCTGCCCCGTGAAAAGTATATTGGGAAGCGCCCAGTTGTTTAATCCGCCGCAGTCGTTGGAATTCACGCGTGTCAATCAATTGGAGAATAATTCGGTCGCGGATATGGATATAATTATGGACAGGATCGCGGAAGACTTTCTCTCGCTGTAGAACTTGGGCTTGGTAGCGCTCTTGATAAGTTTGCATAAGAACCTCCATTGCTCTTGATAAGTTGAATATTGGATTAACTAGACGGACGAAGTTGTTTTTGAGCTTGCTTTAAAGCATCCTGCCAGCTATCAGCTTCGATGGCTAAGATGGATTCCTTAGCAAATACGATTTTATCTTGCAAAAGCCGGTTAAAATCGGCCAAGGTAAATTCTTCTGTCAAGAAATCGGAAAGATTGGCCATAGAATGAGGGTCAACATTTGGGTAGCTGGTATCGGCTTGGCCTCGTTGGTAGAATGCTTTCATCAACTGGCCGCGACCTTCTTGATCCCCATTTAAAGAGAGGTAGGCCGCAGTGGTTACTCCATTACGAAAGCGCCGTTGAGCCAAGCCACCTATTTTCTTATTTTGGACAATCAGATCATATTTACCCGGGCAATAAGAATTTGCCATTTCATAAGCTTCTATCTTTAGTGGATAATCCTCGAAGATATATTGAATGAGCTCAACAAATTGCTGATAAGCTTGATCAATGTTTAAATTTTGATATCGGCTGTCTTGTACCAGTGACAGATTCACAATGCCTGGATCACAGACTATGCCAAGGCCTCCATGGGGCCGAACGAGCACTTGATAATTTTGCCCTTGCAAGAATCGGCGTGCTTCTTTATAATTTGGCAGACGTGTATCTTTAGCTCCCAAGAGGACGGTTGCTTTTTGAATTGGATAAGCATGGATAATTTTATGCTCTGCTGGCTGAGTCGTTAGGTCATGGATAGTAGGAAGATAACGAATCAAAGCGGTTTCGTAAGCCAAAGACGTTAATGCATCTTCTTGCGACTTAAGATAAAACCATTGACTTTGAGTATCTGGCACGAAAGACATATGAAAACTCCTTGCTAGTAAATCTTTGTTATAATTATAGCAAATTTACATTAGATTCATAGAAAGGATTCAAAAGTTATTTCATGAAACATCTTATTCGACCGATTGAAGTGGAACAAAAGATTAATTATCAAGCTGAAGGACAGGATAGCTTCAAATATCAACGAACAGCTCAGCATTATCAACTCAGGACTTATGACAAGTTGGTCTTTGAAGATTACAATCATCAGCCGATTCAGATAAAATGGTGGACTGAAGGGGAAGATCAGCTGGAATGGGTTGAAATCCAACAGCAAGCAGGGAAACTATGTTTTAATTTAGCTCAGAAGTTGACTAATCCTTATCAAACTCCTCAAGGAGTTTGGCTGCTTGAAAGTTCGACCCATAAACTTGATTTAAGCCAAGGAATCGAGATTCATTATTCGCTAAATCTAGGCCAACAAAGCATAGGGATCTATGAATTTCAATTGATTTTTAAAGATTAAGAAGGTAATATAAAAGAGCGAGGAAGGATGTGCCCAAATGGAATTGAAGAAGTTCGCAGGACAAAATAAAGAAGAATTATCGATGGTCGAAGTTGCCCATGCACTATTAGAAGAAACGGGCGAGGTATATGATTTTACCCAGTTATTAGTGACCATCCAAGAATATCTTGAAATAAGTGAAGAAGATTTAGAAAAGCGTATGGCACGATTCTATACAGATATCAACATTGATGGTCGTTTTATTTCTTTGGGAGAGAATCGTTGGGGCTTAAGAGCTTGGTATCCGATTGATTCAATTGATGAAGAAATTGTCGGTACGATTGATGATGAGGATCTACCCCGTCGACGCCGCCGGAAGAAAACCAACAAAATCAATGCCTTCGGTGATGGCGAAGATATTATCGACTACAATGAGGATGATCCTGAAGATATTGATGATATCTACGATGAAGATTATGAACTTGAAGATGACGAAGATGAAGAAGATGATGAATTAGAAGGTCTAACCGAAATCGAAGACGAAGATGAAGAAGATCCTGAATTGAAAGATTATGCAGGTGATCTTTCTGAATTTGGTGACGATGAGATTGACCTAGAATCTGATACTTCTTTTGAAGACGAAGATGATGAATTCTTCGATGAAGAGGAAGAAGAGGCTGAAGAAGAAGTCCGTCCAGAGGAAAGCGAAGAAGAATAAGATTCAATCCCTTGTAGAGGCTAACGTGTTAGTCGATCTATAGAGTGACCCCAAATAGTTGGACCAGAGAGATGAACACTATTTTGTGTTTGTCTCTCTTTTGGTTTAATGATAAATTGTTAAGCCGCTTGCGCTTTTCTATATGCCACAGGACTTAGCCAATTCAATTTTTCTTTAATTCGTTCTTCGTTATAATACTGAATGTAATCTGTGATTGCAGTTTCTAATTCCTTGTAACTTCGATATATTTTCCCATAATACATCTCCTGTTTCATCACACTAAAGAAATTTTCGATCGGGGCATTATCATAACAATTCCCTTTACGCGACATACTTTGGAATACTTGATGTTCTACTAGTAACGCCTGATATT
>NZ_FOEN01000007.1 GCF_900110675.1 Ignavigranum ruoffiae | reverse complement strand
CTTGGATAGTGGCTTTGAAGATGCCTTTCAATATACCGTCATCGGGAATGGCTACACCCGACTGAAAAGCACCAATCTTCTTGAACGATTGAACCAAGAAATCCGTAGAAGAGAAAAAATCATTCGTATCTTCCCCAATCGAGCTTCAGCCAATCGATTAATAGGTACTATTCTTATGGACATGCATGAAGAATGGCTTAGTTCGACAAGAAAGTATATTAAGTTTGATCAGTAAAAGACCGGTGAAACATTGTAATATATTTTACACAAGATTATGGACTTGACTAATGAATATGTAAACTATCATTATTTTTATTTAGGAATCCTCTACAATCAAAAAGACAAACCCTGACGATGAAATCCTACATCATCAAAGTTTGTCTTAAGTCTGAACAGCCCGAAGGCTGTTAGTTATTTATCTTCTATTCAAAAGTGACGGCTGTGCCGGTACAAGTCACCATCATCATGCCATTATCAGAGCCCAGCATGGAATAATCAAATTCAATGCCAATCACGGCTTCTGCGCCTAAATCTTTGGCTCGCATTTCCATTTCCATCATGGCTTCTTGGCGAGTTCGGATTAATTCTTCTTCATAGCCTTTTGACCGTCCACCAAAGACATTGCGCAATCCTGCTGAAAAATCCTTTAGAAAGTTAATCCCAGTAATCGATTCACCGAAGACAATTCCCTTGTATTCTTTAATACTGCGGTGTTCGACAGATGGTGTTGTAGTTAATAACATAGCCTCACTCCTTAGTTAGATTTACTATATTATGTCATGTTAACGATTTCTTAGAATCCACCCTAGGTCTGATTTTATTCTTCTTCGTGTTGATTCATCCAAGTGACTTGATGTTTTCTAGATAATCTGAGTACCTCTTGCATAAACTCTTCTAATAGAGGGGACAAATCAGGGTCTGACAAATAAGATTTGGCCTGTTCGATGACCTTTATTTCACGTTCTTCATCGAGGACTTCCATCCCTTGAGCTTGCTTAATGGCTGCAATTTCTTCGACAATCTTGATCCGTTCTTCCCACAAGCCGACCATTTGCTGATCGATTTGATTTATCTGCTGACGATAATCTTCAAACATGTTCTTCCCCCTTAAATTAAAACCATCCCTAATGGATAAGCGATGAAACTGACAATAAGAATGCTCCAAAACAAGAGCCACAAACCGAGAGTTAAACTTTGCCGACTATGAATCCAACCGCTACCGATTGAAATCGCCACATATGGCATGGCCGGTGGTGTCATCCAGGCCAAGGAAGCCATTAAACCGATGAGGCAGGCTAAGACATTTAAGTGAATGTCTTGCATGGCTGAACTGCCGATCAGACTGACTGCAACCGTCGTGACCATGGAGACGGTAACCAAATTCGACGACAAGTTGGTTTGTAGACCGGCCCAAACTACAAATAACAAAATGAATAGTAGGACGGGTAAACCTTGGAACCAAGTACTGAAAGTCTGATTAATCAAGTCGACCAGTCCCAATTCCGGACTCGCAATAATCGATCCCAAGCAGAGGGTCGCTGCAACCAACAAGAGACTTGGCCAATGAACACCTTTACTCATCGTTTGCGGAATATTCAGTAGTGGTTCACCATCGATTACAATCATTGCCATTAATATTGCAACCAACAATGGTGAAAAGACAATGCCAGCATTTTTTATTATTAGACTAAATGCTGGCCAAAGCCCGCTCATCAACTCTGGCAAAATCCATAAAGCTACCATCAGTAAGAATAAAGCCCCGACTATTTTTTCTCTGAGGGTCAGTTTACCCGTAACTTGAATACTTTTTATATCTGATATATGCATTTTATCAATTTTCAATGGGAAAACATAGCGCAAACTGAGCAGAAGTACGGCATAAATCAGCAAACCTGTAGGAATCCCGATTTGCATATACTGAAAGTTACTAATACCTTGACCACTGGCGGATTGATAAATCCCCATCGCCGTAATTGCAAAGACATGGTTAATCGGTGTCATGGCCGTGCCGATGGCTAAAGTAGCATAGACAGCAAATAATAAATAGGCTGCTGAGGTTTCACCCTTCTGCCAGTTAAACTGCTGACATAGTTCTTCATAAATTGGAAAGACAAACATAAATAAGACCGAAGGCGAGAATATCATGGCCAAAGCCAGGAAGACCAACAACATGACCCGAATAAATCGCCGGGGTTGCGCTTGAACCCAGGCTTGGTTCAAGGCCCAGGCGGTTAAGCGACTAAGACAGCTAGTCTGATTCAAAGCAGCCGTCACAATAAAGGTTAGAAATAGAAAGACAAAAGTGCTATTACCAAAGGAAAGGCTGGCAATTTTGGCCAAATTGTAATCGCCAATAAATGACAAGGCCAATAAGGTGAGTAA
Organism: Ignavigranum ruoffiae; assembly: GCF_900110675.1. Taxonomy (GTDB): domain Bacteria; phylum Bacillota; class Bacilli; order Lactobacillales; family Aerococcaceae; genus Ignavigranum; species Ignavigranum ruoffiae. The sequence continues at coordinate 106,451 of NZ_FOEN01000007.1, read as the reverse complement.
ACTGGGCCAATCCAGAGCAACAAACAACCATAACAATAAACTGCCGATAAAAATACAGATCAGCGAGAATTGATCAGTGGTAAAATTTAGCCACTGCCAATCATAAACTTGAATCAAAAAGCTATTCAACAATAAACACAAAGAAACAACCATGACAATTTTTTGAGAAAATGAATAATATAATTTATTTTGATTTAATGACATGGCTAATTCTTACTTCTCCTTGCGCATCATATCAAAGCGTTCGACCGCTTGATCGACTTTCAACTGACAAATCATCATGGCATGAGGGGCTTCCATAATTTCCAAACCATCTTCATCCCATAATTGACGCACTTCTTGTTGGAAATGGCGCATCCCTGGTCCGTAGAATTCGACGGTGTCGCCGACAACGAACTTATTCCGTTGTTGAATGGTGGCAATGCCGGTGTCAGGATTGTAGTCAAGAACTTGACCGACAAAATTATAATGAGGAATGCGGCGGCGGCGACCAAATAATTGTTCATTCTCGGTGGGTGTACCATAGAAGAAACCTGTCGATAATTCACGTTGGGCAGCCTTCCATAATTCGTCGACCCATTCTTGCTTTAATTCATAGTGCTCAGGATCTTCACAGTAGGCATCGACGGCCGCTCGATAGACATTCACAATCGTCGACACATAATGGATGGATTTCATGCGCCCTTCAATTTTCAGACTATCCACACCAGCTTGAACTAAGTCGGGGATATGTTCAATCATCGCCAAGTCAACGGAGGACATGGCGAATTTCTCGCGGATACCTTCTTCGCCGGCGCCGACATGATGACGAATATCTTCAGTATCAATATCGAACAGTCCATACTTCCAGCGACAAGACTGGGCACAACCTCCTCGGTTGGCATCCCGTTGCGACATATGGTTAGATAAGACACAGCGTCCAGAATAAGAGATACACATGGCTCCATGAACGAAAGCTTCAATCTCTACGTCTACCTTCTCATTCATGGTACGGATCTCTTCCATCGAAACTTCACGCGCCAAGACGACCCGTTCTAATCCTTCGTCAGCCCAGAAGTTGAGCGTTTCATAATTGGTTGCTGAAGCTTGGGTGGATAGATGGATTGGCAAGCCTGGTGCTTCAGACACACAAATTTGAATCAGTCCTGGATCTGAGATTAAGACCGCATCAATCCCTAAATCACGCACCGTACGGAAGAATTCTCCTGAGCCTACTTCATCGCCCTCATGTGTGATCATGTTGGCAACGAGATAGACTTTTGCCCCACGTTTATGAGCAAATCCAACAGCTTCCGCCATTTCTTCATAGTTAAAATTCCCAGCTCGACTCCGTAAACCGTAAGCTTCGCCCCCAATATAGCAGGCATCAGCCCCATAGTGAATGGCTGTTTTTAATTTCTCTAAGGTTCCAGCTGGCGCTAGAATTTCGGGTTTTTTTAATTTAATTTCTGTCATAATTACACCTCTCTTAGACTATCTCTTTAGGATCTTTCTCATAGAAACCAGTATCGAGACCCCGTGTAGCGGGATGAAGACTGGCTACGATTGATTGATAATGAGCAGATTTCTCTTGGTCCCACTGACCTGCCTCAATCGCTTGTCTCATTTGATCGAAAGCTGAAGCAATCTCCACAAATTGATCCGGATGGCTAAAGAGTCCGTCTAATTTCCAAGTCCTCAAACCCATCTGATATAGTTCATCCAGATGTTCTACCATAGAGATATCATTGTTCGCAAAGATATGAGTGCCATTGTCGTCTTCGTAAATTGAGTAATGGGTATCCTTCTTCAATGGCTCTGATAAGAATAAACCGCGATCCCGGCCCACCGATTCTTTCTTAGCAATATAATTGAAGTAATTTTCTAATAAAGGTCGTCTGGATTGATGGATACAAGTTGCCCCATAGACCAGCGTTTCTACTGGCACCGTCACTTCTCGGGCTAAGACTTTTAGCTCGTCACGTGGAATTTCCCGCGCCAAGACGGCTCCAATTGCTCCACGCTTGGCCCAGAAGTTAATTTGTTTGGAATTGGTCACGACCACTTGAGCATCATAACGATAAGGAATAAATAAATCATGGCGTTTCATCTTCTGAATTACACCCGGGTCGCCCAAGGTCACACTATCTACGCCAATCTCTTTGAGAAACTCAAGATATTCAGGAACTTGATCAATTCCCTCATTATGGAAAATAGCATTCAAAGCAATAGATACTTCTTTACCAGCTTCATGGGCCAGTTGAGTTAAGCTTGCTTGTTCTTCACGACTAAACGAATATGGTAAACGTAAACCAAAACGATCCTCACCAAAATAAAGGCAGTCGACGCCTGCGGCCAATAAATCTCGGCCTTGTTGGATAGATTCCACTGTTGCAATCAGTTTAATCATCCAATCCCTCCTATCAGATAAAAAGTGTCATTGTCAATTATAATGCTCAAAGAATTTAGATTCAATCCTTTATTCCCTTTCCTAGCGAATGGAAACCCTTTAATCGCGTACAATATAAAAAATATCGCAAACAGCACCATCAGCCATAGAAACTGAAGAAACTATTTACGATATTTTGCCGGTAGGCTTTAATTTATTTTTGAATGCTTTGTGCCATATCTAAGATGGCCCAGGCAATTTGAAATTTCGAGGTTTTAGCGAGACAGCGTTTATCTTGATGAGTGACTAAGGTCACCGCATTTTGATCAGTACCAAAGCCAATATCTGACCGACTAACATCGTTGGCCACAATCATATCAGCGCCTTTACGAACTAGCTTAGCCGTCGCGTTCTTCTCAACATCTTGAGTTTCAGCTGCAAAACCAATGACCAAAGCCCGATCCTTAGGTAAACCAGCTAAGATATCAGGGTTTTCAACTAGATGAAGGTGCCAATCATTTGAAACTTGGCTCTTATCTTTCTTAATCTTTTGCTCTGCCACTTGAGCTGGCCGATAATCTGAGACTGCTGCGGCCATCACAACCATATCTGCTTCTTGCACTTCTTCAGTCATCGCTGTCTGCAATTGGTGGGCATCCTCCACATCAATCAACTGAATTTCGGGAATTACCGCCAAATCGCGAGCACTTGGAGTTCGGACTAAAGTAACCTGGGCCCCGGCCAAGGCTGCGACATGGGCGATGGCCAAGCCCATCTTGCCACTGGAATGATTCGATATGTAACGAACAGGATCAATGGCTTCCTGGGTCCCTCCCGCTGAGATCACAATTTTTTGTCCAGTTAAATCTAATCTTTGTTCTTGCTGACTGATGGTCGCTAACGCCATAACCGCCTGAAGAATTTCTTGACCTTCCGGCATCCGGCCCTTGCCTTCATAACCTTCTGCTAGGAAACCTTTAGCCGGGTCAAGAACATAATACCCATCTTGACGTAATTGATCAATGTTTCGTTGGGTCGCTGGGTGATCCCACATCTTATTATTCATCGCTGGCACAATTAAACAAGGTCGATTACAGGCCAGTAGCGATGCAAGGGCTTCATTATCAGCGATACCATGAACCAATTTCCCTAGGCTATTGGCTGTAGCAGGTACTAAGATGGCCAGATCTAGCCAATCTGCCAAATGAATATGCCCGACTGGATCGGGATAAGTGGATTGATCTCTTAGAACTGGATATTTAGTTAAGACTTCAAAGGTAAACGGGGTGACAAATTGTTCTGCTGCCGGCGTCATCGCTACCCGAACCTGAGCCCCAGCCTTAATCAAGGATCTGACGAAATCTGGAATCTTGTAAGCTGCTATACCGCCACTGACATAGACGGCAATCTTTAATCCTTCTAACATGATTCGCTCCTTCATAAAATTCTTTTATCTTAATGATTATACACTAATTAATGACGCCTGCCCATTTCTCTGATTGATTGAATCAAGTAGGCAACAAAATCTGGCTATCTCAGACAAGTCAAGTCCATCATCCCTACCATCATAACAAAAAATATCCCAAAAAGGATGACTCTCTTCTTATTATATTATTCTTTTAAGCTGTCGATTTCTTGATCATCAGTTCTTTGACAAAAATTAGCCAACAAATTATTCTCCTCGCAAAAAATCCACTAGACAGTTGTCCGAGCAGAAAACTGCTGAGCCTGTCTAGTGGAAAATCTTTCTTGAAATCTTTGTTAAATTGACCCAAATTAAATGGTTATTGCTGTCGTCTCTTGTCAAAACTTTGGCAGATCTCTGATCCAAATACAGGGGGAAATCACTATTAGCAACAAAGTTTGACCAACAAGATATTTAGAACAAAACTATTTAGTCTTGTTCCTTACGGGCTTGATCGCCATGGTAACGTGCCAAAAAAGTTTGAGTCCGTTTGTGTTGAGGATGATTAATCACCTGAACCGCCGGCCCGTCTTCGACGATCACTCCCTGATCCATATAGATAACTCGGGTCGAAACATCGCGGGCAAAGTCCATTTCATGAGTGACTACAATCATGGTCAGCCCTTCATGAGCCAGCTGAGTCATGGTATCTAAGACCTCGCCGACCATCTCCGGATCTAGGGCCGAGGTCGGTTCGTCAAAGAGTAAAACTTCAGGATTCATCGATAAGGCACGGGCAATAGCCACCCGTTGTTGTTGGCCACCAGATAATTGGTTAGGCCGAGCATCAACATAAGGAGCCATGCCTACTTTTTCAAGATTGGCTAAGGCAATTTGTTCTGCTTCTTCTTTAGAGCGACCTAATATTTTAATTTGTCCCAAGGTACAATTCTTCAAAACATTCATATTCTTAAAGAGATTAAATTGTTGGAATACCATCCCGACTTCGGCACGGAAATGATTTTGCTTATAATTTGCGCCTAAGATCGAAGTCCCTTGATAGAGAATATCGCCCCCTGAAGGTTCTTCCAGAAGATTCAAGCAACGTAGGAGGGTAGATTTTCCCGAGCCAGAAGAGCCAATAATCGAAATGACTTCGCCTTTATTCACTGAGAAATCGATATCTTTCAATACCACATGGTCGCCAAACTGTTTAGACAGATGGGACACTTCGAGGATACTTGCTGGTTGATTAGTCATTGGTCTTCACCCCTCTCACGGCTGTTGTCGAAGACGACTGCTTGACAGTATAGGAGTCGGTCCCAGACAGACTTTTCTCAATTAAGTTTAATACTCGTGTGGTTACAAAGGTTAATACAAAATAAATAATAGAAGTAATTAAAAAGGCCTGGAAAGTTAAGTAAGTTGAACCAGCTGCAGATCGCGTTACGAAGAATAATTCGGTCACTGCAATTACATTCAGCACTGAGGTATCCTTAATATTAATCACAAATTCATTTCCCAAAGTGGGTAGAATCGATTGAATCGCTTGTGGTAAAACCACATAGCGCATGGTTTGGGTATGGGTCATACCAATCGCTTTGGCACCTTCATATTGGCCCTTATCCACACCATGAATACCCCCGCGAATGACTTCAGATAAGTAAGCACCGGTGTTAATCGATACAATCAAGAAAGCTGCAGTCATCGAAGACAAATCAATATTGAAAAAGAGCTTCAAACCATAGAATATCAACATGGCTTGAACCATCATTGGGGTCCCCCGGAAAATTTCGATATAGGCGACTAGAAGAAAATCAATCACTCGATACAAGTAATAGGCCGGACGCCCTTTCTTAAATTGACTGCGCATTGAACGAATCACCGCCACTACCAGACCAATCAGTGAGCCCACAATGGTCGATACCAAAGCAATCAGCATGGTGTTGGCAGCTCCTTTTAGGAATTGATTACCATAGCTATCCCATAGAGAGACTACTTCACCCCAAAAGCTTGGATCCTCTTGACGAAGGTTAAGTTGAACCATGTCTTTCATTAACTCGTCACGATCTTCATTGGCAAATTCCGCCAAAATTTGGTTAAAAGGCTGGGTCAATGGACTGCCTTTCCTTAAGCCAATCGCGATGCCTGTATCATAATCGGTTAAGGCAAATCCTTGCTGATCGGCAAATTTAACATAAGTTAACTTGGAGTTGGCAGCAACAGCAGCCATGGCTCCGGGTTCTTCAGAAACATAGGCATCGGATTTGCCAGATAAGACCGATGAAATCATGGTCGGAAAGGAATCCATCGCCGTTTGTTGTTGGACTTGAGGAATTTGGGGAATTAAGTCATAGTGAAAGGTATTTAATTGTCCGGTTATTTTCGCCCCTTTAAAATCGGCTAAACTTTTGGCCGTAGCGTAGGAACTATCTTTGCGTACGACGAGAACCATTTGACTGTCATAATAATTTTCAGTGAAATCAATTTCTTTCTTACGCTCGGGAGTAGCCGACATCCCGGCAATGATGGCATCGACTTTACCTGAAGTCAGGGCCGGTGGTAAACCATCCCATTCTAATTTAACAATTTCTAGTTCTAAGCCGAGTTGGTCGGCAAGCCTTCTAGCGACTTGTACATCATATCCATTCGCATATTCACCGGGTGAATTTGAAACAGCAACTGCACCATTCAAATCAGATGGCTGGGACCAATTAAAAGGAGCATAATTCGCTTCCATACCGACACGGAGGATTCCCTTGGCTTCCAAGCCCTCATTTATTTCTACTTGAGTCTTTGATTGTGAATCTTCTGTTTGAGCTAGCCCAGCTATCGGTTGATAAGCCAGTCCCAAACCGAATATACAAGTCACAATCAGTTGAATTTTTCTTAGCCAACGACGTTTCATTCGTTTCCTCCTTGTCTTTGATTTTGTTGTAGACTTCAATATACCTGGATTGCTGACCGATTTCAAGACCTCCAAGTCAAGTAAAAGGCTTACATGACGGCCTTGATTAATATTTTCTTTAAAATATTCAATGAATAAAATTTTTTGATTGATTAGACGATCTTTTAGCCGGGAGCTTGAGCGAACTCTATTTTATAAATCTTCCATAAAAATACCGCCAAGAAAAGATTGAACTTTTCCAAGCGGTAAATGAAATTTTGCCAGACTTATTTAGAAGAATCTGATCTGCTCTCTTGATGCTTCTTACTTAAATCTGAATCCAAGGGGCGGGCCGAACATGACCGGCCAAATTCTACCCCATGTTTCTTCCGATTGTCTTGAACAAAGATTGTTAAGCCAATGACGAGACCAATAACAATGATCGGCATTATGATATCTGCGATGGTAAGCCCTCCTTCTTAAAGTCAGTCCGCATGAAAGCAAGGCTACAAATGACCATGACAACTATACCAGCAATCAGTCCAACCATTTCAGCAAGTTGAGTATTGGCTCCCCAAACGGCCCCAAATCCTTCCGGCGCAATAATAATGTAGGAAGTCACAACGACAGTCATGAACATTGCAGGCACCATGGCTACCCAATATTGTCGACCATGTTTCTTCAGGTAAGCTGCTGCTGCCCACAAAGCAATCGCAGCTAAGGTTTGGTTAGACCAAGAGAAATAGCGCCAAATAATATTGAAATCAATAAAAAGCAAAGCAACCGCAATAACAAATAATGGTAAAGCAATCATATAACGTTGACGGATTGCTTTTTGTGGTATTTTGAAGGTATCCGCAATAATCAGTCGAATAGAACGGAACGCTGTATCGCCCGAAGTGATTGGACAAGCAACCACACCCAAGATGGCTAAGACCATCCCAGTACGGCCCATTAAACCTTGCGAAATCTTATTCACAATGACTGCAGCCTTACCACCTTCAGCCGCTAAACCTTCTAAACCACCGAAGAACGTCATCGCTGCTGCCGCCCAGATCAAAGCGACATAGCCCTCGGTGATCATTGCACCATAGAAGACACGTCGACCTTCAGCTTCAGACTTAATTGTCCGTGCCATTAGTGGCGACTGAGTTGCATGGAAACCAGAAATAGCGCCACAGGCAATCGAAATACATACATAAGGAAAGACAGATACCCCATCAACATGAGGGTTGGTAAAAGCAAACTCAGGAATTTCAGCGAAACTTCCATTAAAGATCATTCCACCGACAATACCCACTGCCATTAAAACTAAGGAAATTCCGAAAATTGGATAAATTTTAGCGATAATCGCATCGATTGGTAAAATCGTCGCCACAATATAATAAATTAAAATAGCTGCAACCCACCACCAACGATTCCATTGAGTCAGATTGGCCAATAAGTCAGCCGGTGAAGAAACAAAGACAACACCAACCAAGAGTAATAAGACTATCGAAAAGACAACCATCACCCAACGTGCTGTTTCACCCAAGTTCTCACCAACTAATTCGGAGACAGAAGCCCCATTGGAGCGAACCGACATCATACCGATCATTATATCGTGAACCGCTCCGGCGAAGATACAACCAAAGACAATCCAGACAAAGGCCCAAGGTCCCCACATAGCCCCAGCAATCGCACCAAAGATTGGACCGGTTCCGGCAATGTTTAAGAATTGAATTAAGAATGATTTCCATAAAGGCAAGGGAACATAGTCGACTCCATCATAATTTGAAACTGCTGGCGTTTCCCGATTAGGATCCGTTCCAAAGACTCGATCAGCAAATTTGCCATACACAAAATAACCCACAGCTAACGCAATACAAGATAAAATAAAAGTTATCATCATGGCTCTCCTTTATAAATTAATTTAACAAATTTGAATCAACCTATTCTAATAATATGTCGCATCATTTGTTAATTAGACCTACTTTATCATGAATTAATGGTGAAATCTACTCATTTATTTCTCATAAACAATTTATATCGCTGTTTCAATAGGACGCATTTAAGCACTTAGAGCCAAATTTACTTATTATTAATTTCTAAATTTTTTTATACTATAACAACTTCTAAGGCTTGATTTTTGTGAAGTTACTAGAACATTTTATTTATTGGCTGTAGACCGCTATAATGATAGCTAAAGATTCAGTTCATTGATTCGAGGAGGTTCTTAATGGAAGATAAACGAAAAGTACTGATGAAATTATTCAGCTCGACCTTTATGCTTAGTTCCTTTACCTTTGGTGGTGGTTATGTCATCGTTCCCTTAATGAAGGAAAAATTCGTCGAAGATTTGGGCTGGCTTGAAGAGAAGGAAATGCTGAATATGGTGGCCATTGCTCAGTCCGCACCCGGGCCGATTGTCGTGAATACATCGATTATCTTAGGGTACAAAATTGCCGGACTGGCTGGAGCAATTGTAACTTTACTGGGAACTATTCTACCACCCTTAATCATCATGTCAGTGGTATCATATTTCTATCAAGTTTTCCGTGACAATCCACTCGTTCAAGCCGTCCTCAAAGGGATGCAAGCAGGGGTCGCTGCTATTATCATTAATATTGTCTTGAATATGGGACAGAATGTCCTCAAAGAGAAATCCTTGCTCTCGATAGCGATTATGGTTGGCGCTTTCCTGGCGACCTTTGTCTTTGATATTAATGTAGTCTATATTATTCTAGTATGTGGTCTTTTAGGCGCTCTACGAACGCTGCTTCATTTCCAAGAAGGAGGAGTATAAGATGTTATTGATTGATTTATTTATCGCCTTCTTCCAAATTGGTCTCTTAAGCTTTGGCGGGGGCATGGCGGCGTTACCGCTAATTCAATCGGCCATTGTCGAAGGTCATGGTTGGCTGACGATCGCCGAATTCTCCGATTTATTAACCATGGCTGAGATGACCCCAGGTCCAATTGCGATTAACGCTTCTACTTTTGTCGGCACCCGGCTCGCTGGTCCAACAGGAGCCATCGTGGCTACGCTGGGTTGTATCGCCCCCTCTTGTATTATTATTTCAGCTCTAGCCTGGTTCTACTTCCGCTACAAGGACTTACGCTTAATGCAAGGGGTACTCTCGGGACTGCGACCTGCAGTCGTCTCTTTAATCGCCACCGCTGGCTCGGCCATTGTCGTCCTGGCTTTCTGGGGCGAAGCGGGTGTCAGCAGTAATATTCAGGATATCAACTGGATCGCCGTCGTTATCTTCCTAGCTGCTCTATTCATCCAACGAAAAATAAAAATCAACCCGATTCTGATCATCATTGCCACGGGAATTCTCGGCGCCTTTATTTATCAATAAAGATTGGAGCTAGAATAAATTGAAAAAATAATTCACCGCAAAAATTTGATTGAGTCAGCGAGATTCCTTGTTTCGTTGCACGATAAGTGTCAAACAAAAATCTTACCTACGAACGAAGCTAATTGCCTTTGCAAGATACATGATTCCAAAATATAATGTAAAAAATAGGGTTGTAGGAAGTATTCATCTTCCCTCAACCCTATAATTTTAAATAAATAGACAATCATTTTGTATTGCTTTGCTTCGTGAGCTAGCCAGTCTTTTGGTTTTTCTTTTAATTTTGTTGGACTTGTCTCATCAGGTTAGCCATCTCAACGGCAGCTTGACCACATTCAAAGCCCTTATTACCAGCCTTAGTGCCTGCGCGTTCAATCGCTTGTTCAATCGATTCGGTTGTCAACACGCCAAAGAGGACCGGAATTTGATACTGCATAGAAACTTGCGCACAGCCCTTAGAAACCTCGGCACAGACATATTCATAATGACTGGTTGCCCCGCGGATGACGGTTCCCAGACAGATAATGGCATCATATTTATCTTGTTGGGCTAATTGGGCCGCTAATAATGGAATTTCAAAAGCCCCAGGCACCCAACAAATATCAATGGCTTCTTCGGCTACTTCAGAGCGTTTCAGAGCATCCAGGGCTCCAGCGAGTAATCGCTCATTGATAAAGGCATTGAATCGAGCAACGACAATCGCCACTTTAAGTTGCTGCCCCACTAAACTTCCTTCATATACAGTCATTCTATTCTTCCTTTCTTATTGTCCTTCAGCGATATTCAACAGGTGACCCATCTTGACTTGCTTGGTGCGTAAATAATTCTGATCAAAAGGGGTAACCGGCATAATAATCGGTAAGCGTTCAGTAATCTTGAGGCCAAATGCTTCCAATTGATAGACCTTATCAGGATTATTGGTCAGTAAGCGCAAGGTCTTAACTCCCAGAGCCCGTAAGATCTGAGCCCCCGCATAATAATCTCTTAAATCTCCCGCAAAGCCCAAGGCGTGGTTAGCCTGTAAAGTATCAAGCCCCTGATCTTGTAAGGCATAGGCCTGTAGCTTATTGACCAAACCAATTCCCCGACCTTCCTGGCGCATATAAAGCAAGATGCCACGTCCTTCTTGGTTAATCGCCTGCATGGCTGCAGCTAATTGCTGACCACAATCACAGCGCAAGGAGCCAAATGCATCGCCGGTCAAACATTCAGAATGAACCCGACACAGTACATCTTCACCACTAGAAATATCTCCTTTGACTAAGGCCACATGATGGTCTTGATTCACTCGATTGACAAAGCAATGGGCTACAAAGTCTCCATATTTAGTCGGCATGGCACTGATCGAGCTACATTCTAATAGCTCATCATAAATTTTGCGGTACTTTTGTAAATCTTTAATGGTAACCATGGTTATTTGATGCTCTTGCGCAAACGCCTTGAGTTGCGGATAGCGCATCATCCGACCGTCATCGGCCATGATTTCGCAGCAGAGTCCACATTCTTTCAATCCCGCTAAACGCAAGAAATCAACGGTGGCTTCGGTATGACCATTTCGTTCTAAGACTCCCATTGGTTTAGCCACTAAAGGAAACATATGACCAGGCCGACGGAAGTCACGAGCTGTACTGGCTTCATCCACCACCATTCGTGCAGTTAAACCTCTTTCTTCAGCGGAAATTCCCGTACTGGTCTGCCAATAATCAACCGAAACTGTAAAGGCTGTTTCATGATGATCAGTGTTGTGAGTGACCATCTGGGGAAAATTTAAGCGCTCAGCAATCTCCTTAGTCATCGGCATACAAATTAATCCCTTGGCATGGGTCGCCATAAAGTTAACATTCTCAGTAGTAGCAAACTCAGCCGCACAAATTAGATCTCCTTCATTCTCCCGATCTTCGTCATCCGTGACCAGAATAATTTGCCCTGCTTGTAAATCTTTTATCACTTGTTCCACTTGTTCAATCGCCATGGTAATCCCCTTTCTATCCCATAAAACCATGTATTTGAAGAAAATCTTGATTCATTTTGGTTGGACCTGTTTTGTCTTGATTAATGAATTTCTCGATATATTTTCCTACAATATCTACTTCTAAATTGACTGGATCACCCACAGCCCGATCGGATAAATTTGTCTGTTCCTGAGTATGAGGAATAATTGATACCGAGAAGGTCTGCGCCGTCACTTCAGTTACTGTTAAACTAATCCCATCAATCGCAATCGATCCTTTCTCGATGACATATTTGAGGATACTCGGGTTGGCTCTAATCGTATAGCGCTGGGCCATACCATCTGGACGAATCCGTTGAATGGTCCCAACCCCATCAATATGCCCCGATACGATATGCCCGCCGAAACGACCGTTAGCTGCCATCGCTCTTTCTAAATTGACCCGGTCTCCTGACGTTAATTTAGCCAAAGCAGTTCGATCCAAGGTTTCTTGCATCACATCCGCTGTAAAACTCTGATGAGCTAATTGACTAACCGTTAGACAAATCCCATTGACCGCTATCGAATCACCCAACTCCACATCAGTCAAAATCTCATGGGCCAAGATTTCTATTCGCTTCCCTCGATCTTTGCTCTGAATTTCCTTTAACCGACCAACTTCTTCAATAATTCCGGTAAACATTATTCAACCTCCATTCGCAAAAACATATCTTTACCTAATTGTTGGACTTCCTTTAAGTTTGTTGTCAGTGCCTGATTCATCTTAGCAAAGCCTTGTCCGGCAATCGGGCTTGGACTTTGAACTCCCCCTAGGACTTGATTGCCAAGATAAATCTGAAACTCATTGACTAAGCCTAAATCAACGAGTGAACCATGGATTTGCGCCCCGCCTTCAACATAGAGACTATCGATTCCTCGTTCACCGAGCATGGATAGTAATGCAGATAAATCTATACCGGATTCATTCTCGTTGACTTGGATCACTTCAACTTGCTTGGCTTGTAGTTGTTGAATTTTGCTTTGATTCTGACTAGACGTAGCGACTAATGTAGGAACTTGACTGGCTGAATGCACGAGCTGTGAATCCAGCGGAAGGCGAAGTTGACGATCACAAATGATTCTAACTGGTTGGCGATAATCACCAGCCAGCCGACAAGTTAGTAATGGATCGTCTTGCAGAACTGTATTGATACCGACCATAATCGCCATAAATTCATGACGTTGTCGGTGGACCTGTTCTCGAGCTAGGGGTCCGGTTATCCATTGAGAATCTCCTGTTCGACTGGCAATCTTGCCATCTAAAGTCATGGCATATTTGCAGATTACATAAGGCCGTCCGGTACGGATATAATGGAAGAAATAGCGAAGTTGATCACTGACTTGATCAGCCAAAATTCCTACATCCACTGAGATACCGGCTGCTTGGAGTCTTTCAACCCCTTTGCCAGCCACCAAGGGATTGGGATCTAAGCAAGCTACTACCACTCGCTGGATTCCTGCTTCAATGAGTGCCTCCGTGCAGGGTGGGGTCTTGCCCCAATGACAACACGGCTCTAAAGTGACGTAGATAGTGGCGCCAGATGGATCTTCTTGACAATTGGCTAGGGACTCTCGCTCAGCATGAAGACCGCCGAACTGCTGGTGATAGCCTTGTCCAATAATAGCTTGATTCTTAACGATGACTGCCCCGACCATGGGATTGGGATTGACCCATCCTTTCCCTTTTGCCGCCAAATCCATCGCAAGCTTCATATATTTAAGATCATCATTCATCATAATTTCCCCCAATAAAAAAAACATGCCCTGAAAACAGGACATGTAGATAAAAGCTTACATAAACATAGCATAAAAAAACCTTGAGCGGTTCTCTTACAGTTCATTTTATCTATCTTCTTTCATCCAGACTTTACTGTCGGCTTCGGACTCACACCGAATCTGCCTTACGGCTCGTGGGCTATAACCACCGGTCAGGAATTTCACCCTGCCCTGAAGATATTAGTTTTTTAATATTTATTTAATCTAAGTATAGGAAATAATGTAAGCCTTGTCAATAGCTTCGCATAAGACATTTTCTTTAAAATTTCCCAGGAAATGATCTATTCAATAGCTAGAATTTCTATTCTTGGCTAATCTTTAGGAACAGGCCCGACTATCTCCTCATAAATCGGGTCGAAAATCTGTTTGAAGACGTGTTGATTAAGCAATTGAGCCTGCAAATTCCTTAGTCGTTGTCGGGTTGCTGGCAAATCTAGCCATAACCTCAGCGAAGCCTGGGGACCATATTTTCGTAATAGGTATGAATAAGTATCTTGGCGGCAATAGTAATAATCTGCCTGGCTATAATAGTGATGAATAAAACTTAAAGTACGTTGTATTAAGCGATGAATCTCAATATCTCGATCTGCATCGGAGACAATCTTACCGTATATTGATCGTGGCTCGTATTCAATCGACGCTCTGTGATCTTCAACAGCTTCACCGATAAGCTGAATCTCTGATTGGCTAAAAAATTGATTTAAGTTTCGATCCTGATAAACAATCAATTTGGAGGCGGTCTCATGTCCTACCCGTCCCTTACTTAAGCCGAGGTCATGGTAAGCTGCTACCGTATAGACTAGATTCTGATTCACGGGTATCGATTCGGCTAAAGCCAAACTGTTCTCGATGACCTGATAGACATGTTCGGATTGATGGGCCGGATCAAAGGCTTGGTATTGAGGAATAATCTCTTGTTCGATATATTGTTGAAGATTCAAATTCAAGTGAACCGCCTCCTTTCTTAAGTAAATATAGATTGCTAATCAATGTATTTATAGAGGAATGATTGAAGTAAAATCAATCCGTCATTCTTGTGACTGAACTTGACTCCGGTGCCATTCATTGACTCGCAAATTAAGTTCTGCAAGGACTTGATCAGCATCGATTAAGTTTTCCGTCATAACAACTAGGCTGTATTGTGCTTGGTCGTTCTCATAATAAATTCCGGCATCATGTACATATTGATTAATTCGACCAAATTTATTGGCCATTCCTTGTTTGACATAGCTAGTAAATAATTGCCGTTCTTTCTCTTCTTTCATGAGTGTCAACAAGTATTCATATTTTGTCTCTTGACTGATCGCTGTCAAAGCCTGTGAGAGGGCCTCCGCCGTAATATAATTATCGACATAGAAATCTCCAGGTAAATCTTGCAGATTCATTCGTTGGGCCACAGCTTGAAGAATCGGTTGTACTTGACCATTATAAATCGAATATAACATATTGGTTGCTGTATTATCTGAATAGATAATCATTTCAGCCATTAAGTCTTTCAAGCTATATGAAGCTTGGGGTTGACCGTTAGTAATCGAGCCTGCACCATCAGCATGGTAGGATGCTGAATAGGGAAATTCAGTATCCAATTGATATACCCCACGATCAACTAGATCCAAGAATAGCATGGCATAGATCGGTTTGATAGTCGACGCAGCAATCCGATATTGGTCTGCATTTAAGCGATAAGCTTCTCCAGTCACATAATCTTGATAAACTATCGAAACGGCATTCGTATCTATATGATAATCGGTTAAGACTTTCTCAATGACTTGATCCACACTGGAGAATTGATCAGTCGCTAAGACTTGAAGTTGATTCTTTTTCAGTAATTCTTTGTCGTAAATGTCAGACGGGTAATCAAATTTAGCTAATTCTTTTTGTTCAGCCTCTTTAATCGCTTGAACAGATTCTTGGATTGATTCCTCTATAGCCTGACGGGTTGCCAGCTCCTGGCGGCGAGTTTGCTTAGTCAGTCCCAATACTAGACTAGAAGCCAATATGATAAGAACCAGGGTTAAGGCCAGGATCATTTTCTGGATCTTCGACACAACATTTTCACCCTTCCAAATAAACTTAGTCATATTGTACCCTAATGGAATGAAAATACAATTCATAAAGCATGTCTAAATACTTCAGCCAGAAATTATGCTATAGTTTAGCAAAAAGGAGCAAAGTCCAATGGATTATCAAACAGTGATGAAAGAATTGGAAAGCTTGGGTAAAGAACGAACCAAGAAGATTTATCTAAAGAACGGGGCTCGCGAACCTTTATTTGGGGTGAATACGGGGGCGATGAAACCCTTAAGCCGGCAAATTAAACAAGATCAGGATTTAGCAGAAGAACTTTATGCTAGTGGGAATTATGATGCCATGTATTTCGCTGGAGTGATTGCCGACCCCTTAGCCATGACCGAAGCGGACTTTAATCGCTGGCTGGATCAGGCTTATTTCTACATGATCTCGGATTTCGTAGTGGCGGTTACCTTAACTGAATCTTCGCTTAATCAAACCTTGGCCGATCAATGGATTCAATCAAGTCGTCCTTTGGATCGATCAGCAGGTTGGTCTACTTATTGTTGGTCCCTAGGACGCTGGCCAGATGAGCAATTCGATCAACAAAAGATGAATAAGCTATTAAAGCAGGCGCAAGCTGAAATGGCTGATGCTCCCGACGTGGTTAAGGCTAGTTTAGTTAATTTTATCCAAACGGTTGGCATTTCCTATCGCCCCCTTCATCAAGAAGCACTAAAGATTGCTGAGCAAATTGGTAGCGTGGAAATCATGAATCCACAACAGAAAATAAAAAAACTCTCGGCCTACGAACAAATTCAAAAGCAGGTCGAGAAAGATCGGATTGGATTTAAACGCAAATACGTGCGTTGTTAAGTCATTAATGGTCTTAGCTTGATAAACTGTCATTAAAAAACAAAAAAATTATTCGAACTATGATACTGGCAAGAGATTGTCCTACAAGTCAGGACTTCTCCAGATTCAATTCAATAGACATTGCCGAAGCTTATATTCGCTATGGCCATGTAAGCTAGGTGGATATTCAAGGATCTTAGCAGTGCCAATGGTTTTATTATTTCATTACGGCAGATAATTCATGCGAAAAACGATATAGCAAGTGGATACATGTATTTCTAATTTAATTTCTTATAAAACGTTATTTAACCCCCATTTCTGTAATTAGGATTGTCGGAACAGTCTCGACAAGTAAGATCCTAAATAAAAATGGGGGCAATATTGTATATTCAGTTAAGTTTATTGAATCCCATCAATCCGGATTGTTGATATACCAATCGCTTTAGGTCCTGAATGGCTACCCAAGACTGGAGTTAAGTTACTTACCAAGAATAATTTGGCTTTGCTGATTTCATCAGCCATTTGTTTCTTGACTTCTTCTACTTCTTCAGGGTTATTGGCATGGAAAATTGCAATCATATATTCCTTAGATTGACCTAATTCCTCTTTAGCTTGGTCAATCAGAGCTTGCAAGCTCCGTTTGGTACCTCGGACTTTCTTGATAATACTTACTTCACGATTGACCTCAGATAGAATCGGATTGATATTTAACAGATTCCCAATGGCCCCCTTATATTTATTCAGACGGCCTCCCTTAATAATATAGGTCAGGGTTCTAAAGACAGCAAAGATATTAATATGTTGACCTACGCGGTCTAATTCGGACAAGACTTCATCAATGGTTTGTCCTTGTTGAACTAATTGCGCAGCATAGATCGCCAAAAGTCCCGTACTAGAAGCAATTTGGCCACTATTGACGATATATAAATCCATATCACTATATTCATCTTTAACGACTTGATAAAGTTGCTCCATACCGGTAATCCGATCCGATGAACAAACCAAAAGGGCTTGAGTATAGCCTTCCTTTTGTAATTCTTCTAATTTATTAATTACGGTCTGGATTGAAGGAATCCCAGTAGACAGGACATCATAATTCTCCATCGTGGCATAGAATTCTTCAGCACTAATATCGACTTGGTCATTATAGTGATTGTCACCCATTTGTAATTGATAAGGAATCAAAGCAATATTATATTTTTCAGCGATTTCAAAGGTTAAATCGGATGCGGTATCCGTAACAACGACGAGTTTATTCATCTTTTCCCCCTACTTTTCTATATCCTTCTGCTTGGATAATAATCGTTCCTAATAATTTTAAGGCAAAGGCATTGGCAATGACCTGAACACCTTCACTATTTAATTCAATTGGTTGAGCAGCAATGGTATATCTATCTTGATCGAAAACAGGTTTGAAAGTTCGCTGAATAGCTTGATCCAAAGCCAAAGCGAAAACATTATAGGCTTGTGCTGGTGGCATTAAAGCCAATTGTAAATCAACACCTTGCTTGACCCGATCGATACTCAAAATCTGTTTATAAATTAATATGATAATCAGATAAGCGATATGTTCTCGTTCATATTTCCTACCAGCTAATTTAGGAATAATGCCACGTTTGCTGTAATTTTGAATGATCGTCTGCGTTATAAAATCATCTTCCGCGAATAATACGGAAAGTGTCTTTGATAAATATTCGACCACTTCACGATTAAACAGGGATTCTGCAGGTAAATCATCCCAGCGTGGACAACGAAATTTCAAGATGGCTTCGCTATCTAACATGATTAATCCTCCGTATCTAGTCAAGATAACCATATGTTAGCGATTTATAAAAGAAAAGTCAATATTTTTGAGGACAAAGATGGAGAACTGTGGACATTCGATTTTTATAATTCGATTTCCATCATGATTGGCGTATGGTCTTGACGACTTCCGGAGTCAATCATGGTTGAAGTAAGAACTTTATCGGCAATCCGGTTTGAGACTAACCAATAATCAATTCTCCAGCCTGAGTTATTAATCTTACTGGTCTTCACTCGTTGCGCCCACCAGGTATACTGCCCTTCGACATCACCATGTAGGTGACGGAATGTATCTGTAAATCCGCGATTCAATAACGCAGTAAAACCTGCGCGTTCTTCGTCTGTAAAGCCTGCATGCATATGATTAGATTCGGGATGGGCTAAGTCGATTTCTTTATGAGCAACATTATAATCTCCTGTAGCTAAGACAGGTTTGATTTGATCTAATTGACTGAGGTAATCAGCATACTTCTGATCCCAAACTTGACGATGAGCCAGTCGACGCAGTTGATCACCCGCGTTTGGTGTATAAACCTGGGTAATGAAACAATCATCGAATTCTAAAGTAATAATTCGTCCTTCGCTATCCATTGGTTCAGGTCCCCCAATTTTAGGGAAACTTACTTGAGGTTGGTAAGCCTTTTTGTATAAGAACATGGTCCCAGCATAACTCTTGCGGGCGGGTTCTTCAGAAGAAGTCCAACAAAGGTCATAGTCGGGGAAGTAAGAGACAAGAACTTCTAAATGTTTCTTAGTCGGACCTTTAATCGATAACTTTGTTTCTTGCAAGGCAATTATATCTGGATCCAATTCCTTAATCGTGCTGAGCACTTCTCGTGATAGAATAGCGCGCGCTGAATCTGAAGTTAAGGCTGCATTTAATGAATCAATATTCCATGAAATTAATCTCATAACTACTCTCCTTATTTAATGCTTATCATTTAAATTATAGCATAGACGTTTAGAACAATATAGAACAGAGACTTGATTAGAGATTAAATTAAAGATGATGGATAAAGGAATAAAATCAAGCTAGAAAGTCTATCTAATACTCTTAAACCGACACAATCAGTCTCTAAAAAAACAGCCTCTGACAAACGCTTGAGTGGATTGATTAGTTTTATAAATATCATAATAAAAATTTATAAAGGAGATTGTAGTGGATTCGAAAGAAATTATTAAATATTTAAAAGAAGATGGTGGGTATCTTGTCGGATCTGTTGGTAGTCATAAACATTTCAACCATCTTATTAAAAAGGTTAAAGTAACCGTTTCTCCTCCACTTAGGGATTTCCCTATTAAAACCCTGAATAGCATTTTTAAACAAGCTGGACTCAAATAACTCATTAAACTTTAGCCATATTTTCTTAATGATATTTAGGAGTGATTAAATGTATCTGTACTATGCTGTTTTCACAAAAGAAAATAATCAATATAATGTCCATTTTCCTGATTTAGCAGGTGCCTATACCTTTGGTAATGATATGACTGACGCATTAGCCATGGCCAAGGACTTACTTGAAGGTTGGTTATTAGTTGCCGAGAATGAACATGATAAAATCCCCCAAGCCTCAGAACCTGAATCGCTTAAAATTGAACCTGATGAGCTCCTGATTCCTATCCAAGTTGATTTAAAATTAGCCCGAGAAAAACATGAAGCTAAATTAATTAAGAAAACACTTACGATTCCCAAATATTTAAACGATATCGCAGTAAGCTATAACATTAATTTCTCCCAAACATTAACTGAAGCATTAAAAGAAAAACTAGGCGTGTAAAACGGCTAGTTTTTTTATGCTTATACACTTTGAGCAATCAATTCGTTCAATATCATTATTAGATTGGAAAAATCTTGACTCGCGATACTTTTTTCTAGTTTTAAGCCACTGATTAGCGATAAAAAAACCGAATCTTGGCGGCTATTGCTCTCAAAATTCGGAAATTGTGCTTCATTTTTTATTTAAAGGAGTCCTTTGAATCCAATTTTTCTCTGCAAACTCTATTGACCAACTAGTGTTACTTCCGATCGATTACACTATCTATTGTTTCGTCACGGGTGTCCGCATTTTTGTCTGCTTGAATTGAAGGAATCTCTTTGATATAGACTTTAGTCGGTGCATGTCCTTTGTGAACGAACTTGTTGACCATTTTACGGGCAAAGACATAGGTAAAGACAGCGACGAATAAATAAGGAATCACAAAGAATAGACTGATTAATGACCAAGCAAACAAAGGAATGGCGAAAGTGAAGAATCCGGAGAAAGCTTGGACGAAATAATCAGCCACACTAGGTTTCTCGTTATAGTAACGTTTTACTTCTTTCAAACTAATATCTAAAGTAGAATATTTCACCGAGTCTTGGGTCTGATTCAGACTAGCTTCCAGATTTCGTTGTTCGGCTTTTAATTCACGTAAATTATCTTGATAAGCAATTTTTTCGGCTGAAGGCAGATTCTCTTCCGCTAATTTCTTCTCTAAATCAGCAATCTCCGCCTTTACTTCTTCTAGCCTTTCTTGATCTTGATTAATTGTGTCGGTCTGATCCTGGCTAGACAAGGAAAAGTTGGCCACCTTGTAATCTTTCTTAATCGTTTGAATAAATTCTTGTAATTGTTCTTGAGGGACATCCACGGTAATAGAAGTTTGATTTAAGACACTTCGACTCATTTCATCAGAATACTGAGTCGAGCTCTGAGAGGTAACTTTGCCCTTAACAGCTTCTACGGATTGTAGGAAACGTTCGTAATCTTTCTGATAGGCTTTACTTTCAATCGTTGCCGACCCACTATAAGATACCTGTTGTTGACTGCTATATCCTGATTCAGATTTCTCAACATAATCCGTTCGTGTCGGTGTCGTATTTGGAAATAGATTAGTCGCATTGTCACAACCCCAGAGAAATAAGGCACAAAACAGGAACAAAACAATCTTCTTTAATTTCATGAGATTTCCTCCTTTTGTACTCATTATACTGAGTCTGATTAAACATTAGAAATAATATGACGTCTCTTCTTTGAATTCGTATGCATGGTTGAGCGTGTTTCTCGTTTGGCTATCGTAAAACAAAAAATCCCACAAGAACTCGCTGATTTAATACGACGTCTTGTGGGTTTGGTATTTGATAACAAAACTTAGGCAGACTGGTCTAAATCGCTATCCTTACTCATCTTATAGTTCGATGACTTCGCCAATATCGGTTAACAAACCTTGGCCATCAGGTAAACTGGCGACAAAAGCCTGGGGATCTTGTTTAATGAGTGGGAAGGTATTGTAATGAACCGGCATGACATGTTTAGCTTTGAGCCACTGAGCTGCTAAAAGCGCATCGCGCGGACCCATCGTGAAATTATCGCCGATTGGAATCAGCGCTAAGTCAATATCAAATAGGTCGCCATACAATTTCAAATCAGAGAATAGAGCAGTATCACCCAAGTGATAAAGGACCTGATCATCAGCTTCGATAATTATACCAGCAGCTAAGCCCAAAGTAACAGGTAAGCCATCGATTTCTAACGAGGAACCATGGATCGCCTGGGTGAAGGTTACTCGACCGAAATCAAAACGATGACTACCGCCTGGTTGCATACCATGACATTGAACGCCTTGACTCGCTAAGTATCCCGCCAGCTCTACATTACAAATCACTAGGGCTTGGTTGGCTTTAGCAATCGCGACTGTATCCCCAAAATGATCACTATGTGCATGGGTTAAAAGAATATAATCGACTTTAACTTGCTCAACCTCAAGATCGGTTCCTTCATTCCCTTCAATAAAGGGATCAATAATAAGTCGGTGGCCAGAATTGGGGAAGACTTGAACTACTGAATGATTATGATATGAAACTTTCATGGTAAGGCTCCTTTCTGCTTAGCTGAAATTATTCTGCATCAATGGACTGATATTCTACGGCTAATCCAGCTTGGACGGCAGGGCGCTGATTAATCCGTTCGGCCCAAGCCTTAACGTTAGGATAATCTGTTAATGATAAGAATTCATACGAGCCTGGATAGATCTTATCCAAAGCTAAGCGACCAAACCAAGACCAATTAATAATATCGGAAATAGTATAATCATCGCCACATAAATATGGTTGATGAGCCAGTACACCCTCAAGCACACTTAGCAGACGTTTGGTTTCCATAGCATATCGATCAATCGGATATTTCTGTTTGGTCGGAGCATAGGTAAAGAAATGACCGAATCCTCCACCAATAAAAGGTCCCGCCCCTACTTGCCAAAAGACCCAATTCAAACATTCAGTGCGGCCTGCCCAATCTTGAGGAATCAAGGCCTGATACTTATCAGCTAAATATAGTAGAATTGATCCGGATTCAAATACACGTATCGCTGGGTCTGCTGACGTATCTAACAAGGCAGGAATCTTGGAGTTCGGATTCAATTCAACAAAGTCAGAACCAAACTGATCGCCTTCTTGGATATTAATTAAGAACAAGTCATAATCTACCGAAAAACCTAGCGCTTTTAATTCTTCTAGCATAATCGTTACCTTAATCCCATTGGGTGTGCCGAGTGAATAAACTTGATAGTCATGGTCGCCTTGGGGCAAGCTTTGCTCAAATCGCTTACCTGCTGTCGGTCGATTACCAGAACGCTTAGAATTCTCGTCTTCCCATTGCCAAACTTTAGGAACTTTGTATGCTTCCATCTAATCCCTCCTTCTCTTACTTAACAACATTATATCATTGATTACAAAGAAAGATAAAAATAAGGCCGTCGATGGTTTAGATAGCTTCAAGAAGCAAAGCCAGATCAGTGAAAGACCGCCAATTCTATAATTATTCTGGTCTAGTAATTACCTAGCAACCCGGGTCTCAAGTACAGACCAAAAAAGGCGATTGAATTACTCCAATCGCCTAATATTGACACTCCAACAGCCTTAAACCAATCGCCAACGTTCTGAGGTAGTCTGTACAATTAATGATTTCTATCTTGCGTATAAAGTAGAAACAAAGCAATCAATACTAACCAGTGAGAAACCTGCCAAATGATGAAATTAAGTAATAAGGCCAGGCCAAAACTCAAGAGATTCCCTTTCTCAAAAGGATAAAACCCAATCAAAGTCTGATAGTGGGGATCAATCCGATATGTCTTGGCTAGACTTGAAATTAAAATAACTGCTACTGGAAATAAGATAAGCGGCAATGCAGCCCAATGATTATCTAACAGAAAGTAAACAAGCGACATGGCGTAATTATAAATCCAGAATTTCTGTGGCATAGTCGTTAATTTATTACGAAGCTGTTCCATTGTCATCACTCCTTATAAATTAAAGATACCAGATTTTGTCTGAAATACCTCAGTCCTCAGCCGTAATTTTAATCTTTTATAATATATCTAGATAAAATTGGTTGCCGACATCCAAACCAAATTTGGTAAAAGTGAATTGCCCATCTTTGATTGATACCGTTCCGAGTTTAAGGTGTTTGTCGATAGCTGTTCTATATTTTTCTTCGAAATTGATGTTGAATTTCTGATTAAGTTCGGTAATGGCAAAGCCTTTTATTAAACGCAGGTTCAACATGATGTATTCCTTTTCGCGATCTTCGAGTGACAACTGTTCTTGATAAGCAATCGGTTTCTGACCTTGGTCAATTTTGGCAAAATAATGATCAAATTGCCGGCAATTACTGTAACGAACCAAATCAATATTCGAATGGGCCCCTAAGCCTAGACCAATATAATTCGCTAGTGTCCAATATTTTTGATTATGACGACTTTCTGCACCAGGTCGGGCAAAGTTAGAAATCTCATATTGCTGGTAGCCCGCTTTAGCTAGCTCAGACTGTATGTAATGATACATATCGCGTTCTGCTTCATCTTCGATTAATTGAATTTGCCGCGTCTGAACCCAACGAGCAAAGGGAGTCCCTTCTTTTATCATCAAGGAATAATAAGAAATATGGTCCGGATTTAATGACAAGCCTTGTTTCAAGTCAGATTTGAGAATCGCCATATTTTGTTTCGGATTGGCAAACATTAAATCAATGCCTAAATTCTTGACACCCATCTTGCGTAATAAATCCACTCGGTCGCGAACGGTTTGACCATCATGTAGGCGACCCATCAAAGTCAATACCGCATCATCAAACGATTGGACCCCCATCGTATAACGGTTAAAGCCGTGCTTAAGATAGACTTCAAGGCGTTCCGCCGTGACCGATTCTGGATTCATTTCTATTGAAATTTCACAGTCTTCACTTACGTCAAAATAGGCGTAAATTGCCTGCATAATTCGATCCATCTCTTCAGCAGCCAGATAGGACGGGGTGCCACCACCAAAATAAATACTATCTAATAAGTAATCTTCTTTGGCATATAAAGCCATTTCTTTAATTAAATAATCGACATACTTCTTAATCATCCCTTCTTGTCGGGCAAAAGTAAGGAAATCACAATAATGACACTTCTTCTGACAAAATGGAATATGGACATAGAGTCCCATTGTTTCTTTCATATAAACCCTCTTCTTGTTTTCTTAAGTTTATTATAAAGAATCTATCGATGAATAACAGCCTCTAGACTAAATCTTAACAAAAAAACGATTTGAATCCGTTCGATTCAAACCGTTTATTGAGGAAATTAGGGTTTCTGCTGCTCAACAATTTCATAGGCCAGTCGCAAGCCATTCAACCCTGCTTGTAGTTTGGACCACGGACAACCTATGTTTAAGCGGAGAAAATCAGCTCCGTTGCCACCATAAACTGAGCCATCCATAATCGCCACCTTAGCTTGATTAACCAGTAAGTTCTGAAAATCCTTCATCGAGCTAGGCAATTGACTCATATCAATCCATAATAAATAAGTGGCTTCAGCCGGAACTACCGATAATTTAGGACAATATTGTTCAATAAATTCGATGGTTCTTTGTTCGTTCTGTTCAATATACTGATTTAGCTCATCTACCAAATCTCCGGCGTGCTGATAAGTATCCATGGTCGCTAACATGCCTAGATTACTCGGTGAGCTAAGCCCATCTGCTCCTTTAAGCAAACTTAAGAATTGGTCTCGTAAGTCCTGATCAGGGATCATTAGATATGAGAACAATAAACCAGCAAAGTTAAAGGTCTTGGAACCGGAACTAAGTAAGGCAACCCCTGTTTGCTTGAAATCTAGAATCGGATGGTGTTGTGTGCCCTGACGGACAATATCCATATGTATCTCATCGCTAATAATAAAAACTTGATATTGCTGACACAAATTAACGATCTTCTGTAATTCTTCCCGCTGCCATACCCGACCGGTCGGATTATGGGGCGAACAGAGTAACAAGATCCGATTTTGTGAATCTTGCATTAAGGACTCCAAATGATCACAGTTTATAGAATAGCGTCCCTCGTGATAGCAGAGTGGGTTCTCAACAACTTGACGTTGGTTGGTTCGAATCGTCTTATAAAAGGCATCATAAGCAGGTGTTTGAACAATCACTCCTTGGCCTTCTTGACTTAATAAACGAATTAATAAGGACACTGAATACATCACACTGGGGCTATATACCACCCAGTCTGAATCAATGGTTGAATCGAAGCGTTGCTTAAACCAAGACACAACACTTTCTTTAAAATCTGGATGATTCCAGCGGGTGTACCCTAAGATACCATGGTCCAGTCGTTTCTTCAAAAGCTGAATGGTAGATTCAGGCAAAGGAAAATCAGTATCTGAAATCGTGAAAGGCAGCAAGTCAGCTTTACCAAATCGATCATAAACATAATCCCATTGAGTACAATAGGTTCCCTTTCGATTGATGACTTGATCAAAGTTCATGAGTATCCCCACTCATCATATAATCTTCCAATTGATTGCGGACCGAAGTGACCTTCGTTCCGATAATGACTTGAACATTCTCTTT
This sequence comes from Ignavigranum ruoffiae, assembly GCF_900110675.1. Classification (GTDB taxonomy): domain Bacteria; phylum Bacillota; class Bacilli; order Lactobacillales; family Aerococcaceae; genus Ignavigranum; species Ignavigranum ruoffiae. The sequence continues at coordinate 80,149 of NZ_FOEN01000007.1, read as the reverse complement.
ATCTAAGTGAACGACCCCTAGGGCACCGAGTTCTTTTAATCTCTCATCTTGAACTTGGTCGCCGTCAGCCAGCACTAAACGAAGACGGGTTACACAATTATCCAATGATAATAGATTATCTTTCCCACCTAAAGCAGCCAAGATTGCTGGAATATCATAGTCTGATTGCCCTTTGCTCTTCAACTCTTCCCGACTATATTCTGTTTCGCTAGCTAATTTCGCTCTTCCTGGTGTGGGTAAGTTCTTCTTAAGAATAACCGTCTTGAAGACGAAATAATAAATCGCAAACCAGATTAATCCAACCACTAAGACCAGATACCACTTAGTCTGATTACCTTGTAGAATTCCAAAGATAATAAAGTCTAGAATACCGCCATCCGTATTACCAATGGTCACACCAAGTAAGGCCATTGCCATGAAGCCGAGTCCAGTCATAATAACATGGAAGACCCACAATAAAGGACTCACAAATAGGAATAAGAATTCGATCGGTTCGGTAATTCCAGTCACAGCGGTAGCTACGACGCCAGAAATTAGCAAACCTTTAATGGAAGCTCGACGGTCAGCCGATGCTGTATGATACATGGCTAATGCGGCCGCAGGGAGACCGAAAATAAATGTCGGCATCTTACCTTGTGACAAGAAAGCTGTGGCTTGGGGTGAAATCGCTAAGCCTTTACTCAATTCTTCATAGAAGATATTTAAAGCTCCAGCAGTCTGGTGACCATCGACCAACATGGATCCTCCGGCTTCGGTAAAGCGAATCAGAGCAACCAAGATGTGATGTAAACCAAAAGGCAGTAAAAGGCGTTCCCCAGAACCAAATAAGAAAGGTCCAAAGACCCCAGAACTTTGAATGGCTTTACCAATTAGAGCAATAAACATGGCAAAGTAAGGCCAGATAAAGGGTAAGCCCAAGCCGACTAAGCCCATCAACAAGGAACTAATAATAGGTACAAAACGGACACCAGAGAAGAAAGAGAAACTATCATGTAATTGAATGTCAAAATATTTATTGTGTAACTTATAAACAATTAGCCCAGCAATAATTCCGCCGAGGACTCCCATCTCTAGCGTTTGAATGCCAAAGACCATCCCTTGACCTGCAGTCCGCATTTGATCTGCTTCAGCCAGCATTCCTCGAGCATTTAAGACGAAATTAATCGCTAAATGCATCACGGTGTAACCGACGAATCCGGAAAAGGCAGCTACCCCTTTTTCCTTGCGAACTAAACCGAGCGGAATCGCCATCGCGAACATCACGGGTAGATATGTAAAGGCAAAGCTCCCAATGGTCGACATGAAGGCAAAAATTAACTGCAGAATAGGATGCGCTAGAAATGGTAATTTATCCAGCACGGCTGGACTCGTAAATGAACTTCCTATTCCTAATAACAAGCCCATAAAGGCTAAAAGGGCTACCGGCAACATGAATGTTCGGCCTAAGCCTTGAAAGAATTCCATCATTGATGATTTCTTCTTCATTGAATCAACTCCTTTTTGACTCATTATACTGAAGAAAGCGAAATTCGAAAGCACTTACAAATAAGTTCGAAATAATTTCAATGACTTTCAAATATTTCCACTAATTTCCAGACTAAGAGATCGCAAAGATATTGCAAGCTGAGTCGCGAGCTAATATCGGCATCCAATTGATATCTAAGTGCGGTCGGTCCATAAAAATGCAGGGTGGATAAGCTTTGTAAGCTAGAATGCTGATTCCCAGTGATGCTGATTAGGCGGACCCGATTGTCGTGGATGCTTTGAGCCCAGTTAAGTAATAAGGGCGTTTCGCCAGTTTGGCTGATAAATATCGCTATGGATTGACCATCTAAGCGCTTGGAAACACGGGTTAAATCATCCCAATCACTGCGGGCATTGGCTGAGTAATTCAATTGTTGAAGTTTGCGGTTTAATTCCTTGCCAATACACTCGCTCCCGCCCACCGCGAAAATTTCGATATTCTCAGCATCATGAATAAAAGATACGGCTTGCTCAAGTGATGATTTATCCAGCTGTTGACAGGTTGTCTGGAGCTTAGTCTGAATCTCACTGAAATATGCCTGGTTCCCCGGCTTGATTGACCCATTATGAGCTGTTAGATCAGTCAACGTTGACTCTTCTTTCAAGAAACCGTATTTCATTTCTTTAAATCCGTGAAAGCCTAATTTCTGGGCGGTTCTGGAAATGGTTGAGGGTGAGATGTACAACTCCTTGGCCAACTGATTAATGGTGATTCGCTCGATATGTTGGGGGTACTGCAAGCAATAATCTAGGAGACGTTTCTCAGATTCACTGAGCTGAGCACGCATTTTGCTATATTTAATCTTCTGGTTCAATAACTTAGATCACCTCACTCAAACAATCGTCATAGTTGATTCATCATTTCTTGATTTGTCTTGTTGATGTTGCTTTAATTTTTCACCTTGGCAGAAAAAATTCTGGCTAAATTGACTTCTCAGAACCATTGACTTCCTGGCCATAATAGAAATATAGACGGAGGGCCAGATAAATCGCCGTCAACAATAATAGATTGATATAGAAACTGGTTGCCGGCATAAATCTTAAAGCTAGCACAATCAGTAAGCCACACCCCGTCTTGATAAAAATTTTAAGTAAACCTTGCCCAGGCCGATGGATAAAGAGATAAAGAAAGCGACAGACAAAAGCTAATAAAGCACCCACGGCTAAAATAATGCGTAAAGCTTTCTTGAAGAAATCACTGGCTGAGGAATTCGAATCTGTCCGTTCCGGTGAATTCATCTGCACACTGCCCGCCTCTAATTGAAACAATCGAGTAAGCAAGCGCCGGGACAACCAGTCCGGCTGACATTTATTGTGTTCCCATCGCTGAATCGTCTTAGGGACTACATAGATTTTATCTGCTAGCGTATATTGGGTCATTCCTAATTGTAGACGACGATGCTTGATAATTTCTCCAATTTGATCCATCATCTTCCTCTTTTCAGTCTTATTTATCTTACTGGCCGACCTGATCGCACTTACTTATTGCTACAGATAGTCTAATTGATTAATATTTTTGCGCAGAAATTCGTTAGCTTCTTGCAAGAGTTGTTTCTTACTTTCAAATTGTAAGTACTTCAAACAGGCTTGATAAGGTAAAATCAGTGCATGGCGCACTTCCTCTTCTTGGATCTTAATCTCCTCTTGGTCAAACTCCCCTAAGAAATAGATATTTTCTTTCTCTGCATTGTTCTTTTCAGGAAGAATATATCGTTCAACCTTACGAAAATTAGCCAACAGGCGCGGACGTACATCGACTTCTTCCTCGATTTCACGAAGTGCTGTCTCAACCTCACTTTCGTTCGCTTCTACATGTCCTTTGGGAAAACCAAAAGTCCCGTGTTGGTCTTCAATTAATAAATAATTAATTTCTTCGTGATTTCGAGTAAATAATACCGCCCCACAAGCTTTTTCTTTGGGCTCTCGAGCTTGAATCTTATCTGTTTGCTTCATCGACTCCACTCCTATCTTCTTTATATTATAGCGAAAAATATGAAATCCACCAATATGAGAATCAAAAAAGAGCCTCACTCAGTCAACGACTCCAGTGAGACTCTATATTAATCAAGTTGCGAGAGGGGAGCTACTTGATTACTTATGAATGTTTCCTTATTCGATTAACTCTAAATTAAATCATAGTCTTCTAAGAGTTCTTCGATAAAGGTATCCTCTGTTTTAGTGAGGATTTTCTTCATAAGCATTTGTTTAGAAAGTGGTAATTTCTGCTCGCTTAATTTTTGGCCATCGGCTAAACAATTGACTGCTTGCAGTAACATTCTTAAATCATAGGTAGAAGCAAATACTTCAGGCACACCACGATCGACATGAAGGAGTTGATAAACAGCTTCCATCGCAGTACGAACAGAATATTCAGTCGTGAAGACGGTATCTCGTTCTGTCTCAGCGAAATTACCAATAAAGGCTAGGTTCTTGGAGCCATGGGGTACTACTAAAGGACGGTCACCTTTGGCGCGCGGCATAAAGTATGCTGTAATATAAGGCATATATGTTGGTACCGTATTACATGATTCATTGGCTAAGCTTTCGATTTGATCGAGTGGTACTCCCATATGGTAGAGCCATTCTTGAGCAATTTCAGCCCCTGAACATTCGACAATTGGTTTCTTGATATAATCACCGGGAACGTCAGAATATAGGGCATAAATCCAAACAACTAATTGGTCATCGGCTTGTGCCTTGAATTGAGGTTGCCGGTTTAAAGTGAAACTCAATTGCCATTTGGAGTCGGTTACGGTTACGATACCTCCCGTCACTGTCTTACCAGAAAACGGATCCCGTTGACAAATTTTCTCAATATATGGAGGTATTTTATCATCTAAAGTTGTCGTTGTTGCTGAGACAAACCAGGCTTTCTTGGGAATATCTTGGTAGAATTTCTCAGGTCGGCCGAAGCTTTTATCTTGGGCAGCTAAATTGCGCCATAGTTTCCAAGATCCGCCCATCGCTTCCGTTGGGGGTGCTGGTGTTTGATTATCACCTCGAGTCGTGCTTTCGGTAATACTACCGTTTGTAACAAATACCAGATCGTTCTCGGTAAGGTCGATTGTTTTCTTTTCACCTTCTTGAGTCATTTCAATCTGTGTAGCCACTTTCTTATCATTAGAAGCATTGACTACAATGTTATCTACACGGGTATCATAAACAAATTCAACACCATGTTCTTCTAGATAAGCGACTAATGGTAGCACCAACGATTCATATTGATTATATTTGGTAAATTTCAAGGCTGAAAAATCAGCAATACCCGCAATATGATGGATGAAGCGCATTAAGTATCGGCGCATTTCCATCGCTGAATGCCAAGGCTCAAAAGCAAACATCGTCTTCCAATAAATCCAGAAATTAGATTTAAAGAATTCTTCACTAAAAACTTCTTCAATCGTGACATCATCCAGGTCTTCTTCTTTTCTTAAGCAAAGTTTGATAATCTCTGCTTGAGCTTGATCTGATAAGACCATTTTGCCATCCGAATCAATCCGTTGACCTTGCTTACGAATAATCCGACATCTTGAGAAATTAGGATCATCTTTATTTAACCAATAGAATTCATCCAAGACTGAGGCGTCATCGATTTCTAAAGAAGGAATCGAACGGAATAAATCCCACAAACATTCGAAATGGTTTTCCATTTCACGACCCCCACGTAAAACAAAGCCTTCATTGGGTACATAGGCTCCATCCAAGCTACCACCAGGCAGGGGCAGTTCTTCTAAGACATGAATGCGTTCGCCAGCCATCTGACCGTCACGGACTAGGAAACTAGCGGCCGCTAAGGAGGCTAGCCCTGAACCGATGATATAGGCAGATTTTTGGTCGACTCCGACAGGTTTTCTTGGGCGAGCAAATGCTTCGTAATTACCATTTGTGTAATACATAGATATCACTCCTTATTAATCTATGTATTCATTTTACTGCGATTAATCTCTACCTTACAGAGATAAAAGCTCCTCAGTGTCGCATAAGCGACAAATAGCGTATAATTGTCCACAAAAGAGGTGAAGCTATGAGTTCAAAAGATTTAAGAGCCCAGAAAACCGAACAAGCCCTACGAAACGCCTTCCTAGATTTAACTCGCCACCAATCCTTTGACAAATTAACTATTCAAGACCTGTGTAATCAGGCCCAAATTCGTCGTTCGACCTTTTATCGCCACTACCAAGATAAATTTGACTTCCTAGGTCAGCTCACCCATTATTTATTGGCCGAATTTAACCAAAAAAATCGTACCAGCTACTCCGTTCTTCAACCAGAGGATTTCTATCGGGCCGTAATCGAAGATATCCTAAATTTCCTCCAGGACTACCATTATCTATCTTTGAGTCTGCTTTCCAGTGACTACTATACCTTAATCGCTGATATCCTCTACCAGCAAATTTATCAGACCATCGCCAATCGCTTCCAACTGGAAAAGAAAAATGGCTTTGTCTTCTGTATGGAAGAAGAGCGGCTGGCCGAGTTCTTGGCCGGCGGCATTATCCGCGTTGTCTTTAACTGGGTTCGCAGTGGTCAAACCACTGAAATCGATCTACTGTCTGAACAAATTTATAAGATGTTGATTCAATTCTGGAAATCAATTCCGAATACTCAACAAAGCCAAGATTCTAGCGAATTAAATCAATAATAGCTTGATTTAGAATTCTCTTAAGGCTGTAGTGGAAGATGACTATATTCAGTAAATAAATTAACAGGGCAAAACTCATAAAAAGAGGCCATGGAAAATAATTCAGCAGAATTGGCAAGCTCAAATCAGGATTTAACCAAGAAGTGACGAGGATAACGATGGCTAACAGAATAAAGACGAGAACAAATGATTTAATTTGTTCCAAGCTATAATGTTTTTGATATTCAGCAGCTAAATCCTTGCGGTGAATTCCCAAAGATTGAAGGACACCAATCTCTTTACTTTGCGTCTGTAAAGCCAATTGAATTGAAGCATATCCATTGGTAAGATTAAAAATCAACACTAATAAAGCAGTAAAAAGAGCTAGGATGGCTAAGGATTTCAGATCTTTGATACGTGCAGCTTCTGCATCGCGGACATCGTTGATTCCAAAACGCTCATTGGGCGCTACTGTGTCCTTCAATCGCTGAACAACATATTCCTTCAAATCATCAATGATTGAAGGATCCACCTTTAATTTCAAGGAATAATTATGAGCGAATTTCTGCGAATGTTTCTTTTCTGAGTAGTCTTGCCAAGATTCCATATAGGTATGAAAAGTATCCATATCTGTATACATAAAGATTTGATAAGGCAATAAACGCTCCTGATAAATCCCTACATCATCAATCAGACGATCGATAGGCAATTTAAACGTGTCAGATTGCGTCAGCTGACTTTCAAGAATACTGTAATCAATAGATTCTAATGAAGAGAAATATGGAATATAATCTGCTTCATCAAGTGCTTGATTAGGATCGCTTTGTGTTTGGTTCAACAATAAAATTTCGCCTTTTTTGCCCCCAAGGTTGGCAAACGCTTGATCATCAAGCCCAAATAAGAATCCTTCTAGATATTCAGAATTTTCTCGTGAAAAAAGCTCTTCATTTAGTAAATTCTCCTCTAAAGCTTCAGAATAATTCAATTGAGGATCAATCATTAAATACTTTTGAGTACTTATAAAGGAAGATTCTGCTTCAATGCTCTCTTTTAAATCCTTCAATATTTCAGGTGTTTCGGCTTGTTGGGTTCGTAAATTAATTTCCAAATTATAGGCTGGTTGATAACTATAATGAACTCGGTAAAATCGAGCTATACCCCCTACAAAGCAAAGCAAGGCCACTATAAAAATCCCAATCATTGAAATATAGCGCTGGCTTCGAATAACCCTGGCGTTATTTCCATGAAGTTCTTGCCAGAAATTTGGCCGAGCTTTTCTTTGATAATGAGATAATTCAATATTCCCTCGCAATCCCTCAATGATAGAAATCTGACTTAATCTTCGTGCAGGTGCAATGATTGCTAAACTAATCATGACTAGCATCACTAGTAGGAAAGTCAGACTTATACCCAAATGATAGGGAATGCGAATTATAGGGACACCATTAATTTTTGCTAGTAGATTACTCAACAAATTGGTTAACACGAAGCCCGAACCATGCCCCAGAAGTAGGGGCACTATCGCAATCAGACTACCGTCCTTTAATAATTGTAAATATATTTGCCAAGATGTCGATCCAATTGATTTATACATGGATAACTCTCGAACTTTCTCCAAGCCCCAAACAGTAAAAATATTTTTGATAAAGAAAACCAAAACCAAGATTAAAATAACTAAGAAGAAACCATTTAATATCATGACTCGATTTCGTTGCCAAAAAGTTTGATCCGCACGATAATAGCTTACCCAACTTTGAACAAAGTTAATTTCAGGAGATTGTTTATGGGTTTCCTCTTGGATGATTCTTTCGAGCTCATCTTTATCTTGATATGCCGCGACAAAATTTGAAAAATTCAAAAATGTCTTTTCAATTTGATCCTTAGGATTCAACAAACGATAGGCTCCATGAAGCCCAGTCATTCGATTATATGGGTTATCGATGATGCCAACCAAGCGATATGACTCTGAGTCTTGAATAATAAAACTTTCTTGTGAGGTCAATGTCGCATCAATAGGAATCGCTTCCGATCCTAATTGGCGCTGTCCATAGTTCACTTCTATCTGATTATCCAATGATAGCCCTAAAGTGTCGACTAAATCTGCTGACAAGATGATTTCATTTGGCTTTTGAGGTAAGCGGCCCTTTAAAATCAATCCTGATCCTAACATCTTTAGATAATTTAAATCTACTGAACGAACAATTGTAAGCTGATCAGCAATCTGACTAACTTTTCTCGTGCCTTCATTAGCTACGCGTTCCACTTGTTTGACTTGATCAATTTTTCTACTTTCCTCAAGACTAAGCGGTTGATTCAATGCAGCCTGATAAGGTGATTCTAAAGTGAAAGCATCCTTAATTGTTTTCATTTGAATGTAGGAAAAGAAAAGAATAAATGTTATAAAGAGCGAACTGATGAAAATAGCCAAGATTAATGGCAGTCTTCGTTTACCCATTAGAATCATCTCCTACTAGCTGTCCATCAACGAAAGTTAGAATACGATCTGCTTGAAGAGCAATTGATTCATCATGAGTAATGATAATAATGGTTTGCTTTAATGAACGATTAAAATATTTCAATAGTTCAATGATTTCTTGAGAATTACCTCGGTCAAGATTTCCCGTTGGTTCATCTGCCAAAATAATCGCTGGACGATAGATTAGACTACGGGCAATAGCCACCCGTTGCTGCTGGCCACCAGAAAGTTCATTAGGAAAGTAGTCTAATTTATTTTCAATGCCTAATTTCCTTAAGAGTTCATCGCGGAAATTTAAATCAACAGGTCGATGATCTAGCTTCAATGGTAACTCAATATTGTGCTTAACTCTAAGATTAGGGATAAGATTATAGAACTGATAAATCAGACCCACTTTACGACGGCGAAACAACGCTAATTCTTTCTCGGAATAAGTAACTACATTGGTCCCTTCAATATATATATTTCCCGAAGTCGGACTATCTACTCCGCCGATCATATGCAAGAAAGTTGATTTCCCCGACCCACTCGGTCCAACCAATGCTATGAATTCACCTTTATCAACTTTCAAACTGACATCATTTACCGCATAGAGATCTTGCTTTCCCTGCTGGTAAATTTTTGTTAAATGTTCTGTTCTTAAAATCTCCATCGTATTGATGACCTCCTTCTACTGTCATCATACAAGGTCAATGTGATAAAGAAGTGACATGATAGAATTTAAACGAGAATTTGGCGCCCTGGTCTGTATTCATAACTTCAAGGTCCCCATGATGCTTTAGCATCACTTCTTTGGCGATTGCTAAGCCAAGTCCGAAACCATTGGAATCGGGTTGCTTATAAAAACGCTGGAAAATCTTGCTTTGTGAATCTTCGTCAATTCCCCCACCATCATCTTCTATTTCAATTTGATGGTAAATGGGATTCTGACGCAAAGAAATAATAATTTTTCGAGTAGTTTGCTGTTGAAGAGCATTCTTCAATACATTAATCAATGATTCGGCCAACCAATAAAAATCTCCTTCAATCAGATCTGACTCGCCTTGGCGAATAATCTGAACACTGTGGACATCCATGTCTTCTTCTAATATTTCTAGAGCATAGTCAACCAACTCATTACTATAAATTATTTCGACCTGCATCGACTTATCTGGCACTTGTAGACTGGCTAATTTCAATAATTGTTCACTCAACACTTGAAGCCGAGTAAATTGACTTTCTAATACCGCTAACTTTTCACTAGAAGCCTGTCCCTGTCTCAGTTTTTCGATATTTAAGGAAATGCCTGTCATGGGTGTTTTAATTTGATGGGCAATATCTTCTAGATTCTGACTTTGAAGGGCAGCCATGGCCTGAGTTTGTTCACGCTCTTCGATTAATTCAAGAAATAATTTATAAATTTGATCTTCCAAAAGGGCAAAATCATCTTGTTTCATGGTCATCCTATAATTTTGATGATACATTTGATCAATATATTCAAGGATTTCACGGATTCTTCGACTTTGACGACAACGAAGCCATAAGTAAACCACTAGAATGCTTAATGGCCAAAATATTAATACCATAATTTACTCCATTCTATAACCAATCCCACGAACTGTTGTAATAATGCTTTTATCACTTTTATCACGAATTCGTTTAATGGTCGCGGTTAAAGTATTATCATTGACAAACTTTTGTCGTTGATCCCAAAACCGTGCCAATAATTGTTGACGAGTGAAAATTTGCTGGGGATGAAGAATAAAGTGAGCTAGTATCTCATATTCCAAAGCGGTCAATTCTAGGAGCCGCTGGCGATAAGTAATTTGTCCTTGGTCAGTATTTAATGAACAGGATTTATATTTTATGATTGATCCTGACTTTATGGTAGATTGGCGTAAACACACATCGATTCTCGCTCGTAAAACTGCTAAATCAAAGGGTTTCGTTAGATAATCGTCCGCCCCTTGGTCTAAGGCAGTCACGATATCTCGCGGTTTATTTTTAACCGTTGTAATAACCACTTTACTACCTTGTTTCCTAGCTATGGGTAATAAATCTAATCCATCTCCATCAGGAAGATTTAAATCAAGAATAATTAAGGAATATCCCGCCATTATTTTTAGTTTAGCCGTCAGATAATCTTGGCTAATATCAACCTGGTAACCTAGATTAATTAAATAGCTTTGAACTGCTTGTCCAATGACCGGATCATCCTCGATGAGTAACAACTTAGCATTCAAGGACCCTCACCCTTTCTTTAATAAATATTGATGACTTCTTTATTATACCATTGTTGCTGTAGCTAAATAGATGCTTCTTGAGCGTTGTTAATGACATTTGTCATCTAACTGATGACATCCGCCAATTACTTTTTAACCGGTTTCATGCCATAATGAATCTGAAAGAAAAGTAAAAAGGAGGGCGCCCAATGAACATCGTCGAAATGGAAAATGTGGTGAAACGTTATCAACAAACGCTGGCCTTAGATCACTTTAATCTACAAGTCCAAGCAGGAGAAATCTATGGCTTACTCGGTCCAAATGGCTCGGGAAAGACAACCGCCATTAATTGCCTACTCTCTTTACTCAAATTTGAGAAAGGATCCATCAAAATTTTTGGTCAGCCGATGTCGCCAGATAACTATGGTGTCAAACGCAGGATTGGCTTAGTGATGCAAAATGTCGGCGTCTATGATGAATTAACCGTCTATGAAAATATTGATTATTTCTGTAGCTTATATATCGATAATAGCAAGCAACGCAAAGACTTGGTCCAACAAGCAATCGAATTTGTTGAATTAGAAGATTTTGTCAAGTATCGACCACAGAAACTATCTGGGGGGCTTTTACGACGTCTGAATTTGGCTTGCGGAATCGCCCATCAGCCTGAATTGATTATTTTGGATGAACCAACGGTAGCTGTCGATCCTCAATCTCGCAATAAAATCCTGCAAGGGATTAAAGATTTAAGGAATCAGGGCAAGACGATTATCTATACTACCCACTATATGGAAGAAGTGGAAGCCCTGTGTGATAGCATCACCATTATGGATCGGGGCAAAGAACTCGTGTCGGGCACCAGCGAGCAAATTAAGGCGCTCTCAGTCAGTGGGGATGTGGTCCAAGTTGAAAGTTATGCCCTGCCTGAAGGTTTTATCCAAGAACTGTCCCAGTTTCCTGGTGTTCAATCGGTTCAACCTTTAGATAAAGGGCTCGAAATCCGCTTTGAGAAGAACAGTCAACAAATTGTTCCCCTAATCCATCACTTTGACCAAGCTCAAATCGATATTCTCAACCTAACCATCCAAAAACCTAGCCTCAATGATGTCTTCCTGGAGATTACTGGGAAGGAGTTGCGTGACCATGCTTGAACACCTCCATTATGAATTTAAGAAATTTTACCGTAACCGTGATGGGGCTTTGTTCGGCATCTTATTTCCGATTGGTTTTGCCCTGATCTATGTCTTTGCTTTTTCGAATCTTTTGTCAGACGAAGCTACTTTCGACCCCCTACCGGTCGCCACCATATTTGAAAATCAGCCGGAACAAATTAGTCAAGTGTTAGATAATATTGGTCGTCCAGGTGAAATTGTTGATGACCAAGTCCAAGCACTAGAGCCAACTAAAGAAGATGCTATGGACCTAATCATCTATGTGCCCTTGAGCGAAGCGGAGGCTGACCGCTACCTCGAACAACAAATCTTCAGTCATAAATTAATTCTCCGTCAAGATCAGGAGCAAATCAAGGCAGACTTAGAAATATTACCAGCAGCGACCAAAAGTTTATCAACCAGTGTCCTCTACCAAGCTTTAGAATCTGTTCTAAGTATTCAACAGGTCATCCAGCGCCAAATCAAGACCCATCTTGATCAACCACTCTCTTTATTAGAGATGCAGAAGAATCTATCCTCTGGAATTCAACCCCAAACGATTATCCAAGCGCAGGGGAATAAAGGCAGTTCAGGATTTACGGTCTTCTTCTATGCCTGTCTGGGCTATATCTGTATTTATTTTATGACATCGGGCAGTCAGATTATCATCAACAATCGGGCTGATCGTGTCGTCCAAGCTGGCCGATTAGAGATTGCTCCCCTGCCTCATCGGCTCCAGATTCTACGATCTTTTATCCCAGTGGCTGTCAGTTCACTCTGCTTGACCTATCTCGCTTATGCTATCTTTGTCATCGCTAAGATACCCTTAGGTCCCTATCACCTTGAAATTCTATTATTACTGACATTGGGGGTCCTGACCGGTTTATTACTAGGTATGGTTCTCGCCCTAATTCTTCCGGTAAGTCCTGAACAGATCTCAGCGATTATGAGTGTGATTGGTCTGATTCTGGGTGCGTTTGCTGGTTTAATGGCCCCGCCACTAACAGCATGGTTGCAGAAGAACCTAAGCTGGGTTAACGTGATCAACCCCGTTGCTTTAGTCAGCAAAGGGATTTATTATTTAAATAATTATCCCAGCCAGCAACAATATCAGCAGAACTTGCTCATTCTAGCCAGCTATGTCGTCGGCTTAAGTTTAATTATCTTCCTAGGAACAGGAGGGAAGCGTTATGAAACTCTTTAAATTATTCTTCCGACTGGCCCGAAAATATAAAATATATTATTTGATTACCATTATTTTATTACTGGTCGTCACCTTACCCTTAAAAGGTAATTCAGCCTTTCAAAACGATCAGGAATTTCAAAGTTTTGATTTCAAAATTACCATCTTCAATCAAGATCAAAGGTCAATTTCTAGGCATTTAGTTAACTATTTAGCAAGTAAGGCCGAAATCGTCGAACTAGAAGATGATGCCGAAGTGAAGGCGGATGCCCTTTACAACTTTGATACTTATTACATCTTAACGATTCCTGAACATTGGTCAGAGACGATTCTGACTGATAAGACCATTCCACCATTAGCAAAGCAGCCTACTGCCGACAGCGAAGCTGAAATTTATATTGATAATATCATCTTTACTTATTTGAAAAGTCTGGAAGCCGAAATAATCAATTTCAATCAGAATTCCGACGATGAAACCATTCAGCGCTCTTTAAATCAAATGCAGGCTGATTTACAGCCCCATATTCAACCACATGTGATTCGCCAAGAAAATCAGCAGAATAATGTTAGAAATTTTGGTTTAATCTACTGTTCGATGATTGGTTTTGTCACGATGATGACCTTTATCAAAGTGATTGGTGGAGTCCAACGTTCAACCCAAAATCCAGAAATTAAAAAAAGAGACCACCTCAGTAAAATGACTGAATTTTCTCGAACCAGTCAACTCTGGTTCGCCTCATTGACTTGGGCCTTTACTTATTGGCTAATGCTAATGATGCTGGGACTGATTATTTTTGGCTTCGAGCCCTTGTTCCAAACCCAAGGTCAACTCTACATGCTGAATGCCTTGCTGGCGATATTCGGTATTCATGGATTGGCCTATTTACTTTCTACCTTAGCCCAAAAAAAGGGCGTGATTGATTTCCTATCCATTGGCTTAAGTCTACTCTTGTCCTTCTTCTCTGGTGTGTTCGTTCCTTTGCAAATTATTGACCCAACCATGAAGAAGCTAGCATCCTTAGCCACACCAATCTGGCAAGTCCAAACCAATGAAATGATTGCTAACTTATCTAGCTTTGACTGGGCTCATAGTCAAGCAATCTGGCGCAATTTTGGCATCCAAGTGCTGATTATCCTCGCTTATTTCGCTATCAGCTATATGATCCAGCGTCATCGATTTATGAATAGAGTAAATTAAATGATTGATAAGCGGTAGCTTAGACGGCTTGAATCCCCTTTCATTTAGTTTTATAATTAAATTGTGAACAAATGAACAGGAGGATTGCTATGAAACAAGACTTTGTGAATAATGATTTTGCTGATATTTTACTCAATCGCCACTCTATCCGTCACTTCGACCCGAAAGTAAACATTGATCGCCAAACGATGACCGATATGATTTCAGCCACCATTACGGCTCCCTCAGCCTGTAATCTGCAGGCTTGGAAGTTTATCGTTGTCGATACCGAAGCCGGCAAGGACAAATTAAGACAATGCTTTATGAAGTTTAATTCTCCTCAATTGGAAACTTGTGCCGCCATGGTCGTCATCTTCGCCGATGCCCTAGCCTTCCATTCCTATCGAGATTTGTGGGATCAAGCTTACCAAGCTGGTCGAATCACGGCCGAGAAACGCGATGAAGTTCTGGCTACTTTCTTACCTCTATATGAAAGAGCCCCCAAGGAAATGCTCATCGTCGATGCCCAACGGGATGCCTCTTTGGCTGCGATGCAGCTCATGTTGATTGCCCGGGCTTACGGTTATGATTCTAATCCGATTGCTGGCTACGATGGCAAGCAATTGACTCAATTACTTGATTTGGATCCTGAACGTTATACGCCATGTATGGCCCTAGCTATTGGTAAAGCCGATCCTGACCATGCCGAAGAAGAAGTTAAATCTATCCGTTATGCCCTTGAAGATGTATTAAGCTTCGTCGATTAAGTGGTCAGATGAATCGATGATGCCTAGCTTAACCATCAAATTAGCAATTTTCGCTTGACCTATTTATCATGTCATGAAATTAAGGTCATTTATAGCTAACTTTGATTAATTCGAACACAACAGTTTGTCTTAATACTGTAGTAAAGATAAACTAAGAATCCACCAAGCAATTTCTTAGCCTGAACGACTAAGAAATCCTGCCTTGGTGGATTTTAGCTATATTATTTTTCTAATATTTTCTGAGCTTGGGCTTGATAGTGCTTGTATAGTAAAGCCAAGCCGTCAGCGACTTTGGGAATCCAAGGTTTATTGCGACCACAGAAATGGAGAAAGACCGTATGGACCATCACCCAATCTGAATTCCATTCACCGCGCGACAAGCTTTCATAAATAAAACCATAGCGTGTATCATAGTTATAGACTTCGTCGGGAAGTGAAATAATCTCCGGTCCATAGAGACCATTTAAAACATCTTGATCCGGCAAAAATAGAGTCCGATAATTGTCCTCAATAAAAGCAAAAATATCTTCTCGTCGAACTTGTTGGCGAATTTGCTTAAGATTCATTAACAGGACACCCGAATTGAAATACTCGGTCACTTCAGCCAGACCTAAACGCTTCTGATTGAATTTATTTAATAAATTACCAACCTTGGTATGACTTGCTGC
Organism: Ignavigranum ruoffiae; assembly: GCF_900110675.1. GTDB lineage: Bacteria > Bacillota > Bacilli > Lactobacillales > Aerococcaceae > Ignavigranum > Ignavigranum ruoffiae. The sequence continues at coordinate 64,381 of NZ_FOEN01000007.1, read as the reverse complement.
CGCATATAAATTCAAGCCTAAATCTAACTTATAAAGATTAGAAAAATCATTAATACAAAGAATATCAGCATCTAAGTAGAGAATTCGATCTAAATCCTCCGGTAAGAATTCATGGGCTAAGAGCCGATAATAAATGGTTTCTGGATACCGGTCGGTGGTTGGCGCATCAGAAAACCCGGTCTGACCAATAATTATGGGTTGATAGTCATAGCCCAGCTTATTAATAAAATCCGTTATCTTATCGGTCTCCTTTAGGGCCTCTTTTTGTAGAATATAGACGCTCATCTTTTCTTGATGATGACAAGAAATAGAATATAGTGTGGTCAACATTTGATCGACAAAATTATCATCGATTGAAAATAATAGATTCATGGGACTTCCTTCCTAGATCATAGACAACTTCCTTCAATAAATTCCTAGGGATGTTTTAAGAGTAAAGCAGCAACTTCGATCAAACGAACCGACAAATCGTAGTTGGCCCCAACCAAGTTAAACACTTCATCTTCAGAAAGAACGCCTTGTTTGACTTCGGCCGGAATAATTCCTTGGTTGCTGTCATCCACATCTTGGCGAAATTCTTGACTTCCGTAATAATCTAATAAGCGCTGGTAGTCTTCTTCGGAGTCTACGAGTTGTGACAGGGCCTGGTCCAATGTTTTGACAAGCTGCCAACGACGATCTTTGACTGCCTCCATATATTCGACCCACTCGATCCGCTGCTTTAATTGAGTTTCTTCTTTTCCTGCTTCAGGTTGATGAGATGACATCGAGGGTTCCACTCCTTTTGATCTTTTCTCTATCATCCACCAATCATGAAAGATTTGCAAGAATCTTCTTTCAGAAATCAATGATATAAATATATAAATTAACACATAAACTTCAGATAGATTGACCAGACTGCATGGCTGAAGATAATACCCTAAGCGTGGGAAACTTTTATAAGCAGATCAATCCTTATTTCAGCTTAGAAAAAGAAAACATCTGAATCTCCGCAAGAACAAGCGTCGTCATTCCAGCTAAACAGCCAGCTTTCACGGAAAAATACAGTGAAAAAGCTAACGAATCAATAAACATAGGCTGATTAACTAGCTAGATGAGCTATTCTCTTGTTCAATACAAAGAAACAGATGTTATTTTATAAGGATGAATGGTTGTATTTGTTCGAAAGGGCCAATCTGGTCCGTCAATGTATTATCTCAAATCTCGTGATATCGGCGAAATCAAATAGATTTCTTAGTGAATACTAAATTAAGCTTCAAATTGTTGCGCCAAACTTTGACTTGAAAAGGCTTGAGAGTCTTGACCCTTGGCGTCAACCCGACCGGCGACTTTCACTTGACCAATCTGAGCGCCTTCTTCCATAATCACAGTCGTTACTTGGTCTCCCTCACTGAGGATATCTCCTTCAACGATGAATTCGTCCAAAGCTCCCCCTTCCTTGAGTGAGAAGGCATAAGCCGGAAGATCAACATTCACCCCTTTGACTAGGGATTGACCTAGACTACCAAAGGTATGAATATTCCCGCGAATTCTTAAGCGATCTACTTTCTTAGAAATTTGAATCCCGACGGCCCCATCATTATGAGTCATAATATCAGAGAAAAGGCCTTCTTTGAGGTATCCATCATATTGGTTATAAGCACGTGCCCCAGTACCGTAGGTTTCAATGCTAGCATTGGCTTCAAAATAATCAACTTGACCGAAATTAACGAAGCCCACACCAGAAGGTCCATAAGAAACTACCTTGTCGTTAACGATCCATCGTTGAACTTTGCCCCAAGCATCAAGAACCATATCATTGACCCCATAGGTCATGGTCACACCATCATGGATAAGTTCGTCGACCAGCGCGCCGTATGAAATAAACATTCCTGCCGTGATATAATCAGCGACACCTTGAGGAAGCACTCCGGTAGAATAAATATCATTTACTTGTAGGCGGTCGACATGAACTTGACTACCTTGGTCGCCAAAGCCAGAAATAAAAACACCAGAACCCCAAACCGGTTGATCTGGTAAACCGATGGCCAACCCTTCAATACTCGCTTCAATCTGACTATCTTGGTTCGGATTGAAGTTATAAAGGGTAAAAGCCCCTTGCAAAACATTGACCCCATATTTTTGTGGTTGTTCCAGATAAGCCCGCGTATCCGTATTGATCACATGTACATCGTTCACTTTGACTGATGCTTTCAAGGTAGGCGCCCGGAAGATCAATGAGACTTGTCCATTAATCTTTAAATTCTCCAAAATAAGTTGACCGAAATCTTCTTCACTTTGTTGAGCTAATATTTGGATCGCTTTCTTATCTTGTCGAGTCATCAAAATCATATCTTTAATTTGGCTAGAACCACTAAGAATCAGCCCATCTGAATGGGAGAAGATTAATCGCGGCAGGCTCCCATCTTCTTGAGCCTTGGCAGAGATCGATACCTCAGGACTTAAATATAAAGGACTGGCCAAGGTCACTGAACGGGTTAACACAATCTCCGTCTTTCTCTCTCGAACAGCTTGCATTAATTCGGCACTTGAACTCACTTCGACCATTTTATCGCTCCTATCATATTGATTCATATTTTTAAGGCTAGTATTGATTAACATTTTAAATCTATTTCTTGATTACGCGAAAAGCTTTAACTAATAATGATTTACTTTTTGCTTAAACTACGCATCAACAAGCGAGCAACATAGTGACTGGACATCGGATTTTGTCCTGTAATTATTTGCCCATCTTTAAGGGCAAAAGGTGTAAAAGGAATGCCCCGACGGAAATTACAGCCGCGTTCGCGTGCAATCTGTTCGACATGGTAAGGCACAGCTTGGGCTTTACCCATTAACTTCTCCTCGCGAGTGGTAAAACCAGTCGCTCTTCTACCTTGGAGAAGATAGCTTCCATCTGAATTTTGTAAATTTAACAAGCCTGCTAAGCCATGACAGACTGAACAAAGATAACCCCCTCGTTGGTGGATTTCTTCAGCAACTTGCTTCAAAGCTGGATTATCCTTGAAATCTGCTAAGACCCCATGACCCCCTGTATAATAAATCGCTACATAATCTCGAGATTTAACTTGCGCTGGATTCAGCGAATAAGTTAAGGCCCGATCTTGAAATTGAACGGATTGATAACGATTTAAGGTTGATCGGTTGGTAAATAACCAGTGGAGACTCATTGGATCAATCGGCACCACCCCTCCTTTAGGGCTCATAAAATCTACCTCTAGTCCAGCTTGTTCAACTACATCGACGAAATCAGTCGCCTCGGCTAACCATAAACCGCTAGCATATTTGTGTGCTCGATCGTAATACTCAGAATTCGTTAAGACAACTAAGACCTTCAATCCAACCACCCCTCTTATTGACCTTGAATGACTCATAAATATTTGTATTGCTTAACTTAAGCCTAGCACAATTCAGCTTTGCTTTCTTACTTAAACGCTCAAAATATAAAGCGATATTTAAACAAAAAGTTTCTCTAGGGTCACAAATATCACAAATTATTTTTGGTTGAGATATTTAAGCCTATCAATGAAAAACATTCTCCATAAAAAAACTACCTAACAATCGGCACTGATTATCCAGCCTGTTAGGTAGAAATTTTTAAATTTAATGGTCACTATCGTTCAGTAGAACTTGTTTATTGCAAATCCTGTAGAGAGCCTACATATTATTCAAACGGATCAATTCTGCATCGCTTTAGCAATATCGATATTTACGAGCAGAACATTGACTGTTTCTTCACCTAAGATAGACAATAATTTCCCTTGCGTATGTTTCCGAATAATCTTTTCTATACTACTTTTAGCTAGACCTGATGCCTTGGCAATCCGGTCGACTTGAATTTCAGCGGCCGCTTTGGAAATATGTGGATCTAAACCTGATCCTGAAGCGGTCATTAAATCCGTCGGAATGTCTTCGACTTTAACTCCTGGGTTTTTGGCCAGAAATGTCTGCATATCTTGTTTAACCCGGTCAGCGAGTGCTGGATTGGATGGAGCGTAATTATCTGAACCCGATGCTAAGCCAGCAAACTCACTGCCATCGAGATAGGTTTGATTGCCCGCTGAATCTTCTCGATATACATTGTAGTGATAAGCCGATGGTCGACTCCAGAGGAAATAATCTTGACGAAACTCTTGGCCAACATTCTTCGCGCCAACATGCTGACCATCAAATTCTACTAAACTCCCCTTAGCTTGACTGGGGAATAACATAGCGCTCAATCCGGTCAAAATCATCGGAAAAATAAAGCCACAGAGAACAAGCATGACCAACGTTAATCTGAACCCTTGCGCTAAATCTTGCCAGAAAGATAATTGTTTTACTTTCATGAATCCGCCTCCTACATTCCTAATCCATTTAATAGTGGAGTAATCAAGATATCGATTAATTTAATCCCGATAAACGGGGTAATCACGCCACCCAGACCATAAATCATCATATTGCGAGCTAATAATTTAGCGGCAGACATAGGTCGATATTTAACACCCTTCATGGCTAGGGGAATTAAACAAGGAATAATTACGGCGTTAAAGATTAAAGCCGAGAGTATGGCACTTTGAGGGGTCGCTAGTTGCATGATATTTAGCACACCTAATTCAGGAATCGCTAGCATGAACATGGCTGGAATGATAGCGAAATATTTGGCAATATCATTGGCAATTGAGAAAGTTGTCAAACTTCCACGCGTAATCAATAATTGCTTACCAATTTCAACCACTTCCAGAATCTTGGTTGGATCAGAATCTAGATCGACCATATTAGCCGCCTCTTTCGCCGCAGTCGTACCACTATTCATGGCTAAACCAACATTAGCTTGGGCTAAAGCAGGGGCATCGTTCGTTCCATCCCCAGTCATCGCTACAATCTTGCCTTCAGCTTGTTCTTTCTTAATCACTTCTATCTTATCTTCAGGTTTACATTCAGCGATGAACCCATCGACGCCAGCTTCTTTAGCAATCGTAGCAGCGGTTAAAGGATTATCTCCGGTACACATAATCGTCTTAATTCCAATCGCCCGTAGGCGTTCGAACCGTTCTGCCATACCTTCTTTGACTGTATCTTTAAGGTAGATGACCCCAAGGATGCGATTGTTTTCACACATCACTAAAGGCGTTCCCCCTAAACTCGAAATATGTTCTACTTGACCGATTAAGTCACTTGGGACCTGCCCCCCTTGTTCTTTGACAAAAGATATGATGGCATCGACAGCACCTTTACGTAATTGACTCCCATCTGCTAAATCTACCCCGCTCATTCGAGTCTGAGCAGTGAAAGGAATAAATTCGACCCTATCCTCGATATGACTTTGGTCGCCTAATTTAATGGCCAAATCTAAGGTTGATTTCCCTTCCGGAGTTTCATCATGGCGACTCGTTAAGCTGGCACAGCGAAGTGCTGAAGATAAATCAACATCGCCGACGGGAATGATTTCAGCAGCTAAGCGATTTCCATAAGTAATCGTTCCGGTCTTATCAAGAATCATGGTATCAACATCGCCACAAGATTCTACAGCTTTCCCTGACATGGCGATGACATTAAATCGAGTGACTCGGTCCATTCCAGCAATCCCAATCGCGGATAAGAGTCCACCAATCGTCGTAGGAATCAGACAGACCGATAAAGCAATCAAGGTTGAAATAGGTAAAGTAATTCCTGAATATTGGGCCATTGGATATAAGGTTACAATCACAATAAGAAAGATAATGGTCAAAGATACTAACAGTGTGTTCAAGGCAATTTCGTTAGGCGTCTTCTTTCTTGAAGCCCCTTCTACCAGTGCAATCATCCGATCCAAGAAACTGTTCCCAGATTCTGAAGTAATTTGAATCTTCAACCAATCCGATACAACCGTCGTTCCCCCAGTTACCGATGAGAAATCACCGCCCGATTCACGGACAACTGGTGCGGATTCACCAGTAATCGCCGATTCGTCAACCGAAGCCACTCCTTCCAATACTTCACCATCACCTGGAATGACTTCGCCCACTCCGACTAAGACAAGATCACCTTTATTTAATTCACTAGAAAGAACGACTTCTTCAGTGCCATCTGCTAAGAGCCGTCGTGCCTTAGTATCTTGTTGGGTCTTCTTCAAACTGGCCGCCTGAGCCTTTCCTCGGCCTTCAGCAATAGATTCGGCAAAATTAGCAAATAATAAAGTCAGTAATAAAATCAAACACACAAACAAATTATAAGTCTGTGAATTCGCATCCACCCCTGTCTTAGAAAATAATTGGGGAAATACACTTAACAATAAACTAATCAAGAAACCAACTTCAACGACAAACATCACAGGATTCTTTGCCATATAGAGTGGATTTAGTTTCTTGACTGACCCCAGCAGGGCATCTTTCATTAAATCCTTAGTAAGCAACGATTGATTATCTCGCGCCATGGAATCTTCCTCCTCATCAAATAATCTTATAAAGTTAAATGCTCTGCAATTGGACCCAATACCAAAGCCGGAAAGAAGGTCAAAGCAGCAAAGATATAGACCACAAAGACTAAAATCAGCGCGAAACTAATTGTATCCGTTTCTAGACTTCCGACAGATTGATTCATGAAAGGTTTGCGCATTAAAGATCCAGCAATCGCTAATTGAATCACGATCGATAAATATCGCCCAAAGAACATTACCAAACCTGTCGTAATATTCCAAAATGGTGTATTATCGCCTAAGCCTTCAAAGCCAGAACCATTATTAGCCGCCGAAGAAGCATATTCATAAAGTATTTGCGATAGTCCATGGTAGCCTGGATTAGATAAGGCTTCTCTTCCCCAAGTCGTCCCAACGGCTAAAGCCGAAAAAGCTAGAATTAATAAGGGATGAATAATAATGGCTAAAGCGGTGAGCTTCATTTCTCGGCCTTCTATCTTCTTACCCAAATATTCAGGTGTACGGCCAATCATCAATCCGCAAATAAATACTGATAGGATGGCATACATAATCATATTCATTAATCCTACCCCTTTGCCCCCAAAGACCACATTTAGCATCATATGGAGCAGGGGAACCAAGCCACCCAGTGGGGTTAACGTATCATGCATATTATTAACAGTACCCGTCGTAAAGGAAGTCGTGGTGGTGGTAAATAAAGCGGATTGAGCAATACCAAAGCGAACTTCTTTGCCTTCCATACTTCTCATCGCCTGGCTCAAGCCGAGTCTTGCTAGGATCGGATTACCTTGATTTTCAGCCCAAACACAGAGAATTAGACCTAGGAAGAACAAGATACTCATGGCCGTAAAGATACTTCGACCTTGCGGACCAAAGAATCGGGCTGTGAGCCCCTTAACTCGATACTTTACTAGATTGAGTGGATTTGAAGGTTGGTTTCGTTCGACCAACATCTTGCCAAAGGTGATAACACAAGCGCCTGGTAAAAGCATCATTGAATAGAGTTCAATCAAATTAGAGAGAATAGTTGGATTCTCAATTGGCGTACTCGAATTGGCGCCCAGAAATCCACCCCCATTCGTTCCTAAGTGCTTGATAATCTCTAAAGCCGCTACCGGTCCCATTGCAATGACTTGTTTACTGCCTTCCAAGGTATCGACAATGATGTTTCCCGATAAGTTTTGCGGAACTCCTTGCCAGACCAAAAGTAGACCCCCGATTAAAGAGAATGGGAGTAATATTCGGCTGGTAATTCTAACCAAGCCGACATAGAAATTTCCCATATTATCCTTGGAATTACCGACAAGTCCACGGATAAAAGCCACACAAGCGGCATAACCACTAGCTGCTGAAACGAACATCATAAAGATAATGACCAACATCTGAGATAAGTAGGACAAACCACTTTCTCCAGCATAGTGTTGTAAATTCGTGTTGGTCATAAAGCTGATTACAGTATTAAATGATAAAGATGCTTCCATTGCCCCAATCTGATTCGGATTGAATAATCCTATACTTTGCCAACGTAGAATAAGATAGGTCAATAAGAGCATGATACCGTTGGTCTTGACCAAACTTAAAGCATATTGTTTCCAATTCATCGCCTGTTCTGGATGAATCCCCGCCAATTTATAAATAAATTGATCCAGTGGATTCAATAGCGGATCTAGTCGAGTCTCCTTCTGAAGCGTGACACGAAACATATAAGTCCCTACCGGAATTACCAAGATTAAATAAATCAATAAAGTCAGCAGAATCTGCCACATAAACTCACCTTCTTTGTCTTTTTAAAATTTATCTGGATGGACTAAAGCGTAAATCAAATAGATAAATAACAAGATAATAATTACTGAAAGTACAATCATAATCTGACTCCTTACTCTTTGTGTTCGATTTGTCCCTGACACCATTGAATTAATAAGATGACAGCGATAATAGACATCATTCCAATTAAAATCATTAGGATATCTAACATGGTTATTCCTCCTTCATCATTTCAAAACTTAGTGTACAGCAAAGCTTATAAAGTTGGTCTTAGTGCTTGAGCTCGGACATTAAGATTGCATAAAGATTAACTAAAATAAGAAAAAATCCGCATCAATCCACCGAATTAGATCATCCAAGATCTATTACGGTCAGAAAGACACGGATGTTATGAAAGCTGATAGCAAGGAGTGCTGGATTTCCCTAAAAATTTCATCAGTTCAATTTTATGTGATGAATAAACAAGAGGTCGCGTTTATATCTTGAGCTATGGGAATCATTGAAGTTGTTTAACTCGTCAGCTCTTTCATCATCAATAATTTATTGTTTTATCATTCGATAACCCACACCGATATGGGTTTGTATATAATTGGGATCTGAGGGGGTGGGTTCAATTTTCTTACGCAGGGTCGCCATAAATACGCGTAGAGACGGCACATCAGCACCGATACTACTTCCCCAGACTTCTTTAAGGATGAAATTATGGGTTAAGACTTTACCTGTATGTTTGGCCAATACCGTTAGTAATTTATATTCAATTGGCGTTAAATGGATTTCTTCACCATGCATATAAGCACACCCAGCTGCATAATCAATTTCTAAGTCGCCGTTTTGGTATAGGCTAGATGGCGCTTGCGTTAGCGTTGTTTCTGTTTGACTTCGTCTTAGAGCAACTCGTAAACGAGCAAGGAATTCTTCAATACTAAAGGGTTTGGTTAAATAATCATCGGCACCGGCATCCAGGGCTTCTACTTTGTCTTGGTCTTCGCTACGAGCACTAACCACAATAATTGGCACTTGGCTCCAACCGCGTACTTTGTGAATAATTTCCACCCCGTCCATATCAGGCAAACCTAAATCTAAAATAATGACATCTGCATTATAAGATACGGCATCTAACAAAGCCTCGGATCCAGTCTTAGCTGTATGATATTGATAGGCTTGCGTATCCAAAGTTGTTCGAATCAAATTTGTAATTGCAGGATCATCTTCAATGACTAATACTTTTGGTTTATACATTTTCTATATTCACCTCTTCTAAAGGAAGCGTAAAGGTAAAGACTGTCCCTTGGGGTTGATTATCTTTCACCCAAATTCTACCTCCATGGGCTTCCACAATAGACTTACAAAGACTTAAGCCCAACCCCAAGCCTCTACGACTATCCGACCGCCCTAAATCCGCTGTATAAAACATATCAAAAAGATGTTCTTTGGCCCGCAGCGGAATTCCTGGTCCATTATCCTTGACCTGAATCCATACCGAATGGGCTTTTCGTTCTGCCTTTAAATAAATTTCAGAGCCTTCTTGAGTATATTTAATCGCATTGTTCAATAAATTCACTAGCACTTGGACAATTAAGCGGCCGTCCATTCTTGCGACGAGAAGTTCATCGGGGAGTTCAACCTTTAAATGATGATTTGCTATCTTTCGGTCCACATGAGTCACCGCCTCATGGAAGACATCTTCTAATAATTCAGCATTGATGGCTAACTGCATGGTTCCATTATCAATTTTGGTTATTGAGAGCAAGTTTTCTGTCAGATTGACTAGCCACATCGCATCATCATAAATTGAAGTATAAAGTTCTTGCTTCTTACTCTCTGCTAAATGAATACTTTGATCCATTAATACAGAAGCATTGCCACTAATACTCGTTAAAGGGGTCCGCAAATCATGAGAGATCGATCGTAGGAGATTAGACCGCAGTCGCTCTCGTTGTGTCTCAATTTCAATGAATTGTTTTTCCTCGATCAGTCGTCGTCTTTCCAACATTAAACCACAGTCATTCAAAATGGAAACCATCAGGTTCTTCTCAAACATCGTTAAATCTGGATAATATTTGGTTGGAATACCGATGACTCCTAAGACCCCTTGAGTTCCCCGCACTGCCATGTATAGGTTCTGCGCATGCGATAAGGTGTTGGTGGTTGCACCAGCGTGCTTGTTGTTCTTAATCACCCAACTCGCAATCGCTAATTCGTCTTGAGTTAATTCACCAATCAGCTTGCCCATCCCAGGTCGGCTAGTCTCATGAAACTGCAAAGGCATATTGACTTTGGCCAAGCCATATAAGATGGGGCGCTTGAGGAGCTCAGTAATTTGACTTGCCGCTACTTGAAGAATCTCAGCTTCACTTTGGCCCTGAGCTAATTTCTGATTACTATTCATCAGAATCTCCATATGATAAGCTCGCTGAGCCGATTCTTGAGCCTGTTTCTTCACTCGGCTGGCCAATGTACTCGAAATCAAACTAGAAAATAACATAATCAGAAAGGTAACCGGATAATCAGGCGCGTTAGCCGCCAACGAAAACCGTGGAATCGTAAAGAAGTAATTAAAGCCAATCATACTTAATAAGGAAGCTAAGCCTCCATACCAATGCCCCCGAGTCCAGACAGCGGTTAATAATACTGCCAGAATATACACCGTAATAATATTGGCTTCCCGTAAACCAATTTGATAAAAACCAAAACTAATCACCGTGGCTAAAATATTTAAAGCAATGACTTTAAGAATATCCTCCCAAGAAAAAGCGAGCGATGTGTTATTAAACAGCTTATAATCTCTTGGCTGATTCATCTGGCTGTCGGGGATAATATATATGTCAATATCAGTTACTAATCGAGTTAACTTATCCGCCAAAGTTTTCTGGTCCATCAATAAACGATTGGGTTGATGGGTCCGTCCGAGCACGATTTTAGTAATGCCACTGACTCGAACATATTCGGCAATCTGAGTAGCTGGATCATCGCCATATACGGTAGAAATCTGAGCGCCAAGTTGTTCTGCTAAACGTAAATTAGCTCTTAGTTGTTTCAGTTCATTACTTTTTACAGCTTTGTGTTCTGAATCGTCCACATACAAAGCCGTAAAATGACTATGAAAGGCCTCAGCCATTCTGGCAGCTGTCCGGATCACTTTAGCATTACTCGGCGAACTTGAGATACAGACGAGGATATGTTCACTGGCCTTGACACTTTGTTCATTTCCCGCTCTTTGGGCATGGCGACTTAAATGATCGGCAGTTCGACGCATTGCGATTTCTCTTAAAGCGGTTAAATTCTCACGAGTAAAGAAGTGATCTAGGGCACGTGAAGCTTGAACCCGTTGGTAAATCTTACCCGACTTTAAGCGTTGGATTAAATCATCTGGTTCAATATCAACTAACTCAATTTGCTCAGCTGCATCGAAGACTGAATCAGGCACCCGTTCCGTCACGGCCACCTGAGTAACTGTGTCGACCACGTCTTTTAATGATTCAAGGTGTTGTATATTTAAGGTCGTATAAACATCAATCCCAGCGCGCAATAGCTCTTCAACATCTTGATATCGCTTGCTATGTCTTAAGCCCTGGGCATTAGAATGAGCTAATTCATCGACCAGAATAAGTTGCGGTTTACGCTCCAATGCTGCATCAAGATCGAATTCTTTCAAAGTCAAACCTCGATAGTTAATCTCTTGCGCTGGAATCGTCTCTAATCCTTCAAGTAAGCGCAAAGTATCCGGTCTAGTATGGGGCTCAATATAGCCAATCACGACATCAATGCCTTGGTCTTTGGCGCTATGAGCTGCTTCTAACATTCCATAGGTCTTACCTACTCCTGCGGCATAGCCACAGAATATCTTTAATTTCCCTTGCATCGATCCTGACTGATCAAGCTGATAATCCGATTTTAAATCTTTCACCATAAGCTCACCTTCTTTCGATTCTCCTAAGATTATTGTACTTTATCCGACCTTTTGACCTCGTAAAGACTAATACCATGACATTAAGATTGTATAAAGATTTTATCTTAATCTAATATTAATACCTTTGCTGATGCTTTAACACTATCTTTTTATTATTTGTCCTATACTAAAGACAAATAAAAAAGGAGGACTTATCATGCGCAACCAACATACTACCGTGCCAAAAGTGCATTTCTTAATCAGTCCAACAGAAACGCATAAATATACCTTAAAACCGTCCGTATCGCGGACAAGTTTCCAGCATGATCACCAATTGATTAATCATTTACAAGAGCACCCATGGTTATGGTGGATAGTGATTCTTGTGGGAATGCCTTTAGCCAGCCTCTTGGCTGTAGCTACCATGACTTCATTATTCAGTCTCTTTTTTGTTTTCTTCGATTCTCTCAGTTAACCATTCGCGATTTTCTTATTTCAACATCATTAAGACAAAAAAAGACAAGATAAGCAAGTTGCAACACTTATCTTGTCTTTATTTTTTTGATGTTAACCTAGGACACTAATCAGACAGGCTTCTTCACAGACTAAACTTTTCTTTAAATCTTTCATGAATAACTTTTGTTGATTCCGTATAAAACTGCCGACGAAAGGTATTAAATATAACTTCTTAGCAACAACTTCTTCAGTAAAATCAAGGGTGGTATTATCACCTTGCTTATAGAATTTCCCCGTCCATTTACCTTTTAAATAACGATTATCAATCTCAAACTCCCATAATTTATATTTCACAACTTGACAGGTTGTCATCGTAGTTTCGATGCCATTCTTACTAACTTCTACAAAATGCTTATCATCGATAATCCTTGTTGAACTTAAATCACTACGCCATTGATAATTCGCAACATCAGTCACTTGTTGCCATACCCGATCGATCGGGCACAATAAAGTGACCTTGATATTTGCCTTAGCCATTGTTGCCCCCTACAAACCTTTCTATATTATATTCATGAGAATTTCCCTTAAATTATTTCATTTCTCAATCTACTTTCATTATAACATAGATTCGCGATTATAATTTTAAGAAAAGATATTATTTGGATTAAAAAACTTGAGAGAATGAATTCAGATTTTAATTCCTTGAAATACAACCGAGAATATTTATTAAGATTAAATATATACTACATTGAGGCGATATCAATGGTGCCATTGACTACCATAACAATGGTGATTAATGTCAATACGAGAATAGCCAGCGCACCGATTAATTCATACTTGTTAAACATCTTCTTATTATTCTGCTTACAAGCTAGCATATAGAACAGCATACAAGGAGCAAATAAGAATGTGGTGACCAGAATATACTCAATCCCTGAAGCATTAATACAATACCCCATATAAATCGTTGAAATAATTCCTAAAATAACATTCTTTGATAAACCACCTTCCCATTTGTAGGATAGTTTAGCTTGACTCAAGGAGACGAAGAAATATGGCACTAACATGGTACTGGATGCAAGTAAAGCCATGAAGTTATAGGCTGACTGATTGACTAATAAAGACAGGAAGAAGAATTGAATGATTCCGTTGGAAATCAACAATGCATTAACTGGGGCTTTATATTTATTCTCTTTTTCAAAGATTTTCGGGAATATACCTTCTTTGGCCGCTTGGAAACAGATTTCCCCACTAAACATGATACAAGCAAACCAACATCCAATCGCAGAAATGGCCACACCAATATTAATTAAAGCAGCTCCCCAAGGACCGACCACACTTTCTAAGACATAGGCCATGGCTGGTTTGCCCAAGGTAGCCAACTCTCCTTGGCTCATTACTGCGAAACTCAATACAGTAGTTAACAAATAGATCGCCGTAATAATTGCAAAAGAGAGAATCACTGAACGTCCTACTGTAGCTTTATCTTTAGCACGAGCAGAATAAACGATAGAACCTTCCACACCCACAAAGACCCAAACCGCTGAAATCATTGCTCCTTTAATTTGCGGTCCGACCAGTCCCCAATCAAAACCTTGATTCATTGTTCCCCAGAAATCAGCAGTAAACATATCAAAGTTAAAAGCGATTAATAATGCGACCACGAAGATTGCCAGAGGGACCAATTTAGCAATCATAATCAAACCGTTAATTTTAGACGCGAAATCAGAACCACGTAAAATAGTAAAGTGCATTATCCATAAAAGAATGGAAGCCCCGATGACCGCCCAAATCGTCTGACCATCTCCAAAGGCCGGGATAAAATAACCTAGGGCACTGAGAGCTAATGAACCTAGAGCCACGTTCCCCAATACAATGGACAACCAATAACCAATAGCAGAATTAAAACCAACAAAATCTCCAAAGCCCTCCTTGGCATAACTATAAATTCCAGCATCCAACTCAGGTAATTTGTTGTTTAAATTTTCTAAACATAGGACAAAAATGCCCATTCCCATCCCAGATAGAACTAAGGATACGATCATTGGTCCGACAGCAGCTGACTTAGCCATATCAGACATCAAGTTGAAGATACCGCCACCGACGACAGAAGTTACAGTCAAGGCAACGAGGCCCCATAAACCTACTTTCTTTTCTTTTGTTTCCATTGTTCTACTCCTTTATTATAAATTATATGTATTGCTTATAGATGTATTCTGAACTTGATGCCAGTAATAAATTTTCATACTGTAAGGTGAATTTTATTGTATCTCCCAATTTATAATTTTTTTCAGATTCAGTAATATCTACGATAGTATGGTCACTTGAACCGCCTTTTACTACAATATTCTGATCTATGGGAATCAATTTGGTCATGTCGCCAATGTCTTGCCGTCCCATTGCTAAGAGAGCCCGATCTCTTCGGCCGATATCTTCGTACACTGGTCGATTGCCGAAAGCATCTACTGAAATCGTACCAATCGGATGACTTGGTTTATTATGGATCTCAATAATTTCACCTTCTAAAATAAATACATCCCCATACATCTGATCAAAATGATAGTCAAAATATAATTCCATATCTCTTAAATAAATGCCGTCACCAATCCGCAGATGATTGATTCCCTTTGGCATGGTTTTGTTTAAGACTAATGGCACGGAGGTCGTAGCACCTCCAGAAATCCAATCTAGCGATCGACCGATCTGCTCTTCAATAATGCGCGCATTCTCAATTAATTGGCCTAAATTTTCTTGATCTGGTTCTATCGAACCATAACATCCTAAATTAGTTCCGATGCCTTTTAGATAAAGATTGGGACATTTGTTCTCTACATAAACCGCTGCCTGAATCAGTTCTTCTTGCTCAAAAAATCCTTCACGCAAATCACCAAGATCATTCATCAAGACGACTTCGTGATGTTTGTTTTTTCTCTGACAAAGTTCGTTTAATGCAGTTAATGTTTCTATTTCAGAATTCAGACTGCAATCTGCAACTTCAATCAATTCATCGAGTTCACTTAACATGGGAATTCTTAAGGCTAAAGTATGGACCGACGAATCCATCTTTTTAATCCTTTCAAGTTGACAAAGTCTTGATGAAGCTAAGTGTTTCATCCCAGCCTGGATAAAATTTTCTATAATCTCGGGTATACCATTAGTACCCTTAACTACTCCACTAACTACGATTCCATAATCTTGACACACCTTCATCATGGTTTGAATATTTGATTGTAATTTCTTAGTATCAATGAGTAAACGAGGATATGGTCCCTTAGTCATGATTCTCCCTCCCTGGATGTTCATTGTTACCGCTTTCAAATAGATGATATGTAAAAATAAAGGGCAGCATCCACTATCAAACTCATTGCGAATCCTACCCTACACCATTCAAATTTATATTATTTTCTTAGAAACGTAATGAAAGACAAGACAAGCCACCATCAATTTTGCGATATTCCGAAGTGTCAACTACTAAAGTTTTATATCCTAAGTCTTCAATCTTTGCCTTAATATTTGGATAACCTTCTGGCACAATCACTGTTCCATTTACCCAGATACAGTTAGCCCCATAAGCCTCATCCATTTCCACTTCAAGTTTATTAAAATCTTTAAAGCATTCTTTGGTCGTAAATTCTCCGCAGACAATTAAATTATTATTTTCTAAATAAGCAAGTCCAGTTTTTAAATGGAGCATAGTGTCCAATTTGACGGTTTCTCCGGACATTCCATATTTTTCTAGAATTGCAATCATTTGGTCGGCTCCTTCTTGATTAGTCCGATCAGACAAACCAATGTAATAATGATCGCCAACCATCATAATATCTCCAGCCTCAATCGTCCCAGGAGCTTCTATTTTCTCGATATTGTCGTAGAATTTTCTAAGTGCTTGGTGCATATCTTCTAAAGCGGCTTCTTCGCGCCGGGTTTCAGCACCAGGACGAGTGATGATAGCACATTTTGGTGTACATAAAGCCACGTCCTCAACAAAGCAAGCATCCGGAAATTCATCTTTAGGTTCTAATACTGTTACATTCACACCACATTTAGTTAGAGCGCTTACATAATTTTCATGTTGAACTAATGCTTTTTCGTAAATCGGTTTTCCTTCGTTAGCACTGGTCAAGCCTTCAGAGATTGATTTACTTGGTACACGAACGATAACATTTTTGAACATAACACCACTCCTTTATGATTTCTTATCTAAAGTATATTGTATACAATGTTTTTTGTCAATAGCTACTCGATTGTCAGAAAGAAAAATATATACTACAATATTTTTTATAAACGATGGAGGTGCTAGTTATCAATTCTAAAGATAAAGTCTATGAGTATATTTCCCAACAAATTACTGAAGGAAATATTCTCCCTAATGAACGCATTACTGAACAATCGCTGGCAGAAGCGACAGGTCTTAGCCGTACACCAATACGAGAAGCCTTATTACACCTAGCTGCTTTAGAGATTATTGAACATACGCCAAATAAAGGATTTAAACTAGTCAACTATACGCTCAAAGATCTTGAAGAAGTTTATCAACTAATTGGTGTATTAGACGGAAAATCGGCTCAATTAGCCGCACCTTTCTTGACCGAAGAAGATTATTCTTTAATGCAATTCCATATCGATACGATGTATTCAGCAATAGCGAATGGTCTGTATATAAAATACAACGAGATTCAGGAAGCTTTTCATGATATCTATATAAATAAGGCACAAAATCGACGATTAATTAAAGAAATTCATCAGCAAAAACAATTTTTAATCGCTAAAGCCTTTAGTAAATCCGATCCTAATAATTTGAAAGATATTTTGAATAAAACCAACGACGAACATCAAGTCATTTTAAATCTGTTTAAGGAAAATAATTTGTGTGAACTGCGTCGTTATTTAGAAGAAGTCCATTGGCGAATTGAAAATGCCCGTTATGATCTTTGGTAAAATATAAAGAAAAAATACCCCTTAAAACTTAGGAGAACCTTCTCAAGGCCATAAGTTTTAAGGGATATTTATATGTAGGTAGCAGATTATAATTAGAATCTTAATGAAAGACAGGTTAAGCTACCGTCTATTTTCTTAAATTCATCGGTATTGACAACTTTAACGGGATAACCTTTACTTTCAATATAAGCTTGTGTTTTCGGATGTCCAGCTGGTACTAAAACCGTTCCATTTATGTATAAACTATTTATAGCATAGAGTTCCTCATCTTCAACGACATGCCGGTCGAATTTTTGGAAATCCTCAACCTTATTCATGGTTGGACTTACCAACATATTATTATTTTCTAAGTAAATGGCGAAATCTTTTAGATGAAGTCCTTCAGTTACAGGAACGGTTGAAGAAGTATAACCGAATTTGCTGACAATGTCATTAAATTGTTTAGCCCCTTCTTCATTGGTTCGATCGGAAAGTCCGACGAAGAAATGTTTGTCAACCTGCATTACATCGCCACCCTCCATGGTTCCGGGTGCTTCAATATGAAAAATTTGATCATCTTTGTAATATTTCTTAATCGCATCCATGATCTCAAATTTTTCACCGTTTCTTGATTCTCGAGGTGAATTGGTGATAATAGCACATTCCTTCATCACTACGGCAGGATCTTCAACAAAACATGAATCTGGGTATTCTTCCAATGCTTCCAAAACCAAAACATCCAGACCTAATTCTTCCAGAGCTTTCACATAACCTGCATGTTGCTTTACAGCATCCTCATATATCGGGGCATCATCACTAAACATTCCCGTAGTAATCCCCTCTAACATTGATTTACTTGGTTTACGCACGATAGCCTTATCAAAAGTCAGCATGAAACATCCTCCTAATAAATTATTTAAGCGTTTACGCGCTTTCATTGTTATTATATAGTATACAATATGCAAAGTAAACTTAATTTATTAAGAAAATTGACGAGAACTGTTATATTAAGGTAAATCACATAAAATTAATGTATACAACTTTTATTTGTTAAATCGTAATTCAAACAATTCCTCTTCCACCTGTTGAAAGCCTTGCTTCATAAACATCTGTCGACTGCGTTCATTAAACGAATAAATTCTAGCAAATACTTTGGCCATATTTTTATCTTGGGCCCGCTGAACCATTGCTTGAATGCATCTACTTCCAATTCCTCGTCCTTGGAATTCCTTGCAAATCACAATAGCAAGCTCACCAGAATCTTGTAACGAACAGTCCCCGACTAACTTGCCCCGATATTTCACATAGAAACAATCTCCATGTTGATCCAGATAGTGATACATCGCCTTGAGTCGATCTATATCATAAACTTGATCAATATTATCGACCATTTTGCAGGTTTCTTTGTCTTGGTACCAGACTAGAGCCTCTGCTTCATTGGCATAATATGGAAGTAAGCTTAATTCATGATTAATTTCAATCACTGTCATTTTATTCTCCTTTTAGTTGTAAATCTTAAATGCTTGGTCATAGCGCATGGTGCCCGATAGTGTCATAGCGGCTGAATCTAATTTTAAGGCCATAAAATATTCCTTGGCTACTTCAAAAGGAGAATTTATACCGAACTGATCGGCAGGTCGATAACCAAAGCGCTGATAATAGGCTGGATTGCCCAACACAATCGAATATGGAAACGAAAGTTTACGCGCAATTTGATGGCCTTGACGGACCAATTGTGAACTGATACCCTCAGATAGGACAGCTAAAGGAGCCAAAATAAATATTTTTACTTAACCATTAGGACCCTCATCTTCTGCAAAAGCAAGACTTAAAACATCTTTTTATCTTAGCTAAAGCATCTATTTTAGCACACAAATGGTTATAGTTTTCCTCTTATGTCGGTTTGGTTAATATATCCCACCAAGTAATAAATCTAGAAAAATCTGAGAACCTATGCTTTTATAACCTTGGAAAAAAGTTTTATTGAGTTTGTCCCGAGATAAAGATTCAAAATATCTTTATTTTGATTATTATTAATATACTACCTATGTTAAAATATAACTAGTTAATTCGCTCACTATTTTTTGAAAGGGCTCACCATGCTTATTTGCTTATTTAGGAGGAACGAATGAGAAAGAAGATATTATGGTCAATCTTGGCTGTCATTGGGTTACTTTTCGTAGGCTTTTCGGTCTATATTTCGATACAGGTAGCTGACGGCACGACTCATTTAGTCGAGCGTGAAGATACCTACGAAAATTCATTGACTTATTTAAAAGAACATGACTTTGATTTGGATCAATTTAAGAAAGAGCACAAGATGATATTTTCAAAAATAACTTCTTCAGCTTTTGGCCATAAAATTCCCTTGCTTGAGGTCAAGACAAGCGCCCCATCTAATGGAGCCGTCATCATGGTCCATGGCCTTGGGGGCAGCAAGGAGAGTATCCTACCTATTAGTCAAATGTTTCTAGACTTAGGTTATGATGTTTACGCTTATGACCAACGCAATTCTGGCGAAAATATGGCTGAGACTAACACCTTTGGCGTATTAGAAAGTAAAGACTTAGAAGATGTTACTCATCGGGTCGCCAAGTCATTAGATTCCAATCAAACACTGATATTATGGGGAGAATCATTCGGTGGAGCAACAGTCGGTCTAGGAGCCAAAAATTTAAGTAAAGAGGTCGATTATCTCATTCTAGATAGTCCGGTTGCTGATGGTGAAGCCATGACTCGGCAAGAACTTAACAGTATTTCAGAAGAGACAGGCCTTCCTCTAGATTACATGCTAACATTAGGTGATTGGAATCTCCGCATTAGCCAAGGCTTCTCATTAGCTGACAGTAAGGTCACCGAACAGATTAAAGAGGTTCCCACCCCACTGTTAATCGTTCACTCCAAAACCGATGAAGTGGTGCCTTATACCATGGGTCAAGAAGTTTTTCAGGCTAGCCCGGCAAAACACAAAAAGTTTATCTCGGTAAATCAAGGGGAACATGCTTCTCTCTTCTATGAACAAACGGATCTGTATCGTCAATCGATTGAACAGTTTCTAAATCAAACTTCTGATTGACTCATCATAAAATAACAAACAAAAAACATCCATCCTGACAAGCTCGATGACTTGCCCAGGATGGATGTTTTATTGTACTTTTAAACAGTGTAATCCAAATCAGGACCCAGTGGCACGATTTGATTAGGGTTAATGGTTGGATGGCTCATATAATAGTGACGCTTGATATGATCAAAATTAACCGTCTCGCTGACACCCGGATAATTATACAGACGCTTAGTATAGTTCCATAGGTTTGGGTAATCCGTTAAATGTTTCAGATTACATTTGAAATGGCCAAAATATACCGGTTCAAAACGAATTAAAGTGGTGAACAAACGCCAGTCCGCTTCAGTAAGTGTATTTCCTACTAAATAATCTTGATCGATAAGCCGTTCTTCTAATTTATCTAGGGTGGTAAATAAGTTGCGAACTTCTGCTTCATAAACTTCTTGTTTAGTGGCAAATCCAGCCTTATAAACCCCATTGTTCACATTGTGGTAGACTAACTCATTAATTTCATCAATTTCTTCACGCAATTCTTCTGGATAATAGTCGCCTTCTTTAGCCCCTAAGTCATCAAAGGCTGAGTTAAACATGCGAATGATATCAGCCGATTCATTGGAAACGATGCGATCTTGTTTCTTGTCGAATAAGACTGGCACAGTTACCCGTCCCGTATACTTAGGATCATCGTTTAAGTATACTTGATATAAATAATCAAATTGATGTACTGTATCTGGAATCACACCGTCCCCTTCTTCAAAGGTCCAGCCGTTTTCGCCCATATAAGGGTGGACCACCGATAGAGAAATAATATCTTCCAATCCCTTGATTTTCCGGAAAATTAAAGCACGAGAAGCCCAAGGACACGCATAAGATACGTATAGGTGATAGCGATCTTTCTCTGCTTTAAAGCCCCCTTCACCCGTTGGTCCCGGACTACCATCCTTAGTGATCCAATTACGAAATTGAGTTTGAGTTCTGACAAAATGTCCTTTAGATTTCTTGGTATCGTACCATTTGTCTTGCCAAACACCATCCACTAAAAGTCCCATTCAAATTCCTCCTTAATGTGTATGAATTACCTCAATCCGCCTACTTAATGTCGATTACTGTTCTGCCAACATCTTGCCAACAACATAACCTTGAGTGTAATTGTGACCTAAATTCAAACCACCAATTGAAAGAGGATAATCAATCGAGCCGTAGAAATTACCCGCTAGGTTACCAATCGCATAAACTCCCTCAATCGGTTGATCATGAACATCAAGGACCTGATTATATTCATTAACCACAATACCGGAACAACCTTGAGTAAAGCGAACATGACGGTGGGTTCCATAATATGGTGGCGTATCAATGGCTGAAAGATGTTCTGGAGCAACACCAAAGTCGACATCTTTACCTGCTTCAACTAATTCATTATACCGTTGGACGGTTTCTTTGAAGGTTTCGACATCAGTGATCTGTAATTTTTCAGCAAGTTCTTCGAGACTATTGGCCTTAAAAGTTGCAATCTGATCAACTAGGACCCCTTTCTTCTCGCCGGGCTCTTCAGGCATATAATTCTTCAGTTCAGCTTTATCTGGAATTTTCTTGGCCCAATCCTTCGCTTTTCCAGATAGGCATCGTCGAAGATCTGTGCATAATGGCCACCTTCGGCTAAGGTATAACAGTTCATGTATTCCATCTTAACTTCTTCATTGACGAAACGAGTTCCATCGAGTTTCACCCGTAAGAATGGTAAGGACATCATTGCACTCGGTCCAGAATCCATATCATGAACCATCTTGGTATGACCTACATTTTCCATTCGGCCGCCGATACCGATTAACATTTTATGACCATCGCCTGTACAGCCCGTCTTCTTCTTCTCAAAATGGGCCACATCTGGTAAATACTGCTGCATCATGGCTGGGTCATTCTGATAATCACCCGTACCTAAGATGACTCCCTTACTGGCATAAAATTTTTGATAGCCATCGACCGTTCGGGCAATCACGCCGGTTACTCGTCCTTGTTCCTTAATCAATCGTACAGCAGGTGCATTATAATAAATATCAACGCCTTGTTGCTGGGCTAGTTGACAAAGGGCAATCATGGCGTCGCCGACATCATTAGGTTTAGGGCCGACAAGCAAGGTAACAAATTGTAAATCTAAGTCTTCTTCCTCAATCAATCCTTGTTGCGGTCCATTCCCTAGTTCATTCACATGAACGCCAGCTTCTTTCATCTTGTCGTACAGCCATAACAAAGCGTTGTCTGAGTGTTTCACATAGGATTCAATCAAACCCCGTTTAGATCGATCATCATTGTCAGTCATCATTCGTTTGACTAATTTTTGAACGGCAACGGGATCAGAATGATCTACATCAATTCCTGCACTAATGTGACCACAGGCAGAGGCATGGCGTTCCTTTTGGATAATGGCTACCTTTGCCCCACTTTCAGCAGCTGCTAGGGCGGCTGGCACACCTGGTGACCCTGCTCCAATCACAACAATGTCATAATCAAGGACTGCTTCAATTTTCTCTAAGACCATTGAAATATTCCTTCTTTCTATTGAGTCCAAAAGCTGTGCTGATATTTCGAAATCTAAGCTTTACATCTCTATTTTATCATAGATTAGAATGTCTACAAGGAATATCACTTATGGCTGCAGAGAAAAAGCTACAAAAACATTTATGATTTTGTATGTAAATCTAATAATTTAATCCCTAATCCCAATTTGCTGAAGTAATGCAATTTAAGGATATGTTATGAACAAATTAAGCAAGCACCTCACTCAATAGGATCTAATTTTAGGCGGACGATAATTTATGATAAAATTTTCCATCCGCGAAAGGCTATTGTCAATCATAATCTGATCACGATCAGCTTGGTTCAAGAAACCTTCACTTACCATATGATCAAATAGATAACTTAAATGATTGTAATAACCAGCAATATTATAAAGAATACAAGGTTTATTATTCTGTCCTATCCGCGCCCATGAGATGACCTCAGATATTTCCTCTAAGGTTCCAGGACCTCCAGGCAAAGCAATAAAGGCATCAGCCAGATGGATCATTTTAAGCTTTCGCTCAGTCATATTTTCTACTAGAAATAAGTCGGTCAGTCGATTATGAGCGATTTCACGTTCTTTTAGGAATGACGGCATCACACCTATAGCCTGACCACCATCGTTTAATATGGTATCGGCCATCACCCCCATCAGACCAACATTCCCACCACCATAAATTAACGTGTGATTATTTTGAGCCATCCATTTGGCCAATTCCTGAGCTTTTTCTTGATAAACTTGATGATTCCCTACGCTTGCTCCACAATATACGGTAATATTCATTGATCAAACCTTTTTTCTAGTTTATTTTTATGGGCAACCATGATCTCTTCTAAAGAAATTTGATACTTATCAGCTAAAATAAAGATATTATCCAAGACATCCCCTAATTTTTCTTTGATATCGGCTAGATTCTCAACCTGTGAAGGGACTTCTTCATCAGGTCGGTCACGACCGATCTCATATTTACGAATGGCTTGGGCTAATTCGCCTACCTCTTCCGTCAAAAAATTGCTCCGAATAAAAGGATTATATTGATACCAGTGGCGCTCCTAATAAAATTCACTGACCCAAGCTTGATAATTCTTAATATCCATTAATTCAATCACCTCTACTACTTTTCAGACAATGCAGAGAACACTGTCTGAACTATTGTAACATAAGAACTTTTTTCATCTAGTATCTTGATGATCAACTATATTTCGCCATCTGAATATGTTTTTATTCATTAAAAAATCCCTATTTTATTCCTAACTTATAACTAAATCGAGTTAAGAATATAAATAGGGATATATGAATTCCGTAGGTAAATTTAAGATTTATTTTTCAATCACATAAGTATGGATTAAGTTGGTTTCACGATTATCTAAATCTTCGCCAATCACTTCATACATTTTATATGTAATCTTATCGGCGGTCACATCAACCACTGCATAGTGTTGGATATTTCCTTCACGGGCATTGGAGTGGCCGTCGGTATAGAATGGTGAACGGAAGGGTTGATCTTCAGTAACAAATAATTCGCGGAAAGCTTTGATATCATCTTCAGTGACTTCGTAATCCATCAATTCAGCGAAAGTCTCATGAATATCTTCATTCTCTTTTAACCATTCAAAGGATTGATTCTTATAAATCGCATCATAGTTCTTCGTTCCGGCTGTGTCAGGCACGATATTAATTGTTCCTTCCGGAGAGCTATAAGTTGTTACATTATCCTTGGTAACCCCTTCAGTAGCTACACTGGCTTTAACGAAACTCTTCTCATCGTATTTCAATGCATGGGTGGCTGTAACATTATGGTCATGACCATTTAAGACTAAATCGACATCATATTGGTCTAAGATAGCCATTAACTCATCGCGAACTAATTGAACTTTCTCATCTTCTAAAGAGTGATAAGAAGCTGATACCAGCGGACGGTGATAATTAACAATAATCCAATTAATTTCACCCTTATCTCGTGCTTCTTGAGCTGCCTTAAGTTCTTCTTCAAACCAAGTCATTTGTTCCTCAGAAATCATTGGTGATGCATCTTCTTCTGACTCCATATCATTTTCTGTATTGAGGGTAATGAATTGAACACCATTATAACGTGTTGAATAAGCCACACCAGATTTCATATCTTCAATTTCATTGGGGGTATAAATATGTTGTTGGAAATCTTCATTGTCATGATTACCTGTTACGAATAGATGAGGCATGGTTTGATTTAATTCACTTAAAGCGGTCAAGGTTAAATTCCACTCAGTATCATTGTAATCATCATTAACCACGTCACCCGTATGGATAGCAAAGCTGGCTCCTTGAGCCTCCTCATTAGCTAAAATTGAATCCATAGTAGATTTAGAATAATATGCCTCTGAACGTTGATTTTGAGAAGCGAACGCATTTTGTGTGTCGGTATAGTGGACGAAAGTAAAATCTTTAGCTTCAGCTTGGGCAGTAGTAAAGCTAGCTTCTTCTGACAATTCACCTTCTTTGTTGCCTACAGCATAATGATAAACCGTTGCTGGTTTTAAATCTTCTGCCACTGCTTTATAAGCTGTTTCATTAAATTTAGCATAAGGCACTGGCACGGAATATTCTTCATAGCCTTTATCCAACCATAATAAATTATCCTTGCTAAAAGCTTCATCGGTGAAGTAACCTAAAACTTTATCAGCTTGATCAAGGGGTTGAAATGGATCATCAAGATCGGTTAAAGGTTCATCTTCCTCTTCGTCCCACATAATCGCATAGACGAAATGTCCATCATCGGTTTGTTGTACATAATAAGCATCTTCAATCACTGAGATCTCTGGCGTTATTTCGACCGCCTCATCAATACTTTGACCCTCTTCCCAAAGATACAAACGCGCTTCTTTGTCTTCATCCGTCGTATGCCATTGGAAATACATTGAGGTCGCTGGATCTTCACTTAGATTCGTGGTGATACGATTCGGCTTGTTATTAACAGGCGCCTCGGTCTTAGCAGGATTCTCCTCAAGAACTTCAGCTTTCTCGCCACCGATGGTGACAGAAATGACCTTGCCTTGATCATCCTTCTCAATGCCATCATTCTCTGAGAAGGCTTCAGGCGTTAATTTTGGATCCTTAGCCTTTTCCTCATTATGGGCTAAAGTTTCCTCAGCTACTGATTGAGCAAACACCGGAACACTAACACCAGCTAATAAATTCGATACCAATACAGTCGTTAATACCGCTTTCTTTAAAGATTTCATCGACTTCTCCTTTACAAAGATATTGTAAACTCAGTTACAATGTTCAGTATAACTGAGTAGTGTAAATCTTCTGTAAAGGTTCGGTAAAGATTGAGTAAATTCCAAAATGTCTTTCAACATTAAAAATCAAAACTCGTACGTGGGAGTTGAACTAAGGTGTTGATGCCGTGTTTCTCACAATATTGAACTAATTCGAAAAGAACCTGATCGGTATGCTCGGCAAGCTGAGGCATTGCTTTAGTCGGCTTAGCCAAAGATACAAAAAAATTATCCCAATGAATGGGAATCACTAAACTGGCTTGGGTCTGGCCGATGGTTTGATCAAAATATGCCTCTTTTTCCTCGGGTTTCATCTTGGTAATTCCGGCTAAAGCCAAGAACAAGAGGTCAGCAGTCCAACCCTTTAGATTTCCTTCAATATAATTACAGCTTGGATGAATTAAATACGACTTCTTACCATGTTGAATATAAAAATCAAACGAGCCTCCTTCTTTATAGGCCCGAACACGATTAGGTTGGCTCAGCGGTTCTTCGATTTCTTGGCCTAAATCATCATTAAAAGGAATTGGTTTGGAATGAATCGAGGGAATTATGCGAATCTGATAATCCCCTATTTGATAAGCTTGATCAGCCTGGAAAGTCTCTAATTGGCTGTCAGCAAGGCCCGCGCCCTACGTTAATTGTTGAAGGACTGCCATATAACTTTGCCCCGGTTATTTGAGCCAGATAAGGCGCATCAAGTACATGGTCGTAATGTGAATGAGATACAAAGATTGCTTTCAAACGACTGAAATCATGCTTTTCTATCATCTCTTGAATGATTTCATGATCAACTTTCAACTTGGTAAACAGGGCTTGACCGATCGATGGACGGCTAAAATGGGCATCAAATAGAATCTGATCCCTACCATCATCAAACAACAAAGTGGTCGTGCCAAAACTGGTAATCTTCAACGAGTTCACTCCTTTTTTGTCATTTGCATAGTTATGAAATCAAGTTATTAAATATCTCGGCGTAAATAAATCATATCCCTTAACAGCTGGCCCGCTTCAATAATTGGCTGGTTATAATTTTCAATGAAAAAGTTTTTAAGACGATGATGAGGGCTGAAACCACATTTTTGATAGAAAGGGAGCGTTAGAGTGCTTTCCCCAGTTCCGACTTGTAGAATTGAATAGGTCTGCCTATATTTTTCGACGACAAATTCAATCATTGCCTTACCGTATCCCCGCCCTTGAAAAGGAGTATCGACGGCCAAGTTTTTAATTTCTAAAATATCGTCGCCTTCATCGGTCAAAACGCAGACCGCTCTTAGATCTGGATCTTCGAGGACATAAAGCTGCCCTCGATCAAGATAACAATCAATCATACTCTCTTGCTCGTCCGCCAATAACAAGAGTGGCAAATAATCTCGTTTCCGATGCTTAATTTCTCTAATAATCATACAATCTCCATCTACAATTCCATAATCTTTCTTTACTCGTTGAATTTCAGCTGATTTAGCTCCTTCAAAGGTCAATCACCTTCATAAGAGAAAAGTCAATCGAAATTCTTAGCTAGTACTAAACCAGAGTTAAACCCATCAAAAGCTTGACTGCCAAATCAACTTAAATTTCACTGGCCAAGATGGCATAGATATAACTATCCGTCCACTCACCTTTATTCCAATAGTCCTGGATAAACTGTCCTTCCTGACGCATACCAATTCGCTGACATAATCTGGCTAAAGCCTGATTTCGCGCATCAAGATTGGCAATAATCCGATGAATCTTATAATACTTAACCAGATGCTCAATGACCGCTCTTGCAGCTTCTTGCGCATACTCCTGTCCCCCATAGTCTAGATTAAAGACGAAACCAATTTCAAGGGTCTCCTTCATATCCGTAAACCATGCCGAAATTTCACCGATTACTTTCTGGTCAAGCTCAACGGCTAAGTTTAAGGGCGCATCTGTTGTTAATAAATCATGATTGTTCTTTATAATAATTTCATCGTAACTTTGCTGTTCATTCCAAGGTTCATGGAGCAAGAATTGACAGACCTCAGGATTCCCATAAATTTCTAAGAGATCTGCTCGATCTGATAGTTTAAAGGGCCTAATACTTAGTCGATCTGTTTGTATGGTTCGAGGAAATATCCTTTCAGTATAAATCCCTAAAAATAAGCGTCGTTTTCCTTGAATGTTCGAGATTCCTTCAGCGAAACATATTATTTCGTGGCCAGCATCCATTCGCTGAGCCAATCTTCTACTCAACTCTTTGGGAATATAACCTAATTTATCTCCTTGTTCGTTGTTCACTCTAATTGCCCACTTATCATAAGTGTTTCGAGGTTCCCGAACTAAAGATAGTTTCTCCCCATATGCAATTAGCTCTATATCAGTATCTACATAATGATTGCCTACCAACCAAGTATGATATAAGAAGTTTTTTGACCTCTGATTCCAAATAATATCCCCATTTGTTTGCTTATGCCCTAGCTGAATATCTAAATCTTGTGGTTCCGCCGCTATCGAAGTCATTGTTAGCCGATGTAAATTTGCTTGAGTGTCCTCATTTTCAGACATTGTTTCTGACCAAGCAATAGCAAAAGGATAATGTTGGGTTTTAGTAAAGGGTAGGACTTGATAGCCAATCCCATTTCTAACCTCTGCTCCATCAAAATCAAAATAAGAGTAACGATAGCCATATATATAGTCTGTCTCTGCGGAGATGCCAATTGACAAATCATAACCTTGCTTCTCAACATCTGCATAATTAACTATCTGAACGTTCTCGCCGGATTCATAATCAACGTTTAACTTTTCCTCAGTATTCAATTTACAGCTGATGAGATGATTTTTCCGATCGGGATTAAAGGGGACTATGATAGCATACCGCCCCGATAACTTAATGTCTCGATAAAGCAAACTCAAAGGATAAGCTTCATAAACTATTTCGTGACCATCCAAGCTAATTATTATTTCGCCAAAGGGTGTCATTAAAGGATAAACCATTTAAAGACTCCTTTCTTAATCAATCAATATTTGTTCAAAAGGATTAACTTTTACTCTACTGTAGAAGATTGTCCTTATCGTCCCAACTCTAAATCCACTTATAAATACTCAATATTAAGTAACTAATACATTTCCAAAGAAATAGTCCGTAGTTATATCATCTTGATCTATCAAAATCATGAGATGCTCTCTGGCTCTAAGGTCAGCAAGATCTGATCCTTGACCTCTTTTGTCGAAATTACCAACACAATGGCAAAAATCAAGTCTAGTAAAACAGTGATAAGATGAAAATAAAAAACGGCATGATCAACTAAGATTGAAACGATTTTTATCAAAATAAATAGAGCGTAAAGACTCAGATTGCCGAAATAAATCTTGGTCAGCTTTGATGAGATATTGACTACTGTTCGATGTTTCCAAAAAATATATCCATTGATCAAATTCTGAATCATCGAAAGCGGGGTTAAAATCAGGATGGGAAGGGTCAAAACTAAAATAATAATAAATCCAAATCGATATTCATCCTCGCTAGAAAGACTCTGGCTCATTTCTAACACAAAGAAAATAGGGAGTAAAGAAGCTGCAATTAGAAGAAGACTAGCTGGCAAGAGTAGAAATCTATGTTGCCAAACTTGGTCTTTTCGCAATTGCTTAAAAAATATAAAAATACTTAAGCCAAGAAAGGCAAGGCAGATAATAATAATTGTAAACATATAGGAGTCTCCTTCATCGGGATAATTTTCTTAATTATGCCATGAGTATTTTAGATTTTCTATTTATTAGCCTATTTAGCACCTTTATTTTTTCCGCGAGTAGACAACACCTGAAACTGCCTGCTTCATTCCTCTAAATAAAAGAACAGCATACGAGAAAAGATAATGTTTGAGATGAAACAATATTTAGACACCGTCAAAGCAAACACACAATCCCTCCTTGAATGTCTAACGTAATAGAAAAATTGGCCACAAAAAACTCCCATCCTCACTTGTTTTCGTCTTTTGGAAATCGACAGGAGGATGAGAATATTTTTAGTCTACCTGATAAGTTAGTGTCTGGCCTTTGAGCCCTTTGACCGCTTCAGTGGCTGCAATTTTAGCCATTTCGGTTCGAGCCTCGTAGGTATCGTTACCAATATGTGGCGTCATCACAACTTTCTGAGTCGCCAATAAATCTTGGTTAATCTTTGGCTCTTCTTCGTGGACATCGATACCAGCGCCAGCAATCCAACCTTGCTTCAACGCCTTGACTAAGGCTGCTTCATCAATAATTCCGCCACGAGCCGTGTTGATTAAATAGGCCTCTTCTTTCATCTGTTTAAGTTCTTTTTCGCTGATGAAATGATGATTATCTGGCGTGTAGTTCATTTGCAGAATGACGTAATCGGCCAAGCTCAATCCTTGTTCGAAGTCAATATATTGAGCGCCGGTCTCTTTTTCCGCCGCTGCAAAATTTGAACGGTCTTTAATATCGTAGTAATACAAGTCCATATGGAAAGCTTTGGCCATCCGGGCAATTTCCTGACCGATATTGCCGAAGCCAACAATCAAGAGTTTCTTATAGGCTACTTGATGGCCGCCTAAGAAGCCCATCACTTGCCAACCGGGAAAATCATTGGCTTGGACCATTTCCTGGGTTTGCAGAATATTTCGCGATAAGGCTAAGACGAGACCAAGGGCTAATTCAGCCGTTGAAGCAACAGAATCTCGGCTCGGAGTATTGGTTAAAACGACCTGATGTTGTTCTGCGCTTTCAATATCAATATTATTGACGCCCGCACCCACGTTGGCAATGATTTCTAATTGGGGACTGGCTTCAATGATTTCAGCCGTTATCTGAACATTCACTCCAGAAATAATCGCCTGAGCTTGCTTGCTTTTTTCTATAATCTCTTTGGAGGATGGTGTCGTCAGTTCATCATGCATCTCCAGTTCAAAACCAGCATCCTTAATCATATCAACTGCTTCTTGAGGTAATTTAACCGCTGAATAAATTTTCTTAGTCAATGACTTCATTCCTTTCTTTGGATAACGATTGTAAGAAATCTTTGCAGATTGTTCATTGCTATCAATCTATTTTTTGAAATATTCACGCTTTAAATCGGAACTGCAATAATATACATTCCCTGACCTTGGTAACGATCAAATGTTGTCTGATACACTAAACCTAAACTTTCGGCAGTTCGGCGAGATGGAAGATTATCTTCCTTAGTCAATGCCATCAGGGGATAAGGAATCTTTAAAACGTTCTTTACATGATGAATAATCATTCGTTGGCTCTCTATCTCTGTCATAAGCTTTCTCCTTCTTTCTGCCAAAAGGATATTAATTACGGTTGTGTTTTTGATTTAATAAATCAAGATATTCTTCTTCTAGACGAGCTTTCTCATCGGCCGGTAAATCCAGAGAAAGTAGGCTATTTAGCTGGGTCAATCTGAAATCGATTAACATCTGTTGATCACTTTTTGCTTGTTTCTTAGTCAGCTGATCTTGTTGATAGTCTTGTAAATTTCCAGCGAAAGTTTCTATTTGCTGATGCTTAATCAGAAATAATTTATTCGCCAAATGATTGATGAGTGAAACATCATGACTCACAAAAATAAGTGGACGATCCATATGCAATAAGAGTTCTTCTAAGACTTCAATGGCCTGAATATCCAAATAGTTGGTCGGTTCATCTAACATTATCAGGTTCGCTTTTGAGGTGATTAACTTAGCGAGTTTGATTTTAGCTTGCTCACCGTCACTGAGAACCGCCACCCTTTTATAAATACTATCGCCTGTGAATCCTAAACGAGCCAAGACAATCCGAGTCAAAGTCTCATCAAAGATCGAACTGATCAAAATATTCTCTAAAATACTGGACTCTAAATCCAGATTTTCTTCCATTTGACTATAATAACCAATCTGCAACCGAGGATGGGTCTGGACTTGCTTTCTTGATAATATCATCTTTAACAACGTGGTTTTGCCCGAACCATTCGGACCGATTAATGCAATTCGATCCCCGCGTTCAATGGTAAATTTAGCCTGTCGAAAAATTTTCTTATCCTGATATGATTTGTTCAGCGATTCAGCCGAAACCAAAACCTTAGCCTGAATAGCTTCTCCCTCAGGCAACGAAAGTCTAATCACGCTATCTTCTTTGGGTTTCGCTTTAACGTCAAGCTGTTGCATCCGAGTTTCAATGGCTTTGACTTTATTATCTAACTTTTTCTTAACGGATTGACCCCCCATTTTATGCAGACGCGCTTCAGAATTCCCCATTCTCTTGGGTGTTCTTCGCACGGCAGCCGATTGTTGGCGGACCTCCTGAGCTAACTTCTTTAAGCGTTGCTTCTCTTTGACAAATTGCTGGTATTCACGTTGAGCAAACTTCTCGCGCTTAATCTTCTCGTCCAAATAGAATTCATAATTGCCATTATAAATTTCAATACTTCCCTGGCTCAATTCAAAGATTTTATGACAATTTTGATTGATAAAATCCCGGTCGTGAGAAATAGCTAGATATCCCATAGTTCTCGCTTGCAATCGCTGGCTCAATAAATCCTTCTGTTCGAGATCTAAATGAGAAGTAGGCTCATCTAATAACAAGAATGAATCAGGATGGTCTAAGACTTGAGCCAATCGTTGGCTTTGGACCTGTCCTGGACTGCCCTGCTTGAGTAAATCCGTTTGTTCGATAGAAGTATCCTGATCTTGACCAGACTCTACGCCAAGCTGATCATCGCTGAAAAGATAGCTTAGGGACATTTGAATATCAATCTGTCCGCTATATTCTTGATCTAAGCCGGCCAATATTCTGAGTAAAGTCGATTTACCTACACCATTCTGGCCAATTAAGCCTATTTTATCAGTCGCTTCAATCGATAGGGCTTCTACATGAAGTAGGTTACGAACGCCAATAGTTTTATTCAATTGTTGTATGTTTATCATAAATCCTCCTTTAGTTGAGAGGACTTATCCTCTCATTAACTGGGTAATAGACAACATACTGTGTTCATCGCATTGTACCTCCTGTATCTTATTAATCATATTTTACCATTGAAGCCAATATTTCCAAAGCAATGCCCTTTATCAAGTCGAAAACCCTCAAACTGGTTCTTAAACTAAGTTTGAGGGCATCTTTAATATTTTTCAGTTTGAATCATCTTAACTTATTTTTGAAACAAAAGATACAAGCAAACCGCTAATACTAGCCAAATAAACAGAATTGGTAAAGCAAAGAGCCATTTGTTCTTCTTGGTTGAAGCATAAACTTCATTAGCTTGTTGGCGTTTCTCAGCTAGGATGTCTTTGGGGATTAAATAAACCGTTAAAGCAATCAATAAGGGTAGAATGATTAAGTCATCAAGGTAACCTAAGACAGGGATGAAATCAGGAATTAAATCAATCGGCGATAAGGCATAAGCGACTGTGATTCCGGCAATAAATTTAGGCAGCAGTGATACTTGCGAACTCTTCAAACACAAATATAAGGCTGGAATATCCGTCTTCAACTGTTTAGCTCGCTCCCTTAATCGAATCGCACTCACCTTCTCCATCAGCAATATTTAATCTTTCAGTAACTTTCCAATCCAATCGTCGTTTCTTACCCTTCTCACCCTTTAAATGGGAATAATTTTGCTGATTATCCAACATGCCTGTCTTTGGAGATGACTATAAATTAGTTTTCTCTTCCATTACCTGACTTGCTTTGATCAGCTTATGATAATAAGCATCATATTGGGGACTAAATTCGCGGATCATTGGAATAGCAATCTCATAGTATTTATGATCTAACATAAATTGTTTGATTTTATCTTTGATAGATTTCAAAGGACTGGTCAAATAATCTTGACTCTGTATGAAAGCTTGATAGGTGTCGACTTCCTCCTTATGTTCAGCCAACCATTGTTCAGGTTGTTCAACGGCTGCTTGTTTATCCGCTTGAATTTCTGCTAAGACTTGATAATCGAAGTTTGCCGTCACTTGTTCAATATAAGATATTTCAAGGTCAGAAAAATCAATATCCGGCAGAGAATCTAAATAGGCAACATAGCGATTAAATGCCGATGCTTTATCCTCAACCAGCTCTTCAGTAAAGAATGGTTGATAAGCTGCGAAGAAAGCTTGGCCAAAGTAACCTGGAAAGATGTGGGTTAATCGCTGGTAAATACTTTCGCTTTTTTCTAAAAGGGCTAATTCTTGCTCAATCTCCTCATCAGCTTGTCCATCAATCAACTGGCTAAGTAGCTCATTTCGTCTTTGATCCACTTCTACTTGGTGCTGTTGTCGACGCAAAATGGAGGCCCGATTTTCTGACCCAGTCAATATCGTCTGAATATCTTTCAAACTTAATCCTAATTTGCGGTAAAGACTAATCTTTTTTAATTGCTGAATGTCCTGAGTTGAATAATCTCGATAGCCATTGGCATCTTTAGTAGGTTGAATTAACCCTTTTTCTTCATAGTATTCAATGGCTTTCCGAGTCAGGCCGGTAACTTCTTGAACTTGACTTCTTAACATCATCCTCTCCCCCTTCATAAGCACTATATCACCGCCCCCAAGGAACAGGTCAAGTACACTTTTAATTTTTATGAAAAGGTACGTGCTTAAACTATAATACCAAACAAAATATCTCCATTGAATGATTATTCAGAAATATCTGTGAGTGGTTTTTGGAAATGGGAATATGGTGATTGAATTGAAGGTTTGTCCCTATTCGTTCTTTAAACGATGAATGAGTTGATAGAGAACCAATAAAATCAATATTGTAAGTACAACCGTAATTGTCGCCATAGCCATGCCAATCGAGACCGATCCTTGTTCAGATTCACGCATGATAAATGTTGAAATCACATATTGTCCTGGCGGCGAAACCATGCTCGATCCGACAAGCTCTCTTAATCCAATAATAAAGGACATCATCCAGGCCAAGATAATTGACCGCGCTAAAAGTGGTAAGTGAATCCTAATAAATATTTGAAGGGTAGATGCTCCATATATTTTACCCGCTTCAACAATATTTTCTCCAATTTGGTTATAAGCTGAATTGACATAATTTATCGTGTAAGGAATAAACAGAGCGACATAGGTTATCAATAACATCCCCATAGTATTGTAGACCGGCAGAGTTTGGTATACAGTATTCCAAAATATCATTAAGCCCAAGACAATTACAATTCCTGGCAACATTTGTGGAATCAAGGCTGTGAATTCTAAAATGTAGTCCATCCTTTTCTCTTTTTTCCGGATAACTGTAACGAGCAAAGTCCCAATAAGCACGCAGAGACAAGCAGATACCGTGGCTAGCACAAAAGAATTTCCTAAAGCATTCAAAGCTCTCTGATTATCAGTAAATAGATGGATATAATGATCCATGGTAAAATTTCCAGATTGTAAACCTCGGCCCCGTCTTTTAATCAACGAGGTCATAATTACTGAAAAATAAGGGATACCTATACTAACTAGAAAAATAATAAGGAGATAAATCCAAGAAAATAACTTTTTAATCAAAGAAAGCTTCATGGTTCCCGTTCGATTGGACCGCGATCCAACCAAATTATATTGACTCTTACGGGTAATCTTGGATTGAACCCACCACACCAAAAAACAAATCACCATCAGTAAGATTGATAAAATCGAGGCATTCTCAAAACTTACTGGAGCGACGGTCGCATTGCGATGAATCGATGTTGTAAAAACTTCAAAACCAAAACGAGCTCCGATTGTCGCGGGAGCACCATACTCCGAAATTGTCCGTACAAAAATCAATAAAGCTGCGATAGCATAATTTGCTCGAATTAAGGGGAATAAAATCTTCTTGATTCTTTGATGAAGTGGCGCCCCAAATACAGCCGCACTTTCTTCGAGACTATGGGGAACATTACTTAAAGCCTCGCGCATCATATTTACCATAAATGGAAAATTAGAAAAGGTCATCACAATAACCAAACCCGCCAACGAGAAAAACCATCGGTGACTCCCAGTAATTTGTGGTATCAGCTGTTGCAGCAATCCCCTTTTCTGCATAAAAAGAATCCAGCCCATCGAAGCGATATATGGTGGTGTCATAAAAGGTACCATAAGAATGATATCAAG
Organism: Ignavigranum ruoffiae; assembly: GCF_900110675.1. Lineage (GTDB taxonomy): Bacteria > Bacillota > Bacilli > Lactobacillales > Aerococcaceae > Ignavigranum > Ignavigranum ruoffiae. Next base: position 28,040 of record NZ_FOEN01000007.1, on the reverse strand, counting down.
CCAACGATGTTTACTAAATTCAGTTTTGGCTAATAAGAATGCGATGGGAAAGGCTAAAATCGTACTTACGACCACCACCAGAAAACCTAAAAGAAGTGAATTTGCAATGGTATTTACATTCTCAGAATCCAATAATACGGTAAATGATTGTGTCAGATTCAATTGCCCATTTGAATAGACTGCCCGTGATAAAAGTATCAAAATCGGCCCGAGAATAAGTATAAAGAATAAGATTCCCAATCCTATTCTGAGAAAGGGAATCTTTTGATTTTTCTGCATGGAATAGAAACTATTGAACGATTTCGTTCATATGGGCAGCATCTTCATCCGCGTGTTCCATCATTTTCTCCCAATTAATTTCTAATTGTGGAATATCTTGTAAAGCGGCACGATTCGTTACTTCGATGTCAGATCGTCCGGGTAATAGATAAGCGTCAATAACAAGTTCTTGTGCTTTATCTGAGAATAAAAACTCAATAAATTGTTGAGCTAATTCAGGATTTGGAGCTTCTTTCATAATCATCGCAGGACGAGGATTAACAATGGTTCCACCTTTAGGGTAGTAGATTTGTAATGGTTCTCCATCTGCAATCGATTTATAAGCATTATAGTCAACGCCAGCGATTAAGGCACCTACTTCACCCACGGTTACTGATTCTAAGGCAGCTTTATTGGCTCCAGGAATGACTAAACCATTGGCAGCAATCGCTTCAAATGTATCCCAACCATTATTTTCAACATAAGCGGCTAAGAAATCTTTAGCTGATCCAGATTTTTCAGCATCAGGGAAAGCCACATTATCTTTATATTCTTCTTTAGCGAAATCAGCCCAATCCGCATCGAGTTCTGGATATTGATCAGTGTTATAAATGACCCCCATGGCAGAAGCAGAATAACCAAATAAAGTTGAATCATTATCAACCCATCCTTCGACAATATTTTCCGCTTTTAAATCATAATTGGCAATTTTATCTTCAGCTTCCATTCGGAGTCCATCAGTCCATGAAGCAAGAATTACCACATCAGCTACTGGATTAGCGGCTTCTGCATCAAGACGAGCTGTTATTTCTCCAGTGGTTCCTTGGAAGAGCTCAACATCGATACCAGTTTCTTCGGTAAAGGCTTGAGCAATTTTCTCAGCAAGTCCCGCCGGTGATGGCATATAGACCGTAATTTTACCTTTGTCTTGAGCAGCAACAGTATTTTTTGTTAATAAATTTGAGATTGGAAGAACGATTAATAAAAATGCCAAAATAAATTTAAATAATTTTTTCATGGTTAACCCTCCTAAGATTTAACTTGAATAATATTTTCTTGCTGAATGTCCATGTTTAAATGTTGATCTTTTGTAAACTTATATCTTGAATAACCAATCCATTGTTTATCATTATAAGATAGATGGATTTTATACTGAGTGCCAAGAAATTCACTACTCATTACTTTTACTGGAAAACCTTTGCCCTCTTGATTGAGCAAGGCTGACTCAGTTCGAAACATTCTTTCATCATCCAACCAATTAGAATCGCCTATAAATTGGGCGACAAATTTACTAGCGGGCTGATTGTAAATTGCTTCTGGTGTCCCAACTTGTTCCACCTGACCATTTGATAAGACTACAATTTGATCACTCATCGCCATAGCCTCAATTTGATCGTGGGTGACAAAGACCGAAGTAAATTGTGACTCATCAGCTAAATTCTTGATTTCAAGACGCATTTGTTCTCGGAGTATGGCATCAAGTGCCGAGAATGGTTCATCAAATAAAATAATATCTGGTTTTATCGCTAAAGCACGAGCAAAGGCCACCCGCTGTTGTTGTCCTCCCGATAAAGAACCCGGCTTCATTTGAGCAAAAGATTCTAATTTAACTTTTTTAAGTGCTTCTAGGACAACTTCAGAGATATTCCCCTGATACTTCCTCACTCTCAAACCGAAAGCGACATTCTCAAAAACACTTAGATGCGGCCATAAGGCAAAATCTTGAAATACGAAGCCTAACCCTCTCTGTTCAGTAGGAACGAAAATCCCTTTATTACGAGAAAAAACACAAGTATCATCGAAATATATTTCGCCCTCATCTGGTTCTTCTAAACCAGCAATCATGCGTAACAAAGTTGTTTTTCCACATCCCGATGGACCCAATAACGTCGTAAAAGACTGCGAATCAATCGTCAAATTGATATCTTTCAATACTAGCTTGTGATCAAAACTCTTACTAAGATTGATCAGCTTAATTTCCATAATTTCCTCCTTTCATAACAACATATATATTATAATCTTGCAATGTAAACTCTATGTAGATTTTTTGTAAATAATATGTAAAGATGTTTTATTTGGAATTTATCATCATCTCATTCTTAAAACACCAGAAACCATTAAAATCTGTGATTCAATCCATCAAAAAAAGCTCTGACCTAATTGATCAGAGCTTATCATTTATAACAGCTTATTTAGAATTTATCATAAAAATAGTTTGCCATGAACTGATATTAAAGTGAAAATCCTACGAACAAATCAATCGAAAAGATTAAAATTCCTTCGGTCGGATAAAATCAACGAGTTTTTTGTCTGGCCAATCAATGACCGCCAAATGACAAGTTTTCATCTCCTTGATCTGACCTAAAATACGTGATAAATACAGCTCAATCCCTGGGCAATGACCAATCAACATAATTGAGTCTTCCGTCCGTTCTTCCACCGCATCACGTAGAGCTGTCCATTCTGCCTCATAAATTGAATCTAGAAAAATCACTTCTGGTTGATTTTTCATTAATTTGAGAATTGGACTGAGGGTTTCTCGGGTCCGCATGGCACTCGAACAAAGAATGACCTCGGGCTGATAACCCTGTTGGTCAATATAATCAGCCATGGCTTGGGCATCATTGTAGCCTCGTTGATTCAAGGGCCGATCAAAATCTGCTAATTGAGCTTGATCCCAAGAACTCTTGGCATGTCTGAGTAAGTATAATCGCTCCATAGTTCCTCCTTAGAAAGTTCTCTTTGTGCAATATCTTATCACTTTAAAGAAAGAAGCCCAAGCAAATACAGTTTGAAGATATTAAAGAAACTTAAGACTTCACGATAGCTTATTTAATTGACCCAGAATTTTACGTCCTGTAACAACAAAGTTTACGACCCGTGTCAAATCCAACATTTCACTTGCTTAATTTTGGCGAAAAAATTACTTGCTATTACAATTTTTATGAAAGAATATTTCGATTCGATACCATATTCTCTTCAATTTATTAGTAAGCAGACAACATCCATGAAATTCCAAAAGGATCATCGAACATGGCAAATAAGAAAGTCCATTCTGTTTCACCCAAAGGCATGGTAATTTCACAGCCCGCTGCTTCTGCTTTATGATAAAACTCCTTAGCCATCGCCACTTCTTCTGGATGATTACCATCAAAAGTGAAGCATACATTCGCTCCTGTGTTATCAATCTCGCGTTTCCCCCAGGTATCAGAGACCATTAAAGTCTGACCCAAAATCTCAAATTCCGCATTCATCACAAAATCTTTAGCCATATCCGCTGGCATCTGCATATCTTCAGCTGAATCAGCAAACATGGCATCATCGCCCATCACTTTACTCAAGATTTTTGCATCAAAATGTTCTTGGTAGAAATCTAGCATTTCATTCGCCCGATTGGTATTTAAATAAACGACCGCTTTAAACATGGATATCACTCCCTTTTGATATTGAATCGGCAAACTCTTAATAAGCTACGATTCAAGTAAATAATATCGAGTGAACTCAAGGAAAGCAACGAATAAAGATTAAATAAGGCGTTAATTTGCTAGGAAAATCTAAATTTCTTAATAAAAATTTTTCTAATGAGTAAAATTCATGAAAATTATTATTATATAACAATATAATATGCAATAACATATTATTGCATATCGTATTGTTGCATTGTCAGTTTGCAAATAGTCAATTCATATCAGCAAAAATACTAATCAAATAATCTTTATTTATTCAAATATTTCTTCTAAATTTCATTGACTTTGGGTGTATCATTGGTATAATACACTTAGCATGAAGAAGGCGCTTAATCCGCCTTACAATGATGATGTTAAGATGGAGGCAAAGATAAATGAGCACGAAACGAACAAGTATAGTAGTGGCTGCAATAATTGTATTAATGGTTGGGATTGTATGGTTTTCTAATCTTTTCATTCCGGTTAGCCAAGATCGCGTCGGTGCTCAACTAGGTGATCCGTCCATGGATCCAGCCATGATGAACCAAGCTCCTTTAACCGATGAAGAAGGAAATGAGTTCTACTACTATGAAATGATGACTCCCCAAGAACCGATTAGTCTCAAAGGTGAAGTTCAATTAGCTACTGACCAATCCTACTTTTATAACCCAGAGCTGGGTGATATCAATAATATCAAGGTGAAAGACGGTCAAAAAGTTAAGAAAGGACAGGTTCTATTTACTTATCAGGCTGCTGACAAAGAAATCATCTACCAAATGGAAGATGCCCAACGTAAACAAACGCGCCTTTATAATGCGCGAGAAGATTTGATTGACCAGTTAAGCCAATTAACTGGAAATATTTATAATTATCAAGGAGATTGGATTGACTATAATGGCTGGGACGAAAAAGGTGGCTATTATATCCTCGAAGAAATTGGCCAAGCGCAAGATTATCCAATGAACGAGAATAACGAAGCAGCCGCACAGATGCCTAGTATGGATGAGGCTATGATGATGGATGATTTCGAAGGACAAGTTGAAGGGATTAAGGAACAAATTCGTCAACTTAACCGCGAGATTGAGGATATTGAAATTGAAATTGGTCGACTTAATGAGAAATCTCAAACCCAAGTCAAGGCTAAAGTCAATGGTAAAGTCATCCTAAACCAAGACGGCAAAGATAATGCTCAAATCCCGCTAGTCCGTATTATTAGTGAGGATATTTCAATTACGGGGACTGCCAGCGAATATGAATTTTATTTGTTGAAAGAAGACATCCCTGTCGATATTTATATCAACGCAGAAGACCGAGAAATACCGGGAACCTTAGTCGCCTATGATCAATATCCTCAGAGCTTTGCGCCTAGTAAAGAGGATCCCGCTGGTCTCTCTGCAGGATTTAGCCCTGCCCCTGGATCACAAACTGGTAGCCAATACGGTTATACTGTTCAAGCTGACGAATTTATTCAACCAGGATTTTCGGTCAAAGTGAAGATTAAATCACCTGGTTTTATGATTTCCCCTTCAGCACTCGTAGAAGAACAAGGTAAAACTTACGTCTTTGTTTATGATCAAGGTATCGCCCGCAAAACCGAAGTCAAAACTGAAAGAGAAAGTGGCAATGTAGTCATTCACCGTGGTGTCAACGAAGGAGACCAAGTATTATTAGCGGGCTCACTACTCACTGACGGACAAGAAGTGAAAACCATTGATGAAATGACAGCGGGGAAAGATGGCAATGAATAAGCAAGCCTTGATTCAACTCAAAAATTTAAATAAATACTATCAATTAGGAAAGGATTCTTTTCAAGTCTTGAAAGATATCTCCTTAACCATTTATGAAGGAGAATTTGTTTCAATCATGGGTCCTTCCGGCTCGGGAAAGTCAACTTTAATTAATATTATTGGTTTCCTCGACAACGATTTTGATGGGGAATATCTCTTCCAAGGCAAGTCGGTCCGCAAGCGAAACGATCGACAAATCTCGACCCTGAGAAATAAACACGTCGGCTTTATCTTTCAAAGCTTCAACTTAATTGAGAATATGACCGTCATGGAAAATGTTTGCCTACCGCTTTTATATGCTGGTAAATCTCGAAAAGATGCAAAACAAATTGCTGAGAAAATGCTTAGTCGCTTGGAAATTTTAGAGAAAGCCCAGAATAAATCCTATGAACTTTCAGGGGGACAAAAGCAGCGTGTGGCCATCGCTCGAGCATTGGTCAATCGCCCTCAGTTTATCATTGCCGATGAACCGACTGGAGCCCTAGATACCAAAACTTCCAGAGTCATTATGGATGTCTTGGCCGATTTGCATCAAGAATTTCAAACGACGGTCATTATGGTAACCCATGACCCGAGCTTACAAACCTATGCTGATCGACATTTAGTCATCGTCGATGGTCAAATTCACCAAACTGGTGCCATTGAAGCGCAAGATTTGGCGGCCCAATTCAACCAGTTAAAGGAGCTTGATGATGAGAATTAACGAATTACTCAAATCTACCCTAGCCACCATGCGTCTACATAAGAGACGAACCTTCCTAACTATGATTGGGATTATTATCGGGATTGCGGCAGTTATCACGATTATGAGTTTAGGGAATGGTTTTCGTAAACAATTTATGGAAGAAGTCGTTAAAGATGAATCGGGGCGGGTGAGCCAGGAATTCTATTATAATCTTGAAGGATCCCTGTTAGACCATGAATGGGCTACTTTCAACCCCTTCTCTGAAAAGAACGTCCAAGATATCAAACTATTTCCTGGAGTATCTGAAGTCGTATTAGAGAATGAAGATCAAAGTAATCAGACTTTCTATCAAGAAATCAAAAATCGGGATAAAAGCCTGAATACTGGATTAAAGGTCGTCGACCACAGTGAATTAGACTTAGTTGACGGTAGGAATTTGAGTTTTTCTGATAATCAAGGCGCCAAGCCGTATATCGTTATTGATGAGATGTTAGCGACCGAACTCTATGGGCAACCAGATCAAGCCTTATCAAAATCGATTAATCTGAACGAACGAGAATATACCATTGTCGGTGTCTTTCGCCAACAGATGCCTGAAGAATCAGATGGTATGATGGACATTACCATGGGGGATGAGGCCCAGGTATATATGCCAACTCAGACTTATAAGCGATATAATGATAGCAATATGATTAATTTCTCGATGAAAGTCTATTTTGATAAAGGGGCCGATATGAAAGCCATCTCGGCTGATATTAATACCTATCTACAAGAAGAAGGTGCCGGTCTGGAGAAAGGTTCCTATACCTACTTCGATATCTCTGAAATGATGGAAGAAATCTCCAACACCTTGCAGACCATTACCTACTTCATCTCCGCCGTCGCCGCTATCTCATTATTTATTGCTGGGGTCGGCGTGATGAACATGATGTATATTTCTGTTTCTGAACGGACCAAAGAAATTGGAATTCGCCGATCAATGGGTGCCACGGCCAAATCGATTCAATGGCAATTCCTGCTTGAAGGGATTTCCATTACTTTACTTGGTGGCGCGATTGGTTACCTGTGTGGCATTGGTATCGCTACGATTGCCGGAAACTTCTTACCCTTTAAGGCAGCGATTGATATCCCCACAGCCCTGGTCAGTGTCTTTATATCGATTATGATTGGCATCATCTTTAGTGTCTTCCCCGCTCGCCAAGCTGCTCGGAAGAACGTCGTTGAAATCTTACGCTAAGGGAACAAATCTGGTGGCTACGATCTATTTTTATATTTTGGTCAGAAAGCAAATATAGAAAATTTGTCGATTTAACATCTCATTTGAATAAAGGGGGGATATGATGAAACTACGTCGACCCAACGAGCAATACCTTGACGCCTATCGACAAGCGATCCAGGAAGATTACCTACATCGACCTCATTTACCCTGCTTATTTTTAAATCCAGACACAATTATCCAAAAAGCAGTTTATTATGAATACGAGGAGAATTTGCCACCAGGTATTGTAAATTCCTCTATCTTTTGGCTGATTGACCAGAATAAGTTTATTGGAGAGATTCATATTCGCCACCAGCTGACACCTGCCTTATTAAATTACGGAGGACATATTGGTTATGAAGTACGATGGTCAGAAGAAGGTAAAGGCTACGGAACTCAGATGCTAAGCAAAGGCCTAGAATACTGTCGGGAAACACTGGGTTTAGCCCGTGTTCTCTTAACCTGTGATGACAATAATTGGGGATCGATTCGAGTCATTGAGAAGAATGGTGGAATACTACAAAATAAGCTTATCAATGAATTAGGCCGCGGAACGGTAACTTCTAGAAGATACTGGATTGAATTATAAGATTTGTTCGAGATGTTCTTAACGAGGGAGAATATAAAGTGAGACGGCAAGGCGTTGCCAAGATGATATTTTGGCTTTATTTAATATTTTTGATTTGGTTAGTGATTTTTAAATTCAATTTATCTTGGACCGACATCCACCGAGTTAGAGACCTCAATTTAATTCCATTTCACTATGAGAATGTAGTCGAAGGAGATATCCCATTATTTGAAGCATTCCTGAATTTACTCGTATTTGTTCCTTTTGGTGATTTACTCCGATTGGTTTATAAACGAAGCTTTATCAGAAATTTATTGCTGATCTTCGGCTTAAGTCTAATCTTTGAAATCAGCCAATATGTGTTTGCTATTGGCGCTTCCGATATTACCGATTTAATCTCTAATACCTTAGGGGGAGCCGTGGGGCTTGGCCTGGCCAAATTGCTCCATCGAGAAAGAATTTTGTAAATTAATCCAGTCCAAAGATTCTTAATCCAAAAGACAGTCAGCTTTGAGACCAAAATTCTAACTAAGGGAAAATATCACGAATCAATTTAAAGACAGGAGCTAATCAAACACAATTTAGCCCCCTGTCTTACTATCTTTATTATGAATTTTAAACCTAATACGAACCTCTCAACACTAATTAAAACATAGAATTGATTTCATGGGTCATTATTCCTTCGTAATTCTTTTATCTTACATATTATCTTTGACTGCCACGGCAATCATTCTTGCTTTTGCTGTGACTTTGCCATTGACTTCCATGGTCATATTGATAATGGCTTTCTTTTCTGTCAGTTCTTCGAGTTGAGACGTTACCGTAATTTCTTCATTCATCGGTGTCGGTGACTTATAATCGATCTCCAATCTAGCCGTAATAAAGCGTCCAATAACCGTGTCTTGATTTAATTCTTGACCTTTTGCCCGATGATTAAACCAGGCTGCAGAAGCTGTCCCATGGCAGTCAAAGATTACGGCAATCATACCGCCGAAAAGATTGGCTGGGACACCCCCCGTATACATTTGATCCGGCATCACGCGAACAATACAACTCTCCCCATCTTCACTGGGATAGGACTTCATATGCATTCCTTGTTCATTCTTAGGTCCACAACCCCAACAATGTTGAAATCTCTCACCATAGGTTTCTTGGATGGCTAATTTGGTGTTTACTGACATAGAATCACCCTCCTTATTCTACTAATTTCAATAATAAAGCCCTTACAATTTGATTATAACGACATCGAAAAGCAAAGTAAACATCTGCAAAGGAAGCATGATAAATCTTTCGCAAAAATTTAAGTTTCCAGCAAACGTATAATCATGGTTGATTTAGTATCTAAATTTTGACAACTAACTATTTCCCCATAAAGCAAATATCTTAAACTTTATCTCTCTTTTTCAAATAATGGAAAAAATCCATGAATGTTCTACTATACTATCTAGTTTTTCCTATTAAAAAAGTACTGATGATATCTCACCAGTACCAGAGCTGAGATTTTCTATTTTTCTTAAAATTTGCCTAATAATTATCCTGATTTACACCGAATTCTTCAGGGGGTACATCAAGTTCTTGGTCGCGTAAATCTTGTTCAAAACTTTCTAATTCATGACCTTCATCAAGGTCTGAAGAAGAACCTGACTGATTCAAAGCTTGTTCCATGGCGAATTTTAGATTGGGGAACTTATCTTGGTGACATTCATCAATACCAACGATAATATTCTTTGCTTGGTCAGCTAATTTGTAACCAATAAGATTCGATGCTTCACTAATCCCAGCGAGACGGGTGGTCCATTCTTTGTCCTTGATAAATTCATCATCAGCGTATAAATGAAGCGCATTGACAGGGAGACCATTTTGTCTCATCACGTCTTCAAGCACTTTCACTTCTGCTAAAGAATCATAGGCATCGAAATAGACTTGATTTTCAACGGTCATGGTTCTTCCTCCTAATCATGATTAATTATGAGTTTATTTTAGCGGGGAAAGCACCATTTTTCAAAGAATTTGCATAGACACACAGTTAGAAGGAGGTTTTGCTAGTTTCAAATTCATTAATAAATTTAAAGGTTTAATAATTGCAATGGAGCTCTGGGTACAGATAGGATATCTTATCAACTTCAACATCATGATCCGGTCGAATGCTGTGGATAAATTGTACTCAGAATATTTATGCATTGATTCCCTCCTATTTTGTTTAGGCATCAGATCTTAAATAAAAAATGGACCTAACAGCAGGAGATTTCCTATCACTGCTAGGTCCTCTCAATTTTTATAATTTCTCTAGGTTACGGCCTAGTCACGAGATACTGCACAAGGCATATGGATCACCTTAACCTTTCTTTTTAATAGAATAATTGGTCAAAATCAATCCACTTCAACTCCTTTCGTACCGCTTCCGTCTAAGAGATTAGAACCACAAAAAAACACCACATTCTCAAGGAATGGGTGCTAATTTTGTCGATAGCAATGTAGGACCACCTAATTCCACAGGTAGCCAAGTTGCAGATAATAACGATAAAGATGCTGATGAGGTTTCGAAGATAGACGAAAGCATTCGAATCACTCGCATAAAGCTCACTCCCTAGACATTCATTATTATCTATCTTCATTATAAGCCATTGACTAGATTTATGATAGCCATTCGCCTTGAAATATTGGATTATTTTCTATTTTTTCTACAAGTTTTACTTAGAGATATTTAGCAATAATATTATTTTCTATAACTTTTACTAATAGATAAATTTATCGCTTGCAATTTAGTTCGAATTCGATATAATTGTCTTTGTAATATAAATTTAACACCTAGGAGGATACAATAATGTCTAAAATTGCCATTGTAACCGGGTCTACTCGTGATACCCGGGTCAACTTACAAGTTGCTGAATATTTATTAAAATTCGCTCAAGAAAATTTTGCTGATCATACTTTTGAATTAGTAGATATCAAAGAATATGATCTACCTATTCTAAATGAAGCTTTACCACCAGCATTTACTACAGAACGTAACCACCCTAATGTGAAACGCTTCTCTGAAAAAATTCAAGAATTCGATGGTTATATCTTTGTAACACCGGAGTATAACCGTGCTACCAGCCCAAGCTTAAAAAATGCTTTGGATAGCTTATATCATGAATGGAACAATAAAGCTGCAGGTATTGCTTCTTATGGTGGACAATTGGGCGCTTCTGCCGCCTTTGGCTTACGTCCAGTCTTAGCTAATTTGAAATTAGCTACTGTTGCCTCTCAAGCAACCTTCTCATTGATGACAGACTTTAAGAACATGTCTGACTTCCAACCAGCAGATTATCATGCGAACTCAATTAAAGCCCTTTTTGAAGATGTTCTACTTTGGGCTCAAGCATTCGCATCTATTCGCTAGGCTATATCGTTACCCCTAGCTCTAAAATCATTTAAACTACGATACTAAAGGGGAGGCCCTTCATCCGACTCCCCTGATAAATACAATAATTATTCGCAAAAAAACGACTAGGTTAGTGATGTTCCCTAGTCGTTTTTACATGTTATTCTTTAGTTCTTTGATATGGATAATTGACTGACTTGCAAAGAAAGCGATCGGGCTAGCCAAAATAGGTATCGGCAGAAGATAATATAACCAACCCAGATAAGGGTATAGAAAATCTAGCAAGAGATAAGAGAGGCCAATTGCTAGAACTTGCCAAATACTGGCTAAAGCGATGAAGCCTGCTTGTTGAAAATAGCGCCACAAAGTTAAACGATAGCGGACAAAGACTATTGGCAAATGAGATAAGATGACACAATAAAGAAGTAAGAGGATTGGGATAATCCAATAAACACCGGCCTGAGGGAAATGATTAATAATTTTTAGGTCCAACCATAACACTAAAAATATTCCCAGAGCCGTATAGCCAACTTTATTCGCCAATTGATCGTCAGACGCTAAAGAAATTTTGAATTGACTCCAAGAAACCTCAGGACTGTCAGAATGGAAAAGATTCGCCAACAAACCTACACTGGCAAAGAAAGCGGGAAAGACTCCAGCAAGAATCCAGCCCTGGAAACTGGCTTTATAGAAATAATATTGAATCCGTATAAAATTTACTAATAAATTGCCAATCTGTTTACTCCATCGCATGTTTATTGACTCCTTCAGCTTCAACTAAATTTACGACTTCGTCCAATTTTTTCAAGCCTTAACCTAACTTTTCAAATCAGACAAGAAGCTCTATTAAATCAAATGTCATCATAATCTAGCCAAAAAGAGAGACCCCCACTTTCGTTGCTTATAGGGGTAGGTCTCTCAAGTGGAGCTTCATAAGTGATTACTAATCAACTGGATAAGTAATAATATTTTGTTTCCGCAAATCATCTCATTCCAGCTGACAATATACTTTTATACTTCCTTCCAGCGATTATAGGCTGCTTGATAAATTTCTTCGAGACGTTTATAACCGATATTTTCCATTGTCTTTAGATATTCTTGCCAAGTTTCATCGTTAATCGGCTTACTTCCCTTAATGAATTGAGCTTCACTTTCCAGCATATAGGTTTCTAGTTCAACAATAATATCCGTCACTTCATTCTGCTCTTCCACCGTGAGATAAGTCAGTGGGAATATGATTTCCCCGTGCTTTAAAATCTTCTCTTCGGTTTCTTTCTGAATAAAATCATTGAACGTCTGATCCATCTCTTCACCAATCGGATCTAATGGAATTGAAAGAGCTGGTACCGTGATGCCATAGGCGGGAGTAATCGTTCCTCGATATTCCTCGACATTCTCTTGACTTGCCGCTTCTTCCGTCAATTGCCGCTGCTCTTTATTCGCACCCCATTGCCAATAGGCTCCTTCGGGTCCGTAGTAAAGATAATCGAACCCTTCTTCGGTATAGAAATAATCAATCCACCGCAGGCTGGCGGCAATATTCGGATTGTGCTTTGTAATCGCAAAGGAACCCCGTTTAATTCCCGGTCCAATCGGCATCAAAGGCGTTTCTTGATAAGAACTTGTCAACGGCGCATACATAGGATCCTCTAAGGCTTCTTCTTCACTTCGCCCCGTTGTAAAATAAGAGAACCAATCTTGAAATAGACCGAGACGATTGGCCTGTCCTTTTGCCTGTTTTTGTTCTACTGACTGAGAGAATATTTCTTGGTCAATTAGTTTGTCCTGATATAGCTTATTCATAAATTCTAAGTAATCACGGAATCCTTCTTCGGCAAAGGTATAACTTACCTTGTCATCTTTCACTTGAATTCCCCAACCTTTTAAACCAAAAGCTGGCATGAACCAATGTCGAATTCCACCGAAGTTCACATCAGATATCGGGATTTCGTCTTTCTCGCCGTTCCCATTAGGATCTTCGTCCCGGAAACGAACCATCAAGTCATAAAATTCATTGGTAGTTTTGGGCAGTTCTTCGACCCCTAAAGCTTCTAACCATTGCCCATTGTATCACATTGGCCCCATAATCCATTGAGAAGTAGGTCCCTTAGTAATATGTGGTAACGCATAAATATGGCCTTCCCCTGTCGTGATAGATTTCTCTATCTCAGGATTCTCTTTCATCAATTTATAGAAATTAGGGGCATACTCCTCCAAATAATCTTCTAGCGGCACCAGTAAACCTTGCTGACCATAATCCACTTCAATCGCATCATTAAGTGTATTGGGTCCCCCCGCATAGATAATATCAGGAAGCTCGCCTGAAGCGAAAGCTAAATTAAATTTAGTACTGAACTCACTTTGCGGTGGTGTTTGGAAGCTGAGCTTAATATTGGTCTTCTTCTCATAATCTTGAATGAGAGGCATATCAGCCCATTCAGCAAGACCCAGATTAGGCGCCATCATGGTTAATTCTAAAGTATCTTTAGTAATGGGAAAACCTTCTTTATTTACATTATTAGCGACTTGTTCTTGATCCTGTTTTGAATTATTGCCTTGTTTTTCTGCCTCTTTTTCAGCCATTTTATTACTACAACCTAATAAGAACAGACAACATACAGCCCAGATAATCCATAATCTTCCCTTGTGACCTTCCATCTTCTTCCTCCTTAACTTACTAACCCTTAATCGCACCAACCATGACACCTTTGACAAAATATCGTTGTAGAAACGGATAAATAATAATTATCGGCAGAGTAGAGACAATCATCACACCATATTTAATAACTTGGCCCAATTGTTGTTGACTGTAGATGAATTCGGCCATCTCACCCGTCACATTCAAATTTGGATTCGATGACATATCTTGAATTACCAGGATTTCTCTTAGAATCATCTGTAAAGGATATTTATCCCGATCATTGAGATATAGTAGAGCATTAAAGAACTGATTCCAATGGCCGATGCCATAGAAGAGTGCCATCACGGCAATAATCGGTTTTGACAAGGGGAAGATAATTAAGCGAAAAATATCGAAATACGAAGCCCCGTCAACCACGGCAGATTCAATCAATTCTTCTGGTATCGAACTCTCGAAATACGAACGTACCACAATTAGATTATAAACTGACACGGCTCCAGGTAAGACCATGGCCCAAATCGTATCGGTTAAACTTAAATTAGTAATTAATATATACGAAGGAATCAAGCCTCCAGAAACAAACATCGTTACAATGATAAATTGAGTGAAAAAAATTACGAGCCGGAAAATCATGACGTGATAGCGCAAATCCAGCCGGTAAAGTAAAAGCCAAGTTAATTAAGGTGCCAGTCACCGTGTATAAAATCGTATTTAGATAACCCCGCCAAATCGCTTGGTTAGCAAATATAAGACGATAACCCTCCCAGGTAATCTCCTTAGGCCATAATAACATCTGACCAGAATTCACTGACTGCGGCGATGATATGGAAGCGCTGAGGATATAAATCAAAGGATAAAGCACACTAAGTAAAACCAATCCTACAAATATATATACTAAAACATTAAAGATAATATCTTGATAATTCCGCTGAATTTTATCCATAATTCCCTCCTTACCAAAGACTAATACGACTGAGCTTGCGTGAGAATTTATTTACAACTACTAGAAGGATGGCATTAATCGCCGAATTAAAGAGACCAATCGCGGCTGCATAAGAATAGTTACCATCCAGTAGACCTTGCTTATATGTAAAGGTCGCAATCACATTTGATTCTGAGATATTGAGTGCATTCTGCATTAAAAGAATTTTCTCATAACCCATGGCCATTATTGACCCAAAATTCAGAATTAATAAAATCACCATCGTAGGAATCAAAGCGGGTAGATTGATGTAGATTAATTTCTGCCAACGACTAGCTCCGTCGATGGAAGCTGCTTCATAAAGTTGGGGGTCAACTCCTAAAAGGGCTGCCATATAGATGATGGTATTCCAGCCTGTGTTCTGCCAAATGCCGGAAAAGACATAAATCGTCTTAAACCAAGAAGCTTCTTCGAGAAAGGCCACCCGTTCAAAACCTAGACTCGCTAATAAATGATTTAATAAACCTGTAGACGGCGACAAGAAGGCGACGAGCATCCCCACAATCACGACTGTCGAAATAAAATGAGGAGCATAAGTTACTGTTTGAGCGAATTTCTTAAAGAATCCATTGCGTAGTTCATTGAATAATAAAGCCAGGATGATTGGCATCGGAAACCCCACAACTAGCTCATAAAGACTGATTTGCAAGGTGTTTCGCATCAAATCAGAAAAATAGTAAGAATTAAAAAATCGTTTAAAATGCTTGAAGCCTACCCTAGGACTATCCAGAATTCCTAACGATGGCTTATAATCCTTAAAGGCAATCTGAACACCATACATGGGTCCGTAATGGAAGATCAAGAAATAGATCACAGCCGGGGCTATTAACACATATAATTGCCAATACCGCTGGAAATGGTTCTTCATACGCTGAGTGAGTTTGACAGATGCTTGCTTCGGAGTGGGCCGCTTTAACTTTCGGATGTCTTTATTCTTCACGAGCCGGCCTCCTTATCTATTTCTTCTGCTAACAAGTTTAATTCAGTCTTTCGGTCAAAGAATAATAGTTTATCCGGATTGAAATGAACTTGTACTGTCTGACCGACTTTGACATTCAGAGGTGGGTTAAAACGAGCCACCCATGGCGAAGAATTCTCGGCAAAATTAAAATAAACATAAGTATCTGAGCCTACTTGCTCTACATTCTCCAAACGAATACTTATTTCATTCTTTGAAGTTATACTCTCTTCACGATGCAGCTGGTCCTTATCTTCCACATATGCGATATTCGCAGGACGAATGCCAACCCAGACTTCTAGACCTTCTGAAGGAATCTCTACTTGTCCAATCGGATAATAAGAGAGATCAACTTGATGATTCGCAAAATCTAAGATGGTCTGTTGACCCTGCTTACGTATGACTGCTTTGCCAATATTCATTTGTGGACTGCCTATAAATTGAGCGACGAATAAATTATGGGGACGATTATATAAATTATCGGGCGTATCAAATTGCTCAACACGGCCTTGATTCATTACAGCAATCCGATCACCCATGGTCATGGCTTCGGTTTGGTCATGAGTCACATAAATAAAGGTTGTTGCTAGCTTACGATGAAGACTGACGATCTCAGATCGCATGGTTACTCGCAACTTGGCATCTAAATTCGATAAAGGTTCATCCAGTAAGAAAACTTTGGGTTCACGAACCATGGCTCGACCTAAAGCCACTCGCTGACGTTGACCACCGGATAAAGATTCAGGTTTACGATCCAATACCTCTTCTAACTGGAGAATCTTAGCAACTCGGTCTACCTTCGCATAACGTGTCTTACGGTCTTGTCCAGCAATCTTTAAGGCAAAAGCAATGTTATCTCGCGTTGTCATATGTGGATAGAGGGCATAAGATTGAAACACCATCGCAATATCACGATCTTTTGGTTGCCGTTGATTCATCATTAGCTGATCAATCCATAATTCTCCTTGACTAATTGTTTCTAAACCCGCAATCATCCTTAAGGTAGTAGATTTACCGCACCCTGAAGGTCCAACCAAGACTACAAATTCTCCATCTTCTATAGACAAATTTACTTGGTCCACTGCTTTAAAACCATCAGGATAGATTTTAGAAACATTGTGTAGGTTAACCTCTGCCATGATATTTCCCCCTATTCAGTTGACTAAAAATACGGAAAAGAAAAATGACTTTCAGTAAAAAGTCATTAAAAAATAAAGAAAGCGCATTCATTTTCATTCAAGAATATTTTACTATAGTCATTATTTCTTGTCTATTAATATGCCTGATCGTTCATATGTTAATCCTTAGCATTAGAACATCTTATATTTCATATGATTTATTTGAAATCAATCCCTGTCAGTAAAATCTTATTTATGTGGTTTTATTAATCAATCAATAGGATTAATATTTCAATTTTTTGTTAGCTGGAGCTTTCATTCAGCGAAGGTACAGGGTAACCCATCCATCTCAGATGAATGTTTAATTTATGGCTATTCAATTCAACAATGAACCCGACTCATATTGCTATTATGCAAATCAAAAAAATGCTGAGCCTCTTAGACCCAGCATGTTTCTATTTGGAAAATAAATTTATTGTTATTTCTTGCTAAAGACAGTATTAAAGTAAGTATCGATACCACGAGCCACCGCGTGCATGATTTGATTTTGATAATTCTTATCAACTAACTTATTAAAGTCATTCCAAGTATCTACGAAACCAAATTCAAGTAAGGCAGCCGGAACCTTGGTTTCACGTAACACAGCATAAGATGCTGACTGAACTCCATGATTACGTGCTGGATTATTCGGGAAGAAGCGGTGATCGGTACTAATCAAATTATTATGGATCAAATTCGTTAGATGGGCACTATTGGCAATCCGCATACCATCATTATGAAGGGAACCATTTATGACAGGTTTATAACCATCTTCATATTCATAATAGAAAGATACAATTCCGGTAGCTGATGGCGTTGGCATCGCATTATGGTGAAGAGAAATAAAGATATCCGCATCAGATCCATTAACCATACGAGACCGTTCTGTTCTAAAATCATAAGAAGAATCATCTGTACGTGTTCGACGCACAATATAACCCATATCTTCGAGAATACGTGTTAATTGATTGTCTAAATTCAAGTTCATATCTTTCTCATAGATTCGTCCGGAAACAGTATGTGTACCGGAATCATTGCCTCCGTGTCCGGCATCTAGCCAAACCACACGCTTACCATCAAAACTCCGGGAATGACTCATCGGTACTACTTGCACATTTGGGATAATAATGGTTTGTCCTACATACAGACGACTTAGTCCACCATTCGCTTGACGAATTGCTTCAGGGGTTACACCAAAATTCTTTGCAATCGTATAAAGGGTATCCCCAGCTTGAACCCCATAATTTACTCGTGACAAGTTTGTTCCCACATAGGATCCTGAAGGTTGGCTTGGACTTGGTTGAGCTGGTTTTGGTTGGCTTGGTGTATTGTTGGTGCCAGGACTGACAATTAAGACTTGGCCTGGATGGATTAAGTCTGATTTCAGATTATTCCATTGGCGTAGTTGGTCTGCCGTAATACCATGGTCTTGAGCTATCTTATTAACCCATTCCCCAGCTTTGACAGTATAAGTTTTAGACGGTTGAGTGCTTGTACCAGGCTGGCTTGGCTTAGGTTGAACTGGTTTTGGTTGGGTCGGCGTAGTAGTTCCTTGACTTACCACTAGGACTTGACCTGGGTGGATCAAATCTGATTTTAGATTGTTCCATTGGCGTAGTTGGTCTGCCGTAATACCATGGTCTTGAGCTATCTTATTAACCCATTCCCCAGCTTTGACGGTATAAGTTTTAGATGGTTGAGTGTTGCTACCTGGTTGACTTGGTTTGGGTTGTGCTGGTTTGGGTTGGGTCGGCACAGTGCTTCCTTGACTTACCACTAGGACTTGACCTGGGTGGATCAAATCTGATTTTAGATTATTCCATTGGCGCAACTGGTCCGCCGTAATACCATGGTCTTGAGCTATCTTATTAACCCACTCACCCGCTTTTACAGTATAAGTTTTAGATGGTTGAGTGCTACTACCTGGTTGACTTGGTTTGGGTTGACTTGGTTTGGGTTGGGTCGGCGTAGTGCTTCCTTGACTTACAACTAGGACTTGACCTGGGTGGATTAAATCTGATTTTAGATTGTTCCATTGGCGCAACTGGTCTGCCGTAATACCATGATCTTGAGCTATCTTATTAACCCATTCACCCGCTTTAACCGTATAAGTTCCATTATTTTGTCTCTGAGTTAAGGGTTGAAGTGTTTGAGCTTCACTAAGTTGAACCGATTCACTTTGTTCGAATGAATTATTGGTCGTTTCTTCTGTCACATTTGTTTCTTCCTGATCCGTCGTTTCTACCGGTGCATTTCCCGTAGATACGCGTAGAACTTGACCTGGATAAATAAAATTAGATGATAAACCATTTAAAGCTTTTAATTCTTCCAGACTCATGCCATGATTTATAGCAATACGATATAAGCCGTCTCCAGCTTGCACGGTATAATTAGAATCTGTTACTGCATAGGTGTCTGTTGCTAATTCTTCAGCTGCTACTTGAGACAGGGCTCCCGCAGAAAGAGAGGCTAACAAAGCCATCGACATCGTGACCCAGCTAGCACTTCCTAATTTTTTACCATTCTTAACCATGATTCTTCCCCTTTATATGTCATAATCAAACCTAAGTAAAAAAGCCTTTGCATGCTTATCTTATCATGAATTCGAAGAAAATAGCTCAAAATATTATTACATTATTGTCACAAACATTACAAATCTATATCAATACATTTTTTGAGCAAAGAAAAACTGATGTCCCCTATAAGGACACCAGTTCAAGCTAATATTTATATTTTTATCCGCGTTCAACAGCGACATAATATTCAGAACTCCGAACCACTTTAGCCCCGAATGGCATTAAGGCCAGGACGGATAATTTGAATTGTTGGATACCAAAGGGAATGCCAATAATCGTAAGACACAGAACAACTCCGCTCGCTAATTCAGCCAGTGCAATTGGAATTCCGCCGAAACAAAGCCAAAGAATATTTAATATCAGTGAAGAAACTTGAGGACTATAGATTACTCGTTTGCCAAAGGGCCAGAAATGTAGGCGGGCTAACTTAAAGCATTGGATACCGATGGGCAAACCAATAATCGTTATCGACCAAAGTAAGCCAATAATAAACCAAGCCAGCGCATCAAACAATCCGCCAAAAATTAACCAAATTAGATTAGCAAGTAAATTCATCCTGTCTCCCCCTTTCTCTTATAATAATTATAAGAGAGAGAAGGACCTTGGACATCCTACCCTAGGCTGATATTAAGCTGATAGTTTAGCTTTTTGATTTCGTTTATAGTCTTGAATGATTTTCTTTGCTCGTTTACGTGTTTTAATATTAGGACTATGTAATTGACGATAGGCTGCTCCTAAACTTTCTTTCATCAAACTCTTCCTTTCTATTTCTACCAAGACGCTTTCTTAACTCCAGGAATCAGACCCTTAGCCGCCAGTTGACGGAAATTAACCCGGGACATATCAAATTTGCGCATATAACCTCGAGGTCGGCCATCAATCCCGTCACGACGATGAAGACGAACTGGACTAGAATCTCGTGGTAATTTTGCTAAAGCGGCGTAGTCTCCTGCTTCTTTTAGAGCCTGACGACGTTCACGATAGCGATCGACCATAGCGACTTGTTTTTTATATTTTTCAATTTTTGCTTTTTTAGCCATATTAAACTCCTTTTTAAAAGTAATTATTACTATTTAAAGAGTTTAACATAATTTTATGAAAGGTCAAGTTATTTTTTATTTGTAATAAGTATTTGTTGATCCCCATAAATCAGACCTTGCTTGATATCGAATAGTTGATGATCTTCATCTCGTGGAATTTTCTTTAGCCAAAGGAGTAAGTGATCTAATAAAATCTGACTAAGATAGGCTAGATGTATAAAGGAGTGCTCCTGATGGTCTAGCAAGGCTCTAAAAATTACTGGTTGCTTTCTTAAACTGATAATCGGTAAGTTATCTTCCGCGTTAAAAGGATGACCTTGCAGCATATGATTTCTTATCTTCAAAATACTCGACGTAAGATTATTATAAGATTGCTGGCCAAACTGATCCTCAAGCCATTGCAAATAGGACGCTTCTGAAAGTTGATGATAATCATAACGCACCGCCAAGTCCATTAATAGACATAATTTAACTAAAGCTAAAACATATTTATCCTCTTTAACATTTCTTTCAGCTTGTCGATATAAATCCTCAAAAATTTCAAACATCTTCATCGCCTCTTAAATAAATTCTATACATCGAATACTTTCTCGTGCAATCCACCGTTGTCCCAAACAAATAGCCTGATGACTTAACTTAGTAATATATCCCTCATGATCGATACACGTTGGATTTAACGTTAAACAAACACGATATTGATCTTTGTATGCCCGTAATATTACCGCGGCCATCTCGTCACCATCTTGTTGAATGGGCTGAACCGATTGATTTAATAGCTTAGTTTCCATGAAATCCCTCCCTCGCCTCTTAATTATACGAACAAACGTTCTTGTTTTCAAGACCCATTCGCATAAAAAAAGACGCCCTAAAGGCGTCATTGCTACCATGCTATTTCTCGTGAACTTAAATAATCTCTTCTTCTTGGAGCTTCTTGGCTTGAATAATTTCTTTCAAACCACCCCACTCTTCCTTGAAGATATCCGGATTCATTTCTTTAAGATCTTCGGCGATAAGAGGTTCAAATTCCATCAAATCGAGAATATCTTTCTGTAAATCAACACCAGGCGCTAATTCAATCAAACGAATTTGTCCTTGATATAAGTCAAAGACAGCCCGTTCGGTTACATAGAGAACTCTTTGTTCATTCTCTGCCGCATATTTACCAGAGAATGAAACTTGTTCTACTTGTTTAACAAATTTTGGCCCCTTACCTTGATCTGTGATGACTAACTTACCGTCTTCAACATGGGCTTTAGAGCCAATGGTGAAAGTACCCACAAAAACAA
The DNA here is from genome assembly GCF_900110675.1 of Ignavigranum ruoffiae. GTDB lineage: Bacteria > Bacillota > Bacilli > Lactobacillales > Aerococcaceae > Ignavigranum > Ignavigranum ruoffiae. The sequence continues at coordinate 6,031 of NZ_FOEN01000007.1, read as the reverse complement.
TATCCTTAGTATTTTGCGAGATATTAATGAAGCCACCCGGTCCCGGAACTTTAGGTCCAAATTTGGTCACATTATTATTCCCGTATTGATCAATTTCACCAATTCCTAACACTGCAAGGTCCAGACCCCCACCATCATAGAAATCAAATTGGTTGGCCATCGGAATTTGCGCATCTGAATTGTATGAGCCGCCAAAGTCTAATCCACCTGTAGGCGTTCCTCCCCAAATACCCATTTCTAGAGTTACTTGATACTCGTCATTGACCCCTTCTTCCTGAGCGACATGGGCCACCATATCTGGAGTACCAATCCCTAGATTGACAATCGATTGAGGTTTCAGTTCCATGGCTGCCCGACGGGCAATAATCTTACGAGTGCTGAACTTCACTGGTTTAGCATCTTTCACCGACTTACGCACTTGGTTGGAAATTTCCGGACTATAGAAGGTCCCCATGGTTTGATAGTGATATTCTGGATCAGCTACTACGATGTAATCAACTAAACCACCTGGAACGAGAATCGACTTCGGATCGATCGACTTACCTTCAGCAAGGTATTTGACCTGAGCAACGACGACTCCACCAGAGTTATGGGTTGCCATCGCTAATTCAAGTTGTTCCAACTTACAAGTTTCATGTTCGACGGAGATATTTCCATTCACATCGGCTGTGGTTCCGCGAATGAAAGCCACATCGATATCCATCTGTGGAAACTGTAGCCAATCTCGGTCATCAATATTAACCACCTTAATTAATTCTTCAGTCGTTTTGGGTGTCGATTTGGCTCCATCTAATCGAGGATCGACAAAGGTCTGTAAACCAACTTGCGTGAGATAAGGTTTCTTACCGGCAATGGCTCGATACCATTGGGTAAATACACCTTGTGGAAACAGATAGGTTTCATATTTGTTATCAACAATTGCTTGAACCATACCTGGCGAAGAACCCACGTGTCCAGCAATAATTCGCTTAACTAAGCCATCCGCTAATAAATGGTCTGCTCCACGGCCTGGTTGATTATTACCGATTCCACAAGACCACATAATTGAGATTTCTTTAGGATGTTGTTCTTCTTCATAACGTTCTTTTAAACCGACTAATAAATCTTCTGGCAAGCCCCCTAAACCAAAAGTAGCCGTTGCTAATGTATCTCCATCTTTGAGCAGTTTGGCTGCTTCAATTCTAGAAATAACTGGTTTTTCAGCCATCTCATTTTCCCCCTTAAATTTCTTTTAATAGAATAAAGACGATACTAACAATATAACAATTAACGTCACAATATGGCCCCCATTGACCACAAAAAATTGATGCCAGAAGGTCTCTTTGAAACGGGTACCCGATAAACTTTCAAAAGTAATCGTCACCCCAGAATGGGGCACGACCGTAATAATGGCTGAAGCAACGGTCGCAATACGATGAAGCAATTCAGGATGAATCCCCATCTCAATGTATTGCTGACCAAAGCTCCCCATTACAATCCCAATCGCTCCAGAAGCTGATCCGGTTATTCCCCCGAGTAAACCGGTTGCCAATGAAAGACCAATTAGTGGATTATTCGACAGAGACATTAAGGCCGATTGAATCAGACTAAAGCCAGCCGCTGAAGTCAGTACAGTGCCAAAAGCTACCGAAGATGAGGTGGCGAAGGCCGAGCCCACCGCACCTACGGATCCATTATTTAATAGTTCTTGATTGCTAGGAATATAATCACGATACAAAATGGCAGCTAAAAGAATGGCCGTCGATAAAGCTAAGAGAATGATATTAGTCACCTGACTAAATATTAAATTAATACCGATAAGCACAATAATGGGAATTAAGGCAATCCCAATCGACGGTAAATCGGCTGGATCAATATCATAATCTTCTTCAACAGGTCTTGACGGGTCCTGACGCTTTTCTAAATAAGTATAGAATGTTTCCCCTTTGGCTAAGCTCCGTCTTAACATGATATACATATAAGCTAAACCATAGCTAATGATCACTACGGTCCCCACCAAACTTAAGCCGGGAGCAGCGGTTAAAGACGTTCCTAAATAGGTCGTCGGAACCGCGTTCTGAACCGAAGGAGCTCCCGGCAAAGTCGACATGGTAAAGGTTGCCATTCCCATGAATAAAGGGATAGGTAGAAGTGCCCAATTTAAATCCATTCGTTTAAAGATCGGTCGTGCTAAAGGAACGAGGGCAAACATGACCACAAATAAACTGATGCCTCCGTAAGTCAAGACAGCAGCAATGGCCATAAAGGCGACCATCACTCTGAATTTATGTTCAGTACCTACCCGTTCTAAGACAAAATTGGCAATCGCTATCGTTGCTCGCGATTTCTCCATATATTGGGCTAGAATGGCTCCCAGCAGAAATATAGCGAAATTCTTTATCAAGAAGCCAGCTAATCCAGTCATATAAGAGGGATATTCTCCTAAATAAGCCTCGAAGACATTCATCTGATTGGCTAATACAACAATCAATGTTGCTAAGGGTGCCGCAATAACAATATTTAAGCGTTTCACCGTTAGAAAAATAATGGTCGCAATCGCAATAAATATGCCAATAACCCCTATATATTCCATATACATCTTCCTTTACTTCTTCTTTGTTGTCAGAATTCAAAGGAAGTCTTCCCGTGGCCACAAAGGAACCCTTCAACTTGAAATCGTCCGTCTAGGCTCCTTGGTAGAACCCATTCTCAAACAATACAGCAATTCCCATACCGCCACCGATACAAGCTGATCCAATCACATATTTGTATTCAGGATGACGTTTCATTTGATAAAGCAGTGATACGGTAATACGGGCGCCAGACATACCAAGTGGATGACCTAATGAAACTCCGCCTCCTTGCGGGTTAAATTGGTTCTTATACCAGTCTGAATCCATATCAATACCTAACTCTACTAAGCAACCGACTTGTTGAGCAGCAAAGGCTTCATTAATTTCCAGAATGCCAATATCTTTTTGCAGATCGAGGTGATTGCGTTCAAGCAATTTCTTAATCGCTGGCACAGGGCCTAAGCCCATAATTTTTGGATCCACACCAGAAATATTATAGTCAAGCACCTTAGCCCAAACGGTTAGGTTATTCTTCTCCGCATATGAAGCGGTCGTAACAATTGAGAAAGCTCCCCCATCATTTAAACCTGAGGCATTTCCGGCAGTAACGGTCCCATCTTTCTCAAAAACTGGTTTAAGTTTAGCTAAACTTTCCAAGGTTGTATTAGGCTTAGGGAATTCATCCTGATCAACGACAGTGACTTGTCCTTTACGACCAGGGACTTCAACAGGGACGATTTCTTCAGCAAAATATCCTTTTTCAATCGCATTCTTAGCCTTCATTTGTGAATCATAAGCAAATTGGTCTTGGCTTTCGCGACTTAAGTTCAAGTGACGTACCACATTTTCTGCCGTATTTCCCATGTGGTTGACTCCTGAATCTGTACCACTGGCTGATGCATGTCCTGCTAAGTTGGCATCAATCAATTTGAAATTACCCATCTTCAATCCTTGGTAACGTGATTCAATCGGTAAATAGAATGGTGCACGTGATAAGGATTCGACACCGCCCGCCGCCACGACTTCATTGTCGCCTAACTTAATTTGTTGTACGGCAGATACTAAAGATTGGAAACCTGAACCACAGATGCGGTTGATGGTCATTCCAGTAGAAGTGTGTGGGAGTCCAGCGTCGATCCCAATGATATTTCCCAAGTTGTTAGACGTTTGACTACCTGTTACATGTCCGACGATGACTTCTTCTACTTCTTCTTTAGCGACACCGGATCGTTTTAACGCTTCTTCTAAGGCAATCACACCAAGTTCTGCTTCGGTCACTGTCTTTAAGCCACCTAAGAAACTTCCGACTGGGGTTCGAGCGCCACCAACGATGACGACATCTTCATCTCTATATTGCATATTTATTTCCTTCTCTCTTTATATTTGCGCTTCTAACATGGTTACGAATAAATGAACTTTTAAACAAAGGCACCTAAGCCAGTATAGTATCGACCAATGATTAAGGAATTGACTTCATGCGTTCCTTCATAGGTATACATTCCCTCAATATCTGCCATAAATCTTGGGACATCATGCATTAATAAGATACCATTACCGCCACATACTTCACGAGCTAAGGCCGCATTCTCACGGGCTCTTAAACCATTGTGCATTTTAGCCATTGAAGAAGCTTCTTCAGAATAGATGCCGGCTTCTTGAGCCTTGGCCAATTTCACTGATAGGGCTAGGGTCGCTTGAGCATTCATCGCCATCCGGGCTAATTTCTCTTGAATTAATTGGAAACTTGCGACAGGTTTATCAAAAGCTAAACGTTCACGCGTATATTTCAAGGCAGCTTCAAAAGCTCCAGCAGTTGCCCCTGCTAATAACCAAGCCACATCTGAACGTGTGTTTCTTAAGATTTTGGCGCAATCTTTCCAAGAATTAACATTTTGAGCCCGATATTTTTCGGAAACGCGTACATTTTCATAGATAATTTCGGCATTTGGCATATGACGGAAGAAAGCTTTTTGTGGCGTTACAAAGGTGGTTACCCCTTCACTTTCACGTTCAACAAAGAACATCTTTACTTGTTGGTCATCGACATCACGGGCGAAGAAAGCATGCCAATGAGCTAATGTTCCGCCACCAATCCATTTCTTATGACCATTAAGAATCCAAGTATCCCCTTCACGGCGGGCTGTTGAAGCTAAACCACCTGCGATATCAGATCCGTGATCTGGTTCAGTCATTGCCAGTACCCCTGGTCGTTCATATGACAAGACACCAGGCATAATTTCGTCGATTTGTTCTTGGCTACCTCCTAAACGTACACACTCATGGAACAGTCCTGCATTCGCCGTCACGAATGTTCCAGCTACTGGATCTGTTTTGGCACAGGTATAAGCACGGAAACCACGGAATAATTCGGAGATGCGTCCATTTTCCCGGCCTTCCAACAATTTAGGGTTATCCATTAAGCCAACGTCCATAATCTTCAAGAACGCTTCTAACGGTACTTCAGCCTTGTCCCAAGCATCATCCAGAGTTGGATAGACATCTTCTTTCAATACACGTTCAAGTTCGCTTAGGACCTCTTTCTCCCCTTCAGTCAGGTCGGCTGCGAAATTGTATAAGTCAGAATAGAAGAATTTCTCACCACTCTGAAATTGTTTATCTGCATAAGATTCTTTGACCATTTTGTTTGTCCCCCTTATTTGATTCTTTCCTTATTTCTTATCGTAGTCGTAGTAACCCTTCCCAACCTTGCGACCAATGCGGCCAGCACGAACTAAGTTCTTCAAGGTGGTTGGTGGCGTCCAACGAGATTCGCCAAATTCTTTCGCGAAGTATTCCATCACATAGTAACCGATATCCACACCCGCATAGTCTTGCAGTTCAAAAGCACCCATTGGGTGATTCAAGCCATATTTCATCGCCTTATCAATATCTTCGACCGAAGCAATCCCTTCTTCTAAAACTTTGATCGCTTCAATAAATTGTGGAATCATAATCCGGTTGACGATAAAGCCAGGCGAATCTTTCTTCACGGTCACGACTTCTTTACCGATCGATTCAGCTAATTCACGAACCGTTTGAGCGGTCTCTTCACTGGTTTCATAGCCATGAATCACTTCCACCAATTTCATCACTTGCGCCGGGTTAAAGAAGTGCATACCAGCGAAACGACTTGGATTGTCTAAGACACTGGCAATTTCCGTAATTGATAGCGAAGAAGTATTGGTGGCTAAGACAACCTCTGGCCGAACGATTCCTTCTAATTCTTTGAAGACGGATTGCTTTAAGTCCATCTTTTCAAGGACGGCTTCGACCACGAAATCAACCTCTTTAAAATCGGCTAATTCGGTGGTCGTTTGGATACGACCTAAGGTTGCTTCTTTATCTTCTTGAGAAAGTTTCCCACGTTGCACGGATTTCTCCATAAATTTCTCAATCCGTTGCAGTCCCCCTTGTAGGAATTCCTCTTTAATATCCCGCAAAATAACTTGGTATCCGTTCATTGCGAATGCGTTCGCAAT
>NZ_FOEN01000001.1 GCF_900110675.1 Ignavigranum ruoffiae | reverse complement strand
TCTAAGTGCGAAGCCAGCTTCAAGATGAGATTTCCCAATTCGTAAGACCCCTGAGAGACGATCAGGTAGATAGGCTAGGAGTGGACGTACAGTGATGTATGGAGCGGACTAGTACTAATCGGTCGAGGACTTAACCACGGATTCGAGGGAAGTGATGGGAATTATTTGAGGGAGATTTGATATTCAGTTTTGAGTGATCATTCACTCAGCGAAGAGATTACCTGTGTGGTGATGAGGGCAAGAAGGACACACCTGTTCCCATCTCGAACACAGCAGTTAAGCTTCTTAGCGCCGATGGTAGTGGGACCTTTGGTCCTGTGAGAGTAGGTCGTTGCCGCGCAGGGTAATTTTCGCTTAATGATTTGGGGGTTTAGCTCAGCTGGGAGAGCATCTGCCTTACAAGCAGAGGGTCAGCGGTTCGATCCCGTTAACCCCCACTATATTTTGACTTGTTAGCTCAGTCGGTAGAGCAACTGACTTTTAATCAGTGGGTCGCAGGTTCGATTCCTGCACAGGTCATTTCTGAATTCGATTTAGAATCTGCGGGTGTGGCGGAATTGGCAGACGCACCAGATTTAGGATCTGGCGCCGCAAGGCGTGGGGGTTCAAGTCCCTTCACCCGCATTAGAAAATAATTTGCCGGCTTAGCTCAGTTGGTAGAGCATCTGATTTGTAATCAGAGGGTCGAGGGTTCAAGTCCTTTAGCCGGCATTTACGCGGAAATAGCTCAGTGGTAGAGCACAACCTTGCCAAGGTTGGGGTCGCGGGTTCGAACCCCGTTTTCCGCTTAGCCTGAATCATTATGTTGGCAATATTTTGCCGGGGTGGCGGAACAGGCAGACGCACAGGACTTAAAATCCTGCGGTGGTTAACACCGTACCGGTTCGATTCCGGTCCTCGGCATTGCACTTGATTGTGTAAAATTGAATAGTGCACCCTTAGCTCAATTGGATAGAGTGTTTGACTACGAATCAAAAGGTTACAGGTTCGACTCCTGTAGGGTGTATATATCCGGGAAGTAGCTCAGCTTGGTAGAGCACTTGGTTTGGGACCAAGGGGTCGCAGGTTCGAATCCTGTCTTCCCGATATATATTATTATGGGGGATTAGCTCAGCTGGGAGAGCGCCTGCTTTGCACGCAGGAGGTCAGCGGTTCGATCCCGCTATTCTCCATTTTTTTGTTGGCGGTGTAGCTCAGCTGGCTAGAGCGTCCGGTTCATACCCGGGAGGTCATGGGTTCGATCCCCTTCGCCGCTATATGACTTTGGACCTTTAGCTCAGTTGGTTAGAGCTGACGGCTCATAACCGTCCGGTCGTAGGTTCGAGTCCTACAAGGTCCATTTCAGTTCTGGAGGATTACCCAAGCCCGGTTGAAGGGAACGGTCTTGAAAACCGTCAGGCGTGTAAAAGCGTGCGTGGGTTCGAATCCCACATCCTCCTTTTTATATTATTATCGCGGGGTGGAGAAGCTGGCATCTCGTCGGGCTCATAACCCGAAGGTCGTAGGTTCGAATCCTACCCCCGCAATTGGTCCGGTGGTGTAGGGGTTAACATGCCTGCCTGTCACGCAGGAGATCGCGGGTTCAAATCCCGTCCGGACCGTTTATACTATGCGGGTGTAGTTTAGTGGTAAAACTACAGCCTTCCAAGCTGTTGTCGGGAGTTCGATTCTCCTCACCCGCTTTGTCCACTATACGGGCCTGTAGCTCAGTCGGTTAGAGCGCACCCCTGATAAGGGTGAGGTCGATGGTTCGAATCCATTCAGGCCCATAGCTGTTATATTGGCTATGGGGAAGTACTCAAGAGGCTGAAGAGGCGCCCCTGCTAAGGGTGTAGGTCGTTTTAATACGGCGCGAGGGTTCAAATCCCTCCTTCTCCGTGATTTTTGCTTTATTCTTATTATGTTGGTCCGTTTGAAAGTGGTTATGCTACAAATTTGGTATAACGTATTTCGAAGACCAACTCAGTGAATTTTTAGTATAAGCACTACCTAACACAGCAAATTTATTATCTTGGTCCGTTGGTCAAGTGGTTAAGACACCGCCCTTTCACGGCGGTAACACGGGTTCGAATCCCGTACGGACTATATACTTATTCAATGGAGGATTACCCAAGCCCGGTTGAAGGGAACGGTCTTGAAAACCGTCAGGCGTGTAAAAGCGTGCGTGGGTTCGAATCCCACATCCTCCTTAACAATGGATCGCGGGGTGGAGAAGCTGGCATCTCGTCGGGCTCATAACCCGAAGGTCGTAGGTTCGAATCCTACCCCCGCAATCTTTCATTTTGCGGGTGTAGTTTAGTGGTAAAACTACAGCCTTCCAAGCTGTTGTCGGGAGTTCGATTCTCCTCACCCGCTTTGTTAAGACCTTTAAAAGGTCTTTTTATTTTGCATATTTTTAGCCTATTACGACGTCAATTCAGCTTTTTTTCTAAAAGAATTTGCACTTAATAAAAGAGTTAACTGATATATCAAGGATTGTTCATGAGTAGTCATTTTTCTGATTTTCATTAACAGTTTTAGATCATTATAAAAAGGACTGGAGCTTGTTACTGCTTCAGTCCTTCTGCTTAAAAGATATAGCTCAGGGTATAGCCAATGTTAAAAATTAAAAAAATACTGGCTAAATAATTTAATTTATTTTGAACTTGGTGTTGTTGGGTTGACTCGACCAAAAGAGGGGCAAAAACTAGTAGAGATAGAATCACAAATACAATCTGAACCAAGAAAAATGAATGACTTGGAAGTGAATCGTAACTGGCTAAACCAATGGCAAGCAAAGCTAGACCTGCACTTATATATTTATTAAAAGGGAATTGTGGATTTCTTCTATCTGGCATCTGTCTGATTTTCAGTTGATTACTTTCTAATTCTAAAGCCAAGAATGCCATTGTGATTGGAATGACTTTGAGCAAGAAGTCCGCATGTAAGGCTGAACTTTGTGAGAAATAGGCAATAACTTGCCAGATAAATCCATTAAAGAACACATTTAAGACGAGATGATAGATACTCGTGGTAAATTTATATGGGAAATAAATTAAGTGATTATAGGCGATGGCTAAAAGAACGAGGACATTAATAATCCAGTGTTGGCTGAGAGCAAATATGACATATAAGATTAGCAAGATGACTTCGCAAGCGATGAGAATGAAGTTGGGTGCCTGTTCACTCATCTTTTGATCTAGCCGAATCCTTAAGAAATGATTGATCACCTCAAGGATTGCTACTATCATATAAAGGAGTAAAAATGTTTTAATGTGAAATTGCCCCACTTGTCTTGCGCCCAATACGCTACCAAAAAGCATCAGGGCCATTGGCGCTAAGAATAATTTAACAAAGGGATTCTGTAATATCTTGATAAATGATTTCATAAAATTGACCTTTCGTTTAGAATTACTATTTCATTGTATTCTATAATAAGATATAATGAAGCTCGTTACAATAAAAATTCCCGAAAGGGTTCACAAATCAGTGAATATGCCTTGTAACCAATAAAGAAAATGGGGGAACGCTTAATGTATAAAAAATTAATAACTTCTGAATCTGTCACTGAAGGGCATCCCGATAAGATTGCCGATCAAATTAGTGACGCTATCCTAGATTCTATCATAATCCAAGACCCTAATGCACGTGTCGCAGTTGAAACAGCCGTTACGACGGGTCTAGTTTTTGTTTTTGGGGAAATTTCAACCAGTGCTTATGTCGATATTCAAAAGATTGTCCGTCAGAAAATTGCAGAAATTGGCTATACCGATCGTAAATATGGCTTTGATGCTGATAATGTAGCTGTCTTAGTAAGTTTAGATGAGCAATCAGCCGATATTGCTCAGGGTGTTGACCGAGCTCTTGAGAGTCGGGATCAAGTTGATAACTCTGCAGAAACCCTAGGTGCAGGTGACCAAGGGATTATGTTTGGTTTTGCTAGCCGAGAAACTGAAAGCTATATGCCTTTACCGATTGATTTAAGCCACCGTTTAGCCCGAAAACTCGCTGAAGTTCGTAAGATGGGACCTTTAACTTATTTAGGTCCTGATGGTAAGACTCAGGTTACCATTGAATATGATGAAGCAATGAATGTACGGCGGATTGACAATATTGTAGTTTCCAGTCAACATGCGGAAGAAATTAGTCAAGAACAACTGCATAAAGACATTTTCGAACATGTAATTAAACCAGTCTGTCCAGCCGAATGGTTAGACGAGCGAACTAAATATTTCATTAATCCAACTGGCAAATTTGTCATTGGAGGCCCGGTAGGTGACTCCGGCTTAACAGGTCGGAAGATTATTGTTGATACCTACGGTGGTATTGCCCATCATGGGGGTGGGGCATTCTCTGGGAAAGATGCGACCAAAGTAGACCGCTCAGCCTCATACATGGCTCGCTATGTAGCCAAGAATATTGTGGCCGCAGGTCTAGCTGATCGCTGTGAAATCTTATTATCTTATGCGATTGGAGTGGCCCAGCCAACTTCAATTAATGTGAATACCTTTGATACGGGTCATTATTCAGAAACTAAGATTGAAGCAATGATTGAACGAGTTTTTGATTTGACCCCGCAGGGCATTATCGATCATTTACAACTAAGACGACCAATCTATAGTCAAACTGCCGCCTATGGTCATTTTGGTCGGATAGATCTTGATTTGCCTTGGGAACGACTCGATAAAGTGCAAGAGATTCAAAACTTTATGCAAAAAGCCTAACGTTTCTCAATGACTAAAGTAAATGGCGGATTATTTTTTTGATTGATAAAATTGTATTGGAGAATACTATATTCCTCTTGGGACCACTCTTTGAGTACTTCAAGGAGTCGGTCTCTTTCTATTTTTCCAGCTGGATGTCCAGAATACACGACGATAATAATCATGCCCTGTGAAACGAGCTGTCGGGAAATTTTCTCGACGGCTGTGATTGTTGAAGTATACTGGGTAGTAATTTGATGGTCGGCTCCTGGTAAATAGCCCAAGTTAAAGATGGCTCCATGGATGGGTAAATTTTCAGGAAGATATTGGTCCACTTGGTCATGATTAGCCAGAAAAGCCTGGAAATTCTTAAATTGATTTAATTTCTCGAGTGAATAGGTAAGGGCCGCTTCCTGAATATCAAAAGCAAACAGCTTTCCTTGAAAGTGAGCTTGTTGGAGTATCAATTGTGAATCGTGTCCTTTACCTAAGGTTGCGTCGATAAAGTTGCCTGCAGGGAACTTTTGGATCAGTTGTTGTAATAGCTGATGACTATAATGAAGTGCATTTAGCAAAACAAGGCCTCCTAATGTTACAAGTGAATTACATTTGTTAAGCTTTTAATAAATCAAACGCAAAACCACCTATACTTGTTTATTTAGTATTATAATAAAAATTGTGAGAAATTAAAATTTTGTTGGTAACGGAGGGACAATAGTGACGAGTAGACGAGAAATAATTTGCCAAAAGGCACAAAAAAACCGTCGGATAAAAAACAGAAAACTTTTTAGTAAAGTTAATGTGAGTATGATGCTTTTATCAAGCGTGTTCGTACTGGAAAATGTTAAACCAACAAATACACTTCCTGTACTAACCAAAACGGTAGAAGCGAAAAATTCTCCAAGTCAATTTTTAGGTTTGGTGGCCGAATATGCTAAAGAAGTTGCTGCTAAAAATGACTTATATGCCTCAGTAATGATTGCCCAGGCAGCCTTGGAATCAGGCTGGGGAAATTCGACATTAGCGACAAACTATCACAATTTATTTGGGATTAAAGGATCTTATAATGGTCAATCAGCTCAAATGAACACCTTAGAAGATGATGGTAGTGGTAATTACTATGGAATTACTGATGGTTTTAGAGTTTATGACAATTATGGTCAATCATTAGCCGATTATGCGAGTGTATTAACCGGAGATAATAACCCTGATTCTTGGCGTTATAATTTCTATAAGGGTGCCCGTAAGAGTAATACCAGTTCATATACCGATGCTACAAGTTGGTTAACGGGTCGCTATGCTACCGATACTTCGTATGGGCAGAAATTAAACCAATTAATTGCGAATTATAATTTGACTCAATATGATGGCGGATATGCTCAAGCGGTTGAAACACAAGCAGCTACACCAAGTGAATCCACGCAACAAGCTGTGGGTGCTGGTTCTTATCAAGTCAAGGCTGGAGATTCAGTCTGGGGCATTGCTCATCGTTATGGCATGACCATGGAAGCTTTACGAGCAGCTAATAACTTATCAGGTAACTTTATTTATCCGGGCCAAGTCTTAGCTGTTAGCGGAACAAGCACTGCAAGTCAACCAAGCCAAGCTGTAAACAATCGAACGGATTCAGTTACCGTTGATAGCACGGAAGCAGCTGCTGGTTCTTATGTAGTTAAAGCTGGAGATTCAGTCTGGGGTATTGCCCATCGCTATGGAATATCTATGGAAGCTTTAACTTCAGCCAATGGAATTAGTAATAACTTTATCTATCCAGGTCAAGTTCTGCAAGTCAATGCTGGCCAAGTTCAAAAACAAATACCAAGTCAAGCTATTGATGCAACGAATGTGACAGAAACTTCGGCGGGTTCACTGTCAGGTTCATCTTATACCGTTAAAGCTGGAGATTCTGTTTGGGGCATTGCTCATCGCTTTGGCATTTCAATGGATAGTCTAGTAAGTGCCAATGGTATTGTTAATAATTTTATCTATCCAGGTCAAAGTTTAGCCATTAATGGCCAAGCTGTAGTAGCCCAAACAAATAATCAAGCAGAAACAACACCAGCCGAGTCTGTTGCTGAAACAGCTCAACCGGTTGAAACTACTGTGGCTGATAACAGCGTGGCTACTAGCGCTAGCTCACAAGGAACGTATGTTGTTCAACGTGGGGATTCATTATATGCGATTGCCCGTAAAAATGGTATTTCATTGGATGAATTAGTGACTTTAAACGGATTTTCCGGGTATGATCAATTGATTTTACCAGGTCAAGTTGTTTTAGTTTAAATTAAATAGTGTAAGGTTTGAAGTATTAGAAGTGTAATGATTTTAAGAGAGCTTACATTTGCTGCGAGTAAGTAATCATCGCTTTGAACTCGTCAAACAGACTTGTTCTTCTGAACGATAGTAAGAAGAATCGTAAACTCTGCGTTAAAGATTTTAAGGGGATTTATCCCGAATAATAGGTGGTACCGCGTTAACTCGCCCTATATTATCTGCTAAAGCTAGATAATGTGGGGTTTTTTTGTATAATAAGAATTAGAATCATTAGGAGGAGCATTATATGACCTATCAACATCAATCCATTGAGAAAAAATGGCAAAAATATTGGCAAGACAACCATACTTTTAAAACACAAAATCGAGGAATAGATCATCCCAAATACTATGTTTTAGATATGTTTCCGTATCCATCAGGACAAGGATTACATGTGGGACATCCTGAAGGATACACAGCGACGGATGTGATGGCGCGGATGAAACGTGCGCAAGGTTATGATGTACTCCATCCAATGGGCTGGGATGCTTTTGGTTTGCCGGCTGAGCAATATGCCTTAGATACCGGTAATGACCCAGCCGAATTTACTCAAGATAATATTAAAAATTTCAAACGACAAATTAATTCACTTGGATTTTCCTATGACTGGGATCGGGAAATTAATACCACAGATCCAGAATATTACCGTTGGACTCAATGGATTTTTACTAAACTCTTTGAAATGGGCTTAGCATATGAAGATAACATTATGGTAAATTGGTGTGAAGCTCTAGGAACGGTCTTAGCTAATGAAGAAGTTATTGATGGTGTTTCAGAACGAGGCGGCTATCCAGTTGTACACCGACCTATGAAACAATGGGTCTTAAAAATTACGGCCTATGCCGATCGCTTGTTAGAAGATTTGGATGAGATCGATTGGCCAGAGAATGTTAAAGATATGCAACGAAACTGGATTGGCAAGTCCGAAGGCGCCTTGGTTAAATTTGCAGTAGATGGTTATGCAGAACTAGAATGCCAAGTCTTTACTACACGGCCTGATACGCTTTTTGGTGTATCTTATATTGTCTTAGCACCGGAACATGAGCTTGTAAGTCAAATCGTTACGGATGAACAAAAAGCACAAGTAGAAGCCTATCAAGCACAAGTTGCTAGTAAGTCTGACCTAGATCGGACCTCACTCGCTAAGGAAAAAACAGGGGTATTTACTGGAGCTTACGCCATTCATCCAGTGACCCAAGAGAAACTCCCCATTTGGATTGCCGATTATGTACTCGCCAGCTATGGAACCGGCATGGTGATGGCCGTACCTGCTCATGATCAAAGAGATTATGAATTTGCCCATCACTTTGAATTACCTCTGAAAGCTGTGATTGAAGGGGATATAAGTCAAGAGGCTTATATTGAAGATGGCATCCATATTCATTCGCAATTTTTAGATGGTCTAAATAATCAAGCAGCGAGTGAGAAAATGATCGCTTGGCTTGAAGAACATGATCGAGGTCAGCGAAAGGTTAATTACCGGCTTCGGGATTGGATTTTCTCTCGTCAACGTTATTGGGGAGAACCTATCCCAGTCATTCATTGGGAAGACGGTACAACGACGGCAGTTGCTGAAACCGACTTACCAGTCGTTCTACCCAAAGCTGACAATATTAAACCGTCAGGAACTGGCGAATCCCCACTGGCCAATATTGAAGATTGGTTATATGTGACCGATCCTGAGACCGGAATGAAAGGTCGTCGAGAAACAAATACCATGCCGCAATGGGCTGGCTCTTCTTGGTATTTCATTCGTTATATGGATCCTCATAATCAAGCGGAATTAGTATCGAAAGAAGCGATGGAAAAATGGCAAAATGTTGATTTATACATTGGTGGTGTGGAACATGCTGTGCTCCATTTACTCTATGCTCGCTTCTGGCATAAAGTTCTGTATGATTTGGGTCTAGTTACCACGAAAGAACCTTTCCAAAAGCTATTTAACCAAGGAATGATTCTGGGTGAAAACAATGAGAAGATGTCAAAATCTAAAGGAAATGTGGTCAATCCTGATGATGTGGTTAAAGAATATGGAGCAGATACGCTTCGGGTTTATGAGATGTTTATGGGACCTCTGGATGCTTCGATTGCTTGGAGTGAGAATGGTCTAGAGGGTAGCCGGCGATTCCTTGACCGTGTCTGGCGCCTAATTATCGATGAAGAAAATGATCGCTTGCAAGCAAGTATCCAAGATGCGGCCAATCCTAATTTAGAGAAAATCTATCATCAAACCGTTAAAAAAGTCACCCAAGATTACGAAATCCTACATTTCAATACAGCGATTTCACAACTTATGATTTTCTTAAACCAAGCGAAGGATGAAGAAATTCTTCCACGTGACTATATTGAAGGTTTTGTTAAACTCTTAGCACCAATTGCGCCTCATCTGATGGAAGAAATTTGGCAATATTTAGGTCATCAAGAATCTATCAGCCTGGCAACTTGGCCAAGTTATGATGAAAGCTTAACATTAGAGAAAATGATTGAGATTGTTGTTCAAATTAATGGTAAAATAAAGGCAAAACTTCAAATAGAAAAAGATATGGCTAAAGATGCCGTAGAAGAGAAAGTACTGGCTCTAGATGAAGTCAAACAAGCTTGCCAAGACAAAGAAATTAAGAAAGTGATTGTGGTTCCAAATCGGTTAGTGAACATAGTGGTTAAATAGTTTAAGGAGGTGTTTTCTTGAAGAGTCCTTTAAATGACAATGATCAGAATAATAAACTGAATCAAGACCCTGATATGGATGCCAATGAGGAGTTAAGTCAGGTATCCTATCGACAAAAGAACAAGCAACCTTTAGATGATGATTATTTCACTTATCAAGAGCTTCATGATTTACAAGCGTCTAAACAAAAAGCTTCAGAGAATGAATTCCGCTATCATTCAATTAAAGATGATTTAATTCGACAACGACAAGAACAAAGTCGTGTTCATCGAAAAAGTAACTTATTAAGTGACCTTTTTCAAAAGAATTATGAGGAATACTACGATCTAAATAAATTAGAACCGATCGAATCCTACAATCAGTTTCCAGAAGAAGCAGAGAAGGAAGAGACCCCTGTCGCAGATAATTCCAATGAGGAGTTTGAACAAAACGCTGATCTGAATGAAAGTCAAGCTTCTGCGATTGAAGCATCACCAAGCGATGCAGAATCTTCGCCTGGAATATTTCAAGCCTTACGTCGTTCGATTAATCACTTACAAGCTTCAAGTGAGCAAATTGTCCAACGAAAAGAAAAGAAGAAAAGTTTTCTAGATTCTATTGCCCAAGCAAAAATGAAAATTAAAAACTTCCGGCAAGATGCAACAGGACTGGATCATCCATCATCAGCTGAATCCATGAAGCAGAATGATCAAGCTGAAATCCAAGATAAGAATCGAATAGCCACTCAAGAACTTGAAAAAGATCAAACGGTCTATTATGTTCGTGATCGAGAAAATATGGATCGTTCTGAACTTGCTGATAACGAAAACGAGTCGTTTGATCAAGTAGATCCGGTTGAGATTGAAACGACGCCTTCGACGCCGAATATCTCTGCTGAAAGTAGCGAAGAAGAACAAGCGATTGTGAAGACTGAACCGGAAGAAGAACAGACTGAAAAACCAAGCATATCTGCTGATCAAAACCAGAATAACCTTGAAGAAGAAGTATTATCAGCAACCGCTGAATTCCAAGAACCGATTTTGACGGATACGGTCTTGAGTGATGTGACTGCTGAAGCAGATATTACGATTGAACAACAGATTCATGAAGAGAAAGATGAGATTGATCGTAGTGATAAACTGATTAAAAAAGATAATTTTGTTTCAGGGGCGGCCTGGCTATCGGTCGGTTACGTAATTTCCAGGGTGATAGGGGCCTTATATGTGATTCCTTGGGCGACTTGGTTTGGCGAAGGTTGGAAGCAAGCCAATACCCTTTATAGTGCCGGATATAAGCCTTATTCTTTATTCTTAGCGATTGGTACGGCTGGATTCCCTTCGGCAATTGCCAAGCAAATGGCCTTGTATCATGCAAAACGTGAATATCGCGTGGCTGATCGACTCTTCAAGCATAGTTTAATGATTATGCTGGCCACGGGATTAATTTCTGGTTTAATCTTATTTATCCTAGCCCCTTTCTTGGCTGAAATGTCACCTAATGTTAATAAAGAAGGGGCAGTCTTGGTTCTAAGATCTTTAGTCCCAGCCTTGCTTATTCTACCGATGATGAGTCTATTTAGAGGCTATTTCCAAGGCTTTAATGACATGAAACCTTCGGCGGTCTCTCAATTACTTGAACAATTTGCCCGGGTCATTTATATGTTAGTGGCAACTTACGCGATTATGGTCGTGATGAAGGGCGAGGTAACGCCAGCGGTGGTACAGTCAACCTTTGCTGCCTTTATTGGTGCGCTTGTATCAATGGTCTATTTAGTAATTATTTATCTTCGTCGTTTGCCTGATATTAAGCAATTGCTAGAACAATCCGAAGATAAGATTACCGTTGATTTTAAAGATAGTCTAAAAATTATGACCTTTGATTCCATCCCGTTTATCATTTTGGGATCAGGCATTATCATTATGCAATTAATTGATACCTATAGTTTCGGTAAAATTCTAGAAAAGAGCTCAATTCTATTGCTTACCGAAATCGATGAGTTATATGGCGTCATGAGTTTGGACGTCGATAAGCTGATCATGATTATTATTTCCTTATCAATTGCGCTCTCATCAGCCTTTGTTCCTTCATTAACTGGAGTATTCGCTCAGAAGAAATATCAAGAAACGGCCAAAATGGTCCAACATATTCTTTCTGTATTCTTTATGGTGATGATTCCATCCGCAATTGGTTTAATGGCCATTTCAGATAATATTTATCAATTATTCTACCCCCTAGGTAGTGAAATGGGGCCAGCACTCTTAATTACCGGCTCTTTTACGGCGATTATTCTAGGGTTATATACGGTCTTATCGACGATTCTACAATCGATGAACTTTAGACGCTTAGCAGTTCGTTTCTTAGTCGTCGGAATAATTGTTAAGATTCTCTTGCAATATCCATTAGTGGTCTTCTTCCAGGCTCATGGTGCTTTGTTATCAACAATGTTTGCTTTGGCGATCTCATGCTTACTGATGTGGATCAAACTCAACCGAGTTCTGAAATTTAACACTTATCAGTTAACCTTAGACTTCATCAAGATATTGGTACCAGCCCTGTTGATGGGGGTTGCTGCCTTGATGTGGAATCGGGTCTTCAATCTTTTATTTGGACCTGTGGGACGTCTGCTAACCTTCTCTAAGGTCATGATGGTAGTCCTTATCGCTGTCTTTATTTATATCGTCTTACTGGCCGTTCAGGGGATGTTATCAATCTTGATTGGTGATCGTTACCAAGCCTTACAAGAAAAGATTAGGATAAAACTATGAGATTAGATAAGCTACTAGCTCATGCAGGATTAGGTACTCGGCGCCAAGTCAAAAAGATGATTCAAGCGGGTACAGTAGAAATAGACCAAGAGGTCATTAAAGATCCGGCTTTTCAGGTAGATCCGAAATTGGTTGATATTACCTGTGAAGGGCAGGCTGTTCACTATCAGCAATATTATTATCTGATGCTGAATAAACCGGCAGGCATCGTTTCAGCGACTGAGGATCATTATTATGAAACTGTCATTGACTGGGTTGCTGCAGATTATAGTCATGTCGACTTATTTCCGGTCGGCCGTTTGGACCGGGATACCACGGGTTTATTGTTATTAACCAACCATGGTCAATTAGCCCATCAATTATTATCGCCCAAGCAAGAGATTGGTAAAGTCTATCGAGCTTGGGTCCAAGGCCGGGTTGAAGCGAATGTCATCACAGCCTTTGCAGATGGGATTGACTTAGGCGATTTTATCACTTTGCCGGCACAGCTATCGATTATCAATTATGATCCGGCACAAGATCGGACATATATTGAAGTTGAAATCTATGAAGGGAAATTCCATCAAGTCAAGCGCATGTTTTCAGCCTTTGATCATCAAGTTGTGACTTTGCAACGGATTCAAATGGGCCCGATAGTCTTAGACCCTAATTTAGCTTTAGGACAGTACCGTCCTTTGAAGCCTGAAGAAATGCAACAATTAAAGCCTTTTGGCTTAATAGAATAAAAGGAGTGGGAAAATGGAAAAAATTCATTGGTTAGACGAAGTGACTGCGAGAAAAGAGGATTTATTAGCCGATCTGTTTCGACTATTAAAGATTGAATCAGTTCGCGATGATGCTTTAGCGAGTGAAGAAGCTCCTGTGGGACCAGGACCTTTGAAAGCCTTGAATGAATTTATGCAGATGGCTGAGGAAGATGGCTTTACGACCCAAAAATTTGGACCTTGGGCCGGACGCATCGAACTTGGTCAGGGAGATGAGTTAGTCGGAATATTAGGACATTTGGATGTTGTTCCTGCAGGTTCGGGCTGGCAAACTGATCCCTTCGATCCGGTAATCAAAGATGAACGGATCTATGCTCGTGGTTCAAGTGATGACAAGGGGCCAACCGTTGCCGCCTTTTTCGCTTTGAAATTGCTACGTGAACTAGGGGTTGAATTTAATAAACGCATTCACCTCATCGTTGGAACTGATGAAGAAAGTGGCTGGCAATGTATGGATTATTACTTTAAACATGCTGAAATGCCAGACTTAGGATTCTCACCCGATGCTGATTTCCCAATTATCAATGGAGAGAAAGGGAATGTTTCGGCTCTATTCTCTTCCAAGAATACTGAAGAACAATCTGGCCAACTAGAATTAGTCAATTGGCAAGCTGGTTTAAGACCGAATATGGTGCCGGAATCGGCCCAAGCCCAAGTAAAACTTGTTGATACTAATTTATCACCAGAGACTTTGACAGATGCTTTCAATCATTACCTCGATCAACATCAATTTAAGGGTCAAATAGATATTAAGGATCAAATCGCTGATTTAACCTTAGTTGGGAAATCCGCACACGGATCTACTCCAGAAAAAGGGATCAACGCAGCGACTCATTTGGCTAAATTTTTAGCTGACTATTCTTGGACGCGTCTCGATGCTCAACAATTGATTCAATTATTAAGTCAAGAATTATTTGAAGGTTTTGATGCGAGTAAAGTGGGCGTAGCACACCATCATCCAGTAATGGGCGACGTTTCAATGAATGTTGGCATTGTTAATTTCAACCTTGAAGATGGCGTATCAATGAATGTGAATTTCCGCTTCCCTGAAGGTACAGATCCAGAAAAAATGCTGACACAAATGCAAGATCAATTGACGGCATACACGGCTTTAAGTTTTGAAATGGGTGCCCACAAAGAACCTCACTATGTGCCAGCTGATGACCCACTTGTAGCCACTTTACTGGATGTATATCATCGTCAAACCGGCTTACCAGCTCACGAACAAACGATTGGTGGCGGAACTTATGGTCGACTAATGCCTCGTGGCGTTGCCTATGGAGCTTTATTCCCTGATTCGATCGACACCATGCATCAGGCTAATGAATTCCTAGCGGTTAAAGATTTATTACGAGCAACGGCTATTTATGCTGAAGCGATTTATGAGCTTACAAGATAGTATGAAAGAGATTCAATCCAAGCAGAATCCTCAAGTCAAACAATGGAAAAAATTGCATACCGCTAAAGGTCGTAAACAATTTCAAGCCTATTTGATTGAAGGATTTCATTTGGTAGAAGAAGCTATTCAAGCGGGTTGTCAACTTCAGAATATGATGGTCATCGACCCTAATTTTATTAGACCAAGCTGGCAAGATCGTTGTCCAGCTATTGAAATTAGCCTAGAGATTGCTAAAGAAATCAGTCAGACGGAACAAAACCAGGGTATTTTTGCAGTAATTAAAAATAACCGTGATTCTGTGAATCTTGAAACTTTAATCAATCAAGGGAGTCGCTTCCTAATTTTAGATAATATCCAAGATCCGGGAAATTTAGGAACCATGATGCGAACCGCGGATGCTGCGAATTATTCAGCGGTCTTTATGAGTCCGCAAACCGTGGACATCTATAATGACAAGGTTATTCGGGCGACCCAAGGTTCTCTCTGGCATCTTCCTTGCATCAGTTATCCTTTAGCTGATTTAATCCCAAAATTACAAGCCGCGGCAATTAAGGTTTATAGTTCAGCGCTTGATCAGACATCGCTAGATTATCGGCAAGTATCTCGAGATCAAGACCTAGCTTATGTGATTGGCAATGAAGGTCAGGGAGTTTCGCCAGAAATCCAAGCCTTAAGTGATGGTCTTGTCCATATCCCGATGCCGGGTCAAGCTGAATCTTTGAATGCAGCAGTGGCAGCCAGCATTTTAATGTTTCATTCTTTGCCTGAGACTGAACTATGATTAGGCTAAAGAGTTTGTTCAATGCCCATCAGATTCATTCAAAAGAAAATTTTTATTGAAAAATAAAGTTCAAAAATATTTATTTATCCATAGCAAAATGACCGCATTGAGGTTAATAAATATTACTATTTTAAATTAAAAGCTCCTCCTTAAGTAGCTTGCTAACATTGATTTTAAGCTACTTCATGGAGGATTTTTTTGGGTAACATACACAGGATTGGCAGATTTACATAATTTTTACAATAAATTAACCAATCCTTCATGAATAATTTACATCGGTTCTCTATAATAGCTGTGGTATTGAGAAATAGTGTATTGGAGGATTGTTGATGACTTTAAATTGGCAAGCAGATCGTGAATATATGTCCATTGTGGAAGAAATCATGAATCTAGAAGAAGTTAAAGGTCTAGAGAAGTATGTCCATCATCGTTTTACCAATCGGTTGGCTCATTCAATTTCTGTATCTTATCGCTCATTTCGTTGGGCGCGGCGTCTAGGCTTAAATCGACGGTCGATTGCCCGGGCAGGCTTGTTGCATGATTTATTTTTCTATGAAAGTCATGAGAAATCAACCGTAGGAGGTAAAGGGCATAATTACGAGCATCCACGGATAGCCTTGGCTAATGCGATCAAGTTGGTAGAATTATCAGATATGGAACAAGATATTATTTTGAAACATATGTTTGGGGCGACCTTAGATTTACCACGTTATGCTGAAAGCTGGGTTGTCACCTTAATGGATAAAGAAGCCGCGATTAGTGAATTGTATCATGGTTATCTTTCCGTCTTCGTGAATGAATGGCGGCAAGCTGCGGATACTTATCGTTCATTAATTAAACCAGCTTTTCGGTTTTCTAATTCCTTAAAATAAATAACTGATTGACCCTTGAGCTAAATCTCGCTATACTATAATTAATAAAGGCCTTGACGAAATCCGTTGAAACGCTAAGCACAGGGAGATTTAGCATGACTGAAACTAGATCAGTAAGTCGTTATCAACCTTCAATTTCCGAGCTGATCTGTTAAGACATCTGTTGAAAAGGATCCCGTTATCCCGGTTAAAGATTTAAGAGTTTGAATTTTTAGGTAATAAAGATTTAAAAATAAGGGTGGTACCACGGTAGCGCGTCCCTTTCGGGGGATGGGCTTTTTTTATTTTATTCAAGGAGATGATTGTGATGAAAGAGATTAACGACTTAATTCAAGCAATGGAAGAGTTACTGAAACAAGCCTTAACCGATATTAATCAAGCAGATTCAAGTGATGCGTTAAAACAAATCCGGGTGAAATATACCGGTAAGAAAGGAAGTTTAAATCAATTTACCAGACAAATGGGACAATTGTCTGCGGAGGAAAAACCGCAACTTGGCCAAGCGATTTCTCATTTCCAAAAGGATTTTAATCTAGCTTTTGCCGAAGCCAGTGAAGCTATTCAGGCCGAAGAAATGGCTCAAGCCTTAGCTAAAGAAGCTCTTGACGTTACCCTCCCAGGTAAACGTAGAAAATATGGCACTCGTCATATCTTGACCCAAACGCGACAAGAAATTGAGGATTTCTTCTTAGGTATGGGTTATCAAGTCATCGAAGGACCAGAAGTCGAATTAGATGCTTATAATTTCGAACGTATGAATTTGCCTAAAGATCATCCAGCTCGCGATATGCAGGATACATTTTATATTGATGAAGAAGTATTGTTAAGGACTCATACGTCGCCAGTTCAAGCACGGACTTTAGAAATCCATGATTTCTCTAAAGGGCCTTTGAAGATGATTTCTCCAGGTAAGGTATTCCGACGCGACGACGATGATGCAACGCATTCTCACCAATTCCAACAAATTGAAGGCTTAGTGGTCGACCAAGGAATTACTATGGCTGATTTATCTGGTACCTTACTAGCCTTTTCAAAACAAATGTTTGGCGAGGAAACTGAAATCCGCCTACGTCCTTCTTATTTTCCCTTTACAGAGCCTTCTGTAGAGGTTGATGTGACTTGTTTCAAGTGTCATGGTCAAGGATGTGCTATGTGTAAGAAGAGTGGTTGGATTGAGATTCTCGGTGCCGGCTTGGTGCATCCCAATGTCTTACGGATGTCAGGCATAGATCCAAGTATTTATTCTGGATTTGCATTTGGTTTGGGAATTGAACGGGTGGCTATGTTAAGAAATAATATCGATGATATTCGCCACTTCTATCAAAATGATATTCGTTTTCTTCAACAGTATAAGGGAGGCGCTTATTAATGAACTTATCTTTAGAATGGTTAGCAGAATATTTAGATTTAACGGGTGTGTCAGCGATAGATTTAGCCGAACAAATGTCACGCACAGGGATTGAAATTGAGACAATTCATAATTATGGCGAAAATCTAGATCAATTGAAAGTTGGTTATGTATTAGATTGTCAACCTCATCCCGATAGTGATCACTTAAAGATTACGCAAGTAGATGTTGGTCAATCAAGTCCCTTACAGATAGTCTGTGGGGCACCTAATATTGGTCAAGGTCAGAAAGTTATCGTCGCTGTACCTGGCGCGAAGCTACCTGGTGGCATCAAGATTCAATCCACAGAATTAAGAGGAGTCGCTTCCCAAGGGATGATTTGTTCCCTACAAGAGTTAGGTTTTGCCGATAGCGTAGTGCCTAAGAAATATGCTCAAGGAATTTATCTGCTTCCCGAAGAAGCTGAAGTAGGTCAAGACATCGTCGAATTATTTGCTTTAGATGATCCAATCTTAGAATTAGATTTGACCCCCAACCGAGCCGATGCTTTAAGTATGCATGGTTTAATTTATGAAGTGGCAGCTATTTTGAAACAAGACGTTAATTTGTCTGCCATACAACAAGGTCTCCCTGAAATCGAAGAAACACCTCTGCAAGATACAGTGATTAAGCTGGCTGATTCGAAACTAGCGCCAATTTTCTCGCTAAGACATATTTCTGGTGTGACCGTTAAGGAAAGTCCTTTGAAGATTCAAATTCGCTTGATGAAAATGGGGATACGGCCGCTAAATAATATTGTCGATCTGACCAATTATGTCATGTTACTGCTGGGGCAACCCTTGCATGCTTATGATTATGAGAAATTGCCAGGCAAAGATATTACCGTACGTCTGGCCAAGCCAGATGAACAGCTAAAGACGTTAGATGGTGAAGATCGGCAACTTACTGATCAAGATATCGTGATTAGTTCAAATAACCAAGCGATCGGCCTAGCCGGGGTGATGGGCGGTTTTGATACGGAAGTAACGGAGTCAACACGTGAAATTCTCTTAGAATCGGCCATGTTTATGGCGACGATAATTCGTAGAACGGCTAATAAATATCATCTACGTTCTCAGGCCAGTCTACGAAATGAGAAAGGTTTGGATCCTGCTCGGGTATTGGCTGCCAGTCAATTAGCTGGTCAGCTGATTGGTCAGTATGCCGAAGCGGATTCAGTTCAGGCTATTAGCCACCTTGAACACATTGATCAAACAGAACATCAAGTCACCATTCCTTATCAGGATATTATTAGAAAAATTGGTATTGATCTAAGTCGTGAAGCCTTGAAAGAAATTTTCGATCGCCTTCATTTTGAAGTGAGTTATGGTGAAGCTGATTTTACGGTTCGGATTCCAAGTCGGCGAGGAGACTTGCATATCGATGCTGATATTTTCGAAGAAATTGCTCGAATTTATGGCTACGATCGGATTCCTTCTCGTTTACCAGCAAGCAAGGGTCAACCAGGAGCCTTAACTGCCAATCAGAAGTTCAATCGAAGAAGTCAGGATATTCTAGAGGGCTTGGGTCTGAATCAAGTCATTTCTTATATCTTGACCTCCGAGGACAAGGCCAAACTATTTCAACCCGTAGCTCAACCACTTGTTCATTTGGCCTTGCCAATGAGTTCGGATCGAACAACCTTAAGACAAAGTATGTTTCCTGCTTTGCTTGAAGTCACTCAATATAATCTAGCTCGACAAGCCAAAGATATTGCTATTTATGAAATGGGACGGGTCTTTATTCATCAAGGCCGTCACCAACAACCGTTAGAGCAAGAACGTTTAGCCATCATGGTTTCCGGTCAAGAACAAGCTAAAACTTGGTATGGTTCTGAAAATACCTATGATTTTTATGCTTTAAAAGGTATGGTTGAAACCTATTTTGCTCAATTTAATCTTCTTAATCGTATTGAATTTGTCCCATCTGACCAAATTCCGGTCATGCATCCGGGTCAAACAGCCAGTATCGTGTTGGATGGGCAAGTGATCGGCTTTATGGGTCGGGTTCATCCTAATATTTGTGATCAATACGATTTAGCCAAAGCGACCTATTTCATGGAAGTGGACTTGGAAGCAATCCAAAAGACTGAACGGACCATAAAGAAAACACCGGCCTTAGCCAAATATCCGGCCAGCACACGAGACATTGCCATGGTCTTACCACAATCTATTGAACATGGTCGAATTGTTAAGTTACTGGAAAGCCACGGAGGAAGTTATTTGAAAGAGGTCGAGTTATTTGACCAATATATTGGGGAACAAATTGATGCGGACAAGCAGTCATTGGCCTACCATTTGACCTTCCAAAATCCCGAGGCCACAATTCGTGATGAAGAAATTAATGGGGCTATGGACAAGATTTATCAAGCGCTAGCCACGATTGATGGCTTAGAAATTCGTTAATACAAATAGGATAATTCCGTTTAATGATAGACTAAGCTGTTAAGCTAAATAACTAAGATGAGCTAATAAATACAGTTTTACTTTCTAATTGAATAAATGCATGAAAGGCTTTCTTAAGCGAGACCGTCACTAAAACCTGGATAGTCATCACTGGTTTTACTGAGGGTCTCTTTTAGTGCTGTATTTTTGTGTAAGAGCTATGTTTTATGCTACAGATCTGGAAATTCTGTTAAATTTTATTTTGTGATTGATTTTATCTGTATTAATTGTATAATACAAGCGAGATGTATTACATAGGTAATACAAAAGAGGAGGGTGCCTATGAAATTTGATGCGCAGATACCAATCTATCAACAACTGATCCACCAATTTAAACTAGCTTTTGTTCGTGGAGCCTACCAACCTGGAGCGTCACTTCCTTCTCGGCGAGAGATTGCTCAACAACTCAAGATTAATCCCAATACCGTTCAAAAAGCTTTTAAAGAAATGGAAGAGCAGGCATTGATCGTCACTCAAGCTAATGTTCCCAGTCAGTTAACCACGGACCCAGAAAGGTTGGCCCAGTTACGGGAGGAAATGGTCGGCCAAGCAGTCAGTCAGTTTGTTAAGGAAATTCGTGCCATGCACATTTCACGTCAAGAAGCGATTGAATATTTGAATAAAGCAGAATGGAGTGAGTCAGTAGATGATCAAGATTAATCAAGTAAGTTATGCTTATGCCAAAAAGCAAGTGCTCAATAATATTTCTTTTGAAATCCCTCGGGGTGAAATTACCTGCTTAGTGGGGTTAAATGGCTCAGGCAAGACGACCCTGATGAATTTAATCATGCGTTTATTACCTTGGCAGAGTGGGGACATTACCATCGATGGGAAAGTGATTTGCCCGGATAGTTTGGATCGCTTATCCTATGTGCCCGATCAAATTATTGTCTTAAATTCGATGACCGTCCAAGAAAGTTTGGCGATGATGCAACGCTACTATTCCACATATAATCCACGTCGGGCTAGTGAATTATTAGAATTCTTTCGTTTGAAGCGAGAAGACAAGATTGGCAGTCTTTCCAAAGGGAATGTAGCTAAGATGAATCTTTTATTAGGTTTGACCCTCGATACCGATTATTTAATCATGGATGAACCCTTTTCTGGGATCGATGCTTTAGCCCGCGAACAAATTCTTCAAGTCTTCACCTCAAATTTGATGGAACAGCGGGGGGTCTTAATTTCAACGCATGAAGTGAATGAAATTGAAAGTTTAATTGATAATGTGGTAATTCTTAAAGATGGAGAAATCGTTGAGAATTTCAAAGCAGAGGAGCGCCGAGAAGAACAAGGGCAATCTATTCTTGATGTGATGCGGGAGGTGAATTAAATGAAGAAATTTTGGAATCTTTTTGTAGATGAAATGAATCGGAGTAAACATTTCTTCGTGAGTTTTGTGATGATTTTATTAATCGCTGAGGGGCTAAGTTTTGTCCGCATGATCAAATTTCAAGGAGTATTTCAGCCTCAGAAAGATTTTGGTTTAGAAAATCTATTTGCTGAGAACAATCTTTTTTGGATGATTGTGGCCGTCGGTTTAGCGGTTACCATTCTATATGTTCATTATATTTGGTTTCGTGAGTGGCATTTACAGGGGCGATTTATCTATCGATTATTGAGCCTGCCAGGTTCTCGTTTAGCCATTTCCTGGGCTAAATGGTCCGCCAGCATGTTAATGTCCTTAACGATGATTGTGATTCAATGGTTGGTTTTCATCATTGTGGATCAACTTTGTCAAGCGCTGTTTGATAACTACATCAGTATGGGATGGCGATTAGAACTCTTAAATCTGACCCCCTTAAATGTACTGATTCCTTTAAATTTGAAGGGATTTGCCTTTATCGCTTTACTCATCTCACTAGTTATTTTGATTTCTAGTAATCTTCAAATTTTATTTAATAGTCTGAAACAACAATCAATGAAACGAAGTATCAGCCTGACAGGGATTTATTTGATTCTTTCCATTTTATTAATCGTTTTTGCGATTTGGTTGGATTCAGTTGTATTTCATTTAACGGATCGGGAAACTTTCGTCTGGCTGATTTGGCAACTCTTATTTATCAATCTCTTGCAAGGCTTATGGATGTCCTTTATCAGTCAACGAGTTATCAGCATATAAGGAGGCGCTTATGAAACGTCAAGGATATACCCTCAGTTTAATCATTTTGGCTAGTCTTGGTTTTATTATCTTAATGATGCCTTATCATGTTCCGGTGAAATTCAAGCAAATTGAAGCAAGTGGCGATTCTAGCTTGCTGGATCAGGTACTGTTACGGACTTCCGTCCTCGAGGAAAAGCCAACCGAAGACAAAGATGCCATTGAATTGGATTTTGTTATCGACCAGGGACGGGTTGAACAAGCAGTCGATAATCCAATGATTATGAAACTCGACCGCTATGTCTGGGAGAAAAAACTCAAAAAAATCGCTCCGAATAAACGGAGCAAACAAGATTCTTTAACAAAAGTGGCTGAGAATAAAGGTAAAGAAATCTGGATTCCCCTTCATTTAGCTTATTGGTTGAATGTCGAGCAGACTTTCAATTATGCCATCTTCGACCAAGCCTCACAAAGCTTTGCCGATAAAGCATACTCGCTCGAACCTGGAGACTACGACTATAAATTTCTCGGATTTGTCCGTCATGAACAAGTGATCAATATATTAATAGAAAGAATAGCACCGGATAATGCAGGGATATATCAAGCAGCCGGCGATTGGCTGCTATTGACCTTAGATGTCGAAGCCGGGGAAGTCAGTAAAGTCGCAGAAATTTCTCGACCTCAACAGAATCTTTACCTAGAGTATAGTCGGCCGATGATGGGCATTTATCCGGAATATATGGTTCTTTCGGCCTATCAGGATGGATCAACGAATCCAGAAACAGTTAGTTATCATTCAATCCAGCCCAATTACGAGTTATATAATTATCAAGGGGAAAAAGAAGTCGATTTACCCGACGAAGGATTTATCGATCAATCGACTAAACATTATTGGGTCCACGAAGGCCATGTTTATCTATACGAGTCAGCAGAAATTCCTCAAGAATCCCTGTCTTGGCAAGGTCAAATGCCAGCGATGGGTAAAGGAATTCTTTCCAGCTTTAACTTGAAAAATAAAAAATTAGAAAAAATAAAAGAATTTGGTGAGGATTATCAATCAGTATGTTTAGCTGCGGGCAAGATTTATTTAGCACAACAAATCTCAGCGACAGAATATCAATTAGAAGTCTTCGATCCAGTTACTGAACAAGTGGTCTACCATTCAAGATGGCAGGTGGAGAGTGTCGATCCCACCCGATCATTTGTCTTTCTCGATTTATCGGTTAGCGAGTATTAAGATTTAAGATTTTTTGTGTGTTTTTGAAATGTAACTTTGCGGTATTTTTTAGAACTTCAGGGCCCCATTGAGCGACCAATTGTCGGCCAAAATTGTCAACTTGTAGACCCGCACCGGAAGGCAGTTTAGTGTGATAAGCTTGCCCCAAATCCTGTAAGGATTGCAAGAAAGCGGCTCGAGCAAGGATCGAGGCACTGGCGACAGATAGATGAATTGATTCTGATCTAACTTTAAAGTGGAGACCTTGCTTCAGCGGGGTCTCTTCTTTATTTAAATATTTATAGTAATTAGCCGGAGAGGTAAATTGATCAATCAGGATGCCTTGGAGAAGCGACTTTTCTTTAGGATTGAGCTTGTTCAATAGGTCTAAGAGGACTTGGTTGTGAAGGTGGACCTTAAGACTGACTGCATTATAGGGCCCAATTAATCGATTATATTCGCTAGGATTACAAACCCGTAGGCTATGTTTGAATTCAGACCGGATAATCTGACTCAGTTTAATTATCTGCTGATCGTTCAAGTGTTTTGAATCTTTAATACCTAAAGTCTGAGCATATTTAATCTGATCAGCTGTTAAGAACACCGCAGCCACTGTTAGGGCACCGAAATAGGATCCATTACCTACCTCATCCGAACCCATCAATACACTGGTAGAGTGGATTGAACTTTTCCGAGGTTTATTTTTTTCTTTACTAGGACTTTGCCAGGTGGAGGACTTGCTTTGCCAAGGATTAGCATGGTCTTGGGCGAGCTTTCCTTGAAATACGACCTTACCAGAATGATAGGCAGTAATCGTAAGTTGAGGTATTTGCAAGCGATAATGAGCATAGGGAACGGCGCTAATTTTTGCCTGAGGGTATAAGGCTTTAAGCGTTTGAATTTGCTGAGCAGTTAAAGTTAGTGTCACTGTATTCATAGAAAATTCCTTTCATCTTCACTTATTATCTATTATACTTAATCAATGATAAATGTTAAAATATGAATTAAGCATCTATACCATCGGAGTATATAATATAGTGAAAGGGAATGTCGCATGCAAAGTAAACGAAGAGTGAAAGTGACGATTGAAGGTCGCGATTATACGATTATTGGTCGCCAGTCAGCTCAGCACATTGAAGCCGTCGTAGAAATTGTAAATTCCCAATTAAAGCAACTGAGTCAATTAGATCGTCGTTTATCTTCTCAAGATAAGGCTTTATTAATGGCAGTGAATGCAGTGTCTGATCAGCTTATTAAAGAACAAAAAATAATGGAATTGGAACATGCCTTAGCCGAATATAGTGATATGAATTCTGTAGGACATGAACCAAATCCGACGAAAGAAAGTCAGAAATTTGATCGAACGATTCCTTTTCATCATGGATAGTTCGTTTTGAGGTGGAAGTATGTTTACAATTATTGTTTTAATTATTTTATTACTTGGTTTCTATCAAGGTTACCGTCAAGGCCTGGCCATGCAGTTAATTCGCTTGCTGGGTTATTTAATCAGTTTTTTTGTGGCCAGTCGTTATTATGAGGCCATTTCAAAATGGGCCGAAATGTTGATTCCTTTTCCAGCGATTCAGCCAGATACCGAATTTACCTTATATAATGAAGCAACTAGCTTCCTGATTAATGATGCCTTCTATCGGGTGGTTTCATTTATTTTCATTTTAGTCATTGGCTATATTGTGACTCGAATTGTTTCCGTCTTCTTCAGTCGGGTGCAATATTATAACTTACTCGATTCGGCCAACGGGATTGCTGGTGGTATTGTCAATTTATTAATTACTTATATCATGGTATTTTTACTCTTATTTGTCTTATCTTTATTGCCCATTGAATGGATTCAACAACAATTTGTGAATAATCCTTTATTATATTGGATTGTTTCCCAGACGCCAATCTTATCGGATTTGGCGGCCAATGCTTGGCTGAATGCAAACCCATTTAGCTAATGGGATTTATTAAATAATAAGAAAGGAGTAGACATTGAACACCCCAAAAATATACCAGACTTTAGAATTCGCTCGGATTCAAGAGAAAGTGAGTCAATATGCACAAACGCCTATGGGCAAAGAGCATATTAGCGCAATGAAGATGTCTGATGATGTAAACCAACTGGAACAATGGCAGGCCGAAACAGCGGAAGCTTTAGATTTAATTCTGCAAGACAAATCGATGCCGATTGGGCGAATTGATAACCTAACTGCTGCTTTGAAGCGTTTAGAACTCGGTGCGAGCTTAAATGGTCCAGAATTTGCTCAGATTGGGAGATTGTTAAAAACGGTTCTCGACTTAGGCAATTTCTTTAAGCAATTAGCTGCTGAAGAAGTTATGATCGAAGCCTTGCAATTCTGGGCGGATCAATTGATTCTACAGCCTAAATTGTTGCAACAAATTAATCTAATTGTGGATGAGTCGGGGAATATATTATCCACAGCTTCCAGTGAGTTAGCTCGAATCCGGCGTCGCCAAAATCAGTTAGAAAGTCAGATTCGCCAACAGCTGAATCAATTACTCAAGTCCAAGGCTAATTATCTGTCGGATGCTTTGATTACCATTCGAAATAATCGTTATGTGGTTCCTGTTAAGGCCGAATATCGTAATCAGTTTGGTGGCACGATCCATGACCAATCTTCTACGGGTCAGACTTTATATATTGAACCCCAAGCCGTCGTTCAATTAAATAACCAATTGACCGATTTGCAAAGTGCTGAGCGTAAAGAAATTGAACGCATTCTTGAAGAAAATACTCAAGCCTTGATGCCTTATTCCCAAGATATTAGGGATAATCAAACTTGTTTGGGTCAATTAGATTTCATTCAGGCTCGCGCTTTTTATGCTCGTGAGATAAAGGGTGTGCGACCTATTTTTTCAAAGGAACAGCATGTCGCCTTGTGGCAGGCTCGTCATCCCTTAATTGCTGAGGATAAGATTGTGGCTAATGATATTATTCTGGGTCAACATTATCGGGCTTTAATTATTACAGGGCCGAATACCGGTGGGAAAACAATCTTACTCAAGACACTTGGCTTAATTCAGATGATGGGCCAAGTAGGTTTACATATTCCCTGTGATTCTGGGAGCCAATTAGCTTTGTTTGACCAAATTTTTGCGGATATTGGTGATGAACAATCGATTGAACAAAGTTTGTCTACATTCTCGGGTCATATGACCAATATTGTGTCGATTCTCGAACAAATGACCGCAGATTCACTGGTCCTCTTCGATGAACTAGGTTCAGGGACCGATCCGCAAGAGGGGGCTAGTTTAGCGATGGCCATCTTGGATCATTTACGGCAACATCGGGTCATGGTGATGGCGACGACTCACTATCCAGAATTAAAAGTTTATGCCCATCAAGCAGCAGATACAGTAAATGCTAGTATGGAATTTGATAGTGATAGTTTATCGCCTACTTATCGCTTGTTAATCGGTATTCCCGGACGGTCTAATGCCCTAGAGATTTCCCAACGGCTGGGTCTACCTGCTTCGATCCTGCAATATGCTCAATCGGGAATCTCCCAAGCTGATCAATCGGTTAACGAGATGATTTCTCAGCTAGAACGAGAACATCGTCTGGCCGAACAAGATCATCATCAAAGTCAACAAATTTTGGCTGAAGCCGAGAAGATTCATGCTGATTTAATGACAGAATATCAACGGTTCATGAATCAAAAAAATGAGCTCATAGAGAAGACGAAGCGCCAAGCGAATGCTCAAGTTGAAGAGAAGAAGGCTGAAGCTGAGAAGATTATTCAAGAAATTCGTGATCTTCAATTAGAGCAAGGTCAGGATAAGACAATCAAAGAACATGTCCTCATTGATAAGAAAGGACGTTTTGACCAATTAAAACAACCCGAACGCTTAAAGAAAAATCGGGTCTTGAAGAAGGCCAAGCGGGCTAAGAAGCTGAAGGTTGGCGATGATGTCGAAGTACTTTCATATGGTCAGCGAGGAACGATTATTGAAGTCTTGGACCATAAAGAGTATGTGGTTCAAATGGGTATTCTAAAAATGAAAATTCCTGCCGATGAATTGCAACCACTCAATAAAATTGAACCTAAAGTGACAGTCAATGTTCAACGACAGGCTGGCAGTAAGGTTCAAACACAATTGGATTTAAGAGGCCAACGATTTGATGCAGCGATGGAGAATACTAAGAAATATTTAGACCAGGCACTCTTATCCCACCATCCGATGGTAACTATTGTCCATGGGAAAGGGACTGGAGCGCTGCGACAAGGTATCCAAGATTTACTCAAACGTCATCCCCAAGTTGACCGTTTTGAATATGCTCTGGCCAATGCTGGAGGAAGTGGAGCAACTGTGGTATATTTTAAATAGAAGCAAATTCGATGACAGTTAAGAAGCAATGTGTTAAGATAACTTCACTTTGAGAGGAGAGAAATAAAATGGTATTAGATATTACAGATAAAGATTTTGAAAATAAAACAGCAGAAGGTGTTGTACTGGTTGACTTTTGGGCTCCTTGGTGTGGTCCTTGTCGGATGCAATCCCCTGTAGTCGATGAATTGGCTCAAGAATTGGATGGCCAAGTGGAATTTTTCAAAATGAATGTCGATGAACAGACAGAAGTAGCTCGTTCTTTTGGGATTATGTCAATTCCGACTTTAATCGTTAAAAAAGACGGTCAAGTTGTTGAAAAATTAGTGGGCTTCCACGATAAAAATCGTTTATCAGAAATTTTGAAACAATATATGTAGACATTCCTAAATCGGAATGGTGAGGTTCTTCAGCAATTTAAACCAAAGACTCAGTGAAGTTGATTAAAGAGTTAGAAGTTCAAAAACTCTATTTACATTTGATGATTAAACCTAGGCATGTTGCCTAGGTTTTTTGTTTTGAGCTGAGAGATTGGTCATGGAGATAGTAATAAAGTTGGTTAATTACAATAGATATTTATGCAAGTGGACCTTGCTGGTTACTTTCAAAAAATAATAGCTCCCAAATAAAAGATAAATAAATCTGTGTAATTGGCGAGTGACCGTTCTTTAAAGTTTTGCTTTTCCGGACTCAATCCACTAGACACTTTCTAAGTGACACGTCGCTAAGTTTTGTGAGTTGCTCGGATGTTCATATGACTTACACTCCTTGTGATTGGCCTGAACTTGAGAAACTTAGTCGATAATGGTTGCACTATAAAATTTATACTGCAAAAAATTAAAATAGTGAAAATATTTCAGCAGAAATGACTCGATTTGATCGGTTTTGTATGATAGCATAATAATAGCTAAATTATAAAACAATGAGAATGGAAAGAGGCAAAACTAATGATTATTGGAGTACCTGAAGAAATCAAAGATAATGAAAAACGTGTCGGTTTAGTCCCAGCGAACGTCCAACCTTTAGTAGATGCTGGACATCGGGTCTTAATTCAAGCCGGGGCCGGTGTGGGCTCAGGGTTTCCTGATCAAGATTATATTGATTTTGGGGCTGAAATTTGTCCGGTGGACCAAGTTTGGCAAGAAGCTGAGATGATTGTCAAAGTAAAAGAGCCGCTTGAAAGTGAATACAAATATTTCCGTCCTGGCTTAATCATTTTGACTTACTTGCATTTAGCAGCCAATGAGCCTTTGGTTGAAGCGATGATTGAACATAAGGTCATCGGCATTGCCTATGAAACGATGGTTGAGAATGGTAAGTTGCCATTACTTCAGCCTATGTCAGAGATCGCTGGTCGTTTCGCGATTCAAGCAGGGGCTTTTTATCTAGAACAGCAGAATGGTGGAAAAGGGAAGTTATTAGCCGGGGTTCCTGGAGTAGCTCGAGGTAAGGTTGTTGTAATTGGTGGAGGGAATGTTGGCGAAAGTGCCGCTAAAATTGCCTTGGGGATGGGAGCAGAAGTCAAAATTTTTGACATCAATACCCAGCGTTTGGCTGAATTAGAGAATATATTTAATAATCGCGTTCAAACTTTAGTTTCTTCACCCGTGTATATTGCGGAAGCCGTAGCTGAAGCGGATTTAGTCATTGGTTGTGTCCTAGTAGCAGGTCGCCGGGCTCCGGTTCTAGTGAGTGAAGATATGGTTAAAACTATGGAACCAGGATCAGTGATTATCGATATTGCCATTGACCAAGGAGGGAATATCGAGACCTCGACCCATCCAACCACACTATCTGATCCAATTTACAAGGTGCACGATGTGATTCATTATACGGTAGCGAATGTCCCAGGCGCTGTGCCACAAACCGCCTCACAGGCTTTAACCAATGCTTCGGCTCGTTTTGTCACCATGATTGCCAATCAGGGACTTGAACAAGCGATTCAAAACAGTGAGACCGTGGCCTTAGGGGTGAATATTTATCAAGGTTATTTAACTCATGAAGGGGTCGCTGAAACGAGTCAATTCCCTTATACTGACCTTAAATCATTATTGTAATCAGTACACATTAACCATGAATGACGGATACTATAGAAAAGGGTTCGAGTTCATTTCTTGGCAAAATTTCTTTTTGCCAAGAATGTGGATTCGGGCTTTTATATTTTTCAAGGAAGTTAGCTTATTTCATTGATCCTTAGATAAATAAGAATGTTATGAATCTTTACTATGAAGATGAGACACGCTTATAAATCTGATTAGAAGTAGTGGATTCTCCTAGCAAGCGCCTCGATAAGAGTATATAATGAATTTTGATAGCGCTTATATTGGGCGTTTTTGTCAAAATCTTTTGTTGAAATGAGGAATAAGTGATGTTAGTTTATAACGAGTTACGTAATATCCAGGATATTTGCAGCTTGAAAGATATTGAAGAAGCCAAGGCAATTATCAGACCATATATACGTAAGACACCCCTAATTCGCTCTACTTTTCTAAGCCAAAGCGTGGCTGAAGGTAATGTATTCCTGAAATTAGAAAATATGCAATATACTGGTTCATTTAAATATCGGGGAGCTAATAATAAAATGAATCATTTGAGTTCAGAACAGAAAAATCGAGGAATTATTGCCGTCTCTGCGGGAAATCATGCCCAAGGAGTGGCTTTATCTTGTCAACAGTTAGGGATTGATGCGACGGTGATTATGCCACTACAGGCTGCCTTAACTAAACAAGCGGCTACCAAGGGTTATGGAGCCAAGGTCATCCTTGAAGGAGATAACTTTAACGATTCGCGCTTATATATGGAAAAATTGGCGGCCGAAAAAAATCTGACCATTGTCCATCCCTATGACGATCCTTACATTATTGCCGGACAAGGTACGATTGGTTTAGAAATTTTAGATGAGCTTTGGAATGTGGATACTGTTATTGTTCCAGTCGGTGGCGGTGGCTTAATTTCTGGAATCGCCATTGCTTTAAAATCTTTCAACCCGGGGATTCATTTAATTGGGGTTCAAGCGGAAAATGTCCACGGCATGGCTAAGTCGGTTGCAGAAGGTCAAATTACTCCGCACCGAACCAATTCGACATTGGCTGACGGTTGTGATGTTAAAGTCCCTGGTAATCTGACGTTCGAGATTGTATCGAATTTGGTTGATGAATTTGTCTTAGTTAATGAAGTGGAAATCGAACAAGCCATGCGTATGTTAATGCAACGTGCTAAAACGGTAACTGAAGGGGCAGGGGCTTTATCGACAGCTGCCTTACTAAGTGGTAAAATTGACTCTAAATGGATCAAAAATAAAAATACAGTGGCTCTAGTTTCTGGGGGCAATGTCGATTTAGAGAAAATTTCAGGAATTTTAGAACACATCATGACACCGGTCGATACCAGTAAAGGTATCGTGGGTTAAGTCGGTGTAGCTTCTGCTAAATTTCTTGGTAAATAGGACCATATCCAGTCTTTAAGAGAAATTTGCCAACGAAACTGTATTAAATCTTAGATCCCTGGGCATGGTCATACTGATAAGTTAGCTTGACGATGCATCCTAGTTGGGTCTTATTTTTTTCGATCAAGCTTGTTTATATAAAGATACTATTTAGTTTTATTATCAAACGAAAGCCATAAATGGGTTAAAGCTATTTGATATGTAGATTTTTTATGGTGCGAGGAGGATTTGTTTGAATCAGAGAATTTTAGTAGTTAATGACGTTCCAGGAGCGGGCAAGGTGGCGGCTAACGTGAACGTTCCCGTCTTGGTGGCTAGCCAGCTCGAAACGGCCATCCTGCCGACCAAAATATTATCCAGCCAGACAGGATCGTATTATAGTCCACCGATTGAACATGATTTGGACACTAGTTTTGCTGACTTTTTTAGCCATTGGCAAGATAATCAAGTTCATTTTGATGGAATTTTACTCGGCTATTGTGCTGATCCCAGCCAATTGCAGGAGGTTCAAGCTTTCTACCAACGAGAACTAAAGCAAGGCCACCCGGCCAAATTAATTGTCGATCCGATTATGGCAGATCATGGTCATTTTTATTCTGGTTTTGATGAATCCTATTTGAAAGCCTATCATGATTTATTCCCGATGATTGATATTCTGACACCAAACTTAACCGAAGCTTGTTTACTCACAGGAACCCCATACAAAAATCAATTCTCTCAAAGTGAAGTCTTAGAAATCGCGACTAAATTAGGCGAAGGGCAGATTAAAGATGTGATTATAACGGGCGTGCAATTTGAGGCTGATCAGATTGGTTTCTATCATTATTCGGCAAAGAACCAGACAGGCAACTATATGAGTCATCGTTATTTTGATTTCAATTTCTTTGGGACAGGCGACTTAACAGTGAGTTTGTTAGCTGCTTCTGCTTTATACAATGATTCGATTCAGCAAAGTTTAACTTGGATTGCTCAATTAATTGAAAAGATTCTCTCAAGCACTCTAAGTCAAGACAAACCGCCTCAAGAAGGGATTGCTTTTGAGAACCAGATTGGCGAAATCTTTGATCATTTTGATCAATTAAAAAGGCAGCAAGAAACTTGCTGACCAGCCTAGAATTTTGACAGTATACTTATCCTAAGACAATACGATATATTGAAGAGGGGGAATTACTTTGAAGTCTAATCAATTATTTAAAACCATTCAAATTGGCATCTATGCTGCTTTAATCATTGTGGCCATCACCTATATTCGTATACCGATGCCTTCCGAAATTTCTAATAGTTTTGTCCATCCCGGGAATGCTCTGGTAATATTGGCCGTCCTCTTAATGGGGCTTAAGCGGGGCAGTTTAGCGGCTTGTATCGGCTTGTTTCTTTTCGATGCACTTAATGGCTATATCGCTGTCGCCGGCTTTACCGTATTAGAAAATTTGATCGTGATTGCGATGGTTTACTGGATTTATGCCAGCTGGATGCATAAACAAGATGATCTGAAAAATATTATAATTTTGGGAATTGTGGGTGCCTTGGTTAAGGTAGTGGTGATTTTTGTCAAATTTGTGATTCAACAACTCTTATTAAAGGCGACTTGGTCTACGGCTTTGGCGGTAGCAGCGACCGGCATGCCAGCGAGTCTATTTACGGCTTGTGTCACGGCCATTCTCGTTCCTGTCTTATATATACCTATGCGTGATATCTTTAAGCGGTTCCATACGATTGGAGAGTGAGGGATAAGAAATGAAAGATGTAACAGATAGTGTTGAAGCGAAATTAAGATTTCAGCAGAAATTCAAGCGTTGGCAAGCCCATTGGCGTAAACAAGGACCGAAGAATATTCGTTACTTATATATTGTTTGGGCGCTGATTATGTTCCTTTATTTCTATATCAAGTTGCCGGCCTTAAATTATGCGGTTTTAGAATTTTGGATTTTTTTATTCATCGGTATTGCGGGTATTGTAGTTATTGAACTTTTACATGATGGTGGTGAATTTATAAAATCGTCTGCGGATCATTCAACTCTGAATTTTAAAGGGCTCAGTCTGAAATACAAGTGTCTTTTGTATCCGTGGCCGTTGATAGCCCTTCTTGGCTTAGTAATCTATTTGGCAACGTCACCCATCTTTATTGCTGATAAATATGCCAATATGATTAAGATTCAAGAAGCCAATTTTGCCGAGGATTTCCCACCCACTGATTTAAGTCAGGTGCCACTGATTGATCGGGATACAGCCATGCGCCTGGGGAGTCGTAAATTAGGTTCCTTGTCAAAATTGGTCTCTCAATTTGAAGTAGCCGATGACTATACTCAGATTAATATTAAGAGTCAACCGGTGCGTGTCACCCCTTTAAAATATGCCGGTTTCTTTAAATGGCTAAATAATTTCCAAGCGGGAATTCCTCATTATTTGCAAGTCGATACAGTCACGGGCGATGTTACTGTAATGACGCCAGACCAACCGATTAAGTATTCTAATGCAGATAAATTTAATCGGAATATTATGCGACATTTGCGATTTAATTATCCTTTTTCCATCTTTTCACGGCCTTCTTTTGAGGTAGATGACCAAGGACAACCGTATTATATTGCGACAACTTATCGGCGAAACTTCATTCTACGTGAGCCGGAAGCTGATGGGGTAATCCTGGTGAATGCGATGACCGGCGAAACGAAGAAATATAATCTGAAAGACACTCCAAGTTGGATTGACCGTGTATATAGTGCTGATATTATGCTTCATCAAATCAGTATGCGCGGCCTCTATCAGGGGGGCTTCTTTAACTCATTATTTGCTAAAGCGGGTGTCACCGAACCCACCGAAGGTTATAATTATATTCCGTTGAAAGATGATTTATATCTATATACAGGCTTGACTTCAGTGGCTGCTGATGATTCTAATATTGGTTTTGTCTTAGTGAATTTGCGTACCAAGGAGAGCAAGATTTATACCTTAGATGCAGCAGAAGAATTCTCGGCCATGCGTTCAGCAGAAGGGAGTGTTCAGGAGACAGAGTATCAAGCCACTTTCCCCTTGCTAGTCAATCTGGACGGACGAGCGATGTATGTATTGACCTTGAAAGATAATTCAGGCTTGATTCGTAAATATGCCTTGGTGGATGCGCAAAACTATCAAAAAGTATATGTAGAATCTTCTGTAGAACAATTATTAACCGCGTATCAAGCAGATAATAACGTCAATGTTACCGAGGTTTCTAATGAGGAAGTTCTGAAAGATATTCAAGGCCAAGTTGAGAACATTCAAGCTGTCGTAGTGGATGGCAATAGTGTTTATTATTTCATGATTGATGGAGACATTTATCAAGCAGATATCCATCTGAGTCGAGAACTCCCATTTATGAAAGAGGGTCAAATGATTGAATTTAAGGCCAATGAACAAGGCCAAATCAAAGAGATTAAGCAGATTAATGAGTAAGGATGAATCACCTTAAGCCGATCAATTGATCGGCTTATTGTTTAGCTGATTGGTATAAATATTGACTGATTAGCCTAGTATAAATATGTTATGATATAGGCAAAGTAGATTTGAAGGAGGCTCTTATGCTCGAAGTAAAACATTTACGGAAGACGTTTGACGATTTAGTCGCTGTCAATGATGTCTCATTTGAGATTGATCATGGACAAATATTAGGAATGATTGGTCGTAATGGGTCGGGAAAGACCACTATCTTTCGCATGATTCTGGATTTTTTGACGCCTGAGGGTCAAGGTGAAGTACTCTGGAATGGTCGACCGATGGCTCAGCAGATTTATAATTTGGTGGGTTATCTTCCTGAAGAACGTGGTCTATACGAGAAGCTAACGATTGAGCAACAAATTGCATATTTTGCTAAATTACGTGGAATGACCCCTTCAGAAATTGATCAACAAATTGATTATTGGATGGATAAGTTTGAAGTGAAAGGAAAGCGATCAGATCGCGTTTCTACTTTATCAAAAGGGAATCAACAAAAAGTACAATTGATTGCGACATTAATCCACCAACCCAAGGTGTTAATTCTTGATGAACCTTTCTCAGGATTAGACCCCGTGAATGCAGATTTATTAATGCAAGGGATTAGCGAACTCAAAGACAAGGGTTCTTGCATTATTTTCTCGAGTCATAACATGAATAATGTGGAAGAAATCTGTGACAAGTTGGTAATGATTCACAATGGTGAGCAGTTATTATACGGCACGGTTGAGGAAGTTCGCGAAAGTTTTGGCCGGACCCGGATTTTTCTTGAGACTACGGGTTGGACGAAAGAAAGTCTAGCTAACTTGGAGGGTGTATTGAAAGTGAAAGAATTGCGCCCCCATCATTTCCGTTTGGAAATTGATCAAGCTGAGACCGGTAAACAACTTTTCGAAACCATCACCCAGCACCAATATATTGCCACATTCTCCCAACAACCACCAAGCTTGGAAGAAATATTCAAGATGAAGGCCGGAGGAGGTCATTATGAGTAAATTAGCGATTATTATTAAGGAAGTTTATCGTAAAAATGTACAATCTTGGTCATTTTTCTGGATGATTGCTGGACCGATTATTACAATTGCTATAGTTAGTTTAATTGTTTATTTTATTGGTAAAGATGAAATGGGCCAAAGTTCTGGCCGGCTTGCGATTATAAGTGATCAGCCAGAGATTGTACAATTGGTGGAAACGGCGAATGAAGAGAATACTATTATTAAAGATTATAGTATTGATCAAGCCCGTCAGGCCGTAATGGATCAAAAAATTGATGGTTATATTACCATTGAACAAAAAGATCCTTTTGTGGTTAAATTTTATAAATCCACGACCGGCAGTAATATTAATTTAACTAAAATTCAACAAGCCTTAAATGAAGAACAGATCAAGAACATGGCTGAAAAGATTGGACTCAATCAGGATGAGATTATTCAGTTACAAAGTTCAAACGTTAATATAGAAACTATTAATATAGCTGAATCCAAGGATGGTCAAACAAAGGAAACATCCAGTCAGGATCCTAAAGTGTTTATCCGCAACGGCGTAGCTTATTTCGTCGTCTTTATGGTCTTTATGTTTATTATGAATTATGTGTCGGTCATTTCTCAGGAAATTGCCACTGAAAAAGGGTCGCGGATTATGGAAATCATTCTGTCCAGTGTTTCTTCGACGACCCATTTTTACGGCAAAATGATTGGTATCAGTTTAGTTATTTTAACTCAAATAGTAATTTATATCGTATTATTCTTAGTATTACAATTTGTCTTTGATCAAACGGATTTGATGGCTAACTTAGGTCTAGAATTTATTGATTTGAAGCAGATATTTGCTGAATCAAAAGGGATTATTGGAATAGGTGCTGTCTTCGCTTTAATGGGTGTCCTGATTTATGCTTCCTTAGCTGGATTCTTAGGTTCGCTTGTTTCTAAAGTGGAAGAAGTGAATAAAACCATTACACCAATTACCTTATTCGCTGTAGCAGGACTGTATACAGGAATGTTTGCTATGCAATCCCCAAATAATATTGTGGTTAAAGTCATGTCTTATATTCCTTTAACGACGCCTTTTGTGATGCCATTTAGAATTTCTACTGAAACAGTGGCCCAAAACGAATTAATTATTGCCATTATTATTTCAGTGATCTTCTCGATTGTTTGTTTTTGGATTGCAACAATCTTCTATCGGAGTAATGTGCTGACTTATTCTGATAAAGGAGTCATTAATACCCTTAAACGTTCTTTCCAATTATGGAAGAGCGATAGAGAAGCACAAGACTAGTCCCTAAGTCTTTGCTGTTAAGTAGCAGATTGGAAGTGTTGAAATGAAAGAATTGCCAATTGGGATTATCGATTCGGGATTTGGAGGTTTAACCGTTGTTAAGCAATGTTTGAAGCAACTGCCCAATGAATCCGTCTTATACTTGGGTGACAGTGCCCGAGCCCCTTATGGACCTCGACCGCTTGCTGAAGTTCGTAAGTTTATCTGGCAATTGACCTATTTCCTCAGGGAAAAAGGTATCAAAATGTTGGTGATCGCTTGTAATACTGGGACCGCTGCTGCCTTATATGAATTAAAGATGACGCTGCCGATTCCTGTCTTAGGCGTGATTGATGCAGGCAGTCGAGCTGCTATCAAGCATACTAATAATAATCATATCGGAGTTATCGGGACAGAGGGAACCATTCATAGTGGTCAATATACCAAAACACTCTTAGCGAAAGATGCTCGTTTGCAAGTTTATAGCCATGCGGTTCCTCGTTTCGTCTCAATTGTCGAAGAAAATAGGGTGGAAGCCCCCCAAACATATCATCAAGTTAAAGAAGACTTAAGCTATTTTGAAGATAAGGATATTGATACGCTCGTATTGGGTTGTACCCATTATCCACATTTAAAAGATACCATTCAAAAAGCCGTCGGACCAAATATTAAATTAATCGACTCGGGGGTTGAGACGATTAACGAAGTGTCGACCATTTTGGATTATTTTAATCTTAGTCGGTCGGCAGCTGATTTGGCAGATTACGGGGTCCATCACCAGATTTACACGACTGGCGACCCCGAAAGATTTGCTAGATTTGCTCGGAATTGGTTGGAAGATCCATATTTAACTGTTAAACAAGCCCGGATAAAAGGAGAGATGATCATTGAAGATACTGATAGCCAGTTATAATGCAGGGAAAGTTGAAGAATTTAAGGCGCTACTGGGGAATTCTGGATATGAGATTGAATCTTTACTTGATTATCCTGACATTGAAGAAGTCGCTGAGACGGGAACAACTTTTGAAGAGAACGCACGTTTAAAAGCCGAAACTATCGCCCAGCGCTTACACCAAGTCGTGATTGCCGATGATTCTGGCTTGATGGTCGATGCTTTGAACGGAGCGCCTGGTGTCTACTCTGCCCGCTATAGCGGAGAACCCAAAGATGATGACCGAAACAATCAAAAGTTACTCAGAGAATTGGCAGAGATTGAACCGGGACAAAGAACCGCTCGCTTCGTATCATGTATCGTCGCGGCTTATCCAGGACATGAAAGCTTGGTGGTAGAGGGTCAGGTTGAAGGGTCTATTTTGAACCAACCTCAAGGTAAGAGTGGTTTTGGTTATGATCCTTTGTTCTACTATCCCGAGCAAGATAGAACATTTGCTCAAATGGCCTTAGCCGAAAAAAATAAAATTTCACACCGGGCTAAAGCTTTTGAAAAATTGCAAGAAGCATTCGCAAAATGGTTGGAGGGATTAAACGATGAAATTTCTAGTGATGAGTGATAACCATGGCCAGTGGCCTTTAGTTGATGAGATTATTAAGCATTGGCGGCCCCAAGTC
Organism: Ignavigranum ruoffiae; assembly: GCF_900110675.1. GTDB lineage: Bacteria > Bacillota > Bacilli > Lactobacillales > Aerococcaceae > Ignavigranum > Ignavigranum ruoffiae. The sequence goes on along the minus strand of NZ_FOEN01000001.1, from coordinate 419,858 downwards.
GACTATATCTTCCATTGCGGTGATTCAGAATTTCCAGCCGATGATCCCTTATGGGATCAAGTCGATGCCGTCGTCACCGGGAACATGGATTTTGATCCTCAATATCGCCGTCAACAAGTCATTGAGACAGCCGAAGGGAATGTTCTTCTAGTTCATGGCCATCTGACCGGCGTAAATTATGGCAATGATGAACTTTTAGCTATAGCTAAGAATTCTAACTGTCGCTTTGTATTCCATGGGCATACTCATAAGCTATATGCAGAAGTTAAAGAAGGCATCCTCTTAGCCAATCCAGGAAGTTTGAATCGACCAAGAGGACACTATCAAGGAAAAACTTATTTATTAGTAACGATTGAAAATAATCAAGTCATCGTTAATTATTACTCAGAAGATAATCAACCGATTCCGCAATTAGACCAAATTTTTAGCCTTTAATGCATTTAAGTCAATTTAGCGGTAAGACGGCAGGTTGGGTAATAATTTTAAAATCAGCTGCTTGTAGGTTTTCGATATAAGTTTGGTAGAAGATACTGAGCAATTCATAATAATATTCGTTCTTCACGGAAATAAATATCCGATATTCAAACGCATTTTGCTTATTTTTTACCAATCCAACATGTTTAGCTGATTGAACAATTAAATCTTTATAGTTTTCTTCAAGAATTTTACTGGTCGCTTTTAAATTTTCTTCAAAGAGGTGCAAATTATTCTCCGGGTGTAGGGGAATTTCAATAATAATTTGTCGATTTAATTGGCTCATATTATTAATTATCGAGATATCGCTATTAGGAATATAGAAAACTTCACCACTAATGGAACGAATTTTCGTAGTTCTTAAGCCGGTACTCAGGATAGTTCCTGTAATCGAAAGATTGTAAATTTGGACTAAATTTCCTACTTCAAACTGTCCTTCGAAGATGATAAAGAAACCATTAATAATATCTGTAATGAGGTCTTTGGCTCCTAAACCAATGGCGACCCCAAATATTCCGGCACCGGCTAAGAGCGTGCCGATGGGAATGCCAATCAGGGTAAGGATATGATAAATATAGATAAAATAAATAATATATAATAAGAGATTCTCAATCAGGGCACTAACCGTTTTCAAGCGTGAAACGGAATGAATCTTAAACTTATCGTAAAGGTGTTGCTGGAAACGATATTGGAAAAGATATCGAATCAATTTACTGGCCAGAAAGGCTAATAAACTAGCTACTAAAAAGGATCCAATGACATATAATAAGTTGATGGTCGCCTCATTTAATTGGGGAAATAATTTATTAAGATTGATTTTTAAGCCTAAGTTTTCCACGAGCTTCACCTCAATCTTAATATATCAAAAATCCTGATAAATGGAAATGAAAGCTTTATGACAAAGAAGTCTTATTTTTTGGAAGATAAGATAAAACATGGTATATTTAATCTATCAAGATAAGAAAAGGAGGAAGTTTAATGGGAATGGGAGCGATTGCGGGACTGATTGCTGCGATTGCCTTTGCAGTATTAGTAATCTATCTTTGCTTAAATTTAGCGAAACTCATGAAAATCATGGATGAACTAAAAACCACAGTACAACGAGCGAACAAAACTTTAGACATTGTCACCAAGGATGTCGATAATTTATCGATTGAGGTGGAGGGTCTACTTAACAAGGCTAATGGGTTAGTGGATGATGTGAATGGAAAAGTTGCCAAGACTGATCCATTATTTACTGCCATTGGCGACTTAGGAATTACCGTTTCAGATTTAAATGATTCCACGAGACAGATGACTGTGAACTTAATGAAAGGGGTCGGTAAGAAGAAAACTTCATCCTTTGATAAGATTGTTCAAACATCATTGAATCGCTTTAAGTCGCGCAAGAAACCTAATCAAACGAATTATGAGCCTGAGTCAGTAGACTTTGAAACATCAAAACTAGAAGCTTATCGACCTACCGAAACCCCAGCCAGTGCAGCTGGAGATATAACCATTCATTAATTAGGAGGAATGAACAATGAGTAAGAATAATAATGGCGGATTTTTCTTAGGAGCAATTTTTGGAGCAGCGGTAGCAGGATTGACTGCCTTATTATACGCACCAAAATCTGGAGAAGAATTAAGAGAAGACTTACGTGATGAATTCGAAGATTGGTTAGACCGGGCGAATGATTATAAAGATTATGCCTATGAACGTGGTATGGAATTCTATGATGCTGCTGCGGAAGCGACCGATGATATTAAAGTGAATTTAAAATATTCAGCCGATCAATTGAAATCTCAACTTGAAGATGTTTCTCATGAAGCAAATCATGAAATGAACCGGATGAAAGATGAATTCTCAAAATCAAAAGACAAATTAGTTGAAAAAGGTAGCGAAGTTGTCAACACTACTAAAGACGAATTTGGTGCCTTCGGCGAAGTGGTCAAAGAAGAAGCTGAGAATTTAGGCCAAGAAGCCCAAGAAAGTGCGCAAGAAGTCGAAGAAACGGTTGACGTAGTAAAAGATCAACAATAAAATATTTCATTTTGAATAAAAAATATTGATTGATAGGGCTTAGTTGATCTAGGCTCTATTTTTTCATATAAAATGCCATAAAATAACATTTTTTTGTAAATGAAGCGCTTGCATCTAAAGGTTTCCTATGGTAAAATTTCTTTGATTTATAGTATAGATTATTAGGAGGACATCTGATGGATAAACAAACCATTACAATTTATGATGTTGCACGTGAAGCTGGGGTTTCAATGGCTACCGTTTCTCGTGTCGTTAATGGAAACCCGAATGTTAAGCCTAGCACTAGGAAAAAAGTTTCAGATGTAATTGAAAGATTACAATATCGTCCTAATGCAGTGGCCCGTGGACTAGCGAGCAAAAAGACTACGACCGTTGGTGTGGTCATCCCAAGTGTGACAAATATCTTCTTTGCCGCCTTAGCTCGAGGGATTGATGATATTGCTTCCATGTATCGCTATAATATTATTCTAGCAAACTCAGATGAGAACACGGAAAGAAAACTCAAAGTATTTAATTCTCTCTTAGCCAGTCAAGTCGACGGCATTATCATTATTGGTCACAATTTAGATCAACGTTTGGTCGATGAAGTGAAACGGACCCATACACCAGTCGTCTTTGCGGGTGGAGTGATTGAAGATCCTGAAATTAATTCCGTTGTCATTGATTACGAGAAAGCAACTCAAGAAGTCACTGATTTATTACTTAAACGTAATCGAAAAGTTGGTTTGATTACTGGGCCAAGTGAATATATGAATAATGAAGTCCGGCTTAACGGTTTCAAAAATGCCTTGGCAGCTAATAAAATTGAATTCAATGAGAACTTGATTGCTCAAGCAGATTATACCGAAAAAGATGGGAATGTTATCTTAGACGGGTTCCTAGCTGAAGGTGTGGACAGTGTGGTTGTGAGCCAGGACACCATTGCGGCAGCGGTGATGAATGCAGCCCTTGATAGAGGCATGAGGGTTCCGGAAGAGTTTGCTGTCTTCTCAAGTAATAATTCGATTATTGCTGAACTGGTTCGCCCACAATTATCATGTATTCAATTGCCTCTTTATGATATTGGTGCTGTAGCGATGCGCTTATTAACTAAATTGATGAACCAAGAAGAGGTCGATGAACGCCAAGTTGTATTACCACATCAATTAATTGAACGAGGGTCAACTCTATAAATATCCTCAATCTTATCAACCAAAAGAGCCTAGAGCAGTTTAGATGCTTAGGCTCTTTATTCTTGTCTGCGACCAATAGAGGGTTCATCATACTGAAACATAATATATTTCGCGATAGTCTTTAACCTGAGATTATAGAACTGATGGGCACCGTCTTTCGCTTAGCCAGCTAAGCTTCAGACTTATTTTACGATTCAATTCCTAAAAGCCTGAGACTTCAATGGATTGATGTGAGTAAAGTAGGCTGATCCATTGGTTGTGAATCCCAGCTAGCGCATAGCGAATTATAAATTTGTCAAAACGATAGCTGATAAAAATTGCTGTCAGAAATTATTCAATTAATAACTTAGCAAGTAACTCTTTTTCATAGCTTTGGCATTTTCGGACTAGATTCTCTAGACAAGTTCTAATCAACAAGTCGTAAAGTATTTGTAAGCTACGTGGATTTTATCAATGTGTGTGAGAAATCTTGTTTTATATTTCTTTTAAAAAACTTTACACAGACTTTTAAAAGTTTTATAATAAATATAGAATAAATAAAAATGAAAGAGAGGGTGCTAACATGAGGATTTTAGACGTACCTACCACATCGGTAACCGAAGTAAAGAAAAATCCAAACAAAATATTCGAACAAGCCAAAAAAGCACAGACAGGTGTCTACGTATTTAATCGTAACGTTGTGAGTGGCGTGATGCTCAGTCAGGAGCAATATGAAACTTTGAATCATCGCATTGATTTACTTGAAGAAAAAATATTAAATTATGAAGTTGCCATGCGATTGAACAATCATGATGTGAAGACTTATTCAGATTTCCAGGTAAGGGGTTCTGTTGCCAACGACCCAATCGTTATTGATGATCATGATGGGTGGGAATAAGTTTGTATCAAATTTCATGGACCGAATTCTCTAAAAAAGACTATCAAAATTTAGATGGCAGCCAGAAATTGTTAATTGATAAATCACTCAATAGAATCCGTCAGAAGGGTATGTTAGCTGGACAACCTTTACAAGGTAATCTCAAAGCATGCAACAAGTTAAAACACCGTAAAGCGGGATTAAGAATCATTTTTACGGAAGAAGCGGGAAAGATTCAGATTATCCAAATTGTTGCAATTGGTAAGCGATCAGACCATGCAGTTTATAAAATAGCAACGGATAGATTGAATGATGAAGTATAAAAAAACTTTTTATCTCTTCTTTTATTATAATTTCACTTTCAATTAAACCAATTACCTTTTGTTATGATTTTATTCCTTTATAAATTTCGGTTCTTTCCTCAATCGGAAAGTAAGCTAATGGTTCTCTTAAAGTAAGTTATCGAATAAATTAAAAAGGAGCCTGTGACAAAGTCAATGTAGTCGACGTTTGTCATAGGCTCCTTTTTATCGGTTTCTACAAATAAGATCGGCGAATTATTCTTGATTTTCGGTGTCTAGAATGGTTTCTTCTGAACTCGATGCGGTTTCATCCTGACTTGATTCATTACTTTCATCCGTCGATTCTTGACTTTCAGTAGATTGATTATTGTTTGAATTTTGTTGTTGATAATATTGAGTTCTTAGATTTGACCAGAACTGAGCGAGTTCTTCATCATTTGCCCCAATCATAAAGTTATAGGTGAGTCTTGGAGCAGGGTTACTGGTCTTAAAGATTTCTTGGACTAGTGGCTGGCTAACGCTGAAGCGCATGCCATTAAATTCAGTCGTTCCTGGTAAAGTTCCAGTAGTTTCGACGATATTGGTTTGCATTACAGAATCAGGTTGTTTAAAGGTCAAATCAGTGCCGAATATATCGGGTCTGAGTGCATATAAATCATTGACAATCCGTGCCCAATAAATTTGACTGCGGACACTCTCTAAACCATAACCATCATTGACATCAATTGTATATTCAGCGTAGCGACTGTCATAACCAATCCATGAACCCACGGTCAGAGCTGGGGTAGAAGCAAGCACCCAAATGTCTTTTGAATTCTCACTAATCCCAGTCTTGGCAATCCAATCTCCTGGGACTTCTTTATATTGATTAGCTGTTCGTCCTGTACCTTCGGTCATGGTATCTCGTAACATATCAACCATTAAATAGTTTGAGTCTTCAGCGAAGACTGGCACAGGTTCAGCATCTTGTTGAAAGACGGTATTGCCGAAGGCGTCTTCGATTCTTTCAATATAATAGCCATCCACATAATTCCCATTATTAGCAAAGGTAGTGAAGGCTCGCGTTTCTTCAAAGACGGTCGGTCCAGTGGTGACACCACCGAGAGCGAAGGCTAAATTCTCAGTATCTTCGGCAGTATAAGAATCTACAGGATTAAAGCCCATTTTCTTAAGATAGTCAATCACCGGCACACCTTGACGTAATGATTCTTGGTAAACTCGCACGGCGGGGAGGTTGTCCGATCTTAATAAAGCTTTGCGGACGGTCATAAAGGTGTTGGAGACCGCTGTCCCATAATTGGTTGGCTCCCAAGTACTACCATCTTCGAATGTTTGAACAAAAGGTGTGTCGGGAACAATCGTTGATGGGTTAATAATGTCGTTATCAACCGCAGGACCATAGACAGCAAGTGGTTTAATCGTGGACCCTGGGGATCTACGGACTCTAAAAGCATGATCAATTTGATTATCTTCGTAATTAGTTCCCGAAATAAATCCTAGAACTTTCCCAGTTTGATTCTCGATGACCACTAGGCCAGTTTGAACCCGTTCAACGTAGTAAGTTTCTTCACCGGTATCAGGATTGACATAAACCCCTTCATAAGGCACGCCTAATTCATCTTCATAGGCTTGAGCAGATTGTTGTAATTGGTCATAGATTTCTTTATCTATCGTGGTATAAATTCGATAACCCCCGGTACGAAGTTGTTCTTCTGCTTTGAAATAATATTCATTATACCACTCATCATCACTATAGACTTGGTCTAAAGTATAACCATCATCCAGGATGTTGATGTGCATCAACTTCTCAATGGCTCCATGAGCCATGGCTTGATATAGATAAGATTGTCGATCTTCGCGTTTAGCCTCTGGCTGAATAAAGTCTTTACGAATGTCATACGTTAAAGCTTGTTCATATTCTTCTTTACTTAATTTCTGCGCCCGGTACATCCGGTACAAGACGGTCTTCATTCGATCTAAACCTCGTTGCAATTCTTCGTCGGACCTTAATGACCCATCTTGGTTGTATGGAGTGTAGGCATAAGGATCTTGGGGGAGTCCAACCAGGAAGGCAGCTTGATTCAAATTGACCTCTTCGGTAGACCTACCAAAAATTCCTTCGGCTGCTTTAGCGATTCCGGCAATATTTTCACCTTTATTGTTGCGTCCAAAAGGTGAAACATTTAAATAGGCCGTTAAGATATCATCTTTCGAGAAATTATTTTCTAAACGTAAGGCCAACAAAATTTCATTGGCTTTACGGAAGAAAGTAACATCATTGGAAAGCATTTGCTGTTTCACCAATTGCTGGGTAATGGTGGACCCACCGGTTCCTGATCCTTTAAACAAGGTTTCAATCGCGGCCCGTAGGATGGCTTTAGGAACGATTCCAGGGTGTTCATAGAAATATTCGTCCTCAGTGGCAATGATACCATCTTTAATTTCTGGCGAAATTTCATCCAGTTGAGTCAAGCTACGGACCAAGTCCGACTGCACATTCGCTATCGGTGTGCCATTAGCGTAATAAATGGTACTCTGTTGTTCTAACCGATTAATATCTTCGAGCATTTGTTCCTGACTTGGGGGTGGGGTTTGAGAGACTAGTCGGGCGAAATAGCCAACACCGGCTCCCAAACCAACTGAACCACCTAGGATTAATATGGCTAATAAGTAAATTAATAATTTACCGATAACATTTAAGAAGACATTCAATGAAAAGAGGGTACGCTCTTTCGAATCAAGATTTGAAATTTGATAGGGATTCGCTTTCTTTGTGGATTCATTTTGACGGCGTTTTAGCTGTAATCCACTTTCGTTTGGATTCATTGATTTTTCTTTTACAAAATATGTTTGTTTTTTGGTGCTGTCTGAATCAACATTTGTATCGGTCTTTTTTGAACGGTTTTGATTTGCGAAAGGGAGGCCTTGAATGAATTGTTTCCATCTTGAAGCAAAATTTGAAGACGGCTGTTTTTTATGTTTCTGGAAATTAATTTCCTTGAAACGAAATTCGTTTAATTTATTTTTTTGATGAATGTCTCGTCTTCGGCGGGAATGAGCATGCTTTTCAGTATTCCCGTCTTGCTGTTTGGGATACTTCGATTCTGGCATGAATCCACCCTCTTTCTTTGGAATTTTTAAGCAGTATGATCAACTTTTAGGCTTTCACCGATTTGGTTTAGGCGGTTTTCCCATTCTTCTAGTGACAGATGATGTTCGGCAACATAACGGTTACGAGGATTTCGGCGACATTCAGGACTGCAACCGCGGACATATTTGGCTTCATTCTCGGCAGAACATAAGATCTGCTCATTACATTCAGGATTTCCACAATTTACATAACGTTCACAGGGACTTCCATCGAAATAATCTTTACCAATGACCGTAGGGTTGACATGGTTAATCGGTACGGAAATGCGATCATCAAAGACATACATCTTGCCTTCCCAGAGATCGCCACGGATTTCTGGATCTTTACCATAAGTATCAATACCACCGTGTAATTGACCGATATCTTTGCCGATGCCTTCTTTCATCATCCAGCCAGAGAATTTATCACAGCGGATTCCACCAGTACAGTACATGACCACTCGTTTATCCATAAATTCTTCTTTATGGTCAAGAATCCATTGAGGTAATTCTCTAAAATTACGAATATCTGGCCGAACCGCCCCTTGGAAATGACCTAAATCATACTCATAATCATTACGCGTATCTAATACAACGGTATCTTCATCTAGAATCGCTTGGTGAAATTCCTTCGGACTCAGATAAGCCGCCGTAATTTCTTTAGGATCATGATCGATATCCTTGTCTAAATTTAAAGCGACAATTTCGTTGCGGACGCGGACATGCATTTTACGGTGGGCATAATCCTCTGCCTGATCAATCTTAAACCAAAGGTCTTCGAAACCAGGCAAGCTGTGAGCATAATCCATATACTTTTCTGTTTGGTGTACAGTACCAGACACTGTCCCATTGATACCTTCATGGCTGACTAGAACTCTGCCTTTTAGCCCGATGGATTTACAGAAGGCTAGGTGTTTGGCCACAAAATCTTCTGGATTTTCAATGGGTTGGTATTTATAATAGAGTAAAACACGATAAGGTTTAGACATAAATTTTCCTCCTTGTAGTTGCAAGCTACAGTATTTCTAAGGATATATTATAGCGAATTATTGACAGGGTCTCAAGGTTTCATCATTCTTTAATCGGATACAGTCTGAGGAGGAGAAGCCTACATTCAGCAGAATAGCTTATCATTATTTAGCTAAATGAATGCGGCTAGTAAATGATTTGTAAAGTAATTGTTGAACAAAAATAAAGAACAGAGGTACAAGTATGCTTAAGAAAGTATTATTAATTGTTAATCCTGGTTCAGGTAAAGGTCAAGCGGTTAAATATGGCGAAGACTTACGTAAGGTCCTTGTGCAGAGTCACCAATCGGAGGTAGAGTTAAGACAAACTGAAGATATGGATGATCCCTTTGATTGGGCGCAACAAGCGGCTGATCAGGGTTATGATACGGTAATTTGCTTGGGTGGGGATGGTACAGTTAACAAGACCGTCGCTGGCATCTTGGCTAGTCCGAATCAAAGGCCATATTTCTCCTTTGTGCCTATGGGGACAGTTAATGATTTGGCCCGTGCCCTCCATATGCCTTTAAATACCGACCAATTTATCCGCGAGTTCGCAAAGGTTGAGACTCAACAAATTGATATCGGCAAAATTAATCAATCTTATTTTGTCAATACGATTGCGATAGGCACCATTGCAGAATCGGTGGGCGATACCTCATCTGATCAAAAGAATAAAATCGGTCGATTAGCCTATATTCGCGATGGTTTAGCCGCCGCCATTGAAGGTCAAACGTATCGTTTAAAGATCAAAGATTCTAGCGATCGTATCCATGAGATTGAAACACCGATCTTAGTGATTGGCTTGACAAATTCGGTGGGGGGCTTTGAACAAATGAATACGGAAGCTGAAGTGAATGATGGTCTAATGTATTTAACCGCTCTTAAGGACAGTAACTTATTGGAAATGGGCGTAGCTGTCTTAGGAAATAAATTGCTCGATCTACCGACCGATAAATTATTAATTCTCAAAGACCATGAATTTCTGATTGAATCAATGGAAGGAGCACCGGTAGCCAGTAATGTAGATGGGGATGCAGGTCCTAATCTGCCATTGAATTTAAGTGTTGAAGCCAATGCTCTAAACGTCTACGTCCCTCGCGCTAAAGACTAAAAGTCCGCTATCCTTGTCAAGGTATGGTATAATAACTATGCTGAGTTATTAGTAGTATGACAAGGAGAGGGATCAATGTGACTGATAATAACTTAAACAAGAATCAAAGCGCCTTGATTGAAAGGGAACTCAGACGAGGAACCAGTAAATCGCGCATCGCTGCCTTATTGGATGTCTCATATGAAGAAGGCATGGATTTAATTTCTGCGGTCAAAGACAATATTCGCCCTGAGATTGGCAATCAAATTACTTTTAAATTTAGAGAAAGTTCGATGACCGGTATTATTACAAAACTTTTAACCAATAGTGCGGTGGTTGAAATCTATTGGCAACGGTCCGATCCGGCCATGAAGGATCTATGTGAAGATCGAACCATTGTCAACTTTAAGGATATTGTGTCCTTTGTTGAATTACCTCCGCAAGCAGAAGATGATGGTATAGTTCTCGATCCCCAACCAAAGATTATTGATTTAGACAGTCTAAAACAAGACTAAATAAGAAATCTCAGAAATTGATTGTCAATCAGCAATTTCTGAGATTTTTTGTTGATTAAACTAAATATACATGTGCGGTGCGCGGATAAACTGGCTGATATGGCATCAATATTCAGAGTGGAAAATATTCTGTAATTCAACTTCGGCTTGTTGAATATATTGGTCCAAGTGGTCAGGGACGGGGCGATTCCTCATGTACAAATAATGTTTAAGAAAATAATTGAGCCAGGCTTTGGCTGGGTTCAAAATTTCCTCGGCGTAGGGATACAGACAGAGATAATGTAAGCGGAATAAATCGATGGCTTCATCGTAGAAAATAGGATTCTCCCGGTTGAAATAGTTTTCTAGTGCATTAAGATTATCTTGATAAGCTGTTTGCTTAGAATATACGGTTAATTGGCTGGGCATAACATGCTTCGTTTCATTGAACCAAGACAACTCGACTGGAAAGTCCCAGTCCAAGTTAATCAAGTGATGAAGAACATCAGTTTTGATGAAATTTTCAATCTTCGGTTCTTTTAGAATTTCTTGGTAGAAAAGAGGACTAGCCCCGTATTGATAAACTTTTTGAAGTAGATCTAACAGGTCTTGTCTGGGCTTGGTGAGGAAGTCAGCGAGAAAAGAGCGAATCTGCTGAACATCGTCAGTTTGAATCTGACTCAATTGATTTTTAAGACTAATTCGGCTTTGCAAGGCTTGCTGAATTTTACCAACTTGAGGACTCTCTAATTGGGTCAAGATAATCATCTGTTGGCTGAGAATATCTATCGCTCTTGATAAGGGGTAGATTCGGTCGATTGACTCGAGCCATAAGAAGAAGACGCCTTCATGATCATGAAATTCTTCGATACTCGGGGCATAATTTTGCCAATATTCTTTCAAAGTTTGATTGTCCTCTAGATGAAACGCTAAATCTATAATTTCTTCAAAACCCCTGACCGTAGGTTCCAGTTGATAGCTTTTCTGGTAATATTCGAGGGCTTGGTCGAATTTAGCCTGTCTTCGGGCTTGGTGTCCTTTTCTCAGAAAATCTTCTGATCGTTCGGGAAATTGATTGATTTGAACCATAATAATCCTTTCTCTAATTAAGATAAACATGAAAGAGGTTAATGATGATAAAAATATATACAGATGCTGCTTTTCGGCCTCAAACTAAAGCGGGAGGCTTAGGTATTATCATTGAACATCAAAAACTGTTTCAATACAAGTATTATCTAAGTCAAGCTCCTGATAATCATTATCTTGAATTCCTGGCTATGGACCAAGCTTTAAAAATTCTGGCGGAAAATGAGTGGCAAGACTCGATTATTTCCTATTTTTCTGACAGTCAACTCGTTATTGACTCTCTACACAAAAATTATGTTAAAGACGAGCGGTATCAGCCAATTCTTAATCAGATATTGGCTCGGATTGAAACTTATCCTTTATTCTTAAGTCAGTGGATTCCGGAAAAACAAAATAGGGGAGCCGATCAATTAGCCCGTCAAGCTTTGAACCAACAAGGAAAGTTTATTGTTTTAGCTTAAAGGGTCTGGTTGGAGAAAATATGAAAGTCATTAATCAATAACATCTGCGAAAGAATGGGCAAAAGATATTATTTTGTAAGCAAGTGGGCCTATAAAAAAAGTATTTATCAATATTTTGGAAACCTAAATATTTTGATGTTATTTACTGCCCCAGAATTGGTAATAATCAACCTTAATTGCGCCATTATATAGTTTTCTTTTCTTAGTTGCTTTCTGGCCATAATACTCTTCAAATGCTTCATCGGAACTCAAGATATATTTACTCCAGGTTGTCAGAGGACGATACAGATTTCCCATATCTTGATAGAGTTGGTGAACTTGATTGGTGGAAAGCATACGGTCGCCATAGGGTGGGTTGGCAATCAAAATTCCATATTCTTTATCGGTGGTGAAATCAGCCAATTGCATTTGTTTGAAATGAATACTTTCGGCAACGCCAGCTTTTTCAGCATTTTGCTTAGCAATCTCAATCATCTTAGGATCAATATCAGTCCCCAATATATCCAAGTCCAGATCAAAATTCTGGGCTTGGCGAGCTTCTTGGCGCAGGTCAGACCAAATTTCAGGATGGAAATATTCCCAATCTTCCACGGCAAAATGGCGGAATAAACCAGGTGCGATATTATGAGCCATCATGGCCGCTTCAATAAGAATGGTTCCTGAACCACAGGTTGGATCATAAAGGGGCCGATCTGGATACCAAGTGGTAAGTTTGACCAAAGCTGCTGCCATATTTTCCTTGAGCGGGGCTTGGCCTTTCTCAGCGCGATAACCCCGTTTAAACAGACTAGAACCACTGGTATCGAGGCTGACTTCGACTTGGTTTTTGCGAAGGGCGACATCAATCGGGTATAGGGCACCTGTTTCAGGAAGAGGGCTACGTCGATGATAATAGTCCATTAACTTCTTGGCGATTGCTTTCTTACTGATGCGTTGGACATTCGGCACGCTATGTAATTGTGATTTGATTGATTTACCACTTACTGGGAAGTTGGCGTCCATCGGCAGAAAATCTTGCCAAGCAAGGGCATAGACTTGATCGAAGAGAGATTCAAAGCTACGGGCCGGAAATTCGCCGACCAAAATCTTAATTCGGTCTGCGGTTCGAAGCCATAAATTCGTGTAGGCAATATCTTTGGCCGTTCCTTGAAATCTTACCCGACCGTTTTCGGTTTGTGTGCTGTAACCCAAATCTTTAAGCTCTTGAGTGAGGATAGACTCGATACCGGCCGCGCAGGTGGCTATTAGCGAATATGTTTGCATAGGTCTTCCTTTCCTTTGAATAATAAACTTGTAAAAATCTAATAAAAAAGACTCTGTAAACAGAGTCAAAGCCTATTATGTAAACTTCGATAAGCCATGTTCTGTCATTAGAATCAGTATAGGCCAGATTCTAATGGGTAATCATCTATCTACACCGAAGTGTCCTCTAAGCCAGTTGAATTCCTGCATGATAGAGGTGCCCCGACCAAAGTTTGGGTTGCTCGCTCGAGGGGTTTACCCGTTCCACGCTTTCTATTTCTAGAAAGCCTCGTTTCTGTGGCACTTTATAGACTACTGACCCTTAGCTAAGCCTTAGGACTTTCATCCGCCGTTAACAAATCTTGTTACCATAGCTTATGACTTTGCTATGCACGAACACTACAGACATCTCAGTCTGTGCGAGCATGGACTTTCCTCAGCCATCTCGACGAGACGACCGCGATTACCTGAAATTTACACGTTGATTTTATAATCTTGTTTGATGATAGTCGATGGTGTTATCTGTATTCTCAATCTTTGAACCAAAGACATGTTTTTCTAAATTGGACAAGCGTTTAAGAATATCAAAATTAGTCACGCCACTGCCCACCGTTGCTGGGGCGTTTTTCTTTGCCAGTGCAAGTTGTTTCGTCAACTCGTCAACTTTTGAGATTAAGCGTTCATTTTCATTTTTTAAATATACGACATCTTTCTGGTAGGAATCATAATCACGGATAATATTATCCAAATATTCATCTACTTCAGCAGTATTATATCCACGCATGGTTTTGGTAAACTCTTTCTGCAGGATATCTTTAGCTGTCAGATTTTTTTCTGCCAATATCGTCACCTCTTATTTGTATTGATTGCTATCTAACATCTCTCAGTTTACTATGAAATTGAAAAAAATACAAAATTTCTAAAATCATTATTATATTAGTGCAAAAGATTTTAAAAATCAATGGGTTAAATATCTATAATTGAATTATTTAAGAAATTGCTTCATAATAAGCATAAGTAGGTGATGAGATGATACAAATGCGGGCTTATGATTTCATCAAAAACCTGATGGAAGAAGAATACTTTCATGGACAATGGTTTATGGTCTGGGATCAAACTGAATCTTACTTTGAATTAGTTCTGCAATGTCCTTTGGCCAATGAAGAGGGTTACCATCTTGAGGATAATCATCAGGGTGAAAGTGTTGAACCAGAAATATTTTATCAATTTTCGGTGGTTTTTTATAATCCTCGTGAAATTGAATTAGATAAGGCTGGAGCGTTGATGGCTTTTCCCATCGACTGGGATAAGGGAATTCGTCAAGGAGATGCTTTGGCGATTGTGCGCTATTTAAAAATCCTGTCTGCTTCTGTCAGGATTGCTTGGTATAACTTTCTAAAGGAAGACAAAGCAAATCAAACTTTCTCATTAGAATGGAATGCGCAGGAATTTGAGGCCCTTCGTCAGCAATTGAAAGATAAACAATTGTTTAGTGACCATCGTTTATTATTTAAAGAAGAGTGAGGACAACTATGTGGAATAAAATAGAAGTAAGTTTGTTGACAGAAGATCCGCTAGTCATCGAGAACGTCACTTATCTGCTGACAGAATATCAGGCTCTAGGTATCGAATATGAGGAAATTGACCAATATTTAGACAACGATTTAAATTTATTTGGTGAAATACGAGAAGAACCAGTCAGCAAGCCCATAAGTCAAAGCCCGATGATTAGAGCATATTTTGATGATCAAGTCGATTTAAATCAAATTATTGAACAAATCCATTCATCCTATCCTCAGTTTAAAGTAGAGTATCAAACCGTCCAAGAAGAGGATTGGCAGCGCAACTGGATGAAATATTATCAAGTGGAACATCTTTCAAGATTTATTAAGATTGTCCCTTTATGGAAAGATTATGCGGCGAGTCCAGAAGAAATTGTGATTAAGCTTGATCCAGGTCTAGCATTTGGCACCGGTAACCATCAAACCACCCGTCTATCAGCTTTGGCCCTGGAATTAGTCCTACGTAAAGGCGATCGGGTGCTGGATCTGGGAACGGGATCAGGGATTTTGAGTTTTATTGCCGGTGCGTTAGGAGCTAGTCAGGTTTGGGGCTTTGATTTAGACCCACAAGCGGTTCATGCCGCCCAAGAAAATCTTAAAATACAAGAGAACCAGGCCCTCAATCGCTTAATTCATGAAAATAAATTAGACTTCAAAGTCAATGACTTAATGCATGGCTTTGAAGACCAAGTGGATATCATTGTGGCCAATATATTGCCCCATATTCTAGTCAATATGTTAGCGGATGCCGAGAAGAGACTGGCCATCGGCAAGTATCTAATCTTGTCGGGCATACTCGTTGACAAAGGTCAAGAGATTGAAGAAGCCATGGAAGCCTATGCGTTCTCCTTGAGTCACCGCTTTGTTACCGGACAATGGTTATGTTATATCTATCAACGAATTGAGGACTAAGATGCAGAGATATTTTATACCAGAAAGTAGTTTAGAGACGAGTTCACTGGTCGAACTTGAGGACACGGATCACCATCATTTATTCAAGGTAATGCGGGCAAAAGCTGGCGATATGGTCGAAATCGTGGATTCAGCCGGTCACTTATATTTAGCCCAGGTTGAGGAGTCAAATGAGACTAAGCAAGCCGACCTTATTATATTAGAGAGCCTAGATACCCCTATTAGTGAGTTGCCGGTGAATGTGTGCTTAGCTGTTGGGATTAGTAAGAATGATCGATTGGATTGGCTAGTGCAGAAAGCTACTGAATTGGGAGCAACGACGATCATTCCACTAAAGCTTGAGCGCAATGTGGTTCAGTGGCCAGCCAATAAGCTAGCCCAAAAGCTTGAACGTTTGCAGAAAATTGCCAATAATGCAGCCCAACAGGCTAAACGATTAAAAATTCCGCGAATTCTAGCACCAATGACTTTGGCAGAACTCATTCAATCTAGTGCGGATTATGATGTTAAATGGTTGGCCTATGAGGAAACGGCCAAATCTGGTCAACATGGGGGCTTGGTTCATGATTTAAATCAGCTTAGCCCTAAGCAAGAGGTTCTCGCGGTCTTCGGACCAGAAGGGGGAATCGATCCCGTTGAAGCGAATCAATTGATTGAAGCTCAATTTAAGACGATTAGTTTAGGCCCGCGGATTCTAAGAGCAGAAACCGCACCCGCTTATTTAATGAGTTTAATTAGTTATCAAATGGAATTAATAGAAAGAAATGAGGAAAAAGCATGAAACTAAACAAATATATTGACCATACTTTACTTAAAGCAGACGCTCAAGAATCACAAATCACCCAACTTTGCCAAGAGGCGAAGCAATACAACTTCATGTCGGTCTGTGTTAATCCCTGCTGGGTATCCCTAGCCAGTGAACTTTTAAAAGATTCTGAAGTCAAAGTCTGTACTGTTATCGGCTTTCCTCTCGGCGCCAATACCACGGCGGTGAAAGTTTTCGAAGCAAGCCAAGCCGTGAAAGAGGGGGCAGAAGAAATTGATATGGTCATTAATATTGCTTGGTTAAAAGACCAGCATGAAGATCAAGTTAAAAAAGAAATTGAAGCTGTCGTCCAGGCTGTACCGACAGAGGTCATTGTGAAAGTCATTATTGAGACTAGCTTGTTAACAGCGGAAGAAATTCAAAAAGTTTCAAAAATTGTGACTGCCGCCGGCGCAGATTTTATTAAAACTTCGACTGGATTTTCAACAGCCGGAGCGCGTGTTGAAGATATTCAATTGATGCGCCAAGCAGGGGGGCCTGACATCGGCATCAAAGCTTCCGGAGGAGTCTCTAACCGAGAACAAGCTGAAGCTATGATTCAAGCGGGAGCTACTCGAATTGGTGCCTCTAAAGGAATTGAAATTGTCGAAGCACCCTAAGTGGGATACTGCTACTTGAGGGGCTGATAGGGAATTTGTTATAATAAAGATTAATAGTTTGAAATGAGAAAGTGGGAACCGTGATGGCGACAAATTTAGAATTAAGTGCAAATCAAGTGATTGAAAGCTGCCAGGCTTACATGAGTGAATCGAACCTGGCCTTAGTTAAAGATGCACTTGATTACGCAGAACGTAGCCATCAAGGTCAAATGCGACTCTCTGGCGAACCCTATATCAACCATCCGATTCAAGTGGCCGGTATTTTAGCTGAACTTCATTTAGACCCAGCGACGGTAGCCACTGGATTTCTTCATGATGTGGTCGAAGATACCCCGGTCACCATGGAAGAAATTCAGGAACAATTTGGCGAAACAGTCGCTTTTCTTGTCGATGGGGTTACCAAATTGGGGAAGATTAACTTCAAATCTAAACAAGAAGCTCTGGCTGAAAATCACCGCAAAATGCTCCTAGCCATGGCTAAAGATATGCGGGTGATTATTGTTAAACTGGCTGACCGCCTGCACAATATGCGGACCATGAAATATCAAAAGCCGGAAAAACAAATTGAAAAATCGCAAGAAGCGATTGAAGTCTATGCGCCTTTGGCCGATCGACTCGGGATGTCTAATATCAAATGGGAACTCGAAGATATCGCCTTACGTTACATTAATCCTACGGCTTATTATCGAATTGTTAAGCAAATGGATACCAAACGGGTTGAGCGTGAAGAATATATTCAAGCAACGATTGAAGAGATTTATGAATCACTGAAAGATATTGATATTAATGCTGAGGTGTATGGCCGGCCTAAACATATTTATTCAATCTATCGCAAGATGGTGGATCAACATAAGGAATTTGATGACATCTACGACTTGTTAGCGATTCGAGTCATTGTTGATACCATTAAGGATTGTTATGCCGTCTTGGGAGCAGTCCATACCAAATGGAAACCCATGCCAGGTCGGTTTAAGGATTATATTGCCATGCCGAAAGCAAATATGTATCAATCGATTCATACGACGGTGATTGGTCCAAAAGGTAAGCCGGTCGAAATCCAAATTCGGACCCATCAGATGCATGAGATTGCTGAATATGGGGTGGCGGCACACTGGGCTTATAAAGAAGGTAAGTTAGAGAAGGTTTCTTCCGATGATAATATCCAGAAACAATTGAAATGGTTTAAGGATATTGTCGATTTACAAGATGAAGCCAAAGATGCCCGCGAGTTTATGGATTTTGTTAAAGAAGATATTTTTAAAGACCAGGTATATATTTTCACCCCTCAAGGGGATGTATTTGAATTACCAAGTGGCTCGGGTCCGATTGATTTTGCCTATCATGTGCATACGGAAATCGGTAACAAAACAGTAGGAGCCAAGGTCAATGGCAATATCGTATCGTTAAATTATAAATTAAAGAATGGCGATATTGTCGAAATATTAACCAACTCAAATTCTAATGGTCCAAGTCGCGATTGGTTGAAAATTACCTCAACCAGTAAAGCAAGGAATAAGATTCGTCGCTTCTTCAAAGTCAAAGACCGGGAAGAAAATGGTGAACTGGGTATGAATTTATTGGACAAAGAATTACGGGCCAATGACCATAGCCTGAAAGATATTCAAAAACGAAAAATCGAAGAAGATCTCATGCAGCGTTATAATTTCGCCACCATGGCTGATTTCTATGGAGCGATTGGTTTGGGGGAATTAAATCCAACCACAATCGTGAATTATTTAGGTTGGCGGAGTGAGTCAACTGAACAAGAAAGTCAAACTCCTGATAAAGAAAAGAAAAACCAACAAGCTGTCCAACAGAAATTGGTTCAGCGACAAAAATCGGTCCACGAAAGTGGGGTAGTGGTCGAAGGCGTTGACAATTTAATGATTCGCCTTAGTCGTTGCTGTAATCCAGTACCCGGTGATGAAATTGTAGGGTATATTACCAAAGGGCGTGGTATTTCAGTCCATCGTAAAGATTGTCCGAACTTGTTAAGTGAACCCGAATTGCAGAAACGGACGATTCCGGTTGAATGGGATCTGGGCGATGCAGCTTTGGAAGATTATGAGACCGATCTGAAAATCATCGGCTTTGATCGATCTGGTTTAATTAATGATGTACTTCATGTCATTAATCATTCGGTAAAAAGCCTGATTAGTGTCAATGCCCGCAATAATCCTGATAGTCAAGCAGTCATTCAAGTTAAAGTCTTGGTTGCTAACAAAGACCAACTGAATGATTTAATGACCAAGTTAGGCAATATTCCCGATATTTATGAAGTTTTTCGGATGTCAAGTTAAGGAGGCATAAGGTGCGAGCAGTCATTCAGAGTAGTTTAGCCAGTAAAGTATCGGTCGATCAAAGGGTGATTGGCCAGATTTCTAAAGGGATGGTCGTCCTGGTTGGTGTTTGCCAAGAGGATGGGCCAGAAGACGTTGAATACCTGGTACGAAAGATTAGTCAATTAAGAATTTTCGAAGATGCAGAGGGAAAGACCAATTTATCTTTAAAAGATATTGAGGGTGAAATCTTGTCGATAAGTCAATTTACCCTCTATGCTAACACGCGCAAAGGCAACCGACCCAGCTTTGTTCGAGCTGCTGATCCAGCCTTGGCCCAAGACTTATATCAATTATTTAATCAACAATTAGTTGACAAAGGTCACCATGTCGAAACCGGAGAATTTGGCGCCACGATGCAAGTGGATATCAGCAATAATGGACCAATGACGATTATCTTGGATTCTAAACAAAAAGATTTATAGTATTTGCAATCATAATCCTTTTATCTTTATCATTTTATAAATATTCTAGCCATCAAAAAGGTGCCAGTGAGAAACATCCACTGACACCTTTTATTTTGTTTTTATCGTATAAATTGAACCTTTGTTGTTGGACATACATTTTGCAAGCCATAGATATTATTGGTCAATCGAGAACTTTGAAGAATATCTATTATTTTTATAGGTAGACTGATGTGTCCTAAATCTTTTTGTAGTAAAAACTATTTCATATATTTATATTGTTTTCAGAAATAGAAGTTTCTATATTAAAATGGAAAGTTTCAAATGATTTGGTTTGATTAATTTCTAAATAAGATTATAATAAAAATAGATAAGAAATATTAAAATAGAATGATATGTATATTGCTATTACGTTAAATTTTATAATGATATATTTACATGATATCGACTAGTTATTGAAATTACAGAATTATTCGTATTCGACGAGAAAGGAGGGATATTATGGGAAGAAGAAGAACTGAGATAAATGTTGATAAAGAATATCCTTTTGTTTTAGATGACTCTGAATTAGAAGTATTATGTGCTTTTTTCGATGATGAAAACATTATTAAAGAACTTACATCTGAATTTATTACAAATTCAAAGACTAGAAATAAAAAAATTATTAACCCATTAAAATAAATTCTAAGTATTTCAATTTTATAACACATATGAAATGAGGATATGTATCTTTTCATATGTGTTTTATTAATATGATAAAGAAAAATAAATGCTACTCCTTAGAAAAATTATTTTAAAGACTAAATGACTAATTCAAACTTGTTATATATTACCAGTACTAATTACTTTCTAGGAGGTGAGTATCTTGTATGAAAGACATATTGATCAGAATAAGTCTTTGGTTCTAGGTAAAGAAATGCTAAAAAAATTAAATTTGACAATAAATATGGAAAATTTCAAATGTGGTAAATTTTGTACGGTAATAAAAGTAACAGATAATGAAAAAATCCCGTTTGCTGCTGGAAAAGGTGTATCTCAACAAGCAATCATTAGTGCAATTTTTGAAACTATCGAACATTCATTATTCGAAAATATGAATATGACAACAACTCCAATAAGCTTGAATTCTATTCTGGAAGGAGATATTAAGTTAAAATATGATGTCCCTTTAAAACTAATTAAAAAGAAAAAATATGAGAATAAAATTGATTGTTATGAATTTAAAAATGAACAAGAAAATAAAGTCATATACTATCCAGCTTTTTTAATAAATCCCAATCATAAACCACCAAGAGGGCTAAGATTTTTGAGAAAATATTGTTCTAATAACGGTTTGGCTTGCGGTGTAGGATTTGAAGAAGCAATTATACATGCTATAAATGAGGTAGTTGAGAGGCATTCGGTTTCACAGCTTTATAAAAACTATTTTATAAGAAAAGAATTAAAATTGAAGAATATCTCTATGTTATCGCTCCCAGTTAACCTCGTTAAACTATGGAAAAATATTGAAGAATCAATCGGTTCTGAAATTACCGTATTTGATATAACAACTGTTGATGGGATAAATACATATTATGCATTTGCAAAGCATTCAAAATTTCCGCTTCCTCTAAGAGGCTCGGGAAGTTCGATATTTGCTGAGTATGCGATTGAAAGAGCGTTGATGGAAATTTTTCAATGTTATTCAATAATGGATGAGGCAGATTTCAGCATGGATTTACTTACGTTACAGAAATTTAATAACAACCAAATTTATATGAACATTTTATTTCATAATTTTTGTGAAAAAGATTATAAAAAAACAAATTTAATCAAAACAATCGGAGATTCCGTTTCGGTAAATAATTTAAATGTAATATATGATAAAATGACCATGTATTTAAAAAAAGCAGACTTTAATTTTTATTTTAATATTGTCTATAATAAAAATAATCTTTATGCGATCAAAGTGTTTATTCCAGGAACTGATAATTTTCAAGCTATTATGAACGGTTGCTATTTAATTCCATCAGAAATTTAGAGGAGTTTTATTATGGTAATTATTGAAGAGCATCATGAATTAGTACTCGAATTATTCAGAAGATATGGCCTGAATTCTAAAATAACAGTAATAAATTATGATAATCATTCTGATTTATTTTCTCCTCTGTTAAATTTAGATAGTCTTAAAGTAAATGATAATTTTGTCACAGAAAAAAGTTTGAAAAAGATTGTATATTCATCACTAAGAGTAAGTGATTATATTATATTTTTATTCTATTTAGGAATAATAAAAAAACTTGTGTGGGTAAATAATGAAAAAATTAATAGAAATTTCTTTGTCTCGCTTATAGAAAATAATGATTATTATCCATATACAAAATTAAGTCTCTCAACTAAGAAAACTTCAGACAAAGAAATAATTTTTTTGTCCTCTGAGTTACATCATTTGTTAAGTTTTAGAGATGAAATTATTTGTGTTTCTATTGACTTAGATTTTTTTTGGTGTAATGATTTTAAGGGTGAATCAGTAACTGTTGAAGTGACAAAAGAAGAGTATATTGATTTTTATAGAAACAAATATCATACTTTGCGATTATCCTATGGCCAGCGTTGTAAAATGGAAAAATATGATGGAAAATATTTTTTATCTATTTATGAATTTCCTAAGAAAAGTAAAAAAAAGCCTAATATATCAATTATTATATCGAAACTAGATATCTTAATACAGAAAATATTAGAAGAAAGAAAAAATATTGACTTAATTGTTATATGCAAATCTGTTATTAGTGGATATATGGATCAAGATTTAGCAAATCAAATAATTAATTATTTGAAAGCTAAGTTAGAGGGAGAATATTATGATATCGATTAATAATTTAACCTATAAATATACGTCTTTTAAAAAAGAGGTTGGCCTTTTAGGCACATTGAGAGATTTAAAAAAAAGAAATAAATTTGAAAAAATAGCGTTAGATGATCTATCAATGTCGATTTCAAGTGGCGAGATTGTTGGTATTTTGGGAAAAAATGGTGCAGGAAAGACAACTTTGATAAAAATATTAACGGGAATACTAGCTCCGACTCAGGGAAAAGTTTATTGTAATAAAATGATACCTTATCTTAGAGAAAGAGATTATTTAAAAAATATAGGTGTTTTAATAGGTCAAAAAAGTCAATTGATTTGGGATTTACCAGCTATAGATACTTTAAAAATGTTACAAGTAATATATGAGATTGATGATTTTAAATTCAAAAAAAATATTTCTGAAATGCTTATTTTATTAAACCTTGAAAGCAAAATTAATATTCCAGTAAGAAAACTGTCTTTAGGAGAAAGAATAAAATTTGAATTGATGTGCGCTTTGATACATATGCCAAGAATACTATATTTAGACGAACCAACTATTGGGTTAGACATTACTAGTCAGTATGCTATACATTCTTTCTTAAAAAAAATTAATCACGAAAAAGGGATAACAATCTTGTTGACTTCCCATAATATGAAAGATATAGAGTCATTATGTGACAGGGTCGTAATTTTAAATCAGGGAAAGATTTTTGAGGACAGTAGCCTTAAAGATATCGTTAAGAAATATAGTGCTTCAGAAAAAATTATTATCAAATTTTTTAATAAAATTCCTGAGAAATTTACTCATTATTATCAATTATCTAAAGATACAATTGAAGTGTCAAACTCAGATTTTTTAAAAATATTAGATGATTTGTCTTTAAGCAATATATATTCTATAAACAGAGAAATAACATCTTTTGAAGATGTTATATTTAAAGTGTTTAGTATGGAGAGTGATAATTTGTGAAGAAATATATTATTATAGCTCTCAATCAATTTTATGCGAGCATTACTTATAAAACCAATTTTTTTGTAGGAATCGTATCTATCTTGATTTCTACCATTTTATCAATTTTTACTTGGAATGCGATTTATGCCAGTACAGACGAAACTATTATTGCAGGTTTTTCTTTATCAGAAATGTTCTGGTACTTATTACTAACCAATGGCTCTTCAATAATTTTTTCTTCCGCTGAGTCGTTAAGAACAGGGATGTTGGTTAAAACTGGAAGACTATCTACCAAGTTGATAAGACCAGTATCCATCTTATATGAAGGATTTTGGATATTTATTGGAAAAAAATTGTTTTTCATATTATTATTATTTTTTTTACCTTTTTTTCTTTACAATAATGGATATTCATTCTCTTATAGTATATTATTATGGTTCTATTCTTTATTAATATTACCAATGTTTTACCTTTTAATGACAACAATTGGAAACTTAGGTTTCTTCTTAATACACATTTGGCCATTAAGACCACTCATTAATTCTATATATATGCTTTTTGGTGGTTTTTTATTTCCTTTAAATATATTCCCAAACTCAGTATTTTCCTATATTAAATATAATCCCTTTGCGATGACTTCTTATCAGTATGCATTGTTTATCCAAGAAAAGCTTGATTTTGGAGAAGCATTATTAAATATCAAGATTGTAATGGCTTGGATATTTATTTTAATAATTATATATCATTGGAGTTTTTCTAAGGGATTAAAAAAATATGAAGGGATGGGGGCATAATGAATTTAAAATTGTATTTACAATTTGTAAAGCAAAGCCTTCAAGAATTTTTCATTTATAAAACAACTGCATTAATAACAGCAACAGTCGGTCTTGTCTTTTTTTCTATTGAGATAATAGCAGGAATAATTTATTTTGAAGAAATTGATTTGTTGTTAGGGTGGTCGAAGACTGATTATTTTTTATTAGTCACTAGTGCTAATCTAATAAATTACATTTACCAGTTTATCTTTATTTCTGCACATGAACATTTGTCCGAAGCTATTATTGAGGGGGAATTGGATTATTCTTTAGTTCGACCGATAAATTCATTTTACTACTATATTTTTTTTCGAATAGATGTTGGGAGTATAATTAATCTTATTGTTGTATCAATCTTTGATCTATATTTAATTTCAAAATATCCTATTAATTTATTGCATTTATTAATGTACGTACTATCAATTATTATAGGTGTTTTTACTCTTTTTTTGTTGAATCAAATTGCTGTCAGTTTTTCTTTTTGGTTTGAAAGGGTGGAATCTGTTCAGGGAATTCCAGAAGAACTTTTTGATTTTTCAACTCGGCCTATGTCGATATATCCATCAAGTATTAGATTTCTATTATCCTGGATTATTCCTCTATTATTGGTAGTCAATACTCCCGTTTTAATAATACAGGGAGAAGTGAATTATTTATATTTTATTTTCATCGGGGTATTCGACATAGTATTATTTAAGCTTGTAAAAATTATGTGGGAAAAAGGTCTTCAACATTATTGTTCTGCTAATTAATTTGAAGGTAAGAATAATAAAAGTTCTTTCAAGCCATTAAGGTTGGCGTAATTTAAGATAGTTATCGAGGCCATTTATAATTGCCTGGTAGACTTTATCGTTGAAGTCTTTTTGTTGGACGGTGCGTAAGTCTTCCGCGTTAGATAGATAACCTAATTCTAATAATAATGCCGGGTGATGGTTTTCTCGGATCACCTGATAGTTACCAAAGCTAGCCCCAACATTAGCAAGAGGGAGACCTTTTAGCTCGGTGTTCATCGCCACCGCTAAATCGTAGTCTGCTTCGTGGAAATAATAGGTGGTTGTCCCATTCCAACTTGGGTCGGAAGATGCATCATAGTGAATACTTAAGAATATGTCAGCATCCGTTTGGTTACTAATGGCAGAACGTTCGGCTAAATCTACCCATTGATCGCTCTCGCGAGTCATGATAACCTTGGCTCCAGCTTTTTCCAGGGCATCTTTCAAGCCAAGACTAGTATTTAGATTGAAGTCTTTCTCGAAGATCACATCTGAATTTAAGGCACCCACGTCCTCCCCACCATGGCCTGGATCTATCACGATGGTAGCATCTTTCAAAGCGCGGGCCGGTGTATCTGTGCTATGATTCTTAGAATCAGAAACAAAGGCTGAAATTCGAGCTTCTATGTACATCTGTACGCCTGCAGAATTCTTCACTAAATACCATTCGTTACCATCCACATCAATCTCGTCAGATATAAATTCGAATTCTTCCTGTAAACTTGGATTATAAATCACTTGACCATAGCTAGAAGGCTGATCAAAGGCTCCTTGGTTAGCTACTCGCACTTTTACAATTTCTTTTTCGCTCATGGGTTCCTGATCTTGGTCTGGCATTTGTGATTGTACTTGTTCTTCCGAGAGGATCTCTAGTTGATTGGTCGGGACAAAGACATAGGCATTGTCGTATTGAACTCGCGACCAGCCCAAAGATTCCTGATTAAGGTCCAAGATTTGGCCAGTTTCAAACTCACCCAGAACTTGACTATCTTGGCTAGCTTTCTGGTAAAAAGGGGTCGTTTGACGTACTTTAGCTTTAAGTGGACTATCGGCTTGTAGGCTTTCATTATTTAAATACCACTTAGCCAGCCAGCCTTGTTGGTGATCTAAGGTTCGAATCAGTAACCATTGATGGTCTTCTTTAAGAACTTGAACAACTTCTTGGTCTTTTAAAGAATAGACCGCTTTACTGTCACTGGCCGGATTCTCTCTTAAGACAGTGTTAGTGCGTTGAATTTGTAACGTTTCTTGGACAAAAAGAAAGTTGATTAAAATTAAAGGGATGACTAGTAAAATTAAACTGATGAAGAGCGGCAGCCGCTGTGTATTTATTTTGGATGGTTGGCGAAGAAATTGAGTCAAGCTGGACGCCCTCCTTTCAGATAGTCACTTATCTATATTATAAGAATGCTGATTAAGCAATTCAAATTTATTTCTTACTGTTACCTAATAGTAATCTCTATGTCAAATAAATGACATCTTTAAAAATCCAAGAAATAACTTGACAAAGTTTAAGCCTATGTTAAATTAGTATTAACAATCAGTGAAGTAGACAAGTAAACGATGATGACAGAGAGCTGCCAAATGCTGAAAGGGAGTAAATCGTTGAAGACACTATGGAGATGAATAATGCAAAGTTATTCCGTTGACTGCGTTAAAGTCTAAAGGTAATTCATTAGAATTACGAATTTAGGTGGTACCACGTTCACTCGTCCTATGGCTTGTTCATAGGACTTTTTTTATTATAGATTATTATTTAAGGAGGAAGCCAAATGATTAACAAGATGAAGGGAACCGAAGATACTTTACCGATTGAGATTAACAAATGGCATTATGTAGAAGAGATTGCGCGTGATATTTTCGAATCCTACCATTTTAGTGAGATCCGGACACCCATGTTCGAAGCGGTAGAACTCTTTAAACGGAGTGTGGGCGATACTTCAGATATCGTCACGAAGGAGATGTATAACT
Organism: Ignavigranum ruoffiae; assembly: GCF_900110675.1. Lineage (GTDB taxonomy): Bacteria > Bacillota > Bacilli > Lactobacillales > Aerococcaceae > Ignavigranum > Ignavigranum ruoffiae. The sequence continues at coordinate 392,536 of NZ_FOEN01000001.1, read as the reverse complement.
TCAAAGATAAGGGCGAGCGTGAAATTGCGCTACGTCCGGAAGGAACTGCTCCGGTGGTCCGGGCTTATGTCGAACATAAATTGTTCGGGCCTGAGTTTCCTCAACCGCTCAAAGTTTATTATATGGGTCCGATGTTCCGTTATGAGCGTCCTCAAGCGGGTCGTCAACGTCAATTCAATCAATTGGGCGTGGAAGTCTTAGGGACCTCAAATCCGGCGATTGATGCAGAGACTATTGCCTTAGCCTGGGATTTCTTCCAAGAATTAGGCCTAAAAAATATCAAAATCTATTTAAATTCGTTAGGTAAGACCGCGGAACGTCATGCTTATCGCCAAGCTTTAATTGATTACTTTGAGCCGCATCTTGAAGAGTTAAGTGAGGATTCTCAAAGACGTCTTCATGCCAATCCTTTACGGATTTTGGATAGTAAAGACGAACAAGACCAAGCCTTTGTTAAAGACGCCCCGATTATTACTGAATTCTTGTCTGAACAAAGTTTAAATCACTTTAATCAAGTGCAAGAAATGTTGGATATCTTAGAAATTCCTTACCAGGTAGATCCATATATTGTCCGTGGTTTGGACTACTATCAAGATACCATCTTTGAAATTATTGTGGAGGACGATTCTATCGGAGCCCAATCGACCATTTGTGGTGGAGGAAGATATGATGGCTTGGTTGAACAATTAGGCGGTCCCAATGCACCAGGTTTTGGTTTCGCCATTGGTTTAGAACGCTTGTTACTATTATTAGATGAACAAGAGATTGAAATTCCTGTTGAAGATAATCTAGATGTATACGTGATGGCCATTGGTCAAGAAGCTCAAGGAACGGCGCTACGTTTAGTGCAAGCCGCTCGTCAGACAGGCTTGACGGCCGATCGGGATTATTTAGACCGAAGCATTAAATCACAATTCAAGACCATTGGTAAGTATCAAACCAAACTCTTATTAACCGTCGGTGAAGATGAGCTTGAACGCAATGTCGTTCAAGTTAAGTATCTAGCCAGTGGTCAACAAAAAGAAGTTTCCATGGATGAAATCATGGATGATTTCATCGGTGTATTTCGCCGGCATACCATGGATACAAGTGTAATTGATAAGTTTTTTGAAGGAGAGTAAGCATGGCAAAAAGAACGACATATTGTGGCTTAGTAGATGAAAAATGGGTTGGACAAGAAATCACGCTGAAAGGCTGGGTCCAAAAAAGACGAGACCTAGGTGGCGTTATTTTTATCGATTTAAGAGACCGCGAAGGTTTCTGCCAAGTTGTCTTTGATAAACAATATATTCCTGATCAAATGGACGAAGCTGATCATTTGCGAAGTGAATTCGTTATCGAAGTGACTGGACAATTGGTTCACCGATCCGCTGATCAGATAAATCCAAAGATTCCAACCGGTAAATTTGAGTTAAATGCCAACAAATTGATAGTTCTTGCTAAGAGTAAGACACCGCCCATTTATATTGAAGATGAAATTAATTCCGAGGAAGAAGTACGTTTACGTCATCGATTCATTGATATTCGACGTAAACCCGTCTTTGAGAACTTGAGATTACGTCATCAAGTAACTAAGACCATGAGACATTTCCTCGATGATTTGGGATTTATTGACATTGAGACCCCCTATCTGACCAAATCAACCCCAGAAGGGGCCCGCGACTTCTTAGTGCCAACGCGTCGTGAACCTGGTCAATTCTATGCTTTACCTCAATCACCTCAAATCTTTAAGCAATTATTGATGGGAGCCGGTATTGACCGTTATTATCAAATTGTTCGCTGCTTCCGCGATGAGGATTTACGAGGAGATCGTCAACCAGAGTTTACCCAAGTTGATATTGAAACTTCATTCATGGAACAAGAAGAAATTCAAGAATTTATGGAAGCCATGTTGAAAGAAGTGGTGAAAGAGACCCGCGGAGTTGAGATTACAGAAGATTTTCCAACCATGACTTATGCTCAAGCTATGGCTGAATACGGTACCGATAAGCCGGATATCCGTTTCGAAATGAAATTGGTAGACTTAAGCCAAGTGGCGGCTGAGTCTGATTTTGCCGTCTTCAAAAATGCGGTAGACCAAGGGGGCATGGTTAAAGCGATTAATCTTAAAGGACTAGCAGATGAATATACTCGCAAGACTGCTGATAATCTCTTTAATATCGTTAAACCATATGGGGCTAAAGGTTTGGCCTGGGCTAAGGTTACTGAAGAAGGCTTAAATGGTCCGATTGCCAAATTCTTTGCCGATCCAAAAGCCTACCAGGCTTTAACCCAACCTTTACAAGCTGAGGTTGGCGATATCATCTTCTTTATGGCGGATAAAAAAGAAGTTGTCGAACCAGCTTTAGGTACTTTAAGAAATTATCTAGCCAAGGAACATCAATTATATGACGCAGACGAATTGGCATTCCTTTGGGTGACTGACTGGCCATTGCTTGAATTCGATCCTGAATTAAACCGTTATGTGGCTATGCACCATCCATTTACTGCACCACAAACTGATGATATCGATCGTTTGATGGAACATCCTGAACAAGCCTTAGCCAAAGCTTATGACATCGTCTTGAATGGTTACGAAGTTGGTGGGGGATCGATTCGAATTCACACCCGACCAATGCAAGAGAAGATGTTTGATTTATTAGGCTTTACCCCTGAAGAAGCTTATGCACAATTTGGCTTCTTATTGGATGCTTTCGAATATGGTTTCCCTCCTCATGGTGGGATTGCTTTAGGGTTGGACCGGTTAGTCATGATTTTAGCCCAAGAACCAAATATTCGAGAAGTCATCGCTTTCCCTAAGACCGGTTCAGGGATGGACTTGATGATGCAAGCCCCTAACAAAGTGGCTCATGAACAACTTCGTGAACTGCACCTCGCTGTTAAAGCCAACAAATAAACTGAAATGTAATCTGAGCTTTTAGTCGCTGTCGCTCAGGCCTCGATTAATAAACAATAGTCGCATATTTATCCTGCCAGATAAATATGCGACTATTGTTATTTCTTTTTTCAACTGAGGGTTTATTTTTATTAGATTTAAAATGTTTATCTCGGAGTGAGTCCTAACATATCAAGAATAATTGAGGCAGATTCTTCGATACTTCGATCAGCGACATTCAGCGTCCGGCAACCTAAATCTTGGTAAAGCTTGCGGGCATAAGTCAATTCTTCCTCAATCCGTTCTTTAGAGGCATAGTGACTTCCTGGTCCCAAACCATATTCAGCCATTCTCTTTTCGCGGTGACGATTAATAACGTCGACTTCATTGGTTAGGCCAATAATTTTATTAGGATCGATTGAATATAATTCTGGACTGACTTCTTTCTCCGGCATAATGGGCAGGTTGAGCACTTTATAGCCTAAGGTTCCTAGATACATACTTAGAGGCGTTTTCCCGGTTCGAGAAATCCCTAGCAGGACAATTTCCGCTTCATCTAAGCCAGATAAATCTTTCCCATCATCATAATGAATACAGAATTCAATCGCCTTGACCCGGGCGAAATATTGTTCCGAGAGTTCATGCTGAGCACCAGCAATGGTCGATGGTTTTAAATCTAAACGACGTTGTATTTCTAAAATAAAAGGTTGGATGAGATTGTAGCAGATCAAGCCTGTTTCAATGCAGGCTTTCTCCACGAATTGGGCTAACTCAGGATCGACAATCGTCATAAAAAGAAGCCCATCGTGTTTTTGAGCATGGTCGATGATATCTTTTAATTGCGCTTTGTTGGAGATAAAGTTATACTTATGTAATACTGTGTGGGCAGTTGGGAATTGGGATAGGGCGGAACGAGCTACTTTTAGGGCTGTTTCGCCAATAGAATCTGAAAGTATATAATAGTGTAGCGTTTTGTTTACCATGGACTTCCTCCTTTATCGTTACTATAGTATCATAAGAAATTTTGGAGTTGAATAATAATGGAAAAAATCGAAGACCTTAAGAAGGCTTCTCAATTGAACGGTCATTATGACGATCCGGAAGAGCTCGTAGAGGCTTCTCTAGCTCTTTTAAAAGATCAAGGCTTTAAAATGACCAAAAAACGTCGTGAAATCTTAGAGATTTTTGCTGAGGAACAAAATTATCATAGTGCTAAGGAAATTCATTCAACCTTAACCAAGAAGTATCCGACCATGTCTTATAATACAACATATCGGAATTTATATGATTTTGTGGAGAATGGTATATTAGAATCGACTGAGTATAATCAAGAACAACTCTTCAGGATTGCTTGTAATCATAACCACCACCATCATCATTTTATCTGTACTTCTTGTGGAATGACCATTGCCATTGATGTCTGTCCCATGGATTTGGTGGGTTCTGCTTTGGACGATGTCTATGTTGAATCTCACCGGTTCGAAGTTTTTGGTTTATGTCAGAAGTGTATGAAGGCATAACTTTCCCATCTTTAAGCATGTTTTTTTGTTGATTTATGAAGAACAGATTATAAAAATGCTTGAAAAGAACAAGGTTTTTGCTATAATAGACAAGAACTTTATTCGCTTTCCTTAAGCGATTATGGTTATGAAAGCTTGGGAGGAGGGGATTATATGTCTAAGACAGTTGTTCGTGAAAACGAATCATTAGACGACGCTCTTCGTCGCTTTAAGCGTAACGTTTCTAAAACCGGTACTCTACGCGAGGCTCGTAAACGTGAGTTTTACGAAAAACCAAGTGTTCGCCGCAAAAAGAAATCAGAAGCCGCTCGTAAGAGAAAATTTTAATTTCTAGTAGAAACTTATATACTACTGTTTCTTACTGCATCTTAACATAGTAGCAATATTTCTTGAACCTTTTGGTTTTTGTATATGTATATAGTTATTTAGTTTTTAGTAAGTTCACAGTGAGCGATGAAGTATTTAAGAAATAGCTTATTTCTTACAGAGAAGCACCCGTGTGGTGCTTTTTTGTTTTTCAACTGAGGACATTGAATAGAAGCCCGACACGTACTTTTGATCATCTCGGCCTGGATTATTTTATCTGTCAGTTTATTTAGGGGAGAAGTCAACTTTTCTATGTGTATTTTGTGAGCGATTATGCTATGCTTTATTTATTCGAGGATAGAAGGAGATTATTATTTGAAGGATAAATTCTTATTTACTAAACAACTTGTGATCACGAATAGTGACTGGTTATTGGCTGTATTAGGAACCAATGATAAGTATGTGGCCTTAATTGAAGAGAGTTTGCCGGTTCAGATTTCTAATCGGGGTGAAGTCTTAACTATTTCTGCGGATGATCAGCTGATGGTGGATCAAGTTTATCAATTGTTCATGAATTTATTACATTTATTAGAACGCAAAATTACTCCCCACACGATGGACGTGATTACGGCCATCAAGATGTTGAAAGAAAATCGCTTAGAATATTTCTTAAATCTTTATGATGAGGTCATTGGCCGTACCTTTGATGGGAAAGCAGTTCAGGCTAAGAACTTCGGCCAACTTCAATATAGTCACGCAGTGCGCGATTATGACGTGGTCTTTGGGATTGGTCCTGCTGGAACTGGTAAGACCTATTTGGCGGTCGTAATGGCGGTAGAAGCCATGCGCAAAGGCCAAGTTAAGAAAATGATCTTAACCCGCCCTGCTGTTGAAGCTGGAGAAAATCTGGGCTTTCTTCCGGGTGATCTTAAAGAGAAAGTGGATCCTTATTTAAGACCAATCTATGATGCCCTTTATGCCATCTATGGTCGCGAACATACCAATCGTTTGATGGAGCGAGGATTAATCGAGATTGCTCCTTTAGCATATATGCGGGGGAGAACTTTGGATGATGCTTTTGTTATTTTGGATGAGGCTCAAAATACAACCATCGCCCAAATGAAGATGTTTCTAACTCGTCTAGGTTTTGGCTCCAAGATGATTATTAATGGTGACCAAACACAAATTGACTTACCTAAAGGCGTTAAATCCGGTCTAAAAGATGCTCAAGAAAAGTTAGCTGGCCTACGCCGGATTAAATTTGTGAGTTTTGATGAATTTGATGTCGTTCGTCACCCAGTAGTCGCAGACATTATTCGAGCATACAGTCAGAAAGAAGAATAATACTTTAAGGGATTAGATTTTCAATTTAGACTTGGAATCTAATTAGCTCACAGAAAGCTTCTAGCACCAATGCATTCCATTGAAAGACATTGATTAAAGATAGGGAGTGATCAGATGAATATTGAAGTGATTGATGAGCAAAACCGCTTAAAGCAAGCTCAAATCGATATCATTACCGATTTAATCCAGTTGGCAGCGGCTCATATTGACCGTCGTCAAGATTTTGAAGTGGATATTTCCATTGTAGACAATGAAACAATTCATCAACTTAATCGAGATTATCGCGGCATTGATCGACCGACAGATGTTTTAAGCTTTGCTCTTGAAGAAGAGAGTGATCAGGATAATTTCCCTGATATCTATCAACAAGCAAACTTATTTCCTAGCCATCTAGGTGATATCATCATTTCTTATCCGAAGATTAGGGAACAGGCTGAAGCTTATGGCCATTCTTTTGAGCGTGAACTTGGCTTTCTAGCGGTTCATGGTTTTCTACACTTAAATGGCTATGACCATCAAACACCGGCAGAGGCTGAAGAGATGTTCAGCATTCAAGAAGAGGTATTGAAGCGTTATGGACTCTCACGATAAATATCATGCTTGGCGGAAAGTTATTCGCTCATTTTCATATGCTGGCCAAGGTATTCGGCAAACCTGGCGCAGTGAACTGAATTTTAGAATTGAAATTGCCATCAGCATCTTAGTAATTGGGATGGCCAGTTTTTTTGGTCTAGCCTTATCGGAATGGGCCATCCTGTGTTTAACCATTTCAATTGTGTTAGCACTGGAACTGGTTAATACAGCCTTGGAGGCGGCAGTTGATCTAATCACCGATCATCGTTATGCTCCCTTGGCCAAAGTCGCCAAAGATGCGAGTGCAGGCGCCGTCTTTTTGGCGAGTATTATGGCTGTAATTATTGGCTGTCTAATTTTTATTCCATATCTTTGGGAGTGGGGAAGGAATTGGGGGACATTATGAGAAATAAAGAGTTTAAATCAGGTTTCGTCACACTGATCGGTCGCCCGAATGTGGGCAAGTCTACCTTAATGAACGCCTTAGTTGGACAAAAAATTGCGATTATGTCAGATAAAGCGCAGACCACTCGGAATAAAATTCAGGCGATCTATACGGATGATGAAGCTCAAATAATTTTTATTGATACACCTGGAATTCATAAACCTAAGCATGCTTTAGGCGAATTCATGGTTGAAACGGCTTTTCAAGCAAGTCAAGGCGTTGATTTAGTCTTAATGTTGGTCAATGCTAGCGAAGCGATTGGTCCCGGTGATCGGCGGATATTAGACCACCTGCGGGAAAATCCTTTACCCAAAATCTTGTTAATTAATAAAATTGATTTGATTCATCCGGATCAATTACTAACGATTATTAATAGTTACCGTCAAGAAGTAAATTTCGATGCCGTGATTCCCATCTCGGCTCTCCAAGAGATTAATTTAGAACAAGTACTTCAGACCATTAAAAGCAAGTTACCTATAGGTCCCCAATATTATCCACAGGATCAAATTACCGACCATCCCGAATATTTTGTTGTTGCTGAATTTATTCGCGAGAAGTTGTTATACTTTACCCGGGAGGAAATTCCTCATTCAATCGCTGTCAATGTCTTAAAGATGCGGCCAGATGAAGAGGGGATAATGTCCATTGAAGCAGATATCATTGTCGAACGCAAAAGTCAAAAAGGCATTGTGATCGGTAAGAAGGGCCAGCTAATTAAGAAAGTGAAACAATTGGCGCGCAAAGATATTGAAGGTCTTTTAGGAGAGAAAGTCCGACTCAATCTCTGGGTCAAAGTTCAAAAAGATTGGCGCAATCATCAAAAACAATTAAAGGACTTGGGCTATCACCCTGATGAGTATTAAGGATGTGATTAGATGAGTGATTCCTTTAGTGGAATAGTCATTTATAAAAAAGATTACCGAGAACGTGATGCCTTGGTCAAAATATTTACCCAAGAATACGGTTTTAAAATGTTTTTTATTAAGAATTACCACCGGGCTAATCACCCCTTGCATTCTATTTTATTTCCCCTCACTTATAATCAATATGTCGGCACGATTCATGCAGATGGACTTTCTTTTATTCGTGAAGGGGTTGCGCTGAATCGATTTCTATCGATTCGTCAAGACTTGACCCAACAAGCCCATGCGAGTTATTTAGCCCAATTATTCGATGCCAGTATTGAAGATCAGCAAGCTGACCATGCATTATTTCAACTATTTTTGAATATTCTTCAGGCTATGGCTCAGGGCAAATCAGCCCAACTCCTGACCATCTATGGCGAGCTTCATTTATTGCAACGCTTTGGTATATATTTGCATTGGCAGGGATGCAAGCTTTGCGGAAGATTAAAGGGAGAACTGGATTTTTCAATGGCACTTCAAGGTGTCCTCTGTCAGCAACATTATTTGGCCGATCCTCACCGCTTACATTTATCCTCCAATACAGTGAAAGTCTTGATCCTCATGGCCCAAACACCTTTGTCTCAGATTAATAATATTCAAGTCCGACCTGAAACGCTAAAAGAGATGCGGTACTTTATGGATCAGATTTACCAAGAATTTGTCGGGATTCGTTTAAGAAGTAAATCTTTCTTAGAACAGATAGAACAATTTCAAGGCTCATTGAAACCATCTTCTAATGAAAAATAAGCCTCGATAAAAGCAGATCATGGATTGACAAATATCGAGCAAGTCGGTAGAATTAAAACCAATGAGGACAAGAACAAGAAGATGTTTCAGCGAACTTAGGATAGTGGGAGCTAGGTCAATATCGTAGGCGGACTCAAATACAATTGGATATCTTAAGTGCTAGTTCCTTGCTAGAATTAGGGTGGAACCGCGAATTTATTTCGTCCCTATGATTGCTTACGGGTAATCATGGGGATTTTTTTATGGAGGATAGGAGAGAGAAGCTATGAAAGCACAGAGTATGCAAGAAATTATTTTGACTTTACAGAAGTTTTGGTCAGACCAAGGTTGTTTGTTATTACAAGCTTATGATACTGAGAAAGGGGCGGGGACGATGAGTCCTTATACTTTCCTCCGTGCCATTGGCCCTGAACCTTGGAATGCCGCGTACGTTGAACCATCTCGGCGTCCAGCTGATGGTCGTTATGGTGAGAATCCAAATAGACTTTATCAACATCATCAATTCCAAGTGGTCATGAAACCTTCCCCTTTAAATATCCAAGAACTTTATTTAGCTAGCTTAGAAGAAATTGGCATCAATCCATTAGAACATGATATTCGTTTTGTTGAGGATAATTGGGAGAATCCTTCGTTAGGTTGTGCCGGCTTAGGTTGGGAAGTTTGGATTGATGGGATGGAAATCACCCAGTTTACCTATTTCCAACAAGTTGGGGGCTTACGTTGCCATCCGGTAACCAGTGAATTAACTTATGGTTTAGAACGTCTGGCCATGTACATCATGGATGTTGAGGATGTCTATCAATTACAATGGGCACCTGGTGTCAAATATGGTGATATCTTTAAGCAACCAGAACGGGAACATTCAACTTATGCCTTTGATTTATCTGACAGCCAATTGCTATTTGAGGCTTTCAATGCTTATGAGAAAGAGGCTCAACGTTGTATTGAAGCTGGTTTGGTGCATCCGGCTTACGACTATATTTTGAAATGTTCACATAATTTTAATTTATTGGATGCGCGCGGTGTGATTGCAGCTTCAGACCGTCCCGCTTATCTAAGAAGAATCCGCAAATTGGCGCGCGGCGTGGCCGAACAGTTTGTTGCCGAACGTGAAGCCCTAGGTTATCCATTATTACATCAGCAGGAGGAAGATTAATTATGGCCAATTATTTATTAGAGATTGGGTTGGAAGAAATCCCGGCTAGATTTTTGAAAGACTTGAGTAATCAATTAGCTGAACGGATGGCCAATTTTTTGAATGAAGAGCAACTGGCTTATGCAAATATTCGCCAGTATGCAACGCCAAGACGGCTAGCAATCTTAGTCGAAGATGTGGCCGCCAAGCAAGCAGATCGCTTCGAAAAGGCTAAAGGACCTTCTTTAAAAATCGCGAAAGATGACCAAGGTAATTGGTCTCGGGCTGCCTTAGGCTTTCTTAAAGGCCAAGGCGCTGAAGTTGAGGATATTGTCATTGAATCGGTGAAGGGTCAAGAATATATTTTCGTTGAGAAGCATATTGTAGGTCAAATGGCTAATGAAATTCTAGCCAAAGTTGATCAAGTTTTGTCGGCGATGACCTTTCCAGTGTCTATGCGCTGGAACCAGATTGAGACTGCCTTTATTCGGCCGGTCCATTGGTTGGTTTCATTATTAGATGAAGACATTATTCCTTTTGAATTTCTAAATATTCGAGCAGGCCGGGCGAGTCGAGGCCATCGTTTCTTAGCCGGGGACGTTATTATTGACCAGGCTGATCATTATGAGAATTTACTTGAGCAACACAATGTGATTGCCGATTTTAACCAACGCCAGGCAATCATCCGCCAGCAAATTGCAGATATTGAGCAAGAAAATCAATGGGTGGTTCCAATTGATCAAGGGTTATTGGAAGAAGTGACGGCCATTGTTGAATGGCCGACCGCTTTTGCTGGTCAATTCGACGACAAGTACTTAGAAATTCCGGCGATGATCTTAATTACGGCCATGCGCGACCATCAACGGTATTTCTACGTCCAAGATCAAGCAAGTAAAGATTTATTGCCTTATTTTATTTCAGTTAGAAACGGCGATAGCAATTATTTAGATAATGTACGCCAAGGAAATTTAAAAGTTTTACGTGCTCGCTTAGAAGATGCTTTATTCTTCTATCAAGAAGATTTGAAACGACCTTTGCATTTCTATCTTGAACAATTGAGTCAAGTGAAAGAACATTATAAGTTAGGCACCTATGCAGAAAAACAAAGTCGGGTTGGTAAGATTCTTAATTTATTAGACGAATTAATTCCTAATTTAGACGACCAGGAATTCATCGTTGCTCAACGAGCCAGTCAAATCTATAAATTTGATTTGATGACTTATATTGTGGACGAGTTTTCTGAACTCCAAGGCCACATGGGACAAGTTTATGCGGAGCATTATGGTGAAAGTCAAGAAGTTGCTCAAGCTATTGGTAGCCAATATTACCCCGACCATAGTGGGGGCGCTTTGCCTGAAAGTCTAGCTGGTGCCTTAATTGCTTTAGCTGATAAATTAGATTCATTATTCCAATACTTTAATGTGAGTCTCATTCCAACCGGATCTAATGATCCCTATGCCTTACGACGTCAAGCCATGGGTGTTGTTGAAATTATTTTAGATCGTCAGTGGGATTTTGATTTAGTTGAATTATTCGATAAATTGGCCGGTGACAAAGCAGAGAATTCAGAATCATTGATTCAAGCTCTTAAAGAATTCCATCAAGCTCGCTTTGCTCAATTAATGACTAAAGAAGATATTGACCATGATATTATCGAAGCCATCACAGCTCAACCTAAGTTAAATTTGTTAGAGATGACTCAAACTGCACGACACTTGCAGACTTTCAAGAATCAAGCAGCCCAAGACTATCGACAAATGGTAGAGAATATCAGCCGGATTGTTAACTTAGGCCGAGATATCGATGAGTTAAAAGTGATACAAAAAGAGGCCTTACAATCTAAATCTGAATTTCAATTGATTGAATGGCTGAATATGGTAAAATCGACTAAAACAGTTGTTGATTTTATTAATTTAATGGCTCAAGCCAGTCCAATGATTGCGACCTATTTTGAAGAAAATATGGTCAATCATGAAGATCCTGTCATTAGAGAGAATCGACTTCAAACCATGGGTCACTTATCACACTATATTCTAAGTGTCTTTGATCCAACGCGACTAATTAGCAAGTTTTAATTTCAAATAGATAGATTAAAGAAAGGAGCCAAGCAATGTCATCTTTTCTAGATTATGCAACGATAAATGTAAAAGCGGGCAAAGGCGGCGATGGCATGGTGGCTTTTCGGCGGGAAAAATATGTTCCCGATGGAGGGCCAGCTGGGGGCGATGGCGGTCGAGGCGGCTCAGTTATTTTCGTTGTCGATGAGGGTCTTCATACTCTCATGGACTTTAGATATAATCGTCACTTTAAAGCGGCATCCGGCCAAAATGGAATGAGCAAGAGTAAATACGGTGCGGCTGCTGATGATTTATATGTGAAAGTTCCTCCTGGAACCATTATTCGATTGGCGGACAGTGAAGAAGTCATTGCGGATATGGTTCATCATGGACAAGAAGTCGTCGTGGCCAAAGGCGGCCGAGGAGGCCGAGGTAATATTCGTTTTGCAACTCATAAGAATCCGGCACCATCGATTGCGGAGAATGGTGAACCCGGCGAAGAATTTGATTTACAGTTAGAATTGAAGGTACTGGCCGATGTCGCTTTAATCGGATATCCAAGTGTGGGTAAATCAACCTTATTGTCGGTCATCTCCAATGCTAAACCTAAAATTGCCGAATACCAATTTACGACCTTAAGTCCTAATTTAGGGGTTGTAAAATTGTCCGTCGACCGTGAATTTGTAGTAGCGGATATGCCCGGATTGATTGAAGGCGCCTCAGAAGGGGTGGGTCTAGGCATTGATTTCCTGAAACATATTGAACGAACGAAAGTCTTGCTACATGTCGTTGATATGTCCGCTCAACATGGACGCGATCCCTTTGCTGATTTCCAACAGATTATGACTGAATTACAGGCTTATAATGACCGTCTATTATTAAGACCAATGATTATTGTCGCTAACAAAATGGATGAGGCTGATTCGCAAGAGAATTTAGCTAGCTTCAAGCAGTCCTTAGCGACCATTTATCAGGACCAAAAGGATAATATGCCCGAAATTTTTGAGATTTCTGCTTGGCAGAATAAAGGGATACAAGCGCTAATGGAGCGCACCTATCAAGTCCTGCAGACAAGTGAATTTATCCCACTAGAAGAAGCGACTATCGAAGATCATAAGACCTTTACCTTAGCCGATGAGACAGCAAAGTTTACCATTGACCGTTTAGATGGCGACTATTTTGTGATTCGTGGCGAGAAGATCGAGAAATTATTTGCCATGACCAATACTGCCCATGATGAAAGCCTGCAGCGATTTGCTCGTCAAATGCGGTCGATGGGAATTGACCAAGCCTTGCGGGACAAGGGTGCCCAAAGCGGAGATCTGGTTGAAATTTCAGGTTTCCAATTTGAATTTATGGATTAGGTGAGAATATATCATGAATGTTAGCAATAAATCTGGTAAAAGACTCAAAATCTTTGATGGCTTAAAAGGCTTAGCCATCCTGATGATCATCTTTTATTATTTCTTTCAACATATTTTGCCAGGGGGCTTTCTAGCGGTAAATACCTTCTTGCTGATTGCTGGATTCTTTAATTTCCGCTACTTTTATTTAAAAATGTTGAGAAATGAAAGTTTCTCCTATTTGGAATACTTCAAAAGACGTCTAAACCGGCTCTTTTTCCCAATGTTGGCGATGATTATCACGACCATCCCTTTCATTTTGGTCTTTGCCCGTGACTATTTATTTAACTTGAGAAATATGGCTTTATCGAGCTTAGTTTTTCTAAATAATTACTTTCAAATCATTAATGAACAATCGTATTTCGTGCAAGCTGCCAATCCTTCAGCCTTTACCCATCTTTGGTATGTATCTTTACTTGGCCAATTAATCTTTCTGACACCGTTATTGATTACCGTGTTCTACACCTGGCACAAAAAACCATCAATCGCGGCCAACTTCCTTTTAATTATCTCGATTTTGTCGATGATTATGATGGCTTATTGGTATAAGGAAGGCCAAGATCCTACCCATGTTTATTATAGTTTGGTCACTCGAGGATTTGCCTATACTTTTGGTGGCGTGATTGGCTTAATCTTGCCACCGAAACTTAAAGCGAAACCTTTGAGTCCAAGATATAAATTAATTTTTAATGGGATATCTATCGTTGCTTTTCTTTTATTATTTTTAATGGCCAAGTTTATGTATGGGACCATGCCATTTGCTTATAACTTTGGTATGACTTTATTTACCATTGTTTCTGCCGTTTTAGTGATTACAAGTTTGCATCCCCAAACCATCATTAATAAGCTGTTAAGTTTTCCCTTGTTGACCTATTTAGGTAAACGTTCCTATTCAATTTATCTCTGGTATTACCCAATTTATTTAATTGTGCCATCTTTATCAGCTAGCTTGACCAAGAATTTAAATCTGTTGATTACTGTGCAGATGGTTCTATTATTAGTCTTAAGTGAGGTTAGCTATCAAATCTTTGAACAGAAGAAGATTAGTTTACCTGTTGGCCAAGATTTCAATTTAAAGAAAGCTCAAGAACAATTTCGTTATCTGCGCCAAGCCACCGGTCGTTATCTGCCATTAAAGATCATCAGTGGCAGCTATATTGTCTTGTTGGCCTTAAGTTTAATCGGTGGGATCCTAGCTCCCGAAGCCAAGAATGACACGGCTAAACAGATTCAAGAAGTCATTGAGAAAAATCAAGAAATCGCCAAAAAAACTCAGACAGAAGAGAGTCAACAAGAGAAAGTTATTAATAATATTGAAGGTTTAAATCAACAAGAACTATTATATGCTAATGGTTTAGATGTTTCCTTTATTGGTGATTCGGTCTTATTAAGTGCGACCGAGGATATCGAGAAGATTTTCCCTAAAGCCAGTGTCGATGGCGAAGTGGGCCGGCAGCTATACTTAACGGTAGATCATGTTCGTTGGTTACAATCAGAACAGATGGTTAAACCAGTTGTAGTGACAATTTTAGGGTCCAACGGGACCTTTACGGAAGGCCAGTTGAATGATTATATTGAAGCGATTGGTAGCGATCGGTCAATTTTCTTTGTGACCGCTAAAGTTGATAAACCTTGGGAAACAGATGCCAATAATCAACTCTTTGCTGCCGCTCAACGGTTCGGTAATGTGAACGTTATTGACTGGAAATCTTATTCAAATGATCACGATGAATGGTTTTATGATGATTTAACCCATCCTAATGTTGATGGAGCTAAAGAATTTGCCAAATTTATCGCCCAAGAAGTCTATCGTTTAAGAAATGAATAAGAACTCATACCATGTTCAGGCAACTAAATTTGGAAGATTCCTGTAATGAATTTAGTTGTCTTGAACATTTTTTTATTTCAATGGTAAAATATTTGTTATAATAATCGTGAAGAAAAGAGGCATGCTATGGAACTTTTATTTTTAGGAACTGGAGCCGGACTTCCTAGTAAGGGAAGAAATGTCAGCTCACTTGCCTTGAAACTATTAGATGAATTAAATGAGATTTGGTTATTTGATTGTGGTGAAGCAACCCAACATCAAATCTTAAAGACGAGTCTAAAACCTCGTAAAATTCGTAAAGTTTTTATTAGTCATCTCCATGGAGATCATATCTTTGGACTGCCTGGTTTCTTATCTAGTCGGTCTTTTCAAATAGCTGAACGAGAAGACTTGACAGTATTTGGTCCGCCAGGCTTAAGAAATTATATTCAATCGAGTTTGAAATTCTCAAAAAGCAAACTCTTGTATCCTTTGAAAATAGTCGAGCTTGATCCTCAAGGGGGTAAACTTCAACTCAATGGTCACTGGACGATGGAATATTTACCACTGGATCATGGTACTTTATCTTTTGGGTTTAGAGTCATTGAACCAGATCAACCAGGGCAACTATTAATGGATAAGTTAGCTAAGTATCAGGTGCCAAATGGACCTCTATTGGGCCAACTCAAGCAAGGAAAGCAAGTTCAGCTGCCAGATGGTCAAATCCTTGATGGTAAGGATTTTATTGGACCGAAAAAAGCGGGGCGGATTGTATCAATTCTAGGCGACAGTCGTCCTTGTTCTAACAGTGTCATTCTAGCTAAGCAGGCAGATTGCTTGGTACATGAAGCGACACATCGTGCCAATGAACATAAAATGGCTCATCAATATTATCATTCTACTAGCCAACAAGCTGCGAATATTGCCAAACAAGCACAAGTGAAACATTTATTACTCAACCATATTTCCGCCCGTTATTTAGGTCAAGATATTCAACAATTACAGGCTGAAGCTGGAAAGACATTCGCTTCGGTCAAAGTGGTGAACGATTTCGACCAGATTTCAATCAAAGGATAGGTGGAACCATGCAAAATTCTGTCATCATCATTACTGGAGCTTCCAGCGGGATTGGCCGGCAAATTGCTTTAGATTTAGCCCAGCAGGGTAAATATGACTTGATTTTAGTAGGTCGTAACCAACAACGCTTAATGGATGTAGTGGCAACCATTCAGCAAACAACGCCTACTAAAGCCTGGCCTTATCGATACGACTTGAGCCAGGCTGAACAAATCGATCAGTTCATTGAAGACATTGATTCATCTTTTCAGCGAATCGATGCGCTGATTGCCTGTGCGGGTTATGGTCAGTTCAAATTGGCGACTGAATTTACATATCAAGAAATGATGGCCATGTTTAAGGTGAACACTTTAGGGACCATGTATCTAACCACTCGCCTGGCACAAAGGATGGTAGACCAGGGATTTGGCCAGATTACCATAATCGCTTCAGTGGCTGGGCAGATGGCGACGATGAGATCTAACGTGTATTCTGCTAGTAAATTTGCTATAATTGGTTATGCAAATAGTCTACGCTTAGAATTGAAGCGAAAGGGGATTTCTGTGACGGTGGTCAACCCTGGGCCCGTAGCGACGCCTTTTTTCGCGACCAGTCCAGAATTAATCACCTATTATCAAAAAGTGAAACGATTCTTGATTTCTCCCCAATACGTAAGCAAAAAAGTAATTGACAATCTCTGTGCAAGAAAAGCTAAGAGAGATTACCCTGCCTTGCTACTTTAATCTGTTGCATCTATGCTATAAGCTATTTCCCAACTTTGGTGACTTCGTGTCCAATGAGATTTTAAATTTTAAGGAGGATTTGTGATGAAAGAACAATGGAAAGTGATTACCATGATTATTGCTTTAATTTTAGTGGTGGTCTTTGCCTTACAAAATACCCGCGCCGTTCTAGTTGATTTATTTGTAGTGAATTTTCAAGTTCCTTTAGTGTTGGTGATTTTATTTAGTCTACTTGTGGGAGTGATTGTTGGCTTATTGACTTCCATGGCGGCTATCCAGTCCAACCGTAAAGATAATACCAGCTTGAATAAAGAACTTGACAGCTTGAAACGGACTCATCAAGAAAACCTAAATGAAAAAGATGCACAAATCCGTCAACTCCGTGAAGAGATTGAGCAGCAACGTCACATTGCTACTTATGAACCAGAAAGTGTTGAAAGCCATACAACAGAAACGGATTTTAATCATCATGAAGCAAGTCAATCCGACGACCCGTCTCTGGCTGAAGAGGATAATTCATATGTAACGGATCAAAAACTTTAGTCAAGAAGGAGGTCTCTGAGTGAGATACAATCTAGCGAAGAAAGATTGGCAACTTCCTTCACAAAATTATACCGACAATCAAAAAGCATTTCTTAAAGAAGCCGGCAATCAATTTTCGCCAGCTTTTTTGCGTTTAGTCGTTCAGCGTGGGATTGAAAGTCTGCCGGACTTAAAGGAATTTATCCAAGCTCAACCTCAATTGTTTCATGATCCTCATTTGCTTCATGAGATGGATGTTGCCGTGGAGCGAATTCAACAAGCGATTATTGAACAAGAGGCTATTTTAGTTTATGGAGATTACGATGCCGATGGGATTACTTCCACACTGATTCTTAGTGAAGCTTTAGAATCGTTGGGTGCAAGAGTTGAGGTCTATTTGCCCGATCGTTTTGCCGATGGATATGGCCCCAATCCTGAACGATACCAAGCATTTATCGATCAAGGTATTCAGTTGATTATAACTTGTGATAATGGGGTAGCTGGCTTCGATGCACTAGCCCTGGCCAAAGAAGCCCAAGTGGATGTTATTGTGACCGATCATCATCAAATCCAAGATCGGTTGCCCGAAGCTTATGCAATAATTCATCCTTGTCACCCAGAGGGTACTTATCCATTCTCTGATTTATCAGGAGCTGGGGTCGCCTTGAAGTTAGCTTCCGCCTTATTAGATGAGGTCCCGGCCGAAGCCTTAGAATTAGCTATGATTGGAACTATCGCCGATATGGTCTCATTAACTGATGAGAATCGAACGATTGTCAAGAGTGGACTCAGCTTATTGAAACACAGTCAAAGACCGGGGATCATCGAATTGTTAAAGCGAGGTCAGGTAGAACTTGATGACCTAGATGAAGAGACGATTGGCTTTATTATTGGTCCACGCTTAAATGCCATGGGCCGACTCGCTAATCCTCGACCGGCCTACGATTTACTCGCCACTCATCAAGCAGCAGAAGCTAGTCTCTTGGCTGACTTGTTGGAGAAGACCAATCAACAACGGCAAGATATTGTTAATCAAATTATGACTGAGATTGAAGCCGAACTGGAAGGGCAAGCCTTACCAAATATTATTATTGCAGCCGATGCTAATTGGCCGGCAGGGGTTTTAGGAATTGCTGCCGGACGTTTGTGTCAGACTTATCAGCGACCGGTGCTGCTTTTTCAATATTTTGAAGATCGCCAAGAATATAAGGGAAGTGGACGGAGTACGGCCGCGATTCACTTATTTAATATCTTAAAAACACAAGAACCCCATTTAAAATACTTTGGCGGACATGCCCAGGCAGCTGGAATGACGGTGACTGAGACGAATTGGTCAGTATTTAAGTCCGGTTTAGAAGAGACAATGCTAGCTTATCAAGAGCAACTGGCTATTCCACCAAGCATCAATATTGATCTGGTATTAAGGGTTGAAGAATTGACCGTGGATTTCATTCAAGAAATGAATTTATTAGGGCCCTTTGGTATGGATAATGCCAAGCCGTTAATTTTATT
Organism: Ignavigranum ruoffiae; assembly: GCF_900110675.1. GTDB lineage: Bacteria > Bacillota > Bacilli > Lactobacillales > Aerococcaceae > Ignavigranum > Ignavigranum ruoffiae. The sequence goes on along the minus strand of NZ_FOEN01000001.1, from coordinate 373,586 downwards.
GGGGGATGTTGAACTTGAATCTGTTCGGTTTTTAGGCAACGACAGCCAACATCTCAAATTGAATTTTACCAATCAAGATAAGTCTGCAGTCGGTCAAGCGATTGGTTTCCATAAAGCAGACCAAGGAGAATTTTTGAATGAGGGGCAAAAAATTTCTTTGGTGGGTCAGGCTAGTATTAATCAATTTAGAAACCAGAGCCAGGCTCAAATTGTGATTGAAGATCTGGGGATCCGTGGCCAACAATGGATTGATTGGCGGTCTTCAACCGTCGATGAGAATATCTTTCAATTCGATCAGGCTTTATATTTATTTACTAGTCAGACTTTATTAACTAAATATCAAGAGCATTTATTAACTGATAGTCGCGCCATACTATTAAATGAGCAGACTCTGGAATCTCAGTGGCAAGATTTAGAAAACTTAGTCATCTTCCAGTTGCCAAAGCGCCTCGAAGATTTACAGAGAATTCTGGAAAATCACTCTTGGCGTCGGATTATTCTGGCGAGTTATCATCAGGGTTCTAAATATTTGGCAGGCAATCCGACCTATCAAAGTGTCAAGAAATTTTATCTATGGCAGATGAGTCAAGAAGCTTATCCAATCCGGACTAGCCTACCGATGATATCAACTCGTTTAAATATACCGGTAATTCAATTGAAAGTCTTGATTATGATGTTTTTCGAAGCAGGATTTGTTACAATAAAGGATGGTTGGATACAGAATATAGATCCAAGCCAGCATGAGAAGATTGATATCTTCTCTTTACCGAGTTACCAGACTTACCTAGCGAGTCTAGAAGCTGAAGCGTTATTAAATTTCCAACCTTTGCAGGTTGTGAAAGAGTATTTTGAAGGGAAGAAGATCAATGATTGATTTAAAAAACTATGTTGCCCGTGTTGATAATTATCCAAGTGAGGGTATCATCTTTCGCGATATCACGCCACTCATGGCGGATGGCCCAGCTTTCTCCTATGCAACTCAACAAATCGTTGACTATGCCAAAGATTTGCAAGTAAATGTTGTGACTGGACCCGAAGCACGTGGCTTTATTGTAGGTTGCCCGGTTGCTTACGCTTTGGAAATTGGCTTTGCTCCAGTCAGAAAACGGGGCAAACTACCTCGCGAAGTCATAGAAGTGGAATATGATTTAGAATATGGCACTGATATTTTGGCCATTCACAAAGATGCTATTCAACCCGGACAAAGAGTCCTGATTATTGATGATCTATTAGCTACTGGCGGAACCATGAAAGCGACCATTGAACTCGTAGAAAAATTAGGTGGGATTGTCGCTGGTTGTGCCTTCTTAATTGAGTTAGTCGACTTAAATGGTAAAGACAAGCTCAAAGGCTATCAATATAAAGCCTTAATGAAATACTAAATCGGCGATGAAAAGTCTATTTTTATCATTGGTCAGACTGGTTGATAGTGTGTTTTAGCGTAAATTATTAAATGAATGATTTGAGCTATACTTTAAGGTTCACTGATCCACGAAATAAGCCCTTGCCATTTGGTTGGCAAGGGCTTAGAAAGAAGTGGATTTTTCTTGTTGATGGGTTGATGGAGGGTACAAATTGGTAACTTCAATCTCTTTCAATCAGGCGAACTGAGTGAGACTCGTATCATAAAATTGAAAAATAGCCTCTAATCAGTCTAAATACCGATTAAAATTCTCGGTATAAGGCAACGACCTTTCCTAGGATACTGACTTGATTAAGGATAATATCTTCCATGAAGTCATTTTCAGGTCGGAGTACATAATAACCATCTTTTTTATAGAATCGTTTGCAGGTTGCTTCATCTTCCATGGTCATGGCAACTACAATGTCCCCATTATTAGCCTGGCTCTGCTTACGGACGGTTATCAAGTCACCATCGAGGATACCAATATTAATCATGCTTTCACCATTAATTTCAAGCATAAACAATTCGTCAGGATCAAATTTCTCTAAATGACTGGGAATCGGATAATAGTCGGTGGCATCTTCAACAGCAAGAATAGGACTGCCGGCAGCAACTCGTCCTAATAGGGGAATCGAAGCTGGCTGCTGATTGAGTCCCAATGCTTGAAAACCTTGTTCGGTTAGTTCAATGGCTCGGGTTAAGCTGGGGTCGCGACTGATAAAGCCATTTTGTTCTAAGCGAGACAAGTGGCCATGCACCGTCGACGTCGAAGCCAGACCCACTTCAGCGGCAATTTCGCGGACGGTTGGTGGATAGCCTTTACATTCAATTGTTTCATGAATGGATTTAAGAATATTTAATTGTTTTTGGCTAATTTTTGTCATAAGCGTTGTACCTTTCTATTTCTTAATGTTATTATAACAAAGATAAAGTGATGAAGCAAACAAATGTTCGCTGAAAGGAGATTCTATGTTAGAGAAAGAAAAGATGGATCGATTAAATTATTTAGCTCGAAAGAAAAAGACCGAATCATTGACTGACGCTGAATTGAAAGAACAAGTCACCCTTCGTAAAGAGTACTTACAAGCTTTCAGACGTGGTATGCGCAATCATATCGAAGGAATAAAAATCGTCGATTCTGAAGGAAATGACCTTACCTCGGCTAAAGTCAAAAAAATTCAAAAAGATAAAGGCTTACATCGTCCTTAAATTTTACTTGGTTTTAAACTCATTTTTTAGTACAATATTTAAGATGTTAATTGAAGGAGGGATAGGATGGAAACTTGGGTATGGATCTTGATTGTTTTATTAGCCCTTATTGGAGGACTGATTGGCGGATTCTTTATTTCACGTAAATACATGATGGATTATTTTAAAGAAAATCCACCGATTGATGAACGTATGATTATGACAATGATGGCCCAAATGGGACAAAAACCATCACAAAAGAAAGTTAAACAAATTATGGCTTCAATGAAGATGCAATCTAAATAGCTTTGTTTGAAAACTCATTTTTGTGGAAAGAAATATAATAAGCCAATTTTTCGCTCAAAGGGCAGAAAAAGGGTAAACATAACCAAAAGAAAAAGAGTTGCTAGCTCGAGTAGGCAACTCTTTTTGCTTTTATAAGATAAATTCTAACTGCTGCAGTTAAGGCTTGCTCCGCCGAAGTGGAATATTTTACATTGTCTTTTTCTTTTTGGGAATATATTTATAATCCGGATTATTTAATTTATCCAGGCGGTCAAACTCTTCAGCAATTTGTTGATCAATGGCTGCCAAATCAGCTTTTTTATATTTTTTGCCTTCAATATAGGGAATGGCTGGTCCAAAGGCGATGCGAGCTTTGCGACGACTGATAAATTGCCAGAAATTGCTTGGCGGTTGAATGGATACCGGAATAATCGCTTTGTGGCTTAAAGTTTGAATAAAGGCAGTTCCCCCTTTGACCTCTGTGGAGTAACGAGAGCCGGTGGGAAAGATACCCAAGTCAAGTCCATCTGCTAAGAGTTTGACCGAGTGTTTAATGACTTTGGTCGATGGCTTATCCCGATTGACTGGGAATACATGGGCTGATTTTAATAATGCTGCCAGCGGTTTAAATTTAAAAATTGATTCTTTAGCCATAAAAGCAATCGTTCTGTCTTTCAAATTAATGGCAAGATAGAAGGGATCAGTGGCAGACCGATGGGTCGCTGCAAAGATGACACTGTCGTCTTTAGGGATATTCTCGAGTCCCTGGATAAGCGGTCGCCCATTTAATAACTTAAATAGACCTGATATAATAGTAATGAAAAAATGGTACATGTTTGGCTATCCTTTCTTCAAAAGTATTCTCATTGTATCAATTTATAATTTATCATGCTAGTCTGGAGGGATGATTATGCTTTATTGTATTCTAAGCTTATTCATGATGCTGAATTTATCCATCATGAATTCTCCGGTTAAGTTAGTATCTATCCTACCTAGTGATCAGGAATTGTTTACCCAAGGCTTTACAGTTGATAAGCAAGGACGGATTTTAATCGGATCGGGACAATATGATCAGTCACAATTGGGTTATTTAAATCCTGACACGGGGACTTTAGAGAGTAAAGTGAAGTTGGCCAATGAATATTTCGGTGAAGGCATTACGGATACACCTTATGGTATTTGGCAATTGACTTGGAAATCTGGCAAGGCTTTCCTCTGGGATGAACAAAGTTTCGAGCTGACTAAGGAAGTGGCCTATGATACTGAAGGATGGGGTTTAACTTATGATGCTCAAGCCGATGTCTTATGGATGTCTGATGGTAGCTCTACGCTTTATCAACGAGATGCCCAAAATTTTGATCTGTTAGCCAAAATTCAAGTCCATTTAGATGAAGAACCGGTTGAATTATTAAATGAATTGGAGTACGCCAATGGTTTAATTTATGCCAATGTGTGGTATAGTAATTCTATTGTCGCTATCGATGGGAATACAGGCGAGGTTAAGAAAGTGTATGACCTTTCACCTATTATTGACCAGGCAAAAATTTCACCCAGCCAGCGCCAAACTATGGATGTTTTAAATGGTATTGCCCATATCAAAGACAATTTGTTTTATTTAACTGGAAAATACTATCCGATTATTTTTGAAGTTGAATTGAATTAAAGGAGGAAATTTATGAATGAAGCGAAAGCCCCAGTCTGGTATGAACCGCTTAAAACTGAGAAACACACCGGGGCCCGTTTAGGAATTTTACATACCCCGCATGGAAGTTTTGAAACGCCGATGTATATGCCGGTAGGTACTTTAGCCACAGTCAAGTCTTTGTCGCCAGAGGAATTAAAAGAGATGGGTGCTGGAGTCATCTTGTCCAACACTTATCATCTATGGTTAAGACCTGGAGAAGATATTGTCGAAGAAGCCGGAGGCTTGCACCAATTTATGAATTGGGATCAAGGAATATTGACTGATTCAGGTGGATTTCAAGTCTTTTCATTGAGTGACATTCGTCAAATCAAAGAAGAGGGCGTGTACTTTCGCAATCATATTTCTGGCGAACGATTATTCCTCTCACCAGAAAAAGCGATCCATATTGAAAATGCCCTCGGGGCTGATATTATCATGAGTTTCGATGAATGCCCAGATTTCCATCAATCTTATGACTATATAAAGAATTCCATTGCCCGGACAACACGCTGGGCAGAACGTGGCCTGCAAGCTCATAAACACCCTGACCGGCAAGCTCTTTTCGGCATTTGTCAAGGCGCAGGTTATAAAGATTTACGATTAAGTCATGTGCGAGATATGGTCAGTCTAGATTTCCCCGGTTATTCGATCGGTGGCTTGTCGGTCGGCGAGACCAAAGAAGAAATGAACGCCGTGCTAGATTATTTGGTGCCCGAATTACCTGATAATAAACCGCGTTATCTAATGGGTGTGGGTTCTCCAGATGCTTTAATTGATGGGGTGATTCGTGGTATTGATATGTTTGACTGTGTGCTAGCTACGCGAATTGCTCGTAATGGGACTTGTATGACCCATGATGGACGTCTAGTCGTGAAGAATGCCAAATATGCTCGTGATTTCAAGCCGATTGATTCAGATTGCGATTGCTATACCTGTCAACATTACAGTCGAGCTTATATTCGTCATTTATTTAAAGCGGATGAGATATTCGGTTTGCGCTTGGCTTCAATTCATAATACCTATTTCTTGTTACAATTGATGCGGGATGTCCGTCAAGCGATTCGCGATGATAATCTCTTGGAATTTAGACAAGCCTTCTTTGAACGTTATGGTTACTTCAAGGCCAACGCACCAGCTTTCTAAAATAATCGCCATCATAGGATAAACATGTTACAATAAATAATAAAAAAAGAGGAGTTTTATCATGAATATGTTAGTTAATTTAGTTCCCTTGTTGTTAATGTTTGTGGTCATGTACTTCTTAATGATTAGACCCCAAAAGAAACAAATGGAAGAAAAGAAAAATATGCTTTCTTCACTTCGTCCGGGTCAAGAAGTAGTGACTATTGGCGGTCTTCACGGACTAGTTGAAGAGGTCCAACATGATACCAATAAAATTGTGATTGACTGTGAAGGAGTTTACTTAACTTTCGAACTTTCAGCGATTGCCAAAGTTGTTGACACTCCAGCGGCCACCAATGCGACAGTTTCAGTCAAGGATTTATCCCCTGAAGAGCATTCAGAAGAAATAGAAGTCGTTGAAGGCGACATTGAAGAAGATCCACAAGAAAATAAATAACAAAATCGTGAGACGACTAGATTTAACGGCTGGTCGTCTTTTTTGTTGACAATTTTGCGAATCTTAAAAGTCATTTCTGATGAATATTTAACCCTAAATGAAATATAGGTCTTGAGTATACGAACAAATGTTTGTATACTAGACCAAAAGGAGGGTTGGTGATGAAATATGGGATGTTAGAATTTGCGGATCCTTTACCAGATCTTAGTAAGAAGATTCTTCATGTAGATATGGATGCTTTTTATGCGTCGATTGAAATATTAAAGCGTCCAGAATTAAAACATAAACCGGTTGTGATTGCCAAGCATCCAAATTTAACTGGTGGAAGGGGCATTGTTTCGACCTGCAATTATGTAGCCCGTCAATACGGCATTCATTCGGCCATGCCAGCGATCGAAGCATACCGTCGTTGTCCTCGAGCTATCTTTATTAAAGGAGATATGTCAACTTATCGGCAAGTTTCACAAAATATTCGGCAGATATTTTATCGCTATACCGATCTGGTGCAGCCCGTTTCTCTTGATGAAGCCTATCTCGATATTAGTCAGAATCATTTTAATTGTCCTAGTGCCACGTTGATTGGTCAAGCCATTCAACAGGAAATTCGGCGAGAAACCGGTCTTACCTGTTCAGTAGGGATTTCTTATAATAAATTTTTGGCTAAAGTGGCCTCAGATTTTCAGAAACCTTTCGGTTTGACCGTTATCGAGCCTGAACAAGCCCACGTATTTCTGATGAAGTTGCCGATTGAACATTTCCATGGGGTTGGGACCAAGACCCAATTCTTACTTAAAGAAATGAATGTTGCTGATGGTTTCGATTTATATCAGCTTAGCCTGGAAGAGTTAGAAAAGCACTTTGGTAAAGCCGGTTTATCTTTATATTATAAGGTCAGAGGGATTGCGAGTAACCGGGTAGAAGCTTCACGTTTAAGAAAATCTCTGGGCAAAGAACGAACTTTTCTAAATTTCTTAACGGCCGAAGAACAAGTCATGGCGAGTTTAACTGAACTTAGTCAAGAGGTAGGAGGGCATTTAATTAAAGAAAGCTTGAAAGCCTATACCGTGACTTTAAAAGTGCGAACCGCAGATTTTCAGACTGTAACCCGTCAGCATTCTCTAACCCAACCAATCAAAAATGACCAACAGATTCTCGAAAATGTGATAGAATTATGGCGAAGCCTTAATTTATTAGGAGAAAAAATACGATTATTAGGAGTTACTGTCTCAAATTTCGACCGAAGTTTGGAACAAGAATGCCTATTAAATATATAGGGGTGGAATGATGTTAGAATTTTTTGAGAATTTGGGGCCTGTTGGTCAAGCCTTGATTGGGGGGATCTTTACCTGGTTATGTACGGTATTGGGTTCGGCTTTCGTCTTCTTTATGAAAGATGTGAACGGTAAAGTTCTGGCAATGATGCAAGGATTTGCTGCAGGAGTCATGATTGCTGCTTCGTTTTGGTCTTTACTAGCGCCTGCCTTAGAATATGCGGCAGCTAATAGTCATGGTCTGCCAGTATGGCTGCCGGTCGCTTTTGGTTTTATCCTCGGGGGCTTTTTTTTAAGACTTTTGGATGTCATGGTGCCCCATGTCCATTATGCAGAGGATCATGGCGATACGAATCCTAATCAAAATCGTCTCTCTCGGACGACCTTATTATTCCTTGCAGTGACGATTCATAACTTTCCTGAAGGGCTGGCGGTGGGTGTCGCTTTTGCCGCCGCAGCGCTTCACCAAGATTCAGCGACCCTCGCTGGTGCGATTGCCTTGACGATTGGGATTGGGATTCAGAATATTCCCGAAGGCTCGGCACTTTCCTTACCGATTCGCGGAACAGGACGTAGCAAGTGGGATTCCTTTAAACTTGGCCAAGCTTCCGCCCTCGTTGAACCTGTTGGCGCCGTGTTGGGGGCCTTTGGCGTTCTGCTAGTGACTAGTTTAATGCCTTATGCCTTATCTTTTGCCGCCGGTGCGATGATCTTCGTGGTGGTCGAAGAATTAATCCCAGAATCTCAAGCCTCCAATTACACCGACTTAGCCACCCTAAGTTTGATGGGCGGCTTTACGATTATGATGATTCTAGACGTGGCCTTAGGCTAAGCTTTAAAATTCTTAGCGTGAAATCTAAAGTAGCAGGCTCGATTAAATATGATATACTAAATGTATCATTAAAAGATGTGAGGTTAAGCGATGTCTAAATTAAATGATGTAATTAACTATATTGAAACTCTACCAATTGGCGAACGTATTTCAGTTCGCGGCGTGGCCCGTAAGCTTTCGATTAGTGAGGGAACCGTGTATCGGGCCATCAAGCAGGCGGAGTCTCAAGGTTTGGTGACAACCATTGAGCGGGTGGCCACCATACGAATCGAGAAAAAGAAAAAAATCTCAGAAATGCTGACCTTTGATGAAATTGTCAGAATCATTGATGGTGAAGTTCTAGGTGGGGAAGCTGGCTTACATCAACATCTTAATAAATTTATTATCGGGGCGATGACCGAAGAATCGATGAAGCGGTATTTTGACAAGAATTCGATGATCATTGTCGGTAACCGGGAATCGGTTCAAGAATTAGCCCTGAATAACCAAGTCGCTGTCTTGATTACGGGTGGATTTAAGACCAGCCAGAAGATTATCCAACTAGCTAATGATTTGTCCTTACCTTTAATTTCTTGTGAACATGATACTTATACGGTAGCTAGTCTGATTAACCGGTCAATCATTAATCAAGAAATAAAAAAAGAAATTCTAACGGTGAATGAGATCTTTACGCCGATTGAAGAAACTTATGCCTTGAAACCCAGTGATACGATTCAACGCTTTTATGAATTGGCAGATCAATCAGGCCTCTCGCGTTTTCCGGTTCATCACCATCAGCGCTTAGTAGGAGTCGTTACCGCCAAGGATATTATTGGTAAAGAACAGTCTACCAGTATCGAACGGGTAATGACGAAGAAAGTCGTTACAGTCAATAAGCATACGTCGGTAGCCAGTGTGTCTTATAAGATGGTTTGGGAAGATATCGAAATGATACCGGTGATTGAAGATAACTATCATTTAGCTGGTGTAGTTTCTCGTCAAGATGTGATGAAAGCCATGCAGATGATTCAACAACAGCCACAAATCAACAATACTTTTGAAGATGAAATTATGATGACGCTGACGGATTATCCTTTGAACAATCTTCATCGTCATTATGATTATCAAGTTGAGATTCAACCGCGGATGATCAACAATTCAGGGACAGTTTCCTATGGGATTCTCTGTGAGATTATTACTTACGCGTCACGTAAGAAATTGATTGAGAAGACCAAACACAATAGTATCATCGAGAAGATGGATTTAAACTATTTCTCCCATATTCAGCTGGGGTCTAATGTCCAAATTAAGGTAGAAATCTTTAATATTAATCGGCGACAAGCGCTCATGCAGGTCGACTTGTTTAATCAGAATTCTTTAGCGGCCAAGGCAATCATCTCGGCCCAAATTATTGATAAAGGATAGGTAGTCTATGTATATAACTCAGCAAGAAGTAGAAAAATTTATCAAACTGGTTTCATCTTATGAAACGATTATTATTCACCGTCACCAACGGCCAGACCCTGATGCCCTAGGATCTCAACTTGGTTTGAAGCATTTATTAAGTAAGGCTTTTCCTCAAAAACGTGTGTTAGCTGCGGGTAGTAAGAGCCGAGGCTTAGAATGGCTTGGGGCTATGGATAAAGTTAGCAAAGAAGATTATGCTCAAGCTTTAGTGATTATTTGTGACACAGCTAACGAAGAAAGAATTGATGGCAAATATTATTCTTTAGGTCAAAAAATAATTAAAATTGACCACCATCCCCTAGTAGAAGATTTTGGGGATTTGCAAATCATTTATCCTCAAGCCAGCTCAACCAGTGAAATTATCGGACAACTGGCTCAAGCCAAAAGTGAGTTATTACCGATGGATGCCCAAATAGCTCGCTTATTGTATGCGGGTATCGTGGGGGATACGGGCCGCTTTATGTTCCGCTCAACTAGCGCCGATACCTTTAAGATTGCAGCTTGGCTTAGTCAATATGATTTTGATCGTTATGACATTAATAATCAATTCCAGTTATTAAGTTATCAGCAAGCCAAATTTGAAGGTTACTTTTTTGATCACTTACAAATCAATGATTCTGGTGTGGCTTGGTTGTCAATTCCAATTGCGTTACGTCAACAATATGGATTGACCGAAGAAGATACTAATTTATTTGTCAATCTGCCGAGTCGGATTCGTGATGTGCAAACTTGGGTTATTTTTGTTGAGCAGGATACCCAACCGTCTTATTGGCGCTGTCGCATTCGTTCCAAAGGATCCAGCATTAATCAAATTGCTAGTCTTCATGAAGGTGGCGGTCATCCTTTGGCTAGTGGCGCCAATGTATACAGTGAAGAAGAGAAGATGATATTAATTCAAGAACTTTCGCAAGTTAGTCTAGCAGATTCAAAAGCCTGAAAGCCATGGGCTAGGCTTAACCCATTGTGATTCAATCTATTTTATAAATTTTTCAATCTGACTGATAGGGTCGTCTATGACAAATAGACGATGATATCAGTTTTTTTATTTGATTGATTTACTTAAAGAGGCAATCGGCTACAAGTCACCCAGCTTAAATCAAAAAGAGAGACCTGATCTCATATGTAGGCTTTACGAGTTAGGAGCTAAATTACCCATAATTGTTCTCTTTGATAAACTTTTTTCTTGAAATTTGTTAAGCGAGATGATATATTAACCAAGTAAACAATTAACAATGTTAAGTAATAACAGTGTTAAGTATTTTTGGAAGGAGTATATCATGAAGAAGGAATTACTCGAACAGATATATATCAAGTCCATGTGGGACTGAGTCGTTTCCCCATTTTTAATTATTGTAGTCAAATTCCCCACGGAGAATATTTATTGCTCCAATACTTAGATCGGCATGCCCAAGAACTAGACATGTTAACCGTCAGTCAGATGGCTAAAACTTTTAATATTTCTGCGCCGGCAGTCTCGCGGGCGAGTAGAAACTTAATTGATCGCGGATGGGTCCAACGCCAAGAGAATCCGAATGATCGACGAATTATTTATATGAGCTTGACACCGTCTGGACAACAACATTTCAATGCCCAAAACAAGATATTTCAAGAGAAAATGGAAGCCATTTTCGGTCAATTGTCTGAAGAAGAATTAAAGACTTGGGTTGAAATTGGCCAAAAGATTGAAGCTCTTATGAGCCAAGAATTTAAGAATTAGAATGAAAAGGTGACTTATGCGAAATTTATGGCAACAATTAAAACCCTATCGATGGTTAATCTTATTAATCATGCTCTTCCATGTCGGACGAGCCTATACAACCTTGCTTTTGCCTGATTATACTTCACGTTTAATCGATATTGGTATTCAGAACTCTGGCTTTGAGTATGCCGTTCCACTAGAAATCACTGCTCAGGATGCGCAAAGATTAAGCGAAATGATGACTCCTGCTGAACAAGAAGTCTTAGCCAGTAATTACCAACAGACCGATCATCAGACGCTTCGCTTGAATGATCAAATTGCCAAGGATGATCAGGCACTGAAAGATTTAGAAAAGAGTTTGTTAGAACCGATTGCCGTGCTGGAATTTCTGAATAAAAGTTCGGGAACAGAGACTTCATCCAGCTTTGGAAATATGAATCCTCAGATGTTAAGTCAAATCCCTAAAACTCAATTGCGTTCGATGTTTAAGAAGCAAATTGAAAAGATGGACCAAAATATGCTTCGATCCGCCGCGGTTAATTTCGTCAAAGACCAGTATGAAGCGAGTGGCAATGATTTGCAGGCCTATCAATGGCAATATCTTTTCCGCGAAGGTGGCCAAATGTTAATGATTACTTTGGCTTCGATTCTGGTAGCAGTCGGTGCCCATTTCTTTGCCTCACGGATTTCAGCGGATCTTGGTTATAATTTGCGCGAACAAATTTATCGAAAGGTCTTAAGCTTTTCTCATTATGAAATCGATCGATTCTCTACCTCTTCTTTAATTACTCGTTCAACGAATGATATTCAACAAATTTCAACGACAATGACAGTGATTTTGCGCTTTGCCTTATTTGCCCCAGTGATGGCTGCCGGGGGTATCTATCACGTGATCCGTACTGGAACCAGTTTATCCTGGATTATTGTGCTAGCTGTTTTGGCGGTCGTGATTATTGTTGGTGGCTTATTAGTGTTAACCATGCCGAAATTTAAAATTATGCAGAAACAAGTAGATGGACTCAATTTGGTCGCCCGAGAAATCCTAACTGGACTACAAGTCATTCGATCTTTTGGTCGGCAAGAACTTGAAACCCAACGTTTCGATACGGCAAATAGTGACTTAAAAAGAACCATGCTCTTCGTCAATCGGACCATGTCAATGATGATGCCACTAATGATGTTAATCATGAATGCAACATCAATCTTAATCGTTTGGGTTGCCGGCCATCAAATTGCATCGGGTGGGATTATGGTTGGTCAGATGACTGCCTTTATCTCTTATACCATGCAGATTATTTTTTCCTTTATGATTTTCTCGATGATGGCAGTGCTCTTACCACGGGCGGTAGTATCTTCTGACCGGGTCGCTGAAGTCATTGATTCACCGATTCAAATTCACGATGCCGATCAAGTTCAACATATTGATCAAGCTCATGGCCAGGTTGAATTCAATCAAGTCTCATTCCGTTATCCAGGAGCCAAACAAGATAGTATCAGTCAAGTTTCATTTAGGGCCGAACCAGGTAAAACAACGGCCATCATTGGTAGTACAGGTAGTGGGAAGTCAACCTTGTTGAGTTTGCTCTTGCGTTTCTATGAAGTCAGTCAAGGATCAATTACAATTGACGGGGTAGATATCCGTCAATTAAGTCAGCATGATTTACGAGACTTAATTGGCTATGTTCCCCAAAAAGGGGTCTTATTCTCAGGTTCAGTCAGCTCAAATATTAAGTATAGCGATGATCAAATTGCTGATCCACAGATGGTGCAAGCAGCTAATATTGCAGCCGCCGATGAATTTATCCAAGAAATGGATGGAGAGTACCAGGCTAGTATCTCCCAGGGTGGAGCAAATGTCTCCGGTGGTCAGAAACAACGGTTATCGATTGCGCGCGCGATTGCTAAAGACCCAACGATTTATTTATTTGATGATTCTTTTTCTGCTTTGGATTATAAGACCGATGCGCAGGTTCGCCGTTCACTTGAACTAGTTACCAAAGAAGCGACAGTGATTATTGTTGCCCAACGCGTTTCGACGATCTTAGATGCAGACAATATTATTGTTCTTGAAGAGGGCAAGGTGATTGGTCAAGGAACGCATCAAACATTGATGACAACTTGTCCAGTGTATCAAGAGATTGCCCAATCTCAATTATCAGCTGCTGAAATTGAGCGATCAATGAAAGGGGGGAATTAAGATGGCCCAAGAAGAGAATAAAAATCAACAAAGTCAAGCAGGGCGTCCAGGCAGACCGGCTTTAGGATCGGTTGAGAAACCGAAGAATTTTTCCAAATCGATGGGTAAAATTCTACACGAGATTATGAAGTACCCTGCATCATTTGCGGTGGTGATTGTGACTGCCTTATTGTCTACCGTCTTTTCTATCGTCGGCCCCAAGGAATTAGGTAAGGCGATTACTGAATTGTTCAAAGGCCTGATGTTAAAAATCCAAGGTCAAGGTGATATTAATTTCGATAATGTTGGCCGAATTCTATTATTTGTTCTGGCTTTATATGTTATATCATCGATTTTTGGCATGGTGCAGGGCTATATTATGTCGACCATTACCCAAGATATTACTTTCAAATTAAGACAACGGATGATTGACAAGATTAATCGGATGCCAATGGCCTACTTCGAATCACGTCCTTATGGTGAAGTTCTCTCAAGAATTAGTAATGATATCGATACTTTATCGAACGGGATGAATCAAAGTATTACTACGTTAATTACCTCGATTGTGACCATGCTGGGTATTTTATACATGATGTTAACAATTTCTTGGCAAATGACTTTGATTGCCTTGATCATGATTCCGTTAAGCATGGGTGTCTTGGCTAGCTTAATGAAATTCTCCCAACAGTATTTCAAACAACAACAGAAATCTTTAGGAGTCATCAATGGCCAAATTGAAGAGAATATTGCGGGCCAAACCATTGTCCGAGCTTTTAACCAAAAACATAAGGTGTTGAGTGACTTTAATCTAGAGAACGAATCCCTTAAAGAATCCGCCTGGAAGTCCCAGTTCTTCTCTGGTTTAATGTTTCCAATTATGGATTTCATCTCCAACCTAGGTTATGTTGGGGTGGTCATCTCAGGGGTTTACTTTGCCCTTCATGGCCAGATTTCTGTAGGTGATATTCAAGCCTTCACCCAATATGTGAATCGGTTTACCCAACCTATGGGTCAGATGGCCCAAGTAGTTACCATGTTGCAATCAATGGCAGCCGCGGGTGAACGTGTCTATGAATTGTTGGAGGAAGAGGAAGAAGTAGCTAGTTCAGCCAATAAATTGCCTTTAGAAGATGTCGAAGGCCACATTAGCTTTGATCATATTCAATTTGCTTATAATCCAGGCCAAACAATCATTCATAATTTCTCTGCAGAGATTCAACCAGGACAGAAGGTTGCCTTAGTCGGACCAACAGGGGCTGGGAAATCAACCATTGTGAAATTATTAATGCGTTTCTATGAAGTGAATCAAGGTCAAATTTCTTTAGATCAGCATAATATTTTGGACTATGATCGTGAATCTTACCGGCAGGCAATTGCCATGGTTCTACAAGATACATGGTTATTTAAGGGCAGTATACGCGAGAATATTCGCTATGGTCGTCTTGATGCCAGCGATGAAGAAGTCCAAGCTGCTGCCCAACAAGCCCGAGCCCATCACTTTATCGAGGCATTACCAAATGGTTATGATTTTGAAATCAATGAAGAAGCGACCAATATTTCCCAAGGTCAAAAACAACTATTAACCATTGCTCGAGCCATATTGGCTGATCGGCCGGTGCTGATCCTGGATGAAGCCACCAGTTCGGTCGATACACGGACAGAGGTACTCATTCAAGAGGCGATGGATGAATTGATGATGGGACGGACCTCATTCATTATTGCCCACCGCTTATCAACCATTCGTAATGCTGATCTAATCTTATATATGGAGAAAGGTGATATTATCGAACAGGGCAGTCATCAGGAATTAATGGCGTTAAATGGCAAGTACAAGAATCTTTATCAGAGTCAATTTATTAATACAGAAGGAGTCGACTAAGATGAAAAAAATCTATACTACCGCAAAAATATACTTAATTCTAGGCTTGATTGCTGGCGTATTTTACCGTGAATATACGCGTTGGCAAGGTTTTACTGGTCAAAGTCAATTAAATGTGCTCCATACCCATCTCTTGGTTTTAGGAATGGTCTTCTTCTTAATTGTTTTAAGCCTTGATCGTCAATTTAACTTGCATGACCATGTTAAATTTAATCGTTTCTATCTTTCATATAATTTAGGCTTGATTTGGACGGTGACGATGATGCTTGTCAAAGGAATCATGACTGTTCAGGGATACGCTGATTCCGCGATGGTAAACGGAATCGCTGGTTTAGGTCATATTATTATTACCTTTGGCTTAGTTTGGTTCTTTGCCATGTTAAAAGACAGGGTCGGACAAGCTGCTTAAAACTTATAAATTTTGTGACCAAAAAAGAACACTGGAATTTTTCCAGTGTTCTTTATTTTATGATCGTGCTTTCAATTCTAGCCATACCATTGATGGGCATAGCCCTGCAACAAATCGATCGCTGCTTGAGGTTCAGCCATACCGGCTGGATAATTTGGAAAGTCCGGCGCTGGTAAGGATTGCCAACCCGCAATAATATGATCGACAAATTTCCAAGCCTGGACAATTTCTTGATAATGATTAAAGTTATTTAACTCACCTAAAATACATTCATAGATTAATCGTTCATAGTCAACCGGCATGGCGGCGACTTCTTCAGCAGTATATTCAAACTTAAAGGCAATCGATTCTGTTTGATGATCATAGCCTGGTTTTTTAGAATTGATGAAAAGTTGGTAATTTAAGTTTGGCCCAATTTCAATCCGTAAGCGGTTAGCTTGTGCTTCATTCTCCTCTTTATTAAAGACAATATTGATCACCGAAACTTTCCGTTGTAGTCTCTTCCCTGAACGGATAAAGAAGGGGACGTTCTGCCACTGTGGTAGATCTAGAAAGACCTTTGCCGCTAAGAAAGTTTCTGTGTTTGATTGGGGATCAACACCGGCTTCTTGACGGTAACCTGGCAAGTTTAATTGAGGATTAGGACCATATTGGCC
The DNA here is from genome assembly GCF_900110675.1 of Ignavigranum ruoffiae. Classification (GTDB taxonomy): domain Bacteria; phylum Bacillota; class Bacilli; order Lactobacillales; family Aerococcaceae; genus Ignavigranum; species Ignavigranum ruoffiae. The sequence continues at coordinate 357,077 of NZ_FOEN01000001.1, read as the reverse complement.
CCGGATAACATTTTTCTTCAATTCTTCTAAATTAGCATAAGGCTTGAGGTGGGAGAGAACTTCAATTTTAGCTTGTCTCAGCGCATCCGAGCTATCATCTTCAGGTTCTTTCATGGCAGCTAGAGCCAGGATTTGTAAGAGATGATTTTGAATCATATCACGAATTACGCCGGAACTTTCATAGTAGTCTGCTCGTTTCTCGACACCGACCTCTTCATCCAAAGCAATTTGAACATGATTAATCCCTTTTGCATTCCATAGTCGTCGAAGCACATAATTGTTGAAACGCAAATAATGTAAAGAATGAACGATTTCTTTACCCAGGTAGTGGTCAATTCGATAGATTTGATCTTCCTCAAAGGATCGATTTAATTGTTTTTGTAATTCTTCTGCTGAAGCTAGATCATGACCGAATGGTTTCTCAATAATCAGCCGGCTATATCCTTGGTTGGCTAGTAGGCCTTGTTCCTTCATATGCTTGGTAATTTCTGGGAAAAGGCTAGGTAATAAAGAGATAAAGAAGACGCGATTATCTTGTGTTTGATATTCTTGATCTAATTGCTTTGCTAAATCATTTAATTTATAATATTGGTCTGCATTATGTACATCATGGGCTTGGTAATAAAAATGACTGACAAATTCATTAGCATCAATATGGTCTTCAATTTCCTTGGCAATACTCTTAAGAATGACTTCATGGAGATGTTCATCGGTCCATTCTCTTCGAGCCGTACAGATGACGGCAAAATGATCAGCAAGTTGTTTCTTTTTATATAAACGGTAAATAGCCGGGTACAATTTGCGGGTGGCTAAATCCCCAGTAGCTCCAAAAAGAAACAAAATTAGGCGGTTATCGTTCAATGCTATCCCTCCGTATGTTAGACAGTAAACATTATAGCTTAATTTAGCAATACTGACAATTTGATTAGGGATAAAATACTCAATATAGTATAATAATTATGGAACTTGTAATAATAGGAGGAAATTATGGATATTCAAGACTTAAATATACAACATTATATCAAAGCTGCCTTAAGCAGCCTGAATTTTCAAAGTTTAAAGCCCGTTCAAGAACAAGTTATTCCACTTGCTTTAAAAGGAGAAAGTCTGATTGTTGAATCGCAAACCGGGTCAGGGAAGACCCATAGTTTCCTGATACCCTTAATGGACCAATTAAATAGTGAATTGGCTGAAGTTCAAGCCGTAGTGACCGCTCCCAGCCGCGAATTAGCCGAACAAATATATCAAATGGCTACTCAAATCAATGGATTTCGTCCGAATCCTTTAAGAATTGAGAACTATGTCGGTGGGACTGACAAAAAACGTCAATTAGATAAATTAGGCAGTCAAAATCAACCTCAGTTAGTGATTGGTACGCCAGGGCGAATCTTTGACCTCATGTCTGAACATGCTTTATGGGTTCAAACGAGCAGAGTGATGGTGGTAGATGAAGCGGATATGACTCTGGACATGGGCTTTTTGAATATTGTCGATGAAATTGCCTCACGCATGCCAGAAGATTTGCAAATGATGGTCTTCTCGGCAACGGTTCCTCAAGCCTTAGAAGTATTTCTAAATAAGTATATGGATCATCCGCAACGAATTAAAATAGAAAATCAAGATGTCATTAGTCCAACCATTCGCAATTACTTATTAAATACTAAGCAACAGGATCGAAAAGTCTTAACCTATGATTTGTTGACGAAGGGTCATCCTTTTCTAGCCTTGGTCTTCACCAATACCAAGGAATACGCGGATCAATTAGTTGATTATTTAAGACATAGAGGGCTCAAAGTCGCTAAAATTCATGGCGATGTTGATTCCAGAGAACGTAAACGGATTATGCGTCAAATCCGCAATTTAGAATTTCAGTATGTGGTAGCGACCGATTTAGCCGCTCGGGGCATTGATATCCCGGGCATATCCCTGGTAATTAATACCGAATTGCCTCAGGACCTGGAATTCTTCGTTCATCGGGTTGGTCGTACAGGACGGAATGACTTACCTGGAGAAGCTTACACCTTCTATGACCCCGCGGAAGATCAAGCTATTGATCAATTAGAAGATAAAGGCATTCAATTTATTCCTGTCCGTTGGAAAGATGGTGAGTTGGTTGAAACACATCAACGTGACCGACGCCAACGACGTAAAGTAAAGGCAAAAGAGGACCTGCCCGAAATCAATCGTTTAGTTAATCGACAAAAACATAAAAAAGTCAAACCAGGTTATAAACGAAAACTCAAACAAAATATTAAAAAAATTCGTCGGGCCCATACTCAATCAAAATTTAATAAAAAATAAGAAAAGCTCTACATTTTTATTTCGAGCTTCTTCTGTTGGAAAAGATCTAAGCTCACTTGGTTTAGGTCTTTTTTGTTAAGAAGGTAAAAATATTAGTTTCAGCGAGTGTAGACTGGCTTATCAAAATAATTTATATCGATGGCCGTCAGAATACAAATACTTTCTAAAAAAAATAAGCTTCGTTGAAACTTTTTGTTCGCAATAGCAAAGTACTTTTCTTTAGCCACAGCTTAAATTTTGCTGATGAATAAACTTTTACTAAAAACACGAACGATTATAAAGATATTTTATGAATATTCGGTTTTTCTTTGAACTTCATGGCCTTGCATGTTACTTTAAGGGTGAAATAAGAAACTAAGAGAAGGGAATAAATCGATGGCGATTAGCTTAGATCAAGCATATGTTGCGAGTAGTCCAACAGGTGTGAGTGAATCGGGTGGAATATTCGGAATTTGGAACCACCCCCATGCACCTCAAATCACCTATTTCGGTCTGCATGCCTTGCAACATCGAGGACAAACCAGTGTCGGAATAACCAGTAGAGAGGGCGGACAAATTTATAACCATCGTGGTTTAGGTTTATTAAATCATGTCTTTAAACAAGAACATTTATTAAATGATTTAAAAGGCTCTTATGCTTTGGGCCATGTTCGGTCTGCCTCTCATTTAGATCGGGATGAGAATAGTAATATCCAACCGTTAAATTTCAAATTAAGTTATGGCTACTTAAGTCTTACCCATAATGGCAACATTACCAATGCTCAGACCTTGAGAAAACAATTAGAAAAGCAAGGAGCAGTCTTCCATTCGAGTTCGGATGCTGAATTATTAGTTCATCTGATGCAACATAGTTCTGAACAAGATATTGAGCGCAAATTGGTTGAGGCGGTTCAACATTTAACTGGGGGCTTTAACTTTGCTTTGTTAGTCGAAGATGGTCTATATGGGATTGTAGATCCTTCATGTTTCCGTCCTTTATTGATTGGTCGGGCCACAAATGGAGCCTTTATTCTAGCCAGTGAGACCTGCGCAATTTATAGTGTGGGGGCAGAGGTGATTGATATTGTCTCTGCAGGCCAATATGTCAAGATTGACCATGATGGCTATCAGATTCGTTCATATAAACCATCTTTAGGCATTAGTATTGAACCGATGGAATTTATTTATTTTGCTCGGCCGGATTCTGATATTTTTAATATTAATGTTCACTCAGCAAGAAAAGAAACCGGTAAAATTTTGGCCCAAGAAGCACCCGCCCCACAAGCTGATTTGGTCATAGGCGTGCCCAATTCCTCCTTATCTGCTGCGAGTGGCTTTGCTGAGGCGAGTGGTTTACCCTATGAAATGGGTCTAATTAAGCATCAATATATGGGACGCACCTTTATTCAGCCGACTCAGGCCATGCGTGAACAAGGCGTTAAGCAAAAATTATCAGCAGTACGAAAAATTGTCCAAGACAAGTCGATTGTTCTGGTAGATGATTCCATTGTTCGAGGAACGACTTCTAAAAGACTGGTCGTGCTACTGAAAGAAGCTGGTGCTCGCGAAATTCATATGCGGATAGCTAGCCCGCCGATTCGCTTTCCAAATTATTTTGGGATTGACGTTCAAACGAATCAGCAACTCATTGCTTCCAATCGAACGGTCAAGCAGATTTGCCAATATATTGGCGCTGATAGCCTGGCCTTCTTGTCAATTGACGGTCTGCGTCAAGGTATTCTAAGTCAAGATCATTCACATTCCATAGATATCTGTACCGCAGGTTTTAATGGACAGACGACAGCTGATTTAGGCGACTATCGCCAGGAATTTGAGAAGAATTTAACCCCATTGCAACAAAGAATATTAAAAGGAGAGAATGTAGATGAGTAAGGCATATCAACAGGCAGGTGTAGATATACATAAGGGTTATGAAGCAGTTCAACGGATGAAGAAACATGTACTTCGTACTCAACGTCCAGAAGTCATGAACGATTTAGGTAGTTTTGGCGCGCTTTTTGATTTATCTGGTAAGAAATTTGACCAACCTGTCTTGGTATCAGGAACTGATGGTGTTGGAACCAAGATTTTGCTGGCTCAACAAGCAGAGAAATTTGATACCATTGGCATTGATTGTGTAGCCATGTGTGTCAACGATGTATTAGCTCAAGGAGCAGAACCTCTCTTCTTCTTAGACTATCTAGCAGTTGGCCTGAACCAGCCAGAAACCATCGAACAAATCGTAGCTGGTGTCGCGGAAGGTTGTGTTCAAGCTGGAGCGGCTCTGATTGGCGGTGAAACCGCTGAAATGCCTGATTTGTATTCTGCGGATGAATTTGATTTAGCCGGATTTGTGGTTGGAATTGCTGATAAAACTCACTTGCTTGATGGTCAACAAGTTAAGGAAGGCGACCAACTCATTGGCTTAGCCAGTTCAGGAATTCATTCCAACGGTTATTCCTTGGTGCGTAAGATTCTTTTTAAAGACCATCAAATTGCTTTTACTGACCAATTACCGTCTGGTAGAACTGTGATTGAGACCCTATTAGAACCCACAAAAATCTATGTCAAAGAAGTCTTACCATGGGTTCAAGCGGGTAAAATTTCAGGAATCAGTCATATTACCGGAGGTGGCTTCTATGAGAATGTTCCTCGCATGTTCGCTCAGCAACTTAAGGCGAATATTCAATATGGATCTTGGGAAATCCCTGAAGTCTTCACTTGGTTAGAAGAATTAGGCCAACTTTCCAAGGAAGAGATGTTTAATGTCTTCAATATGGGGATTGGCATGGTTTTAGCGGTCGATACTAAATATAAGGAAGACATTCTAGCAGCCATTCCGGGAAGTCGTTGGATTGGTGAGGTCAGCGCGCTGGCTGCCGACGAAGAACAAGTTCAGATTGAGGGTTTATAGGATGAAATTAGCTCTGTTTGCCTCGGGTAATGGGGACAATGTCATGGCCATTTTGAAAGCAATTGATCAGGGCCAGATTGAATCTCAGGCGGTAGCTCTAGTCTGCGATCAAGCTCAAGCCCCAGTCTTAAGTAAAGTGCAACCTTATTCTTTGGATATTTTACTGTGTCCACCTGAGGCGTATCCAAGTCGAAGCGCCTGGGAGCAAGAAATTATTGAATTCTTGAAAGAAAGACAGATTGATTTAGTTGTCTTAGCTGGTTTTATGCGGATATTGGGAAAAGGTCTGCTTCAAGCCTTCCCCCAACGGATTCTGAATATTCATCCATCCCTGTTGCCTTTATTTCCGGGCCGACAAGGTATTCTGGATGCTTATCAAGCAGGCGTTAATCAAACAGGAGTCACCATCCATTATGTAGATCAAGGGATTGATACGGGAGAGATTATTGCTCAAGAAAAGCTTACTATCCCCAAAGGAATGACGCTCGAAGAATTAGAGGAAGAAATTCATCGCATTGAACATCGTTTATATCCACAAGTTATTCAAGAAATTATTAAAGAATTGAAGGGAGAATCTCTGTGAAGAAGTATGCTTTATTGAGTGTGTCTGACAAGGCAGGTATTGTCGAACTGGCTCAAAGTTTGAGTCAACACGGTATTCAGCTCCTATCAACCGGAGGGACCTTTAAGGTGCTTGAAGAGGCCGGACTGAACGTTGAAGCCGTCGAAGAATATACGGGTTTTCCCGAAATGATGGATGGCCGGGTTAAGACTCTACATCCTAAGGTTCATGGGGGCCTGCTTCACTTGCGAGATAAATCAGACCACCTGGCCGCCTGTGAGAAGTTTGAAATTGCTGCGATTGACTATCTGGTGGTGAATCTCTACCCATTTAAGGAAACGATTCATAAAGAAAATGTCATTTTATCAGAAGCGATTGAAAATATTGATATCGGTGGTCCGTCAATGTTGCGCTCAGCTGCTAAGAATTATCAATCCGTCACTGTGGTCACTGATCCTAGAGATTATCCGTATCTCATTCAAGAACTGGACCGAGAGGGAAACACTTCCTTAGCTTTCCGAGCTTATTTGGCCCGCAAGGTCTTTCAATTAACTGCCCATTATGATGCCATGATTAGCGAATATTTGACGTCAGCGCATCAAGATTTGAGTTTCCCCGAACCACATCAATGGAATTATTTGACCTTGACCTATGATCAGGCGACTCCACTCCGCTACGGTGAGAATAGTCATCAAGCTGCGACTTTCTATCGGGCTATCAACCCGCCAGCTTTCTCATTAGCAGCGGCTCAACAATTACAGGGCAAACAGTTATCCTATAATAATTTAAGGGATGCTGATGCAGCTATTCGAATCGCTCGTGAATTTGACCAACCTTGCGCTGTGGCGGTGAAACATATGAATCCTTGTGGCGTTGCCCTCGGTGCCGATATTGAGCAAGCCTTTGCTAATTGTTATCAGGCAGACCCTGTTTCAATCTTCGGTGGGATTTTGGTTTTAAATCGTCCAGTAGAAGCCGACTTAGCTCAAAAACTGCAAGAAATCTTCCTGGAAATTATTATCGCGCCAGAATTTAGTTCAGAAGCCTTAGCCATTCTGGAAACTAAGAAAAATTTACGATTATTGAATTTGGATTTCTCAGCCAAATCATCTTTCTATCAGACTGAATACACCAGCATTATTGGAGGACTCTTAGGACAAGCAACGGATGCTTCTGATGAATTACCAGATTCGATTCAATCGAACCTACCGACTCAATGGACAGTGATGACCCAACGTCAACCGGATTTAGTTGAGCTGCAAGCGATGAATTTCGCCATGAAGGTGTGTAAGCATGTGAAATCGAATGCCATCGTGGTCAGCAATGGGGAAATGACCCTAGGCATTGGCGCGGGTCAAATGAATCGGGTTGGGGCGGCTGAAATTGCCCTTAAAGCAGCCAGTTCCAAATTATCTCAAGTTAAGCAACCTTTAGTCTTAGCCAGTGATGCCTTCTTTCCATTTGCAGATACGGTTGAATTAGCCCTGAAGTATGGTGTGTCAGCAATCATTCAACCCGGTGGATCGATCCGTGATCAAGATTCGGTCGAATTAGCAGACCAGCACCAACTCACAATGGTAAAAACAGGCATGCGTCATTTCAAACATTAGGAGGAAGCACCATTGAATAAAGTATTAGTCATCGGTTCCGGGGGCCGGGAACATGCGTTAGCTCTGAAGTTAGCTGAAAGCAAACAGGTCAGTCAGGTCTTTGTCGCTCCAGGGAATGCTGGTATGGAATTAGCCATTAATCCCTCGGCCCACAAAATACAATGCATCGATATCTCAGCGGTGGACAAGGAAGCCTTGGTCGAATTTGCTCGCAAAGAAGATATCCAATTAACCGTGGTCGGTCCTGAAACAAGTTTAGCCATTGGTCTTGTAGATGCTTTCCGTCAACATGATTTGGCTATTGTAGGTCCGAGCCAATCAGCAGCGCGCTTGGAAAGTTCTAAAACCTTTGCCAAAGATATCTTAACCAAAGCCAAAGTACCCACAGCGGAGTATCGAGCCTTTAAAGCCAATGAATTTGATCAAGCGATTGCATTTGTTCGTCAACAAAATTCAGGTCTAGTGGTCAAAGAAGATGGCCTGGCTGCTGGAAAAGGTGTCTACATCCACCACCATCTTGACGATATTGAGAACAATTTATCTTATATCATGAAAGATTTAAACCATGATTTGGTCATCGAAGAATTGTTAGAAGGTGAAGAGTTATCTTACTTTTCTTTGCTGAATGGTGATCATATTATTCCTTTGGCCTTAGCTCAAGATTACAAGCGTGCTTTTGATGACGATAAGGGACCAAACACTGGCGGGATGGGGTCAATCTCACCCGTTCCCGGTTATGATGAAGAAGCGCTGATGGAAGAATGTAATCAAATCATTGTCCGGCCCTTGATTCAAGCTTTGAAAGCCGAAGGAATCAGCTATACGGGTATCCTGTATACTGGTTTGATGATGACAAAAGATGGCCCGAAAGTGATTGAGTTTAACGCCCGATTTGGTGACCCTGAAACTCAAGTGGTCCTTGAAAGAATTGTTGATGATTTCTATCACTTACTCCAAGTCCATCTCAATCAAGAAATCTACCAGGTGACCCTCAAGCCTGAATATTGTTTAGGAGTGGTTGTGGCTGCACTCGGTTATCCAGGGACCTATCCTAAGGGTATGCCAATTCAGATTCCAGAGAATCTTCTGGCTCAAGTTCGTTTTGCCGGCGTGAAATCTTCGCCAGACTATCCCTTGATCAGCCAGGGCGGTAGAATCTTAATGCTGATTCAATCAGGTGACCAGCTCGATAACTTAAGTCAGGAAATCTATCAAAAATTGAATCAAATACAAATTAATCAAACTTACTATCGGAAAGACATTGCTCAGAAACACATAAAGAAAGGTGATTAATGTGTCAGCAGATGTTGCTGTTATTATGGGATCTTCTTCAGACTGGAAACAAATGCGTGAAGCTTGTCTGATTTTAGATCAATTACAAATTTCTTATGATAAAGCCGTGGTCTCAGCCCACCGCATGCCAGAAGAAATGTTAGAATTTGCCAGTCAAGCAGAGCAGAAGGGTTATCAAGTTATTATTGCCGGAGCTGGAGGGGCTGCCCATCTACCAGGTATGGTAGCTTCTAATACGGTCCTCCCGGTGATTGGTGTACCGATGAAGACATCTACACTCAATGGTCAAGATTCCCTGCTTTCCATTGTCCAAATGCCGGGTGGCATTCCCGTGGCGACCATGGCGATTGGCACAGCTGGTGCGAAGAATGCGGGCATTCTGGCAGGGAGAATTTTAGCCCTGCAAGATGCATCTATTCGTGACCGAGTAAAAGAATTGATGAAAGAACAAAAGGAGATGGCTCAAAAGATGACCGCTGATTTAAATGAGTAAACGATTATTACCTGGACAAAGTGTCGGTATTATTGGGGCTGGCCAATTAGGCAAGATGTTGGCTCAATCAGGACAAAAAATGGGCTACCGCTTAGGTGTCTATGATCCCAATTCCCAAGCCTGTGCCTTTCCTTTAGCTCACTGGAAACAAGCTGCAAGTTTCGACGATGAAACAGCTGTTCTAAATTTTGCTAAGGAAGCAGATGTCATTACCTATGAATTTGAGAATATTAATGGTCAAATCCTAGAAAACTTAGCTCAAACCAATAAATTACCTCAAGGAACCGATCTCTTGATTCATTCTCAACATCGTCTGATGGAGAAAGAATGGCTAGAAAGTATTGGAGTTAAAGTAGTCCCCTTCCGTAAAGCAGAGAATTGGGATCAGCTTCAACAAGGTATTGAAGACTTATCCTATCCTGTGATTATCAAGACCAGCCGGTTTGGCTATGATGGGAAAGGACAATTTCGCCTGACCAGTCCAGCAGATTTAGAACAAAATGAAGCAGATTTAAAGGCGATTATGAATGAGCAAAGTTGCATTATCGAAGCCTATTGTCCCTTTGCTTATGAAATTTCGGTGATGGTATCTCGTGATCAAGCCGGGCAGGTTGAACTCTTCCCCATTAGTGAGAATGATCATCAAGCAGGTGTCTTATTCTCTAGTCTGGTGGGTAAGACCTATCCTGTAGCAGTGACTCAAGCTGTTCATGAAGCAGCTACTAAGATTGCCCAAGCAGGTAAATTGGTGGGCGTCTGTGGAGTAGAGTTCTTTGTAACTGAAGACCATCAAGTGTTGGTCAATGAGATAGCTCCTAGACCTCACAATAGTGGCCACTATAGTATTGAAGCCTGCAATTTTTCTCAATTTGATCAACATATCTTGGCAGTCACAGGGCGAAGTATCCAACCCATTAAGTTATTACAAGCAGCCTTGATGATTAATATTATGGGTCAACATATGTCTATGCTTGATGAAATTATTGATCATTTCCCTCAAGCCATGGTGCATATATATGACAAGGGCCAAGCTAAGTTCCAACGTAAAATGGGTCACTTTACCTTACTTGCTGAAGATATTCAATCATTAGAAACTTTACTTCAAACAGATCAACTCTTATTAACAATGAAATCCATGTATCATAAGGAGAAATAAATATGGAAAAAATCTATCAAGGCAAAACAAAAGATGTCTATCAATTAGAATCTGGCGACGTTCGCTTATTATTTAAAGACAGTATGACCGGTAAAGATGGTGTCTTTGACCCTGGTGAGAATGCGGTAGGTTTAGAAGTTGCGGGTTCTGGTCAAGCGAATTTACAATTGACTCAATATTTCTTTGAGAAAATGCAAGTGGCTGGCATTGCGACACATTACCTGGAAGCTGACTTACAAGGACCTACTATGGATGTTCGTCCCGTGTCTATTTTTGGCAAAGGCTTAGAAGTCATCTGCCGTTTTAAAGCAGCTGGAAGTTTTATTAAACGTTATGGTGATTACATTGAATTTGGTCAAGACTTGCCAGCCTATGTAGAAATCTCCTTGAAAGATGACCAACGGCAAGATCCTTTTATTTCAGCAGAGGCCTTAGACATTCTTGGTATTTTAAGCAAGGAAGATTACCAAGAAATTCGTGACTTAACGATTGCGGCAGCCAAAGTTGTCCGGGATGAATTAGCTAAGCATGACTTGACCTTATTCGATATTAAATTTGAATTTGGTCGTGATAAAGAAACAGGTCAAATTCTCTTAATTGATGAGATTTCTGGCGGTAATATGCGAGTCTTTGATGCCAATCATCAAGCCGTTGATCCCCTAGATTTGGCAAAAGTGTTCGCGTAAGCATAAAATATAAGACAATATAAAAGAAGACCAAGTGTTGACTTACAGGTTCATTAAAGTCAACACTTGGTTTTTATTTTGTAGACTATTCATTTTATTGATCATCCTGCTGATCAGGGTGGTCTTTTTTGTATTGGTTTACATACTCCTGAATTTGAATTTCCAGTTGAATGAGTTCAATTTCTAGTTGTTGCATTTGAGTTTTAAGGGTGTTTTTTTCTTGTTGTGATTGGCTACGTTTATGTTTTTGATAAATCGTCCGATATTCTTGCTGAACCTGTTCTTGTTTAAGTTTGAGTTGATTGAAGTCATCATCTTCCTTGCGCAGGTCGGTTTCCAACTTTTCTTGTTCGGCCTGAATTTTCTGACTGACTTTGATAAAGCCTTGAACTAATTCGGTGTAATCCTTAAAGGATTGGAAGTAAATGAATAGGATGAAAGGTACAAAGATGAATAAAGGTAAATTCAGTGCTGGCCAAATCATCTTTAAGAGTTCAAAGAGGATGAGGGGCACAAGGGTAATGGCAATCATAATCTTTAAGCGAGGTCTAAAACCTAATGGATGGTTGAGGAAGCGATTAAAGATTTTAGCCATCAAGGTCAGTAGGGTCAACATAATCGCATAGGCTAAGACCGCATATAAGAAACTAGTCACACCGACCACGGTTTTGAAAATCAAAGAACTTGCTTTAAAATTCTCTAGAAGTTTCAGAAAATGAGCACGATTGACGAAAGTCTTCGCTGGATCGGTCAGATCATAAGCTGACTGGTCGAGACTTAGGTAGGCTTGGTCGTAAAGTAAATACAGTTGAAAGCGTTTGGTCGCATCAATCCGTTGGAACTTTTCTTGGGACATAGGAATATTATGGAAGAGTGGATTAGACTTGAGACTTGGATCGATTACAATTTGAACATCATCTGATTGATAATAGAGCGGTTTATCGGACTCACTGATGGCTAAATAACCTTGTTCAAAGTTGAAGTCTGGCACATATTGGCCCACTTGGTAGATTTGATTTTGAATATTGGCGACCATAGGCTGCAAATTAAGATAACTATTCAAAGTCATCAACAAAATCGGTATTAAACTGAGCACAAAAAGTTTCCTCAACTTAAATTGGCGAACCTCAATATAAAAACGAGGTTCTTTAAGACTATTGGCAATTATTCGAAATAAATCTGTCATTATTTACATCCTTTTTTAGTTCTTGTCATATATAAATAGATAACGCTTATTAGAAGGCTTGCAATTGAAATCATTATACCAAAGAAAAGAGCTTTTGGCCGGTAAATCATCGATATTTGATGGTCCCCTTGTTCAATCGGGATAGCTAATAAAGTGTGATTCAGGACCGCCTGGCTCTTTACTTCTTGGCCGTCGACCGAGATTTTCCAAGCTGGGTCATAGGGAATCGTGAACAAGAGGTAGGCTTGGTCTTGTTGGATATGCACATGTCCCTGAATCTGATCATGTTTAAACTGATCAATCTGCAAAATATTGGCTTGCCGTTGCTTAATTAGCCGTTGATATTGTTCAAGATTGAGGCGATAAAGCCGAGGCAAATTAGCCTTGAAAGGTATTTTATGTAATTTGATGGCAAGTTCAATATTGGGATGCTTATTTTGATAGGCAATATTAAGCAATTGTCGTGTCTTATAAGGTCGATAATACTTAAGGCCTTGGCCAGCAATATTTAGACTTACGGCATCATTATCATATTGACTTGGTAGACTTAAATAATAGGGATCGGTTGTAGGCAATGAAATTTGATAATTAATCGTTCCCACTTGATCGGCTCGATTTTTATGATAGGTATAATAATCGCCGTCGCCTTTACTGACGACGACCAGATTATCATAGCTTGGCTCAGCTAAAGGCACTTGTTCAAAGAAGTGGGGCGCTAGCTGATCGAAATTTAATAATTGTAAGAGATATTCTTGATTCTCTACCGGTTGATGGTCTTTGAAAGGTGTCAAGTCTTCGACGATCCGAGCAGACACTTCCATCGCTAAGCCTAAGCGACTTGTATTCTCACGTATCAGATAACGATCTTGTTGATCAATAACTGGATAAGCTTCTTTGTCAAAGTTACTGGCTTCTTGGTGGATAACATATTGGCCGGGGTGGTCTGTTTTTAAATAATCAGGACGGGTTAAAATATGATAGCGAATATTAAAGAAGTCATCGAGAAATAAATTTGGATTGGTATAAGTCGCAAAGCCTGAGCCATCAGCTAAACCTAAATAACCGTAAAGTTTGGAAGTTTTTGCTTCTAATGTAGAGCTGAAATGGTCTAGCCCATTGTATTGACCAAAGAACGCTTCATTCTTGGTCCGCATGAAATCTTTGTCAATGCGGTAGAAATCATGGGTACCACTTCTTAAACCCCGAACTGATCGGTCTAGAACCTGAACATAATCCTGAAATTTGGCCTGATCAAGATGAGAGAATTCAGATAGGATTAAGCTTGCATTGCCGTAAATATCCAGACAGGTTAATAAGATTAAAGGATAGATAATCGCTGTTTTTTTGCTAGGATTTAGGTAGACTAAGAGGGTAAAACTGCTAAATATAATCAACGTAGTTAAGATCTTCGCACTAGATAAATAGCTATAATGGCTTAAATTGAAATAGTAATACATTGAATACAAGCTATAAAATAGAAGATTTAAGACCAATGGGCTGAATGTTTGCTGATGATGAATCTGCTCTAAGCTAGTAAGAGCTAACACTAAGCCAAAGAAAGTTAAGGTAAAGGCGAAACGATAAGTATACCAGATTGGGAATTGACCGCCGTGCCACATTAAATCTAAGGGATTATAAATAAAAGAGAGCAGATAAAAGCCGATAAACAAAGACGCACTGACTTTCTTACGCCAATGGATGGTTCTTTGACTAAAGAATAATAACAAAGCCAATAGGGGTAGGCTACCTATATATAAATTAGGGGCCCCTGTCTTAATCTCTTCGAAGTTAAATGCGCCGATAAACAGTTTGGCCACACTATCAGCCAGGCTCATCTGCGTTTGCCAATCAAATTGAGCTTGGAAATGTTGTCCCTTACTCTGCAGAATCGAATTTACAGTTGGGATCAAAATAATGGCGGCCGTTCCAGCAGCTAAGATTGAGCTACCTACAAAATGAATAAATCGCTGCCCGCAATCCTTCAGGGACAGCTTGCCTGTTCGGCCAAAAATGATATATAAAGCATAGCCAATTAGAAAGAGACAGATCATATAAGCGATATAATAATTGATCATCAGCATTAGGCCTAAAGAAAGATAATACAGTTTGCCGTCATGATTAAGCACCAAACGCTCTAAGCCCCAAGCAATGAGGGGTAAGAGAATCATCCCGTCCAACCACATGATATTAAGCAGGTAGACGATATTGTAGGAGCTATAGGCATAGAATAGGGCGAAGCTCAGTTGATAAGCGAGACTAAGATTGAATTTCTGCCGAGTAAAATACAAAAAGCTAATACTACAAGCGAGTAATTTTAGGTAAGTAATCAAAGTGACCGCAATCGGGAAGTCCGTCTCCTTAAAGCCTAAGAATAATAGATTAAAGGGGCTTAATAAATAATAGGTCCATAGCCCAATGGTTTCGCCAGCAATTCCTTTTTGGAAAGAATAGATAAATTGACTATGATCATGGAGGAAAGCTTCTTTAAATAATGCAAAGAAATCAATATATTGTTGACCCAAATCAATGGTTAATAAAGTTTTGGGACCAAAGGGGGCGACTGATAAGCTTAGGCAAATGAGGAGAAATATAAAGGTAAACAAGACAATGTCAATCAGATAAGGATAATATTTCTTCATAATGCCTCCAGAAAGTAAATCATTTTTTAAGATTCAAACTAAGGTCTATAATAATATAAAATTTGGTAAAATCAAAGATGTCTGCTACCCTAATAGCCTGCAATTTGATATACTATGATTCATGATTAAAAGAAGAAAGGAATAGTGATTGACTTTGGCTCAATTTCAAACAAAAAAGAATAAATATCAATCTCATATTCCACGCCGATTAAATTTACTATTTTTAATTGCTTTTGTGGTATTTGCAGCCTTGTTTATTCGTTTAGGCTATTTACAATTATATAATGGAGAAATGTTCAAAAACATGGTACAGCGCACCCAATCTACCCAATCTACGGGATCGGTCCCGCGGGGCATGATTTATGACAGTCGAGGCCAGGTCTTGGTGGGTAATAAACCTGAATTAGCTATTTTATATACACGCGACCGTGATTCTAAAATATCTGCCCAAGATATCATTAAGACCGCCACTGAATTGGCTTCATTAATCGATATTCCGACCAATACTATTACTGAACGCGATATGAAGGACTACTTCTTAGTCAAGAATCCTAAGGTTATTAATGGCCGGCTCTCCAAAGAAGAGAAATTATTAAATGGCTCTGAAGCCTATAAGGCTCAATTAAGTAAAGTGACGGCTGAAGATATCCAGTTCTCCGATGCTGAGAAAAAGATTGTCGCTCTCTTCACCAAAATGAATTCAGCCTTCGCCTTATCAACAGTCACCGTCAAGAATCAAAATGTGACCCAAGAAGAAGTCGCTCGGGTCTCTGAACAATTAGCTAACCTTCACGGGGTAAGTATTGGGACCGATTGGCAACGGGTCTATCCGAATGGCGAGATGATGAAGTCTATCTTTGGCCAAGTGTCAAGCGAACAACGGGGGCTGCCGAGTGAATTAGCCAAGAACTTAATTGCTAAAGGTTATGCGATGAACGACCGCGTAGGGATTTCATATCTCGAGCAACAATACGAAGATGTCTTGCGTGGTACCAAATCACTTTATAATATTGTTACAAATTCGGCCGATGACATTCTTTCTAACCAAATGATTTATGAAGGTAAGAAGGGGGATAATCTTGTACTTACCACCAACATCAATTTCCAGAAGAAATTGGATGATATCGCCGAGAACGCCTTAAAACAAATGACTAATCGTGGCCTAAATGACCGAGTGTATATTGTCGCCATTAACCCTAAAAATGGTGACATTCTAGGCATGAGTGGCAAGCGCTTTGCCTATGATGAAGCGACCGATGCTTATAACTATGATAAGATTGTCGATGATACTTTAGGAGTGATGAGTTCCTCTTATGGGATGGGATCAAGTATCAAACCCGCTATGGTAGCTACCGGTTATAAAGAAGGGGTCATTTCACTTGATAATAATGTCATTATAGACGAGCCGTTGAAATTCCAGGCTTCCCAAGAGAAATCCTCTGTATTTAATCGAACGGGTAAGATTCCAATCGACGATATTCGTGCCTTACAAGAATCTTCCAACATTTATATGATTAAGTTAGCCATGCGGATTGGGGGACAAAACTCTCATGAAGAGAATGGCCCACTCTTAATTAAACCAAATACGATTCAAATTATACGTAATGACTTAGCTGAATTTGGGTTAGGAACTGCTACTGGCATTGACTTACCGATTGAATCACAAGGCTTTAGTCCTGAGAGTGATCAATTAGTATCGGCCCTCGATTTATCCTACGGACAGTTTGACCTATATACGCCTTTACAAATGGCCCAATATGTTTCCACCATTGCTAATGGGGGTATTCGCTATTCCCCACGTTTGGTCAAAGAAATCCGGGGAACTGATGCTAATGGCGAACTCGGTGAAGTGAAAACTTCCATTCCACCAAAAATTCTGAACGTGATTAATCTGGATCCACAAGTCATTGGTCGAATCCAAGAGGGGATGCGTCAAGTGTCGCATACGGATACCGGGACCGCCCGTTATTTCTTCTTAAATTATCCGATTACGATTGGATCTAAGACTGGAACCACGGAAGCATTCTATGCGGGTCCGATTAAATATCAAGCAAATAAACCAGTAACCAATGCCACTTACGTAGGTTATGCGCCTTTTGATGATCCTGAGATAGCGATTAGTGTGGTTGTGCCATACTTAGAGGAAGCTTCTTGGGGCCGTGAAAGTACGCGGATTGCTTATGAAGTGATGAATGCTTACTTTGAGATGCAGGATGCTACTAGTAAGAAAATTCAAGAATACATTAAAGCCAATCCAGATGCGGATGCCTGGGTACAATAATTTGTCCTAAGGCGATAGGTTGTATAGTGAAAAAAGCATCAAATAAAAAAACCGATAGTGCTTGAAAAGTCATCATGACTTCGAGCATTATCGGTTTAATTATTGAGCTGATCAAACTGATTCTATTTCTTTAGCCTCGCCTTATGAAGGACTACGATATTCTTAATAATAGTAAGCTCCATTGGTAATAATTGAGAGGATTTCATCCAGGGACATATCGGCAGAAAGTTGATAGTCATTGGCCTGGATATATTCATTCAATTCCCAAGTATCAATCAAATCTTGCAAGGCTTGAGCATCCGTGATGATTCCTTGATCTAGCAAGAGTTGACCAATTTCAGCCGAACTTAGACCTTCAGGGATAGTCACTGTTTGTTCACCGTTGTTTTGATTTTCTTGGCTATTGTTTTCATCGGTAGTTTCATCAGTGGATTCATCGGTATCTCCGCCATATTCTTTAACTAATGAGGCATTGGCTTTTTGTAGGGATTCGATTTCATCTTGATTTTCTTTGTTGCTTTTCTCTAGCTTGTCTTTGTCTTGTTGAAGCGACTTAATTTCTTGGTTTAAAGAAGCTTGTTCTTCATTTAATTGACTAATTTCGCTTTCTTTTTCTTTCAAGGCAGTTTCATTATTATTGAAAATTGCTTGAACAGACATTCCCTCAAGGGGTGGATTACCCCGGACTAAGGTTTCAAATCCGGCCGTTAATAGGGCAGAAAGCAAGAAACCAATCCCAAGATAGCGATAGGTGTTCTTTTTCATAGGGAATCTCCTTTCTAACGATTTTCGATATAGTCATCAACTAAGGATTGGATCGTGAAAGTATCTAGACCTACTTCTTGTTGAATTTCTTGCAGAGTATATCCTTTAGTGTACATTTCAATAACTGTCTGACGACTTTCTTCGCTAATATTCACCACTTCATCTTGGTCAGCCAAGGCTTCTCGATCTAAGACTAATGTTTTTTCAAGATCATTGGCCTTCGCTTCTGGGAAAGTTGTCGCACTTGAATGTGAAGATGGTTGATAGACAACGGCTTCTAATTCAGATAGGCGGGTCTTAATTGAATTAAGTTCTTGCGATACTTGAATCATGTTTTCGTTGACTAAATCTTCCATGTCATTATCATTTTTTGTAAATAAGGATGCTACTAAGCAAATAATAGCAATAATTAATAGTATGATTACTAATAACCAAATTTCCATTATTACACCTCTTTCTAATCTGCTAATCTATATTTTATCAAACTAATTCAGATGTGCCAATATAAAACAACCACTATTCAAAACTTGCCTGGTAATGAGTAATTTTGCTAACTAAAGCGTCTTCTTAATAGAAAAAACTTTATCGGTCGAATGTTTATAAGAAGCTAAAAATTTTGCTAGCCAAACGCTTGTCAAAATGCTATACTACTTTAGTATTGTTTTTGTGAACAAAATTTTTCAGTTTGGAGGGAAAGACATGCGCGTTAATATCAACTTAGAATGTACTGAATGTGGCGATCGTAACTACTTAACCACTAAGAACAAACGTAATAATCCAGATCGGATTGAAATGAAGAAATATTGTCCACGTTTACGTAAAGTAACTTTACACCGCGAAGTTAAGAAATAGTTAATGATTATCGTTCACCAGCAAAATCTTCGGATTTTAGCTGGTTTTTTGCTATTTATATATTTATAACGATTTATATGCTAGAATAGTGGTATTCTGACGGGAGGGATCGTCCATGGATAAAAATGACTTGAGAAAGAAGATGCTGAATCAGCTAGCGGAAATGCCTTTAGCGGAAAGACAAGCTCAAGAAGAAATTCTTTATCAAAAACTAAAAGACCAACTTACTCAACAGCAAGTTAAGAAATTAGGTTTCTATTGGGGACGGGCCCCTGAAATTGATACGGCCTGGATGATCAAAGAACTCAATCATCTAGCGATTGAAATCTATTTGCCGCGGGTTGAGAAGCAAAGACAATTAAGTTTTCGCAAGTTTATGGGTGAGGATCAATTAGTCAGTTCGAAGATGGGGATCATGGAGCCAGCTAAGGAGATTGCAGAAGGTTCAGTGGCAGACCTAGATCTTTTGATTGTGCCTGGATTAGCTTATCAAGCATCCGGCTTCCGTTTAGGATATGGCGGCGGCTATTATGATCGAGTCTTGTTGGCCCATCCCAAGCTAGCTACGCTTTCTTTGGCTTTTGATTTTCAACTTTGTCAGCAAGAAGCTTGGCCGGTAGAAGACCATGATCAGGCAGTGGATCAGCTAATCGTCGCCAGAAAGGGAGAAGGTCTTCATGAAAACCACAAATAAAAAGCCAATCATGACTTATCTTTTTTTGGCGCTTAATATTCTAGTATTTCTCTATATGCTAGTGGTTTATGGAACGACGACCGATGCCAGAGTCTTGCTCTTAATGGGAGCCAAATTCAATTATCTCATCTTGGTTCAAGGGGAATGGTGGCGTTTAATCACGGCAGCCTTTATCCATATTGGCCTGAGTCATATTCTATTTAATGGGATTTCTCTATATTTTATGGGCTTAGAGCTCGAGCCACTCTTAGGAAGTTTCAAATTTAGCCTGGTTTATTTGTTAGCTGGGTTAGGCGGAAATCTCGCTTCTTTCGCTTTTAATCCAGCTAATATTTCAGCAGGGGCTTCAACCAGTATTTTTGGTTTATTTGCGAGTTTCGTAGCCTTAGCCTATATTTATCCTCAATCGACGTGGATCCGTCAACGAGCCCGAAACTTTATTATGTTAATCGCTTTAAATATTATCAATGGTTTATTAATCCCAGATATTGATAATTGGGGGCATATTGGTGGAGCTATCTTCGGCTTTTTGGTAACGGTGGTTCTCTTAAGGCCTCAACAAGCAACCCGCAAGACTCATAAAAGTCTGGCCTTTTTGCTCCTTGTTGGACTCAGTATGCTATTTTTATATCTTGGTTATCAGAGTATATAATTTAGGAGGGATCAGATGTCCAAAAAAATTATCGCAATCGATTTAGGGGGAACTTCTACCAAGATGGCTATTGTATCTGGCCAAGGAGAAATCCTACAAAAATGGAGTATCGCCACCAATATTCTCGATCAGGGACAACACATTGTTCCTGATATGATTAAAAGCCTGCAAGATCGGCTAGCTCTCTATAAAATGACTGAAGCTGATTTCTTAGGCATTGGTCTAGGATCGCCAGGCACGATTGATCAAGCAGCTGGTACGATAGAAGGAGCCTATAATCTTAACTGGGCTCAGGCTCAGCCAGTCAGAGAACTCTTTAGCCAAGCTTTTGACCTGCCTTTCTATATGGATAATGATGCGAACGTGGCCGCTCTGGGTGAGCAGTGGCAAGGTGCTGGTGACGGTTTAAGCGATGTGGTCATGGTGACCCTGGGCACAGGAGTTGGTGGGGGTATTGTGGTTAACCACCAATTAGTCCATGGCGCGGTCGGTGCAGCCGGGGAGATTGGCCATATTACCATTGATCCTGAATTGGACTTTGAATGTACGTGTGGCAAAAAAGGGTGTCTAGAAACAGTCGCTTCAGCTACCGGCATTGTCAATTTGGCTCGCCATTTCGCTGAATCTTATGCCGGAGATTCTGAGATTAAACAGATGATTGATGATGGCCAGCTAGTTTCGGCTAAGGATATTTTTGATCAAGCTCAATTGGGCGATCATTTTGCCCAGTCGGTGGTTGAACAATTCTGCCAATACTTAGGCTTGGCTTGTTCCCATATCGCTAATATGCTAAATCCTCAAAAAATTGTCTTGGGCGGTGGGGTTTCACACGCCGGAGTTTATTTATTGGAGCGAACTCACCAGTATATGAATCAGTATTGTTTTACTCAAGTTAGAGAAAGCACAGACCTGGTCCTGGCACGTTTAGGAAATGATGCAGGATTGCTGGGTGCGGCTCAACTTGTTAATTTAATTCAGAATGGAGTTAGAGAATGAATTTATTATATGCCTTAGTTGTTTTATTAGCCTTAATTGTCTTGGCTTATGGTTTATATCAGTTGTACCTTTGGATTATTCGTCGAAATTCAGCTGAGTTAGTGGATACGCCCGAGATTCAAGAAAACATGCGTAAGAATCAAGTTGTCGACGTTCGTGAAACACCGGAGTTTGATGCCAATCATATCTTGGGTGCTAGAAATATTCCTTTTTCTCAATTTAAGATGCGCTTTAGTGAAATTCGTAAAGACCAAGCAGTTTATTTGTATGATGACCATATGAATTACGCTTCTAGAGCAGCCCACATTTTGAAGAAGAATGGTTATTCATCAATCTACATTCTTAAAGGTGGGTTTAGTCAATGGTTCGGTAAAACCAAGAGTTTGCTATAATTAGTCCATCTAATTAAATAGAAATTGGCGACCTCCCATTGGTCATAAAAATTAAGTCATTCAAGACGGAAGAAGCCCCAAACCATCTTTACCAGGTATAAAGTAAAATGGTTGGGGCTTTTTATCGGTACACTCGTTCAGAATGCGAATTTATCCTTGGAGTAAAGTGTGTCCCGCGGGATTATAGAATGATTCTGTCAAAGAATCCAGCATTCTAGGTATAAATCTGTTATGATAGATTAGTAGGTCATAGAGAGGATTAGATTTCCAACAATTGAAGCTAGGATGACCACTATTATAATGATGGCAAATGCTTTGGTCATTCGGTCCATTTTAGATTTTTTCTTCATTAAATATAACTCCTTAAATTTTTTGATTTCTTATATTTTAACGAAATCATTTTGAATTAGCAAATAAGCTTTTATCAGGATATTATCTTTATTCTTCGCTAAGAATTTGATAAACTAGTAACATTGAGAAGGGGGAGTATGATTTGGCAAAACAAGAAATTGGTGTCATTGGAATGGCCGTAATGGGTCGTAACTTGGCTTTAAATATTGAAAGTAAAGGATATTCTGTATCGATTTTTAATCGGAGTCGGGCAAAGACTGACGATGTGGTGGCATCTTATCCAGATAAGCAACTTTTGGCCACTTATTCATTAGAAGAGTTTACCCAAAGTTTAGCAAAACCAAGAAAGATTATCTTAATGGTAAAAGCTGGTGCGCCGACGGATGCTACGATTGAAAGCCTTTTACCTTACTTAGAAAAAGGGGATATTCTTATTGATGGCGGAAATACCTTCTTTAAAGATACCATGCGCCGAAGTGAAGAGTTAGCAAGTACTGGCGTTAATTTTATCGGGACTGGGATTTCTGGGGGTGAAGATGGAGCGCGCTTAGGTCCTTCAATGATGCCAGGCGGTCAGAAAGCGGCTTATGAGCTAGTAGCCCCCATCCTTAAAGATATTGCTGCCAAAGCTGAAGATGGTAGTCCTTGTGTGACTTACATTGGCCCAAATGGGGCGGGTCACTATGTCAAGATGGTCCATAATGGAATTGAATACGGTGATATGCAACTCATTGCTGAAATTTACGATTTACTTCGACGCGGTTTAGACCTATCTGCTCAAGAAATTGGGACCTTGTTCGCTGAATGGAATCAAGCAGAATTAGATAGCTTTTTGATGGAGATTTCTGCTGAAATCTTGCAGACAGTGGACCCTCGTAGTCAAGAACCCATGGTTGATATGATTAAAGACCAAGCGGGCAACAAAGGAACTGGGAAGTGGACTTCTCAGAGTGCCTTGGATTTAGGTGAACCTTTGTCGTTGATTACTGAATCTGTCTTCGCTCGATTCATCTCAGCTTTAAAAGAAGAGCGAATTCAGGCTAGTCAACTTATTCCAGCTTTCCAGCCGACAGAAAGTATTGCCAAGGAAGACAGAACAGCATTTATTGAAGATTTGCGCCATGCTTTATATTTTGCCAAGATAATGTCTTATGCTCAAGGCTTTGCTCAACTTAAGACAGCGAGTGAAACTTATCAATGGGACTTACCATTTGCTGAGATTGCTTCTATCTGGCGAGCTGGTTGTATTATTCGCGCTGGTTTCTTACAAAATATCACTGATGCTTTCCAAACTCAGCCTGATTTACAGAATTTAATGCTAGATCCATACTTCTTAAAGATTGTGAACACACATCATCAAGCAGTGAGACGTGTGGTAAGTAAGGCTGTTCAATTGGGTATCCCTGTACCTACATTATCTGCGGCTATTGCTTATTATGATTCTTATCGTACCCCTGTTTTGCCGGCTAATTTGATTCAAGCCCAACGGGATTATTTTGGTGCTCATACTTACCAACGCAATGATCTGGAAGGAACCTATCATTTCCTTTGGAAAGAAGGTAAAGAGGAGAAACTAGAAGATTAATTAGTGGTTTGATTGATAAAAATGCGATAAAATACTCATAAGTATATTAGAATTAGATGAGGAGGATAGCGGTGACTGAGGAAAATAATATTAAAGTCCTTATTATTGAGGACGAAAAAAATCTAGCCCGCTTTGTAGAATTAGAATTGAAACACGAAGGTTATCAAACAGCAATTTGCTATGATGGCCGTACTGGGTTGGAGACAGCCTTGAATGAAGATTGGGACGTTATTCTGCTTGATTTAATGTTGCCTGAATTAAATGGTCTTGAAGTTACCCGTCGGATTCGGCCGATTAAAGATACTCCGATTATTATTATGACCGCGCGTGATTCAGTCATTGATCGGGTGTCTGGCTTGGATCAAGGGGCTGATGATTATATTGTTAAACCATTCGCGATTGAAGAATTGCTGGCTCGCTTAAGAGCGCTATTCCGGCGAATTAACCATGAAGATGATCAAAAAGCTAGCCATCAACCAACGGTTAAATATCGTGACCTAGTGGTTGAAAAAGCCAGCCGTATTGTTAAACGTGGTGATGAGATAATTAACTTAACCAAGCGTGAATTTGAACTCTTGTTATATTTAATGGAGAATGTAAACATGGTACTATCCCGCGACATTCTCTTAGATCAAGTTTGGGGTTATAAATCGGATGTAGAAACCAACGTGGTCGATGTCTACATTCGATATATCCGAAATAAGATTGATGTGCCTGGTAAAGAATCTTATATTCAAACAGTCCGTGGAACGGGCTACGTTATGCGCACATGAAAGAATTTGTCAAAAATCATTTGAAGCATCCCCTATCTCTTCGTTGGAAATGGGGGATTATTCTCTTTATTGTCTTCTCAATTTTTGGGTGCATCATCTTAGGAGCCTATCGCAATTTAACCTTAGACTATCAAAAAAACATTTATATGGAGACCTATCAGGCAAAAAGTGATGCCACAGTTCGCTTACTCGAAGAAAAGATGAATGATTACAATCAAAGTGAATTGATGCGGACGATTGATGTCATTGAACGGGACGGGACGATGATCCGCCTCTTTAATCAACGGAATCGATTAGTCTATGAAACGGATACCTTAGGAATTTCGACGGGAGATTTTGATAATAAAATCAAGCTCGTGGATTCCCCCAATGGTTCACTGCTGATTACTTCAAATAAAGTTGGTGTGGGAACTAACAATCAGGCTATGGGCATCATTCAATATATTGTCAACATCTCCTCTTATGACAAATTGAAAGTGAAACTCGATAATTTCTTAATTTTATCGATGGGGATCATGATGATTTTCACCTTACTGCTGTCATTCTTGCTAAGTCATTTATTCTTGAAACCTTTGCATTACTTAAATAATTCTTTAGACTTGGTGGAAGAAGAAAGTTTGTCTTATATGCGTGTGAAGCAACCGCGGTCAAATGATGAGTGGTCCGATTTAATTATCCATATTAATAAGTTACTTGACCGAATTGATAAGTATGTTTCCAATCAAAAACAATTCGTCGAAGATGTTTCTCATGAATTAAGAACCCCTGTGGCTATCGTTGAAGGCCACCTTAAGCTATTAAGTCGTTGGGGTAAAGACGATCCTGAAGTTCTCGATGAATCGATTAAAGCTTCCTTGCAAGAAATAACACGGATGAAAGAGTTGGTTCAAGAGATGCTTGATCTGTCTCGAGCTGATCATGTCAATATCGATTATAAATATGAAATTACTGATATTTATGGATCAACCCGTCAGACCTTTAATAATTTTGTCATGTTGCATCCTGATTTTAACTTTTTCTTAGATAGTGATGAAAGTGAAGAAGAAGTGTATGTTCAAATGTACCGAAATCATTTCGAGCAAGTACTGATTATCCTCTTAGATAATGCGGTCAAATATTCACAAAACCGAAAAGAAATTCACGTTTCTATTTCGCAGAGCTTAAATAAAATTGAAATTGCCGTCCAAGATTTCGGTGAAGGAATGTCTGAAGAGGACAAAGAGCAAGTGTTTAGTCGTTTCTACCGAGTTGATAAGGCACGATCTCGAGAGAAGGGTGGCAATGGTCTTGGTTTAAGTATTGCTAAGCAATTAATCGAAGGATACCGTGGCGAAATTCGAGTTGATTCTTCGCTAAACTATGGCTCGATTTTTTACATTGAACTACCGATTCTGACCGATACCCGGCAGATTTATAAGAGCAAACAAATGGCCGAACGAAAGGCCATCTAATTCAGAGCTTACCTAGGAGTTTTCTAGGCAAGCTTTTTTATTATGGTTACTTTCATCGATCATAAATTTTAATTACGATGACCCTCTATAAAAGGACCTAAAGATTGCTTAAAAATCATAGTATACTAAATAGATTTAAGGATTAGGAGGTCAGTAAAAAATCCATGAATCAGGCTAAATCAACCAATAGCTAGCAATCTACTGAATAATATCTTCGGATTGAGGGGTTATTTTAGTGCTTATTAATAAAAGTTCTAAAAAAGACCTAAGCACCAGCGGTACTTAGGTCTTGAAAAAATTATTCAAATTAAAGCTTACGAGCTAACTTATTTACGCCGTTGTTTACCTTCATTTCGGCGGCGTTTGCTTTGATTACGGACTTGATTTTTGGTCGGGACGAGGCGATCGCTATCTTCTGGATTCACTGTTTTTACCACTTTTTTACGAGGCTTACGCGGCATATTCTTAAATTTCTCAAGTTCTTTCTCAACTTGTTCAGTAATTTTTGGTCGAGCTACTTGATTCATATATAACTGTTGCACAATCGCGAAGAGTCCACCGGTTAAGAAATAAATTCCCAATCCTGCCGCAGACGCATAGGTGATCCATCCTAACATAATAGGGTTAACGAGCATCATTGATTTAGACGTAGAAGCCGCTTGAGGATTGGCTGATTGTGGCATGGTCTTGGAAGCCAACCAACCTTGTAAACCATAAATCAAGGCCACAATGACCGTTAATAACAAGGATCGTTCGCCTAGGTTCAAGCCTAAGAAGACAGAGTTCTTAATTTCTGGCGACGTTCTAATCGCAGCATAAATAGCAGAGATAAAAGGCATTTGTAAGAGTAGCGGTAAGCAACCACTTAAGCCACCTAACATATTGATACCATATTTCTTCTGTACAGCCATTAATTCACTGTTAAGGGCTAGCTTTTCTTTCGGATCTTCAGTGAGTTCTAGTTCAGCACGAATTTCATCAAGTTCAGGTTGGGCCACTTTCATCCGTGCACTGGATTCGATAGTTGATCGGGTCATCTTCATCGACGACGGTAACATCAGAATCCGGGTTAAGATCGTTACAATAATAATGGCAATTCCATAATTATTGCCGAACATACTAGCTAACCAGTTTAAGAAGAGGGCCGCTGGATGGCCCAGGTATTCATAGACCCAGCCACTAGGATTACCAGCAGCATCATAAGAAACGCAACCTGATAATGTTAATACCAGAAAAGACAATAAGAAAAAAAGTTGTAACTTCTTTTGATTAAATTTCATTCACTTCACTCCATTATTTTTCATCTTTACTACTATATAAAAGAAATGGTCTGATTGCAATTGTTTCAGAGAAAACTGTTTCAGATTTGTGCCGAAGTCAACCGATCATTGCCGAAATTTTCTAGAATAGGGTCTTTCGCGATTAAGGAATATTTAGAGTCTCTTTAGCTGGTGTCTAGCTATCGCTATGGTAAAAGTTTAATGATATAATAGGATGTACGCTTAAAACACTGATTTTATGTAAGGAGCGAGAGCGTTTTGGCGAAAACTCATTCAAACAACAAACAAAATAAAAATATTTATAAAAATTTCAATATCCAATATTTTTTGATCGGTCTGATTTTATGTTTTATGACCTTTATTGCTTTCTTCCAATGGGGCTTCTTGGGAACCATCTATTGTAACTTTTTCCGTCTATTTGTCGGTGAGAATTATCCCTTGTTGTTATTGGTATTATTATTCGCTGGCATCTGGATGGTGTTAAGAGGGCAATTACCGATTATTTCCTGGCGCCACTTGCTAGGAGGCGGCTTAGTATTTATTGCTTTATCTACGCTCAGTCATTTCAATGAATTTGCCAAGCAAGAACCTTTAACCGAAGATATCCTCAGTCTCACCTTCGATATTTTTAAGAATGAATTTCTAACGGGTCAGCAACGGATTTCGTTAGGTGGTGGGATGCTTGGAGCACTATTTTATAAGACGTTTGGCTACCTTTTTGGTCAATGGGGGACCTATCTTTTTTCTGCTGTCGTCTTTTTTCTAGGTTTATTTATTCTAACTCGGATTAAGATTACCGAGGTCTATCAAGCTTGTCGGATTCTCTTTAGCCAGATTGGTGGAAATCTCCAACAGGTCTCAAGTAAGGTAAGTGAGATTTCTGTTAAAAATAAACAAGCTTACCAGGAAAAGATGGAACGACAGGTGATTGATGCGGAGACAACTGAACTAAAACAAGCGCCAAGGCCAGCTAAACAAAATTCAAGTCTGCTTGACCGTTGGCGATCTTTTATCGACCGCGAATTCAACTTGTCAATGGATCATTCACCGGCGGAGACAGATCAGGAAGATGATGATCAGACCTACCAGCCGGCTTTTGAGGAGACTCAGCCCTATCCGACTGAAACCTTCCAGGCTAGTGATCAGATGAGTCCTTGGGCTCGTCAACGGCATGCTGATCAGATGAGTGATGTGGTGCTTGATCTAGATTATTTTGACCAACTATCGGCTGAACAGTCAGTGAGCCAAAACACGACAACAAATACAGATGCCAATGTATCAGACAGTCCTATTGCTGAATCTTCAACACAATCTCAAGCGGATGAACAATCAGTCTTTGTCTCTGAAAAAAAAGACATTATAAATAAGAGCGAAGCAGATACGATGGATGTTAAGCCAGAACCATCAGACGAAAGCTTGCTCCAACAGGCTGGTCATTGGCAAGATCAGGCTCATCAACGGCAGAATCTAACCGATGACCAATTAGAAAACGAATTAGCAGCTGAGGATCAACCAACAACAACAAAAGGACTAAAAAAAGCTAAGACCAAAGATCAAGCTTATCAGCTTCCGGGCAAGGATCTCTTGACCCAACGTCCGCCAGTCGATCAATCTGAAGAATATCAAAAAATTAATCAAAATATTAAAAAATTAGAGCAAACTTTCCAAAGTTTTGGGGTAGATGCTCGAGTCGTTAAAGCTAATTTGGGGCCGGCGGTAACAAAATATGAAATCGAGCCCGCCATTGGCGTCAAAGTTTCTAAGATTGTTTCCTTAACCGATGATATTGCGTTGGCCCTGGCAGCTCGCGATATCCGGATGGAGGCTCCAATTCCTGGTAAATCCTTAATTGGGATTGAAGTGCCAAATAGCCAAATCAGTCCAGTTTCTTTCAACGAGATCGTGGACGCTGCTTTATCTAGCGATAATTTATTGGAAGTACCTTTAGGTCGTGATGTAGCAGGGGCGATTTCTACGGCTGATTTAAGTAAGATGCCTCACTTATTGATTGCCGGTTCGACAGGTTCAGGTAAATCAGTGGGTATGAATGTGATTATTTGTTCCTTATTAATGAAAGCTTATCCTGAAGAAGTTAAATTTCTGATGGTGGATCCGAAGAAAGTCGAATTAACCATGTACAACGAAATTCCGCATTTGTTGGCACCTGTGGTGACAAATCCACGAAAAGCGGCCAAGGCACTTAATCAGGTGGTCGAAGAAATGGAACGCAGATATGAACGTTTTGCCGAAACCAATGTTCGTAATCAAGAATCTTATAATGAATATATTGAAAAATTAAACCAAACCGAGGGAACCGGCTATGCCAAGATGCCTAAAATTGTCGTCTTCATTGACGAGTTAGCTGATTTGATGCTAGTGGCTGGAAATGAAGTTGAGAATGCGATTATTCGCTTGGCTCAGATGGCACGAGCAGCGGGGATCCATATGATTATAGCCACGCAAAGACCTTCGGTCGATGTCATTACTGGAATTATCAAAGCCAATATTCCTTCACGTTTGGCTTTCGCTGTAACTTCAGGTACCGATTCGCGAACGATTTTGGATGCGAATGGAGCTGAAAAGCTACTTGGTAAAGGGGATATGCTCTTCCAACCTATGTCCTTAAACAAACCTATTCGGGTTCAAGGGGCCTATATCTCAGACGCAGAAGTCGAGCGCATAACCAACTTTATCAAAGATCAGCGTGAAGCAGAATATGATGAAGAAATGATTATTTCTGATGAAAAGATGGATGCGATTGAAGCTAGTGAAGACGAGTACTTTGAGGACGCTGTTGAGTTGATTAAAGATCAAGAAACTGTTTCTATCTCTCAACTTCAACGGAAGTTCCGGATTGGCTATAATCGGGCTGCTAGACTGATTGATGATCTAGAAGCTCTGGGGTATATTGGTCCCGCAGATGGATCAAAACCCCGCCAGGTTTATCTAAATGATTTCTCTTCCTAGTAGAAACATCACTATGATTGCATTCAATTCTGAATTTGGCTGTTTCAAAAAATAATCTTGATTGATAATAACTGCTTGTCTAGTTCAAAGTTATTAAATGCTAATTCTGATTCTTTAAAAAATAAAAGATAAATAAATCTGGGTGATTTGCAAGTGAACGTCCTTCAAAGTAAAACTTTTTCGGACTAGATCCACTAGACAAGCACTACGCGACAAGTCGCTAAGTGCTTGTAAGCTGCGTGGATTTTCTTTATTCTTGCGATTCACCCAGATTTATCTTTTATTTTTCAAGCAATTTTTAAATTACGCTTACAAAATCTTGATCATAAAGGATTCGTCTTAAATGTCAATCCTTGAGTAGTAGTAAGATTATATTTTCTCAAAGTATATAGTTTTTACAGGATACGTTTCTAAAAGCCAGAGGCTTCAAGGGACTGATATGAGTAAAGTATGCTGATCCGATGGTTTTCTTTTTCAGGGTTGTCCTAGGCAAGCATATTTTATTTTGATAATTCTATATGCATTATCAAGCCATTCATCTTAGGGGGAGATTTGCAATTATTCCTCTAACTTGATTGATCTAAAATTAATTTCGTAAAAATTATTAATATTATTTTAATGCAATGTATTTGGCCTAACTTTGCTTAATGATGGAAATTGCTAGTGCTTGCTTTCAGCTTTTATGATATTATTTTAAGTGTACTAATTTCATTATTATCTCATTTAGAAGGAGAGGCGGCTATGGAAACTCAAGCAGTCCCTGTGATTGAAATGCGCCAAATTAGTAAGAAGTTTGGAAATTTCTATGCCAATAAAGATATCAATTTAAAGTTGTATCGTGGCGAAATACATGCATTACTTGGAGAAAATGGTGCAGGTAAATCTACCTTGATGAATATTTTGTCAGGATTATTAGAACCCACAAGTGGGGAAATTTATATGAATGGCCAAGCTGAAGTGATTGATTCACCCACCAAAGCTTACCAGTTAGGTATTGGGATGGTTCATCAACATTTTATGTTAATTGATGCTTTCACTGTTTTAGAAAATATTATTCTTGGTCAAGAACCTCAGCAGGGGATTTTTTTAGATAAAGCAGTAGCACGCAAGAAAGTCGAAGAATTATCAAAGCAATATGGATTGAATGTTGACTTAGATGCGCTGGTGGAGAATATATCAGTAGGTATGCAGCAGCGGGTTGAGATTCTGAAAGTCTTATATCGGGGAGCTGATATGCTGATTTTTGATGAACCGACTGCCTCGCTGACTCCTCAAGAAATTGATGATTTAATGGTAACTTTAAAGGCATTAGCCCGTGAAGGAAAGTCTATTATCATTATTACTCATAAGTTAGATGAAATTAAGAAGGTAGCTGATTACTGTACGGTCATCCGCCGAGGTCAATCAATTGATACGGTAAAGGTCGCAGATACTGATGCCAATACCTTAGCCAACATGATGGTCGGCCGGGTCGTTTCCTTTAAAACAGAGAAAAAAGCCTCTGAGCCTAAAGAAGTTGCACTCGCGGTTAAGGATTTGGTCGTTGAGGATCAAAAGGGGATACCGCGAGTAAATCATCTGTCCTTCCAAGTCCGTCGTGGTGAAGTCGTTGGGATTGCCGGAATTGACGGCAACGGACAGACTGAATTGATTCTAGCGCTTAATGGCTTAATGCCGGTCAAGTCAGGTCAAATTAATTTAGGACATGTAGACATTACTCATGCATCACCTCGTGCTATTAATGAAATGGGTGTCGGCCATATTCCAGAAGACCGTCATCGGTATGGTTTGATTCTAGATATGAGTGTGGAAGAAAACTTCATTATTAAAGATTATTTCAAAGAAGATTATTCTCAATCTGGTTTCCTTAAATTTTCAGCCATTGAAAAACATGCGCAAAAATTAATCGAACATTTTGATGTTCGCACCAGCTCACAAAAGAGCCCGATTCGGTCTTTGTCGGGTGGTAACCAACAAAAGGCGATTATTGCTCGTGAATTAGATAGTAATCCGAATTTGCTGATTGCGGCTAATCCAACTCGGGGATTAGACGTGGGGGCGATTGAATTTATTCACAAGAGACTGATTGACCAACGGAATCAGGACAAAGCCGTCCTCTTAATGAGTTTTGAGTTGGATGAAATTCTAAATGTTTCTGATCGAATTCTGGTAATGTATGAAGGACAAATTGTTGCCGATATTCCAGCCTCTGAGACGAATGAACAAGAAATTGGTCTAATGATGTCAGGAACCTCATACGAAGAAGTCAAAGAAATGCGACAAACAGACCAGTTTCAAAGTCATCCAGAAAAGGAAGGTGTCCAGAATGTATCAAAATAAATGGTCAGGTATGCTGGTTTCAATTTTATCAGTCGTCATTGGCTTAATTTTTGGAGCCATTGTGATGATTTGCTTTAATTATGATCCCATTGTTGGTTATAAAGCCCTTTGGGAAGGTGCGGTAGGGAATCCATTTAATATTGGTCAAACGATTCGGGCAGCGACGCCTTTAATTCTGACTGGTTTGGGTTTTTCTATTGCTTATACCGCTGGCTTCTTTAATATTGGTTTGTCTGGGCAAGCTTTATTTGGCTGGTTGGTCTCTGTTTGGGTGGCTTTATTGATGCCCGAGCAGAGCAAATGGCTAGTTTTGCCTATGGCGATTATTGCTGGTATGTTAGCCGGAGCCCTTTTTGCGGCAATTCCGGGAATTTTGAAAGCTTTCTTTAATACCAGTGAAGTTATTGTGACGATTATGTTGAACTATGTGTCGGTTTATGTCACTGATTTTATCATTCGTAATGTGATTACCGATCAAGCAGATGCTACCCCGATGATTGGTGACAATGCTTCCTTAGTGATTCCGAAACTCTCGGAGTTGACTAATTTCTCAAAAATACATGGTGGTATTTTTATAGCATTGATAATGGTAGTGATTGTCTACGTCTTTATTCAACGCACAAGCCTTGGTTTTGAATTAAAAGCAGTCGGGCTCAACAAACATGGAGCCAATTATGCGGGGATGAATGCGAAAAAGAATATTATTTTAGCGATGGTTCTTTCAGGAGCGCTTGCTGGTTTGGGTGGGGTGATGAACGGCCTAGGCGAATTTCGCAATATCTTCTTAACCAACGGGGTTGCCCCAGCGATCGGTTTTGACGGCATGGCAGTTGCCTTGCTCGGTGCCTTGAATCCATTTGGTATTATATTAGCGAGTCTATTATTTGGTGGTTTACAGACCGGAGCCACCTTTATGTCTTTCTCAGCCAAGGTTCCCCAAGAAATTGTAGGGATTGTGACCGCTTCTATTATTTTCTTCGTCGGTGCCAATTATGTGATCCGCTATTTTGTAGAACGTCATCAGTCTAAGAAAGCTAAACAAGGAGGTAAGACAGAATGAATTTAGAAATATTAGCCTTACTTGTTTCTTCAACCTTAATTTATTCAGCCCCTTTAATTTTTACCTCATTGGGTGGCGTCTTTTCTGAACGGGGTGGGATTGTCAACGTAGGTTTGGAAGGAATTATGGTAATAGGGGCCTTCTCAGCGGTTATGTTTAATTTGCATTTTGCTGATTCTTTAGGTGCTTGGACTCCATGGTTTGCTTTACTGGCTGCCGGGCTGGTGGGGGTCGCTTTCTCATTAATTCATGCCTTGGCCACGGTTAATTTAAGAGCAGACCATATTATTTCTGGGACCGTCTTGAACCTCGTGGCACCTGCCTTGGGTATTTTCTTGACCCGTGTGTTCTTTTCCGGCAAAGGTCAGACCGAAATTATTAGTAAGTCATTTGGTTATTTCAACTTTCCTGTCTTAGCTAAAATCCCTATCCTTGGGCCAATCTTCTTTACCAAGACCTCTTTACCCGCTTATGTTGGGATTCTGTTCGCAGTGATTTCTTGGTTTATTATTTATAAAACCCGTTTTGGATTGCGTTTAAGATCTGTAGGGGAACATCCGCAAGCTGCCGATACTTTAGGAATTAATGTTTATCGCATGAAGTATTATGGGGTCATGATATCAGGCTTCCTGGGTGGAATAGGAGGAGCCGTCTTAGCCCAATCGATTTCGATGAACTTCTCACATGTGACTGTAGCCGGTCAAGGATTTATTGCCATGGCAGCGATGATATTTGGCCAATGGAATCCTATTGGAGCGATGTTAGCTGCTATATTCTTCGGCTTTGCCCAAAGTTTATCAGTCATCGGTTCGCAAATTCCATTCATCGCCAAGATTCCATCTGTATTACTGCAAATTGCTCCATATATCATTACTATTTTTGTCCTAGTTGGTTTTGTGGGTCAATCACGTGGACCAGCTGCCGGTGGACGAACTTATGTCAAATCAAAATAAATCATATATATAAAGCTGACTTTGTGACTTCTTATGAATTTAAGGGGTTAGCAAAGTCGTTTTTTTATGGATAAGAGTTTCGGGACATACTCGCAGACTGCTTAATTTATGCTATAATAAAATAAATACATTTGTAAAAGGGAGTAAATAAATGAGCGAGTTAGGAAGCAAACTACGTGATGCCCGCATCGAACGAGGCTATACTTTAAATACTTTACAACAAAAAACAAAAATTCAAAAAAAATATTTACAGGCGATCGAGGATGGACAGTTTGATATTTTACCGGGTCAATATTACGTCCGAGCTTTTGTGAAACAATATGCGGATATTGTTGGCCTAAACGGCAACCAACTTCTAGAGGATCATGAAGCAGAGATTATTAATCCGGTAGAAGAAGAGGAGGACTTCGTTGAAGAAAGTTCGATCCCGTCTCGTTTGGAGCGTCATCAACAAGGTGAGAAAAGCCAATGGGAACATGTTTTATCTTATTTACCGATGATTTTGTTAATTACAATTATTTTGTTAATTATCGCTACATTAATTTTTGCCATTCAAAGTATTAGTCAAAAAGATAAAGTAGAGACTGGTCAAAAAGAACAAGAGTCTGCGATCGTATCCGTCGTTGAACCTGATACCGTCGAAGTTGAAGAAACTAATGAAACAAATACCGAGTCTACCCAAGAAAGTTTGGCTGAAAACCAAATTAAAGTTGGAAAACAAGTGATTACTCTTCTGTCTGAACCGACCGAGGAAACCTTGTATCAATTAGAAAATCCAATTGAAGAATATGAATTCGAAGTGAAGGCTGATGCCTTTGTCTGGGTCGGTATTTATCAAGATGATGTGATCCAAGTGGATACGCCAGTAGCTGAAGGAGAATCAGTGACCTTCAAGCCACAACCAGGTGCCAAAACTATTCGATTGCGTTTAGGTTATCCTGAAGGTGGTAAATTCTATGTTAATGGTAAGGAAATTGAAGCAAAAAGTGATTATATCAAAGAGACCATCGTCTTCCAGTTGGCAGATGATGTGAAAGAAACGCCAGCTGAATCTATTCCGCTCGATCTTCCAGGTGATGAGAGCAGTCAAGCGACTGAGGCTGAGGCATCCGAAAGTTCTGCGGCTGAAAATACAGGATATCAAGGCCCTGCGGTATATGATCCTAACTATAGCGGTGAGTAATGATGAATATTGCGAATCAATTAACCTTACTGCGGCTGTTTCTGATACCAGTTTTTGTCGGCGTGCTTTATCTGATTGATCCAGCGGTTTCAATAAGTTTTATGGCACAGCAGATTCCTTTAGCTCATTTCTTAGCGGCGATTATTTTTGCCTTAGCTTCGGTAACGGATTATTTGGACGGCTATTTGGCACGTAAATATCATTTGGTAACTTCATTTGGGGCTTTTTTCGATCCGATGGCCGATAAGCTGTTGGTAATGGCCGCCTTTGTCGCTTTGGTTTCTATGCAGAAAGTTCCAGCCTGGATTTGTATTATTATTCTAGGTCGTGAACTTTTAGTGACAGGACTTCGAGTCTTGTTAGCCCAACATGATGGTAAAGTCATGGCTGCGGCGATGCCCGGAAAAATTAAAACCTTTACCCAAATGTTTGCTATTATATTTTTCTTAATGGATGATTTTGGTTTAAATCAGTTACCTTTCTCAATTGCCAAGCTATTATTATATGTTTGCCTGTTTTTTACTATTTATTCGGGAATCGAATATTTTTACCAGGGACGTTTTGTATTTTATAATAAATAATCATCAAGCATTTCAAGGTGTCTTTTTGAAATGCTTTTTTTATCGGATTTTCTTTATTTTTATTGTATCTATATTTGGAGGTTGTTATGAAAGCTGAAATAATTACGGTGGGGACAGAATTATTAATGGGCACTGTTCTGGATTCTAATTCGAGTTATATTGCCCGGAAGTTGGAATCATTGGGCATCGGAACTTATTTTAAACAAACTGTCGGAGATAATCCGCAGCGGATTCAAGCCAGTCTGAAGACAGCTTTAGATCGTTCGCAATTGATTATTATTGCGGGTGGACTCGGTCCAACCCGAGATGACATCACCAAAGAGGCGGTGGCTGCGGCGCTGGGGATTGATTTAATGATTGATCGAGCTCACTTAAAGGAAATTGAGACCTACTTTCAAGAGCGGAGTCGTTCGATGACTGCCTTGGATCAAAAGCAAGCACATATCTTAGCTAATTCGAAAACATTTAATAATGATAATGGATTGGCTTTGGGCTGTGCCTATAAGTTTCCTTATTTGGACCGATACAGCTATATTATTATTCTACCCGGTCCACCGCGTGAGCTTGAGTTAATGGTTGATCGCTACCTGTTGACGTATTTAAAAGACGAATTTAATCAGCAGCCAGTCATTCAATCAAAATATATTGAAATTAAACCGATGGGTGAAGCTTATCTTGCAGATAAACTAGATGAACTGATTCAAAATCAAACGAATCCTACCATCGCAATCTATGCCAAGCCAAACAAGCTTCAACTTCGCTTAACTGCAACAGCAGATTCTCAGCAGACTGCTGAGAAATTATTAGCTGATTTATCCGATCAAATTGAAAATTGCTTAGGGGTGGATCAACTCTTAAAAGAAGATGAAACTCTAGAAGAAATGATTATTCATAAAATGACCCAAGAAGGGATCACTCTAGGCTTAGCAGAAAGTTTAACGGGTGGTTTGGTCAGTAGCTCATTAACTACTGTTCCTGGTGCTGGAGAAGTGCTGGTCGGTGGTTTTGTAACTTATCAAACTTCAAGTAAATACAAATATTTAGGGATTGATTTAGATTTTATTAACCGCTATTCAGTGGTTTCGGCTGAAGTGGCGCAAGCCATGGCTGTAAATTGTCAAAAAAAGTCCCAGTCTGACTACGGCTTGAGTTTAACCGGTGTGGCAGGTCCTGATTCACTCGATGGTCACCCTGTAGGTCAAGTATTTATTGGTTTAGCTCAACCTGATCAGCAAGTCTTGATTAAGGAATTGAACCTAGGGAGCCAAAGTCGTGATAAAATAAGACTACTTGCTAAAGAAGAAGCCTTAAAGTTGTTGGCCAGTGTGCTTAAATAAGAACAAATGTTCTTGTATTTTGTCGATGTTTTGTTATAATATGATAGAAATGAAAGTGGGAGGTACACTGATGGTAGATAAAGATCGTAAAAAAGCTTTAGACATGGCTTTAAAAAATATTGAAAAGAATTTTGGTAAAGGTGCCATTATGAAGTTAGGGGATAAGACAGATACTAAGATTTCAACCGTTTCATCGGGTTCCTTAGCTCTTGATGTTGCTTTGGGTGTGGGTGGATATCCTCGAGGAAGAATCATTGAATGTTATGGTCCAGAATCTTCAGGGAAGACCACCGTGGCGCTTCACGCGATTGCTGAAGTCCAAAAACAGGGAGGCACAGCAGCTTTTATTGATGCTGAGCACGCACTTGATCCTGAATATGCTAAGCGATTAGGTGTGAACATCGATGAATTGCTTTTATCTCAACCTGATACGGGGGAACAAGGATTGGAAATAGCGGATGCCTTAGTTTCTTCGGGAGCGATTGATATTGTGGTCATTGACTCCGTGGCAGCTTTAGTTCCACGTGCTGAAATTGATGGCGAGATGGGCGACTCTCATATGGGCTTACAAGCGCGTCTAATGTCACAAGCCCTGCGTAAATTATCTGGTTCGATTAATAAAACTAAGACCATTTGTTTCTTTATTAATCAGGTTCGGGAGAAAATTGGAGTCATGTTCGGTAATCCGGAAACGACTCCTGGAGGAAGAGCCCTTAAGTTTTATGCTTCAGTCCGATTAGAAGTTCGACGAGCAGAAACCTTAAAAGAAGGTGGCAATTCCTATGGTAACCGTGTGCGGATTAAAATTGTCAAAAATAAAGTCGCCCCACCTTTTAAAGAAGCCATGGTTGACCTGATTTATGGTGAAGGAATTTCTCAAGTAGGCGAACTCGTCGATATGGCAGCTGAAATTGATGTGATTAATAAGGCAGGCTCTTGGTATTCATATGGTGAAGAACGGATTGGTCAGGGACGTGAGAATGCTAAAGCTTTCTTACTCAACAATCCAGAGATTTATCGCGAAATAGAGCACAAGGTTCGCCAACATTTTAATATGGCTGATGAAACAGTGAAAGAAGAAGAATCCACTGAATTGGTCCTTGATTAAAGATTTGAACGCTTGATGAAATCGATTTATCTGTGCTTAATTCAACAATTGAGCAAATATTATTTTCTTTCATTGACTAATTCTCGATAAAAACGTATGATAAAATTATGTAGCAATACATTATTTATTTTAATTAACTAAAATGAATAGAAATCATAATAGATTCGGAGGTGACTCTTATGGACTTACAGTCAATCGCCTTCGTAATCGTTGCTTTAATAATCGGATGTGTTGTTGGATATTTCATTCGTAAAATTTCAGATGAGAAACAAGTCAATGGTGCTAAAGCCAACGCTGAAGCAATCGTATCTGATGCGATTAAACAGGCCCAGATTTTAAAAAGGGAAGCATTGTTTGAAGCGAAGGAAGAAAACTTAAAGTACCGTAATGAAGTAGAGAATGAGTTAAAAGATCGACGCAATGAAGTAGTAAAAAATGAAAGTCGGTTAAATCAAAAAGAAGATAATCTAGATCAACGCAGTAACTTGCTCGATCAAAGAGAATTAAATCTCGAGAATAAAGAACAAGATTATCGTCAACGTCAAGAACAAATGGTAGAACATGAATCTGAGATAGAAAAATTGCTTGAAGAGCAAAAAACGGAATTAGAACGTGTTGCAGCCATGTCTCGCGATCAAGCTAAATCTCAAATTTTAGCTGAGACCGAGCAAGAATTATCTCAAGAGATTGCTATCATGGTTCGCCAAGCTGAAGATCAAGCCAGAGACGAGTCTAACCGAAAAGCTAAACAATTATTACTCCAAGCGATGCAACGTACATCGACGGATGTGGTCACGGATAATTCAGTTAGTGTCGTGTCATTACCGAATGATGATATGAAAGGTAGAATTATTGGTCGGGAAGGACGCAATATTCGTACCTTTGAATCAATGACCGGGATTGACTTAATTATCGATGATACTCCTGAGACCGTCGTTTTAAGTGGATTTGATCCAATACGTCGTCAAATTGCCAAGACGGCCTTGGAGAAATTAATTCAAGATGGCAGGATTCATCCGGCTAGAATTGAAGAAATGGTCGAACGTTCTCGCAAAGAACTTGATGAACGCATTCGGGAGTATGGGGAAGAAGCTACCTTTGAACTGGGTATTCACTCACTCCATCCTGATTTGATTAAAGTCATTGGTCGCTTAGCTTATCGAACAAGTTATGGTCAAAATGTCTTAAAACACAGTATTGAAGTTGCTAAATTATCCGGCTTTATTGCAGGGGAATTTGGTGAAGATGTTCAATTAGCTAAACGTGCCGGCTTACTACATGACTTAGGTAAAGCCTTAGATCATGAGATTGAAGGGACTCACGTTGAAATTGGGGCAGAGATTGCCAAACGCTATCATGAACCAGAGATTGTAATTAATTCGATTGCTTCTCACCATGGTGACGTACAACCTAGCTCGACCATTGCTGTCATTGTAGCAACTGCTGATGCTTTATCAGCTGCTCGCCCTGGAGCACGTAGCGAATCATTAGAAAATTATATTCGTCGTCTAGAACAACTCGAAGAAATTTCTAATAGTTTTGATGGGGTATCGCACTCTTATGCGATCCAAGCTGGGCGCGAAGTGAGAGTGATTGTTCAACCTGATCAAATTAACGATGCCCAGGCTTCTAAATTGGCCCGCAATGTTCGAAAACGTATCGAGACCGAAATGACATATCCTGGAAATATTAAAGTAACGGTTATTCGCGAAACGAGAGCCGTTGAAGTCGCAAAATAATTTTATAAAAAACCAACTTCGGTTGGTTTTTTTGTTTTCTATGAATCTAAAGAAAATAGAATTCGATTTGGCTTTTTTATGATAACACTTAATCACTGCCTTTCATGGCACTGAGTTAAGTCTAAGTGAATAACCTGTGTTATAATAAGATGCGACAGATTTACTTATAACATTTGACGAAACATATCT
The DNA here is from genome assembly GCF_900110675.1 of Ignavigranum ruoffiae. Lineage (GTDB taxonomy): Bacteria > Bacillota > Bacilli > Lactobacillales > Aerococcaceae > Ignavigranum > Ignavigranum ruoffiae. The sequence goes on along the minus strand of NZ_FOEN01000001.1, from coordinate 316,729 downwards.
ATGATAGGGTGATAAGATGACAGATAAAGCAAAGAAAACCACTCCAATGATGGAACAGTATAATCGTTTAAAAGAAGAATATGCTGATGCCATATTATTTTTTAGATTGGGTGATTTTTATGAAATGTTCAATGAGGATGCCCTAGAAGCGGCTAAAGTTTTAGAAATTACTTTAACTTCGCGAAATAAGCAAGCCGACCAGCCAATTCCTATGTGTGGTGTACCACACCATTCGGCCGACCAATACATTCGACGCTTGATTGAAGCCGGATATAAAGTCGCCATTTGTGAACAACTTGAAGATCCTAAGTTAACTAAAGGTATGGTCAAGCGAGATGTAGTTAAAGTCATTACACCGGGAACGATTATGGAACCCGATTCTCTAAAGCAGAAAGAACATAATTTCTTAGCTGCCTTGATTGAATATGAAACCATATTTTATTTCGTCTACAGTGATGTCACTATCGGGGATATCTTTCTGACACATACCCAAAGTTGGGAACAAATAAGTAGCGAAATTCAATCAATTGGGCCGGCAGAGTTGATTATTGATATCAGGCAGAAGGAAAGCCTTTTGACCCCATTGCAGTCGATTTATCAGCAAACGATCTCACCATACCCGATTAATTCAACCTTAGAACCACTTTGGCAACTAGATCAGCCGAGCGATGGGGAAGTCAAGGTATTATCTTTATTATTCTCTTATTTAAACTATACCCAAAAACAAAGTTTGAAATACCTTAAAGCAGTAGAACGCTATCGTTTAAATCAATTTTTATTAATGAATTATTTTGCAAAGAAACAATTGGAACTGACTCAATCATTACGGACTCAACGGAAGAAGGGGTCTTTATTATGGTTCCTTGATCAAACTAAGACCGCTATGGGGGGACGCTTGTTACATTCTTGGATTGATAAGCCTCTCTATGATAAGGCCGCTTTAATTGACCGTCATCAAAAAGTGTCCTATCTTCTGCAAGCTTTCTTTGAACGGATGGAATTAATTCCAAAATTGAGAGATATCTATGATCTAGAACGATTAATTTCAAAAATATCTCTGGCTTCGGCGAATGCTCGCGATTTAGATCAATTAAGATTTTCTTTGAGAAGAATCCCTGCCATTAATCAATTGCTAGCTCAAGTCAATGCGAATGTTGCTGATAATCCATCTGCATTTGCACCTTTGGCAGAATTTGAAGAGCTGTTAGCTGAACTAGACCAAGCCTTAGTAGATGATCCACCAATATCCATTACGGAAGGAAATATTATTAAAGATGGCTACCATGAGTTATTAGATGAATATCGTCAGGCCCTTAACCATGGACAAGATTGGTTAATTGACTTGCAACTGCGCGAACGTGAAATTACGGGCATTAAGAATTTAAAAGTTGGCTATAATAAAGTTTTTGGATACTACTTGGAGCTTTCTCGTTTACAAGCCCAATCCTTAAAGGACGAACGTTATCAACGCAAACAAACGCTAGCAAATTCAGAACGCTTTATCACCGATGAACTTAAGGCAATGGAAAGCAAAATATTAGATGCTCAAGAAAAATCTAAACAATTGGAATATGAACTCTTTGCTCAATTAAGAGCTCAAATTAATCAATATGTGCCTCAGTTGCAGATTCTAGCTCGACAAATCGCTGAATTAGATGTTTACTGTAATTTTGCCAGTTTAGCTGAACAAGAAAATTATGTCCGTGCTGAAATAAGCGACCATCCTTATCAGTATGAGCTAATTGATTCTCGCCATCCAGTGGTCGAACGTTTAGTGGGGCAGGCAGAATTTGTTGCCAATGATTTATGGGTGGATGAACAAAAACCGATGCTCTTACTAACAGGACCCAATATGTCTGGTAAATCCACTTACATGCGCCAAGTTGCTTATGCTGTCATTATGAATCAGATTGGTTCCTTTGTTCCAGCCAAAGTGGCTAAATTACCGCTTGTCGACCGCATATTCACTCGGATTGGCTCAGCTGACGATATTTCTCAAGGACAAAGTACTTTTATGGTTGAAATGTTAGAAACAAATATTGCCCTCAAGCAGGCTACCCAGCACAGCCTATTATTGTTTGATGAATTAGGTCGCGGTACGGCAACATATGATGGAATGGCCCTGGCTCAAGGGATTCTGGCGTATATTGCACGAAAGGTTAAAGCGGTGACCATCTTCTCTACGCATTATCATGAACTCACCGACTTAAATCAAGAAATTCCTTACCTTAAAAATATTCATGTAGGTGCCAGTGAGGTCAATGGTCAGGTCACTTTCTTGCACAAGATTCTACCTGGGCCAGCAGATCGATCTTATGGGATTCATGTGGCCAAATTAGCTGGGCTGCCAGATGATCTGATTGATTATTCACAAGCAAAATTAGCCGACTTGGAAGCCAACTCTCGTAGTATCTTCCTGGGTGAGCAGGTTGAACAAACCCATCTCTTCGATTCAGCACCTTATCAAGCAGAACGAGAAAGTATGAAACAGATTCAAGAATCGATTAAGACTTTAAATATCAATGAAATGACGCCGATCGAAGCCTTAAATACTTTGGTTAAAATTAAAGATGAACTCAGAGAGGAGGGCTTGCTTGACCAAGATTAGAATCATGCCAGAAAGTCTGGCCAATCAAATTGCTGCGGGTGAAGTAGTCGAAAGACCGGCCTCAGTTGTCAAAGAATTAGTTGAGAATTCGATTGATGCCGGGGCTAGTCATATCATTATTGAAATTGAAGAAGTTGGAATTAGCTTGATTAAAGTGAGTGATGATGGCCAGGGGATGGACGCTAGTGATTTGGAACTCGCCTTTGTACCTCATGCGACCAGTAAGATATTTAATCCCCATGATTTGTTTGCCATTCATTCTTTAGGTTTCCGTGGTGAAGCTTTAGCGAGTATCGGCTCAGTTGCCAAGGTCTATCTGGAAAGCAAAGCCAGTGATCAGTTGACCGGATCCTTTATTCAAATCGAAGGATCAAAAATTTTGGACCAAGGTCAGGCTAAATCACGGCAAGGAACTTCAATGACGGTTCGTTCATTGTTTTACAATACTCCAGCTCGCTTAAAACACTTAAAAAGTTTAAATACAGAATTACGTCATATTTTGAATTTCATTCAGGAGATTGCTTTAGCCTATCCAGAGATAAAATTCACGCTAATTAGTGATCAGCATCAAATATTTCAATCGATTGGTAATGGAGACCTACAACAGGCAATTGCTTCAGTCTATAAGCCAGCAATTGCTCGCGATTTAATTAAAATCCATGCCAAGGATAAGGATTTTACCATCCATGGCTATCTGTCATCGCCCAAATTAACGCGGACCAACATGTCTTACATACATTGGATTGTCAATGGACGGCCGGTTCGTTCGCGTATGTTGTCAGAAGTTCTAGTTCGCGCTTATGGTCGACAATTAATGATTGGTCGCTATCCGATTGCCGTCATTCATATCCAACTTGATCCACGCTTAGTTGACGTGAATGTTCATCCCACCAAGCAAACGATTCGCCTAAGTTTAGAAGATGAACTGGCGAGTCTATTAACCCAAGAGGTTCAAAGAGCGATCCAAGCTCAAAATCCAGTTCCCGAAATTAATCAGCAGGATTTGCCAGCTCAATCAGCGACGATGACCTATCAAGACAACCCTTTAATCCAAGAAGCCTTAGATTTTAACTATCAAGCTCGAAATAATGCAGAAAAGTCAATAGTATCAAAAGTATCAAGGAATCATGATCGCATCAATCCCCCTGAATTAAGTGCCCATGATCATCGACCGATAGAAAGACCTGTCAGCGACGATACAACCGCCACTATATCAGAGCAACCTCAAGCAGAGACTGTCAATTTCTATGATTTGCATTATGTCGGCCAAATTCATGGAACATATCTCTTAGCCACATCGGCTGGCGGTTTCTATTTAATTGATCAACATGCGGCGCAAGAAAAGATTCGTTATGAACAATTTATGAAAGCAGATTATCCGATAGAACAACAGTATCTCTTAATGCCGATTCATCTGCAGGTAAGTTTGGCTCAAGAAGAATTTATCTTAGAGTCTTTAGCAAAATTAGAAAGTTTAGGAATAAATCTACAGGCTTTTGGCCCTCAAAGTTTTCAATTAGAATCTTATCCTTTGTGGCTTGATGCTGAAGATTTAACTACTCAGGTCTTAGATTTATGCGAATTTATTGAGAAACATCCGCAAGCAGGCATCAAAGATGTGATTGAGTCAGCCTTGATTATGAAATCTTGTCGAGGAGCAATTAAGGCGAATCACTACTTATCGGATCAAGAAGCTGTACAATTAATACAAGACTTATCGGAATTAGATGACCCTTATCATTGTCCACACGGCCGGCCGGTACTGATTTACATTTCATTACAACAACTAGAAAAATGGTTCAAACGAATCCAAGATAGTCACACGAGTCGACTCGATGCTCAATTTTAGAAGGAGTGTAATCATAAATGAAAGCAGATAAATATCAAGAACAGATTAAAAATCTATCCCCCCAAGCTTATCATGTCACTCAAGAAGCCGGAACTGAGCCGGCATTCTCAGGCAAATATAATGATTTCTATCAGAAAGGGATTTATGTCGATATTGTTTCCGGGACTCCGCTATTTTCTAGTCGGGATAAATACAATGCGGGCTGTGGCTGGCCTTCCTTTAGTCAACCTATCATTCAAAGAGAAATTAGCCAACACCGCGATGACAGTTTCGGTATGCATCGAACCGAAGTAAGAAGCAAAGAATCGGGCTCTCATCTAGGACACGTCTTCACGGATGGACCACAAGATCGTGGTGGACTACGTTATTGTATCAATTCCGCCGCCCTAAAATTTATTCCCTTGGCAGAGATGGCGGATGCGGGTTATCAAGATTACATAAAATATGTGGAGTGAGAACATGTACGAATTTATTCAAGGACAATTAATTCAGATTCAACCGACCTATATTGTCATCCTTACAACGAATCTAGCTTATCGGATTTATTGTCCGAATCCTTTTGTCTGGCAAGACGATTTAAACCAGCAAGTCCGTTGTTATACTGAATTGATTGTTCGTGAAGATGCCCAGTTGCTCTATGGATTCTATAGTCAGGAAGAAAGAGATTTATTTAATACATTGAATCGGGTTTCCGGCATCGGTCCTAAAAGCGCTCTATCCATCTTAGCGGTTGGCGATCATGAAGGTCTAATGCAAGCGATTGACCAAGGAGATTCGACATATTTAACCAAGTTTCCTGGAGTCGGTAAAAAGACGGCCCAGCAAATGATTTTAGATTTAAGCGGCAAGCTAAGCGATTTCAAAGTTAATTCAGTTAAACCAGCACCATCGACTAGCACGGCAGTCGTCGATGAAGCCATTCAAGCCCTAGTTGGTCTAGGCTATTCGCAAAGGGAAATTAAACGGATTGAGAAGGATTTAAATCAACAACATTTTGCGACAACGCAAGCTGCTTTAAGCTATGCTTTTAGTCAATTAGTTCATGGATAGGAGGGGAGAGTGCAGTGGATCGGTTAATGTCTAATGAAGCCTTCGAAGAAGAGAATCTACCTGAACTTCTATCCATTCGTCCTCATCGGCTTAAGGAATATATTGGCCAAGATAAGATTAAAGATGAACTTCAGGTTTATATTCAAGCCGCGCGAATGCGTCAAGAAGCTTTAGACCATTGTCTGATTTATGGACCGCCAGGATTAGGTAAGACGACTCTGGCCATGGTGATTGCCAACGAATTAGAGGTTCAAATCAAAACGACCAGTGGACCGGCTATCGAAAGACCTGGGGACTTGATTGCCATCTTGAATGAATTAAATGCTGGCGATATTTTATTTATCGATGAAATTCATCGCCTACCCAAAATTGTTGAAGAAGTTCTTTATTCAGCCATGGAAGATTATTATGTGGATATAGTGGTCGGTCAAGGGCCGACCAGTCAACCTATTCATTTCGAATTGCCTCCTTTTACTTTAATTGGTGCAACGACTCGAGCGGGTCTATTAAGTCATCCTTTACGTGACCGTTTTGGGATTATGCTCCATATGGAATATTATCAATTGCTTGATTTACAAGAAATTGTTGGCAGAAGTGCCCGTATATTCCAAATTGAGATTGATCAAGAAGCAGCGCATGAAATTGCCTTAAGAAGTCGGGGAACTCCGCGAATTGCCAATCGTATCCTGCGCCGAGTCCGAGATTTTGCTTTGGTCAAGAATCAGGGGCAGATTAATCTTAATATTGCCCAAGCAGCTTTAGAAGTCTTAGAAATTGACCGAGCTGGGCTTGATGCCTTAGACCGCCGAATTTTGAAGTCAATGATCGACTTGTACCAAGGCGGACCTGTAGGTATTGCGACTATTGCGGTAAATATTAGTGAAGATATTGAAACCGTTGAAGATATGTATGAACCTTATTTAATTCAACAAGGCTTGATTAAACGAACACAAAGAGGGCGAATGGTCACCGATAAAGCCTATCAACACCTGGGGATTATTCCGCCGATGAAAGAAGGATAAAATGTATACAACCAAAGATTTTGATTATGATTTACCTGAAAGTCTGATTGCTCAGACCCCCTTAAAGAATCGCGCAGCATCTCGACTCCTAGTCTTGAACCGGAAGAACCATCAACTGACCGATGGTCATTTCCCTGATATTAAAAACTATTTAAAAGCTGGGGATGCCCTGGTGGTGAATCAAACGCGAGTGATCCCTGCCCGGATTTTCGGAACGAAACCCGATACCGGCGGACATTTAGAAGTGTTGTTACTTCATAATATTGAAGGCAATCGCTGGGAAACCTTAGTTAAACCAGCGCGTCGGGCCAAAGTCGGTACCGAAATTGTTTTCGGATATCAAGAGACTTTACGAGCTGAAATTGTTGAAGAACTCGACCACGGTGGTCGGATTATTGAATTTGATTATCAAGGCGTCTTTTTGGAAATTCTAGAAGAACTGGGTCAGATGCCTTTACCGCCGTATATTAAAGAGAAGTTGAACGATCCTGAACGTTACCAGACGGTCTATGCTAAGGAAAATGGGTCGGCAGCTGCGCCAACGGCCGGGCTACATTTTACTGACCAATTGTTAGCTGAGATAAAAGCCATGGGAGTAGAGATTATTCCCTTAGTCCTTCATGTCGGATTGGGGACTTTTAGACCGGTATCGGTCGATAACATCGCCGACCATAAGATGCATTCAGAATTCTATCAACTTTCTCATGAATCAGCGGAACGGATAAATCAAGTTCGGCAAGCGGGTGGAGATATTTATGCGGTAGGTACCACCACAGTGCGCACTTTAGAAACTATCGCTAGCGACCATCAAGGGGAGATTGTTCCTTCATCAGGCTGGACCGATATATTTATCACACCTGGTTATGAATTCAAGGCCGTCGATCATCTCATCACTAATTTTCATCTGCCACAGTCGACGTTAATGATGTTAGTGTCTGCTTTTTATGATCGTGAACATATATTATCTGCTTACCAACACGCTGTGGCCGAAGAGTATCGTTTCTTTAGTTTTGGCGATGCTATGTTAATTTATTAGGAATTTATTAAAGAGCAAGGGGGCTTGGCCATGTTATTAAATGTTCAAACGGTATATTCATTGTTACAATCTACCTTAACCATTGAAGATTATGTCGACCAAGCCCAGCAGTTAAACTACCAAGCCATCGGTATTGCTGATGAGAACGTGTTGCACGGCTGTTATCAATTTTATCAATTAGCTCAAGCCCATTCTTTAAAGCCCTTAATCGGTATGAAACTGACACTTGCTGGTTTGATAGATACCATGCACACATATTCATTTTTACTTTATGCTAAAAACTATCAAGGATATTTAGACTTGATTATTTTATCCAAACACCTAAATCAAGAACCGATTGATTCAAACTCTATTTATCAGTTGCTTGAACAATTCTCCGCCGATCTGGTCATGATTCACTTGGGCAAGGAGAGTGAATTAATTCAAGCGCTGATTCAAACAGACCAAAATTATTGTCAAAAGATATTCAATGCTTGGCAGCAGATTATGGGGCAGAATATGTACCTTAGCTTGAGTGTCCGTCCTTATAATAATATTGAGGCACAACACATAATTGATTTTGCCCAAACAACGGGACTCAAGATTGTGATAGGTCAAAAGGTTCATAGTCTAAAAGCTGAGGATGCCAGTAGTTTGACGATTCTCCAAGCTATTGATCAGGGCACTAGCTTAAATTCTGCCGATTTACCTTATGAAGGACCTCATTATCTCTATCCAGCCGAGGAACTTGAACAATTATATCAACAGATGGGTTATTCAGCGATTCTCCAAAATACTCAAACATTAATCAATCAACTTAACGTTCAACTTCCGGATAAACAGAATTATTTACCGAAATTTCCCCATCCGCAGCATGAGTCGGCTGCTGAATTGCTCACTGAACTTACTTTTCATGCTTTGAAAGAAAAGGGACTAGATCAAAAAGAAGATTATGTTGAACGTTTGGAATATGAACTCCAAGTGATTGATCGTATGGGTTTTTCAGATTATTTTTTAATTGTGGGAGACTTTATCGAATATTGTCGTCGAGTCAAGATACGCGTGGGTCCTGGTCGGGGATCTTCGGCTGGGTCTTTAGTGGCTTATTTATTACAAATCACTTTAGTTGATCCGATTGAATATGATTTGTTATTTGAGCGTTTTTTAAATCCTGAACGCCATTCGATGCCCGACATTGATATTGATATTCCTGATATTCAACGACAAAGGGTCATTCACTATGTTCAAGATAAATATGGTGCAGATTGTGTGGCTCAAGTCATTACCTTCGGAACTTTTGGCGCTAAGCTATCTATTCGTGATACCTTACGGGTCTTGAACTACGATCAAGATACTTTGAGAACTTGGTCGAAATTAATTCCTTCTGATCAAAATCAGCCAATGACGTTAACACGGGCCTATCAAGAATCACATCGTTTCCGCAATTTTGTCGAAGAATCCACTCATCATCAACAAATTTTCAAGATTGCTCAAACGATAGAAGGTTTGCCACGCAATACTTCGACACATGCTGCAGCCATTGTGATTCATGATCAAGCTTTGGAAACGATTCTGCCTGTGTTTGCCAAGTCGCATCAAATTCTACAAACTCAATATACCATGTACGATGTGGAAGCCATTGGCCTATTAAAGATGGACTTTTTAGGTTTGAGAAACCTGACCTTATTAGACGATATCCTTAATACGGTACAAGTCAATTATCACAATAATTTAGATATTAATCAGATTCCATTATCGGATCCCGCTACTTTAAAGATTTTTCAGAATGCAGATACCAGTGGAGTGTTTCAATTCGAATCTAGCGGTATTCGAAGAGTTTTACAGAAAGTTCATCCCGAAAGTTTTGAAGATATTGTAGCGGTGATCGCCTTATACCGTCCTGGTCCGATGAAACAAATTGATCACTTCGTGGCGCGCAAGCAAGGCAAAGCGCCGATAACTTATCTCCATCCTAAACTTGAACCCATCCTAAGCAAGACCTATGGCATTATTGTTTATCAAGAACAGGTGATGCAGATGGTTCGGGTCATGGCTGGGTATAGTCTGGGCGAAGCCGATATTCTTCGACGAGCGATGAGTAAAAAAGATAAAAACTTGATGGATCTTGAAGAAAATCACTTTATAAAAGGGGCTAAAGCCCAAGGCTTTACTGAAAAAGAAGCTCAAGAAGTATTCTCTTATATTTTAGCGTTTGCTAATTATGGGTTTAACCGATCCCATGCCGTCGTCTATTCGCTCTTGGCCTATCAGTTAGCTTATTTAAAATGTCATTATCCGATTGAATTTTATGCGTGTCTGCTCCGTTCAGGCAATGATACAAATTATTTATCCTATATTCAGGAAGCTAAGTTAAGACTAGGGCGGATCCAAGCGCCCGATATTAATCAAAGTTTGACGGATACGGTCGCTGGCCAGAAGCAACTTTTACTTGGTTTGAACAATATTAAAGGCTTACGCCAGGATTTCATCGCTGATATTTTGTCCGATCGTTCGAGCTTGGGACCTTATCGGTCTTTTGAAGATTTTTTACGTCGTCTTTCAAGTAAATATTTGAAAGTAGATTATCTAGAACCTTTAATTCTGACCGGAGCTTTTGATCAGTTGGGTTATAATCGAGCAACTCTATATAATAACTTGAGCAAATTTATTCAGGTGATTGAGTTTACCGGTAATAATCTAAGTTTATTCAAGGAAATGGAACCCACGATTGATCCTTATCCGGAGTTCTCTAAACAAGAACGACAAGAGTATGAACGGACTTACTTAGGATTTACATTGGATCCCCATCCGCTGTCCCAATATGAGCAGTGGATGCGGGCGAACTCACAATATACTTCAGTAGCAGAAATCGGTCAAAAAGACTTGGGTCAACTGATTGAAAGTATTGTGGTCATTCAAGAAATGAAAGTGATTCGTACCAAACGTAATGAATTAATGGCTTTTGCCCAAGTCGGCAATGACATCCAAAGTTATGCCATGGTGATCTTTCCTGATAAGTACAAGCAATATGGTGATGAACTGAAAGAGGGGCAGTTAATTCATTTTAGAGCCCGTCTTGAATTAGATCGACGTCAGGAGAGACAATTAGTCTTAGACCAAGTCGTCCCTTTACCAAATCTCAAACAAACACAAGATCAACAAGTTTTTTGCTTTATTAAGATCAATGATGTCAATCAAGATCAAGTATTAATGGATGAAATCAAAAGCTTTATTCAAGCTCATAAAGGACCCCATCCAGTTATTTTGGTCGATCAAAAACGTCGAACTTATCAATTAACTGACAAATTCCAAATTGATATCAACACGCAGGTCATAGATGCCTTTAAACACCAATTTCCTCAGTTAGAGATTGCGAGCAAAAGCTTATAAAAAAAGCACAAAAACGTTTACATGTCAAGTTTTCATGAAATTAAATGACATTTATTTTTATGAATGTTAAAATTAAATTAATCACATGAAAAGTACTTTAGATATAAGGTGGTAAGATTATGAAACGTATAGCAGTTTTGACAAGTGGTGGCGATGCACCCGGAATGAATGCAGCCATTCGGGCGATTCTAGACCAAGGAATGCATCATGGTTTAGAAGTTTATGGTATCTTTCATGGTTATAAAGGCTTGGTCGAAGGTGATTTTAGATTATTAACGGTGAAAGAAGTTCACCACCGACTAAAAACAGGGGGGACACTCCTTTATTCAGCGCGTTATCCAGAATTTGCTCAAGCGGAAATTCAACAGTTAGCTTTACAACAACTCAAGAAACACCAGATTGAAGGTCTGATTGTAATTGGCGGTGACGGGTCTTTCCAAGGCGCGCTCGCTTTAAACAAGTTAGGCTTTCCAGCCATTGGAATACCTGGAACGATTGATAATGACATTCCTGGTACCGAATATACGATTGGTTTCGACTCGGCAGTGACGGTGGCTCTCGATGCCATCGACAAGATTTCTGATACGGCCGCTTCCCATGAACGGACTTTCGTGGTTGAAGTTATGGGACGGTCAGCTGGTGATATTGCAATTTGGGCGGGTGTTGCCGCAGGAGCTGATGCGATTATAATTCCGGAAGAAGGTTTCGAAATGACCGAGATTGTAGAACGGGTTCGTAGTGGTCGCCGCAGTGGTCGCGATCATTCCTTAATTATTCTCGCTGAAGGTGTGATGAAGGTAGACGAATTCGTCACTCGCTATACGACAATTGCTCAAGAACAAGATGTTCGTGGCATCGCCTTATCCCATATTCAACGGGGTGGGGCCCCAACCGCTCGTGACCGTGTTTTTGCGCAACTAATGGGAGCCAAAGCGGTGGATAATTTAATCAATGGCCTTTCTGGAATTTATATGGGAATTATTCAAGAACGCTTAGCGACCTTCGATATTGTCGAGACTTTGAAGAAGAAAGACAAATCAATTCGTGAGGACTTATACCAACTGAACTATGAATTGACCGATCGTGATTTATAAAAGGAGCGTGCCATGAAAACAAAGAAAACCAAAATCGTCTGTACCCTAGGTCCGGCAACGGATTCTGTTGAAATTATTGAAGCGTTGATTCAAAATGGAATGAATGTTGCTCGTTTCAACTTCTCTCATGGAAGCCATGAAGAACAAAAAGCGCGCTTTGACAAATTAAAACAAGCCCGCGAGAATACCGGCAAAAATATTGGGATTCTATTGGATACTAAAGGGCCCGAAATTAGAACGCATCTAATGGCTACCGATAAAGTTGAATTAATCAAGGGTAAAACCGTCAAGATTTCGATGACCGAAGTAGCAGGTACCGCAGATATCTTCTCGGTAACTTATAGTCAATTAATCAATGATGTCAAAGTTGGCGGCCATATTCTTTTAGATGACGGTCTGATTGACCTCTTAATTACCGATATTGATCACGCAACAGGGATGATTACCTGCGAAATTCTGAATACAGGCACCCTTAAATCAAGAAAAGGGGTCAACGTTCCCAACGTTTCATTAAATTTACCGGGGATTACCGAGAAAGATGCTGATGATATTCGTTTCGGTTTGGGTGAAGGCATTGACTTTATTGCGGCCAGTTTTGTCCGCAGTGCTAAAGATGTCCTTGAGATTCGCGAACTTCTTGAACAAGAAGGCAAACCTGGCATTAAAATCATTTCCAAAATTGAAAACCAAGAGGGTGTCGATAATCTCGAAGAAATTTTGTTAGTTTCTGATGGGATTATGGTGGCTCGTGGTGATTTAGGGGTAGAAATTCCTACCGAAGACGTGCCTGTCCTTCAAAAACAAATTATCCACCAATGTAATTTAATGGGGAAACCGGTGATTACGGCCACCCAAATGCTTGATTCTATGCAAGTCAATCCTCGTCCAACTCGAGCAGAAGCGGGAGATGTGGCCAATGCGATTTATGATGGAACTGATGCGGTTATGCTTTCTGGTGAAACGGCATCTGGGGCTTATCCAATTGAAGCTGTAAAAACAATGGCTAGTATCTGCTTACGGACGGAAGAAGCCTTAATTGGTCAAGATGCCCTTGTCCTTAAGACTTATGACAAACGTGATATGACCGAAGCGATTGGCCAATCGGTTGGCCATACGGTTAAAAACTTAGATATTCAAACCATTGTGGCAGCCACTAGCTCAGGTCATACGGCACAGATGATATCTAAATTTAGACCAAAATCCCATATTCTAGCAGCAACCTTTGATCTTTCAACCTGCCGCCAGTTAACCTTAAGCTGGGGGGTTCATGCTTTCAAAGTTGAGAAAGTTCACTCTACCGATGACCTCTTTAATGTTGCGACCAATTTGGCCTTAGACCAAGGGTTCGCTGAAGAAGGAGATTTAATTATGATTACAGCCGGAGTTCCGATTGGTGAGAGCGGTACGACGAACTTAATGAAGATTCAGCAGATTGGGGTCTTGTTAGGTCAAGGTGAGGGTGTCGGCCGTGAGAATGCCATTGCTAAGGCTACCGTAGCCTATACCAGTGAAGAAGCCAATGAGAAGATGCAAGAAGGCAATATACTAGTGACCCGACAAACAAATATGGATTATATGCCAGCCATTAAACTTGCTTCAGCCATTGTAACAGAGGAAGGGGGCATGACATCTCATGCGGCCATTCTGGGCTTAGAATTAGGTATTCCAGTAGTAGTAAATGCAAAAGGGGTTCTGGCCTCAATCAAAGAGAACGAAATTATTACTGTAGATGGTCGCCGAGGTCGAGTATATCGTGGATCAACTGCCGTAATTTAACCGGGTTTTGTTTCCTTTTGTTAGTAGCAAGGGGAAACATTTTTTATAATTAGACAAAGGGAGGTTACGATGAATAACGAAATTATACAGGCAAAAGTGATTGATCAAAATGATCAAGAATATTTTCTGCAGGCAGAAGGAATAACATATGCCTTAGATCGTCAGGAGATGGATTTGAATCTCGGTCAACTTGTTGATGGATTTGCCTATCAAGATAAGGATCAAAAACCTAGAATGACGACCAAACTACCGCGGGTGAATTTTAACGACTTTGACTGGGGAGAGGTCGTAGAAAGTCGACGAGACTTAGGGGTATTCGTCGATATTGGCCTTAAGAATAAAGACATTGTCGTGTCATTAGATGATTTGCCAGATGACTATAAAGATTGGCCGCAAAAAGGTGACCACCTCTATCTTAAATTAAAGAAAGATAACAAAGAACGTCTTTGGGGCCATTTGGGACTTGAAGAAGATTTACAAAGAATTGGTCTGAAGGCCCAGCAACATATGATGAACCATAATGTCGAAGCCTATGTTTATCGCTTATTAACTGTGGGTGCTCAAGTCTATACTACACAAAATATGTTAGGTTTTATCCATGAAAGTGAAATGATCGAACCGCTTCGCTTAGGTCAAAAAATTAAAGGTCGAATTATTGATGTTCATCTTGATGGAAAGGTTAATATTTCAACCCGTCCCCGATCCTATCAGGCCATTGATGAGGATGCGATGATGTTACTTACTTTGTTAAAGAAACGTCCAGATCATTTCCTACCCCTCCATGATAAAACTGATCCCCAAGTGATCCATGATTATTTAGGTATCAGCAAAGGGCAATTTAAGCGAGCTTTGGGTGCTCTCTTGAAAGCTGGTCAGGTTAATCAAGTAAAAGGAGAAGGGATTTACTTGAATAATCAGCGTGGCGAACACGATGGATGACCAGTTCGAAGCATTCTATCGCTATTTAATCATCGATTTAGGTCGGGCTCAGAACACTGTGGTGAATTACCAGCGAGATTTAAACAAATTTAAAACCTATATCGCTCAAGAACAGCTGGAACTTGATCAGGTTGAGCGAGCAACGATCCAAGCTTATCTCTATCAGCTTCATCAGGCTGGCTATGCTGCAAGCAGTACAGCTCGGATGATTTCAAGTTTGCGCCAATTTTTTCTTTTCTTGCTGCGTGAAGGCCTTCGTCAGGATAATCCTATGGCTTTAATCGAATTACCCAAACAAGCTAAGCGCCTACCTAAGGCCATTCAAATGGATCAAATAAATTTATTATTAAATGCCCCAGATATCCAGACACATTGGGGGATTCGCGACCGAGCGATTCTTGAAACCATGTATGCTACCGGTTTACGGGTCAGTGAATTGATTAGCTTAAAATTAATTGATCTTCATTTGGACTTAGGTTTTATCCAAACCCTAGGTAAAGGAAATAAGGAACGGATCATTCCTTTGGGAGATGAGGCAATTTTCTGGCTTGAGCAATATTTGACGGAAGTTCGTCATATTTTCCTCAGCAAGGGCACAGAGAGTGCTTCGGCCTATATTTTTTTAACCCAACGGGGTAAACCCTTTACCCGTCAAGGTATCTGGAAGAAAATTAAAAAATATACTCAAAGCGTTGGGATGGGGAAGGATATTTCTCCCCATATGTTAAGGCATTCCTTCGCCACCCACTTATTAGAAAATGGGGCAGATTTACGCTTAGTTCAAGAATTACTGGGTCATGCAGACATCTCAACCACACAGATTTATACGCATATTTCTAAACATCGCTTACAAGAAGTATATCGGCGCTCTTTTCCACGAGCGTAAATGATTATTAGATTAAGAAAGAATAAAGGGAGGAAGAAAGATGAAATTTAATCGGATTCATCTCATCGTTATGGATTCAGTCGGTATTGGCCAAGCCCCTGATGCCGATCAGTTTGACGATGTTGGATCAAATACCCTAGGGCATATTGCCGAAATTGCCGGCTTAGATTTACCGAATCTTTCGGCCATGGGACTAACTAATATCGAAAACCTGTCAGGCATGACGGCCCAGGAACATAGCCAGGCTTACTGGACCAAGTTACAAGAACGGTCTCGGGGCAAAGATACGATGACCGGCCACTGGGAAATCATGGGTTTGCAAATTGACACTCCTTTTAGAGTGTTTCCCAATGGTTTTCCTGAAGAATTAATGAATCAACTACGTGAATTCTCTGGAAGGGAGATTTTAGGTAATAAAGTTGCATCAGGGACCGAAATCATTGACGAATATGGAGCTGAGCAATTAAAGACCGGCGCCTTAATTGTCTATACTTCAGCCGATTCAGTTTTACAGATCGCTGCCCATGAAGAAGTAATTCCGCTTGATGAGTTGTATTCTATTTGTGAATCTGCGCGAAAGATAACGCTCGAAGATCCTTATATGATTGGCCGAATTATCGCTCGCCCTTATATCGGTCAACCCGGTCAATTTGTTCGAACTAGTAATCGTCATGACTATGCCCTAAATCCATTTGGTAAGACAGCTTTAGATTATCTCAAAGAGAATGATTACGCAGTTATTGCGGTCGGCAAGATCTCTGATATCTTTAATCATCAAGGAATCACTAAGGCAATTCGTACAAAAAATAATATGGATGGGGTGGACCAATTACTTGAAGTGATGAAAACCCCATTCACCGGTTTATCTTTCACCAATTTGGTTGATTTTGATGCGGTCTATGGACATCGACGCAATATTCAAGGTTATGCTGAAGCTTTGGAAGCCTTTGATCAACGGATTCCTGAACTGATGGAACAACTGGGGGAAGATGATCTATTGATGATTACCGCTGACCATGGCAATGACCCTTCCTATAAGGGAACAGACCATACCCGGGAATTCGTTCCACTTCTAGTTTATAGTCCTGCCTTTAAACAACCCCAAGCATTACACGCTAATTACTTCTCTGATATTGCGGCGACCATTCTTGATAATTTCAATGTATCAGCAGAGATTCACGGTCAATCTTTCCTTGACCAATTGAACTAAGATATGAAAGACGGAGGCATACTATGATGTATTCAGAATTATTAACATATTTGTCCAACAAAGGTATTCGTCAACCTGAATTAGGTTTAGTTTTAGGGTCAGGATTGGGCGATTTGGCTGATGAGATTGAAGATGCAGTGATTATTCCCTATGAAGCGATTCCTAATTTTCCCGTATCGACGGTAGAAGGTCATGAAGGCAAGTTAGTCTATGGTAATCTGTCAGGCAAACGGGTCATTGCTCTTAAAGGACGCTTCCATTATTACGAAGGTTATGAATTAGCGGATGTGACTTATCCCATTCGCTTATTTAAGGAATTAGGCGTGAGCAGTATTATTTTGACCAATGCGGCTGGCGGCGTCAGTCAAGATTTTCAACCGGGAGATATAATGGTCATTACTGATCACATAAATTTGACCGGCAATAATCCTTTAATCGGCCCAAATGTTCATCAGCAGGGACCTCGTTTCGTTGATTTGACCGAGACCTATTCTAAACGGGGGATTGATTTACTGAAACAGATTGCTCAGGCTGAAGACATTGATCTTAAAGAAGGTGTCTATACATGGATGACCGGGCCTAGTTATGAAACGCCAGCAGAGATCCGGATGATTCAACGCATCGGTGGCGATGCCGTGGGGATGTCTACCGTTCCCGAAGCAATTGTGGCTAAACATGCTGGGATGGAAGTCATTGGGATTTCATGTATCACCAATTTAGCAGCCGGTTTGCAATCAGCTTTAAATCATGAAGAAGTGATTGAAATCTCCCAACAAGTCAAACCAAAATTCAAACATTTATTACGCCAACTCATATCCCAGTTATAAAATAAATTGCTATTTCTTGAAGATAATGGTATTATCGGCTCCGTGTGGATAGCTATTTTATCAGAAAGGAGAATAAGTATGCTTATTAATTCAACCGATAAAAATGATAAGATTGTTATTGGTTTGCTTTCTTATACTTATTCTGAAGATGTTCCCAGTATCGATCAAATAAAAAAATTAATTGAGGAATATCGAGCTAATCCTGACCAACATATCTTCCTTTACAAAGAAGATGATGGAGATAATTATATTGGCTTAATTGCGGTCGGTATGAGTCGGTCAGAAGATCAGGCAGATTCTAACTTAACCATCAACGTTCAACGGGTCGCGGTGGTCCCTTCATTCAGGAATGAAGGAGTCGGCTATCGAATGTTTGAAAGCTTAAAGGATCGCTATCCAAATTCGCCGATTATTGGAACGATGGATAATGTTGATCTCGTCCTAAAATGGACCAATCAATACAATCAAAAACACTAGGGTGCCTATTATGAATTCAACACATTTACAAATTGACCTTGAAGCTTTTCAAGGTCCTTTTGATTTATTGCTCCATCTGATTAAGACAATGGAAATTGATATTTATGACATTCCCATTGCAAGTATTACTGAGCAGTATATGGTCTACTTACATGAGATGCAAGAATTGCAGCTGGACCAAGTCGGCGATTATCTGATAATGGCAGCAACCTTAATTGAAATTAAGAGTCGCATGCTTTTACCCACTGAAACATTCGTGGATGAAGAAAGCGAATATTCAAACGTAGATCCGCGCGAGGGCTTGGTCGAACAGCTTCTAATCTATCAGCAATTTCAAGAAATTACTGAAGAATTGCAATTGAAAGAAGAAGAACGTGGCCAATTGTATACTCGACCCATGCTTAACATAGCTCCTTATCAAGAGAATCTCCCTTTAATTGAGGGTCAGCTTTCTTTAACTGATTTACAAGGGATGATGGAACAGCTTTTGTTAGAACAAATTCAACGCCAACCGAGTCCCAAAGAAGTCCAACAAGATCATGTGAGTGTCGATGAAATGATGGCCTATATCTTGCAAAAGATTAAACAAACCCCTAAGGACGAGTTCCTGTCATTCAATCAAGTGATCTATCAACAAAGTCGATCGGTGATTATTACGAGCTTTATTGCCATGCTCGAATTAGTGCGTAAGCAGTCGATTTCATTCGTTCAAGAAGATCTATATCAACCCATTTATCTAAAAATCAACACAGAGAAGAAGGGAGATCAGCATGCTCATTAAACGGATAGCGGCTTTAATTTTTGTAGCTGGCGACCAAGGCATCTCCCTTAATGAAATTGCCAACATTTTGGACAAATCGCCCACCGTCATTCGCCAACAAATTGAGTTTTTACAAGAAAAGGTAAGCCAATCAGACTGGATTCCCGTCGAGTTAAAAGAATATAATCAGCTCTATCGTTGGGTTACCCAAGAGGCATACGCAGAAGATATCGTCAAATGGGCCAGAAACCCGATCAATCAGAAACTCTCTCGTGCCCAAGTTGAAACCTTGGCAATTATTGCGTATCGACAACCAATTACCCGGATGAGTATTGATCAGATTAGGGGCGTATCTTCGCAAAATATGATTCAACGATTAATCCAAAGAAATTTGGTCGAGATTGTTGGTGAAGTTGAAAGCCCGGGTCGGCCCCATCTTTATGGGGTCAGTGATTATTTCATGGATTATTTCGGTTTGAAATCTTTAGACGACCTGCCCCCTTTACGAGACTTAGCCTTGAACGCTGAACTTGCAGAAAGTAATTTATTCTCATTAAAACATTGGACGCCAGAACAAGAGCAATCCTTATTTGAGGAGGAATAGGATGGAACGATTACAGAAAGTTATTGCCCATGCCGGCATTACTAGTCGCCGCAAAGCAGAACAACTGATTGTCGATGGAAGAGTCAAAGTGAATGGTGAAACCATTACTGAATTAGGTTTTAAAGTGCTCACCCATGATAAAATCGAAGTCGATGGCGTACCGATCTATCGAGAGGAACCACGCTATATTTTACTTTATAAACCTAAGAATTCTATTTCCGCGGTAGCCGATGATAAGGGGCGACCGGTGGTGACCGATTTCATTCACGGTATTGAAGAACGAATTTATCCAATTGGCCGGCTGGACTTTGATACGACAGGCCTATTATTGTTAACCAATGATGGCGATTTTGCTCAGCTCATGATGCACCCTCGTTATGAAATCCCCAAAACATATATTGCTAAAGTGGAGGGACTTATCGAACCCACCGCTTTGAATAAATTAAGAAGAGGGGTAAGTATTGAAGGCAATCGAACTTCTCCGGCAAAAGCCAAGCTCATTTCGCAAAATCAAGATCAGTCGACCTCTATCGTGCAATTGACCATTGCTGAAGGTTGGAATCATCAAGTCAAATTGATGTTTGAGGCGGTAGGCTACCCGGTAATTAAATTAAAGCGGGAACTCTTTGCCTTTCTTGATTTAGGTAAGTTACAACCGGGTGAATGGCGAGAATTGACTGCATTTGAAGTGGACAAATTACGGAAAATGGCTAATGAAGCTAAATAATTGATTAAAGAACAATGATAAGTTATAATTAAAGTAAATAAAATATAGTCTTCAGGGCAGGGTGAAATTCCCGACCGGTGGTGACAGTCCACGAACTCTTTCTTAAGAGCTGATTTGGTGAAATTCCAAGACCGACAGTACAGTCTGGATAAAGAAGATAGAATGACATTTCACATCAATTTATTTGTGAAGCACTATTTTACCCTGGGGCGAAATAGTGCCTTTTTGTTTTTCTATGCCTAAGACGAAAAAGGAGTTAGAAAAATGAAGAAATTGACGGTTCGCAATATGGTTTTATTAGCAATTTTAGCCGCTTGGGCAATTGTATTAAGGATGATTGAGATTCCCTTATTGCCTTCAGCCACGTTCCTTAAGATGGATTTTTCTGATTTTGCGGTATTAATCGCTACTTTGGTTCATGGGCCCTTAGGTTTATTTGTGGTTGCTTGTCTTCGTGATTTAGTGTGGTATATGGTTACCGGAGGGGACCTCGGCTTGCCGATTGGTGAATTTATGAGTATCACCGCCTCGCTTGCCATGTTCTTACCGACTTATTTTATTCTTAAAGGCTATGACCGCCGTTCAGAGAATTTAAGCCGAGTGTATATGTCTGCCACGTTAATTATCGCTCTGGTCAGTGTGATGTCAGTCATCAATTACTATGTCGCCTTACCGTTCTATACTAAGATTATGGGCTTGCCGATTGAGAATTTTGGCGAATATATTTGGGCCATTATTATTCCTTTCAATTTGATTAAAGGGGTCATTTATGCTCTTGGTCAAGTCTTGGTGATTCGTATTATGAAGCCAATCTTAGAGAAAAAGCAGGTATATTTTCTAACTAAATGGGTTCACCCCTCAAAATGATTACAGTTAGGTTACAGACAAGTTAATTTTAGTTAAAATATCCTCCACATTAATTTGAAATTCAAGCAAAGTAAAAATGATTATGGTATTATGATAGAGTAGAAATATACGTTGTTTGCGTATTTAGGAGGATTTCTTATGTCGAGAGAGCATGATCACGAAATGAATAATTCGTCATCGGAGATGGGTGAGGAACGTAACATTCCCCATTCAAAGAAAACAGCTAAACCTTGGAATAGTAGATTTAGCGAGAATGAAAATCTAAAAAATCGGCAATACTCAAGAGCAGCACGCAATCAGCCGGTGAAAGAAGCGTCAAAATTATCACAAATTTTGTTATTGATGATTACGTTATTGGTACTCATCCCGTTTATTCTCTTTGGTATTATTCAAATGCAAAGAAATAACAAAGAAATTACTTCTAGAACAACCAATGAGATTATGATTTCCCGAAATGAAAGCATGTCTGAAGAGAGTAAGAGTTCTGAAACGACTCAAGAAAGTAAGAAAGAGTCTACTGAACAGACCACTGAGGCCAATGTCTCATCGGAAGAGATTCAAGAAACAACGGCAGCACCTGCTCCAGAACCACAACCTACACCAGAGCCAACCCCAGAACCTCAACAAGGTGGAACCGTTCATACTGTTTCAGCGGGTGAATCATGGTGGGCCATTGCTCGAATTTACGGCGTCGATCCTTATGAATTAGCAGCTTATAATGGATCAACCATTGATTCAGCACTTTATCCAGGCTTAACTGTCCAAATTCCTTAATTGACTTTGGTGGAGCACAGATTAGTAAGTCTGCTTAGCCAAGTTGTATAAGATAATTATAGAGATTTTTCTGTCCGAGTATTTGAAGTATCAAGCATCATTCCTGACCATTAGATAGTAACTTGGTTGAAGCCTAGATATACTATCGTTGGTTGCGATGGAATGGATTGAGTATTTCAGATATTCGGGCATTTTACTGTAAATATTAAAAAATATGAATCAAAATCAGGAGGAACTTATGCAGATTGCGATTGATGGACCCGCTTCTTCAGGCAAAAGCACGATTGCTAAATTATTAGCCCAAAAATTAAACTTACTATATTTGGATACAGGGGCCATGTATCGTGCAATTACGTTGTTCTTTATCGAACATAAAGTAGACCTAGAACAACCCGATCAGGTCAAACAAGCTCTAGAGGAATGTCAACTCTCATACCGTGGACAAGGGCTTGAAAGAACCCTCTTGCTAAATGGCAAAGAAATTGAAAAGAAAATTCGGTCAGCCGAAGTCAATGCTCAGGTATCGGCTGTTTCAGCAATTCCAGAGGTACGTCATTATTTGGTTGCCATGCAACAGAAGATTGGCCAAGAAATGTCAGTTATTATGGATGGACGAGATATTGGCACAGTCGTTTTAAAAGATGCTGATTACAAATTCTATCTTACGGCCAATGCCCATGTTCGGGCACTAAGACGCTATCAAGAAAATCAGGAAAAAGGCTTATCGAATCAAAGTCTCGCTGAAATAGAGCAAACCATTATTGATCGCGATTATTATGATAGTCACCGAACGATGTCGCCATTGAAGAAAGCCGAAGATGCGATTGAAATCGACACAAGTCAGTATAGCATCGAAGAAGTCCTCGAAATTATTTTAAATCAAGTTAAAAGGTAAATTAATAAGATTAATACCTATTAAATCGCGGATAATACTAGACTAATATATTATTGTTTGTTAAAATAAATCTATCTGATTTATTATTATTATGCTATGATAATGGATCATGTATTTAGGGAACACTAGGAGGAACCGGTAGATGTCAGATTTTGTAGAAGACAAGAATTTAGAAGAAGTTACTGAGCAAGAAGAAGTGAAGGAAACTGAAGAGACAGCCACTGAAGAAGTTGCTGAATCTACAGATAGCCAAGAAGAAGTTAAACAAGAATCTAGCCCGATGACGACGATGGAAGATGCTTTAGATAGCGTTCGTGAAATCAAAGTTGGCGATACTGTGATGGCTGATGTATTAGCCTTTGATGATAGCGACCAAGTCCGAGTAGCCATTAAAGAAAGTGGCGGATTAGAAGGGGTTGTTCCTAAGAACGAACTTTCTAACACACGGATTGAAGAAGCTTCTGAAGTTGTTAACATTGGTGATGAAATTGAATTAGTTGTATTAAAACCAATTAAAGATAAAGAAAATGGTAATTTCTTATTATCTAAGAAACGTGTAGATGCTAAGAAAGTTTGGGAAGAACTTCAAGAGAAATTTGAAAACAATGAAACCATCGAAGCCCCTGTTAAAAATGTGGTTAAAGGTGGCTTAGTTGTAGATGCTGGCGTACGTGGTTTCGTTCCAGCTTCAATGGTTGAAGATCATTTTGTTGAAGACTTCTCACAATATGTTGATAAGACCTTAGAATTCAAGATCATTGAAATTGAACCAAGCGAAAATCGTTTGATTCTTTCTCATAAAGAAATCGCTCGCCAAGAACGTGAAAAGAAACGTCAAGAACGTTTAGCTGA
The DNA here is from genome assembly GCF_900110675.1 of Ignavigranum ruoffiae. Taxonomy (GTDB): domain Bacteria; phylum Bacillota; class Bacilli; order Lactobacillales; family Aerococcaceae; genus Ignavigranum; species Ignavigranum ruoffiae. The sequence goes on along the minus strand of NZ_FOEN01000001.1, from coordinate 293,107 downwards.
ACTAAAAGAAGGCGAAACAGTTCAAGGTACAGTGGCTCGTTTAGTAAACTTTGGTGCCTTTATCGATTTAGGTGGGGTTGATGGACTTGTTCATATCAGTCGCATTGCCCACGAACATGTAAATAAACCAAGTGATTACTTAACACCTGGCCAAGAAGTTGACGTGAAGATCCTTTCTGTGGATGAAGAAGAAGGACGTATTTCTCTATCTATTAAAGATACTTTACCTGGACCTTGGGATGATATTGAAGAGAAAGCTCCAGCAGGATCTGTACTTGATGGAACTGTTAAACGTCTAACTACTTTTGGTGCTTTCGTTGAAGTATTCCCTGGCGTTGAAGGATTAGTTCATATCTCTCAAATTGCCCACGAACACATTGCGACACCAAATGATAAATTGACTGAAGGTCAAGAAATTAAGGTTAAAGTTCTTTCTGTGAACCCTGAAGAACAACGATTATCATTATCAATTAAAGCTTTAGAAGAAGCACCAGAACGTCAAGAAAGCGAACAAACTTTCCGTCCTGAAAAGGAAGCCAATAAAGCTCCAGCCCAAAATAAAGCTCGTCGCAACACAAAACGTCAAGCTCCACAAAATCAAGTTGAAGATACTCCAGACTCTTCATTTACGATGGGAGATTTATTAGGCGACGCCTTTAGTAAATTAAATTTTGATGACCAAGACTAAGTAAGTTTTTCTAAGAGGCTGACTCTTGTAAGTCAGTCTCTATTTTTATTTGTAAAGGAGGATAGCCATGAATATCTTACCAACTGTTGCACTTGTGGGACGACCTAATGTCGGCAAATCCACCATCTTCAACCGACTCGTAGGAGACCGAATCTCGATTGTGGAAGACTATCCAGGAGTTACGCGTGATCGAATCTATGCGAAGGCTTCCTGGTTAGACCGTGAATATCGTTTAATTGATACCGGTGGTATTGAAATGGTTGACGAACCAATCATGAATCAAATCCGTTTTCAGGCTGATATTGCCATCGAAGAAGCGGACGTTATTGTCTTTATTGTCAATGGACAAGAGGGGTTGACCTTAGAAGATGAGGAAATTGCACAGCGTCTTTACCAAAGTAAACATCCGGTCGTTTTGGCTGTAAACAAGGCAGATAATCCCGAACAAAGACAAGATATTTATGATTTCTATGCTTTAGGGTTTGGAAATCCTTTACCTATTTCTGGTGCTCATGGGACCGGTTTGGGTGATTTATTAGATCAAATTTTTGCCAACATGCCGGATAATATGGCTCAACGCGAAGAAGATGAGGGAATTCATTTTTGCTTTATTGGTCGGCCCAATGTGGGCAAATCCTCGCTTGTTAATGCAATCTTGCAAGAAGAACGGGTCATTGTGTCCGATATTGAAGGGACCACGCGCGAAGCTGTTGATACTTATTTTGTTGATGAGAGCGGGCAGAAATTTACCATGATTGATACTGCAGGGATTCGCCGTAAGGGTAAGATTGCTGAAAGTACCGAGAAATATAGCGTCATGCGCTCCCTATCGGCGATTGATCGATCAAATATTGTCTGTCTAGTCATCGATGCTGAAACCGGGATTCAGGAGCAGGACAAGCATGTTGCCGGTTATGCTTATGAGGCTGGCAAGGGAATCATTATAATAGTCAACAAATGGGATTTAATTGAAGAAAAAGATAAGGTCTTCAAAACCTTCACCGAAGATATCCGTCGAGAATTCAAATATTTAGATTTCGCGCCGATATTATTTGTCTCTGCCTTATCTCATCAACGCTTAAAGAAGTTACCAACAATGTTGAAAGAAATCTATCAAAATCAACGGCGACGGATACAATCCTCGCTGTTAAATAATCTGCTGATCGATGCAGTTGCGATGAACCCAGCTCCAACGGATAAGGGTCGACGCTTGAAATTGTATTATATGACTCAAGTTGCCGTCGAACCGCCTACTTTTGTAGTCTTTATTAATGATTTAGAGTTAATGCATTTCTCCTATGAAAGATATTTAGAAAACCAACTTAGAGAGACATTTTATTTTGAAGGAACCCCGATTAAATTAATCGCCAGAGAGCGGGAATAATTTCGCGGTTAAAGCAATATGTTAGACGATAATACATATGTGACAAAAAAATAAAAAAATAGGAAGCTTCTGATACACTATGTTTGAGCAGAACAAGTGAAAGGAGCTTCCTATGAAACTCATTATAACAGAAGAAATGCGCTATCGGAAAAAAGTTGTCGAATATGCGATAAAATATAATAACAATGCGGCGGCCACTAGGCGATATCATACGAGCCGCCAGAATGTGAAACGCTGGCGGGATCGCTACGATGGCAGTTGGGATAGTTTACGATTAAAGAGTCGCCGACCCCATTCCCATCCGAATCAACATCGTCCTAAAGAACTTGAGATCATTCAACAAAAATATCAACGGTATGGTCATGAAGGACTTGCTGAGGTATACGTTCAGTGTCGTCGTCAAGGATACACCCGAAGTTATGACTCGATGTGTAAGCAAGTGCGCCTAAGAGGTTGGAATCGGAACGAGAAACCGGTCAAAAAGACCTATCCGAAAACAAACTGGCATCCTCATCCCGTCACCTATCCGGGTGAAAAGGTTCAAATTGACATCAAATATGTCCCTCAACAGTGTATTCGGTGGGATAGCCATGGGAAACGTTATTATCAAATCACAGCCATCGACGAATACAGTCGAAAACGAGTCTGTAAAATTGTTGACGAGAAAAGTGTGACGCATACGGCGACCTTTCTCATTGATTTAGAAGACAAATTTGGTTTTAAGATCGACACCATTCAAACGGATAATGGGTCAGAATTTACAAACTCAATGCATGATACCCAACCGCTCAGTGTATTTGAAGAAGTGCTAGCCTTGAAAGGGATTCGTTATCAACGCACCCGACCTTACTCTCCGTGGCAAAATGGCATTGTAGAACGGAGTCATCGAGAAGATAGTGAACGCATCTATGGTCGTGTATTTGATTCAGAAGCCCAGTTGATCGCGGCCCATCAACGTTACACAAACCGCGGGAATAACGTTCATCGCAAACAATTAAACTTTAAAAGCCCGAATGAAGTGGTTAAAGAATATTTTGAGACGTCAATGTCCTAGCCTTAACTAGTTTATCTTTTTCCTGGGGACAATCAAGGATCGCGGTGCTTTCCTCCTTGACCGTCCCCAGGAAAAAGATGATTGAATGATAGGCTCGGCCAGCATCAGAAGTTTTCTATATTTGTAACATATGTTTGACAACTCTAGAGAATAATTTCGCGGTTAAAGCAATAAACATTGTCATTAAGCCTTTTATATGATATTCTATTACTTGAAATAACCCATATGGTTCATTTCGTATCTCTAGTAGATAAGTCGTATCTCTAGTAGATAAGATTACTAAAGGAGGATTTTACTTTATGGCAAATAAAGCAGAATTAGTAGAAAAAGTTGCAAGCAAAACCAATTTAACTAAGAAAGATGTGACTGCAACTGTTGAGGCCTTATTCCAATCTATTGAAGAAATTCTAGCTGATGGGGATAAAGTTCAAATTATTGGCTTCGGTACTTTCGAAGTACGTGAAAGAGCAGCGCGTAAAGGACGTAACCCACAAACTGGGGAAGAAATTAAGATCAAAGCAACCCGTGTTCCTGGATTCAAAGCAGGGAAAGCTTTAAAAGACGCTGTTAAATAATAATTGATTTTCAAACTACCTTTCGGGGTAGTTTTTTTATTTTTATTTTTAATAATCTTTGTCCAATGGTATAATGAATAGGATTTCTATTGGAGGGCTTGATGTTATGTTTGATCGATTAGTAGAAGCTTTTAATCAGACTTTAGATTTAAATAATTTTTATCAAGAATTGACGGAATATTATTGGCAATATCCTTTGGATGATTATTTAACAGATTATTTGAAATTTACTAAGTATCTGCATGATTTAGGCTATGTCGATTTACAATTACAAATTCTGCATAAGATGTATGATCACAGTCAGCATCATAAAATTGCCTATCAACTAGCCAAACTTTATGATGAATTTAATCAGGCTGAGTTGGCTTTAAAATGGATCAATCTCGCCAAATCGTCCAAGTTTTCTTACCAAAAAAATTTATTGCATGCCAATATATTAATGAACCTGGGTGATTATAGCCTCAGTAAGAAAATCTTGAACAAATTAATAAAGTCCTTCCCCGATCGAGCAGAAGCTTATCAAAGTTTGGCCGAATTAGCTTATTTACAGAATGATATTGATCGACAAATCTATTTTCTGGAAATACTCGATCAATATTTCAGTAAATATATTGATTTTCAACAATTAAGAACAGACTTATTAGGCGCTTATAGTCAACAGGAAATGTTGGATCTAGCGAAAATCAAAGAACTGGTTGAAGATACGGACGCGCCTGAGTTAACCAGTCAAGATTATAGTTTGTTAGCTCAAATTTACTTGAATATTTATGTCTATGAACAATCTGCCCAATATGCCAAAAGAGCGATTGACTTAAATCCTGATGATTTCTCGGCCCATTTTATTCTGTTGGAAGATTATCATTTCTTACGCCAAGATTTGGAATTTGAACAAAGTATGGACTGGTTAAAGCATAATCTGCCTGCATATAGTGATCTATATTTACACTTGATTGAATTGGCAGGTCGCTTCACCTATTATGACTCTCAGCTGGCTGATCAGGTCTTAGAGTATTATGAACTGAGTGAAGAATTTGACCAAAGAGAAGCTTTAATTGATTATTATGTGAACTATTGCTTACAGGCAGGGCAAGCTCAAAAAGCGCTAGACTTCTTAAAGAATATAGAAGATCCTTATATGCATCCGGTATATTTGAGTTATCATTATGCGCGCATTTATCAAGCATTGGGAATTGAGAGTCAGGTCGCCGCTCAATATGAGACAGCTTTAAATAATTTGTTATCTAAACCAAATTTAGCCTTGGACTATGCTCGATTTTTAAAAGATCAAAACAAACTCGAAGAAGCATTGACGGTATCTGAACGTTATGAACGTACATATTATGATAATAAAGCTTTACGACGTTTAAGAGAGGAACTCCGGCGCCAACATGAGCAAGCGGAGGAATAATAGTCATTGTTATATAGAAATAGAATGGTGGGTTTAGCTTGCAATTTGACTTAAATCATCCTTTATTTACCCGAGCGTTTCCGGTAATGGATTTGATTGAACAGGCCGGATACGAGGTGTATTTTGTCGGCGGTTGTGTCCGCGACACAATTTTGGGCCGGCCCATCCATGATATCGATTTGGCTTCTTCGGCTAGACCGGAAGAAATTGAAGGCTTATTCCACCATACCATTGATTTAGGGAAAGAACATGGAACCATCATTGTCATTTACCAAGGTCAGAATTTTGAGATTACGACCTTTAGAACTGAGGGCAACTATTCTGATTTTCGTCGTCCTGATTCGGTAGCTTTTGTCCGTAACTTAGCAGAAGATACTTTGCGACGAGATTTTACCATTAATGCCCTAGCGTTTAATCGACATGGAGAGCTGTTTGACTACCACCAAGGTTTGCAAGATTTGAAGAATCATAAAATTAGCGCCGTTGGTTTAGCCAGTGAACGCTTCAATGAGGATGCCCTGAGAATGCTACGGGCTATTCGTTTCTCAAGTGAATTAGGTTTCGATATTGACCCCTTGACCTTTGAAGCTATAAGCCAACAAAAGGAAAAATTAGCCTATCTTTCGCGTGAACGGATCCGGGTAGAATTTACTAAATTTCTTCGGGGAGCTTATTTCTATCAGCGGGCTCAAACCATCGTTGAGTCGGGTCTATGGGATTATTTGCCTGAAATTAAATACGTGACTCAGCCAAAGGGTATGGACCGCTTACAGAAATGGCTCAAACCGGTCAACCAACAAGGAGACCAAGTCTCGGAATCCTTAATTTGGGCCTTGTATACTAAAGCAGTGGGTATTGAGACTCAGCACCTTGCTACTTATCTTAAAGCCTGGACCCATAGTAAACAATTGATTTATGATGTGATTGAGATTCGTCAGCTCTTACCTAAAATGATCGAGCATGAACTTGGAACCATGGATCTGTACTTGGCAAATCATGATTTGCTATTAGAGATTGAAGCCTATTTAACCTATCATTATCCTAAACAAAACTATCATATTGCTGAGCGGATTAAACAACTTGCCATTCAAAATCGCCAAGAGATGGCCATAAATGGTCATGATATTATGACTATTCTGCAGTTGACCAAAGGGGGACCAATGATTGGTCAGCTGATGGCCGAGATTGAACGTAAGATATTGCACCATGAATTAGAGAATACTTATCCAGCACTCGAAGCTTATATTCGAACCAAGGGACCAATGAGGTGATAGTTTGCAAAATAAAGCCAAAATTGCGGTCATTGATATCGAGACGACTGGACCCAATTATCAAAAAGACGACAAAATCATTCAAATCGCTGCCATTATTTATTCTGAGGGTCAAATTATCAATGAATATAATATGTTGATTAACCCTGAACGTGATATTCCCGAGCATATCCAGCGTTTGACGGGTATTCAACAAGGGGAGACTGATAAAGCACCAAGCTTTGAACAAGTGGCAAATTTGTGGTTTCATCGTTTACAGGATTGTATTTTTGTTGCCCATAATTTGAATTTTGATTATAAATTTTTGGAGCATAATTTTAAACAATCTGGCTTTGACTTCAAGCCAATAGCCATTGATTCAGTCATCTTAGCTAAAATCCTATGTTATGATGCGGTTGGCTTTAATCTAACCGATCTGAGTCATTATTTCGCTTTACCTTTTCAAGGGGCGCACGACGCCTTGGCAGATGCACGAATTACCTGTCAAATTCTCGCGCGAATGGCACAGATTGTCACAACGATCGATACTGAATTAATCCCCAAAATTGCTGATTTGGTCGCCGAACTACCTTATCAGACCCAAATATTCTTCCAAGAACCGGAACTCTTTGATATGCCAATAGAGAAGACAGAAATTTCGGTTCAGAAAAATTCAAAGCCAAGTAACTTAAACTCAGCAACGGATTATCTATTGCCCATTCTGGAAGCCTATCAGGACCACCCCCATCTTCTCGTTGAAGATGACCAGATGCCAATGTTTCCTTCGACGGTATTTCATTTGGCTGATTATTTGATCCGCCAAGGAAATAAAGTCCTGATCGCTCTGAGCCATTCAGGCCAGATCGATTATTTGAGAGAATGGTTAGACCAAACCAATCCACAACTAGTTTATCAGCAGTTAAGTCCGCAAACTCAATTTATTGATCGAAATATGATTGAAACGCTTTTAGCACGCAAAAGTCAACTCGCCTTGAATCAGCATGAGTTGACCGTCTTAGCAGCTAGTATCCATTGGCTTTCCCATAGTACAGAGGGACATTACCGAGAAATTAATCAAGAATTACAAGCTGATCAATTAATTGATAAATATCGTTCAGATTTTGGGTCAGGAGCGGCTCATCTTTTTTATGAACGGATGAAGTCTCAGGCTCAACAAGCCCAAGTCTTGTTAATTGATCACGCTTATTTGATTCAATTACTTCAGCAACCTCAGTCATTCCTATCCCATCTGATTGATCCTCAATGGCATCTACTATTAGACAATTTAGGTCATTATATTCAAACCAAACGCTGGCAAGAGCGAGTAAGCTTGGACATCAGTCGGATCTTTGACGTCGTTAATCGGTTTATAGATCAAGGTCGATTAAGGGGAGCAGAATTTGAACAAACCAAGCGTCTGCAAGAATTTCTTAGGACCAGTAACCAATTAATGGATTGGTTAGATCTGCAATTTAAGGATCATCAGCCTGAACCAAGTCCCAAGCAAATAAATTTATCGCTTTATCTAGATCCGCGACAAGCGATTTGGCCAGAATTTGTGAACTTCATTCAAAACTGGTTGGATCAGGCCAAGACTTGCAGTCATTTCATCGAAGATTATCTCGGTAAGAGTCCGGCTGATAAAGCCATATCGACACTTTTTCAACAGATTAAGCGGTTCAATCTCCTTCGGCCACTGACCTATATTGAATTAAGAGCACACCAATTTCATTCGTATTATTTTCATTTTGAAATGAATCAGTTTCCCTTAGTATTCTCTAATAGTGGTATGATCGAACCTTATTGCTTCGGTCACTCCATTCTCATCAGTATGGGGGGCTATTTAAATCAACGAGTACCTTTGTTAAAGAAAGTGATTCCACTGGAGCAACATTATATGCTTAACATACATGGACCCGGACGCAAGCAAAAATTCATTGGTCAAGTGCCTTTGGATTATTGCTCGGCCAAAGCAAATTCAGCTGACCAATATCACCTTCTGGTTGACTATCTAGAAGACCATCTCGATCAGTTGAAAGCTAAATTAATTATTTTAGCGGAAAATAAAGAAGCTTCGGCCAGCATTCTCAATTATTTGCTTAAAAATCAGGCCGTTTATCAGGCTTACCGTTTGTTTAGTGAATCTTTATCCGGATCAATCCATAAAATATATCGTAGATTCTTAGAATCTACTCAAGGGATTTTGGTTTTGAGTTTTGATCAATTACAGATGCTCCATAATGAATATCAACCAGCAGAGATCGATTTGTTTGTCCTTCGCTTACCTTTTCTATCTCCTAAACACACCTACATTCTAGCAATGGATTATTTAATGGCAGAGGCGGACCAACATTTATTTGAACAAATCGTCTATCCACAGATGGTTCAAGACTTCAAAGAGATGTTGACTTATATGGAGGAGTTTTATATATTTAATAAAGTTACGATATTCGATCAGCGTATTTTTACCAAGGGTTACGCTAACCGATTGCGACAAGATCTCAACGCTTTAATTCATTTCGAGCTGCTATAAAAAGGAGGACTCATGACAGCAAAAAGAAAATTTAGATTGAGTCGACGCACCGTATCGACCTTAACCATCCTATTATTGTTAATCTCTGGGTCATTATTATGGGTATTTATGCAAAGCCAACAAAAAATATCCCAAGCAGAAGCGGAAACCGTGGCTCTGGTTGAACTGGATTATCCAGTCAAAACGATTAATAATTTTTATTGGACTTCGAATGCGAGGACCCAATTCGCCTTAGATTTTGTCGATAAAGAAGGGCAGCAACGTTACGCGATTGTTGATCAGGAAGATGGCGATGTGGCCTTTTATACGCCGAGAGATATAATCTCCAGTGAAGACGCTGTTTCGATTGCGGCTTCGGAGTATAAAATTGCTAAATTACTAAATGTCAGACTGGGTAAGTTGAAAGATACGGTAATGTGGGAAGTGGTCTTTAAAGACGACAAAGACAATATGCAATATTATTATATTAACGCCAAAGATGGTAAATGGATGCAGACGATTGGAAATATTTAGGAGGAAAGTATGGAAACTATTACTATGAAGCAAGCGCCTGATTTTGTCGGGCAAGAAGTGATGATTGATGCTTGGTTGACGAATAAACGCTCCAGTGGGAAGATTGCCTTCTTACAACTTCGTGACGGGACAGCCTTCTTCCAAGGAATTGTCTTGAAAGCTGAAGTGGGCGATGAATTATTCGACCAAGCCAAACATTTGAACCAAGAATGTTCTTTAAAAGTCAGAGGGATTATTCAAGAAGATTCTCGTTCTGAACTGGGTTATGAAGTCTTGATTAAAGACTTTGAAGTGATTGGCGACAGTCAAGATTACCCAATCACTCCTAAAGAACATGGTACAGACTTCTTGATGGATCACCGTCACTTATGGTTGCGTTCTTCTCGTCAACATGCGATCATGCAAATTCGTAATGAAATCATTCGCGCGACCTATCAATTCTTTAATGACCGTGATTTTATTAAAATTGACCCACCGATTCTAACCGGATCAGCGCCTGAGGGAACGACAGAACTATTCAAGACAGAATACTTTGATGAAGAGGCTTATCTTTCTCAAAGTGGTCAATTATATATGGAAGCAGCAGCCTTGGCTTTTGGTAAAGTCTTTTCATTCGGACCAACCTTCCGTGCTGAGAAATCTAAGACCCGTCGTCATTTGATCGAGTTCTGGATGATGGAACCTGAGATGGCAAATTATGATCATCAAGCTAGTCTGGCTTTACAAGAAGAATATGTGGCTTTTTTGGTTCGGAATGTGATTGATCATTGCCAATTGGCTTTGAAGCGTTTGGACCGTGATATTGCCACGCTTGAGAATTATACCAAGACACCTTCCCCACGGATTGAATATACCGATGCCATTCAATTGCTGCAAGATAATGGCTTTGATGATATTGAATGGGGCGATGATTTTGGTTCTCCTCATGAAACTTATATTGCAAATCACTTCGACCAACCAGTCTTTATCTTGAATTATCCCAAGACCATCAAGCCTTTCTACATGAAGATTAATCCAGAAGATCCTCGTACCGTCCTTTGTGCGGATATGATTGCCCCTGAAGGCTATGGCGAGATTATTGGCGGTTCAGAGCGGGAGAATGATTATGAGACTATGAAAGCTAATATTGAGAAATTTGGTCTCGATTTAGCGGCTTATCAATGGTATCTGGACACGACTAAATATGGATCAGTTCCTCACAGTGGCTTTGGTATGGGATTAGAACGTTGTGTGGCCTGGTTATCAGGTATTGAACATATTCGGGAGACCTCACCATTCCCAAGATTATTAAACCGATTATATCCATAATGAGGGAGTCTCATTCGTCAATGACTCCCGATGCTAGGAGGTTATAGATGACTACTTTTTATGATTGGTTAAAGCAAGGTAATACCATGATTCCCAATCAATTATTTAACCACTATGCCGACTTGAATTTAAATAGTGATGAATTTGTTCTAATTACTTATTTACTGTCCCGGTTGACCCAAGGGGAGAGCGTCGATGAACTTGAATTTGCTAGCAGTCAATTAGGCTGGCCTCGGCCTAAATTAATGGACGTGGTCAACTCACTGATGACTAAGAAGTATCTTTCTCTAGAGTTGAAACCAAATCCCGATGGTAAACAGACAGACCATTTCAGCTTGCGTCCCTTATTTGAGACCATCAATGATCGTTTCTTCGAATCGACGAATTCGATGAAAGAAGATGCCAGGTATCATGAAAGTCAGAACTTGGTAGCCAGCTTTGAAACGGAATTTGGCCGTCCCTTATCGCCGATTGAACTAGAGAAACTATCGAATTGGATCAATAAGGATCAATTCAAGGCCGACTTAATTAAGATTGCCTTACGTGAAGCAGTGATTCATCAAGCTTTATCTTTTAATTATATTGATCGGATCTTACTGAATTGGCGTAAGAAGAATATTCAGACTGTCATGCAAGCTGAGAAAGAAATTTATCAATTTCAAGAGAAGATGCAACAGAAACAACAACCCAACCATGAATTCCCTGAGATAAATATCCCGAAAATTGATTGGAATCGCGGGTGATTCGATGTTAAATGCCAACGAAACGCTAAAAGCAATTCAAGCAATGGAGAAGCTTATTCCTGATCCTAAATCAGATCTGGCTTTTGAAGATCCTTTTCAATTATTAGTCGCAGTGATTCTCAGCGCCCAGACAACCGATAAAGCTGTTAATCAAATTATGCCTGCACTGATGGCTAAATATCCGACAGCTGAGGCGCTGAGTCAGGCTCAAACCAAAGATATCGAAGCACTTATAAGAACCATTGGCCTTTACCGAAATAAAGCCAAATATTTAAAAGCCATGGCAACTGATCTAGTAGAGAAATTCTCAGGTCAGGTACCGGATAATCGTCAAGACTTGGAATCTTTAGCCGGTGTAGGCCGGAAAACTGCCAACGTGGTCCTCAGTTTAGCCTTTAATCAACCAGCCTTTGCTGTCGATACTCATGTTGAACGAATTAGCAAGCGGTTAAGAATGGTTCCTCAGGATGCGACACCCCGTCAAATTGAACGCATCATGACTGAGAAGTTGCCGGAAGCGTGGTGGTCTAAAGCCCACCTCTTAATGGTCTTATTCGGTCGCTATTATTCCAAAGCAAATTCTAGCCAATGTGCTGAGTTGCTAGGAATTGAAGATATGGTCGAACGGACTTCTCTTGATTAAGAAGATAACAGCAAAACAAAACCTCCGATTTAGGAGGTTTTTTGTGATTTTAATGAAGATAAAATAATCCACCCCAGTCACTGAGCGCTCCACTTTAATAATGGCTGCAAATGACTAGGGTGGATTTTTGTGTAGATATCAACCTTGAATCAGACTGAAAAATTATTGAGGATCTGAAAAGTTATTTAAAATATCAGCATTGGGTTCGATTGAGTTGGTCGTTTCTGATTGGGAAGAGCTATCAGTTTCGTCAGCGGTACTGGTTTCATCTTCTGATTCATCACTCGATTCTTCAGACTGATTATCTTTTAGGGTAAGGGTGATAACCAAGGTATCGGAAGAAGAATTTCCGTCAATGATTTTTAATCTTAGGACATAAGTTCCGAGTTCTTCAACTGGGAAAGTGAAGCTGGTATCGGTACCCGTGTAGACCACGACACCATTAATGGATAGTTCAAATTGTCCTGGGCCGGTTAATGGATCCCATACGGCTTGAATTGTCTTCTTCTCTTGATCATAATTAGCATCAAAGCCAGTCGGTGGATTGACGAATTTACCATAAGCTAGGGATTGTTCTTTAGGTTCTTTCCCTTTAAGGAAGAGTTCCTTAGACCGGGCTTGGGCTGGTGTATAAGGGCCAGGTAGCATAATTGGATCCGTGTACTTCTCAATTTCAACTTCGACGACACTGTCTGGTTTCTGCCAATCCACATTGGTCACATCTTTACTTAGGAAGGTCATCATTTCTTTATAAATATCTTGAGGAATCGCTGTTTCATTTAAGTTTAGATAATTCCCGGCTTCTAAGGGATTATCATAGCCTACCCAGCTGGCAATGGCATACTGAGGACTGAAGCCAACATACCAACCGTCAGGGGCGGCATACGTTCCAGGTTCAACGCCAAGTTCTTTCAGCTGTTGGTCAGTATAGTTCGTCGTTCCAGTCTTACCTGCGTGATAGAAGTTATCAATACCAGATCTTGAAGCAAAGTTACCGGGAACCCCTTTTAGAATATCAATTAACATATACGCTGTCGAATCTTTCATGGCTTGGCGTGCTTTAGACTCGAATTCTTCCACGGTTCCTGCTCCTGTAACAACTTTCTTAACAGTGAAAGGTTGATGATATTGACCATAATCGGCAATCGCCGCATAAGCCGCTGAGAGTTGAATCGGATTGACTTCGCCTCCAATCGCATTGGCTTCTACTAATTCTTTGCGATTATTATTCAACAGATTGATATCGAGTTTCTGTAAGAAAGCATAAGAATTATCTAGACCGACGGCTTGCAACGTCTTCAAAGCTGGAATATTCCGTGAGCTAGCGAGTGCTTCCCGCAAGGTCATATTCCCTTTGTATTCAAAGTCGTAATTATAAAGGGCGTCCCCACTTGTATAAGTATAAGGTTCATCCACAACTAGAGTACCAGTAGAAAAACCTAAATATTCAAAAGCTGGGCCATAATCCGCTAAAGGTTTCATGGTCGAACCGATGCTTCGACTAAGAGTATTGGCACGGTTCAAGCCCATGGTAACATCTTGCTTACGCCCGCCAATCACTGCCTGTAACTCACCGGTATCCACATCAATAATAGAAACTGCTGTTTGTAATTTGTCATCTGGAAAAACACCATTCTCTTGATTGACATAATCATACAAGTGTTCTTGAGCCTGATAGTTCATATTGGTATAAACTTCAACACCGTCGGTATAAATATTAATATTCATCTTATCTTGAACTTCTTTGGCGACCACATCTAAATAGGCATCAATCACGTAGTCGACTTTATCGCGATTCTGTTCGGCGAGAGGAACCAACATAGCTGAAACATCAGTGGCGACGGCTTGATCGTACTCGGCCTGGGAAATAAAGTCGCGATCTAGCATAACAGCGAGGACGGTATCACGTCGCTCTTGGGCAACCTGAGGATGACTATAAGGATCATAATCACTAGGTGCCTGAGGGATGCCGGCGAGTAAGGCCGCTTCCGCTAAGTTAATGTCCTGAATGTCTTTACCAAAGAACAATTTAGCTGCTGTCTTGGCTCCATAGGTGTTATTAGAATAGAATAATTTATTTAAGTAAAGGGTTAAGATTTCATCTTTACTATAATCCTGCTCAATTTGCAGAGATAACCAGGCTTCCTGTGCCTTCCGTTCTAAGGTTTGGTCTTGGAAGTCGGTAGAGAAGACCGAAAGTTTGACTAATTGTTGGGTAATCGTAGAGCCACCTTGGACAATGTCTCCTTGGCGAATATTAGCCAAAAGTGCCCCAATGATTCGAATTGGATCGACCCCTTTGTGACTATAGAAACGGGCATCCTCAATAGCTAAGACCGAATCTTTAAGAACTTGGGGAATTTCTGAACTCTCTAAGAGGTCTCTTTTTTGCGAACCGAGTTCCTTAATTAATTGACCTTGGCGGTCAAATATTTTACTGGCGACCTGGCCTCTTAATTCTTCTTTGCTGATCTCGGGGGCATTCATCGCATAATAACCAAATAATCCTGCTCCCGCTAATATCACGATAAAGGCAAGAGAGATTAATACAATCAGGATTTTTTTAAGAATTCGATGTCCGCGCTGTTTACCAGGACGGCGGTGGTTCTTTTCATATTTTTTTCTTTCTACTCGACTACCTGTGACCATTAGTAACTTCCTTTCCTATTCTTAGATTCTGACTGAATATAAGAATCTACCGTTTTTAAATAATCTATTAATGGAAACACCCCAACTGGGCATAAATAGGCCTTTTCTTGGATGATTTTGTATGAAAGACTCTTTCTTTTGGAATCTTGAATCAGTGTCTTTAAAGTGGGGTAGGGCAATAGATAGACTTCCCCGTAGCTGACAAAGGAAATCAGCAAGAAGACGATTCCCCCTTGCTGATAACACTGAGCCATGTGTTCTAATTGATGGGCTTTTAAGTTGTCTAAGGGAAAGCGAGTCTTATTCTTGGTTTCTTTGGCTTCAAAATCAATATAATAGCCTTGATAGATGCCATTATAATCTGTGGTTGAAGCTTGGCGGAAATAAGCTTCCGTAATCTTAGCGGCCGACCGACGGGGATAGGACACGTTGACAATTTGAATGGGTGTCGGTTTCTTATGGATGACCGCTATTTGATGTTGTAGATAATACTGATTGGATGCATTAATCATTTCTTCCAAGGACATGCCTCGGCTCCCATAATACGTCGTCTGTTGTTGAGACTGCGGATGAGAATTTGAGCGAGGACGGTGGCCTAGTGGATAATTTATCATCTGAATCACCTATCTTATTATAGCCTATCCGTTAGGACTATAGTTGAATAATTTATTGTAAAAGTGTGAATTAATTATATTTTAGCATATTATTGTTGACTATGGATTAGGAAGAACAATACTCTGAGACATATTTTGAACAATAAGTAAATAAACATTGACTCTATCAGCTGTATTCGGTTAAATGTATTTACAAATCAGGAATAATACGTTAAAATATCAAGGTATGTAATAAATACAGATATCGTTGGAGGGTAAAGACATGACAGTAAAATTTGAAGAAACCAATAAAAATGAAGGAACGCTTAGCTTCGAGATTGCTCAAGATAAAGTTAAAAAAGGCTTAGACGTTGCTTTCAAGAGAATACAAAAACAAATATCTGTACCAGGATTTAGAAAAGGAAAGGTGCCTCGCCAAATTTTCAATAATGTCTATGGCGAAGGAGCACTTTATGATGAAGCTTTGAAATTCTTATTACCAGAAGCTTATGAAGCAGCTGTGAAAGAAGCGGACTTAGAAGTGGTAGGTCAACCTGAATTTGATGTTGAAAGCATTGAGAAAGGCCAACCTTGGAAATTAACGGCTAAGGTAAGTTTAAAACCTGAAGTTAAATTAGGGGATTATAAAGGGCTTAAAGTTGAGAAAGACGCTGTTGAAATCAGCGACGAAGATGTAGAGAAATCTCTAGAAGAAAAACGGGCCAGCTTAGCTGAACTTGTCTTAAAAGAAGATGCCGCTGAAGAAGGCGATACGGTGGTTATTGACTTTGAAGGATTTATCGATGGAGAAGCCTTTGAGGGTGGACAAGGAAGCAATCATTCCTTGAAATTAGGTTCTGGTTCATTTATTCCAGGCTTTGAAGATCAATTAGTCGGGGTTAAAGCCGAAGAAGAAAAAGATGTGAATGTGACTTTCCCTGAAGATTACCAAGCGAAAGAATTAGCGTGTAAAGAAGCCACTTTCAAAGTAAAAGTTCACGAAGTTAAATCCGAAAGTCTACCTGACTTAGATGATGAGTTAGCTAAGGACTTGGATGATGCAGTCGAAACACTGGAAGAATTAAAGAATAAGATTAAAGTTGATTTGACCAGTCAAGCTGAAAAAGCCAGCCAAGACGCCTTTGAAGACAAGGTATTGCGCCAAGCGGTTGATAATGCAGAAATCGAAGGCGGCATTCCAAGCGAAATGGTTCATGAAGAAATTCACCGTCAAATGGACTTCTTCTTAAATAATCTTTCTCGCCAAGGTATCCAACCTGAACTTTATTATCAAATTACTGGAACCACCGAAGAAGATTTACACAAACAATTTGAAGGTGAAGCAGAATTAAGAACCAAAACCAACTTAGTGCTTGAAGCCATTGTTAAGGCTGAAGACCTTCAAGTATCTGAAGAAGAAATTAATGAAGAAATTGCTAATCTTGCGAAGCAATATAATATGAATGAAGATCAAGTTCGTGGCTATGTAAGCAATGATATGTTAACATCAGATATCAAGCTAAAGAAAGCGATGAATTTAGTCTTAGAATCAGCAGAAGAAGAATAATGCTTTAATAATAATTTATGTAGGTATGCATGAGTCACGTGAATTCTTTAGTGGTCATTCGCATACCTCTTTCTTATTATCAAGGAGGAACTATGAACACAAATATGAATGAGAAGAAACGATTTTTCTGTTCTTTCTGTGGTAAAAGTCAAGATGAAGTCGACAAAATTATTGCCGGTCCCGATGTCTATATTTGCAATGAATGTGTCGATTTATGCAAATCGATTATGGATGAAGAACTTAAAATTGACCATCATGATGAAATTATAAATGTCTTAAGACCGGATGAAATTGTAGCTATTTTGAATGACTATGTGATTGGTCAAGATCGTGCCAAGAAGACCTTAGCCGTTGCGGTATATAATCACTATAAGCGGATTAATCATAACTTGAATCATAGCGATGACATTGAATTACAGAAAAGTAATATTGCTTTAATTGGCCCGACTGGATCAGGGAAGACTTTCCTAGCTCAATCTTTAGCTCGCATTCTCAATGTGCCTTTTGCTATTGCCGATGCGACGACTTTAACTGAAGCAGGCTATGTGGGTGAAGATGTTGAGAATGTGCTGCTTAAATTAGTCCAAGCTGCCGATTATGATATTGAACGAGCCTCCAAGGGCATTATCTATATCGATGAAATTGATAAAATTTCACGTAAGAGCGAGAATGTATCGATTACTCGTGATGTCAGTGGGGAAGGTGTTCAACAAGCCTTACTCAAGATTCTTGAAGGAACCGTTGCTAACATCCCGCCTAAAGGGGGTCGGAAGCATCCTGGTCAAGATTTTATCCAAATGGATACCAGTCAAATCCTCTTTATTGTTGGTGGAGCCTTTGATGGCATTGAAACGATTGTCAAAGAAAGACTCGGAAGTAAAGTGATTGGTTTTGGTTCATCCAATGTACAATTCGATAACGATCAATCGGTCATGCAACATTTAAGTTCTGAGGACTTATTAAAGTTTGGTTTAATTCCAGAATTTATTGGCCGGATTCCAATTACAGCCGCCTTGGATAAGTTGAATCGTCAAGATTTAGTAAGAATTCTGACCGAACCGAAGAATGCTTTAGTTAAACAATATGAGACGATTTTGGCCCTGGATGGGGTGAAATTGGAAATGAAAGAAGAAGCATTGGAAGCTATTGCCGATCTAGCTCTTGAACGAAATACAGGAGCCCGGGGGTTACGCTCGATTATTGAAGATGTCATGTTAGATATTATGTATGAAGTGCCTAGCCGAGAAGAAATCAAAAAGGTGGTCATTAATAAGGATAATGTTATGGATAAGACACCGGTTCAATACTACGGGGCCCATGGTAAGAAATTAGCTTCCTAGAAAGGAATTTCTATGCAAGTTCAAGCAGCAGAATTAGAAATTAGCGCAGTCAGTCCCAAGCAATATCCGACGAGTAATTTAAATGAAATTGCTCTTTTAGGCCGGTCCAATGTTGGAAAGTCATCTTTTATTAATAAATTAATTGGTCGTCGTCATTTAGCACGCACTTCGAGCCAACCGGGGAAGACTCAAACCCTTAATTTCTATCAGATTGATCAACGCTTCAGACTCGTCGATGTGCCGGGCTATGGTTACGCACGTGTTTCAAAAAAAGAACGACAACAATGGCAAGCCATGATTAGTCAATACTTACAAACTCGGTCAAATTTAGCCCTGATTTTTCTTTTAATGGATTTTCGTCATCATCCTAGTCAACTTGACCAACAAATGTACGACTGGATTGATCAATTAGATATTCCTTTTGCCTTAATCTTAACCAAGGCTGATAAGGTGCAGAAGAATCAATGGAACAAACATTTGGCCATGTTTAAGAAAGATCTCGATTTACCCAGTACCGACGCCTTATTCCCATTCTCTAGTCAGACGGGTTCAGGTAAGGAAGATATTTGGCAAATTATCGAAGATTATCTAGCTCTAGATTAAAAGGTATCATTTCTTTTACCATGAGCTGTTTAATAGAAAGAGGGATAAGATGGTACATATCCCACAAGAAATGATTGAAAAGATTCGCTCTCAGACGAATATTGTTGATTTAATCGGTCAGTACGTTGACTTGAATAAACGCGGTAACAATTATATCGCTTCTTGTCCTTTCCATGAAGATCGTAATCCTTCCTTCTCAGTATCGCAGGATAAACAGATATTCAAGTGTTTCTCTTGTGGTAGAGGGGGCAATGTCTTCTCATTTATTCAAGAAATGGAAGGGGTCTCCTTCCCAGAAGCGGTCCAAAAGGTGGCTGAGTTTGCCCATGTTCCGTTAAACTTGGATTTAAGCCAAGATAAACCTACTCAAGCCCACAGCCATCTATATCAAATTCATCAATGGGTGGCTGAGTTCTATCATTATTACTTGGTCAATACCAAGAAAGCTCAGCCTGGCTTAGCCTATTTGCAAGATAGGCAATTAGCGACCGAAACCATTGAAACATTTCAACTAGGGATGGCTCCCCAGAATTCTGACTTGCTCATCAATTTAATTCAAGAGAAGGGCTTCAGTCAAGAACAAGCTCTCCAATCAGGCATCTTCTATTTGGACCAGCAAGGCCAATTAGTTGATCGATTCCGGGGCCGGCTAATCTTTCCCTTGAGAAATCAACAGGGACGGGTGATTGCATTTAGTGGTCGGGCTTTCTTGGATTCACAAGCTGACCAGGCCAAATATATTAATTCACCCGAAACTGAAATCTTCAATAAGTCGCGCTTAATTTACAATTTAGATTTAGCCCGACCAGCTAGTCGCAAACTGGGTTATCATATCGTCTGTGAAGGGTATATGGATGTTATCAGTCTATATCAAGCAGGCTTTGAGAACGTGGTAGCTACGATGGGGACCAGCTTAACTGTTAATCACCTTGAAAGCTTGAGAAAGATTGCCTCAGAAATTATTTTTGTCTTTGATGGTGATCAAGCTGGACAGAAGGCGACCGCCAGAGCCTTTGATTTAGTTCAAAAATTAGATCAGATCCAAGCCAAGACCATTAAAATTCCCAATCAATTAGACCCTGACGAATGGATTAAGAAATATGGTCGGGAAAGTTTCCAAAAATTGATTGATCAAGCCGAGTCTTTCTATGAATTCCAGCGCGAATATATCAAGCCTCAGTATCAGTTGAATGATGACCAAGGCTTGGCTCAGTATATTGAGCATTTGATCCAATTGATCAGCCAAATTAAGTCACCGGTTGAGCGCTCGCTAAGAATTACCGATTTAAGTCGAACCTATCAATTAGAAGAAGCGATGATTCAAGAACAAGTCAACCGTCAGATTTTGCACCAAGTCGATCAAACACAGGAACAGTCCCAAGTGGTTGGTTCAGCTACGACAGTCGATTTGAGCCCAAGAATGGAAGAATTCTATTCAAAAGAAGCTTTACAAAGTGAAAAGACGATTCTATTTAATTTGATATTTTACCCTCGAGCGTGGCAGTTCATAGAGGAACTAGACCAGCCGATCGTCTTATTCCATCCGCTAGCGCAAGAACTCTTCCTAATTGTTCAAGAATATTATTATGAAGAAGGAAATCCCTTACCTTTGACTCAAGTGACAGATCGGGTGACCGATGTGCGGATGAATGATTTATTAACTTCCATTCTCTGGGAAAGTGAAAAGTTAGACTTTAACCGCAAAGTGATGGAAGATTGCTTAGCTACTATCGAGCGGGCTTTTATCAAGCAAGAAGTGAAGGAACTCAGTGAAGAGTTAAACCAACTAAGATTAACCAATCAGAAAAACAAAGAAAATCAAACAATGCTTCGCATTATGACTCTATTAAGGAAAATTAAATAAGGAGGCAGTTGCCATGGCAGAAAACAAAGCATCTTCACAAAATGAGACAGACAAAAATAAGCAAGAACTTAAACTGACTTATTCTGAAGCAAAGAAACAACTGATCAAAGAAAAGAAACTCATCGGACAAATTCATTATGATGAGTTGACAGAAACCATTGCTAGCCCATATCGTCTCGATGCCGATCAAATGGATAAATTAATTCAGGAAGTTGAAGACAGTGGTATTGCTGTTGTCGGCGATGATGGTGGTCCTACCAAACAACAAATGGTTCGTGCAGAACAAGTTGATGTGGATACCACGGCATCGAAAGCGACTCAATCGAAGATAAAAGTATCAGATCCGGTTAGAATGTATCTGAAGGAAATTGGACGCGTTGAATTACTGAATGCCGATGAAGAAGTGGAATTAGCGATTCGGATTGAGAACGGCGATGAATTAGCCAAACAAGAATTGGCTGAGGCTAACTTACGATTGGTCGTATCGATCGCTAAACGCTATGTCGGTCGGGGCATGTCTTTCCTAGATTTGATTCAAGAGGGGAACATGGGCTTAATGAAAGCCGTTGAGAAATTCGACTATACCAAAGGTTTTAAATTTTCAACCTATGCAACCTGGTGGATTCGTCAGGCGATTACGCGGGCGATAGCTGACCAAGCTAGAACCATTCGGATTCCAGTTCATATGGTCGAAACAATTAATAAATTAGTCCGGATCCAACGTAACCTACTGCAAGACTTGGGTCGAGAACCGACACCTGAAGAGATTGGGGCGGAAATGGATCTGCCGACTGAGAAAGTCCGTGAAATTCTGAAGATCGCTCAAGAACCCGTCTCTTTAGAAACACCAATCGGTGAAGAAGATGACTCCCATTTAGGCGATTTTATTGAAGACGAAGGGGCAATGAGTCCGGAAGCTTTCACTGCCTCTTCTTTATTAAGAGAACAACTGGAAGATGTATTGGATACCTTAACTGACCGTGAGGAGAATGTATTACGTCTGCGTTTCGGTCTGGATGATGGTAATATTCGTACCTTAGAGCAAGTCGGTAAGGTATTCGGAGTAACCCGGGAACGGATTCGTCAAATCGAAGCCAAAGCTTTACGGAAATTACGCCATCCTAGCCGATCAAAACAATTAAAAGATTTCTTAGAATAACATTACTATTCATCTTATGCCGGTCATAAGGTGAATTTTTTTGGAGGATTTATGAATTCTGACAACCTATCCTTGCGACTGTTAAAAGTCGCTGAATATATTGAGAAATATGGCCAAAATCCTATTCGATTGGCTGATATTGGTACTGACCATGCCTACCTGCCTGTCTATCTGATAAAACAATCAATCATTGAATCAGCCATTGCCGGCGAGGTCGTCCGAGGGCCTTTTGAGTCTGCCCAAGCTGAAGTCCGTCGTCAGCATTTAGCAGACCGGATTCAAGTACGCTTAGGCGATGGTTTGTCGGTCTTAGATCCGGAAGACCTGGTGAATGTCGTTTCGATTTGTGGTATGGGTGGCAAACTGATCAGTCAGATCCTAGATCAAGCCCCTCAAGTATTGACGGACCAACATACGCTAGTCCTGCAATCCAATAATGGAAGCCAATGGATTAGATCATGGTTAAGTCAACATAACTATCAAATTGTGGATGAAGAGATTATTAATGAACACAAGCACGACTATCAAATTATCGTAGCTCAAAAAAAAGATAAAGATAGAAAAGAAGAATTATCAGCAGCGGATCTGCTGATGGGACCGATCAATCGCCAAAAGAAACATCCACAATTTATAGCCAAGTGGACCAAAGAACTAGAACAACGACGACGGATCCTCAAACAAATCTTGCAAGCAAAACAAGCTCAACCTCAGCTGATTGAACCCTTACGCCAATCGATTCAAATGATTCAGGAGGAATTATCGATGACTGAAGCCCAACATACCCCACAACTTAAAGATATTACTGATTTTCTAGATTATAAATATCCCCAATCGCTCGCGGAATCCTGGGACCAAGTTGGCTTACATTTTGGTCGTTCTAGCCAACCTGTCCAACGCTTAATGACGGCCTTAGATTTGCGTCCACAAATCGTTCAAGAAGCGATTGAACGTAAAGTTGATACCTTGATTGTCCATCATCCACCTATCTTCCAATCGATTCAACGATTTAATCTTGATTTTCCTAACATAGAAATGTATAGTCAAATTATCAAACATAATATTTCAGTGTATGCGCTTCATACGAATCTTGATATTGCTTGGGATGGGATGAATGATTGGCTGGCAGAAGCATTATCTTTAAGCGATATTCAGTCGCTCGCTTCAACCAGTGATACGGATCAACCTGGATTAGGTCGAGTAGGTACACTCGACCAGCCTTTGAGTCGCATTGACTTACTCAACTTAGTTAAAGAGAGATTTGCTTTAAACCAGTTGACGGTCATTGAGGCCGAACCAAAATCATCCTATCAAAAGATAGTGATTATCGGCGGTTCAGGCAGCTCATTGCTCGAACAAGTTGCCGCGACCCAGGCGGATGTCTTTATTACGGGTGACATTACCTATCACAAGGGGCACCAAGCCCAAGATTTTGACTTTATGACCCTTGATTGTGGTCATTATATCGAATCAATCTTTAATCACAAGATGGCTGAAATATTAAGAGAAGCTTCTCAGCACTTTGCTTGGTCGATTGAAGTGTTGGAAAGTTCTGTGTCTACCAGTCCCTTTGAATATTATTAAGGAGGAAGTTTATGAATCTCAGTCAACTCACTCAAGAACGTCTTATCAGATATGCCAAAATTAATACGCGCTCCGATGAAGCATCAGAGACCATTCCTTCAACCTCGATCCAATTTGATTTACTTCATTTACTCGTCGATGAATTAAAGCAAATCGGGATGTCAGAGGTTAGTTTAAGTTCTGAGAATGCTTTTGTAACGGCTACTTTGCCAGCCAATACTGAGGAAGAGCTACCAACAATTGGTTTTATTGCCCACGTGGATACAGCTGATTTCAATTCAGAAAAAGTCAATCCTCAAATCGTTGAAAATTATCAAGGCCCTGAAATTGTCTTAAATCAAGAACAAGGCATTGTGATGGCTGAGAGTGAATTTCCTAATTTAAAAAACTATCATAGTCAAACATTGATTACTACTGACGGCACGACCCTACTAGGGGCTGATGATAAAGCCGGGATTGCTGAAATTATGACAGCGATGGAATATTTCATTAAGCATCCAGAAATCAAACATGGCAAAGTAAGAGTAGCCTTTGGTCCTGATGAAGAAATTGGCCGCGGAGCAGAACACTTTGATGCAGAAGGTTTTGCGGTTGACTTTGCGTATACGATGGACGGAGGGCCTGTTGGTGAACTAGAATATGAATCATTCAACGCGGCTGCTGCCAAGTTACAAGTAACAGGTAAGAATATTCACCCAGGGACAGCAAAAGACAAGATGATAAATGCGATTACCCTGTTAAATCAATTTATCAGCCAACTTCCTGAAGATGAAGTACCAGAAAAAACTGAAGGACGCCAAGGTTTCTACCATGTGACTGAGATGAGTGGAACCGTTGATGAAGCTCAATTATCCATGATTATTCGTGACCATGATCGTGAAATTTTCGAACAACGGAAGACTATGGTGCAAGAAATCGTTGAAGGGATTAATCAAGCATATGACAAAGCACCGATTGCCTTAGAATTAAAAGATCAATACTATAACATGGCTGAAGTAATTAAGAAAGATATGCGCCCAGTTAATTTAGCCGAACAAGCGATGAAAGAACTTGAGATTGAGCCTTTAATCAAGCCAATTCGAGGAGGAACTGATGGTTCTGTCATTTCCTTCATGGGAATTCCAACCCCGAATATCTTTGCCGGCGGCGAGAATATGCATGGTCGCTATGAATTTGTCGCCGTTGAATCCATGGTTAAAGCAACTGAAGTGATTATTAAAATCGTAAGCTTAAATAAATAACGCCTGGTTTTAACAGAGAGTAATTTCATCTAGAACAACAATGTTAAAGACTGAAAAAGACGGTTGCCGATTTTATGGTTGGTCGACCGATCTTCATTCGGTCTTTTTTGTTTAAAATTTTATGAAAGATTCAGATGATTTTCAAATTTGGGTCAAACGGGTTGGGACACAGTATGTTCAAGATTGTGGATATGAATTCAAGTCGTTATCGTGATTGACTCTGAATCTGATTAATAAATTTGCTATAATTAGCACATAAGACTATGATAAGGAGACTGCTTATGGCATTTCAATTTATTACTGGAAGTTTTTTGGTAGATAAACCAGTTACAATCATACATAAATTTGTTGAACTGAAGAAGCAACAACCAGAGGCCAAGATTTATTATCTGGTGCCGGACCATATTAAGTTTGATATGGAAGAGCGCATGTTGAAAGAACTGCGACAGCTTCAAGGACGATCAAGTGCGGCGATGACGGATATCCAAGTGGCTAGTTTCAAACGTTTGGCTTGGTTTCTCTTGCCCAAGAGTTTCAATCAGAAACCCCAACTTTCTCAAATCGGCAACGCCATGCTGATTCAAGCAATACTCCTTCAAGAGAAAGATCATCTCAGAGTATATCGCGGTCAAATATACCATCAAGGATTTATTGATAAACTGCTGAAACTCTTTGAAGAATTGTATGAAGCGAATATCCAACCTGATGATTTACAAAGAATCGTAGAGCAGATGGCAGATCCTAGCTGGCAGCAAAACCCAAATGAGAATCAACGCTTAGTAGAACTGGCTTACCTTTATGCAATTTATCGCCAAAAAATTAACGATCAATCTTTAGATAATTATCAGGATTTTGAAAGGTTGCAAGTTTATCTTGATCAAGAAGATTTCAGTAGAAATTATTATGCGATTATCGATCATTTTCAAGCTTTTAATGCCCAAGAAATCGCCTTAATTCGTGCTTTAGCGCGGAATTTTAATCATGTTTATTTGAGTCTACCCCTTAGCCATCATCAGGCAAACCAGGCATCTTACCAACCGGTGTATCAACTCACTCGAGAGACTTATCAGCAAATCAAACGCATTCTCCTTCAAGAAGATATAGAAATCAAAGCCGATTGGGAGATTTCACAGCCAATCAAAGCTTATCGGCCAGAAATTATTCAAACCAGTCAAAAGACTTTAAATGTGCTGAATCAAAATCAATCATTAAGTCGCCAAGATACCGCAAACTATCAAGAAATTTGGTCGTGCGATTCGATTCAAACTGAATTACGCCATTTAGCCAACCAGATCAATTACCTGGTTAAGGTAAAAAAGTATCGCTACCAAGATATTATTATCAAAACGCGTCACTTAGATGATTATCAACATATCATCGAGCCTTATTTTAATGAGAATCAGATTCCAATCTTCTTTGACCATCAACAAACCATGCAAGGGCACAGTCTGGTTTCCTTAATCGAATCCATTTTTCAATTGGTGTTAGGCTATTGGCAAATTGATGATATTATTAATATATTAAAATCGGATTTGGTGCAGCTAGAAGGTGGCCTTGACCGACAAGAATTTTTCCATCAAGTAAATCTTTTTGAGAATATTTTGTTAGCCAATGGCTTTCAAGGTTATCGTTTTTTTGATCCTAATTTTAACTGGCATTTTAGTCAGGAAGACCAAGTCTATGTCAATCAACAAGGCCAAGAAGAGCCACGACAGCTCAAAGAGATTGTATTACCTATTCGTCAAAGAATGATTCAAATTTTCACTAATCGGTATTTAGCTTGGCAAGATTCGATGACAGGTCAAGAGGCGAGTCAGTGGTTATACCAATTACTGATTAAATTAGGCGTGAGAGAACGTTTAATCTTAAAAAGAGACCAAGCAATCGAAGCGGGAAATATTGAAGATTCGCGTCATGATGAACAGGTCTGGCAGGTTTTAATCACTATGTTAGATGAATTCCACCTGATATTTAAGGACCAAGCCGTTGACTTTGCTAGTTTAAAAAACCTTCTATTATCAGGCTTTAAACAAGCAAGTTTTCATATTATTCCGCCGACCATCGATCAAGTGGTCTTTACCAGTATTGAGAGTCCTCAAGCTAAAGATTTCAAAATCGCCTTTATAGTTGGGATGGACGAATTAGCGCTCCCGAGTCATCCTAAGACAGATTCGCTGATTAATGCGGACCAACGTGAACAAATTAATGGTTTGACGCTCCATCATCAATTTCTAAGAGATCCTGCGCGCTTAAATTATCGGCAAGACTTATGGCTAGCTTATCAGAATCTTCTGAGTGGGCAAGACTATCTCTATATTTCTTATCATCAAGGGGAAAGTAAACAAGACTTGCAATTAAGTCCTTATTATCGGCCATTGGTCTTAAGCCAACGGATGAAGCTATTTAGTTTTAATGCTTTTCAACCTCTGTCTCAAACAGGAGAACATCCTTCTTTGCTCGGCCAAGCCAATATCATGATTGGTTCTATGCTTTTTGATCTGGGTCAATTTATTCAAGCTCGGCTTGATGCCGGCCAGGTACTCAATCAAAATTTACTGACGCTTTATCGGCATTTAAATCCAAGCCAGCAGGCGAGTTTCATCGATGCGATTAGTCAATTGCTCAGTTTCTCCAACTTGCCTCAAGCCATTGAAGCCAAGACGGCCCTGGCTCTATATGGTCAGAATTTAATCAGTTCAGTTTCGAAAATTGAAACATTTTTTCAGGATCCTTTTGCCCATTTTATTGTGTATGGTTTACGTTTGCAGGAACGAGCAGAGTATCAAATTACGCCGATCCAAGCAGGGGATTACTTCCATGAATTCTTAGATCGTTTTGTCAAAGCTATCCAGACGTTAGGCTTAGAATTGGGCAAATTAAGTCCAGATCAGCTTAGAAATATCTTCCAACACATAAGTCAAGTCTTGGATGAAGATGTTCGCTTTAATATTTTTGCGAGTCAAGCCCGTCATCGGTTTATCCAGCGTATGATTCAACGTCAAATTGAGAAGAGTTTGCAGTCTTTTACCGATCAATTTAGCCAGATTCACTTACAACCCATGCTATCAGAGGCTGTCTTTGGTTTGGGACCGGATCATAATCTAAAGCCGGTTGAATTTCAGTTGCCTTCAGGCGGTCGGTTAAGACTAACCGGTAAAATAGATCGAATTGATTGGCAAGCAGAAGATAAATTACTGCAGATTATTGATTATAAGACAGGGAATAAATCCTTTAATTTAGCGGATTTCTATTACGGTTTAGATTTACAAATTATGACCTATCTGTATGTTGCCCAACAAACATTTCCTGATTTACAACCAATTGGCGCTTTCTATCAGCCTTTGATGCAGAAATACCTTAAAGCTGATTCAGCGGATCTGTTAAGTGCTCAACAAACTAATTTCCAAATAAATCGTTTAGCAGGACTCGTAACGATTGGGCCAGACCAACTTCAAAAGATTGATCAAGGACTCATGGAACAAGGACAGAGCCAATATTACCCAGCAAAAATTACAAAAAGCGGAACCTATCACAAGAAAGCTTCACAATATATCGAAGCTCAAGACTTGAAGCTCATCTATCAACATCTGGAGAAGTTATTTGTCCAAGCTGGTCAGCAAATCCAATCGGGCAATATTGCTTTGCGTCCTTTCTATGAAGATCCCTATAGTTTATCTTTACAGAAAGGTTACCGCGTTTTAACGGGGTTTGATCCGACGATTCATTTCTCAGCCTACCGTCATCAAACCATAAGTAAAGAGCAGGTTATCCAGCAAATTATCTTGGACAGCCAAGAAAGTGAGGAACGTTATGACTGAAATTCCAATCCAACCCGCTAACTCAAAATATAATCCTGAACAATGGCAAGCCATTCATCAACAAGAGGGAAATATCTTAGTTTCGGCTTCTGCCGGATCCGGAAAGACAACCGTTCTCGTTGAACGGATTATGCAGCATATTCTTAATCAACGGGCCTGGGTCGATGAGTTATTAGTGGTAACTTTTACCGAGATGGCAGCTCGAGAGATGAAAGAGCGTATCGAGTCTCAACTCAAAAATCAGGTTAATCAACAAAGCAATCCTGAATTACAACAACGTTTTATTCAAGAAATAAATAAATTGGCCGATGCCAATATTCAAACCCTTCACAGTTTCTGTTTAGAGGTTATCAGCCAGTATTTCTATTTGAATGACTTGGATCCTGGGTTTGATTTGTTAACTGATGAAAGTCAAAAAGCCCTAATCTATCAGCAAGTTTGGCAACAGCTCTGTCAAGAAATTGAAGAGGGAAAGGCAGGCATTGATTCGACAAATTTTGAGAATTTACTATATCGCTATTCTTCTGCGAAATCTGATCAAGGCTTATTTGACTTAGTAATTGAAATTTATCAGTTCGCCATGGCCCACCCTGAACCCCAGGTCTGGCTCCGTCAATTGCCCTGGATTCACCGAGATTTTGCTCATTTCGAAGAGTCTGATCTTTTCCAAAATAGTTTGTCGCGACGGATCACTGGAAGCTTAATTACAGTTCTAAAACTCAATCAAGAGGCAATCGATGCGAGTCAGCGATTAAGTCAGGAACATGCGCCCAAATATCTGGCTGCTTTAACTGAGGATCAAGCCCACATCATTGAATTAAAAGATGTATTTCAAGAACAACCTTTAAGCGACTTCATGACCTTGCTGGATAGTTTCTCCTGCAGCAATTGGCCTAGAAATTCGAAGAAATATGAAGATTATGAACACATTGAAGCCTTAAAAGCTCAACGCGACCAATATAAAAAAATACTAGAGCGAAATGTTCAATCCCTATTTGATTTAAGCTATGAGACCTATGCGGAAGTCGAGCAACGATTAGCTTATGATTTGACTCAGTTAAGTCAACTCATTCAAGACTTCTACCGCTTGTTGCAAAGCTATAAGCAAGACCATCAACTGATGGACTATAACGATCTCGAACATTATAGCCTGGATATCCTCGCTCCTTATCAAGAAGATAAGGGTCGACGAGTGGAGAGCGTGGCTTGCCAATATTACCGGCAGAAATTTAAGGAAGTCTTGGTCGATGAATATCAAGATATCAATGAGACGCAAGCGACCATATTATCTTTCTTATCACAAGCCGATCAAGCCGCTTCACCAGGGAATCAATTCCTGGTCGGCGATGTTAAACAATCGATTTATGGTTTCCGGATGGCTGAACCAACCTTATTCTTAAATAAATATCAGCAATTTGCTCAAGATCCTGACAACCAATTAATCCATTTAGATCGTAACTATCGTTCACGCCACGAGGTCCTTCAATTTATCAACTTTATCTTTGAACGGTTGATGGATCAAGAATTTGGCCAAATGAATTATGGCCAACAAGAGTCTCTCAAGACTGGCAACCACAGTTTCGTCCCTCAGGCCCCCGACGCAAAATTTAACGTTGAATTCTTATTATATGAAAGTCAGGCAGAAGAAAGGGAAGATGATGAAGAGGGCTTCGATCAATCTATTGAAGCCGAGTGTCATATCTTGGCCCAGAAGATTAAAGATTTAGTCGATTCGTCATTTCAAATATACGATAAAGATATAGAAACTCTAAGACCGATTGAATATCGGGATATTGTCATTCTATCAGCTACGCGTTCACCTTTTCTTAAGGTTCAAGAAGTCTTCAAACAGTATCAAATCCCACTCTATAGTCAGAAAATTGAATCTTATTTCCAACGACATGAAATTCAAATTGTCTTAGCCTTATTAAAGATTATCGATAACCCGCGTCAAGACATTCCCTTGGTCGCCGTGCTTCGATCATTTTTTGCTGGCTTTAGCGATGAAGAATTGGCCCAGATTCGGATTCCGCATAAAGAAGGAGACTACTATCAAGCATTGATTCAGTTTCAGACTTCCCAAAGTCAGTGGGATCCAGAAAAGGTCAGCCAACTTCAGCTGAAAATTCAACGTTTCTTAAAACAATTACATACCTGGCAGGACCTCGCTCAAAATGTTTCCTTAGTTGAGCTCATTTGGCAAATCTATTTAGATAGTAATTTTCTGAATTATGTGGCTGCTTTAGACCATTCTGAACAACGTTTGGCGAATCTCCACGGATTTTATCAACATGCTAAAGAATTTGAACAACGGTCATATTTAGGACTGAAAGGATTTATCAATTATATTAACCAGATGATTGAAAGTGACCATGATATCGCCGAACCACTAATCTTGGAAGCTGATCAGAATTTCGTACGCATAATGACGGTTCATGCTTCCAAAGGACTTGAATTTCCGGTGTTATTCCTCTTAAATACCGGCAAAGGTTTTAATCTACAGGATTTAAGAGGTAAATATATTAGCTCTAAAGAGTATGGGGTGTCGTCCTATTATTTCGATGATCAACAGCTACTGAAATTCGATAGTTTAACTCGTAAAGCGCTGGCCATCCTCGCTGAAGGCGATCTCAAAGCTGAAGAAATGCGTAAATTATATGTTGCCTTGACCCGTTGTGAACAGAAACTCTATATTATTGGGAGTGTTAAAAATCAAGAACAATGGCAAGCAAATTATCAAAAGAGTCAGCAACTTCATAGTGGAGGCTTGTTAGTTAATCAGTTCTTGCGTCAGACTAGTCGCTCTTGGCTAGAATGGTTAAATTATGCCATTGCAATTCCAAGGCAAGATTCATCGACGGCTGACTTTCAACAAAGTCAAATTGAAGTTCATTTCTATCAAGATGGAACGATTACTAGCGCAGTCGAGCAGGAATCGGTCAATCATCAACAAAGACAGCGCCAAGAAAGGATTATTGACTTTTTAAGACAAGATTTACCGCCTCAGGTGGAATCGAATTCTTGGGAGACCCTCTGGCAGATTGACTATCCTTATCCGTTGGCCTCACGAACTTCAAGTTATCAATCGGTATCTGAACTGAAACGATTCTTTGAAGAACCTAGTAATGATAAATTGGATACATATTCTGATCGCCGACCTTTCTCGATTCAACAGCTGAAACAAGCACCCGCTGAAGACAAGGGGATTCAAGGGATTCGTTACACTGAGGATAGTTTCGCTCAACCTCAGTTTATGGGCCAAGCTGAAGAATTGGCAGCCACGGAAGTCGGCAGCCTTACTCATTTATTCTTGCAACATTTATCTTTATCTGCTTTTGCCAATCAGGACAGAGAGAATTATGCCAGCATCTTATCAACTTGTAGTCAGTCTTTAGTTCATCAAGGCTTATTGAGTAAGCAACACCTGAAACAGATCAATATCGATGCAATCCTATGGTTCTTGCAAACTGAATTAGGTCAAGAGTTTATTGCTATGGCAGATCTTGTTCGTCGTGAGCAGGCCTTCTCGTATCTCATACCAGCAAAGCAAGTCTTTGCTTCTCAGGAACATGAATTCGACTTAAGCCAGTTGCAAGAAGACGACCTATTGATTCATGGGGTAATCGATGCATACTACCCTCAAGATCATTCACTTATATTAATAGACTACAAAACAGATCGCTATCACCCACAAAGTTCTCGAACAAAACATGAGCAATTAGAACAGATTTATCAGAGATATAAATTTCAGATGCAAATTTATAGTCAAGCACTCAAAGAAATCTATGGTCATAAAGAAGTCAAAGCGAATTTAATCCTCTTAGATTTTAAAGAAATCGTTACGATTTTATTTTAATTCTAAGGATTCTTTGCTGGTTAAAGCGAAACAAGAAATAAACATCCCCCAAATTCATTGTGAATAGAGGGATGTTTTGTTGTGTAAACTATTCTATATATTTATTGGACTTGTGAGTTGCTATCCTCAACCGGTTGGATATCTGGAGAATAGTCGACGCCTTCAGTATATTCTCCCAAAGCATTCCATAAGAGATATTCGTGAATACCATGCTCATAGAGAGCATTAATCTGAACCTGAACTTCATTGGCCCCATATTCTAAGTAGGTTCCTGGCGGTCCAGGTAGGGTAAAGTCTTGCAACCAAGGCCGTGTCCGTACCTTGTTCTCGACATTGGCTAATAATTGTGTTTCATGATCCATATAGGCAGAGACAATTTCATAAGGGTAGAGATCGGGGTAAGTATAGCCGAAGAAAGCTTCGCCCCAGTGAGAAGGGTAGATCATCGAACTCATCACATCAACCCGTTCCGCCATTTGGGCGAAACTTTGACCAATCCCGCGCACATCGGCTGCATCTCCGGCAATCGCAGTATAACCAAAGACGTCCGCTGAAACATCTACGCCGTAGGGCATGAGTTGTTCACTGGCTTGAGCGAGGAAGTCGTTAATCGCCGCAACCCGTTCCGTTCCTTCTTTCTCAGGGTCATCTGATATGAAATAAGAATATCCACCAATATCGTAATCTAAGCTAGAGCCAAAGACATCAAAGCCTTCCGGAAAACGAACATAGTCAAACTGAATATCCTTAAAGCCTAATTTGGCCGCTTCAATGGCGATCCCAATATTGTAATTCCAAACATCAGGGAGAAAGGGGTTGGTAAATTGAGCCCCATTACCATCCTGCCAGATGCCTCCGGTACTTGGATCATGGAAAGAATATTCTGGATGGGCATCAGAAAGCAAATAGTCTTTAAAGGTAACAATCCGAGCTATCGGATAAATCTTATGTTCTTCTAGACGCTTCATGATTGGTTTCATATCTACGAAGCCCATGACGTTTTCTTGAATCATTGGATTATCAGATTCAAGGACGGGAACGATATTTCCATAGTCATCTTTGAAATCAATGACCAAGGAATTTAATTCTGTTTGATCTAAATAATTAATCAAATAATCTAAATATTCGGGATTAGACAGATTATCAGCGGTCACATAGAGCCCCTTCACTCCATCTTCAGGATAGGGAATATTAATGTCTGAATCATAGAATAAAACTTGGGGTAATTTATCGGGTTGAGATAACATGGCTTCTTTGGAAATGGTTAACCCCTCATAGCGGTTGGTGTCGCCTTGGGTAATTTTATTATTAAACTCAACCAAGGTTGCTTCATCATATTTGGCTTTAACTTCGGGCATGGGTATGTTTTTCTCCAAAGTGCTTGTTTTATTTTGACAAGCAGTTAAAAACAAGAAAAAAAACATTAGGCAAAGTAACTTTGCCCAAATTTTTAGAAATTTAATATTCATCATAGACTCCTTTATTAGTATGGCTAAATCCTTACTTCTTCAAATTGGTTAGATACACTTTAAAGTCAATTAATTTAGCATTAATGGGTTCGAAATAACCCAAGACTTTTTCTAAGTTGATTTGATTGGTTTTATTCAGAATATTAACATTATCAAAAACTTTAAAGAAAGTAGTGTAATCATTATTAGGATTAGCCACCGCTTGGTAGGTCTGTTTCTCAGGTTGGAGACTATCCTGATAATCTTTGAGATAGACTTTTAAGTTGGCAGTGAGTGGTTCAAGTTCAGCCACAATGGCATCGACCTGAGCTTTGATTTGTTCATCCTTGTTGGGTTCTTGGTTATTAATTTCTTCAATGAGCTTATCCAATTCATTAATGAGGTCAGCCAAATTGTTAAGATGTTCTGATCGCTGATTAACATTCTGGAGAATGACTGAGTCCTCAGCGCGGAAAGCCGATAAATCTTCAGAAGCCTTTAGCGTTGTTTCGAAGTCATCTTGGACATGGCTTTCTAATAACTGAATTTCAGTTAATTCATTGACAATTTTGGTAATGTTCTCTTGAACGAGTGTAAAAGTTCGATCAATTCGATTGATTGAACTATCGCAAGCTGTTAACGCCAGGATTAAACAAGGAATTAACAAAAGCTGAATATATTTCTTCATGGGATCTCCTTTGTAATCTTGTCTACAAAGATTTTTATTTTGTTGCAATTAGTATATAATAATAACATTATGAGTTCAAATTTTAATCAAAAAATGGGTGAATAAAGGGGATTTTCGATGATTTTTTCGCTGTTTTGGATTGTTTTTATCGTTTTTTGTGACCAAATCTTCAAATTTTGGCTTATTTCGACGCTAGACCTTTATCAGAGTGCTCCTTTGATTCCGGGCTTGATCCAATTAACCTATGTCCAGAATAAAGGGGCGGCTTGGAGTTTATTGACCGGTAAAGTAAACTTTTTGATGATTATTGCGGTCTTAGCGATAGCTTATTTCAGTTGGCAATTGTACCAAGCGCGCCAAGCTTCGAAAGGCCTGCGCTTGATTTATGCTTTAATTATTGCCGGAGCACTTGGCAATTTAATCGATCGGTTCGTCTATGGTTATGTCATCGATATGTTCGATCTAATGTTTATCCAGTTCCCAATCTTTAATCTAGCTGATATCGCTATCTGTATCGGCATGGTTCTCTTATTTGGACATTTATACTTATATGAAGAGGGGGGTCAATAATGGATTGTCAAGATATTTATTTAAAAGGGCAAAAAGGGCGCTTGGATAAAGTTTTAGCCGAGCTGATTCCGGGCCAAAGTCGCTCAAGTATCCAAAAATTAATTCAACAAGAATATATACAAGTTAATGGTCAAGTTGTCCCTAATAAATATTTATTGGCCGGTAATGAACATATTCGGTATTCAATTCCAGAGGAAGAAGCCTTAGAATTAGTGGCCGAAGATCTTCCTTTAGACATTCGTTATGAAGATCAAGATTTATTGGTGGTAAATAAGACTCGAGGGATGGTCGTTCATCCTGCAAAAGGGCATGACCAAGGGACTCTGGTCAATGGCTTACTCTATTATTTACAAGGAAATATTTCCTTAAAGCAAGGGTCAAGTATTCGTCCCGGCATCGTTCACCGAATTGATAAGGATACTTCAGGGTTATTGATTATTGCTAAAAATAATCAGGTTCACCGACTACTGGCTGATCAAATACAAGCCCACCAGATTCAACGGACGTATCATGCCATTGTCTATGGTCAAGTTCAGCCGCTACAAGCGACCATCGATATTCCGCTCAAACGCGATAAAGTCCAGCGTTTACGTTATACCGCAGACAAGACTGGGAAGCGAGCCATTACTCATTACCAAGTCTTAAAGACTTTCTCAGAATATAGTCTAGTCCAATGCCAATTAGAAACAGGACGGACTCATCAAATCCGGGTTCATATGGAATATATACACCACCCTTTGCTGGGGGACCCTATTTATCAGCGTGATTTAAATCCGCAACACTTTCCCATCAGGGATCCCCAAGACGGTCAATACTTACATGCTAAATCACTTCGTTTCCTTCATCCCCTGACCGACAAAGTCATTGAGATTGATACAGAATATCCAGAATATTTCCAAACGATGCTGGATCAAATTACTGAAATCAACCGTGAATTATGATAGAATAAAGTTTAATGTTAAGAAATGAGGTTATAGTGTGTCAGAGAATGATAAAATCTTAGCCAAAATTCAAAATCTACTGACCCTGGCTCAAGATGGTGGCGATGATGAGGAAAGTCAAACGGCTTTAACCATGGCCCAAAAATTAATGTTGAAATATAAAATTTCAAAAAATGAACTCAAAGGTCAAGGTCAAGATAAGATTATTATTAAATCTCTTTCCGTATATAAACGCATCTATTGGTGGGAGAAAGTCTTAGTGCGGATTATTGCCGATAATTTTCGAGTGATGTTCTATATTCAGTCTTCTCGACTGCCTCATCAAAAATCGGTTCAAAGAAAATTGGTCTTTATGGGTTATCCGGAAGATGTAGAATTAGCCTATGAAGTGTTTCATCTTGCTGCGGATACAATGAAGCATTATGCCAGCCAACATTTAAAGGGGAATGAAGACGATGCTTCGGCTTCCGCCATCCGAAAATCATACTATCAAGGCTTTATGGATGGACTGGAGAATAAATTTAACCAACAAAAAGATGAAATGATACAAGAAAATCAAAAATATGTCCTGATAATCAAGACACCGAATGAAGTGGTGGAGAAATTTAATCAGGAAATTAATGGGTCACTTTCTTTCCGTCATCCTCGTTTCTCTAAGAACAATCAGGCTTATCAAGATGGATATAGCCGGGGGACCAAGTTAGAGATTCATAAAGGTTATTTAGAGTAACCTTAGAAACTGGTTTCGCAGGTTTATTTAATTAATATCTATGTTGAAGTTTATATCTTTCGAATGTTTGCTAAGCAAGAATCAATTGAGAAAGATATAAACTTTATTTTTTCAAAAAATTTAAACGTTTTCATAAATATTAGCTATTGAATAGGAGGCCATTATGGAGCAATATATTCTAACTTTGGATCAGGGGACCACCAGTAGCCGAGCCTTAATTATCAACCATCAAGGACAAGTTATGGGAATGGGACAGGTTGAATTTACTCAATATTTCCCTCAAGAAGGCTGGGTAGAACATGATGCTGAAGAAATCTGGCAATCTATCCAAGCAGTGATTGCGGAAGCTTTCATCCATTCTTCGATTCTTCCCCAACAAATCGCAGCCATTGGCATAACCAATCAGCGTGAAACGACGGTTGTATGGGATCGGCAAACCGGCAAGCCCGTCTATCCTGCAATTGTTTGGCAATCACGCCAGACAGCCGAGCTCTGCCAGCATTATATTGATCAAGGATACCAACCGATGATTCAGGCTAAGACCGGATTAATTATTGATGCCTACTTCTCAGCCACCAAAATACGCTGGATTCTAGACCATATTCAAGATGGACAGCAGCGGGCTGAAGCTGGCGAATTATGCTTTGGAACGATTGATAGTTGGTTATTGTGGAAATTGACTGCTGGCCAAGTTCACGCCACGGATTATACCAATGCGAGCCGCACTTTATTATTTAATATTGAAACAGGCCAATGGGATCCAGAATTACTCGACCTTTTTGGCATTCCTGCCGCCATGTTACCTGAAGTCCGGTCAAATTCTGAGATTTATGGTTATACTGATTCTTTCCAATTTTTCGGCCAACCGGTGCCCATCACCGCCATGATTGGTGATCAACAAGCTGCTTTGTTTGGACAATTGGCTTTCGAAGCTGGAATGATTAAAGCGACTTATGGTACGGGAGCTTTCATAATGATGAATATGGGACAGAAAGCGAAAATCTCCCAGAATCAATTGTTGACAACCATCGCTTATGTGCTCGATGATCAAATATTTTATGCCATGGAAGGGTCAATATTTACGGCTGGATCAGCTATTCAATGGTTAAGAGATCAGCTGAATTTGTTCGATCAGGCTAAAGAAAGTCAAGCCATGGCCGAAGCCGCCCAAAAAGAAGAAGCAATCTATCTAGTTCCAGCCTTTACCGGATTGGCGGCTCCATATTGGGATTCCCAGGTGCGCGGAGCAATCTTTGGCTTAAACCGAGCCAGTAACAAAAATGACTTGGTCAAAGCAACTTTGCAGTCAATTGCTTACCAAGTCAAAGATATTGTCGATTTGATGCAAGAAGAGAGTCAGCTTGT
Organism: Ignavigranum ruoffiae; assembly: GCF_900110675.1. Lineage (GTDB taxonomy): Bacteria > Bacillota > Bacilli > Lactobacillales > Aerococcaceae > Ignavigranum > Ignavigranum ruoffiae. The sequence goes on along the minus strand of NZ_FOEN01000001.1, from coordinate 254,995 downwards.
TATTCCTGTATTAAAAGTCGATGGCGGGGCTTGTTTGAATGATTATCTGATGCAATTCCAAGCCGATTTATTAGATATAGAAATTCAACGGGTCCATCATCTGGAAACCACAGCCCTAGGGGCAGCGTATTTGGCGGGACTAGCGGTTGGTTTCTGGCAAAATCTTGACCAATTAAAAGACCTGATCGATCCAGGAAAAACTTTTCAAAGTCAAATGCCTAGAGCGAAAGCCCAGCAATTATATCAAGGGTGGCAGAAAGCAGTCAGGGCAGCCCAATTATTCGCTAACTTATCAGACTCACTTTCTTGAGGCTAAGGGTAGACTTTCCTCTAAATCGGTAAAAAAGTTAGCGGGGAAATCAATTTGGTTAATCTCAACGCCAGCCTGTTTGAATAAATGAAGGGCATATGGATGATTGGCATAATCATGCAGATAATAGACCTGTTTCAAACCGGCCTGAATAATGGCTTTACTACAATTTAAGCAGGGGAAATGAGTGACATAGATACTGGCACCCTCGGTCTGAGCACCGAAACGGGCACATTGAAGAATTGCATTCATCTCAGCATGAATGGTTCGGATACAATGGCCATCTTCTAATAGACATCCCTGATCAATACAGTGCGTTTCACCATGGACTGAGCCATTGTATCCGCCAGCAATAATCCGCTTATCGCGTACAATGGTTGCTCCCACACGCAAACGTTCACAGGTTGACCGACTAGATAGAATTAAAGATTGAGACATAAAGTACTGATCCCAGGGGATACGTTGCAACATATTGATAACCTCACTTTCTTCTTTACCATTATAACTTAGTTTTTGGCGATCCTGAAGAATATTTAGGAGCACGTCCAAGCTTTTTCTGATATGATAGACTCATAATAAAGGGTAGAGGGTGATCATGATGAAGGATATCCAACAAGAATATCGACAATTAAAAAAACTTTATCACGATGTCTTAGAAGAAAGTCAATCGGCCTATGACGAATGGGAAGCTAAGATTGAACGGCCAGAATTTAAAGAGAGTGCTCAAAATTTGTTGGCTTACTTAGCTCTACGTCGACGAGATATTCGTTCTATTCAGGAACAATTAATGAGTTATGGTCTATCAAGTCTAGGTCGATTAGAGGCTAAAACGTTAGCGACCTTGGAAGCAACGATAGCTTCTTTTGAAGCTATACATCAGCTTCCCCAAACCTATCATCATCCAGATCGGCAAGAATTTCTTCATGAATATTATCGCTTAATTAAGAACACTCGGGCTTGTTATGGACCCAAACCAGATCATCATCATACCCGCATTATGGTTACCTTACCGGCGGCAGCTGCAGAAGATACTGATTTATTGCAGAAGCTAGTGGATAAAGGGATGAATGTAGCTCGCATTAATTGTGCTCATGACAATGCTGAAATCTGGCAAGGAATGATTGACAATATTCAGCAAGTAGCTAGAGCAAACGAACTATCAATTCCAATTCTGATGGATATTGCCGGTCCTAAAATTAGGACAGAATGGGTATTTACTCCCTATAAAAATCCCAAAGTCAGTCGTGGCGACCAAATTTGTATCACCCGTAATTTCAAAGACCTACCTCTAGATATTGAAGAAGCGGTCAAAGTGGTAGCCGGTTGTTCATTGCCCGGAATTTACCAATCTTTAAAGATCAATGATCCCGTCTTAATTGATGATGGCAGTATTGAAGGGCGAGTGCTTGCCCAGACTGACCAATCGTTTACCCTCCGTGTTGAGAAAGTCAAAGGTGGAAAGACCCGATTAAAAGCAGAAAAAGGGTTAAATTTCCCCAATTCAAATTTCGAAATTGGCATTCTAGATGATAAGGATCGGGAGGATTTGCGTTTTGCCCTTGATCATGCTGATATCATCGGTATTTCCTTTGTTAGAACGGCAAAAGATATTAAAGAAGTGCAAGCCTTTATTGAAGAAAATCGAACTTCGTCCGCAAATCAAGTCCACTTGATGGCCAAAATTGAAACCGTCCAAGCCTTTAAAAATTTAGGTGAGATTATCATGACAGCCGCGAGTAAAAATCCATTTAGTGTCATGATTGCCCGCGGAGATTTAGCGGTAGAAAGTGGCTATGTCCGCTTAGCCGAACTGCAAGAAGAAATTCTTTGGATTTGTGAAGCAGCTTCAATCCCAGTTGTTTGGGGGACTGAAGTCCTTGGCTCCTTGATTAGTAATGGCGTTCCAACTCGATCCGAAATCACCGATGCGGCTCGAAGCGCTCATGCCGAAGTCGTTATGTTAAACAAGGGAGAACATATTGTTGAAGCCGTCGCTCTGATTGATCAAATTCTAAGTAAGATGGAAGACCATTCTTATAAGAAGACACCGAAATTAAGACAATTGGATGTTGCTCGCATGATGTTACCTCATTGATAATGGAAAGGAAAACACACCATGAAGCTAGCGAATTTCTTTCTAACCATTGCTTTTCCCTTTATGTTGTCGCTTAATTTTGACTATTGGCATCCGCAGAATTATGGCGGTCCAACAGTCTTGAGTCAAGAACCGGTGGTCATTCATCAGCCAGTCTATCCTAGCTCTTATCCGCAGCCCTATGGTCAAGATCATTTAATGTTTCAGGGCTTACCTTTGAATTATCAGCCTAAGCGCCAAGTTTTTAAGGCAGAGGGCCAAGCGTTAGGTTATCCGGCCAATAGTCTGTATATTAACGGGGTAACTTTCGCCTTCCAAGATATGTCCGGTAATAGTGGGAAAGGGACCGACTTTGATCATTTGAACCAAGCCCTAGCTAGCAATCAAGTAGTTAAAGTAGGCCAGCATGGAATGAATAGCTTCTTTGGTCATTATTATGATCTTTCGAATTCAGGACCTTTTCAACCCTTGGTCGCTCAAGATTTGCTCCATGAGGGCAGTCAGGTAATCTTGACCGATCGCGAAGGACTCAGTAAGGGTTATGAAATTACCCAAATATTAAATATTAACGTAGAAGAAGCAGATCATCATTTTTATGGTCGTTATTCGATACCTGAACTGATTTATCAGGGTAATCAAGAAGATATGATTTATATTCAATACTGTCGTTGGGATATTGAATTAGGGATGTTAATCAGTCATTTTGGTTATCGTATCTTTTGATGGTGTGAAGTCTTGAAAAGAAATAATAGGTTGATCTGAGGTCAAAGCTTTACTTAGGATATGAATATCTAACCACTGATCAAATTTATAGCCGACGCGTGCCAAGAATCCTGAGCGAATAAAACCATTTTTCTCATGGAATTTGAGACTGCCATAATTGGAAGCCTCGACAATTGAGATCAGGTTGCTAATACCTCGATCTTGTAGGGCATTTTCTAATGCTGATAATAGTAACTGGCCATATCCTTTGCCACGAATGGTTCGGTCAAGATACAGACTCATTTCAGCAGTCGAAGCATAGGCCTGGCGTTCACGGAATCGTCTTGCATAAGCGTAGCCAATAATCTGGCCATCTATTTCACCGACGAGGTAAGGATAGTTAGTTAAAGTATGCAGAATTCTGTGCTCAATTTCAGCTAAAGAGGGGGTCACTGTTTCAAATGTGACCGTGCTCTGGCTCACATAAGGTTGATAGATTTCAAGAATCGCTGCAGCATCACTTTTCTGGGCTGTTCGAATGAATAGTTCAGACATAATTCACCTCATTATAATTGTCAGATAGGCTAAATTTATCGTACAATCTTAGAGATAACAATAATAAACTTATAAAAAATAACTGTGAAATTTTTAATCGTTTTGATACTTTTTTAGATTATTTTAGGAGGGCGCTATGACTGAAAAAGACATTCGCAAGAAAATTTACATCGTCATTATTATTCTCATTTTATTGGTCGGCGGCTATGTAATTAGCCGTCCTTATCTGCCAACGGTTGAAAAGAAATACCAAGAATTCAATCAAGCCATGCAAAGTATTTTTAACCCTCAACCTGAAAGTAGCGAACAAAGTCAAGAAACCAGTCCAGAGCTTACTAGCCAAAGCGAGTCGCCAGAACACAGTGAAACAACGGAGGTTACTAGCCAGCAAAGCAGTGAGGAAACGTCCGAAGAAACGACGACCAGTACTGAACAAAAGCTTTCCCTAGCCTTACAAGATTATGTAGAACTCGAATTTAAAGGAATCGATCAGATGGGGGAAGTCTCTGCTCGTTTTGATAAAGCTAAACTTGAAAGTGTCTTAAGTGAATATGAATGGTCAAGTAGTGTTGATGAGATTAGCGACCAGATTCATTTCCAAGTGAACCCAGATAAAGATTTAGCAAATCAAGACCGTATTAAAGTTTCTTTGACTCAAGACCTGCCTAATATTTTTAAGAATGATTATTTCTATGCGACAGTCAAGGGCCTTAAAGTCCAACCTAAATTCAGCCAAGAAGATCTGAAAAAAGCGATAGAAATTAGCTATCAAGGTTTCTCTGGCACAGGAAAAGCTGTGCTAGAAAGTCATTTCCAAGCTCCGTTTGAGGATTTAGAAGTTTACCTGACCGACGATAGTCAGAATCTGAAGAATGGCGATCAAATTACCATTGCCTTGACCCAACCTTCCCTAAAATTACTTGAAGATCAAGACTATCTTGTAGAAAATGAAGGCAAGATAAGTTATACCGTCGCTGGTCTAGAAGAACCAGAAACCTTAAGCCTGGAAACATTGAATCGCCATGTGGTAGTCAATTTTGTCGGGACTTCAGGAGTTGGACAAGCTCGAATTGATACAACCTTCCAACCACCTTATAGTAATTTTCTTAACAAAGAAGCCTTTGAAGTCGAGAATAACGGAGCAATACGTAATAACGATGTGGTAAAAATTAAGATTAAACCAGAAATTCTGGAAAAGATGAAAGAAGCAGGCTTATTGGTCGAAGAACAAGGACAGATTGAACGTCAAGCTCAGAACATGCTTCAAGTCGCCGAACAATTTAAAGACCTCAAAGATTGGCAAAATCTGATTAAGAAAATCGATGAAAAGATTAAACAAAAATATCCGGATACCCTATTTGGTGCTTATGAAATCAAAGCGGAACGTTACTATTACCGTCCTTATCATACAGCCAACGATCTGCTAGAATTAGAAAATGTGACTCAAGACGGGACCATTGTCGGCGTATATACAATTACATCATATGACCGCGACAAGAAACAAGTCCGTGATACAGAAACAGAAGTCTTCGGTTTTACCGATTTATTTGTGAATGATGAAAATCAATTAACGAGCGATAAATATACCGAATATTCTTATAAATATGATAATACATATACTCTCGACTCTGTCTTTCAAATTTTAGAAGGCTATAATTTTAAGGCGGTTAAGTTAAAAGATTAAAATACCACACAATAATTTAAGTAAACTGTCCTTGCTTAGGCGAAATCTTAGGCGGGGGCAGCTTTCTTTATGAATTTAAGTCTATAAAGTGTATTATTATCATAGATTGACTGAAAAATGATCAACTGTTTGAATATTATAAGCAAATAATAAATATATTTATTTCAAATATAATGAGAAGATTATAATATTGTATTTTAAAAGAAGCTTAAGGATATAAGATTCTATTTGTAAAATCTAAAGTCATTCTAATAATACAGATGAGAAAGAAAGAATATAACAGTTTAGCTCATGAATTTATTAACAGATTCCAATTAATATTTTGGAAGCGTTTGCTATACTATGCTTACAACAGAAAAAGGAGAGGTGTATATGGAAAAAGGCAAGAAGAAAATGGGTGTCATGGCCTTAATTCTGATGATCTTCACATCAGTTTATGGCTTTACCAATATGACCCGATCATTTTATATGATGGGATATTCTTCGATTCCCTGGTTCATATTGGCTGGCTTGTTATTCTTTATCCCTTATGCATTTATTGTTGCGGAATTTGGAGCCGCTTTCAAAGATTCCGAAGGAGGAATTTATACCTGGATGGCTAAATCATCTGGGCCAAAATTCGCTTTTATGGGGACTTTTCTTTGGTATGCTGCTTATGTCGTTTGGTTAGTTGGGGTAGGTTCTGGTTTCTGGATTATTCTATCGCATGCAGTCTTTGGGGTTGACCGGCTACAAGATCTTAACCTGTTTGGCTTAGGTCCAGTTAAATCTCTAGGTATCTTAGGTTTATCAATGCTTCTACTACTCAGCTTCCTTTCAACAAAGGGAACCGATCGAATTAAGAAAATTGCATCAATCGGTGGTACGGCAGTCATCGGTTTAAATGCCTTCCTATGGATTGGATCTTTATTAGTGCTTATCTTAAATAAGGGACAATTCTTAGAGCCTGTTACAGTCGAAGGATTCTTTGTTTCTCCTAACGCTGATTTCCTAGGCATTATTCCTATCCTTTCATTCGTCGTGAATGCTGTCTTCTCTTATGGGGGACTAGAAGTGGTCGGTGGCGTAATCGATGAAACCGAAAATCCTGAGAAGACATTCCCGAGAGCAATTATGCTTTCATCCGTTGTAATTATTATTATGTATTCTGTCGGAATTCTTCTCTTTGGTGCCGTTACTAACTGGAATTTCGCTTACGGCGCTAATGGTTATTCTGATGTGCCAATTACCTTAGGTAACCATGCTTACTTAACTATGAATCATTTAGGATATCAAATCGGACAAGCTTTGAACCTTTCTGAAGGAATTTCTCGTGCTATTGGATTAAACGTGGCGCGTTTTATGGGAATTAGTATGTTCTTTGGTATGCTGGGTGCCTTCTTTACCTTAGTGTTCTCACCACTTAAACAACTTATTGGTGGAACTCCGAAAGAATTATGGCCAGAATCATGGACGGTTAAGAAAGATGGTATCTACATCAATGCGGTTAAGTGGCAAACATTCATTGTTTGTGTAATCTTCGGCATCGTAGCATTTGGTGGCGATGATGCTAAACAATTCTTTGAAATTATGTTGGCCATGAGTAATGTGGCAATGACCGTACCTAACATGTTTATTGCCTATTCATTTATCAAATTTAAAGAAAATGATGCCATTGCAAAACCATTCTCAATGTTCAAGAGCAATGGTCAGGCCAAACTAGCCGTTTATATTGTATGTGCGCTTGTGGGGCTGTCAAATGTCTTTACGATTATTAAACCAGCTATCGTCAATGGCGATTGGTTGACTACTATTATGAGTGTAGCTGGTCCAGTATTCTTTGCAGTCTTAGGTAATATTTTCTATTCTAGAGCTCAAGGACGCATTCGTACCACAGGACAGGGCGAAGTAGGAGAAATTGAAATTGAAACTTTAGCCCACGATATTGAACCTAAATAAAGAAAATATATATAGAATATAGAAGGGTGATATTATGGAATTGAATATGGATATGTTGAAGGATTTAACTCAAGTCAGAGGGATTGCCGGCAATGAAGGGCAAGTCCGTAAAGTCTTCAAACAATATGCAGAAGATTATAGTGAAGAATTTCTTGAAGATGGTTTAGGTGGAATCTTTGCCAAGCATGTTGGTAAAGAAGATGGACCTCGCTTATTAATTGCAGGTCACTTGGATGAAGTTGGTTTTATGGTTAAACGAATAACTGACGAAGGTTTCTTAACTTTCCAAACGATTGGCGGCTGGTGGAGCCAAGTTGTTCTAGCACAACAAGTTGAAATCACTACTCGCAAGGGCAAAGTTTTCCATGGGGTAACTGGATCTAAACCTCCTCACGTCTTAACTCCTGAAGCACGTAAAAAACCAATTGATATGGACGACATTTTTATCGATATTGGTGCAACTTCTAAAGACCAAGTTCTTGAATGGGGCATTCGTCAAGGCGATATGATCACACCTTATATCGAAACCCGTCGAATGAATGAAGACTCTCCTTTCTTATTAGCTAAGGCTTGGGATAACCGCATCGGCATGGCGGTAGCAATCGAAGCTTTAAAATTCGGTAAAGAACAAGGTCATCAATCCGTCTTATTCTCTGGAGCGAATGCTCAAGAAGAAATCGGCCTTCGTGGGGCTAAAGTTGCTCCTAACTTAATCAAACCTGATATTGCCATCGCCGTAGATACAGGGGCTGCTGGCGATACTCCAGGAATGACCGCCAAAGAAGCTGATTCCAAATTAGGAAAAGGTCCTCAAATTATGGTTTATGATGCTACTATGGTTGGACATAAGGGCTTACGCGAATTTATTACTGATATTGCCGACGAAGCTAATATACCATATCAATTTGCCTTTATGCCTGGTGGTGGAACAGATGCTGGTTCATTCCATATTGCTCAAACTGGTATTCCTTCAATCTGTATTGCCGTACCTGTTCGCTACTTACATTGCCATACCACAGTAATTCACGAAGATGATTACAAATACACCGTTCAATTAGTGAATAAGATTATTGAAAAACTAGACGCTGCCACTCTCGAAGAAATTCGTAAAAACGCTTAATCGTATTTAATTAGAAATCCTCATCTACTGGTCAACAAATGACGAGTGGATGGGGATTTTGTTTCGCATAATTAATTAATCGGTCAGAGGAGTTACAGTTTTTAAACAAAAAACGAATCAGTGTCTATCGCAAGAAAGAAGAAGATCCACGTAGCTTACAATGCCTTAACCATTCATGGCTTAGGCAATGTCTAGGGAATCTAGTTCGGAAAAACACAGGTGTTTTAAGGGACGGTCTCAAGTTATTTCGTTCATCTAATAAAAACATAAATAGGACTAGATATAGACCGGTGTAATAAAAAAGAGAAAAGCATAGGTCTCTGCATAGATCAATACCCCTAGGACTAGCATACTTTACCCACATCATTCCCTTGAAGCCTTAGGCTTTTAAGGAATGAGTCGTAAAGTAAGTCTGGAGCTTATGATAATAAGCGGAAGACGATGCCCAAGGGGTACAAGTCCATGCAAAAAAGACCTAAGCAATAATTGCTTAGATCTTTTGCTGAGTTTTATTGATCTTATAAATTATACAAACCAGTTGTTTGATCAGAAATATCAATCATAATATTTTTAACTTGTGAATAGGCATCTAGGGCAAGTTTATGGGTTTCACGGCCGATACCGGATTTCTTGTAGCCACCAAATGGCGCACCTTCTGCCACATTATTATAAGTATTAATCCAAACACGCCCAGTTTCCATAGCTTGAGCCACTCGTAGAGCTCGAGAAATATCCTTGGTATGAACCCCACCACCAAGACCGTACTCAGAATCATTGGCATAAGCAATGACTTCTTCTTCATCCTTAAATGGAATGACCACAACTACTGGACCAAAGATTTCTTCTTGAGCCACCCGCATATCATTAGTTACTCCAGTTATAAGAGTTGGTTCAGTATAGACTCCATTTTCAAGTGCGTCAGTAGTTAGACGATGGCCACCCGCAGCGATGGTTGCTCCTTCTTCTTTAGCAATTTCAATATATGAAAGTACTTTTTCACATTGGTTCTTATTGATTTGGGCTCCAAGTTGAGTTGCAGGATCCCATGGCACACCTACCACGACTTTACCAAAGACTTCTTTAGCCCGTTCAACGAATTTATCATAGATACTTTCTTGTACGAAAGCACGTGAACCCGCACAGCATACTTGACCTTGATTGAAGAGGATACCCAGTAATAAGCTATCCATGGCTTTATCAAAATCTACATCCTCGAAGAAGATATTAGCCGATTTACCACCAAGTTCTAAGGTTGCTGGGATTAATTTCTCAGCCGCTTTTATTGCCACATGATATCCAACTTCGGTGGATCCAGTAAAAGCAAGTTTAGTAAAGTCAGGGTGAGCCAAGACATATTCACCAGCCTTAGAACCTGAACCGGTTACCACATTGACCACACCAGCAGGAATGATATCTTGACTTAAGCGCATCAATTCAAGAATAGATAGGGAAGTTGAACTAGATGGCTTAATAACGACCGTATCACCAGCAGCCAAGGCAGGGGCCAATTTCCAGGCAGCCATTAAGAATGGGAAGTTCCATGGAATAATTTGACCGACCACACCAAGAGGTTCTCTTTGAACGATGGAAATAATATTATTTCCGATTTGATTGACAGTGCCTTCTTCAGCTAAAATGACTCCGGCAAAATATCTAAAGTGTTCTGCTGCTAGAGGAATATCGATGGCTGAAGTTTCACGAATTGGCTTACCATTATCCATGGTTTCAACCAAGGCTAAGTGATCCGCATTTTGATCAATCACATCAGCAATTTTGTTTAATAAGTCAGCCCGTTCTTGTTTAGTATATTTCTTGTAGGATTCAAAGGCAGCTTGAGCCGCTTTGACCGCTTTATCAACGTCTTGTTCACTGGCTTCAGCGAAACGAGCGAGAACGGATCCATCACTTGGAGAAGTTGATTCACGTGTTTTGCCAGCTTCTGCTGGTACAAACTCCCCATTAATAAATAGACCATATTCTTCTAACAAATTTAATTCAGGTTTTTGATACATTTGTTTATTCTTCCTTTCCACAAACCAATACCTTGGTCAAAAACAACTAGACTAATAATACCTCATATTTTTAAATAATCAAGCACTTTGCTTACAATATGTCGCATTAAATGATGAGTTTTGCTTATTATAACCCTAAGTTTATGTTATCATGTGGCGTTGCTTCAATTTAGAAATATATAGAAAAGAAGATAAAAAGACTGAAGGGTCTATTCTAATGACTCCCTAGTGTTGAATCTTTGGCGCTATTTTAGGGGGACATTTTCACTCAGCTTATCAACCCTGATTAAAGTTAGCGATAATAGGTTGTTACTGAATATGAGAGACCCTCAGTCTTTATTTAACCAGAATTTTGTATTGATAGAAGTTAATTATTTTGGGCTTGAATATAATCCAAGACCATATTCTTTCCATGACGGGCAGTCATTTGGGCGTTATTATTGCCAAATTGGGTCTGATGAATTACCAAACCAGAAAGGGACATCTGGCGAATTTCGCCATAACGTGGACTGATTGGATGAGCACCTGGCCAAGTAATTTGGATGCCGCCTAAGGGATTCTGCATAATAATTTCTTGCTCTAGAAGATCCTTTATTAAAGGGACTTGTTGACCAGCTTTAACTAAATTCTGTTCAAAGCCAGTCGCATTTATGACCGTATCCATACGGTATTGCAAACCATCTCGAGTAGTAATTTGAAATTGACCAGTATCCGTTGGTTGAATTTGATCGATATGACTAATGATTTGCAGTCGACCTTGATCAAACCATTTCAAAATTAGGGACATCTTACTGTCAGGGAATTGTGTACGATAATGTTCAAAGAGACGTTTGTACTTCTGATGGAATAATTGACGGTCAGCTGGACTTAAAGCCATGTTTAAATCCGGTAAGTAGGCGGTCAGTAGGCCCACATATCTTTGCATAATTTGTAAATCAATCGGTTTTTGTTGAATTTGATAACGAACATCTTGAACCGATCCATTCTGATACTTCTCGACAGAAGCCAATAAATCTACCTGATTCTGAACCATATCAGCTTGAATTTGGTCAAAAATAACCTTTAAAGGAATTTGTCCTTGATGACGTTCCTTTTGTTCGGATATCCATTGCTCATCAATCGACAAGACAATGGGATCGGGATACAGCCGACTCTTCACATTGGTAAAAGGGGAGTAACGAATAAAGAAACGCACCGGATGATCGAAATGATAGTGTTCTTGCAAATAATGCATGATGTCAATCCCAGTGAGTGAAGAGCCAATGATACCGACTTTATGACTCGGATCAATTTGATTCAACGTTTGGCTGACTGGATACGGGTTATGAATATAATGCTTATGACCTAATAAGTTATAGTGGTCGGCGTAAGGTGGATGACCGATGGTCAGGAAGACCCAGTCATACTCTTGACCTTGGGCTTGTTGATCGGTGTATAGCATGAAGTGGTTATCATCATTGATTCTAATCTGTTTAACTTCTTGATGATACCAGGTCACTGCTTCTTGATCTAAGTATGGACGATACTTTTCATTGACATATTGACCAAAGATTGGACGGGGGACGAAATCATCTTTAACATATTCTGGGTGATGAGTTGCCAACCATTCCATAAACTCATCAGGATTCGCTTCATTAAGACTCAAGCGTCTAGAATATGAATTCATTAATAACAACAAATCATCAGACTGATAAGCAAAACCAACAGCAATTTGGTCTCTAGGTTCATAAACGTCTACTTGATCTTCTTCGGTTAAGGCATTCAAATCATATAAATGCTTCAAAACCGAAGAACCGGAAATTCCCATTCCTACGATTGCCAGTTTCATAAGTCACTTCCTTAAATATAATCATTCTAAATTATACCATTTTTTCGAACAAAGATAAACCAGGCTCAGGATTTAACCATGCTTTCGACTAAAGATGAGACCTAATAAGATTCCAAGTAGAGCGGGTAAAGTCCAGCCAAGTCCGAGATTATAGAATGGGAGAAATTGTTCAGCAAAGGACAACAAGGATTGATAAAGTGGATTAGCAAGTAACCAAGAAAATTCCATCACTTTCAAACTATCGAAGATCGCTGCTAAACCGGTCAAGACCATGGCCCATTGAAATACTAAATGATTGAGAGGCAGAAAAGCAGAAATAATACTTAACAGAATCAGGACAATTGCCAGCGGATAGATAAACATTAATACCGGCAGTGATAGGGAAATAATCATATTCAAACCAAAATTAGAAAAGAGCGTCGGCAGGATCGTTGCGATTAAAAGACAAGACGCATATGAAAGACGCGGAAACATATCGACAAAGGTTTCAGAAAATGCGGTTAATAAACCGATACTGGTTTTAAAACAAGCAATCAGAACGGTCAAGCCGAGTAAGAGAAGGCCGATATCGCCTAAATAGTATTGAGCAATCATAGCTAAAGCTTGTCCACCATTGGTACTCGGTTGATCGACCAAAGCCATACTTTCTGCACCTAAACGGGCTAATAAGGTATATATAACCCCCATTAAACCCACACCGATTAAACCGGAAATAATAATATCGCGTGTCATGGTAACTTTATCGTGGATGCCTAATTCTTGTAGACTATGAACGACAATAATTCCGAAGGCCAGGGCAGCCAAAGCATCGAGTGTATTGTAACCTTCTATAAATCCTACTGTGATTGGTTGACTTTGATAGGGTCCTTGGACCGCTACTTGAGAAATATCAGCTAAGGGATTGATAAAATTAAAAATAAATAAACTACACAATAAAATTAACAAGGTTGGAGTAAGGACTTTGCCTATAATCGTTAAGAGATTTTTTGGTTTACGAGCAGCAAGCCAAGCTAATAGGAAGAATACAATTGAATATATTGCTAATACTATTTTATTTGCAGCTGGACTAACAAAAGGAGCCACTGCAATCTCATAAGAGGTCGTTGCCAAGCGAGGAATCGCAAAGAAAGGACCGATGACTAAATATAATAAGACCGTAAAAGCATAGGCGAATCGGCGGTTAACTTGATTGGCGAGTTGAAAGACCGATTCGACATTGGACACTGCCATGGCAATAATCCCCAAAAGCGGCAAACCAATTCCGGTAATCAAAAAGCCTAGATTAGTCAGCCAGACATTTTCTCCAGCTTCCTGACCTAGAGTCACCGGGAAAATTAAATTGCCTGCCCCAAAAAATAGGCCAAAGAGTAAGGAACCAATTAAGAGATAAGTGTTGTTTGTTTTATGTTTCATCGACTAGACCTTTCTAATTGTTGTCTGAAAACTTAAATGATGTTGATCTTTAACCCCTTGTGGAGTATATCGTCGTTCAGTCATCTGAACCTGTCCGTGTTGGTCGACAGTAATCATCGTTGTCCCCACCGTTCCAAAGCGATCATCCTCGATAAATAGGGAAGAAGCTTGATAGGCCCGTTGATAGCTAAATCGTTTCGGATGGGTTTTAAAATTAGGATGACGTTCCGTATTATGGAAATCCAATAGACAAGTTTCATGATTAAAGCCAGTGCTTGCTGCAGAATTTAAATGTTCTAATAGAATTCTCTTAGCTTGATAAGTTCTGAAATTAGACATATCATCTTCAGTATTAGAGAAGACATGCAGCCCTTGGCTGAGTACAACCACTCGATCCTGAACGTTGGAATAGAAGTACATCCGATCAAAATTGCCAAAAATCAGAAAAAAGCCTTGATAATTATGGCGTTGACGACGCAATTCGGTTAAATATTCATCTAAATCAGCTTCTTTTTCTAGGAAGTTTCGCACCAGGTTTCCTCGACTTTGTGGTTGATCCACTATGCCTTGAGGTCGATTCGGATCATTGAGAATCGTGGCGAAATATCCTCCTGGGGTCACGCCTAACCATGTTCCCCATTGCTCGGTATCACGGCCAGCATAAATATGGGGAACATCCGGCCATTGGTGAATGGGTTGACTCTCTCGTTGATAGAATTCATCGCGATTTCCAATAAAGACGAAAGGGTAGTCCGCTTGAGGATTGATATTAAAGCTTACGACACACATCTTAATAATCCTTTCTTGCTTACGCATCATTATTAGAAGATATTTTATCATAGTTTTAGTTAAATTTAATCCACTTTGTCCAGATTCTTAACTTTATTAGATAAGCTTAATAGGTATTCACTTTTTCTAAGAAGGGATTCAGATAAAAGCCTTTACATAGCCCATCTTTAGGTATATAATCGAAAACAATATCAAAGTATTAGAATGTTTGGAGGATATCATGTCTACAAAATATGGTCATAAAGAAACACAAAAGATGACGATACTTGCCTTATTCGTTGCCATCTTAATTATTCAATCGTTCGTTCCTGGGCTAGGTTATATTCCTATTGGTCCGCTTCATGCCACAATTGTCCAGGTGACAGTAATTATTGGTGGGATCTTTTTTGGCATTAAAATGGGAGTAACCTTGGGAGCTGTTTGGGGAATTTTAAGTTTATTACGGTCCATCTTGACGCCAAATATATTAACTCCTGTCATTATGAACCCCTTAATTTCAGTCTTACCGCGAATTCTGGTAGGTCTTATTGCGAGCTATGTCTTTATCCAATTGAACAAGAAAATGCCTGTGGCCTTAAGTGCCGCCGTTGCGGGTGCCCTAGGGTCCATTCTGAATACTATTTTGTTCCTGGGGGCAATCTATCTGTTCGCTGCCGAAACTTATGCCTCTGCCTTAAGCATTGATGTCAATGTATTATTTAGTACTTTATTGGCGATTGTGGGAACTAATGGGGTTCCTGAAGCCTTGGTCAGTGGGGTATTAACGCCATTGATTGTCAGCCCAATTTATCAACGGGTGACTAGTCGTTTCGCATTTTAGATCTTGGGAATCATCGAAGTAAGTTTGTTTGAATCGCCATGCCCACTATATTAAGTTTAAACTCGTTGGCTGACAGCAATGAATCTTGCTGGGCCAACGAGTTTTTGGCATTCTAGAGCTCAGTCCTAAGTCTGATTGATTATTTATTTATAATCTTATAAACTGAATATATGAAGATGTTAGGGGGCTCACGATGATGAAAGAAGACACCATGCAAAAGCAAAGATGTTTCGCAGTCAATAGCCAGGCTCAGGAGGAGAAATATCTTAAATTCTTCCTCAGGCACAAGTGCATGGTCAAGTGGATTGCTTTAGCCGGACTGATTTTAACGATAGGTCTATTTACCTATCTTATTCGTCATAATTTATTTAATCGCCCCGAAGTATTCGAGCGCTTCTTACGGCAACATAAAGGCTGGGGACCCTTGGTTTATTTCTTCCTGTCATTCTTTAATACAGTCTATCCCATTATTCCAGGTGGCCTCGGCAATGTGGTGGGCTATTCGGTTTTCGGCCCCTTTTGGGGGTTTACCATTGCCTTTGGGGCTAACTTACTCGGTTCTACGGTGCTTTTCTTATTAGCGCGTAAATTTGGCAAACCGATTCTTTTTGCTTTTTTTGACAAAGAGACGATTAATAAGTATATTGAGTATCTAGAGAAGAAATCTTTGGGCTGTTTCTTGGCGATTGTCTATGTTGTGCCAGGCTTACCTGATGATCTGTTCTCGATGTTAGTGGGGCTGAGCCCGATGTCTTTGGCTCGCTTTACCCAAATTCAGTTGATTTTCAAACCTTTAACCACTTTTTTATATATGGCTGGAATTAATAATCTATTCTCTATCTTTTCGAATTTACTGGGTCAGTCTTAGGAGGCATCTATGTTTATTGATCGATTAGCTGGTGCTCAATCTGTCTTTGCGCCAGCCTTTGAAGCGTTATATCTTTCTGCCTTTCCGATAGAAGAAAGGAAACCCATCCCGATGCTATATCAACATCAGGCATCAGGACATTCAGAAATATATATTATTCGTAATCAAGACAATGTTTTTATGGGTTTAATGGTAACCTTATTTAATCATGAGACCCTGATTTTGGAATATTTAGCCATTGATCCTAATTACCGGGGACAAAATATTGGCGGTTGGGCTATCACTTGGTTGCACGCTAGCTTCCCCAATCATCAAATCGTTCTTGAGATTGAACAAACTTTAATTCAGTCACCAGATTGGCAGATTCGTCAGCGTCGTCGCGAGTTCTATGAACGCCACCAATTCTATTTCTGTGATCAGACGATTCAATATTTCGATACTCGGCTAGAGTTAATGTCCAATCAACCCATCATTCATTATCAACAATATATTCAACCTTACCAATCGGTCTATGGACAGGATATTGGTCAGAAGATTTATTACTTGGATTGAGGTCCAAGTTTTTTTGTGATCTAAATATTTCGCTTTTTGGGGGCAAAAGCGCCTTATAATGAATAAAATATGAAAAATCCTTATCCCTATGGCAATTGTCTGCTATAATAAATCCATTATGTAATACAGAAGTGGGTGAAGCATGTACCAATTTGTTTTTCTTGATCTCGATGATACCTTGTTTGACTTTAAACGGAGTGAGTATTATGCCTTTCATAAACTGGCTAGTGATTTGAATTTTCAAGTGACGCCGGCTATTTATCAACATTATGAAGACTATAATGCTCAGCTCTGGCAGGCGATTGAATTAGGTCAATTGAGTAAAAATGAACTCATGGCCACGCGCTTTCCTAACTTCTTCAAGCAATATCAGCTGGAAATTGAACCAGGTCCGTCTTGGGATGATCGCTTTCGCGACTATTTAGCCGAATCGACCCAATTAAAAGATGGGGCCTTAGCATTATTGGATCAGTTGAGTCGAGCGGGTTGTCGTCTCTTTGCCGCGAGTAATGGGATTGGCAATACCCAACGCTATCGCTTAAATCAAACTCGAATTGAAACTTACTTTGAAGATGTTTTTATTTCGGAGACGATTGGATTTAATAAGCCAGATTCCAGATTTTTTGAATATATATTCCCCAGAATTAAAGACTTTCAGAAAGACCAAGCGATTATGGTGGGTGACAAATTAAGTTCAGATATTCTGGCCGCCAATAATGTTCAGATGGCGGCTTGCTGGTTTAATGAACATCATCTCGCCAAGCCAGACCAATTTACTGTTCAATATGAGGCAGATTCACTTGCTGATATTGCTGACTATATCTTAGAGATAAAGGAGTAAGCCAATGAAAATTCTAGAAGACCGTATCCGCCGTGAAGGAACCCTCTTACCCGGGGAAGTCTTAAAAGTGGATAATTTCATTAACCATCAGATTGACCCGCAATTATTTATGCAAATGGGCGAAGATTTCTACCAACATTTCAAAGACCAGCAGATTAACAAAATCTTAACCCTGGAAGTGTCCGGGATTGCTTTAGCCTTTGCAGCAGCGACTTATTTCAATGTGCCAGTAGTCTTTGCGAAGAAATCTCAATCGCTAACCTTGGGTGATGATGTATATCAATCCACCATTACTTCTTATACCAAACAAAAGACCTATGATATTCGGGTCCAAAAAAGCTTCCTTAACCAGAGTGACCGAGTCTTAATTATTGATGATTTTCTGGCAATGGGACAAGCCTTAGGAGGCTTAATCGATCTATGTGATCAAGCTGGTGCCCAAGTGGCCGGGATTGGTATTGCCATTGAGAAAGCCTTCCAACCTGGGGGCCAACTTTACCGTGAGCGTGGTTATGAAATATATAGCCAAGCCAGAATTGAGAAAATGACCGAAGAAGAAATTATCTTCTGCCAAAATTAATTTATCTGAGCCTTAAGCAGGCTCTTTTTTTGTTGAGTGGATTGCTTGCAATTCAGGAAATGAATCCGCTATTATTAAACTATCAAATTTAGGAGGATGAATAATGAAAAGATTTCTGACTTTGCTCGCTGCTACTATAGTCCTAGGAGGTTCGTTAGTCAATCCAGTCATTGCTGCCGAAGATTTTAAGTTCGATGATGTTGAAGATGCCTTAGAAGAGTCTACTCAGGCTGCCGATATTGAAGAATTATATGAAATGGATGAGCCAATTACTATATTTGATGAAGAAGATATTACTTATGAAATTACAGGCTATAAATTATATGAATTAAAAGAAGTTTCACGTGATTGGGACGTGGTCTTCGACAAGAACCGTGAACGTGGTGGGGTGCTCGCTGTTCAAACCACCATCAAGAATGATACTGATGAACCCATTACCATCGGTCTCTCACAAAATTATGAAGTGTCTAACACTGACCGTTTCTGGGGCCATACCAGTCAATTAATCCCAGAAGAGAATGAATTTAACAAACAAATTGTAGAGAATAAGAACGTCATCGAGGCTGGCGAAGAAGTAACCGGATATGAGATGGTGACCCTGACTGAAGAAGCTCTTGACCAAGCGCTTAAAAATGGAGAAATTAATTATGAACCTACCTTTATTAACTTAGGGGACGGTGAACCTTCGGCGAGTGATCGGATTAATCCGAAGGATTTAGTTGTCTTACCGATCAGTGAAGAAGGTGAAGATAAGGCTGAAGCTAGTGGTGACCTTTATCCAGATAAGGTTGTCGAAGATAACTTAGGTAGCAAGACCTTGCTTGAAGAAGAAACAGATATTGATTCTCAAACTTTGGAAGATATCGATATTACTATTGACGGTTATCAAATTGCTGAATTTGAACCAAATGAAGAAAATGCTCCAAGTTATGAAGGTTTTAAAGATGGCGTGATTTTATACACGATCAAATATACTATTGAGAATAACAGTGACAAAGATGAAAATGCGGTAGCTTTCAATAGTGGCTATGCTAATCTCATCTTTAATGAAAGTGTTCAATATAAGAATGAACGGATGTTACAACCTGAAACTGTTCCACATGATACCGTCTTAGAAAAAGGCGACTCTGCGACGGGTTACTTCGTCTTTGCTTTATCAAAAGATGACTATGAAATGTACGAAGGAAAATCAGTAAAACTTGATATGACTGTGATGGATAAGAATTTCTCAGCAATTAATGAATATCAAGGGCTAATCTTCGACTTAATAGAAGAAGACTAAAGATGATTAAGTAAATGATCAAGTGACATGATAAAGACCCAAATCCTAGCACTCAGCCAAAGTCAAGCACGGCTGGAGGATTTGGGTCTTTTTTGGATGACTAGGGGAGCTTATGTCTACAGTGCTTTACCTGATTATTGCAGCGACATAAGGTCTTCAATGGTTAAATCAATGACTTGACCTAACTGCCCCAATAATTCCGGACTCACATGGTCTTTCTTGTAGATAATGTAATCTAGGCACTCACTTTGGATTGAGTTGACTGGTCGTTCGACCAGATGATACATGTCTAAGGTCCGAGGATGGGTCGCTGTTGTCCAGGCATAAGATCCTTGCACATTGGCAATAAAATCTAAAAGCGAGGACCGTTCATAGACATAAATTTTTTGCTTACTGGCTAGACCTAAGCGAGATTCTGAGAATTCATTTAAGAATAAATTATCTTCAAAATCGCCATGGACGACTTCAGTAAATTGAATAAGATCTTCATAATTCAAAATTCGATGATGGGCTAGGGGATGGGTTTGTTCCATCAGGACCACATAGGAAGTTTGATAGATCTTCCGCCAATGGATATAGCGTGAATGAAGTTGGTGTTCGAAATGGTCACGGTATTCACTACTGAAACGAATAATACCTACATCTGCATTGCCATTATTCACATTCTCAATCACTTGGCAATTAGTACATTCTGAATATTTAACCAGGAGATGTTCTTGTTCCAGCAGCATTTGATTAATATACTTTGAAATAGCTAGCGTTAAATAGGAAGAACGGCGAGCAGAAATTGATAAACTTTGGATTTGTTTGTTATTGAAAGCATATTTCATTTCCAAATGATTAAAACTCTTAACCAAGGACTGGGCATCTTTCAAGAAATTCTGGCCTTCTTTGGTCGCTAAGACACCGCGGTGGGTCCGTTCGAAGATATTGATCCCCAATTCATCTTCTATTTTCTTGAGATTGGCACTGAGATGGGGTTGAGAGACAAAAAGATTCTCGGAAGCCTTACTAATCGAACCGGTCCGAGCGATTTCCAAAATATATTTAATCTGTTGAATATCCATAAGCCAAACTCCTCCAAACAAAGTCAGTAATCAGAAATGATGATAGGCCCTATCACAAATAACTATTAGGTTTCAATCTGGGAATATGATATCTTTAAGTTGAAATGTAAGCGTTATCTTAAGTCTAAGGTTTCTTTAAGTGTATCATATAACTGACCTGGGCGAAGATAATAATTGCATTAAAATATAAGGAGGTCATGGGATGGAAGGACATATACATTTAGCGAATCACCCCTTGATGTATGTGGTGAGCGCTTTTGGGATTATATTGGTACTTGTTCAGGGGACTTATATTATACGAAAGGCTCTAAAAGCTACCAAAGATTTAGCGATGGATCAGGAACGCGTTCATAAAGGTATCAAAGTTTCCGCGATTGCCAGTATCGGTCCAGCGCTGGGAATTGTGGGGAGTATTCTCTCATTAATCGTATCGTTGGGTGCTCCAGTCTCTGCTTTACGGATGAGTATTATCGGTGGAACCAACTATGAAACAATGGCCGCCACTTTTGGAGCCCAAGCTGCAGGAGGAGAACTGGCTCCGGTAATGAGTCCTGAGGTTTATGCGAATGCCTTATGGACACCAGCTTTAGGAGTGATTCCTTGGCTGATTGTAACTTTTCTATTCGCTCATAGAATGCATGTTATTAATGATTTGATGACCGGTGGACGGAAGGCCTTACTTCCAGCGGTAAGTGTCGGTGCCATGTTAGGGTCCTTCGCTTATTTTGTGATGAACAATGTCGTTAAATTTCAAGTAAACCCCTCGCACGCGGTGGCCAGTATTTCGGCATTGATTATTATGGTACTCTGTCAGAAACTTGGCAATAAATATGAATGGGTCAAATCATGGTCATTGACCATTTCTATGTTTACTGGTGCCTTAATCGGTATGTTATTTGTATAAGGAGGTAAGGAACAATGTCAGCTTATGAAAAATTCACAAAAAGTATCGTTGGTTTTGGTCGGCTAACGATGATCCTAGGGATTATTGCAGTGTTATTACCCCCTTGCTTAATGACCTTTGTTTGGGGCTACAATCCGGGGATCTCTGCCATTATCGCTGGAGCTATTTCACAAATGTCTGTTTCTGGCGCTTTTTATATTAGTGAGCCAATTTCTTATTTTCCAATCGTAGGGACTTCTGGATTATATATGAATATGCTGTCCGGTAATGGTGTGAATATGAAGATACCGGCGGCAGCTGTGGCGACTGAGGCCTCAGGTTACAAAGAGGGTACTGATGAAGGCGCTCTGATGGGAACGATCGGTTTAGCTGTTTCAATTTATGTGGCAGTATTCTTCGTAATCTTTGCGACGATTCTAGGGCAAACTGTCATCACGACTTTACCTGCTAATATCGCAAAATATTTTGAATTAATTATTCCTGGTATTTATGGGGGAATTTTCGGACAATTCCTTGTAAAATCTTATGCAACTGGAATTTTTGCTTTGGCGATTTCCTTAATCATGATATTTATCGTTTCTTTCATTCCTGGAAATCCATCATTCATTATTACTTTGACATCGGTCTTTACTTCAATATTATTTGCTCGTAAACAAATGCTTAAAGGTCAATTATAGGAGGTCAATGATGATTAAAGAAAGAACTTTAGAAATCCTAGAAGAAATGTTACTAATCCATTCACCAAGTAAACAAGAAAACAAGATGGCGGATTATATTATTCAATTTTTAGAAAATTTATCGGCCGAGATTTACTTGGATCATTGTGAAGACAAGTATGGCGGGAATACCCCGGTCATATTTGCTAAAATTCCAGGAAAGCTTGAAGGGCCTGGATTTACCCTCAACGGACATTTGGATGTTATCCAACCCAACCAAAATTTAAAAATAATAAAAGAAGACGATATTTGGCGCAGTAACGGCACCACCACCTTGGGTGGCGATGATAAAGCGGGACTGGCTGCTATCTTATCAGCAGTAGAGTATATTGTTCAAAATAATCAGCCTCATCGAGATTTATACTTTATCTTTACGCCGGGTGAGGAACAGGGAATGCTTGGTGCAAAGAATATTCAATGGGACCAAGTCCATCAACACTTCGACCTCGCTAAAAATATTATTGTCGTGGATAATGCAGGAAAAGCAGATAAAGTTGCCTATCAAGCACCCACTTGTTATCGTTTCGCCATTGAGATTATTGGTAAGAAAGCCCATGCTGGTATCGAGCCAGAGAAGGGAATCAATGCGATTTGGGTTGCTAGTCAAATTATTAACAAACTTCCCTTATTAAGAATTGATCAAACGACCACAGCGAATATCTCACAAATAGATGCCGATTTCCCGAATAATGTTGTTCCAGATCGTTGTCAATTCACTGGAGAGATTCGGACGCATAGTGATCAAACAGCAAAAGATATCTTACAAAAATACGAAAATACGATTCAAGAATTTATAAATGATTATAGCTTTGAGTATTGGTGCGATTATCCAGTTTTACAATCAAAAGATAATCTAACCTTTGTCAATCAAGTCATTGACGCTTATAATAAAGTCGGTGTTCAAGCAGAGGCTCAAATTATTGGTGGAGGTTCGGATGCGAATTTCTTTGCTGAACAAGGCTTCAACGCAGCCATCATTGGTGTCGGTATGCAACAAGTTCATACCACCGAAGAATATCTGGAAATTAATGAACTTCACCATACCACAGCAGCTTTAATCGAACTATTGACTCAATCGTACGCATAGAAGGTGAACAAATGGAACCGCATAATATTCAAGCGCTCAAAGATGCTTATCAAGAAGACTTGATTCGCTGGCGCCGTGATTTACATCAAATACCCGAATTGGGTTTAGAATTACCCCAAACCAGTGCTTACGTCAAACAGGTTCTCACAGACCTTGGCTTGATTTATGACGATCATTATCTCCAAGGAAACGGCTTGTCAGTCTTAATTGAAGGGCAAAAAGCAGGAGAGGCCAGCCAGAAAGTCATGGGGTTACGGGCAGATATGGATGGGCTACCGATTGAAGAAGCGACCGGCCTAGCATTTGCTGCCAACAATCATTGTATGCATGCTTGTGGCCACGATGGACATACAGCGATTCTATTAACGGTAGCCAAATTTCTCCAAGAAAATCGGCACTTATTTGCAGGCAAGGTTAAGTTAATTTTCCAACCTGGGGAAGAATATCCCGGTGGAGCTAAACCAATGATCGACCAAGGGGTGCTGGAATCTCCTCAAGTCACTCGGCTATTGGGCTTTCATATCGGTCACTTAGATCCGAGTATCCCTGCTGGCAAAATATCCTATCAGGTCGGTCCCTTTATGGCTTCCATGGATCGGTTTAGTATGACCATTCGAGGCCGTGGTTATCATGGTGCCTATCCAGAGAACGCTCATGACCCCATCATCGCGGCTAATCATATTATTTCTGCCATCCAAACCATTAAGAGCCGAAATTTGAAAGCGACTGAACCCGCGGTCATTTCCGTCACCCATATTGAAGGTGGCGTGAACCAAAATATTATTCCTGATACAGTCTTTCTGGAAGGGACTGTCCGAACCATTAATTTCCAACAGCAACAATTTATTGCTCAGCGTTTACAAGAAATTGGCCAAGGGACAGCACTGATGTTCGATCTTGATTGTCAAGTTCAATATGATTATAAATATCCGGTCCTGATAAATGACCAAGAGGCGACTGAAGAAACGGTGGCCGTCTTAAGCAATACCCTTGGCTCAGACCAAATCGTTGAAACCCAAGCGCCTTTAATGGGAGGCGAGGATTTTGCTTTTTATGGTCAAGTGGTCCCAAGTTGTTTCTTATTTCTGGCTAATCCGGGTCTGATTGAAGGGAGCTTTCACGGTCATCACCATCCTAAATTTGACCTGGACGAAAGCCAGTTAATCGTGGCTGTTCAAGCTTTTATTCTGGCCACACTCGATTATCTACAATAAAACACAGTGACGCCTCAAGTCGTTCCTAATATTATAAGCACAATTGGCAAAATAAGACTCGGCAAAATTCTCCAGACATAACAAACTCGGTCAACTTAGGGTCAGCTGATCCCAAGTTGGCCGAGTTTTGGTTTAATATTTTACTTGTCTAGTCTTTTAATCAAATTGATTAAGCTTTCTCAAAAGTACCAAAGCGAATGGCTTCTCCGTTCTCTACCATCACTTGACCTTTAGCAATGACGGTCTGAATATCTAAACTTTCAGGATCCAATAACAAGATATCAGCATCATAACCGACTTTTAGACTGCCTTTATCTTGGAGTTTCAAGATTTGAGCCACATTGGACGTTACAGTCTGTAGGGCGATTTCTAGCGGAATATCTTCTCGTTGAACGGCTTCTTTGACACCGATTAAGAGTGACCGCGAACTAGCGACGCCGATTCTTAAGAAATTACCAGCAGCGTCGAAGACAGGTAAACTTCCTTGTCCGTCTGAAGTTAGGGTAATACAAGTTGGGTTTAGCCCCTTGTCTAAGACTTGACGAAGAATCTTACGGAAAGGAATCTCTCCGTCTAATGCTTGGGTTTGATCTGGATCTTCACTTCCAGTGACATCAAAGACTCCACCCATTTCAGCAAATTTTAAGGCTTCATCTACTAATTCTTGACTGCGCCCAATATGGGTAGGATAGAAGGTCGCAATCGGGATATCCGTCGTTTCTAAGGCTTGGAAAATTAAATCAAGTTTACTTTGACCGGGTCCTACATGAATATTCACTACTCCAGCTTTCCCAGTTAACAATCCGCCCACCCGAGCATCCGCAGCCGCATGGGTAAATTGTTCCAGGGTAGGGGCGCCATTACGGTGGTCAGCAATGGCAATTTCGCCAATACCGATTGCTTTATCAATTACCATCATGTCTTTAATAATCGAGTCGGTAACTGTCTTGACTGGCAAACGATAATTACCGATATAGACATAAGTTGAAATCCCTTCAATATCAAGGGCATGGGCTTTAGCAATTAATGCGACATCATCACGACCCTCACCATCCGTTCCTAACAGTCCACAAGCCGTAGTAACCCCAGCCAGGGTCAAGTCAGTTAATTGAACTTCGGGAGTTCGATTCTGATAGCCATTCTCGCCACCTCCACCCAAGAGATGGAAATGCGCATCAATAAACCCAGGACAAGCAATCATACCTTGTCCATCAATAATTTCCAGCTCTAAAGCATCCTCACTGATATCTAAATGATCAGCCATTGCGATGATTTCCCCACCTGCCAGTAAGATATCTTGCTTACCCTGAGGTTGGGGGGCATAAACTTGGACATTCTTAATTAATTTCATTGATTTACTCCTTCTAGCTCTTATTGATAACTAATAGCATAGGCAATAGATATAAAGATAATACCTAAGATGAATAGCACGCCTTGCATCTTAATTTGGAATTTCGCCCAACGACTCCAATCGATTCGGGCAGCTGCTAGACAACCCACTAGACTGGCAGAGACAGGGGTGAAAGTATCCACAAAACCTGAACCCAATTGGAAAGCCAAGACTGCAATTTGGCGAGAGACGCCAACAATATCCGCTAAGGGGGCCATAATCGGCATGGTTAAGGCAGCTTGACCCGAGTTGGATGTGACGACTAAATTAAAGACACTTTGGAATAGATACATGGCATAGGCACCGACTAGGGATGAAAGGTTACCTAAGGCATTGCCCACATGATAGAGAATCGTGTTCAAAGCTGAGAAGCTACCCGCATCAGCGCCACCAAGGACTAATAAGATCCCCTTGGCCATTCCCACCACCACTGCGGTTGGCGCTAAGTCAGAAATTCCATCTTTAAATGCAAAAGCCAGGTCGTTGACTGTAAGGTTATCTAATTTGAAGATTAAAGCAGTAATCCCCGTAACCAGTCCCATCAAGAAGAATTGAGAAGCTAATTCGGGAATAGAATATTCTAACGACATGACCCCATAAACAATCCAAGCTAGACCTAATAACAGCTCGGCAAGAATTATTTTATGAGCTAATAAAAATTCAGGTGTGGATTCTTGACTTTCTTCTTGATGATTGCGGAAATAATGATCCGACTCATAAGTCAGAGATGTTTCTGGATGGGCTTTAATTCTCTTGGCATAAAGCATGGTATACATACATGAAAGACTGGTAATAACAATCCACATAATAATCCGGAAACCGGCCCCAGATAAAGCAGGTAGGCCAGCAATCCCTTGAGCAATCGCAATGGAGAAGGGACTCATCCAAGAACAAGCATTGCCAATCTGCGAAGCGGCAAAAGTAATGGTCACAGCCGTGAGCGAGTCATAACCAATGGCCACACAGAAGGGGGCAATAATCATCACAAACGGAATGACTTGCTCTGAAGCACCAAAAGTGGCACCAGCAAAAGAGAACATAAAGAAAATTAAGGGTAGCGCCATGAATTCATAGCCTTGGGCATTTTGAACAAAGGCATAGATGCCCGCATCAATCGCGCCAGTCCGCATGATAATACCAAAAGCCCCACCGACAACCAGTAACAGGGCGACGATACCGATAGCCGACCCGTAACGATCTCCCGTGACTAGCCCTTCGAAGATATAGTTCAAGAAGCCGAAACCATAATGATCTTCTGTTCCCCAGACTTTGGCAGTCTTATGTAAAGTTTGACTTTGATCATAGATTGCTTGACCAAATGTTTGATATAACTCATCCTCATCCAGACCGACCCCCTCCAGATTGGCGAAGGTCAGGGTTTCTCCAGAGTTCAACAAATCGGCCAAAGCTGTTTGATCCACTTCATTCTCTTTAAGGAAATTTTGATTTTGGCTCACTTGACCTAATTTCTGACGCAAGACATCCTCTTTCAAGGGATGCATGTAACGGAAAGAATCTTGAATCAGGACCGTCCGAGTAAAAGTACTGCCTTGTGATCCCTGATATTCCATCTCTTGGGTCGTGTATTTACCGGCTGGAATCATAAAAGTTAATAGCCAAGCCAACACCACAATTGCGAAGATAATCACATAGGTGTGAGGCGTTTTAAATTGTTTCTTTTCTTTCACTTCCATAAGTTTCCTCCTTCAACCTTTTAAGAACATCTTTATCCTAACAAGGGATGGAAGCTTTTTCAATAAAAAACAGCAAACTTATTAAAATATTTTATCTTATTATAATTTTAAAGTTATAGTTGTGTTCATAGCTATTGACTGAACAAATAAGCCGCTTTTTTTCAGTCAGAGGCTAATCACTCCCTTTTTTTAGAAGTAGGGGGGTGATCGTCATGTCCCAGATACGAATAGGTAAAGACGGTCTTTTGCGGATTGATGGCGAGCAAATCAAAGAGAAAATAATGGTCACGGCCATCGCTAGCATTCTTCGCATTTAAGCGAAAATAAGTAAGTTGATGACTATGCATAAAGCGCAAAAGATCATCCGTCATGAAGGTCAAGGGGGTTGTAAGGGTAGAGAATCGATTAAAATCGGCCTCGAATTGGGCATAATTTCCCTGGAAATAATCAAATTGAATGGTAGCCATCTTCAAATCAGTCATCATCGAATTCCTCCAGTAAAGTTAATGACCTAATTTGTTGCAAAGGAATATATTTAATTCCTTCCTTAGTTGTAAAGTAAATACTTTGATCATTATAGTCACTGACCCGACCTTGGTAATGCATCAGCGGATCTACCGTAGATAATTCGGCCAATTGCTGGGATAAGAATAACTGAGTCAAGGCAAGTAATTTATCCGATTCTGCCATCATCGGCGATTCTCTCGAGACAGTCTGAGCTTGCTTTAAGGCTGAGTTGTGTTCCGATAGAAAGAATCCCATCCATTTAGCCATGCCCCGATCTTGATATTCCCGAGCAGATTTATAGGGCAGATAGCTCCGATCAACTCTGTCATTATCATTGAATTCCATCCAAGCCACCGGCATGACCTCCTACTAAGCTACTACGTTCTTGAGTCCGCGATCCTTCTAATAAGATAGAACTGCGCTGAATCGCCAGAAAACCAAATTGATCACGAATCTGATCCATGGTTTGTTCTAAGCGTGCTTGCTTGTCCTTCAGCGTTGGGTCTTCAAATAAAGAATACACTTGGTAAGCCTCATCGACCAATTGGCCGAAACGAACGCCGATTGAACGGACTGCTCCCCCTTGATAACGTTGACGAAAGAGGGTTCGCACATGACGACGCAGTTCGGCAGTACTCTGACTCGGATCAATCTTCTGACTTGCCTGTAAAGAAGGCAGAGGGGTTTCCCTACTAAAGCCTAAATAGATTGCCACGTTAGTTGTCTTCTTATGAGCACGTCGCAAACGAATCGCCACTTGCTCAGCCATCTCGAGGAGAACAAGTTCGATTTGATCCTTCTGGGTATAATCGCGAGGTAAGACCTGAGAATTGCCTAAGCCCTTGCTTTTCGTTCGATAAGGTCGGGAAAGTTTACTCTCATCGATGCCATGAGCATGAAACCACAATTGGAGACCAATGACCCCAAATTCTTTCTTCAATATCTCTGGATTTGCCTGAGCCAAGGCCCTGACGCTATCAATCCCCAGACAATTTAAGCGGCGTTCCGTCCGGCTACCAATCCCCCAGAAATCTGTTAAATGTTCTAACGCCCAGACTTTACTTTCTACATCTTCATAAGACCAATTCGCACGCATGGTTGGTGTGTGCTTGGCTTCATTATCGAGCGCTAATTTTGCTAAGAGGGGGTTAGCATTGCTCATTCCTACCGTAGAGAAGATACCCGTGGCTAGACGAATGTCTCGTTGGATTTGTGCACTGATCGTATCTAATTTCTCCCGTCGAGACTTGTTAGGATTAGGTTGGAAATAATTAAGAGATTTGCTTAAGTCAATAAAAGCTTCATCAATAGAATAGGGATGAATATCGCTATTGGGCGCATACTTCTGTAGGACTTTTAAGATTTTAAGATTTTCTTGGATATAATAGGCCATTCGCGGAGGGACAATCAAAGTTCGTTGAGCCCATGATTCAATATACTGAATATATTCATGGGTCATCGGCAAGCCCTGACGTTTCGCGTTCCGATATGAGAATTTACGGGTTCGCACATCAAAGGGCAAATCATAGCTTCGTCCTACATTTTGCTTACCATACACCTGTTTAAATAGAGGAGAGCTGGCTAAGATTAAACCACTAGCATTGTCCGCCCGACTCATCACGCAGAGGCAAGTTTTTAGGGGATGGAGGCCACGCTCTACACATTCGACACTGGCATAGAAAGATTTCATATCAATAAAGGCTATGTCTGAATGGGGTTCACGTTGATAATCAAATCTAATCATGGTAATCAACCTCGAGTGGCTTGAAGGTATGGACTACCGGCCCTACTATCCGAACTTGATCTAAGGGAGCATAGATATCGGCATAAGCTGGGTTCAAAGAAACCAGTCTGACTTGATGTTCTTCAAGATATACTTTCTTAATAAAGGTTTCCTCATTATAAACAACGGCATAGACAGCACCAGCTATATCAAAACCTTGTGCCCGAATCAGAGCAACCTCACCATCTTGATAGCGGGGTTGCATCGAGTCCCCATGAATCCAAGAAGCAATATCATACGTATAATCATGGTCAAAATAGACTGTATCATAGTCATAATTCTCCATATAAAAGTCACCCAATCCGGCGGACAAGCGGGCATGGACCTTATAGGGGACGAGTTGGCTGAGATAAAGTTGACGGGCATGGGCCAAGACTCGCTGCCGATTCTCAGCATTCAAGACCAAATAGCGGTGAATAAATTCTGTTTCGGCTTCGAAATAAGTAATATCCACTTGATAATAGTCACTTAAGGCCTGTAAGTTCTTGCGATTCGGCTGATAGGTCCCCGTTTCCCAACTGGAATAAGCCGAGCGGGTTACTCCAAGATGTCGTGCGACTTCAACTTGAGATATGCCCCGATTTAAACGAATCGCTTTTAATTTTTGCGGCGCAAACATCGCCTCACCACCTTGTCAAGTTATAACTTGACAATAGCATAGCAAATCTTAATGAGTTTTTCAATAAGGAAGGCGGCAACAAAGCCTTGTAAAAAGAAAAGGACTTGCTATAATAAAAATGAAATCGATTACAATATTGCAATCTAGAAACGAGTCCTCTTTGAGCAATCAACAAATCACCATAAAAGATATGTGCTACTTCTAATTGTACTAAACGAGGTATGGATGAAAAATTATATAAAATATATAAGAGAGAAGGGGAATGATGGGGTCTATCATCTTTGAGTTTCGTCGATTGATAAAGCGGAAATTAATCTATGTATTGTTAGCGATTGCTACAATCTTATCGATATTTAATCACTTTCAATTGCAAACCCATTCTAGTGAACAAAATCCTCAGAGTATCTTTGAATCATATTATGTCCAATTAATTTCCGTATTTCGGCCAAATACTGGCGACTACATTGAAGATCTTCGGCAAAACCAACAAATCAGTCCCGGTCAAGCTCACTTTTATTCAATGACAGAAGATCAGAATTACCAAGAATATACTAGCAGTCAAGGTTATCAAAGTAGCCAGTGGAATATCTTTATCAAGTATTTACAAGAGGGGATTGAAATCGATCAAATTCACTTAAATACTTATGAAGAGGCCTTGCTAACTTATGGCCAACACTTGGCAGATTATCTTAATCAACAAACTGATCCCAAAATATCCAGTGGCCAGAACGGAGCAGTTAGTCAGCTAATATATGGATTTGATTTTTTATTCGGAAATATTCCTATTATTTTTATTAGTTTAATGATTCTAATGCTAGCCACTGAAGATTTAGGAAGGATGCATCACCAGTGGCGATGGACCTTACCTACCAAGCGACGTCATCTATTAATGACTTATTTACCATTAACATTTAGTCTGGCATTGATATATATTTTGTTGGTAACTTTGATAACCGCTTCAATAGCAATGGTCACGCATCAAGGTCTAGGAGATATCAATTATCCCTTACGCGTCCTTAATATCCAGGATATTTACCAACCAGCTTGGCAAATTTTGATTACATGTTGGGCTATATTTTTCTTAAAGACTTTATTCTGCCTAAATTTAGCCTTATGCATCGCCAGTATTTTTCGTCAAGAGCGTGTATCTTGGTTAATTTTTACAGCTACTACGGGTTTTATCAGCATGATGACTCAATTTATGCCATGGTTTCAACAGAATCTCAATTCTTTTTATCAAGATATACAGAATCAATACCTTGGAAAAACTGTCCTCAAACAATTTTCTTTTACAGAATTGATTCAACAAAATCGAGCAACCTATCAATATATCGATCAGCAAATTCGATGGCCAGTCATCATCATTTGGCTGATTATTAGCCTCTGTTTCTTTTTTAGCGCCTATTATTTATATCCCCGTAATAAATTTTCTAAAGCTAAACCAAGATGGAGAGCTGTTGGAACAACTAAATCGCACAATACAAAGAAATTTGGCAGTCTACAATTTGAAAGTCGTAAATTAAAAGCATATTTTGCTAATCTCATATCTTATCTTTTAATCATCATGGTAATCTTTTCTTGTTTTGTCTTCATACTTAGACAAGATCAACATAGTGAAGAAGTTTTTGTGAGTGCACCATTTTTCGAACAAGATTATCAACTTATCCACGACGATTTTTCAGCTAAAATCAAGTTAATTGAAGTGGCTGAACAAAAAGAAACGGATCCGAATTTTATCTCACAATTAAATTATCAAAAACAACATTTAAATGAGACCATGGAATTTTTTGATCAAAGTTATCAAACCATCAAGAATCGACAGGCAGCTTTCAGAAACGGTGAAACTAATCACTTTTATCAAAGTTTTCAAGATGAACTTATTATGTACTTCAATCCTTATTCAACCATTGATTCTGCTACAGATGGTTTGCGTTATTTCCCGCGATATCAATATTATCCAACTGGCGACTTTCCTTCTGATTTTGCCTATAAATTATCTAGTCAACGTTTGCTAGCTTTTCAAGAACGGGAAATTCCTCCAATATTAGGTACTGCCATTACGCTGACTCCTTATGACGAGGCTGTTAATCCTGCTGATCGACTTCAAGACCAATTAACCTATCAGGCAGCCGACCAATCCTTTCTTGGACTGGTGTATCGGTTTGTTTCTGTTTTTCGCTTCGATCTCTTTTGCATTCTACTCCTCGTTTGCTTTATGGGCGGGGCATATAACAATGAAGGCGATCGGTATGAACATCTTTATTGGTTATATACGTTACCAAATAATCCTAAAAGAATTCATTTTGATAAGATATACGCCCAAATGGTTCAAGCCTTCAAATATTTTAGCCTAGCGATTCTGGTATTATTCGTTTTGGGGATGAGTCGTCGTGGATTTGGACAATGGGAGTTTCCCTTAGTTTATTATGATCAATTACTAGCGCATCCAAACATCTTAACCTACTTTGACAATAGCTTTCATTGGCTAAATTTAGGTAATTGGTTTGTAAATTATTGTATCTGGTATATTGTTTCCAGTCTTTTTATTCTGAACCTCATGGCTTTCCTATCAACCTATATTCCCAAACAACTCACGACATCAATACTTACGAGTCTTCTTCTTGTTTTAGGCTACTACTTTGGACAAGTGATTCCCAATAACTTGACAATTTATTTTCCATTTGCTCATTTAAATGGTTGCAAAGTACTTGATGGTTCTATTATGGTTCCGTTTCAATGGACTAATAGTTCCTTGTTTCAATCATTATTTGTTCTCATTATTTGGTCGGCTATTTTTTACTTTTTAACCTATCAACGAATACGTAAGAATAGATTGCTGGAGGTGAAAGCATAATGACTGTGATTGAAGTTAAACAGCTTGCTAAATCATTTCATCACCATCTTGTCCTAAAGGATATTAATTTTACGATAGATCAACCTGAAATTGTAGCCTTGGTAGGACCCAATGGATCGGGAAAATCTACCTTATTAAACATTATGGTTAACTTACTCAATCCTTCTTCAGGTTATGTAAAATTATTAGATCAATCCGTCAAAGATTATCGAATTTTTAATCAGGTTAGTTTTCTCAAAGACAATAGTATTTTATATCCTTATCTGACGGGTTGGGATCATTTGACTTATGCAGGTCACTTATATCGACTCTCTGACAAACGGTTGCAAGAAGCAGTGACTGCGTTCCAAATGACCG
Organism: Ignavigranum ruoffiae; assembly: GCF_900110675.1. Taxonomy (GTDB): domain Bacteria; phylum Bacillota; class Bacilli; order Lactobacillales; family Aerococcaceae; genus Ignavigranum; species Ignavigranum ruoffiae. The sequence continues at coordinate 221,414 of NZ_FOEN01000001.1, read as the reverse complement.
ATTATATTCACCGACAAATTCAAGAATATTCATTAGGAATGAAACAAAAAATGTTGTTAGCTTTAGCCACCCTAAACCAGCCAAAAATTATGATTCTAGATGAACCATTTAACGGATTAGATCCTCAAGCGGTCATTGAAACACGGCAGCTTTTCAAACAACTACATCAGTCAGGGACTACAATTTTACTATCTTCACATACATTGAGTGAGATTGATAAACTAACTCGGCATATATTGTTCTTGAAAGATGGACAAATTCTGGAAGAATATCTTGATCAGAAACCGGGTTATTCAAGTGAACAACGTTATTTAGAGATATATCCAGTCTAATCTTTAGAAATATATCCAGTCTAATCTGACATCGACGACCGGTGAGAAAATTTATATAATTAATAGTGCCATTCATATACGAAAAAAGGGAAGTGTTAGAGATGTTATCCAAAAGTTATCAAACATCGCCCTTGGGTGACTTGCTGATTATCGCAGATAAGCAAGCTATCAAGGGACTTTGGTTTGTAGGGCAGAAGTATTATGCGAAAGGCTATAACTTGGAAGAAATTCCAGAACAAGTTACGCCAATCATTCAACTTGCCATAAATTATTTAACGGAATATTTTAATGGCGATCTACCTAAACTTGCTCTCCCACCAGTGAAACCAGAAGCGACGCCTTATCAACTAAGGGTTTTGCACCTTTTACAACAGATTCCCTATGGACAAACCATAACTTATCAGCAGATTGCTGACCAACTTAACCAGGATTTTCCTTATAAAACTACTTCGGCGAGGGCGGTTGGTGGAGCAGTCGGCCATAATCCAATTTCCATCCTGATTCCTTGCCACCGGGTCATTGGCAGTCAACAACAATTAACCGGGTACGCGGGTGGACTAGACCGCAAGCAAGCCCTATTAACCTTAGAAAGAAAATCTCATTAACAAAAAAACTCCCTTAAGTGATACATTTCGGTAATAAATAGGGGAGGTTGATAATATATTGATTTTGATTTAAAAATACGATCGCTAAGTTAATTTTTGCGTATAAATTATTCACAGGTTTTTTATGATGAAGCGAGCCTTTGTTTGACATCAATATTCAGATTTTGTCCTTAAGTTGAACCATTGAATGAATAGGTTTGTTATAATAGTAGTGAAATAAAATTTGGAAAGCGGGGATTGCATGAATAATTTACAAAAGTGGATCGTCTTGTTGGTGCTTGCTTTAATGCTTGTTATCCCAAATCCTGTGTTTAAAACCGTCTTGTGTCTAGCATATTTCTTATACTTAATCGTCGAAAATTATAGAGATGGTGCCGCTGCGTACAGCAAGCATCTTAATCTTGCTTTATACTGCGTGTTAATTTTTGTCCTATTATTTCAACATGTCCAACATTACGAAATATATCTTATTGCCATCTTCATGGTGTTACTGGGCGTTTTGGTAGAACATCTCGATTATAATGCTTTCATCGGGATTCGTATTCCCAGTACGCGAAATAGCGAAAAGAATTGGCGAAAGACCCACCATCTGATGGCAGTCTTAAGCATTCCTTTCGCATTATGCTTGTTAATTTTGAGTCAATTTATCAATCCTGAGACAGCTATCCTAGCAACTACCGTCAGCTGGCTAGCCATATCCATATTATATTCAATCTATGAGTATACGTATGAAATTAATTAAATGAATAAAAATTATCATACAATAACGAAAGACACGGTTGTTTGAATTTATAAGATTAGTAAAAAATTGGAAATAGCCTTATTAACAAAATAAAGGCTTCATTAAATAATAATGTTGAGAATCGCTATTGATAAAGCAGTTTAAAATGGTACAATCAATATGTTAGCGTATACATTCGATTTTAATGGAGGTTATTATGAAACCAAAAAAATTAATTCCAGAAGTTAAAATAGAAAAAAACAAGAAAAATTCTGTGGATCTAGCCAAAGAATATTCATGTTGCAAAAAAACGCAGAGAAATAAAGTAAAAGTAGGTACATAAAAATATCATGTATACGCTAACGTTTATATGGAGGTAAATATGAGATTTTTTGTTCCAGCAATTAGTAATAGAAATAATATAAATTATTTTGAAATACAAATAAAAGAATCATATCTAAATGAAGATGTATTTACAGGAAGTATAGGACAAGAATTATTAGATTCATGTCTCTTAGCTTTGACAACTTATAGAAACTTAGAACAAAAAAGGGAAAAATTCCATATACATTTTACTAATTCTAGTATGCAAAAAGATGGGACTTCGGCAGGACTCGGAATTTTTTCCAAGTTACAGTTCAATCTTGCAGATCATCTTAACATCTTAATAACAGGAGAGATTGACTTAGAAGGGAATGTCATTGAAGTAGGCGCGTTTTCAGAAAAATTGTCTTTTTTTTAGATAATAATGATAAATTCGATTATTTTATCTGTCCAGAAAAAAATATAGAAGAATTAAATTACAAAATACAAAATAATATAAAAACCGTAAAAAATTTAAATGATTTAAAAGGAGTATTTAAAAATGAGATTAAATAATTTCGTTATTATGATTTCTAATAAAAAAAATTTAATCTTATATAACTCAGTAACAGGGGAGAAAACTTCTATAAAAAAAGATATTTATCAAAGTATTTCTGATAGAAAAAGCATTAATCAAATTTTTTTAAAAGATTTACGTAATTTAGTAGTAAACGGTTTTATTGTTGAAGAAAACTTTGATTATATTAAATACATTAATTATATCGTTAAAAACCAGTGCTTTAGCAAAAATAAGTTATCAATTATCTTGAAAAAAGAAGATTTTAAGAAAGAAAACTTAATACCTCTAAAAGCTACTTTGCCTTATATTTCTTATTATTTAATAGATCCAAGTATTGCAAGATGTAATTTAGAAGCTTTTAACGAATTCAAATTTGTTTTACTTAGAAAAGGAGTACCTTTTCAAATTCTACACAAAGCACAAGACTTGTCAATAAATATAAATTTATTAAATGAAATTAATTTTTATTCGTCAATAAAGGAAGTTTGTCAAGAATTCTTTTCTATAAAAAATTATTATTTGCTAAAATATCCTCTTAAATTTGAAAAAAAATTGTTGACAGAAGAATGTGACTTTAGTGAAATTATTGAAAAACACATTAATCAAATCTCATATAATTATCATAAAGATAAAAAAATACTTAATGATAAAATTGTTAAATTTGTAAATCAAGTTAATTATATTAACTTATTAAATAAGGAGTATAAAGATGCATTTTTCTAAATTTGCTGTAATAAATTATAATTTACAAAAAAATACACTAAATATTTTTCATTTGATAAATAAGTCTGTGATCAGTGTTGCTTTTGATTTTGAAATAAAAGGAAAATCTAATGAGTATTTGTTAGAACAACTGAATAGTGATCAAATTGATTCTCTAAAAAATTTAGATATTATTTGTGAAAATAAATTTTTTGATTATAATAAATATGAAATACAAAGAGAAATGTATAAATATAGTGATAAAATTTGTAGATTTGTAATTCACTTAAATTATGATTGTAATTTAAGCTGTAGTTATTGTTATCAAAATGTCATTAATAAAAAAATAATAATGAATGATATAACTTTAAATCAAGTAAATAATTTTATAATTAAAGTTAAAAGAAAAATAAAACCCGAAGCGCTTGATGTGTGTTTTATAGGCGGAGAACCAACATTACACAGTGAAAAAATTTTACAAATAATGAAAACTATAAATAAAAATTGTAACAATATTATTTATAGTATCGTTACTAATGGAACATATGGAAATAAAAGAATCTTAAAAAAATTATTCAAACTAGGTTTAAATAATTTTATGATTACCCTTGATGGACCTCAAAAAATACATGATTATCTAAGAAAAGATAATAATAACAGAGGTAGCTACCAAACAATTATTAGAAACCTAAAAAAAATGCAACAATATTTTCCTGGTGTAAATGTTTCCTTAAATTGTAATTTAAACCAATTGAATTACAAATATATTGAAGAATTATTACTAGATTTAAGAGAAAAACAAATTTACTATCCTATCATGTATAGTTTTGTAATTGATACAAAAGCAAAAAAAAATCAAAATACTATTTCTAATTTTCAAACTATTTGGAAAGATATTCATCAATTATCTGAAAGATATGGGTATCAATTTCAACCATTTTACCGTGATACTTATTTGGCTTGCTCTCTTTTTCAAAAAAACAATTATACAATTGGAGCTGATGGATATTTATATGCATGTATAGAAGCGGTTGGAATTCCACAATATAAACAATCACATGTCAATCTATATGGTTCTGAATATTTTAATATAAAGCAAGCTGAGTTTATAGAAATTGATAATCACTTTGAGGTATGTATGGATTGCCAACTCCTTCCAATATGTGATGGGGGTTGCCTCTATCAAAAAAACAACAAAAATTTCAAATGTCCATTAAATGATTTGAAAAATAACGATATTGATATGGCACTAAACTATTATTTCGGTGAAAAAAATGTCGAATAAAATTTTAACTGTAAACAATTTAACAAAAAAATACGATGACAATATTGTCTTATCCGAAATAAATCTAGAGATAGAAGAAGGAAAAATAACAACTATTTTAGGAAAAAATGGATCAGGAAAAACTACTTTAATAAAACTGTTATTAAATATGATTCATCCTACTAAAGGTAATATCTTTTTCAAAAATGAAAATATAAAGAACCTTAAACATGATTATTACCAGCATACAGCAGCCGTTCTGGAAAGCGTGGATAACCTTTATTATTATTTAACTGGTAAACAAAATATTGAGTACTTTTTGTCTCTGCAAAAATCTAAGCTGAAATATAATAGTCCCCATATTCAAAAAATGATAAAAGAATTCAACCTCAGTCAATCAATTAATAAACCTTGTGGCAATTATTCTCGAGGCATGTTACAAAAATTATCTTTAATTATTGCATTGATGAATAAACCGTCCATTTTATTTTTGGATGAACCCACTTTAGGCTTAGATTTCGAAAGTACGGAGACTATTTGCAACAAGATTAAAGAATCATCTTGTGATAACCACCAAACAATTATTTTAACAAGCCATCAAGCAAATATTATAGAAAAATTATCTGATAATATCATTATTATCGACAAAGCAAAAATTCTCTTCGATGGATTATACGGAGATCTCAAAAAAATGAATTCTAACCACAAGAATTTTTTCTATATTGTCATGAATCTGACGGAGAATACCGAAAAGATAATAAAGGAATTGCAACTAAAGTATAATTATACTTTTCTCAATAATCATTCCATTAAATTTTATGATCTAACTTCATCTGATACTCAAAAAATTTTGAGTGATCTAGATGATAATATGTCTTCTATCCAAGAAATTAAGAAAGCACAAAATTCACTTGAAAACATTTTAAAAGATTTATATTCTGGAGGATGTTATGATTAGTTATTTTCAAGCTGAAATAAAAAAATACTTAATTGAATTAAAAACATATTATCCGGATCACTTAGTGGAAATGATTATCACCTTTTTTATTTTTGCAATACTTATCATCATAAATAAATTTAATAACAGTCAGAGTGTTTATATTGGTTTTATTTATTGGTATTTATTAAGTTCCTTAATTAGCGAGGCTTCCGTTTCAATTTCAACTGAAAAACAAATGGGGACACTTGAACAATTACTCATTAAACCTATTAAATTCGAATATATTATACTTATAAAATCTTTAGTCTGGTTTCTGATAAATTTCCTTAAAGTTCAAATGATCTTTCTTATTATCAAGATGATATTTCAAATCAATTTATTTTTTGATTTCAGAATCTTATTAATTTTCTGCATTAGCTCTGTAGGAATCTTAGGATTCACACTCTTCTTAGTTGGTTTGACTTTAAAATATACTAAAGTTGCTTCCTTTGAATCTCTAATCTCATATTTTTTATTATTTTTCAGTGGTGCAATTATTGATGATGAAAGTTTGCCGAAATGGGCTATTTTTGTTGGAGATATTCTGCCCATCAAACGAGGTATTCAATTAAGTACAAACATTGTAGCCAATAACCATATTAATTTTATCGAAATTTTGTTATTTGTTTTACAAGCTATAATATATTTCAGCATTGGATTTCTGACTTTTAACTCTATATATCTTAGAAGTAAAGATGATGGGATAGATCGTTCTTATTAATTCATGAAAGTAAAATTTATTCATAATGAAATCCTGCTAACTAGATTTCGGCCTATATCAAATAATTTTTATTTTGTGTGAATTCATTTTGAAGCTGGCTCGTATTAAGAAAGTGAGTAGGGAAGTGAGTCATATTTTACTCATTGAGGATTTTAATCTTATCAAGAGGCCAGTAGATTAGAATGACCTTGGAAATGACTTGATTCCGACTGACAGTGCCGATGTGTCGACTATCTATAGAATTTCTACGATTATCCCCCATAATAAAATACTCACCATTAGGGACTTTTTCGACAGTGAAATCATCTGTAAACAAGTCCCATTCTTTTTTCTTCTCAGATAAAAATGCTTCCTCAATAAATTCTCCATTGATAAACAACTGATCATTTTTATATTCTATTTTATCACCGGGCAAGCCGATTACTCTTTTAACATAACGTTTATTGGCTTCAGGTACTTGAACAATGACAATATCAAATCTCTCAACGTCGAACATTTTGATTCCCATCACTTTTTCATTATGTTGTAAGGTGTAATCCATTGAAGCCCCATCAATCGAATAAACAGGAAAAACAAAAATTCTAGTAATCAGCATTAAGAAGATGACAGATAACGTCAACAAATTATTTTTAATCATAATCACAAATTTATTCATAAAGCATCTCCTGTTTAAAATTATTAACGGTTATAATATTTTGAGTAAATTGTATCATATATGTAAATAAATACATCGTTAAAATATAGAATCCTAAAATCATAGTGAAAGTAATTGGCGGCAGCAAATGGACAGCAATATAAAAAAATATAGAAAACATAGCTAGTAAAGATATTACAAAGGATCTAAAAATACTGTATTGAATTAATTTGACTTTTAATTTATGAAATTAATAATGATTTTCTTGTTTTAATCCTTGATCGAATAGGCTCGTTCACCATTATTTACTTAACTAAAATATATTTTAACACAGACTGGCTCCTTAGAATCTGTAATAAATCATAGAGGGCTCCTTATAAATACGGGTATTATTATTAGCTATTAAATTTCGCACATGATTCTAGCATGCAAATGGAAAACAATCAGCTAATTGTTCTTCAAAAAACTGAGAGGGAAATCAGTCTAAAACCAAGGTATATTTTTATTTATTTTAGTTAACATAATATGTATTATCAACAAAATATTAAAAAGATATTCTATATGAATCTTTTTAATCCAGCTTGGAATCTTACCATGCGTTTATTCTGAAATTGAATTCTAATCGAAATTTTGATTAATCATTTTAATCACAACTTCATTAAGAGCTTTTTACCACTTCTATTAATCAATAAACTTTAATAATCTTGCTCGTTCAGCTTTACATTTCATTTACTTAAAATTTACAATCCTACCGACAAAAATTTACAATGTTTTAATTTTGACTTGATATACTTCTTATATAAATTTATAAAGGAGCATCTTCATGAAAAAATTTATTGCAAAAGCCCTAACATTGTCCTTAGCAATCGGTACTTTAGCTTCGTCATTCGTTAACGTCAATGCTGCTGAAAAAGAAAAAATCACGCTTTGGGGATCTGGTTCTGATAACGTAAAAATGGCCTTAGAATCTGTCAAAGATAAATTTAATGCTTCAGAAGATGGTAAAAAATATGAATTAGAAATCCAATGGATTACTTCTGGTTCTGGGGTTCAAGGTCTTCGAGATCGTGTCCTGGCTGCTGCTAAGGCTGGTGAAACAGACACAGACTATGACATTATTGAACTGGGTGCTGATGAATTCAAAGCTTATACCAATGAAGTGGAAGATGTTTTTGTTCCGCTTGATTTCTCTAAAATTCCTAATATTGAACGTGTGGCTGCTGAATTAGCTGAAGGCAAAGAGTTTTTGTCACCATACCGTGGAACCACCGTAGTACTCGCTTATGACTCTGAACGTGTTAAAGAAGTTCCTAAAACTGCAGAAGAATTATACCAATGGATTAAGGATCATCCTGGCAAATTTGCTTACAATACACCTTCTTCAGGTGGAGCTGGAGGTTCTTTTGCGGTAACAGCTATTTATAACTTCTTAGATGAAGCCGCCCTTCAATCTGCTGATGAAGCCAATATGGAACAATGGACTCAAGGATTCGATTTATTAAAAGAACTTCACCCTTACTTATATCAATCTGGTGGTAAGACAGTTTACCCTCATAAGAACCAAGGAACTTTAGATTTATTGGCTAACCAACAAGTTGACATGATTCCTGCTTGGGCTGATATGGCTATTTCTCAAACTACAGAAGGTCGCTTACCTGAAACGACTAAGATTGCTCAAATCGACCCTTCATTTACCGGAAATTTAGTTACATTTGCAATGCCTAACATTGGTTCTAAGTCTGAGGGCGTTTATGCAGTAATGAATTTCATGCTTTCAGATGAGGCTCAACAAATCCTATTAGATGAATTAGCTGCCATTCCTTTAGTCGAAACACAATTTGAAAGTAAAAATGCTGAAATGTTAAAAGATATTTCGGTGGAAGCTTTCCGTCGCGCTTCAATTGGGGATCTGACTACCAAACTATATGAAAAATGGGATAGCGAAATCGGTACATTAGAATAATTTCTGCTTTCTGATGATACTATGCTCTAACTTTGTTTCATTTTTGCTCCCAAGATTTACTTAAATTAACCTTAACGGGCAAAGATCAACATATCTTGCCCGTTTGTTTTTTAATCATTTAGGAAGGATTGATCTTTATGATGTCTCCGCGGCGTTTCTATTATGCGATAGGTCCTAAAAAATTCTTTGAATTTATCTTCTTTGCGATTTTTTTGCTTTTCTTCTATGGCCCCTTAGTCAACAACTTAATGATAGCTTTCGCTAATATATATCGCTATCCTAATGTTATTCCCCAAGAGTTTGGTTTTGAATGGTGGAATTTTGTCCTCAGTCAGGAGAATCTAGTCTCTTCAATTGGGACTTCGCTCATTGTTGCAACCATCACTACCATTGTATCCTTGATCATTTGTTTACCCGCTGCTTATGCGATTGCTCGCTATAATTTCCCTGGACGCAAGTTTTTCATGTTTTCTTTCCTGTTAGGGAATGCCTTTCCCAAGATGGGCCTTTATATCTCTATGGGGATTATCTTTTATAAATTGAAATTAATGGGAACTTTGCCAGGTGTTATCTTGGTTCATATGATTAATACCTTAATGTTTATGGTTTGGTTACCTTCAGGTGCTTTTCGAGCGATTCATCGTCAGCAAGAAGAAGCGGGTCGTGATGTGGGTGCGTCTCCCTTCACTGTATTTCGGAAAATTACCCTGCCTTTAGCCATGCCGGGGATTGCGGTGGCATCGATGTATACGTTCCTAGGCTCACTTGAAGAAGCCCAAGGTACTCTATTAGTCGGTTTCCCTGAGATTAATACGATGGCAACGGCGATGTATGGGGTCATTATGCAATACCCGCCAACAGCTGGAGCCGTTTTCGCCTTAATATTAATGATTCCAACCTTAATTTTCCTTAGAGTCTTTCGCAAATATATCTCTTCCGATGCCCTTGGCAAAGGATTTCAGATGAAATAAAGGAGTCTTTATGAAAACTAAAGTACAAATTCAAAATTTATCTAAAATTTTCTCAAATGGTGATGGGGTTCGTGATATTAATTTAGATATTTATGAACATGAAATTCTAACCCTGCTTGGTCCCTCTGGATGTGGAAAGACGACGATTCTTCGCGCGATTGGTGGCTTTATTAAGCCGACTTCAGGTCAAATTCTGATTGATCAGCAAGATGTAACTCCGCTTGAACCAGAGCACCGGCCAACTGGGATGGTCTTTCAATCCTATAATTTATGGCCACATATGACTGTTTATGAGAATCTAGCATTTGGTTTGAAATTACGTAAGCTCAAGAAAAATGACATTAAAGAAAGAATCCATCAGATGCTAAAAATGGTTAAGCTAGTGGGTATGGAAGATAAATTTCCGGCTCAACTATCAGGAGGTCAGCAACAACGAATTGCAATTGCCCGTTCTTTATTATTAGAACCCGAAGTCTTATTACTCGATGAGCCTTTCTCTGCTTTAGATGCCAAAATCCGTCAAGAGATGCGTGAAGAACTTAAACGTATTCAACAAACGCTAAAAATCACTGTCATCTTCGTGACTCATGACCAAGAGGAAGCTATGGCCATCTCTGACCGTATTGTCGTCATGAATCAAGGTAATATTGCTCAAATTGGGAGCCCTGATCAAATATATGACCATCCTGAAAATTTATTTGTAGCCAATTTTATTGGGGCGATGAACCTGATTTCTCAAGGAGACCATACCCTAGCAATACGACCCGAAGCCATTAAAGTCGGTAGAAAAGACCAATTTAGTCATCAAGCAATCTTAGTGCATAAGATGATTTTAGGTCATTATACCCTCTTAGAAATTGAAGACAGCCAGGGCCAACACTATAAGTCCTATCAACAACGTAACCAGGCACTGGATTTAATTGAAGGTGACGCGATTAGTTTTGACTATGACCACAGTTTATCCTTCAATAAGGAGGGTTTGCTTCATGGAGAATAAATGGACACCCTATTTAATGGTACTTCCTGCTTTCCTAGTCATTGCCATTTTTGTTGCATATCCTGTCTTTAACGCCTTAGTGCTATCATTCACTCATCCAGAGACCGGTCAGTTTACTTGGGATAATTATAGCTATTTTTTTACCGATGACATTCAACGAGCTAATATTTTATATACCTTAAAGATTGTTTTTGAAACGGTTATATTTACTGGGATGATCGGATTCTTCCTAGCCCTCTATCTACGTTTCTCTAATAGTTGGATTGCCAAAGTTATTGGGAAATTAACCTTAATTCCTCGCTTTATTCCTGGGCTCGTTGCCGTGCAATCCGTTCTGGTCTTAATTATGGATGGGGGCGTCGTCTCTCGAATAGCTTCTCTGTTTGGTCTAAATTTTAACTTGGGCTGGATGTATTCCGAGAAAGCCATACTGTTCATGAATCTTTGGTTTAACATCCCCTTTTCTACTTTAATTATTCTTGCCTCCCTATCCAATGTGAAAGACTCTTATATTGAAGCAGCACGCGATATAGGGTCCAGTCATTTCGATATCTTAAAGAAAATCATTCTCCCGCTTTCCTATAAAGACATCCTAGTAGCTATGACCTTTGTCTTTATGTCGAATATTGGGTCTTTTACCACCCCGTATTTGCTGGGTGGTACCCATCCTAGAATGTTAGGGATTGCCCTCTATGATCAGTTTAACGCGTATATGTCTTATGAACGAGCGGCCGCCTTATCAGCGATTATGTTTGTCTTCTCTTTAGGTGCCGCCATCGTCTATGTAACTTCCAATTTGAAAGAATCACGTTGGCAGAAAGGATAAATCATGAACCTATCATATATTCAACGAAGCGCTCAAGTATTCCCTTTCCTTATTATGGCTCATCGAGGCTTTAGAGGTGGCAATATTATTGAAAATACGCGTCAATCTACTCAATTGGCCTTTATGGCTGGAGCTGATATTATTGAATTGGATGTCTGTCGCTCTAAAGACCATATCTATTATCTCTTCCATTCGACCCAAGAAGCTCAATTACTTGGCTTAGATCGTCATTTTCATGACTTATATTCCGACGAGATTGAAGCCGTTTATCAACGAAATTCAATTGGCCTGGAATCGAATTACAAAGTTGAGCGCTTAGAAGACTATTTAGCTTGGTTTCCGAAAGATAAGATGATAAATATTGACCGATCATGGTGGTATTGGGATGATCCTCAATTTTTTGAAATTTTTAAAAAATATAATGTCATCGATCGTTGTTTCTTGAAAAATAACTTAGCAGGTGACGGTTATGACTATCTCAAAGCCTTAAATAAAACGAATCAAAAAATAGCCTATCTTCCCATTGCCCATTGTCAAGAGGATTATTACCGAGTTAAAGATTTAAAGCAAATTCAACTGATTGGTATTGAAATGATTCTACTTAATGCCAACACTGACCTACTAGATGATAAATTTATCAAAGAGTTGCAAGCAAATCAACAAATTATCCTGATGGATGGGGAGAAGTTAGGGAAAGACAAACCCTTTTTCTTTGGCCGTGAAGATGATTACTCCTTATTTGAGAATCCGGATCAAGGCTGGGGGCAAATGTATCAATTAGGAGCAAATGTCATTGAAACCGATTGGCCCAATTTCCTCTACCAATACAGACAAAATATGAACAAATAAAACAATACAAGAGTGGAAGATCAATACGTAGATCCTCTACTCTTGTATTTTTGAGTTAATTTTTCATTTCCCTGCTCCCCTTTGTCTCTGGCCAATCTTCTCTAGCATATCTTGGCGGATGGCTTCTCTTAAAGTCGTGAAATAGGGTGAGAATTCAACCTTGTCGTCGCCATAGTGTAAGTTAAAGTCCAATTCATTCTCCGACCAAGTTGATAAGTCAGAGAAGTTATGCTGAATCAAGGCTTCTAAGCTGTCTATAGCCTTATAAACCTTGGCTTCTAAGCTTTGTCGTTCTGCCATTTCAACAAATAATGCCTTGAAGGCTTGGGCTTGATAGGTAGGAAAACTATCGAGCCACTGGTTGAGTAATTGTTCTTCTTTGTCCCGATGGTCTTGATTTTTGGCAAAAGCAGGAATATCTTGGGTAAAGCATTCCCCTAAATCATGAATAATACACATACGAATCACTTTATTCATATCCACCTCTTCGAATTCATCCATTAATAATAAAGCGATGAGGCTCATCATCCAAGTATGCTCTGCCACACTTTCCTGGCGCCCTTGTGAAGTATAGCAATGACGCGTGGTATCTTTAAGCCTTTCTGCAACGGTTAAAATATTCAATAATTCTCTTACTTCCATGCCATTTCCTTTCTCATTATGACTATATACATGCAAACTATATGAAAAAACCTACCAAGCAAAATTTGATAGGATAAATTGTATTGGATTAGATTGATAACTAGATGACTAGGCTCAGGGCAATGACTGCCATTCCTGTTAGAATACCACGGATTACAAATTTATGGTCTCCATATTTCTCAGCAATCGGTAATAATTCATCGATTGAGATATAGGTCATAATCCCAGCAATCATGGCAAAAAGTACGCCAAAAGTTGCTTCTGAAATAAACTGTCTAAATAAAAGAAATCCTAATAATGCTCCCAAGGGTTCTGAAACCCCGGACAGGAAGGAAATTCGAACAGCCTTACGCCGATTTGCGGTCGCAAAATAAATCGGAATCGCTACCGAGATTCCTTCAGGAATATTATGGATTGCAATCGCTAAACTTAAACGCAGCCCTAGCGCCGGATTATGTAAAGTGCCAATAAAATTAGCAAATCCTTCGGGAAAATTATGAATGGCAATTGCCAACATGGTTAGAATCCCTACCCGATAAAGTTCCCCAGAACTTAAAGTAGGATCAGCATGTTGATGATTTAAACTAGATTTAAAGAAATCTGGGCTGGGAACAAATCGGTTAATTGCAATTAAGATAATCATGCCAGCGAAAAAAGCTAGAGTGGTATAAATTAGTCCTAGGCGGTCGCCATAAATTTCGGCCAAGGCTACTCGAGATTCTGGTAAGATTTCAATCAAAGAGAGATACAACATGACTCCAGCTGAGAAACCTAGCGACCCGGCCAAGAAGTTAGTATTTAATTCACGTTTACGGTACACGACTAAACTACCAATTCCGGTTGAAAGTCCCGCTAATAAGGTCACCAGAAAGGCCAACAATAATTCTTGCCAATGATTCGTCATATCTATCCCCCTAATTAATCATTTCGACCACAAATTATAACATTTTTTGAGGCGGAAATGACACCTTTTCTTAAATTTATTCTATGTTGAATGTAACAAAATCAGCTCATTCTCAAAAATGAAAAGTTATGGATTAAGCTGATCAAAGCATTTATAAAAATACATCCTGATGATGAACTTATTGATCAAACAATACTAAATACACGTCCATCTCAGAGTTGTGCTTCTTTAAAAATCCTTCAATCGAATCTTGAGCAATTTGAACCGCTTCTTCATAGGGATAAGCAAAAACCCCAGCAGAAATTAAGGGAAAAGCAATGGACTGACAGCCATATTGATCGGCTAATGCCAAACTATTCTGATAACAAGCGATTAAAATCTGAGCCTCACCGTATTGACCCCCTCGATAGCGGGGACCTACGGTATGAATGACATATTTAACCGGTAGTTGATAGGCTTTGGTAAGCTTTGCCTGACCAGGCCGGCAGCCACCTAATTTACGACATTCCTCTAATAATTCGGGTCCAGCCGCCCGATGAATCGCCCCATCAACGCCCCCACCGCCAAGTAAAGACTCATTGGCCGCATTAACAATCGCATCTCCTTGAAATTCAGTAATGTCTCCTTTAATCATCGTAAACGTCATCTCTATCCCTCCTAATCCATCATAACACAAAAACCACGCCCGAAAGCGTGGTAAAAAGAAAGCCATAATTATAAGTTTACTACTGATCAACATTCTGATTGACTGGCCAGCGGTCAAATCCGGTTCCAGTATATAACATTGGCATCATATAAACAAAGTGTCCGGCAATTAGTCCTAATACTGGATGACCTAAACCAAGGTCATTGCCAGCCAGAGGCAGAAGTTGCCAAATAAATGGCCAAATCAAACCGAAGATAGATCCAAGAACGATCACGATGATAAATTGACGTAGAATGCGTCGCCCTTCATGCCCCCCTACTTGATCAATATGAGGATAATCTTCAAAAAGTTGATGCCAGGTTAACATCACATTGATGATTGACAGGGCAAAAGATGCGACCATCAAATCATTGTCAGGCAGATTCGCTGCACTTGCAATCGGAGCTAAGATTGTTTTAAGGACAGGATGCAGGACAAAAGCGGCCAACATAGCAATGACCAGACCGACCAAACCAGACCAAGGCTGTTTACGCGTAATCCAACGTTGAGGATACAAGGCAAATCCTTCGGCTGGAATTAAGAAGAATAAGATAAAAAGTTGGAACCAAGCTAGTTCACCATGCCAACCTCCCCATGGGTTACGAGTGATCGCTTGGCCCATATATTCAATCGGTTCCATAAATCCAGGAATCATGATGCCTAACCAGACTAAGATGGCAATGCCCAAACTCAAGGAGAAATTGATAAAGCCAATCGTTTTAGGATCATCTGTAAATAACTGAGCGGGCCACTTACCAAATAACGAAACAGATGGAATTTGAGCCAGAATAGCTGCTAAAGCAAAGAAGTTCAAAGCAGTAAAGCTCTTGATGGCAATGCTGGCAGCTTGATCATTCTCAGGACGGAATAAATAAGTTAAACTAAATGGTTCCCACCAGAAGCCTAGGAAGATAGTAAAGACGAAAAAGGCAATCAATCCCCAAAGCATACTTCTTAAGAGATATCTAAGCCCTACCCCGGGCTGCTTAATACCATGGTCATATTTCCCTGGATTACCTAGATTTAAGGCCATCCAAATCCATGGTGTAATCACTAACCAAAAGAAGGCGCCTTCGACAGCAACGGTCATCCAAGCACTGGCTAATTCAGGGCTTAAGCGATTAAGGGCAGATCCGCTGATTAACGTAAATATAAATTTAAATAGCTGTGAGAAAACAATCCAAAACACATTAGCCGTAATAAATACAGAAATAAATGCCACTAATCCATTCACTAAAGTGTTATCAAATCTTTTTTTATTAATAAATTCTGTCATATCTTTCCTTCTTTCTTTATGAAGTACCTAAGATATGGCCTTATCTTAGAAAAGTCCTAATTCATTAAAATGAAATTAGATGATAGCGCTTTCCCCTATATTTTAACCGATAGAATCTAATAGTCAATTTAAATTGCTAGCCCTAATCATTAATTAAAATAATGATAAAATTACTAAAAATTATAATAAAAAAAGAAAAGTGCATTAAATCTTAATATAAGCTAATTTATGGGCATTTTCGCTCAAAAGTTATAAAATATACTTATAGATAGGAGGATGTAAGATGACTCAAGAAGAATTAATTGATCAACTAAATGATGACTATCAAGATCGTCGACTTCCGGAAGATGCCGATAGATTATTGACGGAGACTATGAACCAAATTAATGGGTTCCTGAAAGACTTTACCAATCAGCTCGCCAGAGCGATCTAGATCCTGATGAGTATTTCCTCGGCTCGGATGGAATTATGTCGGTCCTGACCCTCTCCTTACAAAAAAAACAAACTCAATTTCTCCCGTTACCAAGATGGGATTCTGGTGGAATTCTATAATCAGGCGACTGATGAAGTCAGTAAATTAGACCAATTGTACTTTGATGAGGGCAAGTTACAATCCAGGTATTATCAGGAAGATCTTAGCAGTGAATTGGTCGACCACTACTTGGAAAGCTTTCGCCAAGCGAAGAAATAAAAGGCAGAGGATTATCGGAATAGAACGATTTCTTGTTAACTTGCTATTCTCCTCTAGTGACCTTTTAATAGCATTAAACCCAGCATATTAAAAGCTCAATCTGTCCTACACAGAAATTAGTCAAGCTTTTAAATGGCTGGGTTTATTTTAGTAACAGAAATATACTCTTCTTTCAGCATCTATCACAATAAATTCGACAACTGTTTAATGATTTAGCGGCTTAATAAATTTTGCGATTTAAGGTATTCTTCAGCAACTTCAGCAGCAGATTTACCATCGACCTTGACCTGATAATTCATCTGCCGCATTTCTTCTTCACTGATTTTTCCGGCTAATTGATTGAGACAATCCTCAAGTTCTGGATGGTCTTTCAATAAACCAGGTCTTAGTAGAGGGGCTCCCTGATAAGGCGGAAAGAGTTGCTGATCATCTTCTAACACCCGCAAACCATATTCAAGTAATTCACTGTCCGTGGAATAGGCATCAATCAATTGAATCTGCCCTTCTTGAATGGCTTGATAACGCAGTGCGGGTTCAAAGGTTGAGACTTGTAAGTTTAAGCCATATTTCGACTGCAAGCCCAAATTTCCATCAGGTCGGTCATTAAATTCCAAAGTAAAACCGGCCTGAATTTGTTTTTCAATCTTTTTAAGATCCGAAATCTTTTCGATATGCTGATCTTGAGCGAGATCTTCCTGCATGGCTAAGGCATAAGTATTCTGATATTGCATCGGTAAGAGATAATCCAATTGATCTTGTTCAGCAATGCCTTCCTTGGCCAAACGATAAACTTCTTCAGGATCGGTACTACTTGGGGGAACATCGGCTAATAAACTGTAAGCAATGGTTCCGGTAAATTCAGGATAAATATCCACTTGTTTGGCCTTTAAGGCTTCATACAAGAAACTTGTTTTGCCGAAATTTGGTTCCAATCGCACGCTTAAATCGGTCTGATCTTCAATCAATAATTTATACATATTGATTAGAATTTCTGGTTCAGGGCCTAGTTTACCCGCAATGACCACTTCATCCGATTGGCCGGTCATTTTATTCAAATATTTTGGCCCATAGGAAGCGCCTAAAGCCATGATTAAGACGAGAAAGGCTAAGAAAATCTGCTTAAGGGACTTCTTCTCCAAGAAAGCAATAAAACTAGAAAATAGGATGGCTAACAGGGCCGAAGAGATGGCGCCGATTAGAATCAGATCCATATTATGACGGTCAATCCCTAATAGAATAAAACTTCCTAAGCCACCGGCACCAATTAAAGCTGCCAGAGTCGCCGTACCAATAATTAATACCGCCGAGGTGCGGATGCCTGAGATAATGACTGGCATCGCTAAGGCCAGTTCAAATTTCTTCAGGCGTTCCCACTTCGTCATACCAAAAGCCTTGGCAGCTTCGACCAGATTAGGATCTAAATTCACTAGACCCGTCAAGGTATTCTGCAATATGGGAAACATTCCATAGACAACCAGAGCAGTGACTGCCGATCCGGTCCCAATCCCCAGAATTGGAATTAACAAACCTAATAAGGCTAAGGAAGGAATGGTCTGAAATACACCTGCAATCTGCACAGCTATTTGACGCAAACGTGGATAATTAGTCAAAAGAATGGCTAATGGGATCGCTATGACAATGGCGAGTAATAAGGCAAACAAGGATATTTGTAAATGTTGGCCTAAAGCTACTAGCCAGTCGGCGAATCGTTCTTGAAAGGTTTGAATCAAAGAGGTCATGCTCCTTCCCCTCCCCCATGAAATAATTCTTCCACCCACTGATTAGCTGGATGGTCACGTACTTGGTCGACACTGCCGACTTGAATCATCTCGCCGTCTTTCATAACACCAATTCGATCAGCCAATAAACAGGCTTCATTCATATCATGCGTTACAAAGACAATGGTCATCTTCAATTCTTGATGAAGTTGTTTAATTAATTCTTGCAGTTGACTCCGTGAAATAGGATCTAGCGCAGAGAAAGGTTCATCCATCAAAAGAATATCAGGGTGAGAAATAATACTCCTTAAGATACCTACCCTTTGCTGTTCGCCACCCGATAAATCTTTAGGTAATCGATTCAAATAGGTATCTGGATCAAGATCGACTTTCTCTAGGAGTATCTTACATTCGGTCAATCGTTTAGTTTTGGGCCATTTTTTCATTTCGGGGATGAGGCTAATATTCTCGGCTACGGTCATATTCGGAAATAAAGCAATCTGTTGTAAGACGTAACCAATCTCTAAGCGGAGGGGGCGTAACTCATAGAACTGTATATCGCGACCATCCTTGTAAATAACCCCTTCTTCAGGTTCAATCAAGCGATTAATCATCTTCAGGGTTGTGGTCTTTCCACTCCCACTTTGGCCTACTAAGACAAAGAATTCACCTTTTTCAATCTTTAAGTTTAACTGTTTGACTACTGGCTTGTCCTGGTAGATTTTACTTACATTTTTAAATTCAATCATCCCATGCTCCTTTACTATTGATCTGAGAATTAGATATTGACATGGATTGCACCATCTTCATCATTTGATGGTAACTTTGTCATCGATGAGATGCAAACGATACGCTTGATTACAGGTTCTGCTCATACAAAACAAAGGGAGAATAACCGTTGGTAATTCTCCCTTGTCTCCTGTCTATTCTAATAAACTTAAATAAATAACCAATATACTAAAGGTGTGGCAATTAAGATAGATAAGACGACCCGTTCAAACCAGATGATTAAGAAGTCTTTAATATTTAAGGGAATTTCGGTCGCCATGATACAAGGAATCGAGGCGGAGAAGAATAGTATTTCAGAGATTGAAACAATGGCAATGACATAACGCACCGGTTCGGCAGCATTAACTACCAACAAGGTCGGTAAGAACATCTCAGCAATACTCAAGGCGGCTGCCTTGGCGGCTAACATGGCTTCTGGCAATCTGACTAGCCAGGTAATCGGATAGAAGATATAACCCAGCCAGTCGAATAGTGGTGTATATTGAGCTAGAATCAGTGACAAGATACCCACTGACATTAAGGATGGGGCAATTTTAACCGACATGGTCAGGCCATCTTTGAAATTTGAAACAATATTATCGATTAAATTAGGCGCTTGAGCAGACACGGCGAGTGCTTCTTGCCAGGCCACTTTGAGTCGATCAGCTTTGACGTCTTGTTCAATTTCAGGGGTGGCTTCTGGATAATACGTCGTTGATTTAGTAGCCAAGGGATAAATGCGTGTGGTTAACATGGTGACCACAAAGGTCACGATAATCGTGGTCGTAAAATACAAGAGCCATTGATCCATCAACCCCGCTGTCTTGGCGACAATAATCATGAAAGTCGCTGAAACCGTTGAGAAGCCAGTCGCAATAATAGCCGCCTCCCGTTGATTATAACGCCCTTCCTTATAGACCCGGTTGGTAATTAATAAGGCGATTGAATACGAGCCGACAAAAGAAGCCACTGCATCTACCGCACTTCGTCCCGGTGTCCTAAATAAAGGCACCATAATCGGTCGCATCAGCACCCCAATGAATTCCATTAACCCATAAGAAACAATAAAAGCCAAGAAGACAGCCCCGATCGGAATAATGGTCGTTACCGGGGTGACAATCTTCTCAAAGATAAAGGGAATCATATCTTCCTTCAATAAATCTTGAGGTCCAATTTTAAAGAGATACATGGCTAAGAAAGGAATCGCCGTAATCTGGATCAAGGAAAGAATCCGAGTAATGTTATTCTTCTTCCATGACCCCGTTACAAAAGGTAAGATACTTCCCACAATAATCAACAAGGACCCCGTCACTAAGGTTAGATTCGGAATACTCTGAATGCGCGCGACAATATGATCGATGGGAATGGTATTGGTCTCACCAATCTGAATCGGAACAAAAAACATAAAAATACCAAATAAACTATATACAATAAATTGAAAAATGGATCGATTTTTCGAATTCATCGCCTCACCCTTTCATTCTGAAATTATCATGAGAATAATGATAAATTTTACTTATTAAAATTGTAACATATGCGAAGAATTCTTCGAACTAATATACTTTTGCTAATATAATGAAATAATTTTAGTAACATATGATTGGCTCAGGTAAAATACCACTTATGGTTCAGGATGACTTGATTTCCTCTTCATATATCTTGCTCAGAGATGATTTTTGAGCATAAAAAGACTAGATACTACCCCTACAGATTGCTTGATGATGGAATTTAACTTGCTTAGCCTTCTATTTTCTGACTAACGAAGGGGCAATTTATCTAACAAGTTCTATTCATCAAGAGAATGCTGCTTAGGTCAATATCTAGTGACTATTCACTATATAACTTATGCAAAATCTGCCAAATCAATCTGTTGACGGACTTTCTTAAAATAAAGTGTTCCCGACACTTTAGTTAGCTCCAAATAGGATAGATTAGCCAAATATTCTGCATGGGCCATGGTTTCTCCAGCAGCGAACCATTTCTGACTCTTAGGAAAATCCTCCCAACTCTCGGCTTTGATGCGCCAACTGATTTTGGCCGAAATATCGCGAATGGTATAAGCCTGGCCAATTTCCATGGCATCTAAGATTTCCTGCATCCGTTCATAATGATGCTGAATAATCTGATCCATACGTTGCTTCGGTGAGTCAATAATTTTACGATGAGTGGCAAACATTAATTTTAGCGGTAAAGATTTCAACCGTCTTAAAGTATTCAAGTAAGCACCCAGGATACTAGGATATTGAGCCCCCCAATAAGTAATATTTGGAGTCATTGGGTCAAGGACTGTATCCGCACTGAAGATAATCTGTTTATCTTGATCATAAAGGCCGATATGCCCCGGCGTGTGCCCCATCAAGTCCAGGATCTCAAAATGATAGTCCCCCACACTGAACTTCTCACCTATATTGAGAGGAATATAGTCAAAAGGATGAGCCAATTGATAACGATAGCCGGGATTATCCATAATTTGTAATTCATCTTCATGCATGCCGTATAAAAGGCGAAAACTATCCATCAGATGCCAATATTTACCACTCACCATGCCATTGGCATAAGTGGCATCTATCGGATTGGCATAGATCCGACAACCTGCATCACTAAACAAGTGTGTCAACCCAGTATGGTCAGCATGTAAATGAGTGAGTACCAAGTCCATATCCTCGATCTTTAAATCCAGTTCAGCTAGCCCAGCGAGGAGAGCCGCTTGACATTGGGGTAAATTATAAGCCGTGTCAAAGAGGACATTGCGTTCCGAACCTTTGATGACATAGGAATTAATCTGTTTAAGCGGACTATTGGGCAAAGTAATCGAAAAACTATAAAGATTGGGTAAGATTTCACGCATCCTATTCCCTCCTGCAACCGTTTTATCATAGTCATATTATAACGATAGCAAGATTTTGCTGCAATTTATCAGGTTTGAGATTTATTTATAGTTTCCATCAATGTTACTTAGAGAATAAATCTGAAATAAAATTAAAGTCGAAAAAAAGAATCCCACTGATATTTCAGCGAGATTCTGAGTTATACGAACACCATTAAATCTAATTTATTTTGCTTGTCGGGTAGCTAAGTATTCTTGAATATTTAAAATAGGTTTACCACTATTGGTATAAAGCCATTCCTTCGCTTTTTTGCTATCAGCCATGGCCACAATGATTCGATCTCGATGAGGTTCTGCTAATTCGTCAAATAATAAGGTTTCATCATCAAGATTAAGTTGCTTGCGTTTAGACATGATTTCGCCACTGGACATCAGCCGATATTTTCGGCTAGGAAGTGATTCATGAATCACTCGAGGTTCAATTCGATAATAGTAGTTATCATCGCCATAGGTAATCTCTAAAGCACCAGTATTGGTGCGAATTTCTTGAACATCGCGGTAATTATCGTTTTGCAATTCCCACCAAGCTTTGATTCCTGCCAAAGCTTCTTCTTCTGTTTCATAACTTCCGTGTTCTTTCTGAACTTCGTTCCGCCGATTAATCCAATAATTCGTATAGACTGTATGTGGCATGACCAACACCCTCTCCTATTTCTTACATATTCATTCTAACATAGATTAGATTATATGGTAAGTCTCTAATTGTTCTCCTTATTTTCTCTTTTTAATAGGTTTTTTGATCTTTCAACCAATGATATAGCACCGCGACTAAGGGAAGCAATAAAGGAATAGCCAGCCAGGCAAAGACATTAAATACCAGACTACAGAGAATTACCAGAAATATCGGTAAGTAAAAAGGAACAGCAAAATCTTTGCCAAGCAAATAATTCTCCATCACTTGGCGCAAGATAAAGCTAGTCAGCCACAAAGTAAATAAGGCAACGGTCAATGTTAACTGACCTTGAAGGAGACAAATTATGATCCAAGGAATGAAGATGATACCACTACCTAATAAAGGAAGTGCATCAACCAAGCTAATCCCGAAAGCCAGTAAGATCGGATGAGAAACATTCATTAGTGATAATCCACCGGCAAACATTAAGAACATGATACTTAATAATTTGATTTGACTTTTAAAATATTGGCGATAAGCCCAGAGGCATCGATGGATGAAATGATAATTCATAAGCCCCCTCCTTTACTTAAATAGTTTATCGCAAAAACATAAAAATCCCTCCGTCTAAGGAAGGATTTGTGTTTTTTGTTATGAATCTAAAAGTTAAGCCTGCACAAATTCGGCAATCTTAGTTTCAGTCATCGAGCTATCACAACGGACTTTGACTTCTTCGCCAGCATAGATTAAACCGGGCACCGTTTCAACGCCATATTTTTGGCGGAAGTCTTGGATTTCTTTGGCATAACGTGGGTCTTGTGAGAACAAATAATAAACATTTAGTTGATGTTCTTGGGCTACTTGATAGAGCTTAGGGATAAACTTTTGGCAGAATGGACAATTTGGCCGACCGACAAAGATAATATTCCCGTTTCTTTCTTGTATTAAACTTTCAGCTTTGGCTGGATCAATTGAAGTAAATGAATCAAGTTGTTCCTGTATATTTGACATAAACATCCTCCTTACACTCTTAAGTATACGCTTCTTTCATCAATTCAGCGAACAAAATGTTTAGTCGAGTGAGATATCATCTTGTTTTCGGGCTTGTTTACGTTTATGGCGATGAATAAGCAAGACTCCGGCGAGTCCAATAATAAGTAGTCCAAGCAAGATGCGATTGATTCCCGCAACTTCTCCCGTCGTCGGAAGCGCTAAAGGTTTGCTGTCTTTTTCTTTTTTAGCTGGTTTTTCTTTTCCCTTTGCTTGGTTGTGTGTTAAATTTTTTGTGGGGGTCTTTTTCCCTTTCTTTTTCAATTTATCCTTTAATTGGCTCAATTTCTCATGCTGGTCGATTGAATCTTCTGAAGGACTGATTAAGCCTTCTTCAATAGAAGATGATTGGTCTTCTGATGTCGTCGCTGAGTTACTTGAGGCGAAGGATTCAGGACTAGTCTCCAAGAGTGGCTCAGCTGAGAAGCCCGTCTGATCATTGGGAACACTTTGCCAAAGGCCCTGATCTTGGTCAAAAATAACCAATTTGATTTGGTAGCGTTGATGGAGGGTCTTTAGCTTAGCAATGCTGGTCTCATCACTGTATTGCTTATGGTTTAAGAAGTCGGCCAGACTTGCTTTAATTTGAGTAAAATGCTCTTCATTAATGGCAACAAAATATAGAAACTGCTCTTCTTTTAGTTGCCATAAATCGTGATAACTTTCCTGATAACGTGAAAAATTATGGTCTTTTTGATACTGGGCATATGCGTAACTAGCGATCAATTGTAATTCATTGAGACCCATTTCTTTAGCATATTGATAGTCAGCTAACTGCGCTTCATTAAAAACGACTGGTACTTTATTTATAGATAAATTTGACGCTTGTTGAGATGTTAGCAAATCTTGGTAAGTTTGATGAATATTAGCGAAAGTTAC
Organism: Ignavigranum ruoffiae; assembly: GCF_900110675.1. Taxonomy (GTDB): domain Bacteria; phylum Bacillota; class Bacilli; order Lactobacillales; family Aerococcaceae; genus Ignavigranum; species Ignavigranum ruoffiae. The sequence goes on along the minus strand of NZ_FOEN01000001.1, from coordinate 196,854 downwards.
CCCTTGGTATGCTTTAGGGACCAATTTGGCTAATTTTTGATCGATTTTGGTCAGATATTGTCCTAAATCGCTACCTTCCATATCAGTCAATCCCAGTTCGTCTTGGTAATAAGGACTTGAATAAGGATAGAGTAAGCATTGGTTCTGTTGTAATTTATCATCTTCCTGTTGATTGATGCGTTCTTCCAACGTTTCGATATCAAAAGCCACTTGTTGATGGCGAGATTCAATCGCATCGCGTTGCGCAATTAAGTGATTGATTTCATTCTCAATCTCATTCATTTGTTCTTCTAATGCTAGGACACGAGCATCTTGGCTCAGCCAGTCCAGTTGATCTTCTTGAGCTAATTCTTGAAAGCTTGGAAGCTGGCTTGCTTCTTGATATATCTGATCGATTAACTCCTCCATTTGACTATTGAGTTGGCCCAATGAGTCTTGATCTCCTTGTTCTAATCTTTCGATCTGAAGGTTGAGAGCTTGGTAACTTTCTTCTAATTCTTTGAGTTCAGCTCGCAATTCTTCTAGTTTCAAAGTAATAGATTCATCTTCCTCTTGCGCTTGATCTCCACCTCGAATTAGTTGAATACAGTCTTCACGATTAATATCAGCGATTGGCAGTTCTTGGGTCAAAATATAGGGATCTTCAAGTTCAATACTTTCATATTCCTCAGCTTCCACTATCTTAGTCATTAATAAGCAACTTATCCATACAAGCTTTATCCACTTCATTCGCAATAAAATCTCCTTCTAATATTCTCAAGGATAATTAGACAAGAAGTAGACAAAATACGAATAAAATTATTAAATTATTGAAATAATTTTTCTGGTAATAAATTATGGGGTCGCAAAAATTTACTGATCTCAAAGATCAGTAATTCCCTCAAGATATTCACGTCTTTCTTAGTCAATATTTTGTGATAAAATAATTCAACTTGTATAATCAAGCAGATAAGTCTAAAAGCAGACTTGCTAAGCTAAAAAAGAAAACAACCACAAAGTTGTGCCCCCGATTCGCGAATCAGTCCAATCTTTGTAGCTGTTTTCTTATCAATATAATTCGAATTGTTATTCTTATGTTGCTCAATTAATCTAAATATTCAACAACTTCAATCTCTGGGTTATAAGTCTGGATTCGATCTTTAAGTTCGGCAAACTTAGCAGGCACATCTACAACCCCTAAGTCAGCAGCATCTGCCAATGGTAGGACCGAATAATTAGCAAATTCAGGATAGCCAGGATTATAAGTTGGCATCATGCGCATCTGATCAATGGTTACTTTATTATTACTGTCGATCTTGAAGCGATATTCCCAGATAGATCCAACCTTCTGATCTAATTGAACCTGACCAGATAAGAAGTTCCCATGTGAGTAGAATCCTGCTTGCGATTCATTCCAAATAATACCTGGCTGCAAGACATGAGGATGGCCCCCAATAACGAAGTTAGCCCCAGCCTCTTTAGCAACATTAAAGACTTCTTCTTGCCAAGCACTTGGATAGAAATCATTCTCTTCACCAATATGGAATATTACAATAGAAACATCACAGAATTTCTTTAAACGTTCTATCTCCAAACGAATCAACTCATTATCAATCAAAGTCGCCAAATAAGTTTGATCTTCTGGGAGATAATTGCCGTTTAGGCCATAGGTATAAGCCAGAAAACCGACTTTAACCCCATTAACATCTAGCACCCGTGGGGTGTTATAATCGTCCCAACTTTCATAAGAGCCAACATATGGCATGCCTTTTTCTTTGAGCGTAGCAATTGATGCCAGTGCCCCTTCCGGTCCCCAGTCCATGGTATGATTGGTTGCATTATTAACGATATCTACCCCAACGTTCTTTAAGGTATCGATGATTTGTTCTGGAGCATTAAACACGGGATAAGAAGAGACCCCTAATTTTGAGCCGGCCACGATGGTTTCCATATTGGCCGTGGTGATATCAGCGTTCTCTAAGTATGGTTTAACCTGGGTGAACATTTTATCAAAGTTGTAAGATCCATCTGGAGTCGCTCCATCCCAGTAAACATAATCATGGAGCAAAATATCACCAATGGATCGCACGGTCACGTATCGGTCTGGAACTGCTTCGGTCGTCGATTCTTGAACAATTTCAGAAGCTTGGCTGTTTTCCTGATCTTGATTTGAGCGATTGGCTTGATTTTGACAAGCTGTCATTAAAAAAGCCAACCCACAAAGGAATATAAATTTGAGTATGGTTGTTGCTTTTTTCATTTGATTTACCTCTTTCAGCATAATCCACAGTATTACATTATTTAATAGCTTAATCATACCCTACTTAGCTCTAAGTCACAAGATAAGCTGAAAATATTGTCAAGTAAAAAGCCTATTTTTCGAAAAAAGAGCGAAAAATAGGCTTAAATCAATATTTATAAGGATAGTTAGCATTTAACATTACAATGCTAGCCGACTAACTTCATCTTCTGGGGTCTGGCGCGACTCAATCGAAACTCCTTGATTCTGTAATAAACGTAAAGCAGCAATATGTTCAGCAGACAGACTTAAATCCGGCGTCACAGATAAATCCCCATTCTCAAAAGGAATACTGCTTAATACTACCCTTGGAATAAAGATACCCGCATCCGTTAATGCCAACAGGTCATCCAAGGTTTTGGTGATGATTACTGCTCGTTTGTCGGCATCGAGTTTACTTAATTTACGAATAGCCTTCTCTATCGAGTAAAAACGAGTCGAGATTTCATCCGGAACAGCCATTTCTAAGAGACCTTGGCGTGTCTTGTCACCCACCAATTCATCATTAACCACAATGATTAAATGACTATCCCAATAACTACACCAGCTGACTGCCACTTTGCCATGCATAAAATGCTCATCAACTAAAGCTACTTCAATACTTGACATTCCTAACTCGTCCTTTCACTATCGTTCATTACTATTTGAGTATAATACTTTAAAAACTTGAGGGGCGCAAGCCTAATTTTGCTTGCAAAAATGTTGTCTTTATTAATAAAACTAGCAATTTATCCTTATTAAGGATAATATGGATATAATTAGTAAAGGAGGATTAATTATGTACCTATTTACCAACAAAGAAACACAGAACAGCTTATTTTCAGTGATTAATCCCCAAGAGAAGGGACTTTCCTGGTCCAATAAATATTTATTAACCATCAAGAAGCATTCTACCCATATCCTCTTTAAATTTCAACAACCTGTCTATGTCAGCGCGAACATGGGCCAGGCATTAATTATTTTGACTAATCGACCTGATGAATTGGTGGGGCTTAAGGCCTACATTCTCAGCGGATCGATTCAAGTCCCTGCTGGGGTTTACTTCAATACGATTGCCTTAACGCCTGAATGTACGATTTTTCTACAGGCTCAAGATAAAGATATGCCAGAAACATATAGCCGTCTTAAAGCGATTAGTGTTCAGGATTGGACACCTCACTTGCAGATAGACAATCTCTACAGTGTCGGATCCGCTGAATTATTGCCCCACCATCCTCCGTTGATACTAGATCATTCATCATTTAATTTGATAATGGTCGTCGAGGGGGGCATCCAACTCGATTTATTAAATCACCATCTTGAATTGGATCAGGGTCAAGCTTTCTTGACCTATCCGCAACAAAAAGCGAGTATCCACCATCTAACGGGTAAGCAAGCCAAAATCCTAACCTTTACCTTCGCTTGTCAAGGCTTAGATAAGCAATTATATAACCAGGTTCAAAGACTGTTTGTCCATGATAATCAATTGCTGAAGGAAATTCAAGAAATTCAAACCTCGCAAGTTGAACAGAGCTCTTATTTTAAAGATAAGTTGATAAATTTTATCTATAATTTCCTCATCCGTTCCTTACGTCATGAGAAAGACCGACAGAATACTGCCCTTTCATCAATGCGGTCCAATTACGAGAATGATTTATTTAAAGAAATGGTAGCTTACCTCAAGGAAAATATTGAAGAACGGAATGAAGTCGCAGATTTGGTGAAGCATTTTGACTTATCGCGTTCAACAGTTCAGAATCTTTTCCTGAGTCAGGCAAATTGTTCGCCAAAAACATTTATTAATCAAATTCGTCTGCAACGCAGCAAAGAATTAATGCAACATACTAGCCAATCGATTACCGAAATTGCCGAGAAGCTGGGTTATGGCTCGATTCAATACTTTTCCCGTGCCTTCCGCAAGGAATTTGGGGTCAGTCCATCGACTTACGCCAAAAGTATCAATCATTAATCAGGGCTTAGCGATCCGTCTCCATCAATTCTTCTAAACGACGGAATAAATCAGTTGTGGTTAAGGACGCTAAGTCATCTTTAGCATATTGGTTTACAATTCGTCCTTGGTGAAGCACTAACAAACGGTCGGAATAGTCTAAAGCATCTTGCAGTTGGTGAGTGATCATAAAACTAGTTAAATTCAGTTGACGAATCATCTGATAAGACATCTGCATAACCTGTTTTGCTGTTCGAGGATCTAAAGCGGCCGTATGTTCATCGAGGATCAATATTTTAGGTTTTTGTAAGGTTGCCATCATCAAGGCAATAATCTGTCTTTGACCACCGGATAAATTCTCAATCGGCAGGTCTAAGCGTTGATCAAGATTTAAATGAAATTGACTTAAATAGTCCTGAAGCTCTTGATAATTCGTTGGTGTCAAAGACCGTTTTAAAGTTCTAGCCTGGCCCCGTTTCTTAGCTAGCATCAGATTTTCAAAGACAGTCATCCGTGGCGCTGTGCCTAGGCGCGGGTCTTGAAAGACTCGGCCAATATACTTGGCCAGTTTGATTTGTCCCCAGCGATCCACTTGCTCTTCATCGATAAATATTTGACCAGAATCGATCGGAATTTGTCCCGTCAAGCAATTCATTAAGGTCGATTTGCCGGCCCCGTTAGTACCGACGATACCGACAATCTCTCCTTCCCCAACCCTTAGATTGATATCATGGAGACCGGCAATCCGTTCGCCAAATTTATTGATGAAGGACTTATGAAGATGATTTATACGCAAAGTTGCCATTAAATGCGACCTCCTTGTTTAATTTTGGCCAAGTAATCTTTCTGTTTGCGCCGTAATTTGGGCAAAGCTAAGAATAAGGCCAGAACTAAGGCAGAAATTAATTTAAAATCATTGGGTTGGAAACCGAGTTGTAAGACAAAGGTTAAGATTAATTGATAAATAATCGCGCCAACGACGATGGCAGCTAACCGCTTAGCTAAGGTAATCTCATGGTGGATCACAACCTCGCCGATTACAATGGCTGATAAGGCAATAACCACGGTTCCGGTTCCCATCGAAACATCAGCAAAGCCATTATTCTGGCTGACCAGACTCCCACATAAGGCGATAAAGCCATTGGATAGCATCAAGGCTAAGACTTTCATCTGATTCACGTGAATTCCTAGAGATTTAGCCATTAATTCATTATCCCCGGTCGCAATTAAGGCTTGGCCCACATCCGTGCGGAAGAAGCTGATTAGAAAGAAGATAAGCCCTGCCGAGACCAAAATACCCACGACAAAGATACTACTTAATCCACTAATACCGAAATTTCCCAATAATTCAAAAATTGAAGGAGCCCCTCGAAGACTGAGATTAGGTCGCCCCATTAAACGCAAATTAATTGAATATAGGGCGGTTAAGCTGATAATACTCGCTAACAGGCCGGGAATATCAAAGGCAGTCATCAAAATCGCTGTCATAAGTCCTGCTAGACTCCCCATCAAGATGGCTAAGAGAATGACCAGTAAGGGATGAACGCCTTGCCGTAAGAGGACTAGACTGGTGGCAGCACCAATGGTAAAGGAAGCTTCAGAAGTCAGATCGGCAAATTTCAAGATTCTAAAGCTAATGAAGAGTCCCAAGCCCATGATAGCCCACAGCAAACCTTGACCGATCGCATTTAAATAAAGTCTGAAACTGGATGCCTGGCCGCTCGCAGGTCGTTCAGGTGAAACCTGGTCTTGTAAATATTTCTTAGCCACTTGCTCATTGACCATCGGTCGATAGTTCTCCATCATTTCAATTGCTTGTTGGCCAATATCCAGATTTTGATCTTCAAGACGGATTAAGAATTGGGCCGATTTCTGACCAATTTCTTTCTGGTCAATCGCTAACCCGGCCAAAGCTCCTTGTTCAATCATCGGTTCAACTGGTGAGAAAATAGGCTTATGCACTTTATCCGCTTCTTTGACTAAGCTTTCAAAGGCACTGGCAATGGTATTATCTGAACCCACATACACGGCATCCACTTGACCTAGAAGTTGTTGGGCCACTTTCTGCATATCAATCGCTGAACTAATACCTTGGGTAACCACAGAATATCCCTTAGCTTGGGCTGCTTGTTCGGCACGACGGACTTCTGCTTCTGAGTTATCTTCACCTTGCGAATAGATGAAGCCCAAGGTCTTGGCTGAAGGATACAGTTCCTGAATATAGTCAATCTGTGCTTCAATCGGAATTAAATCACTGATTCCTGAAATATTTCCGCCGGGTTCTTCCAAGCGATCGACTAAATCAGCACCCACAGGGTCAGTAATCCCAGCAAGAACTACTGGAAAATCTGTGGTCACTTTCTGAATAGCCTGGGCCACGGGCGTTGTGATGGCAATAATATAGTCTGGTTCTTCATGGACCGCTTGTTTCGCTAAAGTATTTAAGAGGTTCATGTCCCCTTCTGCATTTAATTCAATTAGGGTTAAATCTTGGCCAGTCTGGTAACCCTGCTGATCTAATTCTTCGATAAAACCTTGACGAATGGCATCTAAAGATGGGTGAGTAACCAACTGAACAATCACAATCTTTAAATCTTCTCTATTCTGGTGCTGGGCTGAAACAGTCGGTGGAACAACTAACGATAATAATAGAGCGCAAGCAATGAATAGTTTCTTAAGGGCCTTCATAAAATCCTTCTTTCTAATAAAAAATACTAACCCACACCATGGGTTAGTATAAAAATAACCACATAGTGCCTGCCTATGTGGTAAACTATGATGAGCCACATAGATACAATTCAGTTCATCAAAAACTGGGTTGTATCCATGGAATGTCCAAGTTTACAACCTATCTATGCCAGCTTTGCCAGTTCATATATAATGTATTTGTTGTAGACATGGACCTTGCCCCTTTCTTTAAATTGATTTTATCATACCATCTTTAACAGTAGAGTCAAGTCTCAATTCATGATTAAGGATGGTTTAACCCTAATACAATTTATTATTATGCTATGATTTATATGCTTATACTTCACTAAGGAGTGATTGAATGTCTTTTGATGGATTTTTTACGCATGTGATGGTTGAAGAGCTTCGGCAACAATTATTAAAGGGTCGAATTCATAAAATATACCAGCCGTTTGAACAGGAATTACATATACAGATTCGAGCCCAAGGCAAAAATTCGCGCTTGGTAGCATCGATTCATCCCGTCTATTATCGCCTCCATCTAAGTCAGGAACGCCCGGCTAATCCCCAAAAAGCGCCCATGTTCAACATGCTATTACGTAAACATATCGAAAATTCAACCATTCTCGATATTCGTCAAGTCGACAACGATCGGATTGTAATCTTTGAACTGAGCGGTCGAGATGAATTAGGCGACCGTCGGCCTTATCAACTGATTTTTGAATTAATGGGTCGCCATTCAAATATCGTTCTCGTTGATAGCCAGAAACAAGTGATTATTGATTGTATCAAACATGTTCCCGCTTCGCTGAATTCTTACCGGAGTCTACAGGCCGGGGCTAACTATCGATTTCCACCGAGCCAAGATCAACAAGAGAATATTCTTGCTATGTCAGAAGACGACTTATTAACTTTCGCTCTCAAACATGGCGAAACGATCAAAGCAGGCAAAGCAAATCAGGTCATTCAAGGCTTAGGCAGAGAAGGAAAGCAGCAATTAAGCTATTGGCTACAAGCGCAAGCCTTTAGCCCCTACCGCGCTTTGCAAGCTTTTCGCCAACAAGTTCAAGATGGCCAACCTACTTTGTACTTAGACCGAACTAAACCTCTGTATTATTTGATGGCCTTAGATTATTTAGAGGAAACTGGTCAGGGCTTCGATTCCTTATCAAGCCTGGTCGATCGTTACTATCAACACCGGGTCCACCATGACCGCGTTCAGCAACTTTCAGGCGATATCTTACAAACGATCAAACAAGTCTTGAACCGGAATCACAAAAAATTGGAAAAACTTAACAAAGATCGTCAAGTGGCAGCGAACGCTGAAAATTATCGCATCGCTGGAGAACTGCTAGCCGCCTATGCCCATGATATTCATAAAGGAGAAAGTTCAGTTTCCTTACCTAATTACTATCAAGATAACGAGCCCTTAGAGATTGCCCTCGATGTTCGTAAATCTGCCATCGAGAACAGCCAAGCCTACTTCAAACGCTATGCCAAGTACCGGGATTCCTTAAAATATATTGACCGTCAAAAAGCGATCACTCAAGCTGAAAATGCCTACCTTGAAGGGATTCTCCTCCAAGTCGAACAGGCTGACTTGACCGATATTGAAGATATCAAAGATGAACTCATTGAACAACATTACTTACGGCGCAAGAAATCTTCGATTAAAAAACGCGCTCAAACTGGATCCCAACCTCGTCACTTTAAATCCTCAGATGGGGATGACATCTATGTGGGACGGAATAATCGGCAAAATGATGAGCTTAGCCTTAAGAAATCCAATAAGCAATTTTGGTGGTTACATAGCAAGGATATTCCGGGCGCCCATGTCATCATTGCCAATAGTCAACCAAGTTCGACAAGTTTTCAAGAAGCGGCTGCCATTGCCGCCTATTTCTCTCGGGCTAAAGATTCAGCCAATGTCCCAGTTGATGCGGTACAGGTTAAACATCTGCGCAAGCCCAATGGTGCAAAGCCTGGCTTTGTCATTTATGAAGGACAGACCACTTATTATGCCACACCCGAAAGCGAATTGGTTCAACAACTTGAACAAATGGATCAGCTCTAATTCAAAAAGCCAAACTCCATGGATGTCATTCATCACGGAGCTTGGCTTTCTTCTATTTAATGATTAATACTTTTATTGTTCAAAAGCTTGAGTTAATTGAGGAACGACTTGTTTCTTCCGAGAAACCACGCCTGGCAAACTAATTGCTTGGTCTGAAATTTGACCCGCAAAAGCTTTCTCAATGAATTCAGCATCTTTACCTTGGACCAATCCTAAGGAAGTCGATTCCAAAATATCAGTAATCACTAATAAGGATAAGTCATAGTTGTAAGCGTCCATATCCGTTTTCATTTGGGTTAATACAGCATCTTTACGGGTTAGAATATCGTCGAAGCCAACAACATTGACTTGAGAGACGCGGACATTACGCCCAGCCATAGTGAAGTTCTTTGCATCACCATTCACTATATCTGCCTCTGACTTACTGTCTAAATTGGTTCCAGATTTCAATAGTTCGAGACCATATTCTTCTAAGTTCACATCGGCAATCTTAGCCAATTCCACAGCCGCATCTTTATCTTGATGAGTTGAGGTTGGAGACTTAAAGAGTAAGGTGTCAGAAATAATCGCGGAAAGCATCAAGCCAGCAATCGCTTGCGGAATATCAAAATCGTGTTCCTTGAAGAGCTTGTATAATATTGTTGACGTACAGCCAATCGGTTCTGCTCGATAATAAAGAGGTTGCGCTGTTTCAAATCCTTGAATACGGTGGTGGTCAACCACGTAATCAACTTGAACTTGACCCAGGTCCTCTACCGATTGTTGCGGTTCGTTATGGTCTACTAAAGCCACATGATTAACTTCTTGGCTGACTTGACTCACGACCCGTGGAGCTTCACAGTTAAATTTCTTCAAAGCAAAGGCTGTCTCATCATTCACTGAACCTAAAGCAACGGGTTCAGCTTCTTCACCCGACTTCTCTAGGAAATAACTCATTGCAATCGCCGCACTGATTGCGTCGGTATCCGGATTTTTATGGCCAAATACTAAATATTTTGTCATTCTTATGCCTCCTAAATTAATTTACATACATATTTTACACTATTTAGTGCCCGATGAAAACTTAAGAAATATTCTCACTCTGCTTTAGGGCCTTCAAAGGATCAGTCGTAAAGGCAATGACTTGACCCAATTGGGCAAGATTAGTCAGGCTTGAACCATTGCTTAAACGTTCTGATAAAGGAACATCAGCCTGGCTCAAGTAAATATCCTGGCCTGTATCGCCCAAGACTCTGACTTGATCTTGAGGCTGATATAATGGGCTGGCATAGAGCACACGATGAGGATCTCGTTTCAATTCTTTTAAGAGGAGTAAGCCCCGTCCGCCTCTTTTGGTTAGCGGAATGATTTCCGGCTTAAATTGTTTAATATGTCCCTTTTGGGTGAATATCATCACACTTGTTTGCTCATTGATTGAATTGATGACGGTGCTAGCGATGATATAGTCATCTTTCTTAAGATTGATCGCCTTGACACCCTTGGCCTTTGGCCCATATAAAGAAACTTCGGCTAAGGGATAGCGGATGACATAAGATCGATGGGTTAATATCAAGACTTCTTGATCGCCCTCAGCCTTAACCCGATCAGCGGAAACTAATTGGTCGCCTGAATTTAAGACCATGGCTTGACTGGTCCGTGACTTATAACTTCGATAAGTTGTCAAATCACTCAGCTTAATCCGCTTGGTCATCCCTTGCTGACTGGTTAATAATAGTTCATCTTCGATGGGTTGAGTGACCTCTTTTTCCGGATCTTCAATGCCACCGATCCCGACAAAGGCCGCCAAAATATTTTCATTCTCAGCCAATATATAATGCTGGGAAAGATGGACACCAATATCTTTCCATTTAATTTCAGGGAGTTCATAGACAGGAATATGGATATAATTCCCCTGAGTCGTGATCATTACTAAGGCATCGTAGGTCGACAAGACTTGGGCAAAGATCAGCTGATCCAAATCTGCCACACCAATACTATCTATATCTGAAGATTGATAGGATCGCAGGCTGGTCCGTTTGTAATAACCATTCTTGGTCACGGTGACCACTACCGATTCCTCGGTCACTAAGAGACTAGTATCTACCGAGATTTCTTCAACCTCTTCTTCTACTTGAGTCAGGCGTGGACTGCCATAACGCTTCTTAATATCCTTTAATTCATCAATTAAGACTTTATTCAGCACTTTCTCATGGCTTAGAATTTGTTGGTACATCATTAAGCGCTCATTGAGTTCCAAGCGTTCATTCTGTAAGTCAACAATATCGGTATTGGTCAGACGATACAGTTGTAAATTGACGATTGCTTCGGCTTGTTGAGCGGTAAAATCGAAATTCTTTTGAAGATTCTCTTTGGCATCCTGCTTGTTCTGGCTAGCTCGAATCGCTTGAATGACTTCATCTAAGATCGAGACCAGTCGAATCAGTCCATCAACAATATGAAGCCGTTTGCTGTCGACTTTCTGTTGATATTGGGTCCGGCGTCGGATAACTTCTTGGCGATGACCTAAGTAGGCCTGCAAGAGTATAGGTAGACTGGCCTGAATCGGTCGATTCTCGTGGATGGCCACCATATTAAAGTTATAATTCATTTGTAAATCGGTATTCTTTAATAAGTAATTCAAAATACCGTCGCTATCGGCATCACGTTTTAATTCAACAACAATTCTGAGTCCCTTGCGGTCAGATTCATCGCGCACTTCAGCAATCCCCTCAATCTTACCTTGCAAGCGAATTTCATCGATCCGTTGGATTAATTTCAATTTATTGACCTCATAAGGCAATTCAGTCGCTACAATCTGTGACTTATTACCACGAAGGGGTTCAATCTCGGTCTTGGCACGCATCACCACTTTGCCTCGACCTGTCCGATAGACTTCGGCTAAGTCTTTAGCGCCCATGATAATGGCTCCAGTAGGAAAATCAGGCCCTTTGATAAATTTCAATAAGTCAGCTAACTTACATGTCGGATGTTGCAAAAGATAGATAAGGGCATCAATCACTTCGCTTAAATTATGCGGTGGAATATCGGTAGCATAACCGGCTGAGATTCCAGTGGCTCCATTGACTAAGAGATTAGGAAATTTAGCCGGTAAAACAACAGGCTCTTCTAAACTATCATCAAAGTTTAGCGCGTGATCGACGGTCTCCGCATCAATATCTTCTAAGAGTTCCGCAGCAATCGCAGTCAAACGAGCTTCAGTATAACGCATGGCCGCAGCAGGGTCACCATCCATCGACCCGTTATTCCCATGCATATCAATTAAGGGTTCTCGGTTCTTCCATGATTGACTCATCCGGACCATGGCATCATACACCGAAGTGTCCCCATGAGGATGATAATTCCCAATCACGTTCCCGACCGTCTTCGCCGATTTCCGATAAGGATGATCCTGGGTATTGCGATCGCGATACATCGCATAAAGTATTCGACGTTGAACCGGCTTCAACCCATCACGAATATCCGGCAACGCCCGGTCTTGAATAATATATTTTGAATACCGACCAAAACGGTCTCCAATCACATTGGAGAAAGACATTTCTTGAATATTTTCTTGATGCGCAGGCACTATTCATCCTCCTCCCCAAATAAGTTCAGCTGAAGATCCGCCGGTTGAATAGATTTTGATGCCGATTCATCTTCGATTTGAGCCGTAATCTTCTCTGTGGCATCCTGGCTCTTGGCATTCAACAAGGTATCTTCTTCATTTAAGGTAAATTTGACATGTTCTTCAATCCATTGTCTCCGCGGATCAACTTTGGCCCCCATTAAGGTGGTCAAGCGTCGTTCGGACATGGCCATATCTTCAATCGTTACTCTGATTAACAAGCGACTTTCTGGATTCATGGTTGTTTCCCACAATTGTTCAGCATTCATTTCTCCTAAACCTTTGTATCGTTGCAATTGATAGCCTTTACCGACTAATTTAATTTTGTCGGTCAGTTCTTCATCCGTCCAGGCATATTCAATCACTTCTTTCTTACCCTTGCCCTTAGATACTTTGTATAAGGGCGGCATAGCCAGATAAACTCGACCCGCCTCCAGCAATGGCTTCATATATCGGTAAAAGAAAGTCAATAATAAAACCTGAATGTGAGCCCCATCAGTATCCGCATCCGTCATAATAATAATCTTGTCATAATTCGCATCAGCCAAATTAAAATCAGCCCCTACGCCAGCGCCGATTGTATAAATCATGGTGTTAATCTCTTCATTCTTCATAATATCTTGGATCGATGCTTTTTCAGTATTAATGACCTTACCACGCAGAGGTAATATCGCTTGATACCGCCGGTCGCGACCTAATTTAGCTGAGCCACCAGCCGAATCTCCTTCGACCAAATATAACTCATTCTTGCTCGTGTCCTTAGACTGAGCTTTGGTTAATTTACCAGAAATTAAGCGTTCTTGCTGAGATTTCTTACTACCAGATCGGGCAGCATCCCGAGCCTTACGGGCAGCTTCGCGGGTCTCCCGAGCACGGATGGCTTTCTTTAGAATCATTTGAGAGAAATTACCATTCTCATTTAAATACAAGGTCAGAAATTCATAAATCGCATTATCCACCAGTGACCGCGCCTTAGGAGTTCCTAGTTTCTCTTTGGTTTGCCCTTCAAATTGCAGATATTGTTCGGGTACCCGAATTGAGATAATAGCTGTTAAGCCTTCCCGTACATCAGATCCTTCCAAATTTCTGTCTTTATCTTTCAAGAGGCCAACTTTTCGCGCATAATCGTTGAAAGCTTTGGTCATGCCGGATTTTAGACCTGTTTCATGACTTCCTCCCCCACTTGTCCGGACATTGTTGGCGAAAGAAAGAATGGTTTCCGAATAACCGTCATTATATTGAAAGGCAAAGTCAATTTCAAAACCGTCTACTTCTGTCGAGAACAGGCCAATTTCCCCTAAGACTTCTTTTTCTTCATTTAAATAGCCAATGAAATCCCCCAGTCCTTGGTCATAATGGAAGACTTCAGATTTAAATGATCCTTCTTCTTCCGCGGGTTGACGGCGGTCTTCAATCGAGATGGTCAGATCTTTCAGTAAAAAAGCCGATTCGCGAATTCTCTCCTTGATGACTTCATAATCGACGGTCCGCTTACCAAAGACTTCCGCATCAGGCATAAAACGTACCTGAGTACCATGAACCTTCTTATTATTGATCTTGGTTTTGACGAGTTTGCCTTGGGGATGGCCACCATTCTTAAAGGTCATGCGATAATTATAGCCATCCCGTTGAACATCCACTGTTAACCAAGAAGATAAGGCGTTAACCACACTGGCCCCCACCCCATGGAGACCACCAGCAGATTTATAGCCGCCTTGACCAAATTTACCACCAGCATGAAGGATGGTGAAGATGACTTGGATGGTCGGCACGCCAGATTCGTGCTGACCAATCGGCATCCCCCGACCGTTATCTGCTACTTCAATACTCCCATCCTCATGGAGAATTACTTGGATCGAATCAGCAAAGCCGGATAAGACTTCATCGACTGCATTATCTACAATCTCATAGATGAGATGGTGTAAGCCTCGTTGATCCGTTGAACCAATATACATACCTGGACGTTTACGAACTGCGTCCAGGCCTTCTAGAATTTGTATGGCGTCATCATTATAGCTATTCAGCGTGTTATCGACTACCATGGAGTCACTCCTACTCAGTCATTAAATTTACCTTATTTAGCAAAAAGGTATGAATTTCTTATAGTTTTTATTTATTTATGAAGTACTTTTTATGTCAATATGATAAAATGATACCATACTAAGGAGGGTCTTATGAATACTAATTTTAATTTTTCATTTTTAGGTCTAATTTTTATCTTATTGTCCTATTTGTTAGGCTCTGTGCCAACTGGGGTTTGGTATTCCTTAGCCAACCATAAAATTGATATCCGTCATCTAGGCAGTGGAAATAGCGGATCGACAAACATCGGCCGCAACTTCGGCCTCAAGGCTGCTGTAATTGTAGCCTTAATCGATGTGCTTAAAGGCTGGATCCCCGTATCTTTAGCGAGTTTGTTCTTTAAAGACCAGCCAGAAATTATAATCTTTACCGCCTTAGCCTGTGTCATTGGCCATGCCTACCCTGTCTTTGCCAATTTCAAAGGAGGTAAGATGGTGGCTACTTCGATCGGTGCTTTGTTGGCCATTAATTTCCCGTTAGCCCTCGCCCAAGTGATTTGTCTGTTCTTAATTTTATATGTGACGAGTTTGATGAGTTTCTCGGCTTTACTAAGCTATGGGGCCGCTACCCTTTATATTATCATTTCTCATCCGTTATCCGTCTTTAAACTTGGTTTCTTCGTCATCTATTTATTAATGGTTTACCGTCACCGAGCCAATATTCAACGCTTGAGAACCGGACAAGAACCGATGATTTCTTGGGGACTCGCCTATCATCGTCAACTCGGTTTCTTAGATGGTTTCTTGCGCAAAATCCAAGAGATGATTAAGAAACGTAATTAATCCGTCATACATGAAGAAACGCGAGACTGCCAGAAATGGTCGCCTCGCGCTTTTTTAATATTCATCCATGACAAAATCCATGGTATAGCTATGATTCATCATTTCGTGGGGCTTAGCTAGGCGAATGCCTTGTTTGTGCACTAAGTTCCCATCACTGGCTTCATCATCGGCAATACCCGCCCAAGGTTCTAAGCAGACAAAAGGCGAAAAGGTCGGATAAGTAGACCAAATTCCTAGCCATTCCATTTGATGGGGTTTGAGGATAACCCGGGCATGATTCTCTGGATCATGGAGGGTCACTGAAGTTTGTTGACCAATTTGATAGATAATTGCATCTTGTTTGAAATCAAGGTGCTTCAACTCATGATAGCCGGCTTTCTCATATTTGGCCCGCCGTTGCCGGGTCAAGCCCTTTCGATTTAAAGGAATACGCAAATAATGCCCTTCTGGTTGAATTTCAATCGCCACCTGATCAAATTCTTCTTGACCCCGAATATTGCGCCGATGCGCTACGTTGAAAGCCGGATGGGCGCCAATACTATAATACAAATCATGTTTCTCAGAAGGATTTAGGACTTCATAAGACACCGTAATTTGATTATAAAAGAGGATATATGAAATTTGTAAAGAGAATTCAAATGGATAATACTGCAGGGTTTCCGCCGAATTCTTCAAATAGAAGCTCGCCGAATGAGATAAGACATTCTGCACGGTAAACTCTAAGTCACGCGCAAATCCATGACGGCCTAATTGATATTCCATTCCTTGATAAGTATAACTATTATCCTTAAAGGTCCCTACATTGGGAAATAAGACTGGACTCGACCGATTCCAATGTTTGGGATCGGCCTGCCAGATAAACTCATGGCCGGAATCTTTATGAATAATTGACTGGATTTCTGCCCCCATTTCGCTAATGGTCACCATTAGCTCTTTGTTTTCAAGAATGATCACCTGCAAGCCTCCTGTTTTTATAAAATATAGTGACTTAAGTCTCTATTTTCGATAATGTTTTCTAATTTGTTCTCAACATAAGATTGATTAATCTCTATCTCGCCCATCTGCATATCAGTGGCTTCGAATAATAAATCTTCCAAAAGCGTTTCAAGAATGGTGTGTAAGCGACGGGCACCAATATTATCATTCTCCTGGTTGAGTTTGACGGCATAGCGTGCCATGGTGGTAATCGCATCATCCGTGAAGCGCAAATCAACCCCATCGGTCGTCAGTAAAGCTTGATATTGTTTAACCAAAGCATTCTCCGGTTCAGTTAAGATACGCCGGAAATCTTCCTCTTTAAGATCTTCTAGGTGAACCCGAATTGGGAAACGCCCTTGCAATTCAGGGATCAAATCGGAAGGTTTAGACACATGGAAAGCTCCCGAACCAATAAAGAGAATATGGTCCGTTTGAATAATACCATATTTCGTTTGAATGGCACTGCCCTCAACAATTGGCAAAATGTCACGCTGCACCCCTTGGCGGCTAACTTCGCCCGAATTTTGACCTTGAGAAGCTATCTTATCCATCTCATCGATAAAAATAATACCAGAAGATTCGGCTAAGGCAAGGGCTTTTTGATGAATATCGTCTTGGTTGACCAACTTATCCGCTTCTTCTTCGGTTAATAATTTCAGCGCTTCTTTGACCGTCACAGTGCGTTCAATCTTCTTCTTTGGTTTAAAAGCATTGAGCGAATCTTGTAAATCCATCATTTGTTCCATGGCTGGATTGAGGCTGGTCATTTGTAATTTCTTCTCATCTAGCTGAATCGTCACTTCGGTATTATCCAATAGACCCTGCCGGATTTGTTGCCGGATTTGTCGACGGGTCGCTGCAATTTCATCGGTCACTTCTTCCTCTTCTTCTTGAACCCCTTCACCGCCAAATTGCTTAAACATCTCAGTCAAACCACCCAGTCCAGCTGGCACATTCGGCGTCGCTTTAGCCTTCTTACGACCGGGTTTTAGTGCTTTAGCCAGCCGCTCGATGGCTAGATTCTCAGCTTGATCGCGGACTTCTTCATGCTTTTGTTTCTTAATGATGCGAATCGCATTCTCCATCAAATCACGAACCATGGATTCCACATCTCGACCGACATAACCGACTTCTGTATACTTGGTGGCTTCAACTTTAATAAACGGAGCTTGAGCAATATCAGCTAGACGTCGGGCAATCTCTGTCTTTCCGACCCCCGTGGGGCCAATCATAAGTAGGTTCTTAGGTTTAACTTCCTTTTGCATTTGAGCATCCAGTTTCAAGCGGCGGATCCGATTTTGTAAGGCAATGGCAACGGATTTCTTCGCGGCATCTTGACCAATAATATATTTATTGAGTTCGGCAACAATTTTTCTTGGACTTAATGACATATCATCCCTCCTAGTCAAAAGATTCTACTAGAATCTGATTATTGGTATAGACATCAATTTCGCTAGCAATTGTCAATGCTTGGCGGGCAATTTCAGCGGCAGATAAGGTTTCAGAATTACGTACTAAGGCTCGAGCAGCCGCTAGGGCATAATTCCCACCTGAACCAATGGTCAAGATTCCATCATCGGGACTAATGATTTCACCCGTCCCACTCACCAAAAGTAATTCTTCCTGGTTCATTACAATCAATAAGGCTTCGAGTTTCTGCAGACTGCGGTCCGTCCGCCATTGTTTGGCTACTTCGACGGCGGCACGAGAAAGCTGTCCGTTATATTGTTTAAGCTTATCTTCAAACATTTCAGATAGGGTAATGGCATCGGCCACACCCCCAGCAAAGCCAATCACAACTTGATCGTTATAGATTCGTCGTAATTTCTTCGCACCTTGTTTCATAATTACCGTCTCACCGAGGGTAACTTGACCATCCCCAGCCATCGCGAGTTGGTTATTTTTCTTTACGGCACAGATTGTTGTCATAAATCATTATCCTTCTTTCTTTGTCTTTGGGCCCGCGGATGCGCTGCCAAATATGATTTCCGCAGTTCTTGTTTAGAGATATGGGTATAGATCTGAGTGGAACTCAAATCTTCGTGGCCTAATAATTCTTGGACACTACGTAGATCAGCTCCATGATTTAATAAATGGGTGGCAAAGGTGTGTCTCAATTTATGTGGATGAATTTGTAGATGTAAAGCACTGCGCTCGACGATACTCTGGAGAATATAGCGAACTTGTTGGGCTTGAATCGGTAGCCCCTTATCTGATAAGAATACGGTATGATTGTCTGGATCCGGCTTGTGAGCTAATAATTGTGGTCTTAAAGTATCGATATATTCTTGAAGTCTAGCCATGGCTTGATCCCCTACTGGAACAATTCGCTCTTTATTCCCTTTACCAATAACGCGAACCAGCTGAACCTGGAAATCCAACTGATTTAATTGCAATTGACAGAGTTCACTCACCCGCATCCCTGTCGCATAAAACAGCTCCAAAATTGCCAAGTCCCTTGACTTATTAGCATAATCCACCTGGTCGAAACTTGCAAACAATGCTTCCATTTCATCTTTATAGAAAAAGTCGGGCAAGTGTTGCTTTTTGACTTGAAATTGAATCAAATCTACTGGATTATCTTGGATCAGGTCCTGACTCAAAGCATAACGAAAAAATGAGCGTAAAGTCGAGAGATGACGGGCAATCGAAGTCCGTTGCATCCCCTTCTCACTGAGATGGGCCAAATAAAGTCGGATATCTTGATAGGCGATCTCTTGCAGTTCTCCGCCACCCGATCCGCGAAGAAAGTCATGGAACTGACTTAGATCCTTCTGATAGGCTTCGACCGTCCGTTCAGAATAGCGCCGTTCAACCCGAAGATAGTTAATAAAATCATGAATATAATGATCCATCTCGATTAGACCCACTCCTTAAATCTGTCTACTATCTTATCATATTCTGACAGAAATCACAGGAAATTTCTGTGAATCTAAGAAGAAGGATTTTATTTTCAAAGGCAGTCTTATCCCGGTTCATCAAGTTAGAAATATGATTTTGAAAAATAAGAAAAACCGCTAAATTCGCTATCAAACGAATCTAACGGAAATCAAGAATCAAAATATAAGTAGGAGGCAAAATTCAATGCTTATGCCGTTTGTATAAAATTATAGCTTCAGTGCTAATAAGTGTAGTTACTAAAATAATGAGAAAAGCAGTCAAATACCACTGAGGATTAAATGGCGTCCCTGTAAACATATCCGAAAAAAATCTAAAGGCAAAAATCACTAATAGACCCCATAACATTTTATTGAGCGCGGATTTCCACACAGTATTTCCTCCTCATGTTGTTTAAAAATTATACACAGTGGCTAGATTTTAATGATGGATCTGAAATTTGTGCCAAAGCTCTTGTCCTAATTTAAATACTACAGCAAAAAGAACGATTAATCCAATTCCTAGTAAAAACCAATTTTGATGGCAGATTTAACAATCAACATAGCCACCGTTAAACCTAAAAAAGTGTACATAAAAAGGCGATTGATTTGTTCAATCGCCTTCATCGATATAGCAACGCTCATTGACAAAGAGCCAAAGTCAATTTATTAATTTAGCAAATCTTCTTTATAATCGCAATGGCTACATACGACTTGACTGCCTTTACGGCTGACTTTCTCTACTAAGTAATGCTCACATTTCGGACAGTTACGACCAATCGGTTTATCCCAAGAAGCGAAATCGCAGTCAGGATATCGACTGCACCCATAGAAAATTCGATTCTTCGCTGATTTGCGTTCCACAACATCGCCTTGGCCACATTTAGGACAGGTGACACCGATCTTCTTAACAATCGCTTCGGTATGCCGACAATCAGGGAAATTGGAACATGCATAGAATTTGCCAAAGCGGCCGATCTTAATCACCATATCGCTACCACATTCGGGACATTTGAATCCAGCAGGTTCATCTTTAATTTCAATCTTATCCATTTGATTTTCTGCCTTATCCAATTCATCTGCAAATGGCTGATAGAATTGATTGAGGACAGCTACCCACTCACGTTTACCAATTTCAATATCATCGAGCTGTTGCTCCATTTCGGCGGTAAAGTCGGTGTTTACAATATCCGGGAAATACTCTTTCATGATACTATTGACAATCTCACCTAATTCAGTCGGTTCGAAGCGCTTGGCAACCATCTTGACATAGTATCTTTTACGAAGTGTTTCTAAGGTTGGCGCATAGGTTGAAGGACGACCGATTCCTAATTCTTCCAGAGTCTTAACTAGGCTAGCCTCATTGTATCGAGCCGGCGGTTGGGTAAAATGTTGTTCCCCTTCCATTGATACAGCTTTAACCAGATCGCCTTGAGCCAGTTCTGGCAGAATATTATCCTTGGGTTTACTAAAGTGATAGACCTTTAAGAAGCCTTCAAATTTAATTCTTTGACCGTTAGCCCGGAATTGGACGCCATTTTGTTCAATATCTGCTCGAACCGTATCAAAGACGGCGTCTGCCATCTGACTGGCTACAAAACGAGCCCAAATTAAAGAATACAGTCGCAACTGATCCTTGCTTAATTTATCAGCAATTTGGTCAGGAGCCAGCTTGACATCCGAAGGACGAATCGCCTCATGGGCATCTTGAGCCCCTTTTTGATGCGTTCCACCTTGACCAGGCCCTTGGTACTCGGCACCATAGTTCTCCTTAATATAGGCTTGAGCTGCGGTCTTGGCATTGGCCGAAATTCGTGTCGAATCAGTACGCATATAAGTGATTAGACCGACCGATCCTTTACCTAGGTTAATCCCTTCATAAAGCTGTTGAGCAATCATCATCGTCTTGCCGGTTCTAAAGTTCAATCGATTCGAAGCCTCTTGTTGAAGGGTTGAAGTAGTAAAAGGCGCTAAAGCTTTCCGTTTACGTTCTTTTTCAACCAGATTCTTGACTTCGAATGTTTCTTTTAGCTTTAATTTCTCTTCAATCTTCTTAACATCGGCTTCAGACTTCAAATCAACCTTCTCACCATCTAGTCCATAGAAATTGGCCTCGAATTGGCTCCGGCCTTTCTTAAATTTAATGGGTAGGGTCCAATATTCTTCCGGTTTGAAGTTACGAATCTCTTCTTCACGGTCAATAATAATCTTAAGCGTGGTCGATTGTACCCGGCCAGCACTCAAGCCTCGTTTAACTTTCTTCCATAATAATGGCGAGATGGAATAGCCCACAATGCGGTCCAAGATGCGTCGGGCTTGTTGAGCATTGACCAAATCATAGTCAATTTGTCTCGGTTGTTTAAAAGCTTCTTTAACGGCTTCTTTGGTAATTTCATTGAAGACGACTCGATTTTTACTCGTCTCATCTAAAGATAATAAATGATTCAAATGCCAAGCAATGGCTTCCCCTTCACGGTCCGGGTCGGCTGCCAGATAGACGTGTTCTGCTTTATTGGCTAGTTTCTTTAACTCTTTAACCGTATCGCCGCGTCCCCGAATCGTGATATAGTCAGGTTCAAATTGGTGATCCAGATTGACACCCATTCTACTCTTAGGTAGATCACGCAAATGACCCTTACTGGCCACCACTTTATAATTTCTTCCTAGATATTTATCGATTGTTTTGGCTTTGGTGGGAGACTCAACAATCACTAAGTTTTTATAGGCCAATGAGTCCCATCCTTTCTATTATATATTTGAAATTGCCCCTATATTAGATGAAAGTTAAAGATCTGTCAAACTCTTTTTATTAATTTATTCCTGATTTACTTTCAAATAGCCTTGCCGGTACATTAAGGAAGAGAGTTCATCTAATACTTGTTCTACCGATAGGATGGGGCAAGCACCGGCCTCAATCAATTGGTTACATCCTTGGGCTTGTTTATCCGTAATTCGCCCCGGAAGCGCCATCACTTCCCGATTAGCTTGTAAGGCAAAGTTAGCCGTAATTAAGCTCCCACTCCGCTTGGCAGCTTCAATCACCAAGGTTACCGGCGCGATACCCGCTAATAAGCGATTGCGCATAATAAATTGATGCTTCCGTGCAGGCCAATGGGGTAAGAATTCGCTCAGAACCAAATGCTTGGCCCGCAGATGATCTGCTAGCGACTGATGAGCGCTTGGATATATCTTGTCCCAACCCGAGGGAATGATTGCAATGGTCGATTGATCTTGATAACTCAATGCCGTTTGATGGACACAGGCATCAATCCCCTTTGCTAGTCCAGAGACACATACCCAGCCACACTCAATGATTGATTGGACAAGTCTCTGGCAAATTTCCTGACCATAAGATGTAATCTGCCTTGTGCCAACGATACTAATCAGTGGTTTAGCTAAGATAGGCAAGCAACCTTGATAATATATAATCAAAGGAGGTTGATTAATTTCATACCATAGTTTCGGATAGGCTGGTTCACCAATCATGAGCGATTGAGCTTGCCAACTTCTTAGCAGCGACCAAGCAGAGAATTGACTCACTTGTTTAATCTTATCTAAGCATTGCAGATCAGCTTTAAAGAACTGGTACAAACGCTGTATAAAGCAGGGAAAGAAGCTTTCGTCATTGGTTTCTTGCTTTATCCGCCACTGCCAATAATTATAGCGAGACTTATAAGAGAAACCAGTCATTTGCATTAAGATAAGTTCTTCCTTTAAAGAAATATTCATTTGATATCACCCAAAGGGACAGATACACACTCATCCTAACAAGATCGAGTTAGATATTAATCATTGCCGAATGATTTTACCGGTGCGAAACTTCGCCGGTGGATTGGACAGGGTCCAAAATCCTTAAGGGCTTGCATATGATGGGCCGTTCCGTAACCCACATTATGCTTGAAATCATAGTGTGGGTATAGTTGGTCCAATTCACCCATTAAGCGGTCACGATATTCTTTAGCCAATATCGCGGCTGCGGCAATCGATACTGATCTTTGATCCCCTTTAATCATCGAAGTCTGCGGAATCGGACTGTTTAATTCCATGGCATCAATTAATAAGTGATCAGGTTTTAACTTTAACTGATTGAGAGCTGATAACATAGCTAATTTACTTGCTTGATAAATATTTACTTGATCAATGACATCATTATCGACCACCCCATAAGCATAATCTAAGGCAATCTCTTGGATAGCATGTTCCAATTTCTGGCGTTTCTTAGCATTTAGTCTTTTAGAATCATCAATACCGATTAAAGACTCAACATCTCGGGGTAAAATAACTGCCGCCGCTACCACAGGACCAGCCAACGGGCCCCGACCAACTTCATCTAGGCCTGCAATCCAATTGATTCCTTCGTTATAGAGTTTAATTTCGAATTCTTGTCTTTTTGAATGTTCTTCTTTTAATTTGATTAACTCTTTAATTGATTTTATGCGTTGATCTACTAATTTAGATACACCTTTACGCGAGTCCTTCCTGAAAGTTGCAAGTCTTGGATCGTCAAGCCGATTAATTTGGACAAGTATTTCTTTAATTTCTTTAATCGTCGCCATAGGTCACCCGGTCTAGTGTTAGCTGCCCCAATTTTAATTGTCGGTAGTCTTGGATAATTTTTTGACTAGCTTGGTCATAATCATCTTTAAAGCCTAACTTCTCAGTCAATAGTAGCAATAAATCGACGGTCGATAATTGTTCTATCTCTGACTGATTTACTTTATAAGTCTCTGCTAAGCGCTGGGGAGCATACTTCACCAAGGTCTCAAGCAAATAAAGCGCCAAATCATCATGGTATAACAAGTCATCTTTGATTGCTCCGGTAATCGCTAATTTTATCCCTACGGCCGGGTCATCGAATTTAGGCCAGAGAATCCCTGGAGTGTCCAAGAGTTCGAATTCTTTAGCAAACTTGAGCCAGCGTTGTTTTTTGGTGACTCCGGGTTTATTTCCGGTAATCGCTTGATTCTTACCGACGAATCGATTGATTAAAGTTGATTTTCCTACATTGGGGATTCCCAGAATCATCAAGCGAATCGGTCGGTCTTTAATTCCCTTTAGCCTTCTTTGTTCAAACACCGGTGCCATTTGATCTTTAATCGCTTGTTGTAGATGCTTAAGGCCTCGATTATGTTGGGCGTCAATGGCAATCGCTTGTCGCCCTTGTTCTTGAAAATATTCAATCCAAGTTTGGTTCAACTTTGCTTCGGCCATATCCGCTTTATTTAAGACCAGAATATTGGGTTTTGAACCAATAATTTCTTGAACTACGGGATTTTGACTGGATTGGGGAATTCGAGCATCCACCATTTCTAGCACAACATCCACTAATTGCATTTTTTCTTTAGCTTCACGTTGCGCTTTAGCCATGTGTCCCGGAAACCATTGAATAGTTCGTGCCATCTCTTTCATCCTCTCTTAATCTGCATAAAATATTACCTGTGAAATAAATTTAATGAATCAATCATCCAATTCTGCAAAACTAGGGCTTCAATCTATCGACTGAAACCTCCCAGAATTAGCTACGCTTCAGCACACATCATAAAAAAAGATCCACCTTTCTTCTCCTAGTCGCCAGCTTAACGATTCGGTCTGAAGCGTGGATCTGATAAAATTTTAAGTTGCCTTAAGGATTCGCTATCAACCTAGCGAGCTAATCCCATAATGCGAATTTTCTTAAGCAATTATATTGCAAATGATGAATTTCATAGTCGAAACATTAGGCTGCCTCTTGCTCTTTTTCTTGTCCAGCATATTCATTGAGAATTTCAACAGCCTTTTCATACTGTTTATCATGAGTTTCTAAGTAATCACGAATCTGTTCAGTCAGAATTTGAGTGGTTTCTCCTTCAACTTGACCTGTCTCTTTTAAATCGTGGTCTTTTTGGAAGGCTTTCACTGCAGCTTCCATCTGTTCATCAAAGTATTTCTTAGGCTCTTTCAGATAACCTAAAGCTTCTAGACTCAATCCCAAGCTTTCAACCTCTGGACTGACTTCACCCAGTTTCAAAGTGCTTTCAGGATTAATCAATATGGCTGTTTCAACTGAGGCAGCTTCGACCTGATCGGTCGGTTCAATCCCGGTCTCATGAATCCAGGTTCCTGAAGGTAGCAACCATTTGGCAAAGGTGATTTTAAGTTCTCCCAGACTATTACTGTTGGTGAAGGTTTGGACAGATCCTTTACCAAAGGTAGTTACCCCAACAATCGGTGCCTTGGTATTTTCTTTAATTGCTCCAGTTAGGATTTCGCTGGCACTGGCCGATCCTTCGTTGACCAAGAGGACATAAGGTTCGCTAATTTGGAAATCCCCATAATCCTTATCACTGGCTTGATAGGAGATTGCCTTAGCCTGCCCTTCTTGCATTTGCATAATAACATCGCCATCCTTTAGAAACATGTTGGAGATTTCCAAGGCTTGGTCTAGCAGTCCACCAGGATTGTAACGCAAGTCAAAGACAAAGCGCTTGGCTCCTTTTTGTCTCAATTGTTCGACAGTTTCGACCAACTCATCATAGGTTGTGCCATTGAATTGGCTAATCTTAATCTTGCCGATTTCTTTATCTTGGCGATCGATCTCACCATCTACCGTTGTTATCGGAATTTCTTCACGAGTCAAGGTGACATCAAAAGTCTGATCAGCGCGTTGAATCGTCAAGGTTACCTCGCTACCTACGGGGCCACGAATTAAGTTGATAACCTCTTGGGTGTCCATATCGGTCAATTCCTGGTCGTCTGCTTTCAGAATGACATCATTAGGTCGAATACCTGCTTTACTCGCTGGCGTTCCATCCACGGCTGAAATGACAGTCATCACACCATTATTTGCCATGAATTGAATTCCCACTCCAGAGAATGATCCCTCGGCTGTCTCTTCATAGACCTGACTTTCTTCGGCATTGAGAAATTCAGAATAAGGGTCGCCTAAGGCTGAGACCATGCCCTTCATTGCCCCTTCTAAAAGTTGTTCCTTAGGAATATCTTCGATATATAAGCCCTTGAGATTTCGGTACAAATCATTTAACATCTGTAAATCCTTATCTGACAGTTCTTGACTCGCCCGACCTTCATTACCAAAAAGCCAATCCAATCCTCCTTGAGCTTGAATCCCTTGAACAGGGGTCACGATCATCGTCAACATCACGATGAGCCAAAGAATGAATTTCTTTG
The DNA here is from genome assembly GCF_900110675.1 of Ignavigranum ruoffiae. Lineage (GTDB taxonomy): Bacteria > Bacillota > Bacilli > Lactobacillales > Aerococcaceae > Ignavigranum > Ignavigranum ruoffiae. The sequence continues at coordinate 170,398 of NZ_FOEN01000001.1, read as the reverse complement.
CTGGTCTTCGCTTACTCATCCTATCACTCCTTAATTTGATGCCGAATCAGCCAGTTGGACAACCGTCTGTAAAGCGATTTCCATCATCTGGGTAAAGGTAGTCTGCCGTTCTAAGGCCGTCGTTTCTTCCCCCGTCAAGATGTGATCTGAAATGGTGCATAGAGCCAAAGCTCGACGCTGATATTTGGCCGCGGTTAGATAAAGACCTGCCGCTTCCATTTCTACGGCTAACATGCCATAATTGGCTAGTTTACCTTTATCTAATTCTTCATTATAGAATCGATCACTTGAGAATAAGTTGCCCACATGAAGCTGTTCCTTGGCTATTTTCTGTTGGGCAATATGAAAAGCGGTATCCAAGACATCAAACGAAGCAATCGCAGAATAATGTGCTTGTCCTGCGAATGTATGTTGAAGCACGCTTGAATCCGTGCTGGCCCCCTGGCCAAAGACCAGATCACGAACTTTGACTTGCTCTTGAAGCGCCCCTGCCGAACCAATCCGAATAATCGTATCAACCTGATAATCATGATATAGCTCTTCAGCATAGATCATCGCTGAAGGAATGCCCATGCCGGATCCTTGAACTGACACTGGCACCCCTTGATACTTGCCAGTATAGCCAAACATATTACGTACGGTATTGTATTGATGAACATCATCTAGGTAATTCTCAGCAATATATTTCGCTCTTAGTGGGTCTCCTGGAAACAGAACATATCTTGCAATTTCTTTTTGCTTTGCTGCAATATGGATACTCATATAATCCTCCTAATTCTCTGCTTGATAATTTAGCCAGGCCTCATCGAAAGCTAACATCAGCCGGCTATAAGTAGGTGTGTGTTCGAGATAAGTTGATATTTGATCAAAATCATCGGCTTGTTTAGGGAACGCTTGATCCTCATGAATCGCATTGGCTAAGCGACTTTGGGGATCATTGGCCGTGGGATCATAGAAACGCTGAATATATTGATAAAAACTTGGTCTCATACTAGCCTCCTGATAGAATTATAATACATCATCAACATTAAAGAAATATAGAAGAATAATCTGGCCGGCTTCCGGCTTGATTTCCTGGACCATGACCTGTTGATGGTCTGGAATTTGTAATAATTGAGCTAAATCAATCACAATCAGCGCTTGGTTAGCCAAAGGCTCGAAGGCAGCTGGTAATTGCAATTGGTTCTTAATATTCTGATAGGCTTGATTTAGTGGTAAAGGGAAAGAACCTAATTTAATCGATTGCAGTTGAATCGCTAATTGTTGATTGTAGATAGTAAAAACCCCAGTAAACTTCGCCGTCATTGATTGACCTTGGAAATTAAGCGGAATTTCGCCTTGAACCAAGCCATCTTGCCATTTCAGAGTTAAGTCAATCTGATTCTTCTCAATGGTTGATTGGATAAAGTGATTAATTGTTTCTTCAGGAAGTTCAAGCTTAACTTGGTCAGAGGTGGTTGCTGTAGTATGTTCCTGACTATCTGATTGCACCAATAGCGGTTGCTGCCAAGTTTGATTGAGTACATAATATATCACCAGCCCAATCGCTAACACACCAATAAACATGAGGATTCCACGGATCGAACGCCCGATCCATGAAGTTTCTGGCCTTGATTGATTTCGCAGTCCCATCGATTCCCTCCTCAGTATTCCTATTGAAATATTATAGCATGAAATCATTATAAACAAGCTGATCTTACATTTACACTACCTTATAGAGGATCATATTGTCAATGATTTTAATTGATGAGCTTGGTTCATCCGGATTAAGCTTATTAAATCTTTTCGGAAATTGATGCGATAAGATGATAAAATAATAAATTTCCGTTTTCTTCATAACTTTCCGTGAAATTTAAGCAGATCTGAGTTAGAATATAAACAAATGAGGTGAGTATATGAAGTATCGTTTCGGTCTGAGTAAACGACAAGAAATTACGATCGAAGTTCTTAATGCAGTGACCCACGGCATCCCCTGTATTTTAAGTGGGCTAGCCCTATTCTACTTAATTCATAAAGGCTTAGCTGCTTCTCATAAATGGGCGCTAACCGCCTATATGGTCTATGGCATATCCCTAATTTGTCTTTTTTTAAATTCTACCCTCTATCATAGTTTCTCATTCAGCAAACTTCGCCCCCTCTTACAAAAGTTTGACCACGCTTCAATCTATTTATTAATTGCCGGGACATTTACACCTTACCTTACCTTGGCCCTGTCAGCCCCATATAATTGGATTGCTACCTTGATAATTTGGTCATTAGCAGTGATTGGTATTGTCTTTGAAGTCGGATGGACCAATCGCTTCCCCAAATTATCGACGGCACTGTACTTATTGATGGGCTGGTTAGGCGCCTTATTAATCTATCCGCTCTGGCAAACCATTCCCAGACCCGGACTCTATTTATTAGCCTTAGGTGGTTTAATTTACTCGCTGGGAACTTACTTCTATGCGATGAAACACAATAAATGGATGCATATAATCTGGCACTTATTTGTAAACTTAGCAGCCTTGATGATGTTCTTAAGCATCTACTATTACGTCTAAATAAATTTATGATTGGCTTAAGTCTCATCAAACTATGACCATGACTGATTCAGCTAAGCCAGATATATTAAAAAGCGACTAAACAGCAGTTCATTGATTTGCTGAATAGTCGCTTTTTAAAATTATTCAAATGTCTGCTTGTAGATCGCTCAAGAACTTATTTCCTAGTCTTAGATTGATTATCAGTCACGCGCTTTAAGATAGGTTGCTTGAATTGCTTCAATGATCGCCGAGCGGAAACCGCGTTCTTCCAGTTGACAAAGGCCTTCAATTGTAGTCCCACCAGGACTCGTTACTTGATCTTTTAATAGTGCAGGGTGTTGCTGATTTTCTAAGACCATGCTCGCTGCACCTTTAACGGTCTGGCTAGCCATCTTAATCGCATCTTGGCGGGCTAAGCCATGACGAACCCCGGCATCAGCCATCGCTTCGATAAGTTGGTAGATAAAGGCAGGCCCAGACCCAGCAACTGCGCTACTAATCGCAAACAAATCTTCTTCAATCTTGGCTACCTGGCCCGTGCTAGTTAATAAATCAATCAATACTGCTTGAGAATCTTCTTGGACCCTTTCATTAAAACAAATGGTCAGATACCCCTGGCCAATTTCAATGGGAGTGTTGGGCATAATTCGAGCCCAAGCAAGTTCAGACGAACTGAATTCGGCCAAAGATTTCAAATTCAGGCCGACGGCCATCGAAATCCAAAGGTGACCAGATAAATCCAAATCTAAGGACATCAGTTGTTCGAATAATGAGGGAACGTCTTTAGGCTTCACGCCAACAAAAATATAATCCGATTGATTGATAAATTCAGCCAGTCGATCACGTTGAAAAGCGGAAGCTTGAATTTCCTGACTGAGTCTTTCGACTTTGGGCCAGGAGCGATTATATAGGTTGATGCTTAGCCCAGGATAGACGCGACGAAATATCCGCGCGAAAGCTGCCCCCATGTTGCCGACTCCAAGAATACCAATACTAAGATCCTTACTCAGATGCTGGTTCACGACGTTGCCACCATTCAAATTGGTGTTTATAAGGATTCTTCTCATCCACTTCACCAACAATAACCTTACTTAACCGCCATTCTTTCCGGTCTAATTCTGGCATGAAGGTATCCGCTGAGAATTTATCCTCGATCAGGGTACGAATGATTTGATCCGTATGTTCCCAGACCATCTTAAATACTTCTGCGCCGCCAATGACCATAATTTCTTGGTCTTTGCCTAATTCCAGAATTTCATCGATACTATGAACGACCGTCAACCCTTCAATATCCTTGCCGTATTCTTGATCGCGGGTCACTACCACCGATTGACGGCCAGGAAGCAAACGTTGATTTAATGAGTCGAAGGTTTTTCTACCCATTAGAATTGGATGGCCCATGGTTACTTCTTTAAAGAATTTAACATCTTTAGGTAATGTCCATGGCAAGTGATTCTCATAACCGATCGCTCCATTCAAGTCTTGTGCATATACTAAAGTAAGCATTTTATCATCCTTTCATATTTATACCGCAATCGGCGCTTTGATGGTTGGATGTGGCTGATAATTATGTAGCTGAATATCTTCCATCTCCAACTGATCTAAAGGCCGATTTGAGGTAATTTCTAGTTGCGGCAAAGGTTTAGGTTGTCTTTGTAAGAGGGTCTTGGCTTGGTCAAGGTGATTCAAGTAAAGATGTGCATCACCAAGGGTATGGACAAATTCGTCGACTTCTAAGCCAGTTTCTCGAGCAATCAAGTGGGTTAATAAGGCATAAGAGGCTATATTAAAAGGCACCCCAAGAAAGATATCTGCCGAACGTTGATAGAGTTGACAGGATAATTTCTGATCCTGTACATAGAATTGAAAGAGAGTGTGACAAGGTGGCAAGGCCATATCCGGCACATCTTCTGGATTCCACGCCGACACAATCAAGCGTCGTGAATCTGGATGGTTACGAATGTTCTCGATGACTTGGCTAATCTGGTCAATAGTCTGGCCATCGCGTTTCTGCCAGGACCGCCATTGGCGTCCATAGACCCGGCCCAGATCACCATACTTCTCAGCAAATTTCTGATCTGCCAGAACCTTCTGTTGAAATTTGCTCATTTCTTCTTGGTAGACTTTCTTAAATTTAGGGTCTTGCTCAGCTCTTAAACCGAAATCGGTCATATCGGGACCACGATAATCCTCACTGGCTACATATTTCTCGAAAGCCCATTCATCCCAAATATGGTTCTGATGTTCTAATAAATAACGAATATTAGAATCCCCTCTTAAGAACCATAAGAGTTCACTCTTCACTAGAGAGAATGGCACTCGTTTTGTCGTTAATAATGGGAAGCCTTGGTTCAGATCGAAACGCATCTGATAGCCAAATAAACTTAGAGTCCCTACGCCCGTTCGATCATCTTTGCGATGACCTTCGTTTAATACTTTCTCTACTAAATCAAGATAGGCTTGCATGATCCTCCTCCTTACACTTTGTCACTTAAATAATCATAGCGTTCATACAAATGTAGAAGCATTTCATTAGCCTGATCCAATTCTTGCTGCCAGTCTAATAATTTATCTAAATCGCTTCCATGTGCATTCATTTTATCTTCTAAGCTTTGGATAAGCAAGTCATAACGTTCGATCTCCTCTTCGATGCTTGCCCATTCTTTCTTCTCCAAATAAGTCAATCCGGACTTACTTTTACCCTCTTTAATCGTTTGATCTTTGGCTGGGCTAGTCGGTTCTTCTTTAAGTTGATTAGATTTAGTAGCCAATCGACTGGCATGATAATCACTATAATTGCCATAAGCTAATTGATAGCTTCCTGAACCTTGCAGGCATAACACCTGATTGACAATTTTGTCTAAGAAGTAGCGATCATGAGAGACAATAATCACTACGCCGGCAAAATCGCTGAGATAGTCCTCTAGAACTGTCAAAGTATCAATATCTAAATCATTGGTCGGCTCGTCCAATAACAAGACATTGGGTTCCTGAATCAATAGACTTAATAAATAGAGTCGACGCCGTTCACCCCCAGAAAGTTGGCCAATTAAGGAGCCATGACTCTCGCGTGGGAAATTGAACCGTTCTAACATGGAAGAGGCACTGACCATACTCCCATCAGGTCGTTTGAAATGATCGGCGACCCGGCTCAAATAAGTCAAAATTCGCTGATCGGCGGGTAAATCTTCATCCATTTGTCGATAATAAGCCAAACGGACTGTCTGGCCCATCTCAATCCGCCCATGGTCGACGGGTAGAAATCCGGCCAAGGCATTTAAGAAGCTAGTCTTACCGATTCCATTAGGCCCAATAATTCCCAAACAATCTCCCTTGATAAAGGTTTTGGTGAAATGATTAATCACCGGCTTAGCTGCGACACTTATCGAAACATCCTCCATTTCAATAATTTGCTTGCCAATCCTTTGTTGGTCAAATTCAAAAGCTATACCAGCTTGGTCTTGAGGACGGTCTTTGATGTCTTGAGCGAGGTCTTGGAAGCGATCGATCCGAGCCTGTTGTTTAGTCGTTCTGGCCCTTGCCCCCGTGCGCATCCAAGCCAATTCTTGTTGATAGAGTTTGTTCTGTTTCTCATATAACTTATGTTGAATTTCTTGTTGTTCAGTACGTTTAGTTAAATAATCTTGATAGGTCCCACTGTATTCTCTAAAATGGCCATGCCTTAATTCAACAATTTTATTAACCACCCGGTCTAAGAAATAGCGATCATGGGTGACTAAGAGCAAGGCTCCCTTATAATCCGCCAGATATTTCTCCAGCCATTCAATCGCCGGAATATCCAGATGGTTCGTCGGCTCATCTAAAATTAACAAATCAGGTTCACTAATGAGGACTTGAGCCAAGCCAACCCGTTTAAATTCACCTCCAGACAAGCCTTGGAGTTTACGATTCAACTGAGTCAATCCTAATTGATTGAGGATAGTCTTCGCTCTTACATCAACATCCCAGGCATTCTGCAAGGTCATCTGATCCGTTAAAGCATTGAATTGCTTAAATAAGGCAGGGTTCTCCGGATCTGCTTGTAAGGCTTCTACAGCTTCTTGATAAGCTAAATTCAATTGAATTAAGGGATGATCACTTTGGTAGACCGCCTGCAAAATGGTCTGATTTGGATTAAATTGAGGATTTTGAGCTAGATAAGCAATGGTATATTTATTAGGCTGACTAATCTCTCCCTGATCATAAGTATCTTGGCCTGCTAGTACTTTAAGGAAAGAGCTTTTACCAGTTCCATTAGGACCAATTAAGCCGACCCGGTCGCCATCACGAATAGCGAAATCCACCCCACTAAGTAAATTCTTAATACCATACGATTTATGTAAGTTCTCGACAACCAGTTCTTTCATACTGACTCCTTCTGATTTAAGTGACCTTGATGAATACATAACCAATCTATCGGACTAATTCCCTGGGCTGCTAAGAAATGATTCGCCCGACTAAAAGGACGCGAGCCAAAAAATCCCCGATAAGCTGATAAGGGACTTGGGTGTGGGCTTTGAATAATACAATGATGATTAGGAATTAAAGGGATAATGCTTTGGGCTTGCTTGCCCCACAGGATAAAGACCAAGGGCCGTTCCTGATTAACTAACAAGCGTATGACTGCATCAGTAAAGCTCTGCCAACCGATCTGTGAGTGAGAATTGGCCTGCCCAGCTCGCACTGTTAACACCCGGTTAAGCAATAAGACCCCTTGTTGAGCCCAACAGGTCAAATCACCATCGGCGACCAACTCATGCCCTAAATCATCACTCAATTCTTTGTATATATTGCGTAAAGAAGGTGGTAGGTCGATTCCTGAATTGACAGAGAAGGCTAAACCATTGGCTTGATGAGTCCCATGATAAGGGTCTTGACCTAGAATGACTACCTTGACTTGTTCTAATGGTGTCAACATTAAAGCCCGACTAATTTCGGCCCGTGGCGGATAAACCTCCTCGAATTCATATTCATGATCCAATGAAGCCTTCAAACATTGATAATCCTCACTATTAAAATAGTCAGCTAATGCATCTTTCCACATGTTCTTCCACCCCTTCAAAAAAAGACTAAGTCCAGGGACCTAGTCTGAATTCAGCTTAATTATTTCTTTTTGCGTCCAGAAACAAACAAAGCAATTGCAGCAATGACAATTACCACGCCGACGATAATCATCACTAGATTATTCCCTTCACCCGTGGCCGGTAATAATAGATTTGCCATGGCCATCAACTGTTGAAAGTAAGCTAACAACAAATGTGCTCCCATACTCATCCTCATTTCTTTAATTGATTGGCTTGCAAGCAAGCATGCTTCTTTTAATACATTAATATTACCATAAACTTTTTTAGGTCATTTGTCCATCGTTTTCCCCGAAAAAATAGCTCAAATCGATTAAATATCGGCGCTTCATTCAAGTTAACATCTTCGGCACAAATCGCCTACTCAGCAAAACATTGGTAGAAAAAGACGAAAGATAGTATACTGATGTTATAGAGTAAAGGTTCACTATTGTCGAGACAAAGGAGATTGATTATGAAAAAACAACTTAAACGTAAAATCTTTAATATCGTTGGCTTATTTATCTTGGGACTCATTTGGGAGAAATTCTTCGATGACGATAAGAAAAAAGCCTAGTGCCTTAACCCATTAACCTTTTAAAGACGGATTTTCTTGGGAGTAGTTCTTTCATTGGAACGCTACTGTGAGAAAATCCGTCTTTTTTATTTTATCTGTTTAGTTAATCAATGATAGTGAATTAAAATTTATCAGCAGGTAGACAATAAGCTGGTTGAATAAAATGATGCACGACTGAACGACACTTTTTAAAATCATTTTGATTTATTCTTCATCCATTTGTAGCACCGCCATAAAGGCTTCTTGAGGAATCTCAACCGAGCCAACTGCTTTCATCCGTTTTTTTCCGGCTTTTTGTTTCTCTAGTAATTTCTTACGCCGTGAGACGTCGCCCCCATATAATTTGGCGGTGACGTCCTTGCGATATGCTTTGATCGTTGTCCGAGCAATAATCTTATGGCCAATGGCCGCTTGAATCGGCACCTCAAACATTTGACGGGGGATAATTTCTTTCAATTTATCAGCTAAGACTTTGCCCCGATTATAAGCGAAATCTTTATGGACAATGGTAGAGAAAGCATCGATAATTTCGCCATTGAGCAAGATATCCAGTTTGACTAATTTAGAAGTCTGATAACCGGTGATGTGGTAGTCTAAGGAAGCATATCCTTTAGTATTGGATTTAAGCCGATCGAAGAAGTCAAAGATAATTTCAGCCATCGGCATCGAATATACCACGTTGACCCGATATTCATCTAAATAATCTAAGGTCTTGAAATCTCCCCGTTTGCGTTCGCAGAGTTCCATTACCGCGCCAACAAAGTCATTGGGAACCATAATCGTTGCTTCAACATAAGGCTCGTAGATGGCTTCAATTAAGGTTGGATCGGGCATTTCCGAAGGGTTATCAACGATAATCTCTGAGCCATCGGTTTGCATCACTTTATAAATAACAGATGGCGCCGTAACAATTAAATCTAGATCGAATTCACGTTCTAGTCGTTCTTGAATGACATCCATATGCAATAGGCCTAAGAAGCCGGTACGGAAGCCAAAGCCTAAAGCCTGAGAAGTCTCGGCTTCAAATTCTAGCGAGGCATCATTCAGTTGTAATTTCTCCAAGGATTCACGTAAATCGTTGTAATCCGAAGAATCCACCGGGTATAGACCCGCATACACCATTGGATTCAATTTACGATAACCTGGTAAACTTTCTGCAGCTGGATAATCAGCTAAGGTAATCGTATCCCCTACCCGAGTATCCTGAATGGTCTTAATTGCGGCGGTAAGATAACCCACATCCCCCACCATTAAGGCCTCGCGTTGAATGGGCTTCGGTGAGAAGATACCCACTTCAACGACTTCAAAAGTCTTGCCATTAGACATTAACTGAATCGTATCCCCCGGCTTAACCATTCCATTCAATACACGAATATTTAGGACGACGCCCCGATAAGCGTCATAGGCTGAGTCAAAGATTAAGGCTTGCAGAGGAGCTTCAATATCCCCTTGAGGCGCAGGAACTTTCTCCACAATTTGTTCCAGAATTTCTTCAATCCCGATTCCCGCTTTAGCTGAGGCATAAACGGCTTCAGAAGCATCGATACCGATGATGTCTTCAATTTCCATTTGTACTTTCTCAGGATCCGCCGCCGGTAAGTCAATTTTATTAATGACTGGGAGAATCTCTAAATCATTATCCAAGGCTAGGTAAACATTGGCCAAGGTTTGAGCTTCAATCCCTTGGGCCGCATCGACGACTAGAATAGCGCCTTCGCAAGCAGCCAAGGACCGTGAAACTTCATAGGTAAAATCGACGTGCCCGGGTGTATCAATCAAGTGAAAAATATATTCCTGACCGTCTTTGGCTTGGTAGGTCAATTCGACGGCATTCAATTTAATGGTAATTCCACGTTCACGTTCCAAATCCATTGAATCTAACAGTTGATTCTGCATATCACGTTCAGCGACTGTCTGCGTCTGTTGAAGAATTCGATCCGCTAAAGTGGATTTCCCATGGTCAATATGGGCAATAATTGAGAAATTTCTTATTTTTTCTTGTCTTTGTTTTAATTTTTCGATGTCCATATTTTTAGCCAACTTTCTTATCATACGATTGCTTGTCGCAATATCTCACTCTTAACTATAGCAAAATATTGAAAAAAATCCTAGTTTATTCTATAAAGATTCTAGTCGATCTCTAGAGTTGTCAAACATATGTTACAAATATAGAAAACTTTTGTTAGTGATTGGGCTTACTTTTTCTCCTCTTCTCCCTAAAACCAATCGAAAACAAAAAATCATGATGATGCCTCACTTCAGAGACCATCGCTGAAAAGATGGATTAATATCTTGCATGGTTTATCGCAAGAATTCCTCAGCAGGGCCAGAAGACAGGAATGAATAGAGGCTCCTAAGTCACAGGACAGTACCCTAATTTCACAGAAATAATTCATCATAGATAAAAAGACTACGACAGACGGATCTTGCCGTCATCGTAGTCAGTAGTTAACGATCTCAGTTAAAGATGGCCAAATTATTCCGAATCAAACATATCCTTCATCCGACCAAAGAAAGAATGATCATCTTTCTTGATCTCCTTGCCCGATTCTTTGGCTAGGGCTTCATACAATTCACGTTCGCGTTTATTTAATTGTTTAGGAGTGACGATGGTCACTTCAACGTGTTGGTCACCCGTTCGCGTCCCACGTATATTGCTAGCACCCTTGCCTCTTAAACGGAAACTGGTTCCGGTTTGGGTTCCGGCCGGAATCTTAAGTTTAACGGCACCATGAACAGTTGGAACTTTCACTTCATCGCCTAAGGCAGCTTGAACGAATGAGATGGGTAGACTATAGTAAATTTCGGTTCCTTCACGGACAAATTCTTTGCTCGGTTCAACCACAAAGACGACATATAAATCACCATAAGGTCCACCATTCTTACCCGCTTCACCTTGACCACTTAAGCGAAGTTGTTGACCGTCTTCCACCCCTGCGGGAACGGATACTTTAACCGAATGTTCTTTACTTTCAATCCCTGAACCATGACAGGTTTCACATTTTTCTTTGATCTCTTTACCTGTGCCTTGGCAGACTGGACAGACGGTTTGAGTCATAACCCGACCAAATGGTGTATTCTGTTCCACTTGAACCGCTCCACTACCATGACAGCGAGAACAGGTAACGGGTGAAGTCCCTTCTTTAGCCCCGGTACCATGACAAGTATGGCACTCTTCTTGACGATGATACTTAATCGTCTTCTCGGTACCAAAGATAGCATCTTCAAAACTGATATTTAAGCGATATTGTAAATCGGCTCCCTTGCTCGGCGCATTGGCCCGCTGTCTGCTACGTCCACCACCGCCAAAGAAAGAGTCGAAGATATCTTCGAAGCCAGTAAATTGACTGGATCCTGTATTAAAGCCACCGAAACCTCCAAAGCCTCCAAAACCAGCTCCAAAGTTAGGATCTGTCGAAGCATGTCCATATTGATCATAGGCTGCTCTTTTTTGGTCATCACTCAGGACTTCATAGGCTTCTGCAATTTCCTTGAATTTCTCCTCAGCGCCAGCTTCTTTATTAATATCAGGATGGTATTTTTTTGATAATTTACGATAGGCTTTCTTTATCTCACTATCTGAGGCGTCACGGGAGACACCTAAGACATCATAATAATCTCTTTTATCAGCCATTCGTTTCCCTCCTTTTATTTAAGATAGCCAAGGGATCCCCCTTGGCTATTTAAAATCGATCTTCTAAGAAAGATTACTCTTCATCGTCAACTTCTTCAAATTCAGCATCGACCACATTGTCATCTGAACTTGATTCAGTTTGATCGCTATTAGCTTGCGCATCTTGGGTTGCTTGAGCAGCTTGTTCATATAATTTAACGGATAAGTTTTGTACGACTTCAGTTAAAGCATCACGTTTAGATTTGATTTCTTCTAAATCATTGGCATCAATCGCTGCTTGTAATTCATCACGGGCAGTTTCAGCTTTCTTCACTTCTTCTTCAGATACTTTATCCTTAAGTTCTTCTAAAGTCTTATTGGTAGTGAAGATTAATTGATCAGCTTCGTTGCGAAGATCAGCTTCTTCACGACGTTTCTTATCAGATTCTGCATTGGCTTCAGCATCTTTAATCATACGATCGATTTCTTCATCGGTCAGACCTGAAGAAGATTTAATGGTAATCGATTGTTCTTTTTGAGTGCCTAAGTCTTTAGCAGAGACATTCACAATACCATTCTTATCGATATCAAAGGTCACTTCGATTTGTGGAATACCACGTGGAGCTGCCGGAATATCAGTTAATTGGAAACGACCCAAAGTCTTGTTATCGGCCGCCATTTCACGTTCCCCTTGTAGCACGTGAACATCTACAGCTGGTTGATTGTCGGCAGCGGTCGAGAACACTTGTGATTTTGAGGTTGGGATGGTGGTGTTACGATCAATCAGTTTAGTGAAGACCCCACCCATTGTTTCGATACCTAATGACAATGGTGTAACGTCTAGAAGAACGATATCTTTGACATCCCCAGAAATAACGCCACCTTGAATGGCAGCTCCCATGGCTACAACTTCATCTGGGTTCACTGATTTATTAGGTTCTTTACCTGTTTCTTTACGAACGGCTTCGACCACTGCTGGAATACGGGTAGATCCACCGACCAAGATAACTTGGTCTAAATCAGAAGCAGACAGACCTGCATCTTTCAAGGCTTGACGCACTGGTTTCTTCGTTCTTTCAACCAGTTCATCAGTCAGTTCATCAAATTTCGCCCGGGTTAAGCTCGTTTCTAAATGCAATGGACCATCAGCAGAAGCAGTAATGAATGGTAAGCTAATTTGAGTGCTCGTTACCCCAGATAAATCTTTTTTAGCTTTTTCGGCAGCATCTTTCAAACGTTGCATTGCCATTTTATCTTTGGATAAGTCGATGCCTTGAGCTTTCTTGAAGTCTTCGACGAGATAGTCAATAATTTTGTTATCGAAGTCATCCCCACCTAATTGGTTATCACCAGAGGTAGATAATACATCGAAGACACCTTCACCGAGTTCTAGGATAGACACGTCAAAGGTACCCCCACCAAGGTCGAATACCAAGATTTTTTCGTCTTCTTCAGTCTTATCTAGACCGTAAGCTAAAGCAGCGGCTGTCGGTTCGTTGACAATCCGTTCAACTTCTAAACCGGCGATTTTACCAGCATCTTTCGTTGCTTGACGTTGAGCATCATTGAAATAGGCTGGTACGGTGATAACAGCCTTAGTAACTTTCTCACCTAAATAATCTTCGGCATATCCTTTAAGATATTGTAGAATCATGGCTGAGATTTCTTGCGGTGTATAGTCTTTACCACCCATGGATACTTTGTAAGAACCTTCACCCATATGACGTTTAATAGATGAAACAGTATCTGGATTAGTTACTGCTTGGCGCTTAGCTACTTCACCGACTTGAACTTCATCATTCTTGAAAGCAACCACAGATGGAGTTGTACGATTACCTTCTGGGTTTGGAATAATTTTAGCTTCGCCGCCTTCTAAGACTGAAACGGCAGAGTTAGTAGTACCTAAGTCAATTCCGATAATTTTAGACATAATATCTATCTCCTTTTTCTTAATTATTTATCTTCTGCGTTGGAAGTTTCTTCTGCAACAATGACCATGGCTGGTCGAAGAATACGATCATCTAATTGATAACCTTTTTGTAATACTTGCATCACGGTGTTGGCTGGATACTGGTCGCCCCCGGGCATCACACTGATAGCTTGATGTAGGTTTGGATCAAACTCTTGTCCTAGAGGATCAACTACAGTGATTTTCTCCTGGTTAAAGGCTGCAATGAATTGCTTGTGCACCATTTCCACGCCTTGCTTAAGTGCTTGAGCATCTTCTGATGTCGTCTCCGTCGCCAAAGCTCGTTCCAAATTATCAAGAACTTCTAACAGATTGCTGGCTAAGTTTTGTGACCGATATTTGGCCGCTAGAGAACGCTCACGTGCATTTCTTTTCTGAATGTTATTGATCTCGGCTTGCAAGCGCAAGGTTCGATCTTCTAACTCCTCATTCTTTGCTTGTAATTGCTCAATTAAATCAGGCTCTTTCTCAGTTGCTTCCATCTGTGAATCTACTGATTCAGTGGCCTGAGCCTCTGTCTCTTGAATCAAATCTTCTTCTGTCATCCTTGACTCAGTATCTTGACTTTGATTGTCCTTAGTTTCTTGCTGGGTTGAATCTATATTTTCAACCTCTTCTTCATGCTGCTTATGTGCTTCATGTTCACTCATAGTCACCCTCCTCAAATTAATTCATAAATTTAGCTGTCATTTGTTGCATAATCGAGATGACTCGATCATAATGCATCGTTGACGGTCCCACTAAACCTATACAGATCCGCTGGTGACCATAGTTAAATTTGACATATACAATAGAAATATTGGCTAAAGTTTGAGGTGCAAATTCAAAACCAAATAACACATTGACGCCATTTTTGCCTTGTTCAATCAAATCGTATAATTCTTTAGAACCATCGATGAGTTGAAACAAATGTTTCATCGTTGAAACACTCAATTGAGTCTCCATTAAATCAAATAGATTTAACTTGCCAATCACTTTATATTGGTGGGTCTTCAATTGCCTTAAAGTCTGTTCCACTAGATCCGAAACATCAATCTGATAACCGATTAAGCGTTGAATTTGTAATGGAATCGAAAGCTTCAAACGCTGATAAGCTTCTTCTAATAAAGAACCTTTCAGCTCCTCATTGATCAATTGATTCACCTTATCAATCTCTTCTAGAGATAATGCCATCGGTAGATCAATAATTTGATGATCTAGCCGACCTGAATCGACGACCAACATTGCAATCACTCGATTACCGGCAATCGGTACGAGTTTCAATTCTTCAAAATAATGACGTTCATTATTCTGCCTTAAGATAAAACCACTGTATCCAGAATGTTCCACCAGCATTTCAAGCACCAATTGACCAAGCTGACTGGGATCATAATAATCCTCGGCCATTAACCGTTCAACAGCCAACAAATCTTCGTGTTTAAAAGTCGGTGCATCCTGGGTATACATAAGACCTTGGACGTAATAACGATAGCCTTCATTCGAAGGAATCCGGCCACTAGAACTATGGGCTTTATTCAGAAAGCCTTCCTGTTCTAGTGCCACCATATCATTACGAATTGTCGCGGGACTGACTGTTAAATAGGATTCTTTTAACAGGGTCTTAGAACCAATCGGTTCCTCAAAGCGACTATAAAGTTCAATAATGAGTTGTAACACTTCCTTTTGTCTTTGGGTTAACATGTATTCACCTCTTTGTTAGCACTCGAATTATTAAAGTGCTAACTGTCATTATAATAACCCTTTCCCATAAGATTGTCAAGGTAAAACCCTGCTTTTTAGTAAAAAAATTAGCACTCTGCATAACAAAGTGCTAATCCTCTAATTGGTCTTCAGTTCCTGAATAAAATGAGAAGCCTTCCCCGAGTACTTGCTGAACGTCGGTAATCGTCACAAAGGCGCGAGGATCGATATCATAGATAATTTTTTGGGTAGGGAGAATCTGAAATCGATTAACTACAATATATAGACTGTTACGCTGTTTCTTAGAATAATAGCCGTAGCCATTCAAGATAGTCACGCCTCGATTGATTTCTTCGGTAATCTTCTTGGCAATTTCTTCATGGTGGTCTGAAATAATCAAGAAAGCGCGCTTCGGATTCGATCCTTCCAGTAAGAAATTCATAATCTTACTAGTAGTATAAAGAGCGATTACCGTGAGAACTCCTTTTTCTAAGCCAATAGCATAGGTTAAAGGAATGACAATCATACAATCGATCATCAAGAGAGCAATCGGAATACTAATGCCTACATATTTATTCATAATCATGGCAATAATGTCAGACCCTGCAGTCGTACCACGACCATAAATAACTAAACTGATACCCACTCCAATTAGGAAACCTGAAGCAACGGAAGCTAATAGGGTATTTGAAGGAATAAATAAAGGTAAATGAATATAATGCAAGAAGAAAGACAAAGCAAAGATGGAAAGAAAGGTGTAATAAATCGTAATTCGATCCAAGTATTTCCAGCCAATAAAGATGACCAGACTATTAATGATAATATTGGAGAGGGCCGGTTTAATGCCAAGCGTATAATAGAATAATAAGGTCAGACCAGTAACGCCCCCCTCACCCAATTCATTGGGAATGTTAATCGAATTTAAGGCAATCGCAAAAATTAAAGACCCTAATAAAACTAGAAAAATTGACCGTAAGGTTTGTTTCATGTTAAGCCTCCTAATCACAAGACTTAAAAAAATTCATCGCTTGAATCTTATCTTGTTCTAATTGTTGCACAAGTTCATCTGCAGAATTAAATTTAATCTCACCACGTAAATAACGATGCCAGCGAATCTTAACGCTGCGACCATAAATATCCTCATCAAAATCAAAAATATTAATCTCACAGCGCAAACCACGCTTACCTGCAAAGCTAATATTATAACCAATAGAAGCCATCCCCTGATACCAACGCTGGTTATAATAAAATTCGACGACATAAATTCCTAAACCTGGTAAGAGTTCTTGAGAAGAGGTCTCAATATTTGCTGTCGGATACCCCATCTTACGACCACGTTTATCCCCATGAATCACAATACCTGAAGTCTGGTAAGCATAACCTAATTCATGATTAGCCAGTTCAATTTGCCCGTCACTTAATAATTCCTTGATTGATGAAGAACCAATCTTATGTTGGTGCATCACTTGTTCTTCAACTTTGATAATCTCAAAACGACCCCGACTATGGTCAATCAGTGTATCCATATTGGCAATTTCTTTCGGACCATAAGTATAATCAAATCCAGCCACCACGACTCGGCTATGAAGTCCGACGATATAGTTGTCAACAAATTCTTGCGGTTTTTGATGGCCAAAATTGTGATCATAGCGCACGATATAGAGAATATCTACCCCTAGGTCTTCCATTAACTCAATTTTACGTTTGAGTGTAGACAAATAAGTGACCGAATAAGGTGAAATCCCCGTGTAAATAATCTTCGGATGCTGATCAAAGGTCATGACGGCTAAAGGAATCTGTTCTTGTCGGGCCCGAATTCTAGCTTGCTCGATGACCGTCTGATGACCCAAATGCACCCCGTCAAAAAAACCCAAAGCCATTACTAAGGGTTGGGAGAAGATTTGCGCCGAATCATAGGGATGGCTTAAATAAATTACTTGCATAGTCACACTCTTTCTATCGAAACATTTTTCGTGGTTTAATCCATCCTGGTCGTTGAGGATGGCCATAATACATTGCTACTAGGCGGTCTTGGTAGATTAAACAACAGGGTTGATCAATCAAAGAACCAAAATAGTCAGCCGGTAAGACACTACCGTGTTTCACTAATTCATAATCATGTTCACTAATCGTCAGTTGAGGGAACTCAGTCAAAGCTGTTTCAATCGGCTGGATATATTCTTCGATTCGCCCCTCTTGGTAGACTTGTTCAATTTCAGCTAAAGTTAATGCTTGTTGGTCATGATAGCCTGAACTCGCTAAGCGCTCCAAGGCCGACATATGAGCTGGATAACCGAGCGCGCGACCAATATCAACCGCCAAGGTACGGACAAAAGTTCCCTTACTGCACTCAACGTCAAATTTCCAGGAACAGGATTGGCTGTCCGCATCATACTTAATTGGACTCAATCGATTGAGTTGATATATCTCAATCTGGCGTTGCGGTCGTTCCACTTTCATACCTTGACGTGCATATTCATATAACTTGCGTCCGTTCACTTTAACTGCCGAATAATAAGGAGGGATTTGGGTTATCTTCCCTTTAAATGTCGCCATAACTGAATCAACCAGCGACTCATCAAGTGCTTGCAAGACAGGTTTTCTTTCAACGAGCTTACCAGTATGATCTTCCGTCTCCGTTGACCAACCTAGCGTCACTTCTCCTTGATAAATTTTGTGACCAGACATCAGAAATTCAACCAGCTTCGTCGCTTGACCTAAACAGACTACCAGGACTCCTTCAACTTCCGGATCTAGAGTACCTGTATGGCCGATTTTTTTCATTCTTAGAATTTTTCTTAATTTAAAGACGACATCATGACTGGTCATACCGGCTTCTTTCCAGACGACTAATATTCCATCTAACATCTCATCACCTCTGTGCATGGGATTATTATATCAAAGTTCATCTACAGCCTCTATGAAAATTAAAAGATATTGGAATATTTGCTTAAAAAATAATGAATTCAGCTGAAATTCTTTAATCTAACTCAGCCTGATCGGCAACATTCGACGATTTTATTAGCAGCTTAACGATTAATAAGCTAGCCACTTTATGCTAATCAGTATTGAGCCAAAGTCTACATATATATAGAAGTAAAAATCCTCAGCTCAACCAACTTCATCATACAGCAAAAAGACCAAGTGTTCACTGTCAAATTAGAACAGCAAACACTTGGTCGATCATTGATAAGCTAGTGAGCTTAGCCCGATTAATCCTGGTCTTCTTAATGCAATTTATCTAGCAACTGATCAATGCGTTGACCATAGTCAATTGAGCTGTCACGGACAAATTTAATTTCAGGCGCCTTATACAGTTTAATTCGTTTGGCAATTTCTTTGCGGACTAAACCAGTGGCGGCATCTAAACCAGCTTGGGTCTTTTGTCTTTCGCCAGCCTTGTCGGACAAAGTAGAGAAATATACGGTCGCTTCAGATAAATCGCCCGTTAAATCGACATCGGTAATCGTCACCCCTTCTACTCGGGGATCCTTGACCACGCGCATTAATATGTCGCTAATTTCTTTGAGAATTTCTTGTCTTACTCGTCCCACCCGATAGTTTGTCATGGTGACATCCTCCTTTGTATTTATTTACGTTCGATTTCAACCATATGATAGGCTTCAATCACATCATCAACTTTAATATCATTAAAGCTTTCTAACATAATACCACATTCGAAGCCTTTCTTCACTTCACGTGCATCATCTTGGAATCGTTTAAGGCTAGCAATTTCGCCGTCATGAATCACAATATTGTCACGAATCAAACGGACTTGGCTATTACGTTGAATGTAACCATCAGTCACAAATGCTCCGGCAATGGTTCCAACCTTAGATACGACGAAGGTTTCACGGACTTGAGCCTGACCTTGAATTTCTTCTTCAAATTCTGGATCGAGTAGGCCTTTCATCGCGGATTCGATTTCTTCAATCGCTTGATAAATCACCCGGTACAAGCGAATATCGACTTCTTGGCTTTCAGCTTGTGAACGCGCTTGAGCGGTTGGTCGAACATTGAAACCAACGATAATCGCTTCAGAAGCCACAGCTAATGATACGTCTGATTCATTGATAGCACCGACGGCACTATGGACAATGGATACATTGACCCCTTCCACTTGAATTTTTTGCAGGGAAGCGGCCAAAGCTTCTACAGATCCTTGGACATCCGCCTTGATAATAATATTCACCGTCTTAAGTTCGCCCTCTTGTAAGCTTTGGAAGAGATTATCTAAGGTCACTTTCTGGTTAGCATTGCGTGATTCTTGCAAGGCTTTTTGAGCACGTTCTTCACCGGCTTGACGGGCAGTCTTCTCATCTTCAAAGACTACAAATAAATCTCCGGCTTGTGGCGCATCATTGAGCCCCGTAATTTCAACTGGCGTTGATGGACCAGCGTGTTTAATTCGACGTCCTTGATCATTGACCATGGTTCTTACTCGTCCATACGTATTACCAATCACAATTGGATCACCAATATTTAAAGTTCCATTTTGTACTAGAAGGGTCGCTGTGGGTCCTTGACCCTTGTCCAAACGGGCTTCAATCACAGAACCTACTGCCATTCTTTCTGGATTCGCCTGTAATTCTCGAACCTCAGCCACTAACAGAATCATCTCTAAAAGTTCTTCGATATTCTTATTAAATTTGGCCGAGATTTCAACAAAGATAGTGTCTCCGCCCCATTCTTCAGGAATTAAACCATGCTCGGTTAATTCTTGCTTGACCCGATCAGGATTGGCGGTTGGTTTGTCAATCTTATTGACCGCTACAATAACTGGAACCTCAGCGGCTTTAGCATGGTTAATCGCTTCTACGGTTTGAGGCATGACGCCGTCATCGGCAGCAACGACGATGATAGCAATATCGGTCACATCGGCACCACGCGCCCGCATAGTGGTAAAGGCCTCATGTCCAGGAGTATCTAAGAAAGTGATAATTTTACCATCACTATTAATTTGATATGCCCCAATATGTTGAGTAATACCGCCCGCTTCTCCTTCAGTCACTCGACTATGGCGCAGTTGATCTAGCAAGGTGGTCTTTCCATGGTCGACATGCCCCATAATCGTAACCACTGCGGGACGTTCTTCAAGTTGGTCCACATTCTCTTCATCTTCTTCGAAGAATTGATCCAAGTCAGTCATATCAATGACTACTTTTTCTTTGGCTTCAACGCCATATTCTAAGGCAATTAATTCGATGACATCTTTGGATAGGGCTTGGTTTTGATTAGCCATTACCCCAAGCATCATTAATTTCTTAATGATTTCTGTCGCATCTCGGTGGAAGATTTTAGCAATATCTTGGATATTCATGCCTTCACTGTATTCGAATACTTCTGGCAAATCTTTATGCTTACGTTTGGTAATGCCTTTTGAAGGTGTTTCGGCTTGTGGACGACGATGTCCTCGGCGATGGCGGCGACGACGAAGCGGCTCATCTTTAGAATGAGAATCTTGACCACGATGAGTTTGCGATTGGTCCGCTCTTTGTCCCTTCTGGCGGTGATCTTTACGTTGCGAAGAACGTTTTTTCTGACTCGCTTCTTGGGCAGATTCCTTATGTTTTCCGTCTTTTTGGCTTTCTTTTCGGGCCTTTCCTTGTTTAGTCTTGGACGGTCCTTTTTGTTCGGTTTGCTTAGTTTTTTTGTCGGATTTTGGGCTAGCCTTTACGCTAGGTCCTGAACTTTTCAATGCCTTTAGTAGAATGTCTTGTTCCTTATCTGTCATTGAAGACATGTGACTACCAAATTCAAGGCCTTTCTTCTTAGCTAATTCAAGAATTTCTTTACTCGAATGGTTATTTTCTTTTGCAAATTCATAGATGCGTTTTGATGTCATGAAATCACCTTCCTGTTATTCATTCATATACGTTCTTCTCCAGTCTGATAAGATAAAAATTTCGCCGACATTCCTCGATCTGTAATTCCTAAGATGGACCGACTCTTATTCAGAGCATGACTTAATTCATCTCGCGTAAAATTATTTATGCAGGGAACATGGTGGACTTGGCTTAAACGTTGATAACGACTATAAGTCGCTTGACTAATATCTTTGGCTAGGATGATACAGGCGACTTTATCACGCTTCACAGCTTTCTCTACCGCTTCATCTCCGTGCACAAGCTTGCCTGCTCTTAAAGCCAAACCCAATAATTTTAATGCTTTATCATGATTCATTGAATAATTCTTTCCTTGCTTTTTGCCGGTCAACATATTCATAGAGTTCATCATAGAACGCTTCACTAATGCTCATGCCAAAGACTTTATCAAAAGTTTTTTGTTTTTTAGCTTTCTGTACGAGTTTAGGTTCTAAACCAACATAGGCGCCGCGACCATTTTGTTTTCCAGTGGGATCAATAAAAATCTCGCCCTCTTTATTTTTTACAATTCGCACGAGTTCTTTTTTAGGAAACATCTCTTGAGAAACGACACAACGGCGCATGGGAATTTTTTTAGTTTTTTGTCCTTGTTTTGCCATCGATCTTCCTCTTTTCTATTCTATTTCTGTCTCAGAATCTTCTATAGTCTCTGAATCGTCTTCTAAAGCAAGCTCATCATTATCAATGGTTGCTGAATCAATCTCATCCACTGAGTCTGAGGCTAAATTGCTATTCTCATTGGTCAGCGTTGAATCTTCGCTTACTAGATTCATTTCATTTGCTGGGTCTAATTCTTCATTTTCCACATCAGCCAGAATCTCTTCCTTAGGTTCTTCTTGTAACTCGGTTAAATATTCTTCATAGGCTGATTCTGATTTAATATCAATTTTGTGACCAGTGAGTCGAGCTGCTAACCGTGCATTTTGTCCTTTTTTACCGATGGCTAAGGATAATTGATAATCTGGCACCACGACTAAAGCCACGTTATCTTCTTCCTGGAAGAATACATCGACCACATCTGCAGGATTCATGGCGTTCTTAATAAAGATGGATGGATCTTCATGATATTCAATAATATCCATATTCTCGCCATGCAGTTCACTGACTATCGTTTGAACCCGTTGACCGCCTTGGCCGACACATGTTCCTACTGGATCCACCTGAGGATCTCTAGAGCGAACAGCGACCTTGGCTCGGTCGCCAGCTTCACGAGCGATGGCCATGATTTCAACAATCCCTTCATAAATCTCAGGAACTTGTTGCTCAAATAGACGGCGAAGGAAATCTTCATGAGAACGACTCACTACAATCTGTGGTCCTCGAGTAGTCTTATCCACTTTGACCACATACACTTTAATCCGCTGGTCCATGGTAAAGGTTTCGCCCGGAATTTGTTCACGAATTGGCATAACCGCTTCTACCTTACCTAAATTCACATAGACAAAACGGTTATCAATGCGTTCGATCGTTCCAGTTAATATTTCATCTTCATATTGGATATATTCATTGTAAATAATATCGCGTTCAGCTTCGCGAATCCGTTGCATGACAACATGTTTTGCTGTTTGCGTGGCAATCCGACCGAAATCCTTGGGTGTGACTTCAAATTTAATATGGTCGCCAATTTCGTAAACTCGATTAATTTGACGAGCTTCTTCTAAACTAATCTCTAAAGTAGAATCAAAATTAGTTTCTACTACTTCCTTGACTGAATAGACTTTAATATCGCCTGTTTCTAGATTGAAATCTACTTCAACATTCTGAGCTTGGCCATAATTTTTCTTATAGGCCAATTCTAAGGCCGTTTCTAAGGCTTCCTTGATAATTTCACGATTAATCCCTTTTTCTTCTTCTAATAGATCCATGGCTTGAACTAGTTCTTTGCTCATTCTATCACCTCAAATATTCTAAAATTTAACAGCTAGGCGCGCTTTAGCGACACTTTTTTTAGGAATGTCTAAGAGTTTCTTACGAGTCTTATCCATGATTTCAATTTGGTAAGTCTCTTCATCAACGGCGCGCAAGAAACCTTCATGAAATTTCTGTTTATATTGCGGACTATAATAGTCTAAGTGAATATACTGATCAATCGCTGCCAGCATATCCTCTTGCGTCTTCAGCGGGCGCTCCACCCCTGGTGAAGACACTTCTAAATAATAAGCTGAAGGAAATGGATCTGGGTCAAGTTGATCCAGAGCTAGACTGAGTTGTTCACTAATCAAAGCACAATCATCTAGATCGATTCCGTTCTCCTTATCGGCATACACTCTTAAAAACCAGCTCTTACCTTCCTTAACATATTCAATATCCACTAACTTGGCGTGTAAATCGTTCACGATTTCTTCTACAATAGGCGTTACCTTATCAATAATTGTACTCATTTTTCACCTCATTTTAGAATTCTACTATGCCAATAAAAAGAGCGAGCGTTACCGCTCACTCCACACGTCATTTTGATACAAGTTAATATTAACACAATTTGCTAGGCTGGGCAAGGTCTAATCCTTGTCATCAACTCCGTCTCTTACTTAGCCATGAGCGAGTCGTTTGCGAATATAGGTTGAGCAATACTCGACAATTAAGATGAGTATAATTAAACCAATCAGAATGGCGCCGACTTCATTCCATCGATATGAAGACATGGCAAAGATCAAAGGTGCTCCAATCCCCCCGGCTCCTACCAAGCCCAAAATAGTAGCATCACGTAAATTCATATCGAACCGAAAGACCACGGTAGATAAGAGACTGGACCATAATTGAGGAAGAATCCCACAACGAATCTTCTCAAAGCCATTACAACCCGCAGCATCTAAAGCCTCTAAAATCGAGGTATCCATATCATCGATTGTTTCACTAAATAATTTCGTAATCATTCCAATTGAAGTTACAGACAAAGTCATCAATCCAGCAAAGGCCCCTGGTCCAGTTACCCGGATAAACATGAGTCCATAGACAAAGCCAGGAATAGTACGGATCGCCATAATTAGGACTCGAGTAACGATCATTACTGGTGTGGGGACGACTCTTTTGGAAGCTAGGAAAGCTAAAGGAAAAGAAAAAACAGTGCCAACGATGGTTCCTAAGAAGGCGATAGCCATCGTTTCTAGTAATAAGAATGGGACAGATTTCTTAGTGACATTAAACAATAAATTCTTGTCCGGCGAGAGAATCCCGTTCATAATCCCGGCGGCAATCTTACCCCCATTAGAACTTAACTGTACTTGGTCGACCGTGGTCAAGGACCAAGCCACCACCCCAATGGTAAAGACGGTCCAAGCTAGGGTCTGCCAGGTATGGCGACTTCGTTTCTCATACATTTCATTAATTCGATCAATCATCTTTACCCTCCTTTAAGTGAGTTTACGTCTAAGATAACGGCTAAAACTTTCAATGATGGCAACCGTGATAAATAGGCAAATCAAAATCATACCCACATTATCATATTGGCGCCAGGCAATATTTTCATTCAAAATAATTCCAATCCCGCCGGCACCGACATAACCCAAGATGGCCGCATGACGTACGTTCCCTTCAAAGGTATAAAGACTCACTGAAAGATAGGCAGGCAAGACTTGAGGAGCCAAGGCGGCTAAGAAGGAACGAATTTTACCAGCTCCTAAAGCCTCTAAGGCTTCATAAGGAAGCAGATCGGCTGTCTCAATCGCTTCATAAAGCTGTTTACCCACAAATGAAAAAGTAAAAATAGCAATGGCAATGGTCCCGGCAAAGGTTCCTAAACCAAAAATATATGTCAAAATCAGGGCCGTCACTAAGGTTGGCATCGTCCGAATAAAGGACAAAATAAATTTCATCAAGGAAGAAACCCAGATATTTATTGATAAATTACTGGCAGCCAAGATGGCAATCGGAATAGCTAGGACGGAGCCTATCACAGTTCCTAATACAGACATCTTAATCGTATCAATTAATGGCGGTAGGACATTCTTGATAAAGTCTTGATTAGGTGGGTACATCCTTTTTAAAATCACGAAGAATTGATTCCCCCGCTTTAATAAGGTTTGAAGATTAAATCCTGTCATCTCCATCGCCCCATAAAATAAGAGCACGATGATAAGAAGAATGATTGGTACCAACGAATAAGATTTATAAACTGTTTTGCCATTGGGCAAAGTTATTTCCTTCTGTGGCCAGAATTTTCTAGGTCGGTGATTCATTAGATGGCCTCCTTCTCAATAGGCTGACCTTTATAAATTAAATCTAGGACCTGACCAGTCACTTGATCGGCTGGTCCATCATAAACAATCTCGCCATCACGAATTCCAATGATTCGATCACAGAATTCTAAAGCCAATTCCACATGGTGAATATTAATCAGAACTGTAATATTATCATCTTGATTAATCCGTTTAAAGTCATTCATCACCACATTGGCTGTGACCGGGTCTAAAGCTGCTACCGGTTCATCTGCTAGAATAATTTGAGGATCTTGGGCAATCGTGCGTGCTAAGGCCACTCGTTGTTGTTGTCCCCCAGATAATTGATCCACCCGGGTATAGGCTTTATCCAAGATTCCTACCCGATCCAAAGCTTGTAGGGCTTTAATTTGTTCATCTTTGGTATAATAACCTACCAATACTCGCCAGAAAGGCAGATCCGGCACCAATGCAGTTAAGACATTATTAATCACTTTGGCTCGGGTTACCAAGTTGAAGGATTGGAAAATCATACCAATCTGACGGCGAAACTTTCTCAAGCTTTTGCCTTTGAGCTCACTGACATTGATGTCATTAACAATCAGTTCACCTTCAGTGATGGGATGCATTCGATTGATTGTGCGAATTAAGGTCGATTTACCGGCACCCGACAAACCGATAATCCCGACAAATTCACCCTGATCAATGGTTAAATTAATATTTTTAAGCCCCATCACCCCATTGGGATATTGTTTTGAAACATTTGTAAATTTTATCATCGTCTGCCTCTTTCTATTTCAAAAACATAGAAAAACCGAATATAACCTCTATCCTATCCGTTAGGTCAGTGAAAGGTCACTGATGATAAAGATTAATATTCGGTTTTTCTCAAGTCTTGATTAATTTATCTAATCTAACCCGACTTAATTTTGTCCTTCGGCTTCTTTAAGCACTTTTTGAGCTTCACGTTCTGTATCATAATCAGCATCTGAAGCTTCTTGGTAGCCTTCATGATTGTAGATTGCAATAACTTCTTTACCTTCATCGGTTTGAGCAATATTAATGAAAGCTTTCTTCAATGCTTCTTTTAGTTCATCAGACATGATTTCTGAAGTTTTTGATACGGATACTGTATCATTATAAACATTTGGAGTAACCCCAATGACATTAGTTTCTTCCCAGATTGATTTCTCACGACCCATTTCAGAAGTCCAAGCGTCAGCATTGTCCATCCGTAAGTCAGCGAAACCAACCACAATATCAACTTGTTCAGAAGCTAAACGCGCAACGGATGACCCATAAGATTCTGCTTGAACAATATTAGATAGATCGGATAAAGGTTTACCAAAGTTTTCTTTTAACCAAATAGATGGATAGATATAACCTGAAGAAGATGATGAAGACATCACACTCCAATTAGCACTATCTAAATCTTCCCAAGTTAATTCTTCACCATTATTAACTTTTTCGGCCAATTCTTGACCTTTCTTGGAAGGACCAGCAATAACTAAACCTTTGTAATAAGTGACTTGCTTGTCTACTTGTTCAGTATCCTTGCCATCGTTCCAATCTTTGGCAGTTTCTGAATCCTTGCTTAAGCCTTTACGTGTTGCAGTTAATAGGACTTCAACATCATCTGAGAATAGGACATAGGTACCGCCAGGAATTAAACCAACATCAGCGGTTCCTGCAGCCATAGCTTCGCCGACTGCCTCGTAATTGGTTCCGACCGTGATTTCAACATTCTTCACATTGAAACCTTCCTTAGCCAATTCATCTATTAATAATTGTTTCAAAGGTTCAGTCGCAGTAATAATTTCTTCTGGATCACGTGATGGTACAAAGGCAACTCTCAGAGTGTCAATTTCTTGAGCATCTTGGGCAGATACTACTGACGTTAAACCGACAAAAGATAGAGCCAACAAAAAGAAAACTGAAATTAGGTTTACAATTTTTTTCATGGTTTCCCTCCAAATATTTTATAAATTAATTATACGTGAACTCTTAGACGAGTTCAACAAAGAGCCCAATTCTTTACTAAATATTTATTTGGATTTATTGATGATTCAAGCACAAGTTTTTTAGCGCAAAAAACTCGAGCAATAAAATCTTGGTCACAGATTTTATACTCGAGCTATTTTTATTTATGTTCTAACATTAAGTCTTGATTAACCATGTTTCTCAATATGAGCCATAAAGCTATCAGCAACGGATTGTAAGAATTTACGCGTGCCTTCGTTGTTTAATTTACCTTCTTCATCAAAGAATTCAGCAGATTTTGCTAAATAAACTTCGGGTTGTCCCATTACCGGCATATTTAAGAAAGCTAGACTTGGCCGCAAAGCTTGAACCGCATTGGCTCCAGAGATCCCTGACACAGAATGAGACATAATCATGGCAGGTTTACCAGTCCACACAGCTTGGCCTGCTGGACGTGAGCCCACATCAATCGCATTTTTTAAGACGCCTGGCACAGAACGATTGTATTCTGGGGTTGAGAAGATAATCGCATCTTGTTCTGAGACAGCTTTTCTAAATTCATTATATTCGGGAATATCTTGTTGATCGTATTCTTCATTGTATAGCGGTAGCTTACCAATCTCGATAAAAGTAATTTCAGCCTCACTCGGGAATAATTCAGTAAAATTCTTGGCCCACTTACGTGCATAAGATTCCTTACGTAAACTTCCAACAACGACACCAATTTTTACCATCAACCATCGTCCTTTCATTTCATCAATGATTATTTATTACAAGAACTATTTTACTTCGAATTCTAGCTATTTTCAAGTTTTCTGCTTTTTAAACATTTGATTCAAGCAACGACTCGGTCTTGACTTAAAAAAGACTTAATTGATCTTCGTCAGGTAAACCTTGTAGGACGCCATTATCGTCTAAATACTCAATCAAGGATTTTGAGACCTTACCCCGCTTTTGTAAATCTTCTTTGGAAATAAATGGTGCCTGTTGACGGGCTTGGACAATCTGATCGGCCACCGAAGTCCCCAAACCAGGAATCGCTCTGAATGGTGGAATCAGGGCGTCACCTTCAATAACAAAGTTTCTAGCATCGGATTTATTCAAATCAACCATCTTAAAAGATAAGCCCCGTTCTAACATCTCATTCGCAATTTCTAATTCAGTTAATAAGAGTGTTTCTTTGTTGGTGGCGCCAAAACCTTTCTCACGGATATCGCGAATCCGTCGTTTAACCATTTCTTTTCCTTGATACATGGCAAGAATATCAAATTCTTTGGCTCGGACTGAGAAATAAGCCGCATAATAATAAATAGGATGATATACCTTGAAATAAGCCACCCTGAGAGCCATTAAAACATAGGCTGCCGCATGGGCTTTAGGGAACATATATTTAATTTTAAGACAAGATTCGATATACCATTCAGGTACTTGATATTCTCGCATGGTTTCTTGCCAATCTTCCGGTATGCCGCGCCCCTTACGGACTCGCTCCATAATATCAAAGGATAATTTCTCCGGCAGTCCATATTGGATGAGTGACACCATGATGTCATCCCGGCAGCCGATCACATCGGCAAATGGGACGATCTTTTGGCGAATTAATTCCTGGGCATTGCCCAACCACACATCCGTCCCGTGTGAAAGTCCAGAAATCTTCAATAATTCGGCAAAGGTCTTCGGTTTGGTTTCCGAAACCATCCCCCGAACGAAGTTGGTGCCAAATTCAGGAATTCCCAGTGTACCCGTATCAGAATATATCTGATCGGGACTAACCCCCATCACTTCTGTTCCCTGGAAAAGTTGCATCACTTTCTCATCATCTGGCGGAATATCAATTGGATTAATGCCACTTAAATCTTGCAACATACGAATCATCGTTGGATCATCATGACCTAGAATATCTAATTTTAAGACGTTATTATCAATCGAATGGAAATCAAAATGGGTCGTCCGCCATTCTGCATTCTGATCATCGGCTGGATACTGAATTGGCGTAAAATCGAAAACGTCCATATAATCAGGGATAACAATAATCCCGCCGGGGTGCTGACCGGTGGTTCTTTTAACCCCAGCAATACCATAGGCCAGCCGTTCTCTTTCCGCACTAGGTAAGGACTTATCCTGATGTTCCAGATAACCTCGGACATAACCGAGGGCGGTTTTTTGAGCTACCGTACCAATCGTTCCAGCCCGGTAGACATAATCTTCACCAAACAAATCTTTGGTATAAGCATGGGCACGGGATTGATAATCTCCGGAGAAGTTTAAATCAATATCGGGAACCTTATCCCCATTAAACCCTAAGAAAGTCTCAAAAGGAATATCCTGCCCTTCACGTTTTAAGGCTTTTTGACAATGAGGACACATTTTATCAGGGAGGTCATAGCCGGATCCATACTCCCCTTCGGTAAAGAACTCACTGTAATGGCAATCCGGACAATAATAATGCGGTGCCAAAGGATTCACTTCCGTAATTCCGGTCATCGTGGCTACTAAACTTGAACCCACCGATCCACGAGAACCGACTAGATACCCATCATGGTTTGATTTGTGAACCAATTTTTGAGATATCAGGTAAATAACGGCAAAGCCATTGCCAATAATTGAACTGAGTTCTTTTTCTAAGCGCTTCTCTACGATTTCAGGCAATGGATCGCCATACAACTCTTTCGCCCGTTGATAAGACATCTTCTTAATTTCTTCTTCGGCACCTTCAATTTTTGGTGGATACAAGTCGGCTTTAATCACTTCAATCTCGGCAATACTCTCGGCGATGGCCTGCGATTGTCTGACCACTAAATCAAAGGCTTCTTCCTGTCCTAGAAAAGCAAACTCGGCCAACATTTCATCCGTTGTTCTAAAATGCAAGTCTGGTAGATTTAATTGACGGTGGGCATTTACCTTCAAAGAACTCTTGATAACTTCGCGATAGATGGCATCCTTCTTCTCTAAATAATGAACATTGCCAGTAGCAACAACTGGGATTTGATGCTGCTGACCAAGGCGAATTAAATCTTGAATTATCTCTTGAAGAGCAGCTGCAGATTGAACCAAGCCTTCATCAATTAAATGCTGATAAGCCGATGGAGGCAGAATCTCAATATAGTCATAAAAGTCGACTAACTTCTCAGCCTCTTCATAGCCTTTCTGCATCATCGTCGTAAAGAGTTCTCCTTCGGCACAAGCCGATCCGATTAAAAGCCCCTGGCGATACTTCTCCAATAATTGACGGGGAATTCTTGGTGTCCGATAAAAATACTTCACATTTGAGACCGAAACTAACTTAAATAAATCTTTGAGCCCTGTCTGTTCTTTAACCAAAATACTCACATGAAAAGGTTTAGCATTCTTGAAGGCTTCCTTATTGCCCATATCTTCATTGAGTTGGATTAAAGAAGTCATTTGGAATTGTTCTTCAGCTTGGGCCAGTAGCTTGAATAAGAGATAACCGGTCGCTTCCGAGTCATAAACGGCCCGGTGGTGTTGCTCCAGATTAATTTGGTATCGTTTGGTCAATACTTTTAAACCATGAGCCCGCAAATCTGGGTTGACTAGCCGGGAAAGTTCTAAAGTATCAATCGTTGGACAAGGAATCGGACCTTTGCCCATTTGTTTATAGACATGATTAATAAAGCCCATGTCAAAGCTGGCATTATGGGCTACCAATATCGACCCTTGGCAGAATTCCCAGAATTGCTTCAAGACGGTCTCTACATCGGGAGCACCTTGAACATCTGCATCACTAATTCCGGTTAATTCGGTAGTAAAGGCTGATAAAGGATGACCAGGATCCATAAAGGACTCGAAGCGATCAATAACCTGTCCTTGATGCATTTTGACCGCGCCAATCTCAATAATAGAATCATAAACAGCCGATAATCCCGTTGTCTCCAAGTCAAACACGACATAGGTGGCTTCTTTAAGGTTCCGTTCCTCTGGCTGATAGACCACCGGCTCTCCATCATTCACCACATAAGCTTCCATGCCAAAAATGACTTTAATACCTTGCTCGCGACCAACGTTATATGCTTCAGGAAACGCTTGGACCGTCGCATGATCGGTAATAGCAATCGCCGAATGTCCCCACTTCGCTGCTTGTTTTATTAAATCACTGGCTGAATTGGTGGCATCTAATTGAGACATTTGTGTATGACTGTGAAGTTCTACTCGTTTTTCTCCATCTTTTGCCAGATCTTGGCGCTCACTATGACTGATATGTCGGAGACTCCGCGGACGGAAGTATAATTCATTGGTATAGTTATCTGGAACCATATCACCTTCCAAGCGTAACCAATCCCCTTGTTTATATTGCTGTAATTGGGCAGGTCTAATCCGTCGACCCGACATCAATTTAACTTGAACTGAGCTGGTATAATCCGTCACATTTAAGAGTAGGAGTTGACTTCCGCTTCTTAATTCCCGAATTTCAGAAGAAAAAACATAACCTTCAATAATTTGTTTGAACTGATTATCTTCTAAATCAATCATAGGACACAGTGGACCGGCTGGAATATCCTTGCCGATGGGGTCAATCTCAGCATCTACAACCGGAGCGCTTTGTTTTTGTTCTTGAAGTTTGACCTGAATTTCTTGCGCCTCAGCTTGTAAGGCTTCCCGGGCTTGAATTTGACGCTCTTGATAATCTTCCAGAACTTGATGCTGCAAGTCTTCATCCAATTCATAAAGAATATCAACATCCTCAATGGCAAAATTTGCTAATTCATTCAAGAAGGCTTGATGATAACGCGATTGAAAGATTTCAATCGCCTGACTATCCGCTAAACCCAGATGAAAAACCCGGTGCCCATAGGATAATTTAGCTTTATCCAAATTTGAACGCAGATAAGGACTGTCTTTGACCAGAATCGAAGATACCGCTTGAAAAGCCATCTGAATGTCTTCATCTGTAACTTGATTATCAGCAAAATGCCAATGAACAGAAATTTCAGCAATATCATCAAAACTCTGCTTCATACGAAACAAGAAAATCTGATAAGCCTCGATTGAAATTCGCTGAGGAAGGTCCACATAGAAATGCCATTGCCGCGAATCAGTGAATACATCCACATGATTAATCTGGGCCAATTGAAAATTCTCATCAAATTCCTTAATATCCAAACCAATTTGATCCATTAAGTATTCAAATAAATTTCGTTGATCAGCCATTGAATCCCCTTCTCACAAAAAGTAGGTCAAAATACTTTGACCTACCAAACTGCTTAAAATAAACGCATGATATCATTCCAGGTGACTAAGACCATCAGAATGATTAATAAACTAATTCCAATTAAAGTAATGATTCCTTCCTTCTCTTGAGACAGTGGCTTACCTCGCACTCCTTCGATCAGATTCAAGATAATCTTACCGCCATCGAGCGCCGGAATCGGTAATAAATTCATAAAACCTAAGTTGGCACTTAACATGGCCATAAAAGCGAGGACGGGCACGAAACCATAGGTCACCACTTCCTGAGTCATCTGTGCCATCGCCACTGGCCCACCCAAATCATTAATTGAAAAACCTTTGGTGAACCAGGCCATAATCGCTTTAAAGACCATCGCAATCACTAAGAATGTCTGACTGAAACCATAGGTAATTTTCTCAGAGAGCGACATGGGTTCAGTCACATAACCTTGATAAATCCCCATTTGGCCGTAGGTTTCTCCGGTTTGTTCATCTTTCGCCTGACCGATCGTCATCGAAGTCTCAAATTCTTGTTGATCGCGGTCGACTGTCACCGATACTGTTTGACCAGGCATAGATCGGGTCTTCTCGACTAAGTCTTCCCAACTACCAATTGGCTGGTCATCTAAAGCAACAATAATATCTCCTGCT
Organism: Ignavigranum ruoffiae; assembly: GCF_900110675.1. Classification (GTDB taxonomy): domain Bacteria; phylum Bacillota; class Bacilli; order Lactobacillales; family Aerococcaceae; genus Ignavigranum; species Ignavigranum ruoffiae. The sequence continues at coordinate 137,120 of NZ_FOEN01000001.1, read as the reverse complement.
TGCAAACCAGCTTTGGCCGCTGCAGAATTCTCAGTAACTTGACCGATATTCCACTGATCCGTTGTCTTCTCACCTATCATGAAACCTATCACAGTAAATAAGAGAATTGAAAGAATAAAATTATTCAAAGGACCGGCAAAATTTGTCAAAATCTTATGACCAACGGAGGCCGACTCATAACGTCGTTCAATCGGTGCGACTGGAATCTTTGTTCCATCTTTCTCAATAATATTAGCACGCTTCGACACGGATAAACGCTGAATCTGATCTTGTCCGATCGGAATCAGTTCAATCTCCATCGCTCGCGCCAAATCGACTTGATTCACGCGACCAATCAATGTATCGACAGCCAAAGGATCCTCATTCAAATGGATCGTTTCTACCTGGCCAGCTTGATTCAAACTCAGAGCGACTTGCATGCCGGGCTCGATATCTTCCTCATCATTCAGGCCAGCTAAACGAACGTATCCACCTAATGGGAGCATCCGAATCGTATAAGTTGTACCATCTTTGCCTTGATTAGAGAATAACTTTGGTCCCATGCCTAAAGAGAACTCACGCACCAGAATTCCCGCCCTTTTGGCAAAGAAATAGTGCCCAAACTCATGAATGACCACAATGATTGAGAAAACAAGTAAAAAAACAAGTATTGATTTCATTGGTTAACATCCTATCTAAATAAATTCATCCAAATCATTAACAAGAAGCTGGTAAAAATCGATGAGTCGAAGCGATCCAGGACGCCTCCATGGCCCGGCAGAAATTGACCGGAATCCTTGACACCAAAATGCCTCTTAAAGGCTGATTCAACTAAATCACCTAATTGACCGAACATCGACATGGCCAGGGTTAACATCCAAACATGATGAATATCGCCTAAATTGGGTTGAACTAAGTAATTATATAGCCCTCCCACCAGGCTAGCAAGTAATAAGCCACCTGCTAGACCTTCCACTGTCTTATTTGGCGAAACAGTTGGTGCCAATTTGGTGGCACCGAAACGTCGACCTACTAGGTAGGCGCCCGAATCTGTCGCCCAAATAACTAAAAATTGATACATTAGGGTATCAATCCCCATATCCCGAATCACAATCAAAAAATGAAAGCCATAGCCTATATAAATGGCGCCCAGCATCAAAACCGCTGCATGATCAAAATTAAATTCATCGGATTTAAACACAGTAATGACTAATAATAGAAGGCAACAAATATAAAATAAATAATCCTTATTTACAAATTGAGAGAGGATGGCAATATAATGGCTAGGTACCAGAATGGCCAAGAGACCGATTGATGCGGTAATCCCAACCAAATTGCGATAATTAATTTGTTTCATATCGGCTAATTCTTTAAGAGCCAATAATCCCAAGAGTGCCATAATAAAAGCAAAATAGCCACCCCCTAAGATAATAAAGGGAATAAAGACCGCGACCGCAATCACCGCCGAAATGACTCTAGTTTTCATAGATATCTGCTACTCACTTTCTTTGACTTTGCCAAACCGTCGTTGCCGTTGCTGATAGGAAGCTAAGGCTTGATCAAAATCATCTTCTCTAAAATCTGGCCACAGGGTATCGGTAAAATATAACTCACTGTAAGCTAATTGCCATAAAAGGAAATTACTCAAACGCAATTCACCACTGGTGCGAATGACTAAATCGGGTAAAGCTAAAGGACCAAATTTTGCGGTGGTTAATTGATTTTGAATCATCATTGAATCTATCTGGTCTGGTTGCAATTGACCTTTTTGCACTTGATTGGCTAGGCTTCGACAGGCCTGGGTTAGCTCTTCTTGCCCCCCATAATTAATGGCAAAATTTAAGATTAAGCCAGAATTATTAGCCGTTTGTGCCTTGGCTTGTTCTAGAATCTCCAGGGTGGCTTCAGGCAATGCTTGAACATTCCCGATCGTTTCCACTTTCACCTGATGTTCCATTAATTCAGGCATAAAGGATTTAAAGAAAAGCTGGGGTAGATTCATTAGATATTTGACTTCTTCGACGGGACGCCCCCAGTTCTCAGTAGAAAAAGCATATAAAGTTAATAGCTTAATACCTAATTTGTGGGCATGAATCGCAATCCGCTTAATGGTATCAACACCGGCTTTATGACCTACCGTTCGTGGCATTAGCCGTGATTTGGCCCAACGACCATTTCCATCCATTATCATCGCCACATGCTGGGGCATCTTTTGTTGCTGAAGATTCATTCGCCACCCTCCACTCTTTTACATTAATTGATATTATAACAAAAATCCTTAAAAATGTATGCTGATATAAAATAAAAAAAGCTAAGTAGACTCACTTAGCTTGGTTTAATCTTGATGATAGTTCTAATCATTCATAATTTCGTCTTCTTTTTCAGCAGTAATACGATCAATTTCTTTGGTCGCTTGGTCAGTGACCACTTGAATGTCTTTTTCAAAATTATGTAAGTCGTCTTCGGTGATGTCGCCATCTTTTTCAAGTTTCTTGGCATCATCGATTGCATCTCGGCGAATATTACGTACTGAAATCTTCGCTTTTTCTTGTTCAGCACCGACAATTTTGACTAATTCAGCACGACGTTCTTTGGTTAAAGCTGGGATTACTAAACGAATCACATCGCCGTCGTTATTCGGGGTAATACCGATATCGGAAGTCAAGATAGCCTTCTCAACATCACCAATACTTGACTTGTCATAAGGTGAAACCACTAACATGCGCGCTTCTGGAATTGAAATACCCGCTAATTGGTTTAATGGGGTCGGCGCACCATAATAGTTGACCATTACTCGGTCTAAAATACTTGCATTAGCTACACCAGCACGGATGGTCCCAACTTCACGTTGGTAAGCATCGATTGATTTTTGCATTCTATCTTTACTTGATTTCAGTAACGAATCTGGGGTCATATGAGACTTCCTCCTGTTTATAAATTAGTAGTTACTATCATTTTATCATATTTTAACCATGAATAACACGCCTAACCTTTAAGCTGGTTTATTTGTTTTGCAAATTAAGCCCCTTATTTAACAAGACGCAAATAAATTATTCGTGTCCTTTTACAGTAGTCCCGATATTCTCTCCTAGAATCACACGGCGGATATTGCCAGGAACATTCAAGTTAAAAACAACCAATGGAATATCGTTATCCATACTTAAGGAAGAAGCTGTTGCATCCATCACTTTAAGTCCCTTACTGATGACATCTAAGTGGGTTAACTCTTCAAATTTCTGTGCAGATTCATTTAATCTTGGATCGGAATCATAGACGCCGTCAACATTATTCTTGGCCATCAAGATCACTTCGGCATTAATTTCGGCAGCTCTCAAGGCAGCCGTGGTGTCCGTTGTAAAGTAAGGATTTCCTGTTCCCCCAGCAAAAATCACCACCCGACCTTTTTCTAAGTGACGAATGGCTCGGCGCCGAATATATGGTTCAGCAATTTGACGCATCTCTACGGATGTTTGAACCCGAGTCGGCACACCATGGTTCTCTAAGACGTCTTGTAAAGCTAAGGCATTCATGATAGTTGCCAGCATACCCATATAATCCGCCTGAGCCCGTTCCATACCCATTTCTTCGCCAATGCTACCGCGCCAAATATTTCCACCACCGACCACGATGGCAATTTCAACGCCTAAATCATGGACGTCTTTAACTTCCTTGACCATTTCTGTGATAACTTTAGGATTAATTCCAAAACCATTTTCACCTGCAATGGCTTCACCACTGAGTTTTAAAATCACTCGTGAATACTTAGTATTTGCCATTTCCTTCGACCCTTCCTTTTTCTAAAAAATAACCCCAGTATAACTGGGGTTGAATTAAGCTTAATTATTTGCCCATTTGTGAAGCAACTTCAGCTGCAAAATCGTCGTTACGTTTTTCCATACCTTCGCCTACTTCAAAACGTACAAAGGATTTAGCTTTTCCACCTTTTTCAGCCAAGTATTTAGCTACAGTCAAGGCGCTATCTTTAACGAAAGGTTGGTCGACTAAGGAAATTTCAGCTAAGAATTTGCCCATCCGACCTTCAACCATTTTTTCTACGATATTGGCTGGTTTGCCTTCGGCTAATGATTTTTCAGTTTGGATTTGTTTTTCATGGTCATAAACTTCTTGAGGTACTTGGTCAGCTGATACATATTGTGGATTAATTGCGGCCACATGCATTGCTACATCTTTAGCCATTTCTTCATCTTGCATACCTTCAACGAGTACTAAGGCAGCAATCCGTCCGCCCGCATGGATATATTCACCAAATACATCATTGTCAGTTTTTTCTAAAATTGCAAAACGACGGAAAGATAATTTTTCACCAATTTTGGATGTATTTTCAATAATCAAGTCTTTAACTGTTTGGCCATCCACGTCCAAACCAAGTACCGCTTCATTGTCGGCTGGTTTTTGTTCAACAATGGTTTTAACAATCTTTTCAACCATTTCTTGGAAGCTTTCATTCTTGGCAACAAAGTCAGTTTCAGAGTTAACTTCAACAATGGCTGCAGTATTACCAGATACATAAGTTGCTGCTAAACCTTCTGCAGCAATGCGATCTGCTTTCTTAGCCATCGTATCGACACCTTTAGCTCTTAAGAAGTCTACAGCTTTGTCAATATCTCCATCCACTTCCATTAAAGCTTTCTTGGCAGCCATCATACCTACACCGGTCATATCACGTAATTCTTTAACTTGTTTTGCGCTAATCTTAGCCATTTAATACATCCTCCTTGAATTATCTAAAAAAGTTTATTAAAAAAGTCTTAAGCCAGGCCTAAGGTGATTAGACCCAAGTACTCCTGATTTAAGACTTTGTTAAAATCCTTATGCTTGTTCTGAGCTTGCTTCTTCTGATTCGAATAAGTTATCGAAGAATTGTTTGTCAGAATTTTCTTCTTCTACATCATTGGCTTCGCCTTGGTTACCTTCAACAACTGCATCAGCAATGCCAGTAGTGATTAACTTAATGGCACGAATTGCATCATCATTTGAAGGAATTACATAGTCGATTTCATCAGGATCACAGTTCGTATCAACCATTCCTACGATAGGAATATGTAATTTATGTGCTTCTTGAATCGCAATATGTTCTTTGCGAGGATCCACAATGTAGATAATATCTGGAATCCGTGGCATATCTTTGATACCGCCCAAGTTAGCTTCTAAGCGAGCAAGCTCTTTACGTAATTCTTGAACTTCTTTCTTAGGAAGGACATCAAAAGTACCATCTTCTTCCATCTTTTCAATAGATTTCAAGCGTTTGATTGAGGCTTGAATTGTTTCCCAGTTGGTTAATAATCCACCTAACCAACGGTGGTTAATATAATATTGACCGCAACGAATAGCTTGTTCTTCAATCGCTTGTTGAGCTTGTTTCTTAGTTCCTACGAACAAGACAACAGCTCCGTTGGCTACTTCATCACGAACAAAGTTATAAGCTTCATCAATCAATTTTACAGTTTTTTGTAAATCAATGATGTAGATGCCGTTACGTTCAGTAAAGATGTAACGTTTCATCTTAGGGTTCCAACGACGAGTTTGGTGTCCAAAGTGAACACCTGCTTCTAATAAAGACTTCATAGATATAACAGACATTCTATTTCCTCCATTTTGGTTTTTTCCTCCGCTTATCGCGACTAGTCGATGAACTCCCGTGAGAAAGCACCCCATCAACTATTAATAAGCGTGTGTTTTGGTTTTTACACCGTCTCATATTATATGGTATCTACCTTTTATTTGCAACCACAATTCCTATTTTTCTATGGAACTTGTCTAAGTTAATCTACGAATCTTGTTTTAGTAAATGATTGTACCTTTACCATTCTTCTCGAATAGCTAAAGGCTTATCAAGAATTTCTTTAAGAATCACTGCGCGACGTAAATCTTGGGCTGAGCTTATCAAATCCGATCCGACTTTTGGCGCCTGAGTTTTTGTCTGGTCAGCCTGGTTCTCAACCACAAGCATCATGGAATCCTTATTTTCTACCTCAGGTTCTACAAGTGGTTGAAGCGGTTCTTCCTTCACTTTGATTTTCTTTTGTCGGACTTGTTGGGCGGCTGCCTGTCTCTGGCGTAAATCTTGTTGCAATCGATGACTTAGGTTTGGATCCACCTGTTCGATGCGTTGGGTATGGTTCGCTGATTTTTTGATTTCAGGAATATAATTCTGCAAAGAGTTTAAAGCGGTCGTTTCTGATTCTTTCTCTTTATCCTTGGCCCGCTTCAGTAAATTGGACAACAGACGGAAGACTCCGACAAAAACAAGTACATCCACGATCAGGCCAATTATGGCAAACATGATTAGGACCTCTTTTCTTGTTGATTGTTGCTCTTCTCACCAGTTCCAGCAATAGATTCTCTCATATTCGTATCGGATTCAATATTCTTCAATTTATAGTAATCCATCACACCCAGTTGACCTTTACGGAAAGCTTCAGCCATCGCCAAAGGTACCTCAGCTTGAGATTCAACCACCTTGGCTCTCATCCGTTGAACTTCTGCTAACATTTCTTGTTCTTCGGCTACGGCGAAGGCGCGACGTTCTTCGGCCTTAGCTTGGGCTACATTCTTATCGGCATTGGCTTGATCTGCTTGTAATTTAGCACCGATATTACGCCCCACATCGACGTCAGCAATATCGATGGATAGAATTTCAAACGCTGTCCCGGCATCTAAACCTTTACGAAGAATAGTCTGGGAGATGGAATCCGGATTTTCTAGGACAATCGAGTGAGTTTCAGAAGAACCCACCGTAGTTACAATCCCTTCACCAACCCGGGCAATGATTGTTTCTTCACCGGCACCTCCGACCAGACGCTCAATATTAGCCCGGACGGTTACCTTGGCTTTAGCCATAACTTCGATCCCGTTCATTGCCACCCCGGCAATCACAGGCGTCTCAATCACTTTAGGATTGACTGAGACCTGAACGGCTTCGAATACATTTCGTCCAGCTAAATCAATGGCGGCAGCTCGCTCAAACTCCAAATCGATGTTGGCCCGTTGAGCGGCAATCAAGGCATCGACCACTTGGTTGATATCACCACCAGCTAAATGATGGGCTTCTAATTCATTGGTTGTTAAATCTAAACCGGCTTTGGTCGCCTTGATTAAAGGGCGAATAATTTCTGATGGAGCCACCCTTCTGAGTCGCATCCCTACTAAATTTCCGATGGAAACTTTGGCCCCGGAAAAGTAAGCCGTAATCCATAAACCAATCGGCACAAACCGAAAGAATATGATTAATAAAATTAATATCGCAATAATAACAATGGCGAAGGTCATCCAACCCGTATTTCCACTATTAAATACTTCATCCATTTAAGCTTCCTCCTCAATCACATAAATTGATCCATTCGTCACTTTAACAATCCGAACCGCGCGACCTTTAGCAATAAATCCTTGTTGACTAATAATTTCATATGTCTCACCGTTAAACCGACCACGTCCGACCGGACGAAGGTCCATCACCACTGTCCCGATTAAACCGATAATTTCAGGATAATCTTGATGACTTGAATAGCCTTCTGCCTTGCCTAAACGTTGATCGAGTACAAACATCGAGGGAACCTCAAATTGTCGACCAGCCTTGATAAAGAAGAGGCATTCCAAACCAATCAATACCAGCACCGCTAAGACAATCATTAAGACCCTGAGCCAATCATCATGATACATATACAAACCGAAGACACTGGTAAAGCTGCCGATCATGCCTAATACCCCAAAATCGGGAATGTATAACTCGGTCCAGATCATCACAATACCCAAAAGATAACAAATAAAACTCATGAAATTCTGTGAAGAAAAATTAATATTGCTCGCTGAACCTGTCATGACAAATACTTCAAAATGAAAGGCAAAACAAAGCAAAGCAAGCAGCATCCAGAAAATTTTGCGTTTATAAAAAAGTGAAGCCACTAAACAAGCAATTCCCAAGAGCAATACAATCATCAGACTCCCCCTTTCTTAAAAAAAGTATATCACAGATTTATTAAAACTACCCTCGATTATCCTCGTCAATGAGAGGAATTCCACTTTCCCGCTGATGAACATCATTCGCAATCAAGCGATAGATTGCTGAAACTAGCGGTACTGCAATTAACATACCAACCACACCCCAAAGGCCACCGCCTAGTGTAATCGAAATAAGTACCCAAATCCCAGGTAATCCCAGCGAACTTCCGACTACTTTAGGATAGATTAAGTTCCCCTCGACTTGCTGTAAGATAATAATAAAGACTAAAAACATCAAACCTTGCAAAGGATCCTGCACAAATATCAAGAGAAAGCCGATAATCCCTGAAATGTAAGCCCCCACTAAGGGAATCAAAGCGGTGAAACCTGTGAGTGCCCCAATCATGCCAGCATATGGGAATTGCAAGACCCACATCCCCAGAGTCACCATAATGCCTAGAATGAAAGCTTCCACCACTTCGCCACTAATAAAATGTTTGAAAGAATCATTAACAATATCTAAGACATAGAAGATTCTCTTGACCCAGGATTGAGGTAAATAAGCATGTAGAATGCGCGAACTTTGGCTAGCTAGTCTTTCTTTCGCCAAGAGTACATATAGTGAGATCATAAAAGATAACAAACCATTCACTAATAAAGCAAAGACAGATCCAACCGTCGTCAAGGTCGTACCTACAATATTACTGGTAAAATCATTGGCCACATTCCAAAGATTAGCCATAATCTGGTCGACTTGAACATCAGCGTTCTCAATGGCTGTCCGCAATTGTGGGATAAGATTTTCGTTCTCTATGACCCATTGTTTAATAGAGGTCAAAATTAAAGGAATCAGGTCAATAAACTCAACAATTACCGAATATAATTGCGGAATAATTAGAGAAAGTACCAAATAAATAACTAAAACAATCAAAATATAGGACAACACCATGGCCAAGGGACGGCGAATTTTCTGTAGCCAATTTTGCCGACTTCGGGGAGCCAGCAAGGCTTCAATCTTGACCATTAAGATATTCACAATATAGGCTAAGACAAAGCCCAAAATAATCGGTCGCAAGATATTCAGTAAAGCTAACAGAAAACCATGAAGCCAATTTAGATTCAATAAAATAATGGCTAATAAGCCCAAAAGTAACAAATACTTTAGAATCAATCGATCAATCTTTTTAATATCTTTCATTCACTTACCCTCTCTATAGATGTATAGCTATTATGACAAGTTTTTGAAATAACTACAAGAGAAATGAAGAAAGATCATCTAAACAAAAATTATAATTAGAGCTAAGAATTCATATTATTTGGTCTCCCATTTCGAGCTTATCCACTACTTACCTACAGCCTATTCTTTCTCAAAACAAAAAAGACTTATAAACCCCAGCATTTCAATCTAGGATTTATAAGTCATGTTTATTTCAGACTACTACAATGTATTAAAGACGATTTGGTTATCTTCTAAATCGATTTCTACCTGAGTGTTCGGCAAGATTTCACCTGCGATGATGGCCTTGGCTAATGGAGTTTCAACTTGTTTAGTAATAAAACGTTTCAGTGGTCGAGCTCCGTAGACCGGATCATAACCTTCATCAGCCAGCCATTGGTTAACAGCTTCACTCACACTTAACGTGATATCTTGATCCGCTAGACGGTGAATTAATTCCGCCATGAACTTATTAACAATGCCCTTCATATTGTCTTTAGTCAGTGGAGAGAATAAGACGATATCATCCACTCGGTTTAGAAATTCTGGTTTAAAGTGCCCACGAAGTAGAGTTTTGACTTGCATTTGGGTTTCTGGATCAATTTGACCTTGGTCATCAACGCCTTCAAGTAACAGATCAGAACCTAAGTTACTGGTCATAATCACGACGGTATTTTTGAAATCAACCACTCGACCTTTTGAATCGGTTAATCGTCCGTCATCCAACACTTGTAGCAGAATATTGAAGACATCGGGATGGGCTTTTTCAATTTCATCCAATAATAAGATGGTGTATGGTGATCGGCGAACAGCTTCGGTAAGTTGTCCACCTTCATCGTGGCCGATATATCCTGGAGGTGCACCCACCAAACGCGATACGGAATGTTTCTCCATATATTCAGACATATCCAAACGCACCATATGGTCTTCACTGTCAAATAAATTCTCTGCCAGTGATTTAGCTAGTTCAGTCTTCCCAACACCTGTTGGACCTAAGAATAAGAAGGAACCAATCGGCCGGTTAGGGTCTTGGATACCAGCCCGCGATCTTAAGACCGCTTCTGATACCAATTCGATCGCTTCATCTTGGCCCACTACCCGACGATGTAAGGTTTCGCCTAAATGAAGTAATTTTTCTCGTTCTCCTTCAACCAAGCGAGCTACCGGAATTCCGGTTAGACGACCAACTACTTTGGCGATTTCATCTTCGGTGACCACTTCTTGAGTTAGACGACTTTCAGAAGCGTGTTCTTCTTGAAAAGCTTCAAGTGTGCGCAATTCTTTCTCTAATTGAGGAATTCGTCCATGACGTAATTCAGCAGCTTTCTCTAAATCATACTCACTTTCAGCTTCTTCTAAAGCATGACGCGCTTCATCTAAGGCTTGCCGTTTATCCCTTAAAGCATTGACCGATTCCTTCTCCTTAACCCAGCGTAATTGAAGTTGTTCCATCTGTTCACGATATTCGGCTAATTCTTCTTGAAGAATCGCCAAACGCTTCTTGCTGGCTTCATCGGTTTCTTTCTTTAAGGCCGCTTCTTCGATTTCTAACGTCATTAATTTTCTGCGCACTATATCAATTTCAACCGGCATAGAATTCAATTCCATCCGAATGGTCGCACAGGCTTCATCAACGAGGTCAATCGCCTTATCTGGAAGGAAACGGTCGGTGATATAGCGGTTAGAAAGAACCGCCGCCGATACTAAGGCATTGTCGTGAATATTGACCCCATGGTGAATCTCAAAGCGTTCTTTAAGTCCTCGAAGAATTGTAATGGTATCTTCCACATCCGGCTCTTTAACCAATACTCGTTGGAACCGACGTTCTAAGGCTTTATCTTTTTCGAAATTTTGCCGGTATTCATCGAGAGTTGTTGCCCCAATCATGTGCAATTCACCCCGAGCTAGCATCGGTTTCAAGAGATTCCCCGCATCCATCGATCCCTCAGTTTTACCAGCGCCGACAATATTATGGATTTCATCAATAAATAATAGAATCTCGCCTTCGGAATCTTTAACTTCTTTCAAGACGGCTTTTAATCGTTCTTCAAACTCGCCCCGATATTTGGCTCCAGCAATCAGAGCTCCCATATCCAGTGACCAGAGTTGTTTTTCTTTTAAATTTTCTGGCACGTCTTTACGAACAATCCGTTGAGCTAGTCCTTCAACGATGGCGGTTTTACCTACACCGGGTTCACCAATTAGCACCGGATTGTTCTTTGTTTTGCGGGTTAATATCCGAATGACATCGCGGATTTCCTCGTCCCGACCAATGACTGGATCTAATTTATTCTGCTTTACCGCATCATTTAAGTTAATCGCATATTTACTCAAGGCTTCATAAGTTTCTTCTTGATTTTGTTGAGTCACACTTTCTCCCCCTCTCAAACTTTCGATTCTTGCTAAGAATTTGTTTTCATCCAATTGATGATTTAATAAATATTCGGTAATCGGATGATTTTTCTGTTTATAAATAGCTAACATAACAATTTCAGTAGCCAAGTACTGGTCACCACGTTCTTCAGCCAATTGACCGGCATCGGCTAAAAGCCGGTTCAAACTCGGTGAAATCTGTTGACCATAAGCAATATTGCTTCCTTCAACGATAGCGATTTTGTCAATTTGTTGTTCAATAAATTTCTTAAACTCTTTCAAATCGATTCCCAGTTCATCATACCATTGATAGGCTAGATGGTCTGGCTGTAAAAAAGCCAGCCAAAGATGATATAGGTCGATCATTTGATGTTTACGAACCATGGCAATATTTTGAGCTTGGCCCAAAGTTGTTTGCATGGTTGTCGTCATTTTATCAATCATCTTGACACCCCTTTTTCTAATGTCAATAATAGTCAAACTTTTCAAAGTAAAAAACTAAGCTCAGACTTGAGCTTAATCATAGTATAACGCATTGGTCAGGAAAGGTCAACACTTTTTACTGATCAACTTGCTTAAAAAAGTTAGCCAATTCAATCATTCGTTGATAAGGGACCTTATGACCCCCTGTTTGATCAATTTGAATTTTTCGATCTTTGACTAAGGGCTGGGATTCTAGATAAGTGATTAAATCCTGATTGAAACGGTATGGAACCGTACTATCGTTCTGAGCGTGCCAAAGATATAAAGGCCGATTCCCTAAGTGATCTGGATGAAGAGATAAATCCAAAGCTTGAAGTTGTCGGATTGCTTCTTGAATTTGTGCTTGTTGAACCAATTCAGCAGGCACTTGGTAATGTTCAATTAAAGCTTGAATAAAACCACTAGGATGAGTGGCCCCCATCAATATACCTGCCCCGTTAAGCTGAGGATACCTACTTAAACACATGCCAGTAATGATTCCTCCCATAGAAATTCCACAGATATAAATCGCTGAATGATCAGAATTTTTCGTCTGGATTTCATCTAAAATTAAAGAAACATCGTTGACCGCAGCTAATAATATTTCAGGAAAAATCATGGGATTGACTGGAATTTGCCGATGTGGGTAATCGCCATGTTGAGGGGCATCGGGCATGATCACCATAAATCCTTGTTTGGCCAGCTCAATCCCTAGTAATACATCTTCATCTTTCGAATGTGTCCAGCCATGGTAGGCGATAACTACAGATTGCTGATCTTGCTGAGTCTGATCCTGCAAATTAATCCGTATAACGGGGATGTGTTGAATCTTTTCTTGAGAAATTTGGATCATAGGGACACTCCTAAAGCAATCTTGGCATAGCGACTCATCCGATCAATCGACCAGGCCGGATCAAAGGTCAATTCAATCTCAACTTTCTCAACTCCATCGACTGCTAACAAGGCTCTTTCAATATCAAAGGCAATCATATCGATTAATGGGCAGCCCATGGTGGTTAAGGTCATCAGCACCTTGGCAGTTCCTTGTTCATCAAAATCAATATCATAAATTAAACCCAAATTGACAATATCAATGCCCAATTCAGGGTCAATGACTTTTTCTAAGGCTTTGTATAATTGTTCATTTTTCATTGTTTCACCCTTTTCTAGGTTAATCATAATGTAACAAATTTGAAGTAAAATTTCCATCATTCAAATTCCAAGGATTGAGCTCATTGACGAAATTCGATATAATCGATCGGTAAGTGAAAGGAGTTCTGCACATGGAACAACATTTAATCACGATTGATTTAGACGGAACCACTTTAAATAATGAATCCAAAGTGAGTCTATTAACGATTCAAACCCTTCGTCTATTGGACAGAATGGGACACATGGTCTGTATCGTCACCGGAAGACCTTTCCGCAATTCAAAGGATATTTATTATCAGATTGGTTTACAATCGCCAATGGTGAATTTCAACGGTGCCTTGTGCCATTTTCCTGACAAGGCTGAATGGTTAGGGCACTATCATAATGAACTCGATAAGGAATTGGCTTTCGATTTATTCTCTCGGCAGGATGAATTAGGAATCGATATGTTAACCGTTGAAGGGAAAGACCGTCTCTTCTCCTCCACGCTCAATATTCCTGATTCACCCTTCTATCCCAAAGATCGAGCTAAGATTGAGCTCTTATCTCGCCGCAGCTTAACTGAGAATCCAACCGCGCTCGCTATCTTCTGTCCAGAAGAGAAACAAGCCCTGGTTCGCGACCGCGTCTTGGAACATTATGGCGACCAAGTTTCGATTCGGACTTGGGGCGGGATTCTGCCTTTATTAGAAATTGTTAGCGTAGGAATTAACAAAGCCGTCGGGGTCAAACGCATTGCTGATTTCTATCATATTCCTCGTCAAAAGATTCTTGCCTTTGGTGACGAGAATAATGATCTTGAAATGCTAGATTACGCCGGTCTTGGCGTCGCTATGGCCAATGGAACTGAAGAAGTCAAAGCCATTGCCAATGATGTCACCGAATATAGCAACCAAGCAGATGGCTTGGCCAAATATCTGATAAAATATTTTGATTTGCAGGCCTATTTACCTCAAGCCTTTGATTAGAATATTTTATTGCTATTAACCAAATAGCTTAATATACTCGGTTCTAAAATATAACCATAAAAAAATAGCGGGAAAGTATAGCCAGAAAGGTATCTAGCTAGCTTCTCCGCTTTTTATTATTTAATTTTCAAGGTTTGCTTACGCTCTCTCAATAAATCTTGTTGTTGGCGATTGAGGAAATTTCCGCCTACATATTGAGATTGAACAATATTGACAAAGGCTTTGGGGTCACTAAGATGCACAGCCGATTGGAGATCATAAAGTTCGTAACGGTTGATGACCACCATGATAATCTTTCGTGGTGACCGTTTATAGCCTCCCCGTCCATCGATAACAGTAATTCCTCGGTGAATATGTTGATAGAGAGAGCTAACCACATCATCAATATTTTCGGTAATGATAAAGGCCGTCAAGCGTTGATCATTATTGTTAATCGCATTGACCATGCGAGAATTAACATACATGGCAATCAAAGTGTATAGGGCTAATTCCCATTCATAAACATAACCGACGCCAAATAAGAGCAAGGAATTCATAATCAATGACAGTGAGCCGACATTGAGACCGGTCTTGCGATTTAAGACGACACTCACAATATCTAATCCGCCAGTTGACATGCCATATTTGACACAGACACCGACCGCAGTCCCACACAGGACGCCCCCAACCACACCATTTAACATCGGATTTGAAGAAATTGGAATCACTGGAATCATATTAGAGATGATAGAAGTGGCGAACACTACAGCCAAGGTTAGCAAGGTAAAGCGTTTGCCCAATTTCATAAAGCCCAAGATAATTAATGGAATGTTGATAATTAAGTTAACCGTCCCTGTCTGGGCCTGCCAAGGAATACTGGTGAAATGATTGATCACATAGGCAATTAATTGGGCAAAACCTAAAATTCCAGCCGAGTAAATATCGCCAGGAATGTAGAAAAAGTTCAAGGCAATCCCAAAACAAAGCGCTGCAAAAATCACAATCAAACCATGGAAAGCCAAATTAAACAGCCGGGATTTGGCCAAATACCGATTAAACATCTTGTCCTACCGCCTTTATTCTGCCGGTTTACCCAGAGCTCGGGTAATATCAGGAATTAATGCCTTAGCAATTGCAGATCCCATCACAATCGTTTCATAGAAAGCTTCTGGATCTTGACCAAGTCGAACCAAGTTTCTTAAGAAAATTTCGCCATCGCCAGCTAAATAGAGCGCATAATAACCTGTTCGCATCCCATTTAAGTCGTTCAATAGGCTTAGGGCCTTTGTTTCCAGGCTTCGATCGGCCAGTTGATGTAATTGACGATAGATGATTTGTCCATCCACAAAGTCGGTCTCTGCTTCCTGAATAATCACTTCAACAATGACTTTTCGACTTTTGCTCAGCTGATAAGTAAAGCGATAAAGGTGGTGCCCATCCTCTATTTCTTGATAATTAAAAGGAATATCCACTGATTTTAATTTTTGTTCAAAATTTTCTTGAATCTTCGACATTTTTTAGCCACCTGTTCTTTTCAATATTTGCTCTAAGTATATCATATCGAATATTATTTCCAACTATGGAAGTTCATTCCAACAAAAAAACCAAGACCCGGTCAAAGACCAAATCTTGGTTAATTAGATTAAGAACGTTCTTTAATCCGGGCAGCTTTACCAGCCAACTTACGAATATAGTAAAGTTTAGCTCGTCTAACGCGACCCTTGCGAAGTACTTCAATCTTTTGAACACGTGGTGTATGTAATGGGAATGTACGTTCAACCCCAACACCATTGGAAATCTTACGAACTGTATAAGTTTCGCTGATTCCAGCACCACGGCGTTTAATCACTAAGCCTTCGAATAACTGAACCCGTTCGCGTTCACCTTCAACGATCAAGGCATAGACACGGACAGTGTCTCCAGCACGGAATTCAGGAATATCATTACGCAATTGTGATTGAGTAACTTTTTCGATAATTGGATTACGACTCATCTTTTTTCTCCTCCCAAAATATTCATTCAATGCCTAGCATTCAGCGGAATATTCGTATTCATGTGGTGAAACCACTCTTACAATTATACAGAAATCATCGCGATTGTAAAGGACAATTTTACTTTTCTTAAGGTTTTTGCTTTTGCTGGCTTGTCGATGAGATCTTAGACGTTGAATCTTCTCGCTGGATTTGATCTAAGAGGCGTTGATCTTCGTCGGATAGGGACCCTTGTTTCAGTAGATCAGGTCGGTGATGCCAGGTTTTGCGGAGCGCCTCCTTGCGTCGCCAACGTTCGATATGCTCGTGATGGCCGCTTAGTAAGACCGGCGGGACTTCCATCCCACGGAAATTCTGGGGACGGGTGTATTGTGGATATTCTAACAAACATTGTTGATGAGATTCATGGATTAATGAGTCAGCATTGCCAACGACTTCAGGGATTAAGCGCACAACAGCATCCATCATGACCATGGTCGGTAATTCGCCGTTAGTCAAGACATAATCTCCTAGGGAAACTTGGTCAGTCACATAGTGGCGGACTCTTTCATCAAAGCCTTCATAGTGACCACAGATAAAGATTAAATACTGATCATTAGACCACTCTTGGGCTAAATCTTGACTAAAGGGTTGCCCCGCTGGATCAGTTAGGATGATCCGATTAGGACGGCCATGTTGACGCTGTAGTTCTTCTAACATGGCCACAATGGGCTCCACCCTAAGGAGCATGCCGGCCCCGCCACCATAAGGATAATCATCAACATGCCCATGTTTATTTACCGCATATTGACGAAAATCATGAGCCTGGAACTCTAACAAGCCACGCTCTTGCGCTTGACCCATCATGGAATAATTCATCGGTGCAAACATTTCCGGGAAGAGGGTCAAAACATCAATCTTCATCATCCATAAGTCCTTCCATTAATTCTATGGTCACCGTTGAATTCTCAAGATTCACTTCTTTAACCACGTCATCAATATAAGGAATTAAGACATCTTTGGCTTGTTTTCGTTGAACGACCCAGACGTCATTTGATCCCAAAGCAAGTATATCTTTAATCTTGCCAATCTTTTCGCCCTCAGTAGTCAGCACTTCTAAGCCAATAATCTGATGGTAATAATAAGCATCTTCCGCCAGATCCTCTTGTTGGCCAGCATTAATCGCCAGCCAACCCCCTTTATACGACTCTACGTCATTGATCTGCTCAATCCCTTGAAACTTAACAATATATGAACCCTTATGGAGACGGGCGGTTTCAATCTTTGCGGCTAGTTGATTTTCTTGATTGATCAAATATACGGTCTGTCCCTTAGCAAAGCGTTGTTCTGGAAAATCGGTCTCCGCTAATACTTTCAATTCACCCTTAATCCCAAATGTATTCACAATTCGAGCAATACGTATTTTATCCATCTTCTTCCCCCAATCTCCTTCTATTATAACTTATTGCAGCCATAACCAACACATATTTAGTGGTCACTCTTCTGGCTGCCCTGACCTAAATGGATTCCAAGAGTATTCATTTTTTTAGCAAAGTTATCCACACTGCTATAACAAGAAAAAATTCCTCCATAAAAAAAGACCCACCTGGTTAACCACTCAGACAATGTCTTGCCTAAGGGTTATCCAGTAGATCTCAAACACAAGCTAAAGTTGAATTCAAACGAAATCTATTTTCTATCAAGTGAACCTGCTAGAAAGTCAGATTGTTTGGCTGGCAATGCTAATCTTGCTCTTCAACTTCATCTTGAACTACAATGCGACTACGTTTTTCATTTTTATTACGAATGCTGTATACAATGGTACGAATAGCTCGAATAACCCGGCCTTTTCGTCCAATGACTCTACCAATATCTTCCGGATTTAGCAGAAGATGATACTCTTTGAATTCATCCGTATCTTTAATTTCAATCACAAAATCTTCAGGATATTGAATTATCGGTTCGACCATCGTTCTAATAAGTTTCTCGATATTTGGCATTATCTCACCTTTTCTAATCATTGTAAGGCATGAATATTAGCATTATTTTTCTAATTTACCGTCATGGAATTTCTTCATAATTCCTTGAGCAGATAATAAAGTACGCACTGTGTCAGAAGGTTGGGCACCTTGTTGTAACCATTTAAGTGCTAAGCTTTCATCAATCTTAACTTCTTTTGGTTCAGAAACTGGATTGTAAGTACCAATTTGTTCAATAATACGACCATCACGTGGAGAACGAGAATCCGCTACAACCACACGGTAGAAAGGACGTTTCTTAGAACCCATACGTTTTAAACGAATTTTTACAGACATTCATTTCACCTCTTTCAGTTCAATCTTACAAGATGATATATTAACAGAAAATAAATAAGCTGTAAAGTACTTTTACTTTACAGCTTGAATTTTTTTGTAAATTTATCGCATAGATGATTTTTAGAATTTTTCATGGGTTGAATACTTTAAGCTATGCCAAGATTTACTAACCATTGTTTAATTTCACTCAAACTATTCAAAGTAACTTCATGACTGTTCACCCAAGTATATTGGACATGAGCTTGAGCTTGTTCAAGCTTTGCCAACAAGGCCTGATTTTGTTCCATAGAACATAAAGGATCTTGTTTACCCATCGACAAAAATATTTCTTTACTGGACAAATCTAATTCAGGGTTAAAATCCAAGGGATACAAAGGAGCCATTAAGATGGCTCGCTTCACAGGGCTTCCTAATTGAAACAAGAGATGACTGGCTATATTTGACCCATTTGAAAAGCCGACAAAGATGGCCTGAGTCAAATCAAAATGATAATGATCACTGGCCCAATTTAGAAAATCATTAATTTTTCGTCCCTGTTGGTCCAGATTTTCTAGGTCGTAAGAGCCATCATCATAACGTCTAAAAAAGCGAAGATACCCTTGTTCGTTAATTTCACCACGAATTGCCAAATAATTTGCCTGAGGGGCTATGGTCTGAGCAATCGGAATCAAACTTTCTTCATTTCCACCAGTGCCATGGAACAAGATTAACGTATGCTCGGCATCTTGACCTTGGCTAAATAGATGTTCCATCATAACCCTCCTCATTGTGATTCATTAATCTTTTTTACCGGTCCAAACTGAATTGAATGGTTTAACCTGACGTTCAATATATTCGCGATCTTTTTCTAAAAATGGTGGTAAGGATAATTTTTCTCCAAGGGTCTCATAAGGTTCGTCGCCCATGAAACCAGGTCCATCCGTAGAAATTTCAACTAAAATATGACCGATTCTCGCATATAAGGCTTCGAAGAAGAAACGATCAACCAAGCCGGAGTTACGAATATTTCGTTCCATATATTTATTTAACCAGGCTTGGATGGCTTCATGGTCTTCCACTCGGAAAGAAACATGGTGTATTTCACCATAACCTTGGCGACTTACCGGACTGGTCGTATCACGGCGTAGAATCACTTGACCACCATGACCCCCTTGGCCCACTTCAAAGACAGTCACATCATCTTCTTCAATATGAATCGTCATGCCATAAATTTCTTGCAGTAACATCTTAAAATCATCGAAATAAGAGACGGTAATTTCAATCGGACCTAAACCATAGATAGCGAATTCTTCTGGAACTGGCCCTTGTTTCCAAGGAGTACCCGCAGGTACACCATGGTCATGTTCATCAGAGAACAATTGATATCTTTGGCCATCTTCTTCTTCAAATTTCAAGATTTTAGATCCGTATAATTCGAAAATGCCTTCATGTTTAACCCCATATTGATCAAACCGATCACGATAGTACTCTAAGGCTGCATCATTAGGCACACGTAAACCAATTCTTGAAATAGAGTTAGTACCGTGAGTTCCTTGCGGAATTTGAGGGAAGTCAAAGAAAGTTAAATCCGTTCCAGGATTCCCCATATTGTCAGCATAAAAAGTATGGTAAGTATAAATATCATCTTGATTTACGGTTTTTTTGACCAATCTCATGCCCAGAATTTGCGTCATAAAATGATAGTTCTTTTTAACATCATGAGTAATCGCAGTAACGTGGTGAATACCTTTTAATTCATTCATTATGATACGCTCCTTTTAAATGTTAATTTCGAATTCGAAGTAAATATACCACGACTTATTTTCAAAAGCAAGCCTTTTGACTTTAGTATCCTTTGGGGGTCTGGTTCCCCTTGTCGCAAAACCTCTTAGAAATTTTGTCAAAAATAACAGTAATGACTTAATTTCGAAAAATTAAGACAATACGTTTATCGGTCAATCAATCATAGATTAACAAATACTTGGAATTTTTAAAGTATTTTGGACTCATCCTTAAAAGATAATCAACAGTATAATATAAAACATCAATGTAAATCACTCGGTCAAAATAAAAAAACGGATATCTACCTAGAAATTAAGTGTGTTTCTAGATAAATATCCGGTTACCTTTGTACATTTGAAAGCAAAAGATTGTCTAATTCACAGACACTTACGGCAAAATTATTTTCTGCGTTTCTTTTTAATCATTTTACGAAGTTTGTCTTTTTGTCTTTTGGCCTGTAATTGTTCGGGACTCATAAAATCCTTTTGGTTGAATCCACCACCTAGACCAGGTAGGCCACCCCCACCAGACATCTGTTCAAACTGATTCATCATCTTCTTCATACCCGACATTTTGCCGTTAGACATTTGGCTCATCATTTGCCGACTTTGATTAAATTGCTTAATTAACTGGTTGACTTTGGCTAAATCTTGACCCGCACCTTTCGCAATCCGTTTCCGTCGGCTTTGGCTGATCAGATCAGGATTTTCTCGTTCTTCTGGTGTCATCGACTGAACAATGGCTTTGATATGAGCCATATCTTTCTCGTCAACGTTCAGCTCATCTAATTCTTTGATTTTGCTCATGCCAGGAATCATCTTGATTAAATCTTTGATTGGCCCCATTTTATTAACTTGATCCATCTGGTCGATAAAATCATTAAAGTCAAAGCTAGCATCTTTAATTTTGTCGGCCATTTCAGCTGCTTTGGCCTCATCAAAGTCTGCCTGAGCTTTCTCGATCAGGGTCATCATATCGCCCATGCCTAAGATTCGACTAGACATCCGATCTGGATAGAAAGGTTCTAGGGCATCGAGCTTCTCACCTTGACCAGTAAATTTAATCGGTTTATGGGTAATTTCACGAATCGATAAGGCTGCCCCGCCCCGGGTATCGCCGTCTAATTTAGTGATAATTACCCCTGTAATATCTAAGTCATCATTAAAGGCTTTGGCCACATTCGATGCATCTTGACCAGTCATCGCATCGACGGTCAATAGAATTTCATCGGGCTGAGCCACTGCTTTGATATCGGCCAATTCTTGCATTAACTTCTCATCGACATGAAGACGACCGGCCGTATCAATTAAGACGACTTCATTGCCGTTAATGCGTGCTTGTCGTAAGGCTTGTTCGACAATCTCCACCGGTGACACCGAAGTTCCCAATGAAAAGACTTCAAAATTTAATTGTTGACCTAGAGTCTTTAATTGCTCAATCGCCGCTGGACGATAAACGTCGCCAGCTACCAGCAAAGGTTTCTTAATATTTTCTTTCTCGTACAGGTACTTAGCTAATTTACCAACAGTCGTGGTCTTACCGGCCCCTTGTAGACCTGCCATCATGATGACGGTTGGAGGTTGCTTAGCTAGGTTTAATGGGACGAGTTCGCCCCCCATCAATTGGGTTAATTCCTCATCCACAATCTTGACAACTTGTTGGGCTGGAGAAAGAGATTCTAATACTTGGGTCCCTAATGAACGTTCGTTCACCCGTTTAACAAATGACTTCACAACTTTGAAATTGACGTCGGCTTCTAAGAGCGCCAGACGAATTTCACGCATCATCTGTTTGAGGTCGGCTTCAGTAATCTTACCTCCCTTACCAACCGTCGATATTGCCCCTTGTAATCGATCAGATAATCCTTCAAATGCCATAAATCTTTACTCCTTACAATTCATATTCAAGTTTAATCAACTCATCAAGCACATGCTGGCTAGGTTGGTTTTGCAGCTGTTGGTTGAGTTGTTGATAGAGTTCTAAGCGACGATTGCGCAATTGCAGAAGATGTAATTGACTTTCATAGTTCTCTAAAGCCTGTTCTGCACGTTTGATATTATCAAAGACTCCTTGCCGACTAATCTGATAATGCTCAGCAATTTCAGCCAAGGAGTAATCCTCTTCATAATAGAGTGAGAGCATCTCCATTTGTTTATCGGTCAACAGGTTACCATAATAAGCAAAAAGTTGATTCATCAAAAGGGTTCGTTCCAAAGACATGGTCGCTCACCCCTTCTCTGGGAAATTAATATATTGAGCCAGCCGGTCGGCTAAATCGGCGGGTGTCACATGTTCTAATACTTCAGCTAATTCATGAACTTCCCTGGGACCATAGCCTAATTTGTGGGCTAAG
Source organism: Ignavigranum ruoffiae (assembly GCF_900110675.1). Taxonomy (GTDB): domain Bacteria; phylum Bacillota; class Bacilli; order Lactobacillales; family Aerococcaceae; genus Ignavigranum; species Ignavigranum ruoffiae. The sequence goes on along the minus strand of NZ_FOEN01000001.1, from coordinate 114,633 downwards.
AAATATTCCCAAATCTCGTGCTTACGTAATATATCACGAGCATGTGCTTCTCCTAATGGGGTCAGCTTGCCTCCATGATAAGCCTTATATTCAACCAACCCTTCAGCAGTTAACTTGGCCATCATTTCACTCACTGAAGGAGGAGCAATGCCTAAACCTGCCGCAATTTCTTTATTTGAAAGTAGACTGTCTTGACTATGTTCATAAATAAATTTTAAATAATCTTCTTTACTTTGCGACATTTCATTTCCTCCTAGCCGAAATATACAATCATAATTTTATCATGAAAGCATTAGCGGCACAAACAGATAATTTTTAGGTAGGCCTATTGATTTTAGGTTCACCTAATGTTATGATGGTCACAGATTAAATATTAGGTTAGCCTAAATAAGAAAGGAAGGTAAGATGATTGAGATTAAAAATTTAAGTGTTACTTATCAAAGAGATCGGCCGGTCTTACAGGACATCAACCTACAAAGTAAAGACGGATCGATGACAGGTATTATCGGTCCTAACGGTGCGGGGAAATCTACTTTATTGAAAGCAATCCTTCAATTAATTCCCTTTTCTGGAAAGATTTTGATCGATCAACAAGCTGCCCATAAACAATTAAAAAACATTGCCTATGTTGAGCAACGGAGTTTGATTGATTTTAACTTTCCCATTACCGTCAAAGAATGTGTCGCCCTAGGTCGTTATCCACACTTGGGACTATTTCGCCGACTGAAGGCGGAAGATTGGCGGAAAGTCAGCCAAGCCATGAATGAATTAGCTATTGATCATTTGGCCAATCGATCTATAGGGGCCTTATCAGGCGGTCAATTCCAACGGGTACTCTTTGCTCGTTGTTTAGTACAAGAGGCCCCATATCTTTTCCTAGATGAGCCCTTCATTGGCATTGATCAAACCAGTGAACAAAAAATTATGGAAGTCTTAAAGAAACTCAGTCAACAAGGCAAGACCATCTTCATTGTCCATCATAATCTGGCAAATGCTGAAGCTTATTTCGATCACATCATTTTATTAAATAAGCAATTGATAGCCTATGGCCCTAGCGCTCAAGTATTAAATTCAACCAATCTAAACCGGGCTTATGGGCTCAGTTTGATGAAGGAGATGACATCATGATTCAAAGTTTTATCAACGGTCTCAATGAATTCCAATTCTTACAATATGCTTTAATCACAGCGATCATGATTGGCATTGTCTCTGGCATCTTGGGTTCTTTTATTATTTTACGTGGAATGTCCTTGATGGGCGATGCTATCTCACATGCTGTCCTGCCCGGAGTCGCTCTCTCATTTATATTTGGTATAAATTATTACTACGGAGCCTTGGTCTTTGGCCTATTGGCTGGCCTACTGATTACTTATATCAAGAATAATTCGATTATCAAAGCCGACACCGCAATTGGTATCACCTTTTCGGCTTTCTTGGCTTTAGGGGTGATTTTAATCAGTTTTGCCCGGTCTTCAACCGATTTATTCCATATCCTATTTGGCAATATATTAGCCGTTCAAAAAGAAGATATGATGGTTACTGGGCTAGTGACCTTAATTGTGGTGACTTTGATAATTCTATTCTTTAAGGAGCTCTTGATCAGTTCCTTTGATCCTACAATGGCTCGAGCTTATGGCATGAAAGTCGAGTATTATCACTACCTCTTGATGATTCTATTAACCATGGTTGCTGTAACGGGAATGCAAAGTGTGGGTACCATTCTGATTGTGGCCATGTTGATCACCCCAGCTGCCACCGCCTATCTATACACCAACCATTTAAAGACAATGATTATACTATCCGCCTGCCTCGGCGCCTTATCAGCTGGCTTAGGATTAATGTTTGCCTATTATTACAATTTAGCGGCTGGAGCCTGTATCGTCTTAACTTCAGCGAGTCTTTTTCTACTTAGTTTCTTTATGGCCCCAAAACAAAACAAATATAGAAAGAAAGTGATTGACCATGAAAAATAAACTAAAATATATGATTTCCTTCGTATTCAGCTTAACTTTGATCTGTTTAGCCACACCTTTGACCCTAGCCCAAGAATCAAGTCCCTTAAATATTGTCACCACCAATTCAATTTTGGCCGATATGGTCCAAGAAATTGGTCAAGACCGGGTCAATGTTCATAGCATCGTACCGATTGGCCAAGATCCTCATGAATATGAACCCCTCCCTGAGGACGTTAAGAAAACTGAACAAGCAGATTTAATCTTTTATAATGGGATTAATTTGGAAAATGGCAGCCAAGCCTGGTTCACCAAATTAGTCAAAAATGCCAATAAAGTTGCTGACCAAGATTACTTTGCCGTATCAGCTGGAGTTGATATAATCTATCTTGAAGGAGAAGATGAAGCCGGTAAAGAAGACCCTCATGCCTGGTTAGATTTAAATAATGGTGTGATTTATTGTCAAAATATTGCTGACACATTGATCCAAGCTGATCCCGGGCATGCAGAATTTTATCAAGAAAATCTAGCCAACTACACCAAAAAGTTACAAGCTTTAGACCAAGAAGCTCGCCATCTCTTTGATCATATTCCCAGCGATCAAAAGCTAATCGTCACTTCTGAAGGATGTTTTAAATATTTCTCCAAAGCCTATAACATCCCTTCAGCCTATATCTGGGAAATTAATACCGAAGAAGAAGGGACCCCTGAACAAATCACAGCCCTGGTCCGACAAATCAAAGCATCGAAAGTTCCTTCCCTCTTCGTTGAAACCAGTGTTGATGACCGGCCAATGAAGACGGTGGCCCAAGAAACGGGTCGGCCAATCTATGCAAAAATCTTCACTGACTCAATCGCCGCTTCAGGTGAGACGGGAGATTCTTATTATTCGATGATGGAATATAACCTCAAAACAATTGCCGCAGGACTCAATCCTTAATATTGCTAGCAATTTCAAGATCTCTGTGGCGTATTAATTAAAAGAAACTAAGGATTTGTTGGAGAAATACTGAAAATCCACTCAGTCCACCTTAACTCAATAGGGTTAGGGTCAGACTAAGTGGATTTATTTTGCATTGGTGAATGATGGTGGGAATTTTTTTATTAATTTATTAAGCTGAAATCGTCCAACACCCAGGCTCAGCTTATTGAGGTTCAATCACGTCTTTAATTAAGTTATAGAAATATTGCTCACTATCAAAGACTTGTAAGTCTTGAGCTTTCTCACCTAAACCAATGAATTTGACCGGAATATCAAGTTCATAGCGGATGGAAAGCACCACCCCACCCTTGGCTGTCCCATCAAGTTTTGTGAGGACTAAGCCCGTTATTTCAGTCGCTTCATTAAATTGCTTAGCTTGGATGAGCGCATTTTGGCCGGTAGTCGCATCGAGCACTAAGAGGACTTCTTGAATTCCATTAGGATTTTCCCGTTCGATAATTCGTTTAATCTTAGCTAATTCATCCATTAAATGAATTTTAGTCTGCAGGCGTCCGGCTGTATCGACTAATAAATAATCGTAATGTTCGGTGTTTGCTTTCTTAATCGCATCAAAGACCACTGAAGCTGGATCTCCTTGATCCCGTCCAGTCACTACTGGAATGTTAAGGCGGTCACCCCAAACCGTCAATTGTTCAACCGCCCCAGCCCGGAATGTATCGGCTGCGGCCATCAAGACAGAATGCCCGGCTTCTTTTAGTTGATATGCAATTTTGCCGACAGAAGTCGTCTTACCGACTCCATTCACGCCGACAAATAAAATCACGGTCGGTCCATCTGGATTCTTAATCAATTGGTTAGATACTTGTTCGCCTCGTTGATAGATTTCCACCATCTTCTCAATCATTACTCGTTTAACATCTTGACTTTTATACACATTCTGAGCTTCGATTTCATCACGGATAGCATCCGTTAAAGCAATGGTCATATCAAAACCAACATCAGCGCCGATTAAAGCTTCTTCCAAATCTTCATAGAATTCTTCATCTAATTCACGAAAGCCAGAGAACAGGTCAGCAATCTTCTCTGAGAAGTTTTTGCGCGTCTTTTCCATTCCTTTGTCATAACTTTCAAAAACAATGGGTGAGTCTTTCTCTTTTAATTCTTCTTTAACAACAGCATCTTCACCGGTAAAGGCCCGCTTAATTCGATCAAATAATCCCATGATTTCCCCTCCTAATATTTAATAAATGATAAATAGCTTTTGCCACTCCGTTATCCTGATTGCTAGCGGTCACGTAATCAGCCTGGGCTTTAACTTCAGCAGCTGCATTGCCCATCGCTACGCCGATACCTGCCATTTTAATCATCGAGGCATCATTGGCCTGGTCGCCAATCGTTAGCATCTCTTCAGGAGGAATCTGCAAGCGTCGACCCAATCGGGCGAGGGCATTCCCTTTAGACACTCCTGCTTTACTAATTTCAATTTGAAATGGATGGGAGTGGACAATCGCGTATTGATCAGCTAACTCTGGCTTTAATTGTTCTAATTGCTGTAATAAATATTCTTGGTCCGTGGCGACTACAAATTTCAGGAAATAATTGTCTGGTCCAAAAAGCTGATAATCTTTGGTCTTGGCGGGAGCAGTCGTTACTTGGCTAACATAAATTGAAGGAAAGGGACTGTCTTCCTTCGGTGCCTGATAAACCCATTCTTCATCAACCGGATGCCAAGGAAGTTGCAACCGCTCTAATTCTTTCTGCCAGATTAGAAAATCTGAAAAGTCTAAGGCTTGCCGATAAATCACTTGGCCATCACTGGCTCGGTGAATCTGGCCACCATTAAAGGTAATCAAATAGTCTTCTGCACTTTTTAAACCTAACTGGTCTAAGACAGGCTGAGCAGCCAGATAGGGTCGTCCAGTACAAATGACAATCTTAATGCCCAATGCATTTGCTTGATGTAAAGCTAGGCGGTTATGATCGGACAGCGACTTATCCGGAGCTAACAAGGTCCCATCTAAATCCACCGCAATCAATCTTATCATACACTATCTCCTTCTATTTGACGATCACTTAGTTTGACTGAAGCTAATTTGGAAATGCCTGATTGTTGCATGGTGACCCCATATAGGACATCGGCGTGTTCCATCGTTCCCTTTCGATGGGTAATCACAATAAACTGAGTCTGCTTAGTAAAATTCTGGATATATTCGCCATATCGATAGACATTGGCATCATCTAAAGCGGCTTCCACTTCATCAAGTACCACGAAAGGCACCGGACGAGTTTCTAAAATCGCAAACAAGAGCGCAATCGCGGTCAATGCCCTTTCTCCCCCCGATAATAAGGCGAGATTCTGTTTTTTTTTGCCGGGTGGCTGGGCTAGAATGTCAACGCCCGTGGTCAACAAATCATCAGGCTGAGTAAGCTCAAGTGAAGCTTGACCTCCAGCAAATAAAGCCCGAAAGGTTCGTTGGAACTGTTGATTAATCTGCTCAAAAGTATAAGCAAATCGTTGAATGACCTCTTGATCCATCTCATCTATCGTTGTTTGAAGTTGTTCCATCGCTTTTAATAAATCATTCTCTTGGTAAGTCAAAGCTTGATAGCGTTCATTTAGCTGGTCATAATCTTCAATCGCCTGTAAATTCACCGGTCCTAACTGTTCAATTTGCTGCTTCAACGCTCGAACAGTATCGAAATTTACTTCATCAAGCTCCAGTGCTTGGGCTCGCTTTAGAGCCGCTTCGAAACTTAATTGATATTCCTGATTGAGATAGGTTAAGTAATTATCAATAAATGATTGATGCTTCTCAATTTGCGCTTGATAACGCGCCTGTTTTTGATAAGCTTTTTGCAGTTTACTTTGCTGATGACTGAGTAAATCTTCTATATGATCGATGGCTTCTTGACTTTCTGTTCTTGCTGCTTTTAATTGAACCAAGCTGTGACTGATCGAAGCTTGTTGTTGTTCCGTTTGACTTAATTCAGCTTCGACCTGCTTCAGTTTCTCGGTCAATGCTTGTCGAGAAATTTGATGTTGGTCGGCTAAATCTTTGTAGTGACCCAGCCGGGCTTTTAAATCTTCTATTTCTTGGTTTATTTGATTTTTTCTTTCGAAGGCTTGATTCTTTTCGACTTTCAAGACCGCTTGATCGGTCTGTAACTGATTCATCGCTTGTTCAATTAGCCGTAATTCTTTTTGTTTTTCATCTTCACTTAAATTGGCTTGATCTAATCGTTCCTGAAAATCTTGAATCTCAGCTTCCGCCTGTTTCAATTGCTCTTGAGCTTGCTGATAATTGACTTTAACCGCTACTAAATCCTGGTTATCTTGAGCTAACTTATTTTGGTCAATCTGGCGAGCTTGCTGCCATTGCTTATGCGCTTCAATGATTTGTCTCAGTTGATAGTTTAAGTTTTCACGTTGCTGTTGAGTGGTTTGCAAGTCTGCTTGAGCTTGTTGAACCAAAGATTCTTGTTGTTTCAGAGCTTGGTTTCTCTCCCGATTTTCTTGTTCTAAGGTCAGTAAAGCTTGCTGGCTAGCTTGATAGTCTTTCTGGGCGGCTTCAATATCATGTCTTCTTTGTAACATGGATTGTTGTTTATTTTTGTACTTACCTCCCGTTAAAGAACCCCCTGGAAATAATAAATCTCCATCTAAACTGACAATCTTCGCCCGATATTGCAATAATTTAGCTAAATCTTGCGCGTGTTTAAGATCTTGGACCACCATGACTGTTCCTAAGAGATTCGCAATAATCTCTTGATAAATGGGTTGACATTGGACGAAATCACTGGCTAGGCCCAAATAACCGGGAAAGTTCTGAGCTTGTTCAAGCATCGCTGGATTTATATAACGGGCTTTAATATTCGGCAGAGGTAGGAAGGTCGCTCGTCCAGCCCGACGTTGTTTTAATAAATCAATCGCTTGACGGGCTACCTGGTCGGATTCAACCACCAGATTTTGACCAGCTGCTGCGAGTGCAATTTCAATTGCGGTTTGATATTGCTCCTCAACCCGGATTAATTCAGCGACGGGTCCATGAATTCCTGGGATGGCTTCTTTCATCAAAGTTCGCACACCGGCATAATAGCCAACGTATTCTTCTTGCGATTGTTTCAAATTTTCAAACTGACTCTTAGCGCGGTTCATTTGCCGTTCATAGTCAAAGAGGTCTTGTCGAGCTCTTTGTTCTTGATTCTGTAGGTCTTCTAATTTCCTAATATTTGCAGCAAGATTTGCTTGTAACCTTTCCTGGCTGGCTTGTGCTTGCTGGATTTGTTCTTGAATTTGCTCCTGACGGGATTGATAGTCAGCTTTCTGGCTTTCACTGTGTTCAAGCCTATCTTGAAGTTCTTGCCTTTGCCTAATTAAACGTTGTTGTTGATCTGCTAGGACATTTAACTGATTATTGGCCGTCGCCTTTTTTTGATAAGCTTCGATAATTAAGCCTCTTACTTCTTCCATAGCTGCTTGATCCGACAAAGCAAGGGCTTGTTCACGCTCTTGGTATTGTTTGATTTTCTGAGACAGCTGAACACTTTTCTTTTCGAGTTGCTGCAAGTGTTTCTCGACTTGCTCTTGTTCCATACCTAGACCGGCTAACTTCTCTTGAGCCTGTAATGCTTGTTGACCTTGGTCGGCTTGATGACTCTCCTTAAAATTAAGTTCTTGAGTGAGCATATTCTTCTGACCTTGTAGGCGCTCAAATTGTTGAATCAAGTCCTGGTATGTTTGGGTTTCATGGTCTAAGGCTTTCTCGGTGTTCTGCCATTGATGCTTGGCCTGGATGAGTTCGGCCTGCTTGCCTTCAATCATTGCTTCAACTTGTTCGATCTCTTGGTTAAGTAGGTCTAAAGCTTCAGCCTCTTGGTCCCAATCTTGTTTGCTGTCTTGAATTTGCTGTGTATATAAGGCAATTTCTTGTTTTTCTAAATCTTCTTTATAGGCTTGATAGGTTATCGCTTTCTCTTTCTGCTTTTGAAGCGGTTCGAGTTGATGTTCTAACTCAAAGATAATATCACGTACCCGCGATAAGTGATCTTGAGATTTCAACAATTTCCGTTCAGCTTCTTGTTTACGGAATTGATATTTCTGAACACCCGCGGCTTCTTCAAAGATTAGACGCCGTTCTTCAGCCTTGTTTAAGAAGATTTGTTCGACTTGTCCTTGAGAAATAATGGAAAAGGAATTCTTACCTAGACCCGAATCCAATAACAAATCAACAATATCCTTCAAACGACAAGGTTCGTGATTAATAAAATACTGACTATCGCCATTGCGATGATATGACCGGGTTAAACTAATTTCGGCGAAATCCAAGTCAAGATAGTGATCTTCATTATTTAAAACTAAAGTTACTTTAGCAATGTTGACCGGTTTTCGCCCTTGGCTACCGTTAAAAATCACATCTTCCATCTTATTGCCTCGTAAACTTTTGGCAGATTGTTCGCCTAATACCCAACGAATGGCTTCCGATAAATTTGATTTACCTGAGCCATTGGGGCCAACCACCGCCGTCATTCCTCGGTCGAATTCAATAATTGTTTTATCTGCAAAGGATTTAAACCCCGTCATTTCTACACGTGCTAAATACATATTTGTCTAACTCCATTCCTCGGCTTAATCTTTGATTATGATGGTGTGCTTGAGGCTGATTCAGCCATTAAGGCAGCTTTGGCTGCCGCCATCTCCGCCTGTTTCTTAGACCTACCTTGACCTCGCCCTTTAAATTCATTATTTACATATAAGGCCATCTCAAAGATGCGGGCATGGTCTGGCCCACTTTCACCTTCTAAACGATATTCAATGTCAATATTTCCTTGTTGCTGTAATTTTTCTTGGAGCAAAGTCTTGTAGTCTTTGGCCAGGGATTGAAGATGGGCTTGATGGTTCTCTAATAAGTAATGAACCAAAATCCGTTCCACGCAAGCAAAACCTTGATCTAGGTATATGGCTCCTAAGACCGCTTCGAAACAGTCGGACAGAATAGAAAATCGGTATTGGCCCCCGTTAGCTCGTTCTCCCTTACCTAATTGAATAAATTGATCGAACTTCAACTGCTTAGCTAGCTTGGCCAAGCTTTCTTCCTGAACCAAAGCTGCCCGAGTTCGCGATAAGAATCCCTCAGGTTGATCAGGATAAAAAGTAAATAAATATTGACTGACAATTAATTCTAAGACTGCATCGCCTAAATATTCCAAGCGTTCATTTGATTTTAGCCGATATGGTTTCTGATTCCCTTTCTGCTCATGAACGAAAGAGGTATGCTGAAAAGCAGTAATATATAATTCTGCCTGTTTAATATCTATATCAAAACAATAACTGAGATGCTCAAGTAGTGTCGTCATCCTATCCCTCTTCCTCATTCTAATTACTTATTCTGTCATTCTACCATGTAATGCTGAAGGCGCCAAATTGATCGATAAAAAAAGGGCCCGCAGGCCCAAAAATTTTTTTATTCTTTGTCTGGTTCTTCAGCTGTTAAATAAATTTCTGAAAGTGACAAGTCTGATCCAGTCTGTACATCCCATTGAGAAACTCGATTGTTGACCGCGGTCAAATTATAACGATATAAAGTTGGGAAGGCAGGAACTTCCTCATGCATATAAGCTTGCCATTCATAGAAAGCTTCTTGTTTATATTTTGGATCGAATGACGCATCTGAATTAATTTTTTCAATAATTTTATCATTTTCTTCAGTGGCCCAACGAGGATCGTTCATCACACTGATTCGCGACCAAATGCCAGCAGGATTCGGATCACCGCCCAAACCGTAAGCAGCTTGGAAGACATCAATCGCTGGATCATCTTTCTCTAAACGGTCATAAAAAGAGTTAAGCTCCATTAATCGGCCATCGACTAATTCAACATTGATGCCAATTTCGCCCCACATTTGCATATAGTATTGGGCAATTGGATCAGCTGTTTCGCCTCCAGACATAGCCGCAAAGCCTAATTTAAATTCTTTACCATTTGGATCTTCAACGAAACCATCGCCATTAGTATCTTTAAAGCCAGCATCTGCTAGGATCTGTTTCGCTTTTTCAGGATCATAATTATAAGCTTCTTGATCTTTATTATAGAATTCTTCGGTAAAGTTCGGTGTAATCATTGAGTTGGCACCGATTCGAATGCCATCGTAGAATTCTTTAGCCACGGCATTGTTATCTACCGCATAGGCCATGGCTTGACGTAAAGCCTTATTAGAGGTAACCCGTGAAGGATCATACTTAACTTGACCATCTTCCCAAGTTCCTTGCTTAAAGCCGATATAAGTTAACATATTCATTAGATTACCGGCAATCTTAAAGTTCTTGGCATCCTTGAAAGTATCATATTGATCGGCTGGTAAATCAGCTACATCATAGTTTCCAGCTCTCATTTCAGCAACGACTGAACTAACTGAAACAACATCGACGATTAATTTATCAATCTTAGGGCGACCCTTATAGTAGTATTCATTAGCTACAAAAGTCACAGATTCACCTGGGGTGACTGATTCAACCTTAAACGGACCAAAACCAACAGGTTTACGACGAACTTCAGGCGCATCCTCAAAATTGGCAACATCGATATCTTTAAGATAATGCTCCGGTTCAATAAATGAACCAACGCCACCACCTGCTTGCAGCATAGAGTTATTAAAGTTAATGTAATGAATCGTTAAGGTATAATCGTCAACCCGTTCTAAACCTTCGATTTCATCAGTTTCCCCAGCATGGTATTCTTTCATCCCAACGACATTTTCATAATCTGCACTATAACGAATGCCTTTATAATCTGGATGACCAATCACATAATAAGGAAAAATCACATCATCGATGGTAATCGGTTCTCCATCATCCCATTTGGCATCTTTAGGAATTGAAAGGGTCACTGTTTTGGCTTTCTGATCGTATTCAATATCGGCAAACCCAGAATTATCCATCTTGAAGTTCTCATCATAACCAATTAAGCCTTCATTGAAGAAGTTAATAATTTGGGCATCCGAATTCTTAGAATATACTAGTGAATTTAACAATCCTTCAAAAGGATCCCCCACCAAGGCATATTTCAGTGTTCCACCCTCAATAGCCTCTCCCTCGTTTTTAACTTCAGTTTCAAATGATACTAGGCCATCTTCATTTTCAGAATTTGTTTCCTGCTCCTGATTACTTTCCTTATTACCGCATGCGACCAAACTTAAACCTGCCAAAATAACCGCCGTGGATTTTAATAGTTTTTTCATCCAAATACCTCCTACACATAATCCAATACCATATTTCCCATTATATAATATCGATATATCTTTGTCTATGAACATTCTAACAGAATTTGGAAACGATTCCAACAAAATTCTAAATGATTAAAAATTTAACAAATAAATGAGAAAACAGGACGATTTAATCAAAATACTTGACATCGGCTAACGCTTTTATAAATTTATTATGACCATATTCTATCAGTGTCTTTCACAGTTTATCAAACAACTTATAAGCCAATAAAAAACAACCTAGAACAAAATGCTCTAGGCTGTTTATCACATATTCTGATGTTAATTAAATTTATTCTGCGACTGGCGCATCAGCAGTTAGATAAATTTCCGTCCAATCTAGATCAGAACCGATGGTAACATCATATTTATTTACCCGATTGTTAACCGCTGTTAATTTATAACGGAACAGTGTTGGGAAGACAGGGACTTCTTCATGAACATAAGCTTGCCAATCGTAGAAGGCTTTTTTACGGAATTCAGTATCGAAAGAATCATCTGATTCAATCGCTTGAATTAACTTATCATTTTCTTCAGTTGCCCACCGAGTAAAGTTGAAAGCGGCTTTTCGTCCATATAAGCCAGAAGGATTTGGATCTCCCCCAGTTCCCCAAGCAGCTTGATAAATATCAATCGCTTCATCGTCTTTTTGAATGCGGTCATAGAATGAGTTGAATTCCATTAAACGTCCATCAACTAATTCAACATTCACGCCGATTTCAGCCCACATTTGCATATAATATTGAGCCAATGGTTCAGCGGTTTCCCCACCAGACATTGAAGCAAAACCTAACTTAAATTCTTTTCCATTAGGATCTTCAACGAAGCCATCGCCATTACTATCTTTAAAACCAGCATCAGCTAAAATTTGTTTAGCTTTTTCTGGATCATAATTGTATCCTTCTTGATCTTTATTGTAGAAGTCTTCCGTAAAGTTAGGGGTAACGAGTGCATTGGCTGCTTGACGAATACCATGATAGAATTCTTTAGCAATCGCATTGTTATCCACTGCATAGGCCATGGCTTGACGTAAAGCTTTATTGGAAGTAACTTTGCTTTCATCATAAACCACTTCGCCTTTTTCAGCATCCCATTTACCCATCTTGAAGCCAATATAGGTATAGGCATTCTCTAACATACCAATCGTCTTGAAGTTGGTAGCATCCTTATATGTTTCATATTGGTCAGACGGTAAATCAGCAATATCATAATTACCCGCCTTAAGTTCGGCAACAACCGAGGTTGGGTTAACAACATCAATTTGTACCTTATCAATCTTAGGTTTACCTTTATAATAGTATTCATTGGCCGCTAAGACGACAGATTCACCCGCGGTAACCGATTCAACTTTAAATGGACCGAAGCCAACTGGATTTTGACGAACATATTCAGAGTCTTCAAGTTCAGCGACTGGCACATCTTTCAAGATATGTTCAGGCTCAATATAAGATGAAACCCCGCCCCCAGCTTGTAAGAGTGAGTTGTTAAAGTTGATATAGTGAACTTTCAAAGTATAATCATCGACACGTTCCAAGCCAGAGATTTCTTCGGCTTTTCCTTCGTGATACTCAGTCATCCCCTCAACGTTCTCATAGTCTGAACCATAACGAATTCCAGTGTAATCAGGATGGCCAATGACATAATAAGGGAAAATCACATCATCGATAGTAATAGGTTCACCGTCATCCCATTTAGCATCTTGAGGGATTGAGATGGTTACCGTTTTTTCTTCTTGGTTAAATTCAATATCAGCAAAACCAGAATTATCAATTCCAAAGTTTTCATCATAACCATAAAGACCTGGGTTGAAGAATGTAATAATCGTTGCATCGGGATTCCCACCATATACCATATTGTTTAATAATCCTTCAAAAGGGTCTCCGACTAAGGCATATTTCAAAGTGCCTCCTTCAATCGCTTCCCCTTCATTTTCTGCGATGGATTCAAAATCTAAAATACCTTCTTCATTTTCTTCTTGAGCGAAGACTTGACTTGCTGGACTTACCAAGACACCCGCTAATGACATTGCTGCTGCTGAATATGCAAAAGATTTCTTTAACAGTTTTTTCATCCTTTTACCTCCATAATGGCTTTCGCCTTAATCTTATTTTAATTATATCTTAATCTAGGATTTATGTCTAGCCTTAAATCACTTAAGATTAAATAAAGATGAGATTGTCTCTAGAAAATGAGCATTGCTATTACGAAAAAGGCTGAATTTGATCTTTCTTGGCTAATCCATCAGCTTCATCTCTTTGATAAATTTCCAAATAAAAATCTTCAAGCAGAGCAATCTACTTGAAGATTCGAAACAACTATATTATTGAATGCTTAACCAATCCGTTGTCGAGAATCGGCTGCCCGTTGTAAGGCTTGACCGATATAGTTAATGCATAACATCAGAACCAATATTACGATTACAGCTGGTAACCAAACCCACATCTTATTCTCAATAACATCTGGGTTGTTGGCATAAGAGATCAAGGTTCCTAAACTTGGCGTTCCTGCTGGCAAACCAAAGCCTAAGAAGGATAAACCAGTTTCCAAACCAATATTTCCAGCAAATGCCAAAGTTAAATTGGTAATAATCAGTGAGGAAAGATTAGGTAACAAGCCACCAAACATAATGACTGGATCGCGAGTCCCCATGGTTTTACCGGCAGCGATGTAGTCTTTAGAAGCTTCAGACAGAGTCGCTGTCCGAAATAGTCGAGTAATTCCAGCCCAACCAAATAGGGAAATAACCCAAATCAAGGTCCAGGCATTAAAACGACCAACAATGGTAACAATCACAATGATAATCATAAATTGAGGGAGAACCATAATAAAGTCAACCACCCGCATCATTATATCATCTATAATACCCCCATAATAGCCAGAAACGATTCCTAGCATAATACCAATGATGGCGGTAATAATCGTCACCGAAAAACCAATTAAGACAGAATTTCGAGTCCCTAGAAAGAGCAAGGCAAAGATGTCTCGGCCACCTTCATCAGCTCCTAATAAGTAGCCCTTTTCTCCTGGAGCAGCAAAACGACTAAAAATATCAACCCGTGTTACTTCATTGACATCGAAAATAAATGGGGAGATAAAAGCAGCAATCAAAATGACCGCTAATATGATCAAGGCAGTCATGGCTACCTTATCACGTAGAAATTCACGTTTAATAATCTCAAAGCCCATAGGAGGGAGTGTTTCTTCATCTATTGTCACAACATTGGCTTCTTGAGCCACATTTAATTGTTCTTGTGTCATCTTTGATCCTCCTATTGAATTCTAATTCTTGGGTCAACAAAGACCATAATGATATCCGACAGCAGTGTACCCAGCAAGGTCATCAAGCCAAACAATAAGACTAAGGCCGTCATTACCGAGAAGTCACGGCCGGTAATCGAGGTGATGAATAAATCGCCCATTCCTTGATAGGTAAAGATGGTTTCGGTAATAACTGAACCAGAAATTAATCCGGTCAAGGTATAACCCATAAAGGAAGCAATCGGTAAGAGTGAATTACGGAAAATATGACGAGAATAAATTTTCTCTTCAGGCACTCCTTTAGCCCGCGCAGTCCGGACATAGTCCTGAGTCTTGGCATCAATGACTCCGGTTCTCAAATATTGAATCGTCCCGGTCGTACTTAATAAGGCCAAGGTAATGGCTGGCAATATCATATGATAGAGCCGAGATAATGAGTGAGATAAGGTACCCACTTCAACTCCAGAACCAATCGTACCTCGAGTTGGGAACCAACCAAGCGTATAGCCAAACAACCATAACATTAACAAACCAAGGACAAAGGTCGGAATAGAATAGGAAATAAAATTATATAAGTTTACAAAACGGTCAAAACCAGAATACTGATAGCGTCCAGCAAATAATCCTAAAGGTAAAGCAATCAAATAAGTTAAAATCACCGTTAGAATTGATAACCATAAAGTATTCCAAATTCTTAAACCAATAATTTTGGTGACTGGCATCTTGTGGGCAAAGCTTCGACCAAAATCTCCACGAATCGCCTTACTAATCCAATCGATATAACGTTCTGGCCAAGGTTTATTCAAACCTAATAATTCCCTCTGACGGGCAATTTGTTCAGCAGAAATGGTCGGATCGATTAAACCGGTCAAAGCATCCCCTGGTAACATGGCGCCTAATAAGAAGACGATGATACTCAGAATGAAAATTTGAGGAATCATTAAAATAATCCGACGTAAAATTGTTTTCCACATATTATATTTCCTCCTTCGTCAAAGAGATGGACTGAGTATCTTTTAAGGCTACCTTATGATTTCCTTTGACCACTTTCAAGTCATAAACTCGACCTTCAGGGGTATAGTATTTATTCTTATTTTGATGATACTCTTTTTCAACAATTAAACGTTTACGTTTGGTTTCTTCACGACCGTTCGGGTCAATCTTCGGAATCGCCGATAACAAGCGCCGAGTATAGATATGTTGTGGATAATCATAGATATCATCACGGTCTCCATACTCAGTGAAACGACCACGATACATGATAGCAATCTCATCACACATATGACGCACAACGCCGAGGTCATGGGAAATGAATAAATAAGAAACATTAAATTCTTCTTGAATCTGCTTCATAAAGTTCAAGACTTGGGCTTGAACAGACAAGTCTAAGGCAGAAACTGGCTCGTCCGCGATGACTAACTTAGGATTTAAAGCGACCGCCCGGGCCACCCCTATCCGTTGACGTTGACCACCTGAGAATTGATGAGGATATTTGGTCAGTGCTTCTTCACTTAAACCTACGATGGCTAACAATTCAAGAATCTTGCGCCGCTCTTCGTCGGGCGTCATCTTAGAGAAGTTCCGCAAAGGTTCGGCCATAATATCTTTAATCCGTTTTTTAGGATTAAAACTAGACATTGAATCTTGAAAGATCATTTGCACATTCTTGGTGTAGTCTGACCGCCGAGCACGGGCACTCTTGGAAACATCTTCGCCTTTATAATAAATGTTACCTTCGGTGATTTTCTCGAGGCCCACAATCGCCTTACCGATGGTCGATTTTCCGGAACCAGATTCCCCGACTAAACCGTAGGTCTTCCCTTGTTCAAAAGACAAATCTATCCCATCAACCGCATAAACATAATCGGTAATCCGGTTGAAAAATCCAGACCGAATTGGGTAATGGACTTTTAAATTCTCAACTTTAATTAATTCAGTCATTATTTACCCTCCTCTGGAAAAAAGAAATGTTCATGACAGGTACATCTGACAAAATGTCCCGGCAAAACTTCATGCAAGACTGGATTTTCCTCATGGGCTTCAGCAGGAATCCAAGGAATCCGTGGCGCAAAGCGACAACCGGTCCGTGGTAACTTGGTAATCGTTGGGACTACCCCTTGAATTACATGGAGTTCACCAGATTGGTTATCCACCAAATCATTTGATTGAGGAATAGACCGCAATAAAGAGCGCGTATATGGATGTTTAGGATTGTTAAAGAGCTCATGAACTGGAGCCAATTCAACAAATTGGCCCGCATACATCACTGCGACACGATCCGCTGTCTCTGCAACTACGCCCAAATCATGGGTAATTAAGATAATTCCTGATTCAGTTTCTTCTTGAATATCATTGAGTAAGTCAAGAATTTGAGCTTGAATAGTCACATCCAAAGCGGTTGTCGGTTCATCGGCAATGATAATTTCAGGCTTACAAGCTAATGCAATGGCAATAATAACCCGTTGCCGCATCCCCCCAGAAAGTTCATGGGGATATTGCTTGGCCATCCGTTCGGGATTTTGAATACCGACTTGATCAAGGAGTTCTAAGACACGGGCCCGTCTTTGTTCCTTATCTAATTTGGTATGGAAATACAAAGGTTCTTCAATTTGAGCTTCAATCGTCATCAAAGGATTCAATGAAGCCAAAGGGTCTTGGAAAATCATACCAATCTGATCTCCCCGAATATTTAAGAACTGACGTTCACTATAATCTAGCAGATTATCGCCTTGATAAATAATTTCACCCGATTCACGGGTATTTTTCTTATCATGCAGACCTACAATGGAAGTGGCGAGTGTACTCTTACCACAACCTGATTCCCCGACGATGGCTAGTTTTTCATTCTTTGATAAGGTAAAAGACACACCATCAACGGCATCATAGAAATCATCTTTAATCCGAAAACCAGTATGCAAGTCTTTTACTTCAAGCAAAACTTTATTACTGTCCATATTTTTCCTCCACTTTTATTGTGTCTAAAAGAAAAGCACTGCTTATCGCTTGATAAACAGTGTCTTAAAAATTGTATTTATCTTCCAACACCATTATTTAAGTTCTTCAATATAGTTGACCACTTCTCCAATTGTCTGAATTTCAGCGATTTGTTTATCAGAGAATTGAATATTATATTTACTTTCTACTTCCATCACGAGTTCAATAATATCTAATGAATCCGCTCCTACTTCAGCTAAATGTAAATCTGGCGTAATATCCTCTTCTTGCAAACCGAACCGATCGACGAGCAATTGCCTAATGACCATAAATATATTCTGATTACCATCCAATACCCGACACCCCCGGAATTTTCGATGAATAAACATACCCACATTCTACCGTCAATTATGAGATTTGTCTATGCAATTTCTAAACTTTCTTACTTAAACTTATAGTTTTTAATCATTTCCTAAGCTATTTTGGTCGAAATGATGGCTAATTCGTTCAGCCACCCGACCTTCGACCATCGCTCGCGCTTGAAAGATACCATACATAATCGCTTCTGCTTTAGCTGAGCCATGGGTTTTAATTACGGGAGCTTTAACACCCAGTAAGACGGCTCCGCCAGCCTTAGAAGTATCTAAAATTTGTAATTTCTTCTTAAAGGCAGATTTAATGAGCAGTCCACCAATTTTAGTCAATAGACCAGACTCGGTTAAGATATCTTTAATGTAGCCTAATAAGCCAGTAGCAACCCCTTCAATGTTCTTCAAGACGGCGTTCCCAGTAAAGCCATCGGCAATCACGATATCTGCGGGGCCATCTAATAAAGTCTTACTTTCAACATTACCGATAAAATGAATCCGTTCTTCATGATTTAATAATTGAAAGGCTTCCTTGCTCAGGCTTGAACCTTTACTCGCTTCGCTCCCGTTATTTAACAAGGCAACGCGTGGTTGAGGAATTTCAAGAATTTGTTGGGCATAGACGTTAGCGATAATTGAAAATTGGTGGAGATTGACCGCTTTGGTGTCCGCATTGGCACCTGAATCCATCAAAATAAAATTCGGTCGATTCCCTTTCAAAGTCGGAATAATCGCCATCAGTCCCGGTCGATCGATGCCTTTAATCCGTCCCACCACTAATAAACCGGCTGCTAACAAAGCTCCAGTATTTCCCGATGATACTAGAGCGTCGGCCTGTCCTTCTTTAACGGCTTTTGCTGCTCTAACCATCGATGAGTTCTTCTTCCGACGAATGGCCTTGACGGGCTCATCTTCCATGGTAATGATCTCATCGGTCGGCATAATAATGATTCGTTCTTCTTTCAATAATTGAGGTTTGCTTATTTGCTCTTTAATTTGAGCGGGATCGCCAAATAATAAAATTTGCATATCTTCATATTTTTGCAGAGCAGCCATCGCTGCCTTGACTTCCTCTTGGGGAGAAAAGTCGCCTCCCATCGCATCAAGCGCTATTCTAATCATAGTGACCTCCCATACTTTCATTGCTTTCTAATTATATCAAATTTCTATCGAAACTTCTTGGCTTATTTGCTGAAGCTCAGCATATTCTTGGGCTGAAATCAGCTGCGGATGACTTAAAATTGCTATGACGTCCTGACGTGCCAATTCTAGAATCTGTTGATCTTCAAAAAGGTTGGCGTAATGAAATTGTGGCAACCCTGATTGTTGCCGACCCAATAAGTCACCCATCCCCCGAATCTTCATATCTGTCTGGCTTAATTCAAAACCATCCTGACTTTGTTCCATCATATTTAGCCGTTCTTTAGCTTGTTCAGTGGTTGGCTTAGCGACCAAATAACAATAAGATTGGAGTAATCCCCTTCCCACCCGACCACGGAGCTGATGTAATTGAGCCAGACCAAAACGTTCAGCCGAATGGATTACCATCATGGTCGCATTCGGCACATTAATCCCGACTTCAATCATCGTGGTCGCGATTAAAATTTGTAGCTGGTCCTGGCTAAAGGCCTGCATGACACTTTCCTGGTCTTCTTTCTTCATCTGACCATGAAGCACACCGATGCTGGTATCAGGGAAAATTTCCTTTAACTGCTGGTAAATTGAAGAGACACTTTCGACTTCAGTCAAACTCTCTGAGTCTTCAATAAAGGGCAGGACATAATATATCTGTTGATTTAAACTTAATAGTTCCCGAATCTTTTGGTAAAGTTTATCCATATGATCGGCTGTGATCACTTTGGTGATTATCCGCTTGCGACCTGCAGGGAGTTGGTCAATCGTTGACACCTGCATCTGACCATACAGAGACATCGCTAAAGAGCGAGGAATCGGCGTAGCAGTCATTTGTAAGATATTTAACTGATATTCACTCCCAGCTTTGGCCAGCAAAGCTTGACGTTGACCAACACCAAATCGGTGTTGTTCGTCTATAATCACGAGTCCCAGACGATTGAATTTAAGCTGATCTTGAATCAAGGCATGGGTGCCGATCACTAGCTTGATGGTCCCACTGGCAAGATCTTGATGAATTCTTTCCTTTTCTGTCTTTTTTAGGCCCGAAACCAGATAAGCGGTCTGTCTTGCCAAAGGTTCAAATAAGCTAATAAAACCTTCATAATGTTGTTTGGCTAAGATCTCAGTTGGGACCATGATGGCCGCTTGATGACCACTACTCAAGGCCGCAATACAAGCGAGAAAAGCGACGATGGTTTTACCACTGCCGACTTCTCCTTGAAGGAGTCTTAGCATAGGATAGGGAGCCAATAAATCATAGCAAATTTCATTCAATGCTTGCTTTTGTGCATCAGTGAGTTCAAAAGCCAGTTGATCAATCGTCTGTCTTAAATAATTTACATCATATTTTAATGATAAGCCTTTCTCCTGACGGACATCCTTCGAAGCTTGTTGAATTCGCCATTGGAAGAGAAAGAATTCTTGATAGATAATCTTTCGTTCCCCTTGGCGATGATGCTCAATATCTGTTGGAAAATGCAAATTCTTTAAAGCTTCTTTCAGTGGGAGCAACTGATATTTATGATTAAGTGACTGCGGCAGGATTTCAGGAATAAATTCCCAATATTCATTCAGTGCAAATTGAATGGCTCTAAGCAATTGGTTCTGACTGATGCCTTGCTTTAAATGATAGACTGCTTGATAATCCTGTCCCTGCATACTTTGCGAGATTAACTTGATTGCAGTCAAACTTTGTCGCTTGGCCTGCCATTTCCCGTAGACAGCTAATTTCTGGCCAAGATGAATTTGCTTGGCTAAATAGGCCTGGTTAAAGAAGACGACTTGAATGACTTCTTGAGAACTCAAGGCCATTTTAAATTGCAAGCGATTCTTCCGCTTACCAAAATATGAAACCGTCGCTGGACTTACCACAGTGCCAACAAGGTTGATCTTTTCTTGATCCAACACCGTCGCCAAATCCCGTTGTTGGATATTCACATAACGAAAAGGAAAATGAAATAATAAATCCTTGACCGTAAAAATACCTAACTGGTTTAATTTTTCAGAACTTTTGGGGCCGATGCCTTTTAATTGGCTAATCGGATCATGCCAATTTCTTCGTTGATTCAACATGTCACTCCTAGCATACAGAAAAGAAAAACTCCCATAGTAGCTTGCGCCACAATAGGAGTTCACAAAGCCATTTTATTCAACGGACATAATATAATGGTATACCGGCTGATCGGTTTGAATGATTTCAAATTCAACATCGGCAAATACTTGATTCACTTGATCAGCTGTCGCTTCGGCCAGACCGAGGTCACCATCTTCACCAACGAGAACCGTGGCTAATTCTGAATGATCATTCACCATTTGTAATAAGGTTTCTAACAAGCATGTTTCCAATTCAGGGTGGGAGAATTTGATTTTATTATCAATAATCCCCATAAAATCATCTTTCTTGATGTTTACCCCATCAATTTCTGTATCTCGAATTGAATAGGTAATTTGACCTGATTTAATAGATTGACTCATTTCACTCATATGTTCAAGGTTAGATTCAACATCCATTTCAGGATTAAAGCTAATCAGAGCAGCAATTCCCTGTGGAATGGTTTTGGTTGGGATGACATGAATCGATTTATCCGAAACTTGACTAACTTGTTCGGCCGCCATAATAATATTCTTGTTATTAGGCAAGATGATGATTTCTTCTGCATGTAACTGATCAATCGCCTTAACAAAATCTTCTGTGGATGGGTTCATCGTTTGGCCACCGGCCAAAACATAGTCCACTCCCATCGACTTGAAGAGCTCAATCATACCTTTTCCGGCAGCAACAGTCACGATGGCATATTTTTTATCTGTCTGTTGACTATGAGGTTGGATTTGTTGATCTTGGCGTTCCAGTTCTCTAACTTGTTCGCGCATATTATCGACTTTGATTTTGATTAATTCACCAAATTCTTGGCCTAATTGCATGACTTTACCTGGGTTTTCAGTATGGACATGGACTTTTACAATCTCATCATCGGCCACAACTAATAGCGAGTCGCCCATTTGGTTTAACGTTTGACGAAAGTCCTGTTCATCAAAGTTATTCTTATTCTGATCTAAGCGCACCATAATTTCAGTACAAAAACCAAAGGTAATATCTTCCATGCGTAGTGGCATTTCTTCATTCATTTCTGAGAAAATAGCGTGAGCATGGCTCTCATCTTTGACAGCCTTATTCTTACTGATTACCTTTTCTCCGGTTAAATTAGCTAAAAAGCCTTCATAAATACAAAGCAAGCCTTTACCACCGCTATCTACCACACCGACTTGTTTAAGCACTGGTAACAAATCAGGAGTTGACTCCAGGGCTAGTGTCGCCCCATCAACAATCGCCCGCATGATCTCAATAATATCTGAACTTTCTTTAAGTTGTTTCTCACCGGCGATTGCAGCTTCGCGGGCAACGGTTAAGATGGTTCCTTCAACAGGCTTCATCACGGCCTTATAGGCCGACTCCACCCCACCAGCGAAGGCAGCGACGAAGGTTTTTGCATCTAAGTGTTTTTCTTCCTTAATGGCTTGCGAAAAGCCACGGAAAATTTGTGATAGAATCACGCCTGAATTACCTCGAGCGCCCATTAATAACCCTTTAGCTAAGTTGAGGGCTGCTTCACCGACATGATCTCCTTCTTCTTTCAATAGGTAGTCCCGTCCAGAAATAAATGTCATATTCATATTAGTTCCTGTATCCCCATCGGGGACAGGAAACACGTTTAGCGAGTTGACTAAATCTACATTCTCTGTTAAGTATTCTGAACCTGAAACAATCATATCCTGAAACTGGGTCGCATTTAATTCTAATAATTCCAATGTTATCCTCCTGACTTTGTATCTACTTAATCTAATTTAACGCCTTGAACATGGACGTTAACATAGTCTAATTCAAATCCAAGAGTTGTTTCAACGTGATATTTAACAGATTCTTGAATATTTCGACAAATTACTGAGATTTTCGTTCCATAGGTTACTAAGATATACACATCGACCGAGACCGCCGCTCCTTTTTGAGCTAGGACGACTCCCTTGGTATAATTTTCTTTTTTAAGAATTTCAATAATATTATCGCGGAAGAAATTTTTACTTACCATTCCTACAACACCATAGTTATCAATGACTGCTGCCCCCACCACGGTTGCGATAGCTTCGTTGGTTAGGGTAATTTGGCCGGTTGGCGTTGTCATATTAATTGCCATTATTTATTCCTCCTCTAAGCTAGGTCTAAAAGATATAGTAAATCATACCTTTTCATTCTTAAAATAGCAAACTTATCATATCATATTCTGTGCGACAAGGATAGTTTAAGCAGTAGACCAAAGCCATGGAGTTCATAGATTTTCCGGACAATTTATAATAAATTCTTGATTCTAGACTTAACTTATGGTAAATTACTCAAGTATGAAAAAATTAGACGCTGGTCTATGTGAGAAGGAGGAACTTGTATGGCAAAAGTATGTTATTATACAGGACGTAAAGCTAAATCTGGAAACAACCGTTCACACGCTATGAATAAATCTAAACGCCGTTTCGGTGCTAACTTACAAAAAGTTAAAATTATGGTTGACGGTAAACCAAAACGTGTTTGGGTTTCTGCCCGTGCGATTAAATCAGGTTTAGTAGAACGTGCTTAATTTTAAGCTATAATTGCAATCATCCATAATAAACCCTGGTATTTCAACAAAGAAGTACCGGGGTTTATTTTTTTGCCAAAATGAATGATGGACCGACCTATTCGTTTAAAAAAGACCATTTAAGTCTTAATTGGTTAGATTAATAACCCTTGCTCTTGTCAAGCTGATTGCGAGCGAGTTGACCGGTCTGACAATAAGATTGAAGATTTTCGTAAAAAATAGGAAAAACCTTATCTTGGTAATCATGCATCTGGCCAGTGATGTGAGGGGTAATCGTAATGCCCTCACTAGCCCACAAGGGAGACCGATCAGACAAAGGTTCTTCCTCGAAAACATCGAGGTAAGCACCGGCAATTTCTTTCTCTTGGATGGCTTGATAGAGATCGTCTTCCACTACCGATCCGCCCCTACCAATATTAATAAATAAGGCTTGATCGTTCATATCCGCAAAGAACTTCCGGTTAAAATAGGCCCTTGTCTCATTGGTTAAAGGCATAGCATTCACTACTATATGGGCGGTATTCAGCATTCGCCGGGCGTTGGCTAAGGTATAGCACTTGGAGAAGTTCTCAATATCGCGCCCATTAGTGTTAACACCGCGCACACGCATGCCAAAAGCTGAAGCCATTCGGGCAATTTCTTGACCAATATTCCCGGTGCCGAAAATCAACATACATTTGCCCGGTAAGGTATGGAGTTGTTGAGCGGATACGGGTGACCAAGTCCGATCTTCCTGTGCCTTTAGTGATTGATAAAGGCCTCTCCCCTTACCCAAAATATAAGCAAAGACGGATTCAGTAATTGCTGAGGCATGAATGCCGGTCGTTGTCGATACCATCAAATCTGGATTCTCAATAATTTCTTTGGGAAGATAATCCACCCCGGCGGACTCTACTTGAACCCATTCCAATTGATTCATCTGGTCCAAATTTTCTTTGACTTGATTATTCCAACCAAAAATAATCTCGATAAGAGAATAATCAGCCGGATTAATCTGATCAAACCATTCAACCTCGTAATTAGGACAGATATTTTTAATTTTTTCTAGTAAATTTGCCTGCAAATTTGGAATAATCGCTATTATTGCTTTCATACAAATCGCTCCTCTTCGTTCATCCAGATTACCAGAATCAAGCCTTCTTTAAAAGATAAATGAATCGGCTGATTCAAAGCAATAAACTCATTACTGACTAGTGCTCGGGGAAAGTCGAAATCTTGACTGGCTAAATTATATTTTGCCCCCTCAATCTTTAAGGATTTGACCGGAGTTAAGCTAATCACGGATAGGTAGTCAGGCAGAACAGGGCCTGCTTGCAAAATATGGTCGCCAGGAAAATACCAAGCCATTCTTAAATTTTCCTCAACAAAGTAGGTATGATCAAAGAGATCTTGGAAGCGCGGTTGATAAGGCAGATACAAATTAGCAATTAAATGATCTAAACGTCTGGATTCCATGCCAATCGCCCCAAAAACACAAATATCAGACTGGGGATAATGTTGGCTAATCCATTCAAAAGCAATCTCAGTATCTGTATCATCTTTCGCCGAAGGGTACTCTAGCCAAGCTTTGCTCTTCTCTTGGAGTTCCAATTTCTCTCGGTGAGCCAGAGAATCAAAATCACCGATCCCCAAATCTATTGGAAAGTTAGCTCGAACCAGTTCTAAGGCACCGCGGTCTACCCCAATAAAAAAATGTTCCGAATATTCAGCTAATATTTCCGGCAAGCGGTACAAGGAAGGTTGATGGGCCCCAGCACAAACTATGATCAAAGGATAAGTGTTATTCATCAATATCACTCCTTCAAACTTGCCATGGCTTGCGCATAGGAGGCAGCTTTAAATAAGTAGGAACCAGCCACAGCCACATCTGCACCAGCCTGACGAACCGCTTGGATTGTTTCACGATTGATTCCACCATCCACTTCTATCTCGTAGTGATAATCATGTTGTTGACGTAATTCTTTCAATGTGGCAATTTTATCGAGACTGGCTTTAATAAACTGCTGACCCCCAAAACCAGGATTTACTGACATCACAAGAACTAAGTCAACCATAGCCAAGACTGGCTCAATTTGATTTACCGGTGTTCCAGGATTGATCACAATCCCAGCCTGAACGCCTAAATCTTTAATCTTTTGAATTAAACGATGGATGTGTCGACTGGCTTCGACATGAACCGAAATGATATCGGCACCTGCTTGAGCCACCGCTTCAATATATTGTTCAGGATGGGCGATCATTAGATGAATATCGAAGGTCAAATCAAAATAAGGCCTCAAGGTTGAAATAATCATCGGTCCAAAAGAAATATTCGGCACAAATTGACCATCCATAATGTCAATATGGAGATAGTCAGCACCAGTTTCGACCATGGCCGAAACATCTTGAACTAAATGAGCAAAATCTGCACTTAAAATAGAGGGAGCTATTTTCATTGAATCACCTTTCTAGTATTCAATAATTGACTTGATTATCACGGATGCGTTTCAGTAAAATCAAGTAGGATTGATAACGACTGGCGGCAATTTCTTCAGCGGCAACCGCCTCTTTAACCCGACAGCCTGGTTCCTGATCATGGACACATGATCTAAAGCGACACTCTTGACCAAACGATCTTATCTCAGGGAAGGTTAATCGCAAGTCAGCCGCTCCCATTAAAGGTAAGTCCATCGCCGAAAAACCTGGCGTATCGGCTAAAAAGGCCTGTTCAACCGGATAAAGGGTCACCTTACGGGTTGTATGTCGTCCCCGATTCAGCGCAGAACTGATTTCAGCTGTCGAGATGTTCACGTCAGGCAGGAGCTGGTTTAGAAAGGTTGACTTACCAGCCCCAGACTGACCCATTACCACATAAATCCCTTTTTGCAGACTTTCTTTAAATTGTTCAACGAAGCTTTGCTCTTTGCTCTTAATCCAGACTTTGTAGCCTAACGCTTCATAAATGGTCTTAATTTGATTAACATATGCTTGAGCTTGTTCTTGACCTAATTTATCGACAAGTAAATCATATTTTGTTAAGAGGATATTTACCTTAATTTCTTGCCATTCAAGATTTACCAAATATTGATCTAACAGAGTAAAACTAAAATCTGGCTCAACTAGAGCCATCACTAAAATCACATAGTCAACATTAGCCACCGGTGGACGGACGAGACTATTTGTTCGTGGTAGGATATGGATTAAGCGACTTTCTGACTCAGGATCGTCAAGGTTTTCTTCAATGACAACACGATCACCGACAATGGGTTTTACATTCTGATGACGAAAAACTCCCTTAGCCTTAGTCACAAATTCGCGACCATCAGCCCACACATAATAAAAACCACTTAAAGATTGATAAATGACGCCCATATGTTCTTGAATATTCACTTGTTCTATGGCTTGATTCGGCATTAAACTCCCTCCTCGGTCCGTTTTCACAGATAATTATAACATAATTCTTAGATAGATTATCAGAAAAACTATTAAGCCCTTGGTCCAGCATCATTACTGAACCAAGGGCTAATCTCCTAGAACACAAAATTGTTCACACTATTTAACTTAAATATCTAGAAATATTTTAAGTGGCTGACATCTATTTATTTACCTCAAGACATCAACGACTTATTGAGGGTAAACCTCATTACTCTCTTCTACGACTTCACCATCTCTTAAAACGCGATACTGTCCTGTTCCATTGGATGGAATATAGAGAGTAATCTTAATGGTTTGTGATTCAGTGATTTCAAACTCACGAGCGACCGTTGTAATATCGTTATTATTATCGCCAATATAGACTTGAATTTTGTTTGCTAGCGGTTTTTCTTTATTTTTATCATTCTCGGCATAAGTTGGTATATACTCAAGAAACACTTCTAGACTTGTTGTGACGACTTCTTCTTGCTCAGGTCCTTGGGACACCACTACCTGAATCGTATCTCCCGGCGCTAAAGGAGTCCCACTAGCAGGTGATTGACTGATGACTTGGTCTTTCGGTAAATAGTCATTATATTCATAAACTTCTTCAACATTTAAACCATAACCTTCAGCGAATCGATAAACCATATCTAAAGATAGGCTAGGATTTTCAAAGTCTTGCATGGTGGTGGATTCTGAATAATTGCCCACAAACATTGTTATCGGGTTCTCACTTGGAATGACATGAGTCCCTGGTGCAATACTTTGTTCAAGAATCATACCCGCTTCATCCGGATTACTAGTCGCCCAATCTCGGCGGTCAACAATGAAATCCGATTCCGTTAACATACGTCGAATCGGTTCATATTGTTGTCCAACATAATTGCCAAGTTCTACCTGTTGCTTACCACTGCTAACAATTAAGTCAACGGTTTGATTTTTCTCGACACGTTCGCCTGATTCAGGTTGACTTTTAATCACGGTACCCACCGGCAAACTATCATCCCAAGTCTTTTTTTCTTGCCCTGCTTTAAGATTTTTTTCAGCTAAGGCTTTGTTCGCTTCGCTCAATGACAATCCAGAAACATCTGGCACAGAGACATAACGAACAGTTTGATCATAGATAAAGTAAGCGCCGACCGCTAAAGCGATGAGAATGATCGCGACCAATACAGCACGTAAGAAATGACGTTTACGATGGGGTTTGGAAATAGGTGGTACAGTATCAAAAGTTTGATAGCTACTTTCGTCGAGAGGTTCGACTTCCGCACTTACTTCCGCCAACACCTTCTCAGCTTCACTTGGTTTGAGGGGCGCTACTACTCGAGTTTGTTCTAACAGTTCACGGGCTTGAAAAGGTTCTTCAAACATGCGACTGGTCGACAAGCTGGTGCTTAAATCTGCCAACATACCACTAACTGATTCATAACGGTTCGGGGCTTCTTTAGCTGTAGCTTTTAAAACTACATTTTCCAGACTTTGGGGTACATAATCCAAGCGACTTTTAATCCGCGGAAATTCCTCTTGAAAGTGTTTCAAAGCAATTGAGACAGCGGATTCACCGTCAAAGGGCACGGAACCTGTAATAAGCTCATATAAGACAACACCAAGGGCATAAATATCCGATTTCATAGTAGCATTACCGCCCCGTGCTTGCTCGGGTGATAAATAATGGACAGAGCCCAAAAGGGTATTGGTTTGAGTAATGGATGTATCGGTCAAGGCAATAGCAATCCCAAAATCGGTAATTTTTACCTGGTTGTCCTCAGTAATCAGAATATTCTGTGGTTTAATATCTCGGTGAATGATTCCATGTTTATGAGCCAACTCAATGGCTGAAAGAATCTGACTCATAATTGAAACCACTAATTCTAGCGAGATAGGGGCATTATTCTTTATAAATTTCTTTAAATCGGTTCCTTTGACATATTCCATCACAATGTATTGTTGACCATCTTCTTGATCAACATCATAGACTTCAACAATATTGTGATGAAGTAATTGACTGGCTGCCATCGCCTCACGTTGGAAGCGTTGAATCGCCTCGCAATTATCTTGAAAGTCATAACGCAAGACTTTAACAGCCACATCGCGATCTAGAATTAAATCGCGAGCTAAATAGACATTAGCCATTCCACCCTGCCCGATAGACTGGGTAATGGTATAACGTCCTGACAATTTATCGCCAATTTCAATCATGATTTGGCACCTCCTCGAGGCGCTTTTGCTCCAATTCGCGCACTAAAATCACTGTAATATTATCTAAACCACCCGCTTGGTTGGCTTGATCAATCAAATCTTGGGCCAGTTGATCCAAAGATGCTTGTGGACGGTCAAAATTATCCTTTAATTGCTCAAAACTAACCATATTGGTCAATCCATCTGAACAGATTAGCAGTGTCTCAACTTGGACAATGGCTAATTGACTAATTTCATAAGCAACGGTATCTGTACCCCCAATCGATTGAGTCACTACATTACGGATCGGGTGATATTGCCCTTCTTCAGCAGTAATCTCACCTGAGCGAATTAATTCATTGACTAAAGAATGGTCTTCAGTCATTTGTTTAAGTTCATCTCGTCGATAAATATATGCTCTAGAATCACCTACATGGGCAATAAAAAGCTGATCTTCAATGATCAAGACTAAGACTAAGGTGGTACTCATCCCTTCTAACTTAGCGGATTCCATCGATGCTTGATAAATATGGAGATTAGCCTGAGTAATGACTTTACCTAACCAGTTTTCCACTTCTTCCAAAGACAAGTTTTGACCAGATGTAAACTGCTCTCCGATAAATTCAGTGGTCATCCGACTAGCCACATCTCCTGCTTGGTTGCCACCAACGCCATCACAAAGGACCAACAAAACCTGTTGATAGTCATTGACAAAATAATCTGCATAATCTTGGTTGGAAACTCGTCGCTTCCCAATATTAGATTTTATGGAAATCTTCATTCCTTCACCTCTATGGTTCCTTAATCAATTTTTTGTTAACCGAGCTATAAAGAAGCCATCTGTCGCACTGATATGAGGCCAGATACGGACAAAGCCTTCAGCTGTAATCAAATTATCTAAAGGAACTTCATCTGGATCAATCGGCATGATTTCAAATTCATCATGCTTGGCTAGAAATTCTTCAATGATTCGTTCATTCTCAGCTCGGGTTAACGTGCATGTGCTATATATAAAGATTCCACCCGGTTTTAAAAATTGTGCTAAATGATCGATTAATTCGGCTTGAATTCGACTTAATTCTGAGACAATATCGTCAATTTGATGATATTTTATTTCAGGTTTTCTGCGCATCAAGCCCAAGCCAGAACAGGGTGCATCTAGATACATTCTATCATACATCAAACCCTCAGGTGGATAAAATTTTCGTCCATCAGCTACTTGACAATCGATTAACGACTTCAAGCCAAGACGGACAGCATGTTGTTCGACCAAGTCTAATTTGTGAGCAGAAATATCCAAGGCAGTCAGATGACCCGTATCTAGCAAACTCGCAATATGGGTCGCTTTGCCACCAGGAGCGCTACACGGATCTAAGACAATTTCTTGACCGGTCAATTGACCTAGTGGAGCAACCAGCATGGAAGATTCATCTTGTACAGTGACTAACCCCTGGTCAAAGGCATGACTACGGAAAATATCCCCGCTCAAGACCTTAATTCCATAAGGCGATAAGGAACTTACTTGGGTTTGAATGCCTTCTTCAGCTAAATCATCCATGATTTGCTGACGAGTCGCCTTCTTGGGATTAATACGTAGGGATAAGGCCGGTTGGCCCAACAATGATGCTAAGAAATTCTCTAACTCAGTCAGATTCAGTAAATCGGCCAAAACTTCGATAATCGAAGGATCCATACTATATTGGATCGATAATCTTTGCGCTGGATCTAAAACTTCTAGCCTTGCCTTGCCTTTTCTCAAATAATTTCTTAAGACACCGTTGACAAAATTAGCTAATCCCTGATGTCCTTGAATCTTAGCAATCTTGACCGCTTCATTAACTACAGCATGGGTGGGAATCCGATTAAGATATTCTAATTGAAAGACGGATACATCTAACAGTAAACGAACCCAGTCATCAAGCTTTCTATCTTTCAAATAAGGAGAAAGATAGTATTCTAGCGTCCGCCAATGTTGTATCACACCATATACTAATTGAACCAGTAAGGTTTTATCGGGCCCTGTAAGATAATTTTGACCCAGTTGCTTATTTAACAGAACATTGGAATAGCCACCCTGAATTAAAATTTTCTCAAGTAGCAGAACAGCTTGAAAGCGCGGATTATTCTTAAACAGTTTTTGACTTGATTTTTTTATCTTCACGAGCTCGCCCCTTCCTTGGGTGAACTAAAAGTCTGTCCAATCAAGTCATCGGCAGGATTGCCGTTAAGGTAATCTTTAATCTGTACCCGCTTACGGCCATTTTCTTGCCATTCTTCAATGGCAAAAAAGGTATACTGTCCGCAAGCAACAATTAATTGATCGTCCGTACTGGCTACTATTTGACCTGGGCTTGCTTGATATTTGTTTGCATAATTTACCGGCCGTCCCGCCCAAATCTTAATCCGCTGACCCTTTAAAAGAGTATAGGTAGAAGGAAAAGGTCTAAAAGCACGGATATGTTGGTCAATCTCCTGGCTACTCTGGAACCAGTTGATTTGTTCAGCTTCTTTGCCAAT
The DNA here is from genome assembly GCF_900110675.1 of Ignavigranum ruoffiae. Lineage (GTDB taxonomy): Bacteria > Bacillota > Bacilli > Lactobacillales > Aerococcaceae > Ignavigranum > Ignavigranum ruoffiae. Next base: position 83,070 of record NZ_FOEN01000001.1, on the reverse strand, counting down.
AATCGGCGCAAAGCTGACTTGTTCTGGATTTTGTGGCTGTCGTTCAAAATCACCTGAAGCTAACTTCGGCAAAAAGTCTATTAAAGCCTGTCGACCTAATTTCGCCAATTTAGCGAATTGTTGTCCAACATCATCACTTGGCAAAATTGGAATCGCCTGTTGATAGAAGATATCTCCCGCATCCATTTGTGAGACCATTTCAATAATGGATATTCCGGTCTCCTCTTCTCCTTGCCAAATCGCGTAATGAATTGGAGCTCCTCCGCGATATTTAGGCAATAAAGAGGCATGCACATTAATAGCATAATACTTAACTGAAGCTAGTAATGAATTTGGCACAAATTGCCCATAGGCAGCAGTAATAATTAAATCAGCCGCCATCGCGGTCAGTTCCTCAGCTTCACTAGATCCTTTTATGTTTTCTGGTTGAAAGACAGGTAAATGATACTTTTGAGCGAGGACTTTGACGGGTGAAGGGGTTAATATCCTTTTCCGACCTTTAGGTCGATCCGGTTGAGTAACTACAGCTAAAATTTCATGATCCGTGGTCAATAGGCCATCAAAGATTTCGGCTGCAAAATCAGGGGTACCCATAAAAATAATTCGCATGGTAGACACTCCTTAAATAAAATATTGGGGTTCATGGTCGATCGATAAATAGGTTTCTTTAGGCAAATTTTCTTCCAATAAAGGCAAGGTTTGATTGAGCAACTTTTTGAAATCTTTTTGTGCCTTATATTTTAAGATGATTTGATAATGATATTGATTATTTAGCCGAGCAATTGGGCCCTGGCTCGGTCCCAAAATAATGACGGGAAGCTGAGACTGTTTAAAGGCCTTAGCCAAGTTTTGCTTTATTTGATGGATTGCTGACAAAGCTTGACCTTGATGACTACTAGTCACTTTTACCAGGGTTAAGTAGTAATATGGTGGATAATTACCTAAATGGCGATATTTCATCTCAAATTGGAAGAAATGATTATAATCCTGTTGTTGAGCCATCTGAATCACATAATGGTCTGGATTATAAGTTTGGATGATGACTTCGCCGGGGATCTCCCCCCTTCCAGAACGACCACTGACTTGAGTTAATAATTGAAAAGTTCGCTCACTGGCACGAAAATCAGGAATATTCAGCGAAGCGTCTGCATTAATCACCCCAACCAAACTGACATTGGCGAAATCCAAACCCTTGGCAATCATCTGCGTACCCACTAGGATATCGGCTTGTCTTTGACGAAATTGTTGAAGAAGTCGGTCGTGGGCTCCTTTTCGACGGGTTGTATCATTATCCATACGGATAATTCTCGCTTGCGGATAGATTTCTTGGAGCACTTCGACAATCTTTTGCGTTCCCATCCCTTGACTCGTCCATTGATTACTGTGGCATTGAGGACAAGCATCAGGAACATTCATTTGATAATCACAATAATGACATTTCATCTGTTGATCAGCCTTGTGGTAAGTTAATGAAATATCACAATTTGGACATTGGAGAACATACCCACAATGGCGACACAAGAGATAAGAAGCGTAGCCACGTCGATTTAATAATAAGATCACTTGTTGATGTTTATTTAGCCGGTCTTGAATCTTCTCTTCGAGTAAGGGAGAAATTTCTAATGCATGGGCGGTCAAGGCTAACTGGGTCATATCAACAACCTGAACCGGAGGTAAGGGCCGTTGATTGACTCGTTCAGTAATCTCAACCAAGCGATAGTTGCCTTTTTGAGCCCGAGCTCTCGATTCAAGTGAAGGCGTTGCTGACCCCAGAATCACGGGACAAGAATGGTATTGACTCCGCCATAAAGCGATGTCTCGAGCATGATAACGGGGATTATCCCCTTGTTTATAAGTAGTTTCATGTTCCTCGTCAATAATCATTAAACCGAGCCGCTTCAAAGGTGCAAATATTGATGATCGTGCGCCAACGACAATGTTAACTTCACCATCAACAATCCGCCGCCATTCATCATACTTTTCGGCGGCGGATAGCCCTGAATGAAGCACGGCAACTCCTTCTTGAAATCGACTTTGAACTTGGCGAATCATCTGTGGTGTCAAAGCGATTTCTGGTACTAATAAGATGGCTGACTCTTTCATCTGAATCACATGATCCAAGAGTTGTAGATAAACTTCAGTCTTGCCCGAACCGGTTACCCCTTGGAGTAAGATCGTTTCTGCTTTTTTTCCTTTTATTAAGGGAACAATTTGATCAAATGCCTGTTGTTGTTGCTTTTTCAAAGGCAACGGATAGCTGCGATTGAGCTTCAATTGTTCTAAAGGATTGCGAAAGATTTCTTCTTGCCTTTCAAGTAGCCACCCTTTATCAATGGCATTGCGAATATCCTGTCGATTGACCTCAATTTGATCATAGACCTCGCTCTGAATCATAGGCCCCTTATCCGTTCGTTTGATCAAGTAATCCAGAATTCTACGTTGCTTATGATAGCTTTGTGGGAGTTGATCGAGAAGCTGCTGATATTGGTCAACTTGTAATCTAGGTACAAGAATCGTTTGCTTTAAGTTTTTTTGTTGATCGATCACTTGATATTTCTGACCGATCCAAGATTGTTTAAGAAAATAAGCAATTTGTTGACTCGTAAAAATCGATTCCATATCATCTTGCGTCATCAACGCCGTTAAATCTTTGTCTGTAGTGATTTGCTGAGTATTCATATATTCATAAATAGCTTCTTTATTTTGTATATCAAAAGCAGTCTGATACTTGACCTTAAACATGGCAGGTAACATCGCTTTAAGGACAGCAATTCGAAATGTTTGCAAATCTTCAGCTAAGACAGCACTTAAATCTATGAGTTCTTGGTTAAGATAAGCTCGATAATCAAGCAGTCTGCTAATTGATTTTAGTGCATAGTCTAACTCAATCTGATCGACTAATTCAACAACAATTCCCATTAATTGACGCGGTCCAAAAGGAACTTGGACCCGCATGCCAATTTCGATGACACCCAAAAATTTTTCTGGAACTTTATAAGTATATAAATGGTCAACTTTCGAAGCTGGAATATCAATACATAACTGGGCGAACATTGTCTCACTCTCCAATAATAAAATGAAAACTACCATGCAGATAAATTATCCGACATAGTAGTCTACAATTTTCAGTCTCTCTTTACGTATAATAAACCAGCTTGAACTTCTTCCAAGGCCTGTCCAATCGGTTTAACAGATTGGTAGGATTCTAATTGTGGATTCTTATCAACATACATCTCACGAGCTCGCTTGCTAGCTAACATAATGAGACTATATACCGAATTCTCTTGCTCGATAAGTCGGTCAATTGAGGGATATAGCATCATATTAATCATTTCCTCCTTGTAAATATTGATGGATTTCAGCATGGATTCGATCGACAACACGTTCGACTTTCAAATGTTCACTCTGAATAATCGCATTAATTTTGGCTACAGCTTTAGGGACTTGGTCATTAACAACAACATAATCATAATATTGCATCATATCAATTTCTTCACACGCGCGTTGCATTCTTTCATAGATGACTGATTGAGCATCTGTACCGCGTTCAACCAAGCGCCCTTCGAGTTCAGTAAGATTCGGCGGTGCTAAGAAAATAAAGACGGCATCCTCGCGATTTACCCGTTCACGGACTTTTAAGGCACCTTGCACTTCAATTTCTAAGAAAACATCGTGCCCTGCTGCTAAATCTTCTTCGATTTTTGCCATCGGCGTTCCATAATAATTACCAACGTACTGAGCATACTCTAAGAGGGCTTCTTGCTCAATTAAGGCTTCAAAGGCTTCTCTACTCATAAAATGATAGTCTTTACCATCGATTTCACCGGGTCGTTGTTGCCTGGTAGTAGCCGATACTGAATATACATAGCCGTAGGGATTATCCTCAAAGATTGCAGCACGTACAGTGCCTTTGCCAACTCCTGAGGGGCCTGATAAAACGATTAACAATCCTCGAGTATCTGACATATTGACCTCCCTTTGTTTTGCGAATACTTCTTAGTGACTCATTCTATCATATTTTATCTTGAGATAAAACCTAAGAACCAGCTTTTTTCAAATCTTAATCAGAATTTAAGTGAATAAGCAAAAAGCATTGGGTATTCAAGGGACTTACCTTTATCAAAGGAAAGTACACTCTAAATTGCCCAATGCCTTTATCAAATTGAATTTCTTACTTACTCAACGATAATTTATCGCATATCTTTGACTTTCATCATGCGAATTAAGGCTGATCTTTCAGCTTCTTCTAGTTTCATTTCAATAAAATAAATTGTTTCTTCCAATTCGGGAATGGTCCGATATTCTAAAGCATTGACTCGTCGTCTAGTTTTCTCAATTTCATCCGCCATCAATTGACAGGTTTTTTCTGTTTCGGCTAATTTCAGCAAAGCATCCAAACTTTCTTCAATCGCCGCCATCGCCCCATCCATTCCGGCATTTGAGGTTAGGAAAGAATAGTCAATCTCTCCTGACCGATCTTCTTCATGAATATCCGTGAACATCTTAGGAACCTTCACACTCATGATATTTTCTTGTTCAATAATAAGTTGGGTGCTTTTAGCCGGTATTGCAAACAATTCATCAATCGCTAACTGGTTTTGCGTGGCTTTTGATAACACAAAATCTTGCATGACATCTAGTAGCTGACCTTCGACTTGCTTGCGGATTTCATTATTTTGGCGGATTAATAAAATAAATTGACGCATCAACTCATCTTGCTTATCCTTTAATAATTTATGTCCGCGACTCGCCAATTTTAATCGTTGCTTGAGCTTTGCCAACTCACCTCGAGTCGGTTTGACATTCAGTCTGGCCATATTATCACTCCTTACCAGGAAGGAATTCGTCAATCATCGGATCTTTAATCCGTTTTAATTCGGTTCGTGGCAGAATATTTAAGAGTTCCCAGGCTAATTCCAGTGTGTCAAAGATAGACCGATTGGTGGTAAAGCCTTGGTCAACATAACGTTCTTCAAATTGAGTCGCAAACTCCAAGTATTTCTTATCAGTTTCCGACAAGGCTGCTTCACCTAATACTGCTGAAAGCTCTTTGGCTTGTTTACCTTCAGCATAAGCTGCGAAAACTTGGTTCATGGTTGGCTCATGGTCCTTGCGTGTCTTTCCTTCGCCAATTCCGTCGTCTTTTAACCGCGATAGGGAAGGTAAGACATCAATCGGTGGCCGGAAACCGTTGTTATACAATTCACGGGAAAGGATAATTTGACCCTCAGTAATATAACCGGTTAAGTCGGGAATCGGATGGGTAATATCATCCTCTGGCATGGTCAAAATAGGTAACTGGGTAACCGAACCTTCCTTACCGACAATTCGCCCGGCTCGCTCATATAGGGTTGCCAGATTGGTATACAGATAACCTGGATAACCACGACGGCCTGGGACTTCTCGGCGAGCTGCAGAAACTTCACGCAGCGCCTCGCAATAGTTCGTGATATCGGTCATAATTACCAACACGTGCATATCCTTTTCAAAAGCCAAATATTCCGCTGTGGTCAAAGCAATCTTTGGAGTGGCTAGTCGTTCAATGGAAGGATCATCTGCCAAGTTAATAAATAGTACAGACCGATCTAAAGCCCCTGACTCACGAAGATTCTCCATAAAGTAGTCCGCCTCTTCAAAGGTTACTCCCATGGCGGCGAAGACCACGGCAAAATTATCATCAGAGTTCAACACCGCTGCTTGCCGGGCAATTTGGGCAGCTAATTCTTTATGAGGAAGTCCTGAACCAGAGAAAATAGGTAGCTTTTGACCCCGAACTAAGGTATTCAAATGATCAATCGTTGAAATTCCAGTTTGAATAAATTCATCAGGGTATTCGCGAGCAACTGGATTGATTGCTTCGCCCTCAATATTTAATTCTTTCTCAGCGATAATTTCCGGACCATCATCAATTACTTTACCCATCCCATTAAAGATACGACCCACCATATCTTCAGATACGGCTAGATGTTGGGGTCTACCAGTAAAGCGAACACGAGTATCTCGTAAGTTTACCCCGGCTGACCCTTCAAATAATTGAACGGTCGCATAATCGCCGTTGACTTCTAAGACTTGACCTTGCCTTCTTTGGCCATCATGCATTTGAACTTCAACCAGTTCATTATATTTGGCTCCTTTGACCCCTTCAACTTGCATCAAAGGTCCTTCGATTTGACTAACTGTACGATATTCTTTAATTTCTGTCATGCTTGGTCACCTCCAGATTGGAGAATATCTCTTAAGGTTGTTTCAATCTCATTTTTCAGATTTTCAATGTCATTTAAGCGCTCTTCTTCAATAAACTTGCTACGAGCAATCCGGTCACGCAACTCAACGGTTCCACCCATAACGTCTTGTAAGTAGGCCCCTAATTGAATCGCTTCTTGAGCTTTTTCATCGAAATATAAAATATTAGTTAATAAAGCAGTTTGTTTATTGAACGAAGTAAAGGTATCCACCGTATCATAGGCATTTTGTTGTAAGTAGTCTTCACGTAACATCCGCGCTGTATTCATGGTAATTCGGTCACGGTCTGATAAAGACTCAATCCCTACCAAGCGCACAATTTCTTCTAATTCATTTTCTTTTTGTAAGATATTCATTGCTTTACGAACTTTAACTGACCAATTGGAATTGGTTTGTTCGTCAATATAGCGACCAATCTCGTCACTATATAATGAATAAGAATCTAGCCAGTGGACAGATGGGAAGTGACGTTTTTGAGCTAACTTAGCATCTAATCCCCAGAATACTTTACATACGCGTAAGGTATTTTGGGTTACCGGTTCAGAGGTATCTCCGCCTGGAGGTGATACGGCTGAGATTGCTGTGACTGAACCTACCCGGCCCGGTGAACCCAGGGTTTCAATGAGTCCAGATCGTTCATAATATTCAGCCAAACGGGAGCCTAGATAAGCAGGATATCCTTCGTCCCCTGGCATTTCTTCTAAACGTCCTGACATTTCCCGCAAGGCTTCAGCCCAACGAGAGGTTGAATCGGCCATGATGGCTACTGAATAGCCCATATCACGGAAATATTCAGCAATGGTAATCCCAGTATAGATCGAGGCCTCCCGCGCTGCCACCGGCATATTGGAAGTATTAGCAATCAGAATGGTCCGCTCCATCAAAGATTTCCCTGTGTTTGGGTCAATTAAAGAAGGAAACTCGTTTAATACTTCAGTCATTTCATTTCCCCGTTCACCACACCCAACATAGACCACAATATCCACATCGGAGAATTTGGCAACCTGGTGTTGAATAACCGTCTTCCCTGCCCCAAAAGGTCCAGGGATCGCTGCTGCCCCACCTTTAGCAACGGGGAAGAAGGTGTCGATAACCCGTTGACCGGTTACCAGTGGTTTCAAAGGTTTTAATTTGCGAGCATAGGGACGACCTCGTCGAACTGGCCAAGTTTGAACCAGACTGCCTTCGTACACTTCACCGTTGGCGAGTTCAATTTGATAAACATTATCTTTGACTGTAAAACTACCGGACTGAATAGAAGCTACGGTTCCTTCAATACCATAAGGAACCATTATCCGGTGTTCAACAACTTCAGTTTCTTGGACAACCCCAAGAATATCTCCAGCCGACACTTGATCGCCAACCTTCTTCTGGGCCGTGAATTCCCAAAACTTATCTTGGTCAAGGACCGGAACAACGACCCCTCTTTCCAAGTAGTCTGATTGAGTTTTTTCTTTGAAAGTATTTAACGGTCGTTGAATTCCATCGAACATTTGCGACATCAAGCCAGGGCCTAATTCAACCGACAATGGTTTATGTGTCGATTCGACCGATTCTCCCGGCCCTACTCCTGATGTTTCTTCATAAACTTGAATGGAAGCTACGTCCCCGTGCATTTGAATAATTTCACCAATGAGTCCGAGGTCTCCGACCCGACAAATGTCCTGAATATTAGCATCAGCCATTCCAGAAGCTTCGATCAATGGTCCAGAAACTTTTATGATTGTACCTTTACTCAATATAGTTCCTCCCTACAATATATTTGCACCAACAGCTTTTTCAACATTATCCTGAATTCTTTGTAAACCAATCCCTAAATTCCCCCGATGACTCGGCAAGAGAATAATCGCAGGGGTTACTTGTGTATCGTAATATTTTATGGTATCAGGAATCTGTTGGGCAAAGTCTTCGGTAAGATAGATAATACCATAATTCTCCTCTGCTAATTGTTTAATCGTTTCTTTCGCTTCACTGGCAGTCAATACCGGATATATATCGAAGCCAATGATACGAAACGGTAAAATGGCATCCTTATTTCCAATGATCCCAATTTTATAGGTTGTTGCCATTGAAGTCACCTACTTTCTTTACTCTGCATCAGATTCTACAAAGATTCGCTGAGCAATATCACTGCTAATCTCTCTTTGACTATCCTTCACTAAATCAGCATATAAATAATTATAGTCAATTTGGTTCATAACCAATTTAAAACCAGCTTGACCAGAAATCGATTCCTGGCTTATCTGAATATTGGGAAATTCTTTTTGCAGTTGATCAAGATCTCTCTGAGAGAATTTAGCTAATGTCTTTTGGCCTAAAAGCAAAGTCAAAGGTTGTCCTTGATATTTATTAAGTATTCTTTGAATAAAACGGGTCTCATCTTCAACTGTCCACTGAGTCATTTTATGCACTGTTTCTTCAAATAGGCTAGTCAAAATTTCTTGTTTAGATACTAAGGAAGTTTGACGCTCTTTGTTCTGAATTTGTTGGATGAGACGGTCATGATGATGTCTTACCTTAGCCAAGGCTTGTTGACGATTCTCTTCATAAGACCGATTCAAATCATTGAACTTTTCCTTATAGCTTTGTTCTAATTTCCGAACTTCTCGTTGATAATATTCTTTTCCCTTTTGTTCGGCTTGTTCAATGACGGAACGTTTTAATTTATCAAATTCGTCCATTCAATCACCTCTTCTTCTAGTATTAAGAATATCTTTGAATTATTCGATCGATAATGTAGTCAGTCAAAGTATCCTTCTTCTCTTGAATCGCTTCTTGACTACGTTTTTGATAGTGTTCAATAGTTTTTTCTAAATCAAGCTGGGCTTGTTCTGATTCTTTCTTCAGACTGTCCTCTAAAGTCAGGGCTTCTTTTTGAATATCGGTTTGAAACGTTTCGGATTGATTCTGAAGTTTCAGGTCTAATTTTTGCTGAAATTCAGCAACTTGTTTTTGGTAACTTTCTTGGATCGCCTGAGCTTCGTCTTCAATATTTTTAATGATTTCCAACGTTTTATTAACCATGATTTCACCTCCGCAAATTAATCCATAGTTGATTATAACAAATCCTATTAATAAATAAAAACACCTAAGCTAAATTAAGCCCAACAAATAAAACTACTTGACAACAAGAACATGTGTTCGTATACTATAAATGCAAACACATGTTCGTGATTATACAGGAGGAATAACATGGAACTCTCACAAGAAAAATTAACCTATACATTAAAAAAACAATTCCATCAATGGATGGCCCCTTTTCTGAGTCAACCTCAAGGATATCCTCAACCTACCATTATGAATCTCTTGTTAATCGAGCATCTACTCCATGAACATTTCGTTTCTCTCGAACCGATTTGGATTACCTACGAATATTATGATGGACAAGAGCAGATTCAAGAAGAAACCAGCTTGGTTTATGTTGAGGCTCCAATTTCGGCAGATCGCAGTATTCTTTTGCGTGAAGCCTACACTGAAGAAAGTTTTAACATTTTTACCGAACAGATTCTTTCCGTCAAAACCATCGACTCATACTAACCCAGTAACATGCTGGATTTGTTAGCGAATAAGTTTGCTTTAAAAAATCTTAAATTTTTATTGAACCAAACAAATAAGGCATATTGAAATAAAAATACGCTTCCCTAGAAAATGTGTCCCATAGGACTTCCTAGGTGAAGCGTTTTTTCTGTTTCTAGTCATTTAAGAGTGAACTCGTCTCATGACGATTCAAGAATTTACTGCGTTTGGGAATTATCAGTTTTGGTTGGAACTTTGCTAACAGACACAAAATAAGACTCATCAAGGCGACCAAAGCCAGTAGACCCAGCCAAAATGATACTTGAGTCAAATTCGCTAAGATCGGAAATTCAACCACCTTAGCAAGTATGTTGGCCTTCAGTAGGCTAAAGACCACAGTCACAATGAAGGTAGCGGTGGAGATATTTAAATAAGTCGAAGACAAACGACGATTATTCAAAGTCTTTTGCGTATATTTGCTGAAAAAGCCCGCTAAACCGACAAAAAGTAAAGGTAATACCGCATAGACAAAAATAACAGCCAAGTGATTGAATCCATAATCTATTGAACCGAGGACAAAGCCGGTTAAGGCTCCAGAAAGAATTCCCAAAGGAGCTCCATACCTCAAGGTCAACCAGATTAAAGGTATTAGCCCCAAAGCTTCAAAATAAACCCCATCCATCTCCAAAGATTGGCGGGTCAGCCAAACAATGACTAAACTTAAGATACTTGCGATTAGCAACTCAATAAGTTGACGAAATATTCTTCTATTCATTCGACTCTCCTTACTCATCTTTAGGTTGATAACTCGAAGCTTCCATAATGATTGGTAGAACTACAGGGCGTCGTTGAGTTTCTTTGAACAAGAATTTTCCTAACTTTTCTCTTAAATCAGCCTTTAACTCGCCCCAATCAAAATCAGATCGAGCTAAATGGTCTTCTAGAACATCTAAAGTCATATCTGAACACATTTGAATCAAATCAATCGAGGTTTTCATATAAACAAAGCCACGAGAAGAAATTTGGGGACCGACTAGGACCCGTTTTAAACGACGGGAAATAGTTGCTACTACGATAAAAATACCATCTTCACTCAAGACTCTGCGATCGCGGAGAACTACGTTGCCAATATCACCGACTCCTAATCCATCCACCAAGACATCCCCGGCAGGAACTTGACCGGCTAGACTAATATTTCCTTTTTTATACTCTAAGATATCTCCATTTTGAGGTAAAAAGATATGGAAATCGTCATAACCCAGTTCTTTCGCTAATTTAGCATGGGCAGCCAACATCCGTGACTCGCCATTCACTGGCAACAAATATTGTGGTTTAAGAAAGTTCAGCATCAGTTTCAAATCATTCTGACTCGCATGACCGGAAACCCGATAATGATCCGTAATCGTCTTCACTTCAGCCCCGGCCCGATAAATCAGGTCCTTGGTTTTAGCTAAGGTGGTCTCGACACTAATGGATGGGGTGGTGGCGATATAAACCAGATCCCCTTCTTTTAAGTTGACTTGCTTATGTTTATGCCGAGCCATCATCTCTAATGCCTTGATGGGTTCACCAATATCGCCTGTCTCTAAGACCACAATCTCATCATCATCTGTCTTCTTAAGGTCTTTCATTTGGCCGATGACGTCCTTACTTGGTAAATAAATTTTGCCAAGTTGAATGGATGTATCCACAATATCAATTAAATTATCTCCAGTAATAAAGACCCGGCGCTGACTGCGTTGAGCAGCATCAAAGACTTGTTGAATTCGCGAAATATTGGAACCTATACAAGCAACAATAACCCGACCTTCAGCATTATAAAAAACCGACTCTAATTCTTCAACTATCTTCAAATCATTGACGTTCAATTCTTGGTTCTCAGCATTCGCTGAATCACTTAATAAAAGCAAGACTTGATCGTCACCAATTTTTGTCAGGCGGGAGAAATCAGTCTGGTATAAAGGTGAGGCATTGGGATCAAATTTAAAATCACCTGTATACACAATCGATCCTTCATCGGTCTTCAAGACGATTCCCACAGAATCTGGAATAGTATGGGTGGTCTTAAAGAAAGAAATCGTTGCATCTTCAAATTCAATTTCAGTGTCTTCATCGATAATAAAGAAATTTTCGACCCGATCTTGTAATCCTTTATTTTTGGCTGAGATGGTTGCCAATTCAATGGTCAATTCCGTACCGAAGACCGGTGCGTCTACTTTCTTTAATAAATAAGATAAAGCACCCACGGCATCTTCATGGCCATGGGTTAAGAAAATACCTAGCACCCGATCCTTGTTCTCTTCAATATAAGAAAAGTCGGGAATCACTGCATCAATCCCCAGCATCTCATCTTCTGGATAGACTAAACCACAGTCCAGAATAAAGATCGATTCATTCACCTCGATAACATACATATTCTTCCCTTCTTCGCGGATGCCGCCAAGCGGGATCACTCTAATCAAACTCATAATTCACCTCATAATATATATTTTAATAACTGTCACTTGTTTAAACACTTATTCATTATAGCATAATTAGCGGATAAATATAAAATTATGACTAAAAGTTAAAAATCCCTTGCAAAATTAAAAAACCTCAGTTATGATAGCTCCAGCGGTTAGTTGGTTAAGTAACTAGCCAGTTATCTAGTAGAGCGAGGTGAAGCAATGATTAAGGATATCCCCATCTATCTGCAAATTTCGAGATACATAGAGAACGAAATTCTTCAAGGTCACCTAAAGGCGGAAGATCAAGTTCCTTCGATGAATGATTTTTCTAGAATTATGCAAGTCAATCCGGCAACGGCTGGTAAGGGACTTAATGCCCTTGTCGATCAGGGAATCCTATTTAAGAAAAGAGGTTTAGGTATGTTTGTTAGTGAAGAAGCTCTGGCGATTATTCGCCAAGAACGAAAAAAGCGTTTCATGCACACTTTGTTACCTGAATTTATCCTTGAAGCCCAGCAGTTAGATATTTCAATGACAGAATTAGAACAAATGATTAAGGAGGAATACCATGCTAAAAATGATTGAGTTGGAGAAAGCTTATGGTAAAAACATGGTTTTATATAATATTAATCTCGAGTTAAATAATCAAGAAGGAATTTATGGTCTATTGGGTCGTAACGGAGCCGGCAAAACCACGATGATGCGTATGCTCTATAACATGATCCCGACATATCGGGGACGAATTGAGCTCAATGGACAAAATCTCAAAGATAATCCTGAAGCTTTAAGTCAGCTCATCTATGTCGGTGGGGATATTTACAAAAACAATCATCTTTTCCAAGGTAAAATCAATAAACTATTAAAAGTATATCAACAATTGTTTGCTAATTTCGATCTGGATTTCGCCAAGAAGATGTTAGCCGACTTTCACTTAGACCAGAAAAGTAAATTTAGCAAACTATCTACCGGTAATAAAACCCTGATACAAAATATACTAGGTTTAGCTAGCCGCTCGGCCATTACCATTCTCGATGAACCAACGAACGGATTGGATTCAGTCAACCGGCAAATATTCTTCCGGCATCTAATTGAAGACCATCAACAACATCCGCGCATGTTTATTCTATCAACTCATCTAATCCAAGAAATTGAACCTTACTTAACCGATGTCATTATGTTAAAAGATGCCAAAATATTAATGCATCAGCCCTTAAGCGAGATTCAAAACAAAGCTTATCGAGTCATCAATTATCAGCTTAACAACAAGAATATTATTCACCAAGAAAACTTATCTGGTTTAGAAACTATTGATATCTATGATGATTTAAGCAAAGATGAAATCGAACAGATTCACCAAGCGGGTGGCAAGGTCGATTCACTGGGTTTGCAAGCACTCTTTAATTATTTAATGGAGGGATAATATGAAACGTGCACTCACACTTAGAAAAATACAACTCTTAGAATCTTTTAAATATGGAAGCTACTTTACTTTATTTTTGCTACTTTTAGGCTTAGTAATTGACTTTTTCTTAAAGGCGCCTGGGAGCGGATTTATCTTTAGTACAATGCCTGATATTTACGATCTAGCAGTCATTTTCATGTTATTTGTTTACTTTTTGAGTTTCTTAATACCAATTTTCGATGGCCTTTCATACTACGATTCGGCCTTACGTCTAGGGATTAGCCGGCGTTATTATTTTCTAATTAATATACCGATTTATTTAATCATTGCCGGTCTATCTCTTTATTTGAATAAGTTCGGGGATATTGCTACGACGGATTCCTCAGCAAATCTATTTCAATTGGCTTTCCAAAGCTTAAACTGGCAAGATTACTTCATTATGTTAGCCAAAATGCTCTTTTATGCGATTCTATCTTACAGCTTTTATAAAATTGGTTGGAAAATATTAATACCGCTAATTTTAGTTCCAATTATTTCTGGCCTATCAACGATGATTCTTACTTCAGAACAATTTCAATTATTAGATATTAATAAATTAATGAATATCTTTAATTTTGTAACAGATCATTTAACTGAAATTTATCTATCTGCCTCTCTGATTTTAATCGGCATATATTATGGCTTTACGCAGAAGTTTGAAGTACAAAATTAGTAGAAGGGCTGTCTGCTATGACCTAATAAGCTATTGTTATGGTTGTTCAAACGAAAATTCAGCGATAAATAGACAGAAACCAGAAAATTTTTATAAAATCGAATGCCCCCTAAAGTTGAACCATGCAGCCAACTTTAGGGGGGCATTTTTGTCTCTATAAATCTTTTTGCTGTCTAATAAATCAGATTTCCAGGTCCTAAAAACAATCAACGATATCAACATACTAGAGTATGTCTTGATAGATTCCTATTTTTCTCTTTCTAGTAAGGCTTTACGGGAAAGATTAATTCGGCCTCGTGGATCAATTTCCATGACCTTGACTTTAACCCGATCACCAATCGCTAACACGTCTTCAACTTTAGCTACCCGATGATGTTCTAGTTCAGAGATATGAATCATGCCTTCTTTTTTCGGCAGGATTTCTACAAAAGCACCGAACTTCTCAATCCGTTTAACGACCCCTTCATAGACTTCACCAGCAACGATTTCATGCGTTAAGATTTCAATTATTTCTTTGGCCCGATCAATCATCGCTTGATCACTTGAAGCGATTGATAGGTTGCCATCATCGTCGATATCAATCTTGACACCTGTTTCATCAATAATTTTATTGATGGTTTCACCACCCTTACCAATTACCACTTTAATTTGGTCCGGGTCAATCTTCATCATTTCTATCTTCGGTGCATAAGGACTTAAATCTGGACGAGGAGCAGCAATCGTTGAAGCAAGATGGTCTAATAATTGCATCCGGGCGATCCGAGCTTGTGCCAGCGATTCACGCAAGATTTGTTCAGTAATGCCCTTAATCTTAATATCCATCTGTAAGGCCGTAATCCCTTGGCGGCTACCTGCAACCTTAAAGTCCATATCACCCAAATGATCTTCCAATCCTTGGATATCTGTTAAAATAGTATACTTACTTTCATCATTTGGATTCATCATTAAGCCCATAGCAATTCCAGCAACCGGTGCTTTAATGGGCACACCGCCATCCATTAAGGCTAAGATTCCCGCACAAATGGAAGCCTGAGAAGAAGACCCATTCGATTCTAAAACTTCAGCAACCAAACGAATGGCATATGGAAAGTCTTCTTCGCTCGGAAGGATCGGTTCAATGGCGCGATGTCCTAATGCCCCATGACCAATCTCACGTCGACCAGGTGAACCATAGCGGCCGGTTGACCCGACTGAATATTGAGGGAAATTATAATGATGCATAAAGCGACGTGATTCTTCTAAGCCTAGACCGTCTAAAGATTGTTGTTCACTTAATGGCGCGAGCGTTAGTGCTGATAAAGCTTGAGTTTGTCCTCGAGTAAATAAAGCTGACCCATGAGCCCGAGGTAGGAAAGCCACTTCAGAAGATAAAGGACGAATTTCATCGATTCGTCGACCATCCGGACGAACCTTATCATCTGTAATTAAGCGACGTACTTCATCGAATTCTAATTGATCAGCAATTGCAATAATTTGTTGCAATTTTTGGTCAAGCTCTTCTTCCTCAGACCAGCGAGCTTGATAATCATCATGAATTTTTTCTTTGACGGCTTGAATATTGGCTTCCCGCTCCAATTTATCAAAGGTTTGAATAGCTTCGGTCATCAGCGGATTGTATTGCTCTTGAATCTCAGCTAACAGGATCGGATCAATTTGTCTGAGATCCACTGCCATCTTCTCTTGGCCAATCGCTGACCGGATATCTTCTTGGAAGCGACATAATTCTTGAATTGCTTGGTGGCCAAATAATAAGGCTCCAAGCATCACTTCTTCTGATAATTCTTGAGCGGATGATTCCACCATGTTAATGGCTGTTTTAGAACCAGCCACGGTTAAATCTAGATCTGAGGCTGCTTTTTGTTCAACAGAAGGATTAATCACAAATTTACCATCAACACGGCCAACATGAACACCGGCAATGGGACCATCAAAAGGAATATCAGAAATGGTTAAGGCTAAGGATGATCCTAGCATGGCGGCCATTTCCGGCGTATTATCTTGATCCACTGATAGGACAGTATTAATGACTTGGACTTCATTAAAGAAACCTTCTGGGAACATCGGACGAATCGGCCGGTCAATCAATCTGGCAGTCAAGGTAGCATGTTCAGAAGGACGCCCTTCTCGTTTAATGTAGCCACCTGGAATTTTTCCGACAGCGTACATTTTTTCCTCATAATTTACGGTCAAAGGAAAGAAGTCTTGATTTTCTTTAGCTTCTTTCTCACCGACTACAGCAGTTAGAACTACTGTATCACCATAGCGAACTAAGACGGCTGCATTGGCTTGTTGAGCTACATGACCGGTTTCTACAACCAATTTACGCCCGCCCCATTCTGTTTCAAATACATGTTTTGTCATTCTAGTTCTCCTTTGTTATGAATTGGGAGACTACTAAACAAATATCAATCTTTTAATCGGATAAAAAACTCATACTTGTATAGTAGCAAGCTAGCTAAGCTAACGAACTCCCAACAAACATTTTAACATAATAATATCTCAAGACGCAAAAAAATCAGGACAAAAGCTGTCCTGATGATGTTGATTAGCGACGTAATCCTAAACGTTGGATTAATTCACGGTAACGTTGTACATCGTTCTCACGTAAGTATGCTAACAAGTTACGACGATGACCGATTTTCTTCATAAGCCCACGATAAGAATGGAAATCTTTCTTATGGGTATGAATATGTTCATTTAATGAATTAATATCATGTGTTAACAATGCAATTTGTACTTCTGGAGAACCAGTATCTCCTTCATGAGTAGCATAATCAGCAATAATTTGTTGTTTCATTTCTTTAGTCAATGCCATCTCATTTCACCTCTTTCTTTTTAAAAATAGTCCCAATGCTAAGAAAAACGTTGGTGATTCGTTAATCTGAGCATGGGGCTTAATAATTGCTTCGCAGCTTCGTTCGTCGATGCAAAAGATAGCAACAAACAGCCACTCAAATAGTGTAACCTACTTAAATTTAATAATCAAGTCTTTTTAGTGACTTTCTTGCAAAACTTTATAAAGGGTCTTCGCAATAATAATGGTAAAGTGTTCCATACCTAATGGTGAATGGTGGATCTCATCCTCGCCATACCAATCAGGGTGACCCTCTTGATAACTATGCCAATCAATTTCGTGGACATTTGGATAGTCCTCAGCCACTTCCTTAATTAATCGATTGACTTCATCAATATGTTGAACACGAGAATTTGTATTAATAAAGAATACCTGACGGTCACCAGATAATTCAATCATCTCGTCTAAGGCTGGTCGGTCTAAACTGGCATTGGTGCCCAAATTAATGACCACATTTTCTTGAACCTCACCATCGGCAAGCATTTGTTTATAAATAGGAATTGCATCCCAAATTTGTAAACTACCCTGACCATAATAATTCCCATTCAAGAAAATTTCTAAGGTATTTATACCATTAATGCTGACAATCGAATCACCAAATAATGTCATTGGTACTTCAGTGGCGAAAAGTAGCTCTTCTTTACTTAAGTTTTCAACGACAGTTGGATGAAAAGCTTCTAATTCATCAAAGAGTCCCTGATTCTCATTGAGTCGATCAAGAAAAGCTTGAATCTGATCTTGTTTCACATTTACCAGATAATTGACCAAACGTTCATTTTCTCGATTCTTAATATAATGATCCGTCAACGATTTGACCGTATCTTCTTGATCAGCTTGACGGCTGACCCGAGTCGCAAAATGCTGGTCTAAATCCTTGATCTCATCTTTGACTTTGATTAGCGGTTTTTCAGCCGGATAGGCCTCTTTGAGCATGTTTGGCGCAAAGCGATAGGTTTGATACTCTAGTTCGAACAAAGCAACCCGTTTATCATTGCGACTATTAAACACGGCAAAGCCGAAGCCAATCAAAGCTAGACAGAATAGTCCTGAAAACACACAGCGAGCAAACCATTTTTTCGGTTGGGTCCGATCTTTTAACAGAGCCAAATTCTTATGCCAATCCCATTGATTGGCGAAAGGAATCTGCCAAATCGGTCTCTCTGCCAAGCGATAAGTCACTTCGCCGAAGAAAATAATCCCTAAAATACTGAGACTATTAATCATTAGCATATTACCATTGAAACGGCGGAATTGCCCCATCATGATGACAATCACTGGATAATACCAGAGATAATACGAATAGGACCGCTTACCAATAACATCAAAAATCGGATTGCCCCAGAAAAAACGTGTAATCGGTGGATTAATCGTAATTAACCATAGAAGAAACATGGAAATCAAATTAAAATAAGTCATCACTAATTCATAGGTCCATGCCGAATTATCTTTCGTGGTCAAGACAAAGAACAGGGTCAATCCTGTAACCAACACGGCAAAGATTGAATAAAAACTTTTGCGATGTTTCAAGTTCTGTAAATAATTTAAGATGGTCGGCAAACTATAGGCCGTTGCCATCCCTAAAGCAAAAGATGAAAACCGAGTGTCTAAACCATAATAAACCCTAGTCGGATCATCTCCTGGCTTATAAAGAAACAACATCAGACTATGACTTAGAATAACTATGATCGCCCAAAAAATTCCCTTGGCAGGCAAAGAGAACTTAAAGCGCTTGGTCAGTAAAAATAAAGGAATTGCCAGAATGAAGGATTGAAGATAGATGGCATTGTACCAGAGATGAGTAAATGGTGTCGCATTGGTCATTTGGACAAAATAAGATTGATCTGAGAAAATTTGATACCAATTACTCACAAATGCTAGCGCAGAAAGCATATCATTGCGGATATAATGCAATTCAATCGGTTTAAATAGTACAAAGCCCAGAACAATTATCATCATCATCCATAAAAGTGGCAGGAATAAACGCTCAAAAGTTTTTAAAAGATAGCGACCAATGGCCGGGTAATTTGTTTTCTGGTCGACTGGCTGGTGCTTCTCCATTTTATAGGCGAAGAAATAACCACCAAGCACCAAGAAGGTATTTACCATTAAGAACCCGCCTGGAACATAATTTGGAAATAGATGATAGAAAATTACCATCGCCACAGCGAAGCCTTTTAATCCTTCAAAACTTTTTATCCTGGACGGAAATTGAGCCAAAATAACACCCCCACAAATTTCATATCAAAACTTAGACACTTATACTAACACAAATCCCTTACTTGCGCTTATTTTTTTTGTAAATTGTTTGTAATTCAATAATAATATCGCGCAAGTCAGCCGCTGCCTCAAAGTTTAAATCTTTAGCATATTGGCGCATTTGTAATTGTAACACTTCCAATTGTTCTTCTCTTTGTTGAGCAGACATTTTACGGAACTGACCAAGCAGATCTTGCTCTTTATTCTCAGGCTCAACTTCATGGGTAATCCGAATGAGATCACGCACTTCTTTCTTAATTGTCTTGGGCGTGATATGGTGTACCCGGTTATATTCCAGCTGAATACTGCGACGTCGATTAGTTTCATCGATGGCTCGCTGCATTGAATCAGTCATGGTATCAGCATACATAATGACCCTTCCTTCAGCATTCCGAGCAGCTCGACCAATCGTTTGGACTAAAGCTCGTTCACTGCGCAAGAAACCTTCTTTGTCTGCATCAAGAATGACTACTAATGAAACTTCAGGTACATCGAGACCCTCTCTCAATAAATTAATCCCGACCAATACATCAAAAACGCCTAAACGCAGATCACGAATAATTTCAGTCCGTTCCAGGGTTTTGATATCACTATGCAAGTATTTCACTTTAATATCAAGTTCTTTTAAGTAATCGGTCAAATCCTCCGACATCTTCTTAGTTAAAGTAGTGATAAAGACCCGCTCACCCTTCTCCACTCGTTGATTAATTTCGCCAACGATATCATCAATCTGCCCTTTTATCGGCCGAACTTCAACTAGAGGATCCAACAAGCCAGTGGGTCGAATGATTTGTTCAACATATTCTCCGTTAGTATGTTCTAACTCATAAGGACCCGGAGTTGCTGAAATATAGACAATCTGATTCACATGTTCCTCAAATTCTTCTAACCTTAATGGCCGGTTATCTAGGGCACTCGGTAATCTGAAACCATAGTCAATCAACTGTTGCTTACGTGCGCGGTCACCATTATACATACCGCGAATCTGAGGCATGGTCATATGCGATTCATCTACTACAATTAAATAATCGTCCGGGAAGAAATCTAGCAAGGTGAAAGGCTGTTCCCCGGGCTTACGTCCATCCATATGACGTGAATAATTCTCTATACCATTGGTATAACCCATTTCAAGCAGCATCTCAATATCATAATTAGTTCGTTGTTCCAAACGTTGGGCTTCAAGAAGTTTATTCTCTCCCCTTAAGTAGGCTAACTGCTCTTCAAGCTCCGCACGAATCGATTCGACCGCGCGGACAATTTGTTGGGTATTGGCCACAAAGTGAGTCGCTGGAAAAATAGGAAAATGATCCACTTCAGATTTAATTTCACCGGTTAAAACATCCACTTCGCGGATGCGTTCAATTTCATTACCAAACCATTCAATGCGTAGCACCTGACTCTCCCTAGAAGCTAAGAAAATTTCAACCACATCACCACGAACGCGGAAGGTCCCCCGTTGGAAATCAAAATCATTGCGAACAAATTGCATATCGACCAGACGAGCAATCACATCTTCTCGAGCAATTTCTTGACCCTTGCGCAAAGACAAGACTTGGTCGCGATACATTTGTGGATCGACTAAACCATAAATACAGGAAACAGAAGCCACCACAATCACATCGCGTCTTTCGATTAAAGCGGAAGAAGCTGAATGGCGTAATCGATCAATTTCATCGTTAACACTGGCTTCCTTCTCGATATAAGAATCCGAAGAAGGTACATACGCCTCAGGTTGATAATAATCATAGTATGACACAAAGTATTCGACCGCATTATCGGGGAAAAATTCTAGCAATTCAGAATATAATTGACCAGCCAAAGTTTTATTATGGGCTAAAACCAAGGTCGGTTTGTTAACATTCTGAATAACATTAGCAATGGTAAAGGTCTTTCCTGTCCCCGTTGCCCCTAAAAGAATCTGCTCGCGCTGGCCGTCTTCAATTCCCTGAGTCAAACTATCAATTGCCTGGGGTTGATCCCCACTCGGTTGAAAAGGTAATTTTAATTTAAATTGATCCATGGACCCTTTCCTCTCTAGAACAAGCGTTCGCATCTTAGTATAACGCTTCATCCAATATAATGCTATAAAATCCGAAAATTTATGATTGCTTTTGTACTTTTGAATAAGTTATAATAATGTCTGTTGACTCGCTTTAATAATTCTGATAGAGTTACAAAACGCAATAATTATGAAAGAGGTGAATTCCTTGGCAAATACTGTCCAAACCATTAAACGTGTTCGTCAAACGGCTGTTAAATCAGATCGCAACACTGCTCAAATTTCTCGCATGCGTCGGGCGATTAAAAACTTCAAACTTGCGGTTGAATCTGGTGAAGGAAATCAAGCTGATTTATTTAAAGCAGCTGTGAAACAAATTGAAAATTCTGCGAATAAAGGTTTAATTCACGCAAATAAAGCTGCTCGTGATATTTCAAAATTAGCTAAATTGAATAAATAAAGGCATTTAGGTTGAAAGTTGGCTTTCAACCTTTTTTTATACCTTCTTTTACTAGGTTCTATCCTCAGCTAGAGACAATTTTAGTTAACAAGAGATAGAAATGATTTTCTGCCTGGCCGATTCCCATCTTCATCTGATAATCTATCTCAGCAAAATCATCATACAAAGCTAACAAAGCTGGCAAGGTTTTGCGCTGGCTTGTCTGATAGGCCAGTTTAACCCGATAAGGATGGACACTCAAATATTCTGCCATTTGACCAGGCATCATGCCCCGCTCTTTCAATAACTTGACTTGTAAAATTAAGCGAAATTGACTGACCAACAAAGCATGCAAGGCAATGGGTTCATTCTTCATCAGCAGTAGGTCTTGATAGATTTGGATGGCTTGGTTGACTTTTCCTTGGCTGACTGCAGTTGAAAGTTCAAAGACATCCGTTTCAAGACTTCTAGGCACTAATTGACGGACATTCTCGACCGAAAGTTCCTGTCCTGATAAGGCAAATGTATGTAATTTCTCTAATTCAATCATCGCCAAACTTAATTGGTAATTGACACGAATTAGCAATTCATCAAGGGCATGCTTGCCAAGTTTTATTTCACTGGACCTTAAATATTCCCGCACAAAACGATCTACCTGGCGTTCATCTAATGGGGTCACATCCACTAAGAGCGTCTGCTTAGTAAATAGCTGACTTAATTTACGTCTACGGTCAATCTGATCCTGCCGGGACAAAAAGACGACAACCGTCGCTGAATTTGGTGAGCTGATATATTCTGATAAGTTTTTCTCTTCTGTCTTATTAAGTTTAAGCGGACTTTGGTTAGCTAAGAAAGAGGCATTATCGACAATGATAATCCGCTGATCAGCAAAGAAGGAAAACATATTAGCTTCATCGATGACTGACTGGATTGACTCTTCTTCTAAATCGATTTGCATAATATCTAGTGCTTGATCCTTCTCTAAAGTATTAAATAATTGCTTTAAGAACTGATCAATTAAGTACTTCTCACTTCCTTGTAAGTAATACACCGGAGCCAGCTTACCCTGATGCAATTCTGTCATGACTCTCTGATAATCCATCCTGTCACCTCTCTTTAAGTATAAATAATCTCAATCCGTTTAGCTAGGTTGACCTCTTCTTTTAGCTTAGCTATGATTTAACAAAAAGGAGAAAAATGATGAAACCTTTGATTGGTATTACTGGAAACATCATGCAAGAAACTGAAAAAAATTCTAACATTCAATGGCATTATAGCTATAGTTTACAAGATTTCAGTCAGGCGGTATATCAAGCCGGTGGCATTCCGGTCACTCTTCCACTTCTCGACCAGAGTATTGCTCAAGAATTGATCAATAAAGTTGATGGCATCATCTTCAGTGGTGGTGAAGATATTCACCCTTTACTTTACAAGCAAGAGGTTCAACCAAATCTGGGTCCCGTCAATATGGAGCGAGACCGTTTCGAATTATCTTTACTGGATCAAGCCATTCAACAACAGAAAGCAATCTTGGGTGTTTGTCGTGGATTTCAACTTATTAATGTCTACTTCGGCGGCAGCCTCCATCAAGAGATTCAACAACTTGACCAGATCCATCTACAACATCGGCAAAAAAGTGATTTAAGACAGGGGCATCACTTGGTTCGCATTGACGCATCATCATATCTGTCAACCCTTATCGGGTCGACTTCCTTGGTCAACTCCTATCATCACCAAGCCATTGACCAACTAGCTAGTCCGCTAAAGGCAACCGCTTATAGTTCTGATCATATTATTGAAGCGATTGAATATATCGATCAAGATCATAGCCTACTAGCCGTCCAATGGCATCCTGAAATCCAGCTAGCGGTTAACCAAGAACAAGCTAAATTGTTTGAAGATTTAGTCTGTCGCAGTCGAAAATCGGCCCAATAATTAACAAACAAAGCATCCATGACCCGTTCATGAAGTTGTCTTAAGCGGACACTTCAGCGATAACCTGGCCAGGATGCTTTATTTTATGCTTCTTCAAATTCAAACAACCAATTCTCATCGGCCTTATTTAAAGATAATATTTGGGGCATGGCCTCCACTGAAGCATTCGTCTTGACAATCGCTCCCGTTTTTTCAATCGGGATTTCAATGGCAGCTTTCTCCGCTTCAATATTAGCCACCACCTGACCCGCTTCGACGGGACCTGCAGCATGTAAATTTATATATTCAACTTCTCCAATCTCCGCAAGAGTATCTGGATGCAAATAAACTCGATTTAATTTTCCTTCAATCAATTTATATAATAACTCTTTATCTTTTTTCATCATACACCTCAAAAATAATCTTCTGTTAGGGCAAATTTATAATTTCGATGGTGATAGCGCATTGACAGAATTAAGCCTACACCAATCATATTACTTAACAAGGCTGATCCCCCTTGTGATACAAAAGGAAGCGGGATCCCAGTAATCGGTAATAAACCAATAGTCATGCCTATATTCTCAAAAATATGGAACAGAATCATCGAAATAATTCCAGTAGAAATATAAGCATAAAATTCATTTTTTGTCTCAAAGCAGGTTTGTACCATCTGGTAAATCAAAACAAAATAAACAAATAAGAGGACTGAGGCGCCCAAAAAGCCAAAATTCTCAGCTATCGTCGTAAAGATAAAGTCAGATTCTCGAACCGGCACAGAAACTTCCGAAAAACCAAAGCCCTTGCCACTGAGTTGACCTGAACCGACAGCCTTAATACTTTGAGCCAATTGATAGCCTGAACCCTGGGTATCGCCAAATGGATTCAACCAGTTTTGAATCCGGGCCATCTGATAAGTATCAAATAAACCAGAATCCACTAAGATATGAGGGTAAAATCCGGCTAGAATAATCAAACTACCGCCACCAATAACAGCAATTAAGATAATCGGTAACAATATCTTCCAACTAATCCCTGAAATTAATATAATTCCAGCAGTGATTGAGATGATAACCAAATTAGTCCCTAAGTCATTCTGAATTTGAATTAAGACCATCGGCGGGAGCGCACATAAGGCAATTTTTCCTAAGAGGATAAAATCGGACCGCAGGCTGCGATGCAGATTTGACGCATTATGTTCAGTGACCAAACGAGCCAGAAACACGGTATAAGCAGGTTTAAAAACTTCCGAAGGTTGGAAAGAAACATTTCCCACTCTAAACCATGATTTCGCTCCAGTCTCCAAGGCCAACTGGCGATCATGGAATAAAAGTACAAGAATCAGCAGCAAAATGCCAAAGCCATAGAGCAACCTGGCTATCTTCCAATATTGTTCACTATCTAATTGTATGGTGAAGATAATGACTAGGGCTCCCACCCCATACCACAAGGCATGCATTAAGGTCGGACGTAAATCTTGTCCCTGAATTAAATGGGTAGTGGCATAGACACTGACAATGCCAATAATCGCCAATATTAATACACTAAGAATAATCCCATAGTCGATGCGAGACTCTTGTTGTCGCACCATTTGTCTAGTTGCCTTCATTTATTTTACTCCTATCACTGTCAGTCTTTACAATACTTATCTGATCTTTGAGCACCGGCTGATGACTGATAAACCCGTCACTCTTATCGATTATAATCTCACCTTGATATGGGGCAAATGGATCAGCTTTCGGATTTTTGAAATCGTAATAGAATACATTTAAATAAGCCCCCACACATAATACCATCGAGTTGAAATAGAGCCAAATCATTAAAATAATAAAAATCCCTAGTGTTTGATTCGAGATACTGTTGCCCGCAAAAGAAAGATATATTGTAAATAATTGCGAAATCAAAAAGATTCCTACAAAAGAAAAAATGGCTCCCGGCAAAGCGTATTTCAGTGGTCGGTGGACATTCGGAATGATATAGTACATCAAGACTAACAAACAAAAGACGAGGATGACCCCAAATATCCAACCCTGTTGAACAATTAAGGAAACTAAGCCAGAATAATCTGGCAATCTTTGTTCAACTAAATGTAAAATACTCTCGCCAAACACTAATAAAGAGGTCACTGCAAAAATTAATAATACCATAAAAATCGTAAAAAGATAAGCAAAGCCACGAGAAATCAGTAAATTCTTGCGGGGTTCTACTTTATAAATTTCATTAAAGACACGCTGTAAAGTATTGAAGACATTGGAGGCCGGCCACAGTGAAATAATTAACCCCAAAGAAAAAACACCAGGTGAAGTATTCTCCAAATAACCTTGTAAAATTGGCAATAAAATTGATTGAACTTCCGCCGGTACGAAATTCCGCATCATGGCTAAAATGTCCGCTGTCTTGATTGGAAGAATGGCAATCACATTCGCTAAGGCCAAAAGAATTGGTACCATGGCCCAAATGACATAGAATGACATTTCTGCTGCATAGGAGCCGAAGCGAAGTTGTTCGCTATTATCTCGGTAAGTTTTTAAGAGTCTCGACCAAATATTCTGACTTTTCTCCACTTAATTGCCCCCCTTTTATTTACTAAGATTATCACAAAGCCGAATTGATTTCATCTTAAAACAAGCGACTTTCTTTAGACTTAAGTTCAAAACATCGTTATAATAAATCTAAGAGAAATGAGGAGGCAGAATTATGTCAAATGGAGTTACTTTTTATTTTGTAAGACATGGAGAGACCTATTTTAATTTTTATGATCGGATGCAGGGTTGGTCCAATGCTCCCTTAACCCCTAAAGGCATTGAGAATGTACACCGTAGTGGTCGAGGTTTAGCTGATGTTAAATTCGATGCGGTTTATACCAGTGACCTTCAACGAACCATTGATACAGCTTTAATCCTCTTAGAAGAAAACCAGTTCAATGAAGGGTTAAAAATTGTACCGATGAAAGAATTTCGTGAAGTGTTCTTTGGCAGCTTTGAAGGACAAATTGCCAAAGATGTCTGGCCCCAATTAATTAAGTCTACTTCGATTAAATATGATTTACCTCAAGGTTCAGAAGCTGAAATTCAATATATATTAAACACCATTAAAGAATTAGACCCTTATCATCATGCTGAGAATTATGTCGAATTCTGGCAACGGGTTGAGTCTGGCCTACTGCAATTACTCAATAAGCATGCAGGAACAAATCAGACTATATTAGTCGTTTGTCACGGGATGACCATTCGTAACCTCCTCAATGGTCTGATTGCCGATTTTAATAAAAAAGAGCCCCTCGATAATGCTTCGGTATCAATTGTCGAATACCGTGATGGGCAATTCCGACTCAAAGCCTATGGTCGAACTGACCATTTTAAGGATGTCCTGAATGATTCTAATCAAGAATAACAAATTAGCACACTCAATACTCTTAGAGAAAGAGATTTTGAGTGTGCTTTTTACTGATGATTGCTTGTAACACTAGCCTTTTTGCTAAACAAACTTACTCGTACTGGGCATAATTTCCAATTTCCCGATACCGTTCATTAAATTCTAATTCGTTAGGACTAACAAATTTATAATTCTGATCAACCAAAGCTTGAAGGATTTGTTCAAAAGCATCGACAGATTTTTGTGAGGTATCATGCATTAACATCAGCATATCCCGATCAAATTGAGGCAAGGTATATTCATAGATTTCCTCAGGTGTCTCGAAATACCAGTCATTGGTATCCGTATTCCACATGGTCGAAGTCATATTATCGATTAATTCATAAACATGACGGCCCCCATCACCAAACGGCATCCGATATAATTTAGGCCGATAGCCGGTATGATTTTCGATAATATCCTGAGTAGCATTAATTTCCCATAAAATTTCATCATCAGTCATTTCTAGAAAAGTAGGATGACTATAAGAATGATTGCCGATATCATGACCCCGCGCGATGATTTCTTGAGCTACTTGGGGGACTTGATCGACATTCCGTCCGACGACAAAGAAAGTTGCTTTAATTTGGTACTTATCCAAGATATCTAGAATTTGTGGCGTAAAATCTTCATTAGGACCATCATCAAAAGTAACCGCCACTTTAGGTCGATAGTCAAGAGGAGTATCCATTATATAAGGAAGCACCGCATCCGCTTGATAAAGATTACTTAAAATCTGATCTGAAAATTTGTCGGGATCTTGCAACATCGATTGCATATAGTGGTCAACTTTTTGCAGATACTGTTGGTTAATTTTTTCTTTTAGACCTTGGTCAGCAGCTTGATTCAACAATTCTTCTATATTTAGCATGGTTTGCACTTGCTTGAGGACTTGTTGATTGTCTTTGGCTGGCAGGTCTGCCAAATCATTAACCAATTGATGAGCTTGATTCAAGGGTAACCAAGCCTCTTCAACTAATTCATAGATATGATCAATTTGTTGAGTGAAAGCATCCTGAACAGGCCAGACATACAAGTCTTTATGTTTAGCCCATAATTCTGGACTCAACTCGGCATTCAGGCTAACCTGCTCTAGTTTAGGATTATTGATATCAGTGTGTTGACTATCAACAAAATATTTAATCTTCTGTAGATTACGAAATTTACATAGAGCTAGATTGGCTTTGGTCTGTAAATCCTGACCAACATCCCCAGCTAAGCGATTGGTTACATTCATTAAATCTTGAATTTTGTGGATGGTTACATTCTCTGCTAAATAAATTTCTTGCTCATCTTGATATATTTCATTCATTAAAGCCTGGGCTCGTTGAACTCGACTCGGAAAGTTCATTGGAACAAAATATAAAATAACCAATATTGTCGTAAGAAAAAGTGCAAAACCATACCAAATTCTTTTCTTATTTATTTTTATCCAAGCATCCACCATTATTCCCCCGCATAATTTGTTACATTTATGTTACCATCCTGGATAGCGAATGCAAGCTTTACTTTCTTAAATTCTTCTATATTTTACTTGGTCAGCTTTTAAGATAAAGTTCATCTGAATTTAATTCCGATGAACACGTTCTCATTGGATTCCATTTGTAATTGTTTTCTTATTGGTCTAAAATATAATGCATTGATTCACAGTCTAAAATAAATATGGAGGTATGTATGAATAAAGAAGACTATACTAACCAGGATGTGTTTCAATTTGTTATCCCATCTCTCGTTGGTATATTGTTGTTAATGACCCCGTTTACTTATGAAGGAAGTACGACCGTTGCCGTCTCTGTGCTTTCAAATTGGATTTATCAAGGAATCGACCGAGTGGTTCCTATTCCCTATCTGATATTGTGTATTATTACACTTTCTTTTTTGATTTCTATCGTAGGGAGTCAATTTAAACCTAAATTCTTGAAAGAACATCCACTCTTAAATGAAGTCGGGCATATTTCATGGTTTTGGATGGTTGTCAGAGCGATTGGTATGCTCTTCGCTTGGCTGACTGCTTTTAAATTAGGACCCGAAGTTATTTGGTCTGAAAGCACCGGCGGTCTCATCTTAAACGACTTAATTGGTGGTCTCTTTACTATTTTCTTAGTAGCCGCTTTTATCCTACCATTTCTGACCGAGTTTGGTTTACTCGAATTTGTTGGTGTATACTTGACCAAAATTATGCGCCCCTTGTTTGATCTTCCCGGTCGTTCAGCCGTGGATTGTGTAGCTTCCTGGGTGGGTGACGGAACCATTGGCGTCACCTTAACGAGCAGTCAATATGAACAAGGATATTATACTGAGAAAGAAGCTTCGATTATTGCGACAACTTTCTCTGCGGTATCGATCACATTCTGTTTAGTCGTCTTACAAAACGTTGACCTGACAGATTATTTTGGTTTTTACTATTTGACCGTCGTATTATCCGGCATTTGCTGTGCTTTAATTATTCCCCACCTGCCACCCTTATCGAGAAAATCTGAACAAAGACTTGCTCATCCCGAAGATTTAGATGGTGATGTCATTCCGGATGGATATAGTCGTTCTCAATGGGCCTTAAGATTAGCTATCCGCAAAGCCAAAAAAAATGGCAGTGTCTGGGCTTATTTCAATCGGGCTATCAAAACTATCGTTAATTTATGGTTGAGTGTGATTCCAATTATTATGGCTGTAGGTACCATGGCTTTAATCCTATCGGAAAATACAGAAATCTTTACCTGGTTGGGTAAACCATTTCTCCCTCTGCTCCAACTCTTACAAGTCCCAGAAGCTCAGGCAGCGAGTCAAACTGTGATTGTTGGTTTTGCCGACATGGTGGTGCCTTCAATCATGGCTGCAGAAATTCAAAATCCGATGACCCGTTTTATAATTGCCAGCCTATCTGTTGTTCAACTCATCTATCTTTCCGAAACAGGTGCAGTGATTCTTGGTTCTAAATTACCCGTTAACCTTTGGGAAATTTTTGTTATTTTTATTGAACGAACCTTGATTTCCTTACCAATTATCGTCTTAATCGCGAACCTTATTTTTTGACGGGGTAAAACGTGTTAAGCCGATGGTTACGATATAATTAGGATTCATCCATCATATTCAAAACATCAAATAATTATTGTTCAGGAAAATATTAAGCCGAATACTCAGTAGAAAGTTAACCCTCTTTTTGAGAAACTTTCTTACTTAAGTATTCGGCTTTTTTTAATTTATGAAAGATAACGAAATTCTCAAAATCACAAAGATTTCTAGAATAGCATAGTTTGACAGTTACTCGGTAAGCCAACGATAGTCACTCACTGCATGACTTGAATTTTGATGTTGAGCGAGTTGACAGCGATTTAAAAACACAAAAATCGTTAATAGAATTAAACCAAAAATCCACCACTTCTTCTCTTTAGAACTCATAGGTGGACGATTCTTTTTCTGGAACATAATATTCTCCTTCTATACCTTATCTCATAAAATATGCTAAGATAAAAACAAATTTATTTCATTCAAACTGTATTATAGCAAAGAAAGGTGTTCAAATGGAACTTAGAATTAATTCAGAGCGCTGGCAACAAGCTGCCGCATTCTTCATTCGTTACCAAGTCTTTGTACTCGAGCAAGGCATCAAGGCGGAGGAAGAATTTGATCAAATTGACCTCGATCGCCCTCCCTATATTGTCATCTACGACCAGAATCTTCCTGTCGCAACCGGACGCTATCTTCAAGATGATGAACAGACATTTCGAGTTTCTCGATTAGCCACGCTTAAATCTTATCGAGGACAAGGACTAGCTACTCAAATAGTCCAAGCTATCGAACAACTTGGCCGAGAACATGGTCTTAAACATTGTCTGATTCATGCAGATTGCACTGCCCTCCCCTTTTATCAATCCCTAGGTTACCAAATTTGCTCAGAGATCTATTTAGAGGATGGCGTTGAATGCGTCAATGTTGAAAAATATTTGCTCTGATGACTTAATGGTTGCTCGTTGAGGTCCCACTGCCTCATTTAAACCATTTTTTTGTACTATCTACACCTGCTCTTTTAATCGTCCGACCTATACTTTCTATCACGATTTTACTATTTGTTTTTAGGATACTGCCCATATATTTAACAGCCTGCATCGAAGCTGAGCGGCGGATTCCTTGTCGACTGCTACTATGGGCTCCTTTAAGATAATCTTGGCTAATAATACCGACCCTCAACGTTAGGAAAGCGTTGACCGCTCCCTCCATTAAGGAGCTGACAATTAAATTAGAAATAGGCACCATACCTGGAATCGCCGAAGCAATTGATTCCCCAATAATCGAAGTCATCAGTGGCTCAATTTGATACTCAATTAAATCAGCATCTTCGATCGTCCGCGCCATCAATACCACTGAAGCGACTTCGACATAAAGCTTCAATAAGCTAATGAGTGAAGGACGAGTATGATAGACATTGGCTAACTGCCAAACCATACGAATCATGGAGAAAAGGACCACGAAACTATCCAATACCCCATTTTGAGAAATAGCAGTTGAAAGGAAAATGGCATTGGCATTCTCTAAGATCATCGGGGTAGTTAACTGGTCTAATTCTTGCAGATAGATAGCCACTGCCTCTTCATCACTTAAAGATTCAGTTTCCGCATCTGTTTGGATATATTTCTCCAGGTGTAAGCGCATTTGACGATAATACTCTTCAACTTCTTCAGCCGTAGAATCTTGGTCGATATCGATAATAGCTTGATTATTGGCCAGCTGCTGATACAACCTGACACCATAATAAATCAAGATTCCCAATCCGATGATTGTGACGATTACAGCGAGAAGCGGATGCAAGTAGCGTAAGAAATTATACAAAGTAATAAATTGATTGATGATAAATATAGTGAAAACACTCGCTAAAAAGTAAAGCAAAAACTTTCCGAGTTTTTTAAAATCATTGATCCATTCGCTCATCAAATCCCTCCTGGTTCATTTTACGATAAAATCATACTAGATCACAACGATTCTGCCGTCCGTCTAAAGGCCCATTCCACAACTTACAAAACATTTAAAAATAAATAATGCAACATAATTGCGAAAAGTCTTTATTTTTTATAAAATAATGTTACAATAATTATCAATAAGACCGACTGAAAGGAAGATACAATGATTAAATGGGTAGGTAAAGACGCTACAAAACGGATGTGCTGGACAGCTTCTGCCGACAATTACAAAGAACTATATCACATCCTAATTGATAAAGGGGTTATCAACTATGATGATCTAAGTCCTTATCAAGCTAAACAATTAGCAAAAGCAGGCTTAAAAGTAGAAGACTTTGCTGATGATCATGCTTTAAATGATGCCTTAGCAGAATTACCAGTGCTTTCTGAAGAAGAGATTCGCTTAGTCATCTATCATACGGATGATGTTGCTCAACACCAAGAATTTATTGAAGCCGAATCATTTTAAATAAACTATATTCAAAAAGGAAGCCCTACTGAGGCTTCCTATTTTGGATTCTTCATGATTTGTCACTATCGACTAAATATTTTATGCTTTCTTTGTTTCCTTGGCGCAAGATTCAAGATTTGATTGAACCATCAGCATTTCTTTGAAAATAACGAATTGCCTCCTTCAAAGGCTATAAAAGCCGATCAAAAAAGTGAAAATATTAGCGAATAAATATTATTTGACCTAGCATCCGCCCAATAAAACTAAATTTATAATAAGATGCAATAATTCTGATTTTCTGCTCAGTCGGTTATCAAGAACCCATACTGATTAATCAGCTCTCAAGGTAAGAATAAACGCTGCCACCAAGATCGATCATCCTTACTTTGAATTTCTTCTTCTAGGGCTAATTGGGACTGGCGGCTTCGATCTAACTCTGACTTAGTATGTAGATGCAATTGCTGTTCTTGATCGAGCAATTGCAACTGACTCGTCAATTGTTCTTGCAGAAATTGCTGTTGTTGCTTATACTGAGCCAATTGTTGATCTTTTTCTTCCAGGATACTAGTCAATCGATCTAATTCTTGAGTCTTCTGTTGAGTCGAGATTTTTTCTGCTTCTAATAATTGTTTTAAATAATGAACGGCTTCATTTAATTTCTTGATACGCTCATTTTTTGTGTCCATTTTCCGACTAATATCTTCTTTAATTTCTTCTCCCTTAATCCTTAGGAGGAGGGCTTGCCTTTCATCTGCCGAAATAATAATCATTCCTGAGGCATTCTTTTCTTGCCCTCCACCAATTTGTTGCAGATGGTAGCGGATCGTTCGACGAGTTACCTCAAATTCATCAGCAAGTTCTGAAATCGTCCAATAATCTTTAATAATGGGCCCCCCTTTCATTTGGTGAATATGTCTATTGCTATATTATCGCAAAAATAGAAAATTAAGCAAGACAGAAAATCAGAGTCAGGTTAAATCATCTCTAATATAACTAAGTGAATAATGACTTAACATTCGCTCACGATTAAATAACGATGAAAATGGGTCCGCTATTTTAAAAGTACCGGTCAGCAGTGCTTGAATTTTGACAAATATTGAATTCTACCATATAATGGAGAATATAATCTCGGGGATGTCATGGTTTCGACAGGTATTTTCGAGCTTATGATGCGTCAGGAAGGTTACGTCTTCCTAAAAACGTTACAGTTAAATATAACTGCAAAAACAACAAACAACAATTTTGCTTTAGCAGCCTAAAAACTGCGGGCAAAGATCGGCCTAGCATCGCCCATGTGTTAGTTCCCGGTCTCAAATTCAGTGGGATACGTTCTATGAATCCGTCTGCTTCATAGAAAAGAGACGACCAGACTCGCTACAAGTGATGCGTGTTTATCAGCTAGCTTGATGCTAAAGTAAAGAATAAACTATTGGCGTAGAGTTGTAAGTGGCGGAATATTTGGACAGGAGTTCGACTCTCCTCATCTCCATTTTTTGAATTTGTTAAGTTTGAAAACATCTCATAAAGCTTGATATAATCATGTTTATAGGAAATATGATCCCTAATCAAAGCTAAAAGTGTCATGGAAACCATGAATTTTTCATGTTACCATAAGATACTTTTGATAATAATCGTACACAGATTAATTAACAAAAGGACTAGCAATGTGACTAGTCCTTTTTTGCTTGCTAATTTCCAATACTCATACCCTGTGATTCTTTTGGCGGATTTTACGAACAACTTTAATGATTAATTATCAATACTCTCACCCTAAATCATCCAAAATTTATTGCTTAGGGTTAAATTTAATCCAGTAAATTATTAGCGCTGAGAGACTTATACCTGAGCCTGCATGTGATACATCTCAGCATATTGGCCACCTTGTGCCAATAATTCTTGATGGTTGCCCCGCTCAATAATTCGACCTTGGTCTAAGACCAGGATTAAATCTGCTTGTTGAATCGTTGATAAGCGGTGAGCCACAATCAAGGTCGTCCGGCCCGCCTTCACTACTTCCATCGCGTGTTGAATCACATCTTCCGTTTCCGAATCAATATGAGAAGTCGCTTCATCCAAGATTAGAATCTTAGGATCACAGGCTAGCGCTCGCGCAAATGAAATCAATTGACGTTCTCCTGAGGATAGGCTTTGGCCCTTTTCAACGACTGGCTCTTCAATCCCCTTCTCCAATTTATCAATTAAAGGAATCGCCCCCACCTGTTGGAGGGCTTCTACAACTTTCTCAGGACCAATTTCTGGATCGTTCATTGAGACATTAGAAGCAATCGTTCCTGAGAATAAATAAGGCTCTTGCAAGACAATCCCCATCGATTGACGTAAACTCTCACGACGATATTGATCAATCGCTTGTCCATCAATTAGAATCTGACCCTTTTGCGGATCATAAAAGCGAAAGAGTAAGTTAATAATTGAAGACTTGCCTGAACCGGTATGGCCCACTAAACCCACGGTTTGCCCGGGCTGAACCTCAAAGTTTAAATCTTGTAAGACCCAATCGTCGTTATAGGCGAATGAAACTGAATCGAATCGGATATGACCGTCATCTACCCTAATTTCTTGGTCAGCATCTTCCTCTAATGGCGTATCTAATAATTCAAAGATTCGAGTCCCAGCGGCTAAAGCCAGTTGGACAAAGGAACTTAAACGGACAATCATGGTAATCGGATCGAATAATCTCGTAGTATATTCAATGAGTAAGTAGAGTGTCCCAACACTATAGCCAAAGATCCCTTCAGTAAATTGCCGACCTAGATAGAACATTATGGCAAAAATCACTAGATTCCTTAATAACTCAGAAAAATTCCAGGAAAGTAAGGTTTCAATATTAATCTGGTCATAGCGTGTCTTTAACCAAGCTTGATTTGTTTGCGCGAATTCTTCGCGAACCGTTGCTTGTCTTTGAAAGAGTTGGACAATTGAAATTCCATGAATCATCTCGGCTATCTGACTATTTTGTTGACTAATAATCTCCCGCCATTTTAAATTAATTGGCTGAACCCACTTAATATATAACCATTGCCAAATGACAATGATCGGCAAGAGTACCAATAGGGTCAGACCAATTTGTGGACTCACTGAATATAGGGCAATATAAGTTCCCACCACCATGACTAAATTTAGAAGAATTTGATTCATAAAATTCATATAGAAATTTTGTAACAGAGTTTCGGTATCATTAACAATTCGGGCCGAAATTTTACCTGCGGGCTTATCGTCAAAGAAAGAAATCGGTAAGCGCTGCATATGTTGATGGGCTTGATCGCGAATCATCTTGGAAATAGCATTAGAAGATCTCGCCAGAATCAGGAAAGAAGCATAGGCCAACAGAATACCTACACTCATAATCATGAAATAAAAGAATAAATCTGGCCAGAGGGCTTTCAAGGATAGCATCTGGCCACTTTTGGCTCCATCAGCTACGCGGTCAATTAAGCGACTGGCAATCATCGGTCCATAAATAGCTAAGCCTGCTGAGGCAACTGACAAGATTGTCCCAATCAAGAACTGCCCCCAACGATAACGGATATATTTAATTAATCTTATAAAAACTTTCATGATTTGCCCTCCATTTGTTGGCGGTCAAACTGTTCTTTAAACCAACCATGATGCATTAACAGCTCTTGTGCACTGCCCTGTTCAATAATTCTTCCATCGTCCAAGACAATGATACTATCGGCTTCCATCACCGCAGAAAGTCGGTGGGTGACGATGATATTGGTCTTACCCCGGCGAATATTCTGAATTTGGTGAATAATGGCCTGTTCTGTCTTCGCATCGACAGCCGATAATGAATCATCGAGGATCAGTAATTCAGGTTGACGAATCAAAGCGCGAGCAATCGAAACCCGTTGCTTTTGTCCTCCCGAGATGGCAACCCCCTTTTCTCCAATTAAGGTGTCAAACCCTTGGGACAAGTGGGATATATCTTTCTGGAAGTCAGCCCCGGCGACCGCTTGATTAAATTCTTCTTCTCCAGCCTGGTCATTACCAAATAAGATATTTTCGCGAACCGTCTTTGAGAAGAGCACGTGATCTTGAGGAACATAACCAATTAAGCCTTCAATCTCTTGGATACGATAAGACTGAATCGCCTGGTCATTAATCATAATTCGTCCTTCTTGATCGACCGGATACTGGCGTAAGAACTGAGCGATTAAGGTTGTTTTCCCGGACCCCGTTTTACCCACAATACCTAGGGTTTGGCCTTTCTTCAAGGCTAGACTGATTCCTTTTAAAGTGGGTTCCGCTTCGCTCGGATAAGTAAAGTAATAATCATCGAAGGTGATTTTGTCGAAAGTTTCTAGCGCTTGCTGACCTGAAGCCTCAACTGGATTATCATGCTCAATAATTTCTTGAATCTTCCTAAAAGATACCTTGCCCGTTTGATACAAGGCAAAAATATCGGAAATCCCCCAGATAGTATATAAAAACATGCCTAAATAAATTTGAAATGCTACCAGTTGGCCTACGCTCATATCCGCTTGGCTGACTAATTGACTACCATAGCCAATACTTACCAGCACACTCAATCCCGAGAAGAAACGTATCAATGGTGTATATAGGGCATTGGCCAAATAGAGATGATTAAATTTATCGGTCACTGCCTGGGTTTTCTCTTGAAATTTGGCTTGCTCCAAGTCTCGCCGTCCGTATGCCCGCATTACCCGGACCCCTTCAACCACTTCTAAAACTTGATTTGATAACTCGGCGACAGCATCCCGACTTTCAGTGTATCGCTGGTCGACGACTTTCCCCAAAAAGAAAACACCTAAACCAAAAAACACTAATGGAAACACACTAATCAGGGTCAATCGCCAAGAGACCATAACAATTAAATAAGTTAATAACATAAGCATCCAAAGCCCGTCAACAATAATTAATAATACACCATAAGTCATCGTATTACCTAGCTGATCGACATCTGACGTTAATCGGGTCATCAAATCCCCGGAACGAAAACTTTGAAAAAAAGGCTTCTTAAAAGTTAATAAGCGTTCAAAGGTTTTCATGCGCAAGGCATTCTGAAATAAATACGATTGTTTGAATAATATTCGAACCAGTACCAAATCATTCACATAATTCGCTAAAGCAACCAAGGCAAAGATACTGGCATAAAGTTTTAATTGAGGCCAAGTTAAACTGGCAGCAACAATCCCATCCACAAACAACTGAATCATATAATTATTAGTCACATAAAATCCTGCACCAATAACGGCAAGAAAGACCCCTAATAAATAGACCTTAGGATTTTCTTTGATAAATTTCCACAAACTGTTTATCATTTGGCTTTCCTTTCCTTCTCAATCTATTTCTTCAACCTAAGCAAAATTTCCATAGAAAAAAGACCTAGTTAAATACTCCTTCAAAAAGCATTCACTAGGTCTCCTTTATTCAACTTATTTGAACAAAGAGAAAGTCTGAAAGGCTGAAAGAAGAAATATTACTATATTATTTTGGCTAAAAACAAATGTGCTCATGATTATTTCTCCTTTCTTTTTTATTACTTTTTCAATATATTATAAAATAATTAGAATGTCAATGAAAAATGAGAATTTTGTGGATTTATCAGCAAAGAATCTATTGCTGATCTGTTGGAAGTTGGTAAATATACTTAGGTTCTTTCAATTCCTCATCAAAATCAATCAACAAATCGTGGCCATCAAAAAACCATAAATCATCATCTTCAATGAATAATAACAAGCCATGGTCCGTTCGCAAGACGGTCTGGGTATCTGGACTCGGTTGATTCGGTTCGAAACCTAAGGCATAACCTTTCATAATTTGTGAATTCCCATAGAGCCGAGCTTTAAAGCGAATCCCACATCCTTCAGGTAAGCCAACTTCCTCTTCAAACCATTGAGCAGCACGGGGTACAATCGAAATCTTCATGGAAATTCCTCCTCATATTATTTGACTTCTTCAACTAAATGATGGTGAAAGGCATAAATGGTGGCTTGAGTCCGATCGCTCACTTCCAATTTAGCCAGAATATTGGATACGTGTGTCTTTACAGTCTTAAGGGTGATAAACAATTCATCGGCGATTTCCTGATTGCTCTTTCCTTGGGCAATTAACTGCAGGACTTCGATTTCTCGCCGGGTTAAATCATCATGAAGATGATGCTGATTCTCCGCATCTTGTTTGGCAATCATCTTCTGACTGACTTCAGGGCCGATAACCTGTTCACCCTGGAATGTCGAACGAATCGCTTGTGCGATTTCTTGTGCTGAAGAAGTCTTCAATAAATAGGACTTGGCGCCTGCTTCCATGGCCGGATAAACTTTCTCATCATCAATAAATGAAGTGACAATAATAATCTTTGCTTCAGGCCATTCGGCAAGAATCTTTTGTGTGGCTTCAACGCCATCCATCACATCCATGACTAAATCCATTAGAATGATATCCGGTCTTAATTCCAGCGCTTTGTGATAGCCCATCAGTCCATTCTCTGCTTCAGCAACGACTTCAATATCCGCTTGAGCCGCTAAATAGGCAGAGACTCCTAAACGAACCATTTCATGATCATCTACTAATAATACACTAATCATCTGCTACCTCCTGATTGAGATTCTTTACTTGAGTTTGGCACACTAATATCTATGACAGTTCCTTGTTGCTTACGACTGATAATCTTTAAGGTCCCACCCATATTGGTTACCCGTTCTTTAATATTCATTAAGCCATATCTTCCATGTTGATGGTTAGCCTCTGGATCAAAGCCCTGACCATCATCACGAATTTTCAAATGGACTGCATCTAAATTTTGTGAGAGATATACTTCCATCGACTGTGCTTTAGCATGTCTTAAGGTATTTGAAATAGCCTCTTGGCAAATCCGAAAGAGGTGGTCTTCAATCCCGGTTTCTAGACGAACATTGTCTAATTCCCAATGAATTTCCAAGGGAACTTTCGTTTGTAATTCAACCAGTAACTGTTCGATCCCTTCTTTAAGGGATTTATTGGAAAGCTCGACAGGTCGAAGATGGAGGAGTAAGGCACGCATTTCAGTTTGAGCATTGCCAATCACTTCTTCAATCAAGGAAATTTGCGAAAGCATAGTATTCGAGTCATCCTGACCTAATTGTTCATGGACCGCCGAAATCATCATCGTGGCCGCAAATAGTTGCTGGCTGACCGAATCATGAAGCTCTCGAGCAATCCGGTGTCGCTCATGCTCCACAATTTCTTCTCGCGTCTCTTCGCCAACAAAGATAGGGGCTGCTGATAACTCTTGTAAGTCTTTTGAATACTGGAGCATCTTATCTCTTAATTCGAGAATTTCTTCTTGTAAAGAATCATAAGGTTCGTACCAAGAATGACGATCGGTCGGCCGATTGAAAATAGCATGATGATACTTTCCTAAAGCTAACCAGTTAATCTTGGCCCGAAGTTCTTCATAGGGTGTCATCAGTTGAATGCTTAAGAGAAATGAATAAATCGCTGAAATAGCAATCAACGCAGCTAACATTAATCCAAAAACATTGAGATCAAACACTTTAAAAGCTATAAATTCTGTGAGTGTAAAGCAATCAAAAGCATAGATGGCTAAACCGATACAGACACATAAAATACTTACCGTGAAAACAAGCTGAGTTAGAAAAATGTGGAACCATAAACGCAGATTCATAAGATAATCACCTCGATATCGCCAAAAACAAGAGAAGCAATCAGATTAATCCGTCGGCTCGCAGTCGAATATTGCGGACTTAACCATTGAAAATTCTCAGCTTGTAATTGATAGCTCTGTTGTTCAAAGACTACCCGGCCTGATACCACACTGACATTAATTTTTAAAGCGACATCTTTAGGTAGTATTATCCTAGTTCGCCCATAAATTCGACGAATCACCACGGTGTGCTCTCCATCCGCCATAAAACTATTGGCGAAATCTAGAATGGTATTTCCACCCAGAAAGACCAGGTTGATGTCCTGATCATAATAGCTGTCACCCTGTTGTTCTTTCAACCACATATTGAGAGGCTTGCGAGTCATCAAGGTTCTTTGTTGACTTTGGCGGCGTACAACAACATCGTGATAGGTCATCTCCCCTTGAAAGGGATGAATCCAGCGATCACCAGAGTAAACAAATTCATGGCCATCCTCTGTTTGAAACAAAATCCAAATTAGGACAATCGCTAATATTAAAAGCCAGATCGAATGCGTAATGAAGATAGCTAAAAGAGAGAGAAAGGCGCCAAACAGTAATAAAGTCCGCTGAATGATTTTACTTTTTATAAATAAAGAAATAATGATGGTTAAAAATCCGGTCGCAAAGAGGGCTAAATATGAATACTGGGTGAATATTTCAAACAATATTAAAATCAGGCAAAAAGCGACCACCATAAAAATATTCTTTTTTAAATAGTGCATATTTTCACCCCTAATTATCCTCATTATACCATGCTTTTAAACCATGATAACCATGATTAATAAAAAAAGATGTTAATGAACGAATCATCAACATCTTTATCAGTTCAATTATAAGGCTTGTTCGACTTTGGTAATTTCTACATCAAAGCTTCCACCTGGCGTTTCAATGGTTACTTTATCACCAATTTTTTTCCCGAGTAGGGCTTGAGCAATCGGTGAA
Source organism: Ignavigranum ruoffiae (assembly GCF_900110675.1). GTDB lineage: Bacteria > Bacillota > Bacilli > Lactobacillales > Aerococcaceae > Ignavigranum > Ignavigranum ruoffiae. The sequence goes on along the minus strand of NZ_FOEN01000001.1, from coordinate 41,863 downwards.
TCATTTGAGATTTTAAATTCCATCGGATCGGCTTCGGCACTACCAACAATGGTGTATGATTCTTCATCACCATCTGGTAATTCCATAAAAGTAATTTTCCGTCCGAGGGTCACTTCATCGGAAGCGACGTGGCGGTCATCAATAATTTCAGCAAAACGAATCATATTTTCAAGATTAGAAATTCGACCTTCAACAAAAGCTTGTTCATCTTTAGCTGATTCATATTCTGAATTTTCTGATAAATCGCCAAATGAGCGGGCAATCTTAATGCGCTCAATAATTTCTTTACGTTTATTTACTTTTAAATCTTCTAACTCAGCTTCGAGTTTTTCTTTGCCTTCAAGTGTCATTGGGTAAACTTTTTGATCCATCTTACATTATCTCCTTTAAATTAACTTAAAATTGTTGCTATTTTTGTAGTGAGTAAATCAATGGCTACTTGATTGTAACCACCTTCAGGGACAATAATATCCGCATAACGTTTGGTTGGTTCGATAAACTGATGGTGCATCGGTTTAACGACTTCTAAATATTGATTGACTACCGAATCAACGGTCCGCCCTCTTTCTTTAATATCACGAACGATCCGGCGGGCTAAGCGGACATCATCATCCGTATCAACGTATACTTTAATGTCCATCAAATCTCGGAGACGTTCATCTTCCAACACTAGAATGCCTTCAACGATAATCACATCCCGAGGTTCTTCATGAATCACTTGATCACTACGCGTATGGAGGGCATAATCATAAACTGGTTTCTCAATCGATTGCCCTGAAATCAAATGAACTAAGTGATTATAGAACAAATCACGATCAAAAGCTAGTGGATGGTCATAATTTGTCCGAAGTCGTTCTTCGAAGGGAATCTGACTTTGGTCTTTATAATAATAATCTTGTTGAAGGAGCATGACTGAAACATCAGAAAATTGTGCTAAAATTTGTTGACTTACCGAAGATTTTCCACTTCCTGATCCTCCGGTGACTCCAATTACAATAGGTTTTTTCGGCATCGTTCTCCTCCAAACATACATTATTCCTAGTTATCATAAGGAATTCACTCACCATAATCTGTGAGTAGATTATAGCGAGTGAATTCGAGTTTAGACCTATTCAAACTCAAGCCGAAAATTAGCTCGGCTATTCTTGACTTTCTTCTTCCGACTCAGAAGCAGTTGATTCCGTCGTCTGTCTGCTGTTCACATATTCTTCCACCAAAGCTTGATGTTCTTCTAGGGTCACTGAATAATAAATATCGCCAGTATCTAGGTCAGCGACGAAATAATAATAGTCATTCCAAGTTGGATAGATAGCTGCTTCGATGGAAGTTCTACTTGGTGTATTAAAAGGCCCTGGACCTAAGCCAGTATGCTGATAAAGATTATAAGGCGAATCCACTTCAATATCTTTTAAGCTAACGAATTCTTTATGTTCACCTAAAGCATAAAGTACAGTAATATCACTTTCCAAAGGCATTTCAGCAGCTAAACGATTATAAAAAACGCCTGAAACCAGACCCCGGTCTTCAACCGTATTAGCCTCTTTTTCAATAATCGAAGCCAAGGTCAATACTTCATGGTAAGTCAAATTAGTATTCACTAAATCTTCTACATAAGATTGATAGACAAGATTAGCTGAACCCACCATATCCGTAATTAAATCATCAACTGACATCCCCGCAAAATAATCATAGGTCGCTGGAAAGATGTAGCCTTCTAAAGGATATTTAAGATCTTCATAATCCAGTAATCCCTCGAGGAAAGATGGATATTTTCCTTGTAATTGCTTAATAAAAGCTGGATCATTAGCTTTCTTTAGAAATTCTTCTTGACTAATGGCTGTTTGTTCTCCAACCATTTTGGCAATTTCTTCTAATTGCATCCCTTCGATTACGGTCAGTTTGGTATCCGCATCGACAAAGATTGGCTCGCCGCCTGCTTGTAAAGTAGCAATAACTTGGTCAGCATCCATGGCTTGTGTAAATTTATAATGACCTGCTTGTAATTCCTGATCATTATTAAACTTCAAATAATATGTAAAGATATCAGCATTTCTAATAATATTGTTGTCCGCCAAAATCTTTGCGACATCGGCTGAACCAGACCCCATTGGAATAGTAACTTCTATCGGGCTGTCTTGTTTCTTATTGACTGCTTGCAAACTATTATGAATATAAAAATAGCCAAATAAGATCAGGCTTAATGTAATCACTACGAGTGAAACAATGACCCAACGTACAATTCGGTCGGTCCACAGACGTTCTTTGACCAAGTTGTTCTCGTTTTCCTTGGCCTGCTGACGAATGATCTTTAGATTCTTTCTCGTCATAGTGCCTCCTTTATCGTACATTAATTTATTTGAAGATTATATCAAACTTTGAGGAAACTGGCTAGTTGCTTTGTTTTTATTTCTCCAAGGCTTCCTTTTAGAATATCAAGAATCCGACCTAGGCAAAGCTAGATCGGATTCTATCAGGATAGATTTGACAATTATGCCTCTTCGTCTTCTGCTAGGAAAGTATTAAGGACTTCTTCCACCATATCCCATTCAGCGTCGCTTTCAATCGGGATGAGATTACCAGAGAGTCCTTCTTCATCCTCTTCATAAGCGAAGGCTTGCAATTCAACATCTTCTTCATCCAGCGTACCTGCTGGATAAAGCAAGACATATTGTTTATTGAATTCATCTGATTCAAAAGTAAAGAGAATTTCATAAAGGGTTTCATTACCTTCTTCGTCAACCAGGGTAATGTATTCTGCTTCTTCGTGATTATGGTGATTATGTTCTGTCATCTTCGCTACTCCTTTATTTTGTTTGTCGGTCTAGATAATTTTGTAGAATCATTACTGCCGCCATTTTATCGATTACTTGCTTTCGTTTACGCCGACGAACATTTCCTTCTTGAATCAGAAAGCGCTCGGCTTGTACAGTGGTCAATCGCTCATCTTGATACTCAATCGTTAACTGAGGGAAACGTTGCTTCAATCTTTGGCCAAAAGCCAGCGAGGCTTCAGCACGGGGACCAATCGTGTTATTCATATTCTTCGGCAGCCCAATGACTACCGTTTCAATATTTTCTGTTTGTATAATTTCTGCCAACCGGTCAAAGCCAAAATCATTTTGGCTTTCATTAATACGGATGGTCTCTAATCCTTGGGCCGTCCAGCCCATTAAATCAGACAAAGCGACACCAATCGTCACCGATCCCACATCTAGGCCCATAATTCGACGATAGGCCATTATTTCTCCTCTTTATTTATGTAGAATTCAATTAATTTTTCCATAATTTCATCGCGTTCATGACGACGAATCAAATTACGCGCATCATTATGACGCGGAATATAAGCTGGATCACCAGACATTAGGTAACCCACAATTTGATTCACTGGATCGTAACCTTTTTCTTCCAAGGCTTGATATACAATTTCGAGAGTTTCTCGAACGGTGTGTTGATTTAAATCATCTAATTTAAATAATATTGTTTCGTCCAAAGACTTCATAAGCTCACCGCACCTTTCTCTAGACTATATCATACACGATTTAAGCCCATAAGAAAACATTTTTCAATTTATTCTTCTGTAAAGCTAGCAATTGTCTCGGCCACTTGGTCTAACATACTGTCAATCTTTTCGGGTGATTTACCACCGGCTTGAGCCATTTGAGGACGGCCACCTCCGCCTCCGCCGACCATCTTAGCCAACGGCTTGATTAGATCACCAGCCTTGACACCTTGGTCAATGGCCATATCATCAGCAAAGACATTTAAGACGACTTTACCTTCGTTATTAGATACCAGAATGAGCAGGTTAGATACGTTTTTTTGGCGCCATTGATCGCCTAAATTACGTAGGGATTCACTACTTTGATTATCTACTCGAGCGGCAATATAGGTCAATTCTCCGACTGTTTCTACTTGGTCAAAGATTTTGTTTGATTCTTGTTGAAGAAGTTTGGCCATTAAGCTTTGAATTTCATGATCTTGATCTTTAATTTGTTCTTGTAATTGGCTCAACCGATACAGAATTTGATCGGTTTGTCCCACTTTAAGTTGTTCTTGGATTTGCTCCAAGATAGTTTCTTCAGCACGGTAATAATCAATAGCAGCCTGACCTGTCAAAGCTTCGATTCTTCGAATTCCCGCGCCAATTCCTGATTCAGAAAGGATCTTAAAGGTCGCGATTTGTTGGGTATTATTAACATGAGTTCCCCCACATAATTCAATCGATTCGCCACCGATATTCACAACACGAACGATATCGCCATATTTTTCGCCGAAGAGGGCCATCGCTCCTAAGGCTTTAGCTTCATCAATTGGCATTTCACTAATATCTACCGGAATAGCTTGGTTAATCATCTGGTTAACATATTCACTGATGGCATCCAATTCTTCTTTAGTAACCTTACCAAAGTGCGAGAAGTCGAAACGAAGTCGATCAGGTCCTACATAAGAGCCCGCTTGGTTGGCATGAGGTCCCAAGATTTGTTTAAGTCCTTGGTGTAATAAGTGAGTCGCTGTATGATTTTGATTGGTTTTTTGACGAGCTGTCGGATCTACACGTAAAGTATAGGATTGATTCTTTAGTAAAGGCATGCTGGTCTCTTCAACTTTGTGCATAAATTGACCATTTGGCATCTTTTTGACATCTTTAATCGATGCAATTAAATCAAAGCCATCATAAAGACCACCCTGATCTGCAATTTGTCCACCCATTTCTGCATAGAATGGTGAACGATTAAATACCAACCACGCCCCTTGAGGTCCTTCATACTTATCCAATAATTGATCTTCTTGAATAATATATAAAATAGACGCATCCGTTTCCAATTGATGATAACCCACAAAATCAAAATCAGAATCAATTTCAGTTAATATAGCCGATTGAATATTCATACTTGATTCTTGACTGCGGGCATTGCGGGCACGTTCTCTTTGTTGTTCCATCTCCGCTTCGAAACCTTCCACATCGACAGTAAAACCATGGTCCACCGCCATTTCTTGGGTTAATTCCAATGGAAAACCAAAAGTATCATAAAGTGTGAAAGCTTGATCACCAGGAATTTCTTGAATACCATTCTCTTTTAACTCTGTCATTAACTCTTCGAGTTGCATTTCACCTTCTTCAATGGTTTCATGGAATCGTTCTTCTTCGGACGTTAAGACCTCTTGAACAAATTCAATCTTATCATGCAGCTCTTGATAATAGCTTCCCATAATATCGCTAATGACGGGTACCAATTTCGCCAGGAATAGACCTTGAATGCCTAAACGGCGACCATGCATCACTGAGCGACGAATTAAGCGACGAATAATGTAGCCTCGTCCTTCATTAGATGGAAGGGCCCCATCGCTAATAGCAAAGGCCACCGCACGAATGTGGTCAGCAATAACTTTAAAACTTGTTTTAATCTTCTCACTCGCTTCAGCATACTGATGGTGATCAGCCATGGATTCTAATGCCTGAATAATTGGCATAAAGAGATCCGTCTCAAAATTGGTAGGTGTATCTTGAATCACTGAAGTTAACCGTTCAAGACCTGCCCCAGTATCGACGTTCTTATGAGGTAAAGGTTGATAAGTATCATCAGGCATATGATTGAATTCTGAGAAGACTAAGTTCCAAATTTCTAACCAACGCTCATTCTCCCCGCCGGGATAATTTTCTGGATCTTCTTCTGCTAGATTGCTATACTTCGCCCCCCGATCGTAGAAAATTTCAGTATCGGGACCACAAGGACCGGCACCAATATCCCAGAAATTGTCCTCTACCGGCACTAAATGGCTCGGATCAAAACCTTCTATCGCTTCCCACAAAGCCTTAGTTTCGACATCTTCTGGATAGTAGGTCACATACAAGCGTTCAGGTTCAAAGGCTAACCATTCTTTACCCGTTAGAAATTCCCAAGCCCAAGGAATGGCTTCTTCTTTGAAATAATCACCGACAGAGAAATTCCCTAGCATTTCAAATAAAGTATGGTGACGCGCGGTAACCCCTACATTTTCAATATCGTTGGTCCGGATTGATTTTTGTGAATTGGTAATCCGTGGATTCTCTGGAACTTCACTACCATCAAAATATTTCTTTAGTGTAGCGACGCCCGAATTAATCCAAAGCAAAGTAGGGTCATTTATTGGAATTAATGACGCACTTGGTCGGACCTCATGGCCCTTGCTTTCGAAGAATTTCAACCACAAATCACGAATCTGAGCACTGGTTAATTTTTTCATTGTATCCCTCCAAAAAAATAGAACCGTTATACGCAAGGGCGATGACCGCGGTACCACCTTGCTTATAACGACTCCTGTCAATTATATCTCAATTCTATATCGCAGATAGGCGCTCTTTTTTCAAAGAGAAATGGTGAGGTAGCATTTAATTCATCGTTTCTTTCACCTAACAAAACGTCTCTAATCGTAAATTAAACATGTCCTCTTACTCTGCATTATACGCAAGCAAATCCCTTGCTGTCAATCTTTAATAAAGTATTTTTTGATGATATAAGCCACACCATTATGATTATTGCTTGGAGCAATCTCAGCAGCTATTTTCTTAAGCTCTGGATGACCATTTTCCACTACTACCGCTTTGCCACTGGTCTGTAACATCTCTAAATCATTGTAGCTGTCACCCATGCCAATAATTTCTGAAAGCTCTAAGTTTAGCAATTGAGCAATTTCCTCGATTGCCCGCCCTTTCGATACTTCTTGATGGACAATTTCTAAATAGAAGGGTTTGGAAATCGTCAAACGAGTTGCCTGACCAAAGCGTCCTGAGTAGTCTTGATAAATTTGTTGAACAATTTTGGGATCGCCAACGCCCATCATCTTAGGCAAGACGTCGTTCAATTGCTCAAAAAATTCTGCATCATAACGACAAGGCAAACCCGTTAATTCGGATTCAATCTGGGTATAGTCATTCTTCCAATTAATCACAATCTCCTGCTGGTCATAAGTTAAGCTAGCTAAAGGGCTACGATTTAGAAAGGAAATTAATGTTTCCTGGTCTTCTGGATTGAGTCCCTGTTGATAAACAACTTTCTCTCTCTTTAAATCATAAATCACTCCCCCATTGTAGGCGATGATATAGGATAATTGTTCTTTACATCCTGTCTCTTTAGCTAATTGATAGACAGAAGCTAAGGGGCGTCCACTAGCCATCACAAAATGGAATCCGGCAGATGTCATCTGTTGAATGGCACGAATATTCTGCTCTGAAATGACATTATCCGAATTTAATAAGGTATCATCGAGATCAGTGACTAACATTTTATACAAGTTTTACCCCTCCATGTTGTTACTTCGATTGGTCGCATTCTCTTTTATGAAGTTCATTTTACAATAAGCTGAAAATACGTATAATAAAGGCTGATGACTTCAAAGAAAAGAGGCTTTTCATGATCAACCGTGTCCATATTATATGCCACCCAAACTCGGGTCAAGGCCAAGGAAAGTATATTCTCAGCAAAGTTCTAGCGTACCTAGACCACTATCAAATTTTCTACCAAGTTCACCAAACAACCGCTGTTAACCAAGCTGGACTGATGGCTAAACAAATCGCCTGTCAAGTTGATTTATCGGACAACAATCATCTATTAATTATCGGCGGTGACGGGACCTTACATGACGTGGTTCAGGCATTATGGGAAATTGAGCGAATCATCCCGGTAAACTATATCCCCACCGGGACCGGCAATGATTTTGCCCGGGCTTGGCTAAAAGATCAAACCTATCAAGATGTTCTAGAAAATATGTTGTTCCATCCGCAGATTGTTAATGTACCGATTTTTACCTATGAAAATCATCTAGATCATCATACAGGAATTATTCTGAATTCCATGGGCTTTGGTTTTGATGCCGTCACTAACCGAAAAACGGGTGAATTTATGGCTACACTGAATCCCTTTCTTAAACGATTGGTCCATAAACTAAAATTAGCCTATCTTTGTGGTTTAGTTTTGAGCCTATCATCGGTTCCGAAATTTCCTCTACACTTAATCATCGACGGCAAATCGATTGCACACAAAGATGTCTCCATTGCGACAGTCGTCAACAACCCTATGCTAGGGGGCGGCATCCAAATTGACAATCTTTCCCGCGCTGACCGAGCAGAATTGGTTACCATTCTCTACCATGATATTGATTTTTCGGCGATTAAAGAACTCTTAGCCAAGGTATTCATCCATAAGAACCAAGATCGTTCAAAGCATGTGACGCGCTATGTGGCTGATTACTTGCGTTTAATCATTAAAGAACCCATTCAAGGTCAAGTAGATGGCGAAAGTTTTATCTTTCCTGAAATTGATATGACTTTCAATTTAGCGACTTATCCCTTTATCCTACCTACTCCTCGTTCTGCTTATTAGGTAAAGTTTCTACCAAGAAATCTTGCGGACAGCAATCGCCCATGCCAATCATTGGATCTATCTCTTGATAATTATCCAAGGTCAGTCGCAAATTTATCTCCGCCGAGCTTGGTGCTGAATTTGACTCCACAGTTTCTACATCATCTTGCTCGAATGCGATTGAATTCGCCTGAGTTGTCCGGTTTATAAAGACTTCTTTTAACCAAGTTTGTAAATGGGTGTGACGTTTTTCTTGCTCTTGTTGAACGGCTTTAAAGAAAGATTGAGGATTACCAATCATCACTAAAGACTTCTGCGCTCGAGTTATCGCCGTATAGAGAATATCTTTTCGTAACAATCGTGAGTATAGGTCCACTAAGGGTAGGATGACTAAATCATATTCCGAGCCTTGGGCCTTATGAATTGAAGTACAGTATGCCAGGGCCAGTTGGTCTAAATCAGATTTACGATAGACTAGCTCACGATCATCATCAAACTCAACTAGAATTTCTGGCTGTTTGGATTCTGTTTCTTTTTCAGTAAAGATTGCCGTGATATGGCCGATATCCCCGTTGAAGACCCCTTCTTCGGTATTATTAATCAATTGAATCACTTTATCCCCGCGCCGATATATATGCTCGAAATGTTCGATTTGGCGCTTTTTTTCTTGGGCAGGATTTAAAAGGTTCTGTAACATTATATTTAAGGCGTTAATGCCCGCCGGTCCTTTATACATCGGTGCTAATACTTGCAGATTATGACTATCGAACCCTTTCACATAAGCGTTGGCTACCACTTGTTCGATGACGAAACTGACTTGTTGACTGGAAGCTTGAATAAAAGCCCGGTCTGTTTGTTTGACTAAGAAATTATCAGGTAATTTGCCCTGACGAACCTGATGGGCCAGGTGGATAATTGAAGAATCTTCGGCTTGGCGATAGATTTTTTGTAGCGCAATCGTCGGAATCTGATCACTTTCAATGAGATCTTCGAAAACCTTACCTGGTCCGACTGAAGGTAACTGGTCACGATCACCAACGAGAACAATTTGCATCTGATAAGGCACCGCTTGCATCAACCAATGCATTAACCAGGTATCCACCATGGACATCTCGTCAATAATTAATAGACTCCCCTCTAATTCCTCTGTCATTGGGGCATCATCTCGACGTACCTCACGGGTATAGCCTAACATCCGATGAATCGTCATCGCCGGTAAGCCGGTGGTTTCTGACATCCGCTGAGCTGCTCGGCCAGTAGGCGCAGCGAGGAGGATGGGAAGGGCTTCTTTTTTGGCAATATATTTTTCTAAGGGGTAATCGTGTAATAAACTATGTAAGAGAATCAACCCTTTAATCAGGGTAGTCTTTCCGGTACCAGGTCCACCCGTAATAATCGAACACGGGGAATGGATAGCTAACTTGAGCGCTGCTAACTGAGATGAATCATAATCAATCCCGGTTAATTCTTTCACTTGATTTAAACACTGATCAACTTCGGCTTCTGAGTATATTTCAACATCGTTATAAGAAATATAATCTTTCAAACGATGAGCAATCCCCTTCTCAGCCAAATATAAACTGGCGATACTCAAACCCGCTTGATAACGGAATAAGCGCTCCTGATCCAAGGCCGAATTTAGCGCTTGTTCAAGTAGGTCTGAATGGATTAAAGCCGGTCGACTATTCTCTAGACGTTGACGCGCCAGTTCAAGCGCTTCTGCTTGGTCAACGAAAGTATCTCCTTCACTCAGGCATTTTTCGGCCACTACGGTATACAGCCCCGCAACTACTCGTTGCAAGGACAAAGCCTCAACCCCTAATTGTTCAGCAATCGCATCAGCCCGATTGAAACTGATCCCTTCAATTTCTTGCGCCAATTCATATGGATTTTCTTTAATAACATTTAGGGTATCCACCGTCCAACGTTGATAAATCCGCTCAGCGAGCGTGGAGCCAAAGCCCCATTGACTTAATTGAATGAAAATTCGTTCAGTCCCTTTGTAAGTTTTAAGTACTTCAAAGAGATTCGTCGCTGTCTTCTCAGACAGACCTTGAATATTTGTGAGGCAGCTGGCATCGTCGAGGATTTTATCAATGGCATCCATCCCTAACTGATCGACAATTCTTTCAGCCAGAACTTGACCCACGCCCTTAAAACGATCACTTGATAAATATTCAATCAGACCAGCCTTACTCGTAGGCGAAACTTGTTGATATCGAACCACTTGAAATTGTTCTCCGTATTTAGGATGGACAATCAAGCGACCCCAGAATTCGTAACGGGTATCCAAATGTAAAGCAGCAAATTGTCCCGTCATCACAATTTCATCAGCAGACCAGGAAGGATTCGCCGATTGATCTAGTAGAACCCGAATTACTTTATAAAAATTATTTGGATTTTCAAAATAGATAGCATCCACTTGACCAATCATTTGGATTAATTCACTTTCCACCATCGTCACCCCTCTATCCGCTCTTCATTTCTCTATTCTATCAAAGTCAAAGGTTCAGAACAAACATCGATTATTTAACAATAAGCTTAGGCCAAAATATTTAGCCGGTCGCAAACTGTGTTATATTTACAACATTTCATATATTCAAATATTTTGAAGACTATGAAAAAACCTCGACGAGCGTCCAGCTCAATCAAGGTTCTAAGAATTTAATAATCTATTATACATATTGACGTTGTTCATTGTGCATAAAGGCCGCATCAATCATACCTCCGCCCAAACATTCTTCGCCGTCATAGAAGACAACGGCTTGTCCAGGTGTTACCGCCCGAGCCGGTGAATCAATGTAGACCACGGCTTCCGTCTGATTGGTTGAAAGTTCAACTCGAACCGGTACATCTTTTTGCCGATAGCGGAATTTTGCAGTACAAGTAAAACCGCTAGGCATAGCCTGATTTTGAGTAAAATGAAGATTTGAAGCGGTTAATTTATTCGCATATAAATGATCATGATGATAGCCTTGGCCAACATAGAGCGTCCGTGAGGCTAAATCTTTGCCGATTACAAACCAAGGTTCATTCGATTTAGTCCCGCCGCCAATGCCTAAGCCGTGACGTTGACCAATTGTATAATACATCAAGCCCATATGATGGCCCTTCACTTCTCCATCCAGAGTCTTCATTTCTCCGGGTTGATTTGGGAGGTAATCAGCAAGAAATTCATTGAAATTACGTTCACCGATAAAACAGATTCCTGTTGAATCTTTCTTGTGGGCGGTCGCTAAGCCTGCTTCTTCAGCAATTTGGCGTACTTCTTTCTTTTCAAGATGACCTAGGGGGAACAGTACTTTCTGTAATTGTTCTTGCGATAATTGATTGAGGAAATAAGTCTGATCTTTATTATCGTCACTACCCCGTAACAAATGGACTTGACCCTCATTATCTCTTCGAACTTGAGCATAGTGACCCATGGCAATATAATCTGCGCCTAAATCCATAGCATAATCTAAGAAGGCTTTGAATTTGATCTCCTTATTACACATCACATCAGGATTAGGGGTCCGCCCCGCGCGATATTCACTCAAAAAATACTCAAAAACACGATTCCAATATTCTTTCTCAAAATTGACACTATAATAAGGTATACCGATTTTATCAGCAACTAAGGCCACATCATTATAATCCTCAGTGGCCGTACAAAAACCATTCTCATCGGTATCGTCCCAATTCTTCATAAACAGACCAATTACATCATAGCCTGCTTGTTTCAGTAACAATGCCGCCACAGAAGAATCCACGCCACCACTCATGCCGACGACGACTCTTTTATGTTGATTTTCTGACATGGTTCCCTCCTTTCTTAAACTACGCCTTTTACTTCACTTCTACGAGTACATTGCGATCGATAAAGCCATCAAAGATAAAATTAATCTTTTCGACTAACATGGCATTATTATCTAATTTACTCACATCAATGCGCTTCAATTCATTATGGCTCACTGTGGCAATTGATAAGCCATCTAGGTCCTTGTTAACCATCACTTTAAGAATCAAACCTTGTTTATGGTCCACATTCATATCTCTTTTATAGACATGATTTCCTGAATTTGTCTTCATAAAACCATTATCTCTTAGAGTATATGCCTTACATGCTGGACTCACTTTAAATACTCGATCGAAACCTTTCAGCTCTGCTTCTTGTTGAAATGACATGACGTTTTACTTCCTTTCCAGTATTTCTAATAATATCTTGGTAAAAGTTTTAATATCTTCCATCGTTGTTTGATAACCATAAGAGATGCGAATGCTTTGATGCCAGCGATCACTCTGATCGGGATAATAAGCTTGTAAAACTGGGCTATCGGATACTGAGCCAGCTGAACAAGCAGATCCAGCTGAAACATAAATGTCCTTTAAATCTAATTGGATCAAAATTTGACTAGCTTCACGTCCAGGCAACCAAAGATTCAAAATATGATCAACTTTATCTGTCTCCACCCCATTCACTTCAAAGAGAATACCCTGTTCCGTCAAGGTGTCAACGATATATGTAGAATAGGTGTGGGCCTGTTTATTGGCCTGGTCTTGTTCCTTTGTAGATAAGGAAAGAGCGTGCACCATCCCTCGTATATAGGGTAAATTTTCGGTTCCAGAACGTAATTTTGCTTCTTGACCGCCACCGAACAATAAGGGTTTTAAGATCATCCGTTCATCCCATGGCCGATAAACTAAGAAGCCGATGCCCTTAGGACCGGCAAATTTATGAGCAGAGCCAACAAAACTCGTACAGTACTCTGCTACATCCTCTGTTGACAGATGCCCCATCATCTGAACCGTATCGACATGAAACCAAGGTATATTGTGTTCGCGAGCCGCTAAACCAAGATCTTTAATCGGTAAGCGAGTCCCTAATTCATTGTTAATTGCCATAGCAACCCAGCCAATCGTATCTGAGCTACTCGCAGCGATAAAATCATTGACTGTATAATTTCCTGCTGTATTAGGCTTCAAATAGGTCACGCGAAATCCATCCTGTTCTAAATGCTTTAGTACTTCAGAAACGGAAGGATGCTCAATAGCTGTCGCTACAATGTGTTGGCCAAAACCTAATTGCCGTGCTTGTTCAGCTTGTTGACGGAGGGCCCAATTATTAGCTTCTGTTGCTCCAGAGGTGAAATATATTTCATTCGCTGAGACACCTAATAGCTGAGCCATCTCTTCGCGAGCTTGCCTTAATTTTTGTTTGCTTTTTTTACCAATTTGATAAATTGAAGAAGGATTTCCATATTCTTCTTGTAAACTATGTTGAATCAATTCGATGACTTCTGGTCGAATCGGATTGGTTGCCGCGTAATCTAAATATATCATAATAGCCTCCTCCGTGATTACTAAGCCTATCCTACCATAAATTTGAAATATATTTAGTAGAAAAAAGATCCAAAAGGACCTTTACTCGTTTGAATCGACATAGTATATCATCTTTATCAATTAAATACTAGTCTTTTGTGAAAATTACGAACGAATGTGCGGATATTTCTGCTTATTCAGTTAAATGGTGTTTTAATCGTGTTTGACTTTTTATCGTGTTCAGAAATTCTATGCTATAATTTATTATTGAAAGAAATGAAACTTGCTAATCAAGGAGGGATTAAGTGCAAGAACCCTTAGCATATCGTATGCGTCCTCAGAATATTGATCAAGTCATTGGTCAACAACATCTGGTCGGATCAGGTAAGATCATTCGTCGGATGGTCGATGCCAACCGTCTCTCATCGATGATTCTCTATGGTCCTCCTGGGACTGGTAAAACCAGCATCGCTGCCGCTATTGCTGGGTCCACTCACCTCGCTTTTAGAACTTTAAACGCTGCCACCGATTCGAAGAAAGATATTGAAATTGTAGTCGAAGAAGCCAAAATGTCGGGGAGTGTCATCCTACTCTTAGATGAAATCCATCGGCTTAATAAGGTTAAACAAGATTATCTTCTCCCCCATCTCGAGAACGGACGGATTATCTTAATTGGCGCTACCACTGAAAATCCCTATATCGCCATCAATCCTGCTATTCGTAGTCGGCTACAAATATTTCAAGTTCATCCTCTTAGCCCTGAAGATATTAAGATTGGATTGCAAAGAGCTTTGGCCGATTCAGAAAGAGGTATGGGGCAATATTCGGTGGATATTTCTGAAGAAGTGCTGAATCATTTCGCCCATGTCAGTCAAGGTGATCTACGTTCGGCTTTGAATGCCCTTGAATTAGCGATTCTCTCGACCCAAGCCAATGACCAAGGAATGATTGTCATTGATCAAGAAGTGGCTGAAGAAAGTTTGCAACATAAGCGGATGGCCCACGATAAAGATGGCGATGCTCATTATGATGTGATTTCGGCTTTACAAAAGTCGATTCGCGGTAGTGATGTCGATGCAGCTATTTATTACCTGGCAGTCCTCCTTGAAGCTGGAGAATTATTAATTGCCTGTCGACGCTTATTAGTCATCGCCTTTGAAGACATTGGTTTAGCTAATCCAGCAGCCGCTCAGCGAACTGTGGCCGCAGTAGAAACCGCAGAAAAATTAGGTCTCCCAGAAGCTAGAATCCCTCTAGCTTTTGCGACAGTGGAACTGGCTTTAAGTCCCAAATCAAATACCAGCTATCGGGCCATTAACACCGCCATGGCAGATATTCAAGCGGGTCACTATGGCCCCGTACCGGAACACCTGCGAGATGCTTCCTATCAAGGAGCCAAAAAATTGGGACGAGGCATTGATTATAAATATCCCCATGATTATCCTGGCCACTATGTAGATCAACAATATTTGCCAGATGCTTTAAAAGATAAACAATATTTTAAAGCTGATCCCACGGCTAATTATGAGGCGGCTCTGCTAAAGATTTATCAGAATATTCAACAGAAACAAGCCAAAGACCAAACGTAATGATAGCCCTTACAAGGCGACACTATCAATCTTTGTTCTACTTGCTTGAGCAAAAAAACTTGCAAAGCAGACAAATTGTGCTATAATACAACCATAGAAAGTTGTCTGCGGTGTACGAGAGACACGTATTGTGTGGACCGAACAATTATTCTTATCTTGGGATCCTATGATCGAGTAACTATGACAAGCCTTTTACACTTGGACGTCAGAAACTACTTGTGGGGAGCCCACCTGTATATACATACAGGTTCAAGACATATGTGTTAAGAAACGGCACTACCGGATAACTTTACTAGTCGGCTTCGGCCGACTTTTTTGCTTGTTTGTCTAAATTCTCCGAATCACTTAGACTGATTTGAAGAAATTAACGTAAATTAACGGAATTTACGATTCCTATACCAAGCAACTTCAAGTAATTTAAGACTAAATAAGGCCAATATCCATTGAATTTTTAGGATTAAAGTCTAAAATAATTAGTAGAATATCCCTGAAAGGTAGGAACATATGAATATCATCTGGATTGCCCTTCCATTGACCTGTTTAATAATATCAGCGAGTCTCTTTCTTTACAAAAAAACATTGATGGATTATGTCGGTGCCCAGCATTTTCAAGTGATCCTGCTTTTTTCAGTAACCTTATTTATCTATGGCCTACTTGGTCTAGCTATTTTCTTTTACCAGCAACTTATTTTCTTACTCATATGGTTGCTATTTATGCTTCTATTACTTGGCTTTATTTATTATGTATTCAAAAAATTACACTTAGAACATCAGCAAAATCAAAAGAATGAGCATCAATAATTCATCCTGTCGACAATTTTAATAATACTGATGCAAAATTAATTTCAAATCGGTTTGATGATTTATACATAGAAGTATAGATATCTATGAACGAATAATAAACCTCGGGAAAATATTTGGTTTTCCTGAGGTTTTTCTCTATTATATGACTTTAATTCGCTGACTTTCTGCGCATTTTGAATAAACTTTAATTAATAATCAACACGCGATCCTCTTGATCTACTTCTACTAATTCAACTTGAACACGTTCAGATTGTGAAGTCGGAATATTCTTACCGACAAAGTCAGCTCGGATTGGCAATTCACGATGCCCCCGATCGACCAAGACTGCTAGTTGAATTAAATCCGGACGTGAATGTTCTAGTATCGCATCCATCGCTGCTCTTACCGTTCGGCCAGTAAATAGGACATCATCCACGATGACGGTCTTCTTGCCAGTCAATCGAGTATCCCAATGAACTGGTTTAACTAGAGGATCTGCCGACTTCTTAGTTAAGTCATCCCGATAAAAAGTGATATCCACTACTTCAATAGGAACTTTTACCCCATCAATATCGAAGATTTTATTTTGTAAACGTTGAGCCAAATATTCTCCCCGTGTTTTCACACCTAATAAGACCAAATCGTCAGCTGATTTATTTCTTTCGAGTATCTCATGAGCAATCCGTTTCAGCGTCCGATCCATGGCACTCGCGTCCATTAATTCATTTGCTCCCATAAATTCACCTCATATTCTTTCCCCATTATACCAAAAAAACAAGGCTAAACAATGAGCTATCTGAGCTGTTTTGTCCAGCAAAATAGTTAACGCTCACGTTCAGCCTTGGCTTAATATAAGTAATTAGAAATATGTAGAAAGAATTAGGACACCCAGACAGATGGCAATAATCACTACCACAAATTTTCTTAAGAATTTCCACCAGACGGTGACATCAATATGGGCTAAAGAAAGAGCTGCCATCATGATGACACTAGAAGGAGTAATTAAACCGATAATCCCTAAAGCAGTATGATAAGCAGTAATCACTGTATCCGCACCTACACCGGCAAATTCACCAAGCGGGCCTAAGAGTCCCATGGTTGAACCCGCCAAACTTGAAGAACCTGAAATCAAGAAGGACATCCCACAATAGAAGAAATATGTAATGGTAATAAAGACTTGTTGCGAAAGTCCTTGTAAGGCTCCTTCACCCCAGTGAAGCACCGTCGCAGTGATTTGACCATTATTCATCACCACTTGAATTCCCCGAGATACCGCACAGATAATAGCTACTCCTGTCATATCATTACATCCAGCAATAAATGCGCTAATAAATTCATCTTCACTAAAGCGGTAATAAACGCCAATAATTAAGGCTGACACAAAGAATAAGGCCGTAATTTCATCCAAATACCATTGTCCAATTGGCGTCATATGTTTAAAGATAATTTCTAAACCTGGGGTATTGGCTAGCACATTGTTAATATCGGTAAAAATAGTAATGCCAAATTTCTCCCAAGGAATCAATCCGACAATCATTAAAACAAACGTTACCATAAAGATGCGAATTACAACCTTTTGTTTGGCATTCATCGGTTTGATATCTTCTGGAACTTTAAACTCTTCTAAATCATTGGCCAAATTATCATAGACTAAGGAATTTTTCGGATCCTTCTTAACTTTTCCAGCATAATCATAGACAAACCAAATCGTATAACCCACGGTTAGAATAAAGATTAAGACCCGCCAACCGATCCCTTCGGCCATGTTAATGCCAGCAATATCGGATGCAATACCGACAGCAAATGGATTGACCGTCGAAGCCAGACAGCCGATGCCTGATCCCAGTAAGATGACCGCAATCGCTGTAAGGCTATCGAAGCCCACACTGACCATAACTGGAATTAATAATGGATAAAAGACCATGGTTTCTTCTGCCATCCCATATGTAGATCCGCCAAGGGCGAAAAGAATCATCAAAATCGGAATCAGATATTGCTCTTTGCCTTCGTATTTGGTAATAATTGATTTAATGCCGGCATTGATCGCCCCTGTTTTATTGACAATCCCGAGGAAACCACCGATCATCAAAATAAAGAACGCTACCCCAATGGCTGGTAGAGGATTCTTCTCGCCGCCGACCATCCCATAAACTGGTGACAAGAAAATATCCCATATACTCTGAGGATTTGACTCAATGACCTGATAAGTTCCCGCTATATATTGACCACTCTCATTGACATCATATTTTCCTGCTGGAATGAGCCAAGTGACAATAGCCACAATAATAATAAGAATAAATAAGATCGAAAATGCGGAGGGAATCCTAAATTTTTTCTTTTTGGTCTTTTCCATGAAACTACCTCTTTCTAATGAACTAACTTCAATATAAAGCGTTTTCATTAGCGTGTCAATAGGCTTATAGAGAGAAAACAATTATGATGTTTCCTCTCATAATCAAATGCCTATTTCATTGGCTTTGTTTCAGGTTAATTATAATTCCTCATCAAATTCTTACATCCAGGCAGATTACTGCGCTAAATCTTGTGCGGCCAGTGAACATTATTTTCTGCCAGTTTGATAATGACTTCAATCGCTTTATTCATTTCATCGACTGAGAGGAATTCATAGCGACCATGGAAATTATAGCCACCGGTAAACATATTAGGACAAGGTAGTCCCATATAGGATAATTGAGCCCCATCAGATCCTCCTCGGATCGGTTTAATGTCAGGTTCAACACCGACATCACGCATCGATTGAGCTAACATATCAATAATTCCCATCATCGGTTCAATTTTCTCGCGCATATTATAATAAGAATCTTCAAATTCCAATTCAATAATGTCACCGTATTTATTATTGAGGAAGTCTACGATCGATTGTAAAAAGTCTTTCTTTGCCTTAAATTTATTTAAATCATGGTCGCGAATAATGTAGTCCATCTCAGCGGAATCCACAGACCCTTGAATAATGTCTAACATAAAGAAACCTTCATAATTCTCCGTATACTCAGGCTTCTGTTCAACTGGCAACATACTTTCAATTTCTAAAGCTACTCTCAATGCATTAATTAATATGTTTTTAGCTGAACCTGGATGGACACTCTTACCTTGAATCGAAATATGGGCTGAAGCGGCATTAAAGTTCTCATATTCCATCCCACCAATCGCTCCACCATCAACAGTGTATGCAAAATCAGCGGCGAATTTCTCGACATTGAAGCGTTCAGGTCCCCGACCAATTTCTTCATCGGGAGTAATCGCTAAACGAATATCCCCATGAGGAATTTCGGGATGCCTTAATAAATGTTCGGCCACGGCTAATAAGATGACAATCCCAGCTTTGTTATCTGCTCCCAATAAACTCGTTCCATCGGTAGTAATCAGGGTGTGTCCGAGTACATTTTTGAGTTGAGGAAATTCCTTCTCGCTAATAGAGAACTGATCATTTAAGCGAATATCTCCCCCACTATATTCGACGATTTGCGGATGATCACATTTTCCGCCTAATTCCAGTGCGGTATCCAAATGACAAATTAAACCGAAAGTCGGCACCCCTTCAACATTGGCCGGAATGGTTGCAAATAAATAACCATGTTCATCTAAATTAATATCTTGTATGCCAATCTCTTTCAAATCTTCAACAACCATCTTTGCTAAAGTTAACTGCCCTGGTGATGAGGGACAAGTCCGAGCAGCTGGATTTGCTTGCGTATCCACACCCACATATCTAAAAAATCGTTCTAAGTTCTTATCCACAATAATCCTCCTTATATAAACCCTAATGTAAAAATTCAGTGACTCTTTATATGAAACGCTTCCATTGCAAGTATACGGATTACTTTATTGAATAGCAATAGTCGTCTTCTTAAAAACTGATCTCAGCTAGATTATTTAGAATCTTGTAAGCGATCACAAAAACAGGTATACTTTGTATAAGATTTATAGAGATAAGGAGATAATTATGGCTTTAGCAAAACGTGAAGATTTACCCATTGAACTTACCTGGGACCTCAGTCATTTGTATCCAGACCAAAATGCCTTTGAAACTGATGTCGCTCGCTTAAAAAACGGCTTAAATGACTTTCAGAATAAGTACCAAGGAAAGATTGATTCAAGTCTGGTAGCAAGTCAAGCTATTTTAGATTTGGAACAATTAACGATTCTTTCGAATTGGACCCAATCTTATGGCTTCTTAGCTTATTCAGTGGATCGCACCCAAGAAATTAATGAAAAAAATGTTATTCTGGCTGATGAGCTTGGAGAACTATTCCAACAGAAGACTGCCTTCTTTATGCCAGAATTATTAAGCCAAAATTCAAATATTCTTCAAGAATTAAGACTACTGCCCGAAATGAAACCTTTTGTTGCTTATATCGATCAGTTAGAACGACAACGGCCACATTTGTTTGATGCCCATACCGAAAGTATCCTCGGTGCCCTGTCCGGAACCCTCTTTGGCCAAGAAAAAATCTTCTCCAGCATCAAATTTGAAGATTTGACCTTCGAAGATTTCCAAGCAGATGGACAAAGTTATCAAAATTCCTTCCCAGCCTTTGAAGGAAACTTTGAAACACATTCAAGCATTGAAGT
Source organism: Ignavigranum ruoffiae (assembly GCF_900110675.1). Classification (GTDB taxonomy): domain Bacteria; phylum Bacillota; class Bacilli; order Lactobacillales; family Aerococcaceae; genus Ignavigranum; species Ignavigranum ruoffiae. Next base: position 21,258 of record NZ_FOEN01000001.1, on the reverse strand, counting down.
ACGTCATCAATCCTGGAAATCCTTTCATCAAGGTCTAGCCAAATATCAACACACCGCTGCTAGAAACTACATTAACTTAGTTCAAACCCATAAAAAAATGGCGACACTCCGAGGTTTTGATTCGGTATTTGACTATTTATTAGATAATCAACAAGTCTCTCAAGCAACCTATCATCGAATTATTGATACCTTAATGGATGAATGGGCGCCGGTAATGCGTCGCTTTGCCAAAATGATGGCCAAAGAACATGGTTTGGCAAAAATATCTTTAGCAGATATTAAGGCTTCGTTCTCTCAGGATGAAGTAGCCGAAGTTACTGTTGAAAAGGCTCGTCAACTGGTTCAGAATGCGCTGAAACCATTGGGCCAAACTCACAATCAAATTATTAGCCAGGCTTTTGCTGATCGATGGATTGACTATCCAATGAATCAAACTAAATCTACCGGTGGCTTCTGTGCTTCTCCTTATCAAAAACCATCCTATATCTTATTGAACTGGACTGGTTTGCTAAATGAAGCGCTTGTCTTAGCTCATGAGCTCGGCCATGCCGGTCATTTTAGTTTAAGTGCTCAGCATCAAGCTCATCTGGTCAATGAACCAAGCATGTTCTTTGTCGAAGCTCCTTCAACTTGTAATGAAGTGATTACCTGTCAATACTTATTAAACCAGCCACTCAATAATAAAGAAAAACGGGCCTTAATCGCAAGTTTTATTCAAAGCACTTACTACCACAATATGGTCACTCACTTACTCGAAGCAGTATATCAACGAAAAGTCTATCAGGCAGTAGATCGTGGTGAATTACTGAATGCAGACCGCTTGAATCAATTCTTCCGTGAAAGCTTGGAAGAATTCTGGGCTGGTGCCGTTGAAATTAATGAAGGTGCTGAATTAACTTGGATGCGTCAACCACATTACTTTGATGGACTGTACTCCTATACCTATTCAGCTGGTTTAGCCATCGGTACCCAAGTCGGCCAACGCATTGCAAATTATGACCAAGCAGCGATAGACGCCTGGTTGAATGTATTGAAATTAGGCGGCAGTCAAATGCCAATCGAATTAGCTAAATTAGCCGGTGTAGACTTGACGACGACTGAACCGCTTAAGCAAGCCATTCAATATGTGAGTCAACTCTTAGACCAAATTGAAAGCTTAGTTTAAATTTAAACAAATAACCGATATTTTCAAGCATGAACGGTAAAAATAAAGTCTTGATAGTTTACAAGAATAGAAGATGATAAACATTAAGATCGCCTGTCTACTAAAATAAAAAAATCCGAGTACTTTACTGGTATCCGTCAAAACGTGACACCAGTAAAGTACTCGGATTATTTGCTTGTTTAAGATTTTTGAATTTAATTAACTTTACTTTGAGCCTTGGGACTCAAACAAAATAAGCCTATTTCAAACGTTCTACATCCCGGGCGATTTCAACTTCTTCATCGGTAGGAATATTTAAGATTGCAATCTTAGAATCGTCGGTAGAGATAATTGCTTCATCGCGTGTTTGGTTCTTCTCAGAATCAATCGTTCCGCCAAACCAGCTGATACCATCCATGATAGCCGCTCTGGTTTCTGGTGAATTCTCACCAATACCGGCAGTGAAGACAATCGCATCGACACCATTCATCACTGCAATATATTCACCAATGTATTTTTGTACCCGATTATTGAACATATCTAAAGCTAATTGTGCACGTTCATTACCCTCAGCAGCAGCTTCTTCAACGTTACGCATATCAGAAGATACCCCTGAAATCCCTAAAGTTCCAGATTTTTTATTTAGAATATTAATCATTTCATCAATCGATTTCAGATTTAATTTATCCATTAAGAAAGGAAGAATTGAAACGTCAATATCTCCTGAACGGGTTCCCATTTGGACCCCCGCTAAAGGAGTGAATCCCATAGAAGTATCAACAGATTTACCCCCATCGACGGCGGTAATTGAAGCGCCATTGCCTAAATGGCAAGTAATAATCTTCAAGTCTTCAACATTCTTACCTAACATTTCAGCAGCACGACGGGATACATAACGATGGCTGGTCCCGTGTGCTCCATATTTACGTACAGAGAAATCTGTATAATATTCATATGGTAAACTATAAAGGAAGTTTACTGGAGGAAGTGTTTTGTGGAATGAAGTGTCAAAAACAGCGACCATATGAGCCTGAGGTAATTTTTCTTTCATAATGCGGATGACCTCAGCTTCTGCTGGATTGTGAAGGGGTGCAAAATCGCCCAACGCTTCAATTTGTTCAATAACTTCTTCGTTGATTACAGTTGAATCTTTAAAGATTTCGCCACCAGCAGCCACGCGATGGCCTACACCGGTAATCTCACTTAAATCATTGACAATATGGTTCGCTTCGAGTTGTTCAAAGAGGATTTCAACAGCCCGTTTATGGTTAGGAATATCTTCAACCAATTCAAACTTTTCACCGTTAAATTTCAAGGTAAAGATTGAATCATTCAAACCGATTCGTTCAACCGCGCCTTTTGCCAGAATTTCTTCCTCAGGCATTGCATACAATTGAAATTTCAAACTAGAACTTCCTGCATTAATTGCAAATGTTTTTGACATGCATTCATTCTCCTTAATCATAATAATATAGGTATATTATACCGATAAATCCAAAAAATTTCACGAACTAAAACTAATAAAGTTATTAAGTTAGCTAATTCTTATCAACGACAAAATGAACTCTTGCTATAAAGACAGTAGGTCAAATTAGCCAGAAAAATCCTATTGAAGCGATAGCAGCTTGGACTTATTCAGATTTGCCTTTTCTGCCTCTCTATTTCATACTCTTCAAAAAAATAAGAGGCAAGGCTAGATCATCAGATCATCTAGCTTTGCCCCTTTTCAATCTATTGTTCTTACAGACTGATCTGAAACGATATCAGCCAATGCTTTAGCTTAAGCTTCTACAGGATAAACAGATACTTGAGTTTTTTTCTTACCTTTACGTTCGAAGCGAACTACGCCGTCGATTAGAGCGAATAGAGTATCGTCACCACCGCGGCCTACATTTTTACCAGCATGAACTTTAGTTCCACGTTGACGGTAAATAATTGAGCCTCCGTGAATCGCTTGACCATCAGCAGCTTTAGCGCCTAAACGTTTAGCGATGGAGTCACGACCGTTTTGAGTAGAACCTCCACCTTTTTTAGTTGCAAATAGTTGTAAATTTAACTTTAACATATCCTGGCACCTCCTTAAGGTTGAAATTTATCATAGTTAATCTTTATATATTCAGGATAATTCTCAGCAAGGACTTCAAAAGCTAGATTTAAATGCCGTAACAACAGTTGGGCTTGATCCATCTTATGCTTTTGATCGATTTCAGGTAAGGCCAATGATAGATAGCCCCCCTGTTGGTCATTAATTTCAATGTCCATCGGAATTTGTAAAATTTGATCTAGCGAATTCTCTACTGAGATTGCTTGGCTGGAAACTGCTGCACAGACGATATCCTCGCCACTATCAGCATAACCCGCATGACCCGTTATCACAACCCGTTTAATTTGCTGATTATCCCTTAATGAGAAACAAATCTTGATCATTAAGCTTTGATTGCGTTAACCGTAAGTTTAGTATAAGGTTGACGATGACCTTGTTTACGATGAGTATCTTTACGACGTTTGTATTTGAAAGTTACCACTTTCTTACCACGTCCTTGTTTCTCAACCGTAGCTTCAACAGAAGCACCTTCGACTAAAGGAGCACCAATTTTTGGCGTTTCTCCTCCTACAAAGACTACTTGATCAAAAACAACCTTGTCACCTTCAGCAACATCAAGTTTTTCGACGAAGATGGTTTGTCCTTCTTCAACTCTGATTTGCTTGCCGCCTGTTTTAATAATTGCGTACATTCACGCACCTCCTATAATATAAATTTTCGGAAAAAATTCCTACACCGAGACTCGCCATGGTAAGTGGTTCAACCAAACACTTAAAACTTAACATGAGCGGTTGCAGTTGGGTGCACAAATACAACATTAATAATATAGCAGAATACTGGCAGACGGTCAATCCTAAATGTCCAAAAAACTAAAGAAATTAACCAATTAACAAATCAGCATCTGCATATTTAATATCTGAATTCTGATGCTGACGGAGTGAAAGACTCATAAAGACCGTTAATGGACCTACCCGTCCCAAGAACATCATCATCACGATCACTGCCTGACCGAATCGATTTAACAATCCGGTCAGATTGGCACTGACTCCCACTGTACTTAAGGCACTGACCCCTTCGAAGAGTAAATCGAATGAATCTAGGCGCGGATTGGACAAGAGTAAGAGGAACCAACCAATTAATAAGGCGAAGCTATAGAAGAAGAAGACACTCATAGCTCGCCGGAAAATATCGTGGGTCAATGACCGTTTAAAGATAGTGAGATAAGTCCGTCCGGTCAATTCTGCCCTTAGATAAGTAAATAGAATGGCAAAGGTGGTCACTTTGATTCCCCCAGCAGTTCCCCCAGGACCGCCCCCAATGACCATTTGAATAATATAGATTAAATTAGTGGCTCGGTGAGTTTCTTGATAATTTAAAGAAGCAAAGCCAGCAGTCCGCATGGTCACAGTTTGAAAGAAAGAATTAACTCCTTGGTTCAATATTGACATATTACCGATCGTTTCAGGATTATTAAACTCTAATAACCAAGAAGAAATTGTACCAATTAACAAAATATAGAATGTCGTTAAAATTACCGTTCGACTGTGGATACTAATCCGACGTAAAAATAATTTTAATGACATCGGTCTGGCAGTAAAGAATTTGCGCTTCAAAATCTTCAATTCATACCAGACCGAAAAGCCAAGACCGGCAAAAACAATCGTAATCGCTATGGGTAAGAGCACGATTGGATTATCTTTGAATTGTAACAGACTGGTTGACCCTAAATTATCAAAACCAGCATTGTTAAAAGCTGAAATTGCAATATAAATACTGGAAAAAATTCCCTTAAACACACCATAAATTGGAATCAACTGGGTAGCTAGAATGACCGCGAGTCCCCCCTCAATCATAAAAGTGAATTTCAACATTGTCAGAACAAAATCCTTCAAGTCATAATTCGACTTACGGTTAATGGTGCTCTGAACCAAATATTGATTCTTCAAGGAGACATGATGCCTTAAATAATAAAAACTAATGGAGACAAAAGTCATTAAGGACAGTCCACCAATTTGCATCAGAAACATGGAGACAATCTGACCAAAAATCGTATAGGTATCTACGACAGCTACCGTCGAGAGTCCAGTTACACAGACCATAGAAGTTGCCATAAATAAATGATCGAAATAGCTGGCTTGTGAGCCTACCTGATTAGAAATAGGCAAAGATAGTAAGACACTTCCGGTGAATATTACTATAAAAAAACTAAACGCAATTTTCTTTGCTTCAGTTCCTAAGATGTTATCAATTAATTTCTTCATAGTCATCTACTTTCCTATATTAAAGCTGAGTTTATTACAGCAATTCATTCATTAAAAGCGCTAAGATACAAAATTAACCGGCAAAGCCGGTTATTAAACAATAATAAAATCTTGATAACCGAGCCAGCGAATTAATTGTTTAGTTGGGAAATAGGCAATAATAGCTAGGACGGTATTAAAAATTAAAGTCGGGGTTAATCTTCTGACCAAGAAATCAATTAATGAAATGGCTGCCACATTCATTTCTAGATAGAAGAAATATAACAAGGTATCCAGTAGCGTAATTGTAATCGCAAATAACATATAATGAATGTAAGCTTGTTTGGGAAAATACTTTTTGACTTTAAGAATCAAATAAGCACAAATAAGATAGAGAGGCGCATTTAGACCCAAAAGTGTTGTATTATACGCATCATAGAACAAACCCATAATAAAACTATTAATCAAAATATTGGCATCACGGAAATAAAAAGCAAAGGTCACGACAAAATATAAAAATAAGTGAGAGCTAATGATCTGTTGTTGGCCTAAAAAAGCTGTCGGAAAGATACCGGGTAAAGCGGCATCAATAATAATAGCTAAAAACAAAACTAAGGGAACGGTCCATTTCAAGCCTTGTCCTTTTCTCTTTGCCATTATTCTTCACCACGATTTCCAGAGCCGATAATGACAGTAACAAAGCGAATATCAGTCATCTCCCCTGCTGGCTTAATCTCTACCTCTTGGAATAGACCATAATCATCTTTCTTGGTCGAAGCCACTTCACCAATTAAGAGCGTTGAAGGGATAATTCCACCCAATCCAGAAGAAATAACGCGGTCGCCAACTTTAATCTGTGCATTAGGATCAATCTGGGTCATCTTGAAGTAACCAGTCTTAGTATCAAAACTCGATACAATCCCATTGGCCGATTTGCCATCACCAATTTGAACGCGAGCAGATACTTTGCCCGCATTCTGTTGCTGTGAAGTTAATAAAAGAACTTTTGAACTATTAGGATTGACTTCAACAATTCGTCCAATCATCCCTTTACCTGACATTACAGCCATGTCGGTCTTGACACCTTCATTCGATCCGACATTGATGACAAGGGTTTCCATCCATTGATCAGGATTACGAGTGATTACCGTGGCCGAAACAGTATCAAATTGACTTAAGACTTTCTTTAAGTCCAACTCTTGGATGAGTTTTTCATTTTCGGCTTCTAAATCTGACAAACGAACTTGTAATTGATCGACTTGATCAATACTTCGCTTTAATTGCTGATTTTCCTCAAATGTATTAATCAATGTATCAACAGAATTAACAAAGCGAACAACCACATTCACGGGTTCAGAGAAGAGTCGTCCAACCCAAGCACCCGTATCATTTACTGCTGATAGAACAACATTATTGGTCGGTGTGGTCATACTATATGCAATCAAACTTACAATCGCTATCCCAGATAGTAGCAAGCCGATGATCTTCTTATTATCAAACATCTATATACCTCTTTCTAAGCCTGATATCGTTCTGCTAAACTGGCATAGTCATGAATTCTCTTAACCAGTTCTCCCGCCCCAATTGCCACCACATCAAGCGGGTTATCCACCAGGTTGACAGGTACGCCAATCTCAGTTTGTAAACGTTCAGGAAGACGGTTCAACAGGGCGCCTCCGCCACATAAATATATGCCTTCGGCAAAGATATCTGCCGATAACTCCGGAGGTGTATGGCTGAGCACCTCTTTCATAGCAAGAACAACTTGATGAATGATTTCATCTAAAGCTGAAGCAATCAAAGATTCTTTAACCTCTATTTCGGCAGGAATTCCCGAAGCCAGTCCTTGACCTGAAATGATCATAGTCTGCTCAATTTCCTGATTCTGGTAATACGCATTTCCTAATTCTTGTTTTATCCTTTCGGCAGTTTGCTGACCAATCAAGACATTCGTCCGTTCACGAATATAAGAAATAATATTATCGTTCATTTGTTGACCCGCCACCATAAGTGTTTGATTTGCAATAATTTCCCCATAGGAAATACTAGCAATATCCGTCGTGCCAGCCCCAATATCGACAATCATATGCCCTCTAGGCTCATAAATTGCCAGGTTAGCCCCTAAGGCAGCTGCGAAAGTCTCATCAACAATCATAGCTCGATGCACACCAAGTTCACGAAGAGCATCGACCAAGGCTTTGCGTTCAACCTTACTAATCTGACCAGGCGCCCCAATCACGACTTCAGGTCGACCAATCCGGCGGATAGCCATTTTCTTAATAAAGTAGGCCAAGAGTTCCTTCGTTAAGCTGAAAGAGTGAATCGTACCGTTCTGAATCGGATGGACTAATTCAATTTTATCGGAAGTCCGGCCAAGCAAGTCTTGGGCTTCTTTGCCAAAAGCGACAATCTCTTGATTATCAGTTTTGCGAGCTAAGACAGTTGGTTCACGAAGAACAATCCCCTTATTTTCCAAATAGATTATCGTCTGAGCTGTCCCCAAATCGATTCCCATCCGTTGTTTAGAAAATATTGACATGATTCAACTCCCTCCTAATAACTATACCGTTTTATTATAACAAATCCCGAGCAAAAATTGCTAGTGGAGCCCTGACTTATTATCACAGTCTCTTATTATAAGATGAATTTTAACGAATCACAAATAATTTTTAGCATATTTTCTGGCTAAATCGTATACACCGTTAAATCGTCAGAAACTTATCGCTACGATCATGAGCCCTGCCTACAAAATATTCAATAGTAAATTAACAACCACCACTAGAAAAATTAAACCACCAAAAATTTTGATAAAATAGTGGGAATTCTTTTCTTCAGGTTTAACTTTTTTACTTTTTAAATCATTTAACTGTTCTTGAATAATATGATCCAGCTGACTTTTAGGCTTCTTCACGCTGCAAGACTCCTTTCAATCCAGTCTGGAATTCTTTGACTGAAATCTCATTGGCATGAACTCTTTGTCTGTCACGGGCTAGTTGGGCTTGTTGATCATCCTGACTTACTTGATCTAATCTTTCGATTAGTTGATCCACCTGGTCAAGTCTAAATCGATGTTGACCAGCTATATAATCACCATTATGCATGGTTTCCTCAAAAGCAAAAATCACTAAATTCTGTAAATAAGCCGTTTCAACAGCGGCTAAAATTTCATTGCCTCGATTGATATCTAAATAAATATCACCATGCTCCCATAGCTCGTTAATCTTATCCTGAGTTAGATTAGGATGGAGTTGGACATTCTCAATTTGTTCCAAGGCCATTAGTTTACTAGACATTTCGGTAATGGCTCCGATCTGGAATTCTAATTGAGGGAGAGCATGAACAATCTTATCAAGCTGTTCAATCTGATCCGAATTGGTGAAAATTAAGATGTTTTGTCCTTTTTTGACCTTGATAGCATGAGGGTAACAATAGCCTAATAAGTGAATATTCCGCTGATACGCTGGATCGACTAAAGACAAAATCTTCTGATAAGTTACAGGATTTGCTATAATAATATCGCTTTGATAGTGATTACTGGCCAGCATGGTAAGCATATTGCCCGGTAAATGGTCGCCAATCCCTTCTTGCCAGAATAAGATATTGCGCTTGGCTTGTTTTCGTGTATGGGCGACAAAGAAACAATAACTTAAACTATTAAAGATAATTTCTTCTTGATTAATTGCACATTCATCTAAGAAGAAGCGAACTAATGCAAGATAATCGTTAAATTTATAGGTTTGCCCCTGGTAATTCAAAATGACATCTTGTGTCACATGGTTGAAGACGATCACCTCGAATCCATCGAGATGATAATAAATCGTGTGAACCGGTTTTTGATCGGCATCAAAAATCATTTCACCAAACTTACGGCCAAATTTGTTATAACAATCGACTAAGCGTACATTTCCAGTCTCGTCATACCAGTCGACCCGTTTAACTAGGCGTAAGTGCAAGGGTTCAGCATAAAATATTTTGCCTCGCAAATGATGTCCCTCATGAATTTGCCCTGAGTGGTTGTCGGCCGAAATTTCCCAGAAACGAGGAACCGGTACTTCGTTAAAATAAAGAGGTCGAGCTGTACGTATCTGCTGATTCAAATTAAAGTTTTGATCAATCTCACCCATAAAATACTGATAAACAGAGAATACATTCTCCGGCAGGTAACCATCATCTTCAAGAACTAAAGTGGGATGGTTAAATCCAGCTTGCCACATACTCGTCAAGAAGATACGCGAGGCCGTTCCAAATTGATCTACAATATTAAGCATGAATAACCTCCTTGATTAAGTCTTGCCACATTCCTGCGACTCTTTCTAAGGTAAATTCTTCCGCCAACTGATAAGATCGCGCTTGCATCTGTGGTAAATCAACAGAGAACAACTGAATGATCGCTTGGCTCAACTGGTCGATAAAATATGGTCTGGATTTATCACCCAAGGCTAATAAATATCCGTTCTCCTGCGGACGAATAAAATTCTGATTACCATAACGAACATCAAACCCAATCATGGCTAAGCCTGATCCAATCGCCTCCATCAGGGTCAAGCCAAAGCCTTCAGACATGGAAGCTGAAACATAGGCTTGATAATACTGATATATGTCATTTAAATCTTGATGCCCTTTGAGATGGATATAATCTTGCCCATGCTTAGCTTTAATTAACTCTTCGAGCGAACTCCTTTCGCCACCTTCTCCATAAATATCTAGGCGAAGTTGAGGAATCTGTCGACGAGCTTGGACCACCGCTTCGATGATTAAATCAATATGTTTTTCCTTAGCAAGTCTTGAAGCTGTGATCAGAGCATAAGGTTGACGCGTATTATGATTTGATTTAATTGTCAATAAATTTCCTACCGGAATCGTGTAGATCAGCGGCTTTTTCTGATAATAATGCCAGAACTGATTGGCTAAGAGTTGACTTTGAGGCCGAGTGGCACACACGATAAAATCAACCTCTTCCACATTCATAAATTGATATTCATAATAATTATTCCATAATATTCGTTGGTCCGTTGTATTCGGTTCGCTAAAATGGTCTGCATGGACAATTACGCCAACCTTGGCCGGCCCATGATATCTAAAGATCGGTTCAGCAATATCAGCACTGCGGTCAATCAGCAAGATATCTTGTTCGGTTAACGATAAATTTAGGATAAAATAGCCCACTAATTCTGCCTTCGAATAGAAAATCTCTTGATCAATTCGATAAATTGATTTATCTTCATCAATGATTTCAGTCAAAGATATCGAGCCATCCTGATTATAAAATTGACGACAACGCACTTTAGCTTGATTATCTTTAGGAACATAATATTCACTCAAATAAAGTTGGCTGGCATAATAATCTTTTCGAATTAAACAATTTCGGGAAACGAATTCGGCCCGATCCACAATATCTTTCGTGCCCTTCTTAAGATAACAAGTCAGAAAGTCTCCCTGTTCATTAAAATAATAACGGATTATATTTGCGGCTCTTTCAAAACGAATCGGTTGTTGAACATATTGGGCCAAAACCTGATCAAGCCGGTAAGATGAGGCTTCAATCGGCAGATCTGAAAAGGCTTGATATAACCAAATCACCTGTTGGTCTTTAAACCCCATATTGCTTGTCAAGGTTTGAATATTCTCGTTTAATATTAAATCAGTGAAAATAAACTTTGCATCAACATCTAAATAATCAAAAGCTAAACTCCGATAATATTGGGCGTATTCAACCCCGGAACTGGCCCAGCCAATTCCCATATTAAAATTATAGACTGTCATAACTCCTCCTATAATTAAGCAAAATGTACAACAATCTCACCGAGTGGATTGGTATCGATATAGCTCAAACATAGATAACGAACCGCCTTCTGATAAATATAATCACACATCCATTCATAGCTTTTCAAGGCTTCAGAGTGATATTCATAGAGAATGTTTTTCTGGGCCAATTGTCGTGTACCTACAACTTGTTTAAATTGTTGTAAATAGTCTACTTGCTCAATCCAACCCACATCAATCGCTTTAAGTAGAGCCTTGCGAACGAAATCATGATATTCATGGTCAGATTTTAGGTCTTTGCGTTTCTTAGTTAACTCAGATTGAAAAATCTCGATTAAGTAATTTTTGACACTGAGCTGATCACTAAAATCAATTTCATCAGCAAGATCTAGCCATTCATAGGTTAAATGTGACGCGATAAAATTTTGAACCGTCTGCCGATTAATAACTGAATTCTCAAGGAAATTTAGAAACACCTGTTCAGCCATCGCTTGTAATTGATGAGAAGGAATCGGATGATCTTCATTTAACAAAATCTCTCGCTCTCGATAAATCATATCGCGTTGAAGCGAAAGACTTTCATCCATATACGTAGCTTGTTGACGAATTTCTTTAGCATGTGAATCACTGGCCGCTTGAGCTTGGTTGAGTAGTCGCTGATACTTTCCACGTTTAAACCGGCTCATTCGCTGAATATTTCTCGACAGAATTTTATCCGAAACCAGGCCCCATTTTTGAATCAGGTCATCTTCCAAAGAGGCAAAGAAGACACTGGCTCCTGGATCGCCTTGACGACCTGACCGGCCTCTTAATTGTAAATCTATCCGCTGAGAAACCATCTTCTCTGTGCCGATAACCAGCAAGCCTCCCAGTTCAGCGACCCCTGGTCCTAACTTAATATCAGTGCCCCGACCAGCCATCGGTGTCGCAATGGTTACGGCATCTTTGTGGCCGGCCATGGCGATGATTTCAGCTTCCTTCGCGATGTGATAGGCATTCAGGACATTATGGGGGATGCCCTTCTGTAATAAAATATTAGAATAAAGTCTCGACATGGCAACAGAGCCGACGGCTAACAGAATTGGCCGTCCGGTGTGATGTTCTTCTTCCAATAACTTGACGGAGGCCAGAATCTTCTCTTCTAAATTTGGATAGATACGATCAGGATAATCAATACGTTGAACAGGTCGATGGGTGGGAACCGCTATCACTTCCATACCATACACCTCATTAAATTCTTGTTCACTGACCTTGACCGTCCCCGACATGCCCGACATTCTATTAAATTTTTTGAATAGATTCTGATAAGTAATCGAGGCCATGGCTCGTTTCTCTTGGGTTAACTTGACTGATTCTTTGGTCTCAATGGCTTGATGTTGACCAGCCTGAAGCCGAGTCCCGGGTAAGGAACGACCAGAACTTTCATTCAATAAGGTAATTTCCCCTTGATCAATAATATATTTTCGATGCTCTTCGAATAAGTGATGGGCTTTGAGTGCTAGAAGAATATGGCGATTTAGTTCGCTATATTTACTTTGATATAAATTATCGATTTGAAAATATTCTTCGGCTTGTTGAATTCCCCGACCCGTCAACCATACGGATTCCCGTTCTTCATCTAAGCGAAAATCTGGACCTTCTTCTAACATTCTGACAAATTGATCCGAGAGTTGATATAAGTTGGATTGAACCCTAGGGGAACCCGAAATAATTAAAGGCATCTGAGCAGAATCCAAAAGAACCGAATCGATTTCATCGATGATGACAAAAATTTAAGGGACGCATGTATTGATCTTCTTGTTCACTGGCTAAATTCTCGATTAAATAGTCGAAACCTAAGGTACTGTATGTTGTATAGACGACATCAGCGCTATAAATATTCTTCTTTTGAACAGCGGTAAAATCAGGTTCTTTGCTATCTTCTTTCACACCGATAGCTGTCGTTAACCCCAGCCATCGAAAGACGGGACTCATTTCCTTGCCATCACGCACGGCCAAATATTCATTGGCCGTAACTAATATGGCCCCCTTGCCAGATAAGGCATGGAGATAAAGTGGGAATAAAGCTGTCAAAGTCTTGCCCTCACCGGTTAACATTTCTGCTACTTGACCTTGGTGCATGACGATGCCACCTAAAATTTGTTCATCATAAGCAAACATCCCCAATATACGATAAGCCGCTTCGCGCATTGTTGCAAAGGCTTCAGGTAATAAATCATCTAAGCTCTCGCCCGCTTGAATCCTTGCTTGGTAATCTTTAGTCTGTTGCTGAAGCTCTGTATCTGAACAATCCCGCATCTTTTTTTGCCAGCGGTTCACTTGCTTTAATCTGCGCCTAACTTTCTGTAAGCGAAAATAATTAAAACTCAATATATTTTGATTTCTAGCCATGATTCGCCTCATCCTCTAACATAAAGATTAAATTCACTGAATAATCAAGCAAGCGACTAAAAACATATTGTTTGGAAATCGATGTTTGTCCTTGATAACCAAAGAAATGTGCAAACTGATAGCTCTTTTGAATATGGTCAAAGTCAGGTTTAGGGTGATGGTGTATTTGCTGGTATAAATTAGCATTTTCTTGCCAAGAAAAGCGGTCAAAACTAATTTCTAATCCATCATGCTCAATCATCGTCGCATAATAAACTGCCAACCAATTACTATAAGGTCCATAACCCACAAATCGAAGCTTAGCTTGATGTTGCCGGATAAATAAAACCAATTTCATCAAGTGCTCAAACATCTGATCACTGTACCATTGATTTTCTGAGAAAGACAGTCCTATCCCATTGATTGATTTGATCATAATTGGATGAATCGACTTCTGATTCACTGAATGAGACGGTTCTAGAAAGATTAGACGCACAGGTCGCTGCCATTCTATGTCATCAAACCTTTCTCCAAAGCCGGTCAATTCTTGATCGAGTGACCAGAATTGATTAGTTTGCTTCATTACTGAGTCTGTTGTTTCGATCCACAAATAATGAAACTCTAATCGCTGCAAACCCGCTGCTAATAAGTCTATCTGATAAAAACTGGCTTGTTCTGGATAAGTAAATTCCGATGAATCTTGACGTAAATAGCTTTCTTCAATGAGGTCACCGCTCATATCGAAGAATTTCAGGCGAAGATAAGCACTATGATTTGGTTGGCTTTGAGCTTGTAAACCTATTCGATAAAGTTGACCAGGAATTAATAAAGGCAAGCTGGCAACCTTTTTATCAACATAATAGGTCGAGGAAGAATGCCATTGATGAATGGCTATCCCTGAAGGTAAATTAGTATTCTGGAAGATAACCTTGTTCTCTGCCACATACTGAATTTGACTGCCATATAATAAAGAAGATCGATGCAAACTCCCCCAAGGAATCTGTACCCTAGTCATCTGCCTCCTCCTCTCTAAAATCATTAGCGAGTATACGCCGGTATTGGCTAATAAACCATTCAAAGATACCAGGAGAATCATCATTATGCCGTCCTTCTAACGCTTTGGTGATGATATGGCTTCCCTGTTTAGATAGATGGGCCAACAATTGGTTTCGGGCCTGATTATCATAATCATCTTGTAACATATAAGCGATGGCAACGATTGTCTGGCTCAATTGCGCCTGATCTAATTTCTCAAACAATTTCTGATCTAAATCTGGATCTAACTCGTCAGCAATGAAGTCTTGATTTCTTTGCACAATATCCAGAATCGTAAGAAAGTCATTGGGTCTTTCTAAAGCCGTGCGCCGAGCTATTAGATCAATATGCACTAAAGGTTTCCCAATAATAATCGCGTGTGGTTGAAGTTGACAACCATAATAAAGGGCAGCGAACGTTCCCATCGATAATCCAGAAAGAATTAGATCATTGGCTTTGAAGCCTAATTGATTGAGCTGGCCTTGAATGACTTGCAAGATAGCTTGTTCATAATCTGAACAGCCAAGGTAGAAAGCCCCCCCTTCAACCCTTGGATCACTGAAAAGAATAAAAGGATGCTCTAAATCTTTCATCATAAAGTAACCTTCAAAACCCTCCTGAGGCCGGTATCCAGAGAAATAAACATTTAAAGGAGGTTTTAGGTTTCCAGGAGAAAAGTAATAAAAAAATTCACTTCGGTCTTTTGCCACAAACCGCTGACCTCCTGGAATAAAAGCATAACCATTCTCTAAACTATGACGCCAGTGGAGGACACCCAAGCAGAGGTCGCCCTGCCCTTGACCCCATAAATTCACCGTAAGATAGGTTCCGTCTTGATATCGTTTGCTCTCGACGATGAGAGGATCTCGACCTGAAAGAGCTAAATTAATTTCTTGTAAGAGATGGCCATATTGATCCCATTCATAAACTTTCAGTTGAAGAGATAAGCCAGCAGGTCCAATATACTCTAGCCAAAATTCTAAGTTACGATTGGGATCTTTATAGATTGTTTGTTTCCACCCTGCAATCTGTACATAATCTTTGGTTTGAATCCCTGAGATATTGATGTAATTATTGCCATAGTAAACTTTGCTACCCACCAACTGCTCATTAAAGAAGATGGTATTCATTTTTAATTTTTCACCGTATGGACGGGGAAAATAAGAGTGAACGATTTGCTCGATTAAGGTATCCTTAGCGCGAAAATCCTCAATACGTGCCTGCATTTTCTGGCAAAAAAGCTGACCAGCTATCGATAGATCACTAACAATTTGCCGATCTATCCAAACTCGGTAAGGACTGGCTAACAAGGGTAAGATGGCAAAAGTCTGATCTTCAAGAGCTTCTTCAAGAATAATTAAATCAAACTGGCGATCCTCGGCCACTAAATTGGTCAAATCATCTGAACCACATTGGGTCCATTTTAATACTTCTTGATAAGATATCGGGACAGACCAAATTCCCTCGCCAATCTGTAATACGTTAATGGGTGTAATCATAGAAATACTCCTCGAATTTCTGCTTTAAGGCTGGGACAAGCTGATGACTGCCGTAGGTCTCAATCAAGCGGACATTATAGATTAAAGCTTGGTTCCATTTCTCTAAGTCATCCGTAAAATAACTAATTGCCCGAGGAAGCTGACCTAGATCATCAATGAGATAGCCATTTTTACCATGATGGACAAATTCGCTAGACTGTCGATTCACCTGAGGAATTCCCACGCTGATAGCGGCCATTTGGGCATAAGCTTGGGGCACCGTTCCGACATCAATCATCATGCGCGCTGTAGCCATTAATTTCATAAAGACAGCGTCATCCCTGATCTCATGCCAATGAATGATTTCTTCACTTTCTTCTAAGACCAGTTCGTTAATTTCCTGCTCCGCTGAATGCTCTGCTTGCCATTGATTTATGAGTTGCTTGAACTTAGGCTTCGTTGAAAAGCTAATAAAATTTAATACATATTTCTCATCAGGTAACCACGTTTTGAGCAATCGAATCATTTCTTGAACGGCTTGTTCAGGCATATTATCAACAATAACAATGATCTCGTTTTCTCTGATTTGTGAGCTCTTTCCTAATTCAAAACGACTATCAAAAGCTGGGATGACTAAGCATTCATTGGTCGAGTCAGCTTGTGCTAACTGAGAAAACTCTGCTTCTAATTGCGATTTTAGCGACTGATTATCAACTAGGAACAAGATTTTATGATTTCCGGCTATGTCAGACAAATCTTTAATCGCCTGCCTATCAAAAGATGAAAAAGCGAAAACGAGTTTACGGTGCTGAGAGAATGGGATAAACAAATCATTGTGAGCCTGATGTGAACTAACAATCAATATATCTTCGACACTAAACGCTTCAGCCATAACATAATCTAAATAGTCTGCTAATAAATCTTTCAAGTGTGCATAGTGTCGATGAAACCCTAATGGCAAATAAGGCTTAGTCAATTCACAAGAATCATTCTCTAGATGATGAACGAGAACTTCTTTACCGGCATGATCAACGTAGACACGTCGAATTGCTTCTCCCGCTCGATAGTCCTCAGTCATTGAGTAATAACCACGATCATCCAGATAAACTCTCTGCTCTAGATTTCCCTGACTAAAAAAATCAATATAAATGATGGTGCCTTGATGACTAAAATTGACTTGAGCATAAATCTGTCCGCAAGACTTAATTAAGAGATGATAAGGTGTATAAATTAGTTCTGATTCTGGAGGCCATGACAAGTCTTCAAGCTGAATCGGCTGACTCAATCGATCTTCAAATCCTTGTAACCAATCAAAGAATGATATATATTTGACCCCAGTCATACGGTAATTATTCAAGGACAATCGTAAGTGTGGCGCATAATTCAGTATTAACAGTAAAGTGTCCTCCCCTAACTGATGAAACATCTGGGCACGACCTAAAACAGAGTCAAAGATCATACTATTATTTGGCTCAAAATGAGGCAAACTCGGTGAATGCCAAGGATTTTCTTGATCAGGTGCCGGTACAAAGATATACATATTATCCCTCTTTTATAATTTAGAAAAAGTAAATAAAGGCTGGTATAAATTGGACATTTGATATAATTCGTATTCTTGGATTAAATTGAATAATATTGAAACTAAAATTAATAGCGAACCAGGCAACATGGTAAAATTCAATAAGTCAGGATTCTCCAGCGAAATCAATAAAGGCAGTCCTGATATCAAAATGAGCAATACACTACCAATCAGGGAATACTTAAGCAATCGCTTAGATAAAAATTGATAAGTCATTCGACCCGGTTTGATATCCAATAGATAATCACCATTTTTTTGCAATGATTCAACTAAATCTGACAGATTATAATTCAGAAACGAAAATCCCATTGAAAGAATAAATAACAGTAATAGGTAGACTACAATTCCTAACGGTTTTGTTAAACGCATCTGTTCCATCGCATATTGCAACCCTTGATTTTTGGGGAAAATATAATTCAGGATGGTTAATAAATATTGGGGAATCATGAAGAAAGATATCGAAAACATAATCGGCATGGCTCCCGCTGTATTCAACTTAATTGGAATATAGGCTCGCTGGGCATATTTATTATTTATCATTGGCCTTTTTAATGGATATCTGCGTTCAATTAAATGAATAAAAATCCAGACAGGAAAAAGTAAGGTTAACAAAAGAGCTATCAGAATTATTGAAACTTGAAAATATAAGTCCTGTGATGTAGAGACTTGCACCAACATATGAAAAATATTATTTGCAAATCTAACTATGACATTGACTCCAATTAAACTTGAAATACCACCAAAGCCATATTCTGTATTGATATTAGCCAACCAGACTAAGAGAAAGGTACCACTAGTTAGAACAATGACTAGGATCAATAAAGTACAAATCGATGGATAATCAGTATCAATCAATAGTTTATTTTTTTCAATCATGATATATACACCGACCGATTGAAACGTTGAAATCAGCAAACAAATGATATATTTAATTAAATCAATTTTATCTTTTGGATATCTTTTTAATTGATTCTTTTTATTCTGTGAGTAGATTTGCCATAATATCATGGCCGTCATCCAAGGAGCTAATCCCACCGAAAACAAGGAATAATTATCCATATTCCCCCCGGTTAATATTACAAATATAGAGAAAATATCATTATTGGCATTATTCTGATTCAGCTGTTGAACATCTAACAAAGGCAAGGGAATTTTTTGGCCTAGGCGGTAGATCATAACAATGGTCAATAAACAAATAAATCTCTTTTTTAAAGCTGAATTCAAAGTTATTTGGTTCTTTTTCATAGCAAACATTCATTCCAATCATAATAAACACAAAGAGACTGTCTTATTAATTAAGATAGTCTCTTCGTGTATTTATTAAAGCTTAATGACTAACGTTGTCCTTCTTCACCACGATTTAAATCTTTCCTTTTCTTTGAGAGAAGTGCATAAGATCCTAATCCAGTCAATATTGCTCCGTAAAGTCCTAAGTTTCCATTATCTTCACCCGTATATGGTAAGGCCATACCTTGGTATTCCACTGATGGTAAAGAATTGGATTCAAAGTAGCTATTTGAGGTGGAGTCGATCAGACTAGCTGACTCACTTAGAGATTGAGAATCAGAGAGACTCGCTGATTCTGTATTAGATTCGCTAGGCAGCTCAGAGGTTGAGCTACTGATTGATTCGCTTGGTTTAACGGAATTAGACTCATTAAGTGACAGGCTTATTGAAGCAGAATCACTGAGAGATACGGAAAGCGAATTGCTGGCTGATAAACTTAGCGATGCTGATTCACTCATTGATGGGTTCGGATTATCTGAAACTGAATTACTTAAGGACGCTGAGATTGACGCACTCATGGATTCAGATTCAGATAGGCTTACTGACTGACTATTTGATTCACTTGGTGTAGTAGAAGCCGATTGACTTAACGATGTACTGATAGACTCAGACAGGCTCATTGACGCTGATGCACTCGCGATTTCTGAGGCGATCAAGCTGTTTGATTCAGAGATGCTCGCTGACTCGGAGGCTATCACGCTATTAGACAATGAGGTGCTGGCTGATTCAGAAGCTACGACACTGTTTGATAATGAGGTGCTCACTGACTCAGATGCGACTACACTATTGGATAGTGAAATGCTCGCTGAGTCTGATAGGCTCGTTGATGTCGAAGCTGAGATTGATGTGCTTAACGATTCAGAATTTTCAATCGAAGTACTTAAGTATTCTGAAGCCACCACACTATTGGATAATGAGATACTTAGTGATTCAGAGGCGACAACACTATTAGATAGTGAAGTGCTAGCTGACTCAGACGCAACTACACTATTAGATAATGAGGTGCTCGCTGACTCAGATGCGACTACACTGTTAGATAGTGAAGTGCTAGCTGACTCAGACGCAACTACACTATTAGATAATGAGGTGCTCGCTGATTCAGAGACAACTACACTATTAGATAGTGAGGTGCTGGCTGATTCTGACAAGCTCGTTGATGTCGAATAAGAGATTGACGTACTTAACGATTCAGAGTCGGACACTGAAGTACTTAATGATTCAGAGTCGGAGAGTGAGGTACTCAACGATTCTGAATCTGAGATGGACGTACTCAACGATTCAGAGTTAGATACTGAGGTACTTATTGATTCAGAGTCGGAGAGTGAGGTACTCAACGATTCTGAATCTGATACTGAAGTACTTAATGATTCAGAGTCGGAGATGGATGTACTCAATGATTCAGAGTCAGAAATTGACGTACTTAACGATTCAGAGTCGGACACTGAAGTACTTATTGATTCAGAGTCGGAGAGTGAGGTACTCAACGATTCTGAATCTGATACTGAAGTACTTAATGATTCAGAGTCGGAGATGGATGTACTCAATGATTCAGAGTCAGAAATTGACGTACTTAACGATTCAGAGTCGGACACTGAAGTACTTACTGATTCAGAGTCGGAGATTGATGTACTTAATGATTCAGAGTCTGAGATTGACGTACTTAATGATTCAGAGTCGGATACTGAAGTACTTACTGATTCAGAGTCGGAAATCGATGTGCTCAACGATTCAGAATCCGATACTGAGGTACTTAATGATTCAGAGTCGGAAATCGATGTGCTCAACGATTCAGAATCCGATACTGAGGTACTTAATGATTCAGAGTCGGATACTGAAGTACTTAACGATTCAGAGTCGGACACTGAAGTACTTAATGATTCAGAGTCGGACACTGAAGTACTTAATGATTCAGAATCTGAGATGGACGTACTCAACGATTCAGAGTCGGACACTGAAGTACTTACTGATTCAGAGTCGGAAATCGATGTGCTCAACGATTCAGAATCCGATACTGAGGTACTTAATGATTCAGAGTCGGAAATCGATGTGCTCAACGATTCAGAATCCGATACTGAGGTACTTAATGATTCAGAGTCAGAAATTGACGTACTCAACGATTCAGAGTCGGATACTGAAGTACTTAATGATTCAGAGCTAGATACTGAGGTACTTATTGATTCAGAGTCAGATACTGAGGTACTTAATGATTCAGAATCGGATACTGAAGTACTTAATGATTCAGAATCGGATACTGAAGTACTTAATGATTCAGAATCTGAGATTGATGTACTCAATGATTCGGAATCCGATATTGAAGT